>QKGM01000031.1 GCA_003250395.1 Bacteroidota bacterium | reverse complement strand
GCCTGTTTCATATCATTCACCCCCAGTTGCCTGAGCCGGATCTTCTTGTATACCTCTATGCATCAACCGACAGGCTGTTAAAGAATATTAGCTTCCGCGGCAGATCATACGAACAATCTATTCCCGGGGAATACCTGAACCGCATTCAGGAAGGTTATCTTGATTACATCAGGCGTCAGTCGGGGAAACGAATTCTGATAATAGACACCAACCAGATTGATTTTGTTGAGCGAAGAAGTGATTATGAGTGGATACGTTCAATCATTTCAGGATCATATGATAATGGTATCCACCGCATAACACCTCCTGGTGTATAGACAGGCCGGGTAATTGTAGTCATTGATGCCCGTAATTATAGGTTTTGAAAAAACAAAGTTGAGTATAAAGCGTTAGACTACCTTGTAAAAGCAAAATTTGATTGATAAATGAAAGAGTTGAATAGTGTTATCACAGGAACTGGATCGTATGTCCCAAATATTACAGTTTCTAATAACGACTTTCGGGATAATGTATTTATGGATATTGATGGGAATAGAGTGGCAGGTACTCATGATGAAATTGCCGGGAAATTTACAGCCATTACCGGAATTTATGAACGCCGTTATGCTCCAGAAGGCATGCAGGCATCTGATTTAGCAACTTTAGCAGCCCGTGAAGCGATAGTTGACTCAGGTGTTGATCCGGAGACGATAGATTATCTGATAGTTGCTCATAATTTTGGAGATGTCATTAAGCATACAATTCAATCTGATATGGTTCCAAGTATCGCTTCCAGGGTTAAGCATAATCTTGGGATTATCAATCCTGGTTGTGTCGGTTTTGATTTGCTATTTGGATGTCCTGGGTGGGTTCAGGGTTTGATAGTTGCCAATTCCTTTATTAAAAGCGAAGCTGCCCGTAAATGTCTCGTCATTGGTACAGAAACACTTTCACGTGTTGTTGATAGCCATGACAGAGATACCATGATATATGCTGACGGGGCAGGAGCATGCGTACTTGAGGCATCGACAGAAACAGGCAAGGGAATTATGGCATTTTCAAATGTTAGCTTTACATCTGAGGAATCCGGATACCTCTATCTCGGGAAAAGCTACTCACCTGATGCTGATCCAAAGATAAGGTATATCAAGATGCATGGAAGGAAGCTCTATGAATTCGCCTTATTGCATGTCCCCGGTGCAATGAAACAAGCTTTGGATAATGCCGGATTTGGAATACACGATTTGAAAAAGATTTTTATTCATCAGGCAAATGAAAAGATGGATGAGGAAATTGTTAAAAGGTTTTACAGGCTCTATGGCCAACGTGCTGCACCAGACGGAATGATGCCGATGAATATTCACAGGTTGGGTAATAGTTCGGTGGCAACTATACCAACGCTCCTCGATCAGGTATTAAGAAAGACTTCAGGACAGGAGCATGCTGTGAGCCCTGGTGATTTGGTATTGTTTGCTTCTGTTGGAGCCGGCATGAATATCAACGCTATAGCATACCGGTTTTAGCAAATGTTCGAGTTCAATACCCGCCTTTTCAGTAGATTATAGGTTTCAGGTATTTAAAAGAAACCACGGCAAGCCGGCCGTGGTTTCTTTATTTCTGTATACTGATGACTTAGAGAAGGACAATTTGTTGAATGCCATTGATATTGGGGCAAAAATTGTTAAATAAAAAGAGGCCCCCCGAAGGTGGCCTCTTTCGTGACAAGTGTGATTCAGAAATTATTCAACGATTTTGCTGAACTCAGGGGTTTCAAAATATTTAATGAATTCCCTGTCGGTCTTGGCTACACCCTTAAGTGAAGCATCGGCCTTAACAGCTTTCTCGAGGTTTTCATAAAGAAGAGAGGTGTTGGCTGTACGAGCACCAAGAATTGCCATCAGATAGTACGTCTGGGCATCTTTTTCAGCACAGTCAAGTGTACGGGCTGCTTCACCTGTATTGTTTGAAAGGATCTGGGCAAGAGCCAGATTATAGCTGCATTTGTGATCCTTCATTCCATGAACGGCTTCAGCATATTTTCCCTTGGCAATCATAAGAGTGGCAAGATTGTAATTTTCGTTAACACCAAGTTTTTTGGCTTTTTCGAAAAGCTGTTGAGCTTTATCTGTTTCTCCCTTTGCTACTGCAACAACACCAAGGTTGTTTATTACTTCACCATTATCTGGTGATAATGTGTTGGCTTTATTCAGGTATGTTTCAGCAGCAGAAATGTTTTTCTGTTTCAATTCGGTCATGCCTGCGTTATTGAACGCTTTCCAACTGTTGGGGAACACATTAGTAGCTGATTTGTATATCTGAGCCTGAGTTTTAATATCCTGGGTAAGAGTGGCTGCAAACAGGAGTTCAGGTTCTGTAAGTTGTTCCGGATTGGTGGTAGCGAGACGGGCGATTTCTTCGTTAGTACGTTTTGGCTCGTATGTGTTAACGGCTATTTCAGAACGACGAAGAGGAGGAAGTAAGTTTTCTTCGATTTCAGGATAAATCACGATCATGTTGCGGATTTCTTCTTCCTTCTTTTTAGGATCAGCAGAATTCACCACATTCAAAACGACATTTTTGTCTTTAATGGTTGAGCTTTCAACTGCTTTCATGAATCCATTCCAGTCAGGACCATTGCCTACTACGTTGAAATTAATGGCTTTAACGTCGAATTTCACGGTGGCATTCTTGTCCTTGTTCATCTTTTCAAGATCCTTAACCACTACCTTGCGGGCAGCTTCGGCACGATTCTTTGAAAGGTTGGCATTAAAGGTTTCTTCACCTTCAGGCGATGCCCAGGCAGAGATTGTAATGTCTTTTACCTGGTGTCCTTGCTTCATATAGTCGTACAGGGAGCTAAGTGCAGCTTTTGATTGGTCATCTTTATTCTTACCAAATTTGAAATTAACATCATATTTATTCTTTGGGAAATAGATGTTGCCATTTTTGGTTAGAATAACCATCTGCTGATAACCATGAGAGGCAGTTGCTACATCCTGATCTGCTTTGATACGTTTGCATGTGTAAATGACACCATCTGCGAGTTTACGGTCATTTAAAGCAAGAGATTTATACTTAGCTTTGATTTCACCTGGTTTCATTGAAGCGCTAACAGGCTCATTAGGCAGGAAAACAAAAGGATCAACATGGAGTTCGGCAGTGTTCATTGCAGGCTTGTAAGCGATTGTGGCTTTATAAGTAAAAGTTCCACCGTTAGTGTAACTAATGATATCGCCTTCACCCTGAACATTCTCACCACGGAGTACAATTGGTTTCAGCATTGTTGAATCACCCATATAGCGAAGAACTGGCTGGAAATGCATTGCAGCTTTTTTGTGGAAATATTTCGGAGGGAATACGCCACGTATTGTAACACGAATTGAATCACCAGTTGTTTCAAGAACTTCCGGAGTAACATCATATTTAACCATTCCGTAATTCTTCTTCATCTTATTGATGTTTGAACTGCTGCCGAATTTGTATGTCAGGCCAAGGGTAGTGAAGCTATAAAAATCATTTTTGATTTCTTTCGATCCACCACTGATAATGTCCATACCATCAGTATCAGTCCAACGCAGTGATGATTCGATATTTGCATCCCATTTTTCAGCAAGACGAATATTAAATCCTAATCCAACGGGAACCATGGCAACGATACGACGTCCGCCGAAACCTTTACCATCATCTCCATTAGGTTCATCATAACCCCTTTTTCTTGTTGATCCATCATTAAGATCTGTAACAATTGATCTGTATTGCGCATTACCAAATCCAATGAATGTATACACGCCGAGTAGTCTGTCAGGGTTATATGACAGAATAAGGTTATCGAGGTCAAAAGTGGCCTGGAGTGAATAATCAATCCAGTCGCCTTCAACAGACTTGTTGTAGAAAGGAAGTCCTTTGTATTGTTCGCGATCCTCTTTGCCAGCAAATTTGCCATAACCGAGTTGGCCTCTCAGACCAAATACGGGGGTAAGTTGACGACCAAAGTAGCCGCTGAAGCCAAACTTGGTATTGTCACCATCAGGCATAGCCCTGTATTTGGTAATATCACCATGAAGTAGGCTTAAACCGCCATTAGCGCCAATGTACCAATAACCATCGAACGAGGATTTTGCAGGCTTGGTGTTTTTTACCTGTTGAGCATAAATGCCTGTTGCTGAGAATACTACAAAGACCGATAGAAGGACTTTGAGTATAGTTAGATAAACTTTTTTCATAGGTACAGTTTTTTAAGGTTATAATTTCTGAAGTCACCACAAATTTATGCTATTTTTTAACGGAGTCAATGTTTCCGACTAAATTTATTGATTTTTTATTAAAAATATACAAGGTTTAAGCTTTGCGAATTCCAGCGTGTTATACTCAAATTTCTGTTTAAAGGTTACAGAATAGAAATAGTAAAGAAATATTCTAGAAGTTCGCGCGTAATTCTGAATAAATTTTCCATAATATTATTCCACCTGCAACCGAAACATTCAAGGAGTGCTTTGTTCCTGATTGCGGAATCTCCACACAGCTATCACAAATATCCATAATAGATTGGTCAACACCATTCAGCTCATTACCAAAGATCAATGCAAGTTTGCATCCCGATCGGGGATGGTAATCTGTCAAGCAGATACTGCCTTTTGCTTGCTCGACAGCTATAATAGTATATCCTTGTTTTTTAAGTTGGCCAATACAATCCAGGGCTGTTTTAATGTATTCCCAGCTAACTGTTTCGGTAGCTCCTAAGGCCGTTTTCTGGATTTCACGGTGAGGTGGTGAAGCTGTTATCCCGCATAAATAAATTTTTTCTATCAGAAACGCGTCTCCTGTGCGAAAAAAGGATCCGATGTTGCTTTGGCTTCTAATATTATCAAGAACTACTACAACCGGTAATTTGTTAGCTTTTTGAAATTCATCAACAGTAAGTCTGTTCAGTTCTTCATTTAGCGTTTTTAGCATATCTGTAATTGGTATTCCCTGCAAAGGTAGTGATTTGGGTTCGTTTATCAGATTTATTGTAGTTTCATAAATCAGATTGAATTTTGGTACATTTGCTTTTTAATAAAAATAACAATTAAGTTTGGAGGAAAAAGATACCAGAAATATTGCTGAAACCCCGCTGATGAAGCAATACAACAAGATTAAGGCAAAATATCCTGATGCTTTATTACTTTTCAGAGTAGGCGATTTTTACGAGACGTTTGGCTCTGATGCTGTGAGAGCAAGTAGTATTCTTGGTATTGTGCTTACCAGAAGGGCTAACGGAGCTGCTCAATATGTTGAACTGGCTGGATTTCCGCATCATTCACTTGATACGTATCTTCCTAAATTAGTCAGGGCAGGTATGCGGGTGGCAATCTGTGATCAGCTTGAGGATCCTAAAACAACAAAAAGTATTGTTAAAAGAGGAGTAACGGAATTAGTAACGCCAGGTGTTTCTTATAATGACAAAATTCTGGAACAAAAAGAAAATAATTTCCTTGCAAGTATTCATCTTGATGAAGGTATAACAGGAATAGCATTTCTTGATATTTCAACTGGTGAATTTTTCGCTGCACAGGGAAATGTTGATTATATTGATAAGCTGTTGCAGACGTTTCGACCCAATGAAGTAATTCTGCAGAAGTCGAGGTTACGTAAATTCCAGGAGCTCTTTGGAGACAAATTCTTTATTACCACTTTTGATGATTGGGCATTTACAATTGATTTTGCCCATGAGTTACTGACAAGGCACTTTCAGACTATTTCATTAAAAGGTTTCGGTGTACATGATCAGGAAAAAGCTGTAATTGCTGCAGGTGTTGCTCTTCATTATTTATCTGAAACCCAACATGATCGTGTTGCTCATATTACTTCCGTCAGCCGTATTGAGGAAGATCACTATGTATGGCTTGATAGATTTACAATACGTAATCTAGAGTTGGTATACGGTTTAAGTGAAAATGCTAAATCATTACTTGATGTTTTTGATCATACCATTTCTCCGATGGGTGCACGGCTTGTACGTCGTTGGGTTACCCTCCCGCTAAAAGAGCGTAAACCTCTTGAAGAGAGGCACGATATGGTTGCTTATCTTATTGAGCATGCTGAAATGGCTGAATCTCTTCGTGCCAGCATAAGGCAGTGTGGTGATCTGGAGAGATTGATTTCAAAAGCGTCGACAAGTCGGATTAATCCGCGTGAGATGATTCAGGTCAGCAGAGCGCTTCAGGCTGTGGTAACAATAAAAAACGTCTGTAAGGACGGAGTTGCATCACCTTTTCTCAGCCTTGCCGAGCAATTGAATCCATGCCAGTTAATCATCGACGCAATTGGATCAGAACTTACGGATGATCCTCCTGTTCAGGTTACGAAAGGTGGGGTTATCGCAGAAGGTGTTTCTGAAGAGCTTGATGATTTGCGTAAAATTCTTCATTCTGGAAAGGACTATCTGAACCAGCTATTAAAACGCGAAATCGAGGCTACTGGAATTTCTTCATTGAAAATAGGCTACAATAATGTGTTTGGGTTTTATCTCGAAGTTACAAATGCACATAAAGAGAAAGCCCCTGTCGATTGGCATAGAAAGCAAACGCTGGTTAATGCTGAACGATATATAACTGACGAACTGAAAGAATATGAGCAAAAGATTCTTGGTGCAGAAGATAAAATTTTGGTTATTGAAGGGGAGTTGTTTACTTCTTTGGTCAACCGGTTGGCAGAGTATGTACAACCAATTCAACTGAATGCAGCATTAATTGGAAGACTGGATGTGCTTCTTTCATTTGCAGGTATTGCTATTAGATACAATTATGTAAGGCCTGTATTAAATGACGGTACTGTTCTTGATATCAGAGGAGGGCGACATCCCGTTATCGAAAGACTTTTACCGGCTGGAGAGTCATATATTGCCAATGATTTATATTTAGATCATGAATCCCAGCAGATGATTATTCTTACTGGCCCTAATATGTCAGGGAAATCTGCCTTGTTGCGACAAACAGCACTAATTGTTTTGCTGGCTCAAATAGGTTCTTTTGTGCCTGCCAGTTCTGCTGAGATTGGATTGGTGGACAAGATTTTTACCCGTGTGGGTGCTTCTGATAATCTGTCGACAGGTGAATCAACTTTTATGGTTGAGATGACAGAAACAGCAAGTATATTAAACAACATCAGTGACCGGAGTCTTATTTTGCTGGATGAAATCGGACGAGGTACTAGTACATATGATGGAATATCTATTGCATGGAGTATTGCCGAATTTCTTCACAACCACCCTTTGTTCAGGCCAAAAGTACTTTTTGCAACGCATTATCACGAATTGAATCAGATGACACAGTTCTTTCCCAGGATCAGAAATTTTCATATTTCTATACGGGAAGTAGGCCGTAAAATTATTTTTTTACGGAAATTGACTCCTGGTGGTAGTGAACATAGCTTCGGAATTCATGTTGCCCGGATGGCTGGAATGCCACAAACTGTTGTAGAACGTGCCGGCATCCTTCTCGAGAAACTTGAAAAAACACATAACAGCGAAGCACTTGTTGGTGACCAGTCTGCAAGGAAAGGTAGAAAGAAAGAACCTGAAACAAATTATCAGCTTAGCTTTATCCAACTCGACGATCCATTGTTAATTCAGATTAAAGAAGAAATAATTAATACTGATGTTAATACACTGACACCAGTGGAGGCATTGTTAAAGTTAAATAGTATAAAGACACTTTTATCGAAAAAAAAGTGAAAAAATTATTTGGAGGGAATGAAGGTTTCTTTATATCTTTGCACAGCAAAACCCACTCAAAATGCGGAAATAGCTCAGTTGGTAGAGCACGACCTTGCCAAGGTCGGGGTCGCGGGTCCGAGTCCCGTTTTCCGCTCTAGTAAACGATCCCGAACGTGATTCACGATTTGGGATTTTTTCTATCAAAGTGTTCATTGAACAGGATGACTGCCCCGGTGGTGGAATGGTAGACACGAAGGACTTAAAATCCTTTGGCCTCACGGCTGTGCGGGTTCAAGTCCCGCCCGGGGTACAATTTCTGACAAGACCTCTGAACTTCATTTGAAGTCAGAGGTCTTTTTGTCAATGAGGTTTTTAAGTTTAAATGAAAACGCCGACATGTGATTCCATGTCGGCGTTTTAAATTTATACTTATATTAATTATTTTACTTCTTCAAAGTCGGCATCTTCAACTGTCCCATCTTTACCCTTATCACCAGAGTTTGATCCGGGACCCTGTTCCGGATTGGTTCCCGCCTGTTGACCACCTTGGTTAGTTGCATTATACATTTCCTGGCTGGCAGCCTGCCAGGTCTGGTTCAGGTTATTCATGGCAGTATCGATAGCAGCAAAGTCACGGTTCTTGTGAGCTTCTTTCAATTGGTTTAAAGCGGCTTCTATTGCTCCTTTTTTATCGGCGGGCAATTTATCGCCATATTCCGACAGTTGTTTTTCTGTCTGGAAGATAAGAGCATCAGCATTATTAATTTTATCGGCCTCTTCACGTGCATGACGATCAGCATCTGCATTAGCTTCAGCTTCAGCCTTCATTCGTTTTATTTCATCTTCAGTAAGACCTGAAGAGGCTTCAATTCTAATATTCTGAGATTTGCCAGTTGCTTTATCTTTTGCCGAAACATTTAGAATTCCGTTGGCATCGATATCAAAAGTTACTTCAATTTGAGGTACTCCACGTGGTGCTGGTGGAATTCCATCAAGATGGAATCTGCCAATACTCTTGTTTTGATTTGCCATAGGACGTTCACCCTGCAAGATATGAATCTCCACAGCAGGTTGATTATCGGATGCTGTTGAGAAAGTCTCTGACTTTCGGGTAGGGATGGTCGTATTTGATTCAATAAGTCGGGTCATTACGCTTCCAAGTGTCTCAATGCCAAGTGACAATGGTGTTACGTCAAGAAGTAATACATCTTTAACTTCGCCTGTAAGAACACCACCTTGAATAGCTGCACCAATTGCAACTACTTCATCAGGATTGACTCCTTTTGAGGGACTCTTTTTGAAAAAATCTTCAACCACTTTCTGAATGACAGGAACTCTTGTTGATCCTCCCACCAAAATGACATCATTTATATCTGCGGGTGTCAGTCCTGCATCTTTTAATGCCTTACGGCATGGTTCTATCGTGCGCTGTACGAGAGAATCTATCAGAGATTCGAATTTTGATCGCGAAAGCTTGCGAACAAGATGCTTTGGTACCCCGTCAACTGGCATAATATATGGCAGATTGATCTCCGTTTCCATTGAACTGGAAAGTTCAATTTTTGCTTTTTCGGCTGCTTCTTTCAAGCGCTGTAAAGCCATGGGGTCTTTTCTGAGGTCAAGACCTTCATCTTTTTTAAATTCTTCAGCAAGCCAGTCTATGATAGTCTGGTCAAAATCGTCACCACCCAGGTGTGTGTCACCATTAGTTGATTTTACTTCGAATACACCTTCACCAAGTTCAAGTATTGAAATATCAAAGGTGCCGCCACCAAGGTCGTACACAGCTACTTTTATATCGTGATTTTTTTTGTCCAATCCATAGGCCAGAGCTGCAGCTGTAGGTTCATTGATTATCCGGCGCACTTTTAGTCCTGCGATTTCACCAGCCTCTTTGGTGGCCTGTCTTTGTGAATCACTGAAATAGGCAGGAACAGTGATAACAGCCTCAGTCACTTCCTGTCCCAGGTAGTCTTCAGCAGTTTTTTTCATCTTCTGAAGTATCATGGCTGAAATTTCCTGAGGAGTATATTTGCGGTCATCGATGACAACACGGGGAGTATTGTTATCTCCTTTTACAACATGAAAGGCAGTCCGGCTGATTTCTGTGGTTACCCTGTCAAAGGTTTCACCCATGAAACGCTTTATTGATGAGATAGTTTTGGTAGGGTTTGTAATCGCTTGTCGTTTTGCAGGATCGCCAACCTTGCGTTCACCATTCTCAGTGAAGGCTACGATTGACGGTGTTGTACGACGTCCTTCACTATTGGGGATTACTACTGGTTCGTTTCCTTCCATCACGGAAACGCATGAGTTGGTCGTCCCAAGGTCAATTCCAATTATTTTGCCCATTGTATTCTTTTTTGACGGTTATCATTTTTTTAACTGGATCGCTCTTGACAATCTTTGTGCCATCACTGGTTGTCTTGTGTTTTATAATTTTTCCGGAATATTTTCTTGTTAATTAAAATGTTGTTATTCAGAAATATGATGTTGAATTATTGGTTTTTTTAGCTGACATTCCAGTAAGAAGTTTATGACAAATAGTCAGAATTGAAAATTTCAGAAAGGTATATCTGCCAGAATTTGCCCTAACAGCGTATACCTTTTTCTCCTTATTGTTCTCTCCTGGTTCTAACAGAATTTTTTGAAACAAAAGAAAAGGCCACCTTATTAAGATGGCCTCAGGTTTTTGAGATATGTCTGTCAAAAGCTATTGTCAATGTTTTTAAATGTGTTCACAATGTTGGTATTTGTAGTCGCCGCAACATTAAAGATGTAATTCTGACTGTTGGCACTCGAGAATATACCATAACCTTCGCTCATATTAGTATATAAAGGCCGTTCCTGTATGATCCCTGTGGATGGAGAGTTAACATCAAGATAAATCTTTAACTCTTCTTCGATAACGTTCAAAATGATGCTAAAACGATAGGCAATCCTCTTAACTGTTCGATCAGAGGGTATCACTGTTCCCAAATGTTTATAATAATTTTCACCATAATACTTGACAACAAAATCAGATCCTGATGTAGGCCCGGTAAGGTAACCAAAGTTCATATCTACGAAATTGAGTGTTGTATCGCGCATTCCAGGATGATATTCTTTATAATAAAACCTAAGAATAGATTCAAATCTGGCTCCGCTTCCTGTTTTAGACCATTTGATTGAATTGTTTGCAGTCGGGTTGATCGATAATTGGGGATTACTCACATTATAGTTTGGCGTTTTCAGGTTAACCCTACCCACCAATGGAGTGGAGGAAGTAATGATTTTTCCATTCTTCGAATTAGTGATCTCGATCTTGAAAGTATGTGATGAATCGAACCAAATTGTATCACCCGAAAGATCATCAATATCAAAATATGGGTAAGCTTCTGTCTTGTAAATTAATACATAAGGAAAAGATGGGTTGTAAAAAGGCGTTTGGTTCAAAGAATCTCTCCGTACCCATTTTGGTGTAAGTTTAATAGTTTTGACTTCGGTATTTCCGTCCATTTCAATAATCTTTGCTTTAATGAACGCGGTATCATAGTAGTTTGAATCTGCTATCTGAGCAAAAGTCATGGCATTTCCTTCTCCTAAAAAGGCTCTTTGTATTCTTATGTCCTGAGTCCTGCTGCTTGGATTTATGATACCATAAACTATTGGAATATCTTTCCATGTCGTGTTTAATTCAAAATCAGTTTCACATGACTGGAACAATGTCATTATGCTGATTGCTAAGGCTAGAAATTTGATCCTCATATATATTTTATTTTTGAAACACCGGATAGTTTGACAAATAGGATTGATTGCAAATTTAGTGATTATCAATTAAAGGTGATAACATTATTGAAAAAATAAGCCTTGCTAATTATTTGGTTATGTGATTGTTTTAGAATTATTTGATTTTCATGGCGTTGGTGAGTACTTTTGTATTCTTTATTCTAAACCGATGCAAAGTGCATGCGGTTGTTTAATTGATTGAAAAATAAATATTTAAATATTATGTCTCTTGCTGAACCTGATTTCGATATGTCGGTAGAAAGAACTGGCCAACAACGTTATAAAAGAATAACAACTCATGTCCTTCAGGAAATGAAACTTAAAGGTGAGAAAATAGCCATGCTGACAGCTTATGATTATAGTATGGCTACCATTCTGGATGCCGCAGGTATTGACGTAATTCTTGTAGGTGATAGTGCCTCTAACGTAATGGCTGGCTATAAAACAACTCTACCTATCACTCTTAACGAGATGATTTATCATGCTGCCTCAGTTGTAAGGGCTGTTCAACGTGCTCTTGTGGTGGTGGATCTTCCATTCGGAACTTATCAGGGTAATTCCAAAGAAGCTTTGTCGTCTGCTATTCGGATAATGAAAGAGGCCGGAGCCAATGCAATCAAAATCGAGGGAGGAAAGGAAATTCAGGAATCAGTCGATCGGATTCTCTCAGCCGGTATACCTGTGATGGGGCATCTTGGGCTTACTCCTCAGTCGATTCATAAATTTGGTACATATGTAGTAAGGGCAACAGAGGAGAAAGAAGCAAGGAAACTACTTCTTGATGCGCATCTTTTAGAGGAATCGGGCTGTTTCTCTCTCGTCCTTGAAAAAATTCCATCCATCCTTGCCAAAGAGGTCTCCTCCGGACTTAAAATCCCTACAATTGGCATTGGTGCAGGGCCACACGTTGATGGTCAGGTACTTGTTTTGCACGACATGCTGGGAATTACACATAACTTCTCACCTAGGTTTCTCCGTAGGTATCATAACCTGTACGAGGAAATCAAAGGTTCTGTAAAATCTTATATTACTGATGTAAAGGCGTCCAGCTTCCCAAATGAAAGAGAATCCTATTAACCAGACTGTGCTTCCCTCTTTTCAGTCCAGAGTACTGTACGAGGATAATCATTTACTGATTATCAATAAACTTCCGTCAGAGATTGTTCAGGGAGATAAAACTGGTGATATTCCTCTTTGTGAGGTTGTCAGAGAGTATATTAGAGTTAAGTACGATAAGCCAGGGAATGCTTTCCTCGGAGTGGTTCACCGGCTCGATCGCCCGGTAAGTGGTGCCGTTATCTTCGCGAGAACAAGTAAAGGACTAGCCCGGCTTAATCAAATGCTCCGTGAAAGGACTATAAAAAAGACTTACTGGGCAGTGGTTAAGAATTTGCCAACTCCCCCTGATGGCCACCTGATACACTATATGGTTAGAAATGAACAACAGAATAAATCATATTGCTTTGATGTTGAGCGTAAGAATTCATCCAGGGCTGAACTTGATTACCGGTTTGTTGGCAAATCAGAAAGATATTTTTTAATCGAAGTTGATCTGCAAACAGGTCGCCACCATCAGATCAGAGCACAACTCGCGCAAATCGGATGCCCGATAAAAGGCGATTTGAAATATGGTTTCGATCGCAGCAATCCTGGCGGTTTTATTCATCTACATGCAAGATCTGTAAGTTTTGAACATCCTGTTAGTAAAGTCCGGATTCATATTCTAGCCCCACCTCCGCCTGATCCGGTTTGGGATTTTTTTAAAGATGTTACCTCTTGAGGATGGATTATTACATTCAAACTTGGTTTGAAATTGTTTATTGTCGAAAATTTATTGCGATGAACCGATTTCATCTGTTGTTTGTTTTAGTAATATTGTTTTCTTCATTAGAAGTTAAAAGTCAGTATTTCCTATCTGGAACTGACCCGTCATCAATAAAATGGAAGCAGATTCATGGAGCTGACTACCGAGTTATTTTTCCTGATCAGGATTCGGCAAGAGCTTTCTTATATTATAAATCCCTGCTGGCAGCCAAACTACTTGTATCTCGTAGTCTGGGAAATGGTCTCCCTTCATTGGATGTTGTTTTGCATTCATATACAGCATACTCGAATGGGGTTACTGTCTGGGCTCCTTCACGGCTTGAAATCTACCCCGTACCTCCTGATGATTCTTATGCACAGAAATGGCACTATCAACTTGCCTTACATGAATTACGTCATGTTGCCCAGATAACCTCTCTTAACAATGGGCTGACGGGAACTCTGGCATGCGTTTTTGGACAACATATAACTGGTCTTGTATTTGGACTTCATTTTCCAAAATGGTTTATAGAAGGTGATGCTGTATATTCTGAGACAATTTGGTCAGAATCAGGTAGAGGAAGGGATCCGTTGTTTCGCATGAAAAGCAGAGCCTGGGTTGTATCGTCACGTAAGAAATCATATAACCAATTGTTATTTGGTTCATATCAGAATTATTCTCCTGGTGCCTATAATTTTGGCTATGAAATGGTCACACTCGGAAGGCAGCAGTGGGATGTTGGCCTCTGGGATTCTGTTAGCCGGTTTGTTGCACGAAAGCCATGGTTGCCTTTCGCGTTTTCTGCAGCTTTAAAGAGGCAGACAGGACTCACAACTGGGCTATTGTTCGATAAAACAGTGTCTTTTTTAAAGCATGATTCTTGTGCTCTTGGTCGTACCTTACCCGGGAACAGTTATAAGGTTTATGAGGATTTTATCAGGCCCAGGATGATACAGGGGCAGAGAATCGTAGCTATTCAGGAAAAATATGGAGAACGAACCGGAATTGTCCTGTTCGATAGTTCCTTAATAAATCCCGGTCTGTTAGTAAGGCCAGGTAGCATTGTTCCCGAATCCTTTGATGCTAAAAACCAATGGTTAGTCTGGACTGAGCAGGAGCCTCATATCAGATGGGAGCACCAGCAATATTCGGTTGTTTGGGCTTTTCATCTTATGGAAAAGAAAGCATTCAGAATTAAGTCGAAGACCCGATGGTTTTCACCATGCCTTTCTCCTGATGCGAAACGACTGTCTGTGATAGAGGTTGGTGTTGACGGCTATGAATCATTGGTAGTTTTGTCTTTCCCTGATGGTTTAATTCTTCAGCGAATGAACATCCCTTTTGATATGCATCTGATGTCCCCGGTCTGGGCTGATAATTCACGAATTATATACCTAAGGCTCGATGATTTGGGAAAGAAATTATTTACGTACGATTTAAAATCTGAAAAACAAGATCTGATTTACGACTTCAGGTTCCGTCATGTATCATCTCCAACTGTGGTAAAAGATACGCCGGTAGTTACGACTGAATGGAATGGTGAAGCAGTTCTGGCTGCTGTTACTGACTCGGGGCTTAGGCTGGTTTCAACGGGTGGCTATGGTGTTCATGATGCTTCAGGGGATAGTATTGGCAATTGGCTACACACTGTATATACTCCCGAAGGTTTTCGTATTATAACCTGTGTTGGTTTTGTACCCGGAGAACTTATCGAAAAAAACTCTGGATGGCATAACGAAGATAATTTTGCCTTAAAGGAAAAACAATTGCCTGATTTTGCCGTGCATACAGATACAGTCATCCCGGGAGTTACCAACTATAATCGGCTTGCGCATCTTTTCAGGTTTCATAGTTTAGCCCCTGCTGCTTATGATGTGAATTCACAGGAAGCTGTTCCTGGGATAACCCTCCTCTCGCAGAATTCGACAGGCACTGCCGTCACCTCATTAGGTTATCGCTATCTAAATTCAGTTGGAAACCATGAGTTGTTCAGTACTTTTAATTATTATGGGTTATATCCGGTATTTGGAGCCGAGGCAACATTTGCCCGACGTCAAACAACATTCATTGATATTAAGGGTAAATACGAACTTAACTGGACGCAAACCACCGCTGAAATTCGGAGTTATATACCCTTTTTGTTCTCTTATGGGATTCATAATTACGGTCTCACCCCTCAGGTATCGTTTAAAGGTGAATGGTATAGAATGGATGATGGCTCGCCCTATTCTTTCAGTCATGACACTTATCAAAGCCTGAATCTCTCTCTTCAGCTTTACCATACAGTCAAATCTTCAATCAACGACTTGTATCCGAAATGGGGTCAGGTATTGTATGGCTTATTAAGGCATTCACCTTTCGGAGGAGCATCCCTTGGCACAATGATAGCAGGGGAGGGTATCTTTTATTTTCCGGGGTTCATGCCACATCATGGTTTTAGGATGTATACAGGATATGAGCAACAACCGGCCGGGATGAATTATTATGGTTATGTGGTGGATTTCCCGAGAGGTTCAGGTTCTTTCCGACTTCCCAGACGTGCTGCTGCCACATTAACTTATGCTTTTCCATTTCTAAGGCCCGACTGGGATTTTGGGAAATTGGCATATGTCAAGCGCCTAAGCGCAAAGCTGTTTTATGATGCTAATCTTGGCTGGGCTTCTAATCTAAACCGATATACCAGCTCGTTTGGAATGGAATTGTCGGCCGACTGCCACTTCCTAAGGCTAATTCCTCCTGTTAATACAGGAATTCGCTTATCTTGGTTGCCTGACCACCAGTCGTTAAGTGCGGAGTGGCTGTTGGTGGTCAGATTCGATGCAATCTAATCGTTGTAAGAAATTTCAGCATTCTGAAAAAAAACGTAAGTTTGCCTGAAAAGCGCTTCCTGTCTATGCGGTTTCTCATTCGTTTTTTTGGCTCAGCTATGGTAGTGTCAATCCTCGCTATGGTTATTCCGGGGATTCAGATAAATGGCTTCATTTCGGCACTGATTTTTGTGGCAGTTCTTGCTCTACTGAACATTCTGGTAAAACCTGTCCTAATAATACTTACCATTCCGGTCACATTATTTACTTTTGGATTTTTTCTGCTGGTAATCAATACGGTAATTGTTATGATGGCTTCTTCTGTTGTGCCAGGATTTGATATAGAGGGTTTCTTTCCGGCTCTTTTGTTTGCCCTCGGTAATTCTCTTATGTCGTATTTATTTTCATTGACTGAGTAAAACCGGTAGGATATTTGAAATGAGAAGATTAGAATTATAAGTGTTTGTGGGTGTTTTCATCCTATTTTTAATCAATGGAATATCATTTTTAATAATGGATTGCTTAAAATATAATGAATTAATAAAATAAAGATATATGCGCAGAAGAGTTATTGATACAACTGAGGAGATGTTGGATGTTATTAGACGTTGTGATGTTTGTTATGTCTCAATGGTAACTCAGGATGGATTGCCTTATGTGGTTCCAATGAATTTCGGTATTGATAATAATGTATTTATTCTGCATGGTGCAAAGGAAGGGATGAAAATGGATATCCTGGCGAAAAACCCGAATGTTTGTATCGCCTTTAGCACAGATCATGAATTACGGTATCAGCACGAACAGGTAGCTTGCTCTTGGAGTATGAAGTACAGAAGCGTATTGTTGAGGGGAATGGTTGAAATGATCCATGATTACGACGAGAAGGTTTCAGCGTTGAATGTGATTATGAGAAAATATGCTGGTCGTGACTTTTCTTACAGCGCCCCGGCAGTACGTGAGGTACAGCCATTCAAGATCGTTGGATTTAAACTTACAGGGCGAGCTTATGGGCTATAATCCGGCGCAGGTGTTCAATTTTCGGTAAATTCTGTTTCTTATCAAAACTAAAGAAACCAGAGGTTCTCTCTTTCTGTTAGGACGAGTATTGGGGTACCCACTGGTGCCATTTTTATTTATTCACTTTTGTTGAGGGGCGGGCTACCACATTTCCAGTTTATTGGTGCTGATCTGGAATATATTCATTTTGGTGTCAGTCATCTGTCTGATAATCAATTTGTAAACCTTTGTGCTCCCTTTTCATATTTAAACAACTGATTACTATCCTGAATGAAGTGTGAGGTGAGTTCCCTCCTATATTGATTACTGTTTTCCTGGAAGTACTGATTTAAAAATTGTTATAATGAGTTAGTTTATTATGATTAAGAAACTGTTCAGTTGAAATCAACTGTTTGTTTGGCTCCAATTATTATTCAAAAACCACATTATACTACTACAAACCACAAATTAGGCAAATAGCTGATAAACAAGGATCAGACATATTACCGCTTCGAAGTAGCTTCGAAGTAGCTTCGATCTGTTTTCGTTGTATTTTCGTTTTTATTCGAACCGATCACGGAGGTGTTATGAAGCAGCTAAAAATGAAATATAACAATAATACATCTCAGGGACAGAGATATATTTCGTTTTGCGACGAATGCTAATTAGATTTAATACCCGATACAGCAATTTCACTTTTGCCGGGATGATTGTTCTGTCAGGCAAAGTGATGGTGGCAACATGCTTGGCTTTAGTCGTAAATATATGTTGCAGAGCAGGAGAGCCTTCGGAATAATAGCTTTGCCTTGTAGATTGTGCAAGGACAAAAAAAAGGAGGGATAGCCCTCCTCACTTCATTCGATAATGGTCATTTCGTCTACCAAATGACCTGCTCCCGCAAATTTGTCAATGATGAACAGACAGTATCTTATATCAAGTGAAATATTCCTGCATCTGTCTGGATCATACATGAGGTCGCTCATGGTTCCTTCCCAGCAGCGGTCAAAGTTAAGACCCAATAGTTGGCCTTCCCCATTCATTACAGGGCTGCCCGAGTTACCACCAGTGGTATGGTTTGTAGCAATGAAGCAGGTTCGCATTTCACCAGAAGCATCAGCATATCTGCCGTAATCTTTTGAGAAGAAGAGTGATTTGAGCTTTGGCTCAACAACATAATCATACACCTCTGGGTTTTCTTTTTCCATGATTCCCTTCAGGGTTGTGTAATAATTGCAGGTTACACCGTCTTCAGGTGAATAGCCATCAATTTTTCCATAAGAGATCCGAAGGGTAGAGTTTGCATCTGGAAAGAATTTTTTGTCGGGTTGCATTTCCATCTGTGCTTTCATGTAGATTGGCATCAGGCTGTCGAATTTTCTGTCAAATGCAATTATGTGAGGATATACAATGCGTTTGTTGTATTCAGTCAATTGAATGGCAAGCTTATAAAGCGGATCATTTTTAATCCTTTTTATGTCTTTCCGACGAAAGTTTTCCAGAAGGGCCGATATCTCTTTTTTTGATGTGAACACTGACTTTTCGAAGAGATCTTCAGCTGCATTTTTAAAGTTGCCTTTGTATGTACGGTACAGTTCGGATAATTCTGTTGGTTGTTCAGCATTACCGTTAGCCTTTATGATATACATTTCAAGCATGGCGGCTAAAATATCACGGTCTATCCTCATTTCATAATTTTTGAAGAAGCCATCTATACTTCTGGCATATTTTTGAGTCAGGGTTTTTATACTCAAGTCGGTAGAATCTTTTGCGGAGCATAGGCTAACAAGCGGGGTGAAGCTTCTTGCCAGGCGTATAGCCTCAACAGAAAGAACAGATTCATTTAGCCATGTCTCGGTTGCTTTCCACTTTTTGTAAGGAGTATAGGCTTCTTCAAATGCTGCAGGTAATCCTTGAAATGGTGACTGTGCAACTTCGTCAACACCCGCCCACTGTGCAAATTTGTTCTCAAATTCTTTTTTTATTTCAACTCCTTTCATCCTTTTAATCCCGCGGCTTTCTCCTATCCACTTTTTCCAACCATTTGCTATTCCGGCATGTTTGGCTGCATATTTAAGACGCATGGTATCGTTTTTCTCCGAATAACTGCTTATAATGCTTAATCTGATTTCCCTGAGAGCGATTCTGATCGGGTTAACAATATTTACAGCAAGGTCGACTCCCTGGAAAGGAAGGTATTCTTCAGTACGTCCAGGAAAACCATATACAAATGTGAAGTCTCCGGCTTGAACACCCTTTAGCGAAATGCTAAGATGCCGTCGGGGCTTGAATGGTACATTATCTTTGGAATAGGGAGCTGGTTTATTGTCTTTTCCAGCATAAATTCTGAATATCGAGAAATCTCCTGTATGCCTTGGCCAAATCCAGTTGTCGGTATCGCCTCCAAATTTGCCAATATTTGATGGAGGAGTACCAACCAACCGAATATCAGTGAATACTTCGTAAATCATCAGGTAATATTCATTCCCATAATAGAAGGGCCTTACCTGCGCCTCGTAGTGGTTCCCCTCTGTTGCCATTTTTCTGATTTCCGAAGCGTTTGATCTGATGATATCGTTCCTTTCTTTCATCGACATACTGGGAGTAACACCTTTGAGTATTTCATTTGTAACGTCGCTCATGCTGATCAGAAACGATACAGTCAAACCTGGGTTTGGCAGTTCTTCCTTTTGACTCATCGCCCAAAACCCGTCTTTCAGATAATCGTGTTCAATAGTACTGCGCGCCTGAATCTGTCCAAATCCACAATGGTGATTAGTCAGGATTAATCCCTGGTCTGATACAACTTCGCCGGTACATCCTCCACCAAACAGTACAATGGCATCTTTAAGACTTGATTGGTTGACACTGTATAAATCAGCAGCGGTAAGCTTCAGCCCCATGCTTTGCATTTCAGGCAGGTTTTTTTGTTCGAGTAACATTGGAATCCACATTCCTTCTTTGGCTTGAAGATTCAATGCGGATAAAATGAGAATTAACGAAGCGAAGAATAAACGGGTCATAAGCAGGAAAATAATATTTAAGAAAGTAATCGGCCAATTATATCATCTGTTCGTAAACCCTCGGCTTCAGCTTTGAAGTTTCGTACTACTCGGTGACGAAGAATCGGCCGGGCTACAGCATTCACATCCTCCCTGTCAGGAGAATACTTGCCATTAAGTGCAGCATGGCATTTTGCACCAATAATCAGGTATTGCGATGCTCGTGGACCCGCTCCCCATGTAAGATACTCTTTGGCCAAAGGGTGTGCTTCGGGTGCTGTCGGGCGTGTTTTTACTGCAAGTTTGACAGCATATTCATAAAGCTGATCTGTAACAGGAATCATTCTGACAAGCTGTTGGAAGTAAAGTATTTCTTCTTTTGAAATAACTGTATTTACATGTGCAATCCTGTCAGTTGTGGTGTTTTTTACAACCAGAAGCTCTTCAGCCAAAGAAGGATAATCCAACCAGATGTTGAACATAAACCTGTCGAGTTGAGCTTCAGGTAGCGGGTAAGTTCCTTCCTGTTCAATCGGATTTTGAGTAGCCAGAACAAAGAAAGGTTCGTCAAGTTTATAGGTATTTCCTGCAACCGTAACAGCGTGCTCTTGCATCGCTTCAAGAAGTGCTGCCTGAGTTTTGGGAGGGGTACGGTTTATTTCATCTGCCAGGATTATATTTGAAAAGATTGGGCCGCGTATAAAGCGAAAGCTGCGGTTTTCATCCAGTATTTCTGCTCCCACGATGTCGCTGGGCATTAAATCGGGAGTGAATTGAATCCGGTTGTGACTTAAACCCAATACCTCACTTATGGTACTAACCAGAAGTGTTTTTGCTAGTCCCGGGACACCTACCAGCAATCCATGGCCTTTGCTGAATATGGATATAAGAACATTACGTACCGTTTCATCCTGTCCGACAATTACTTTGGAGATTTCCAGACGGAGTTGCTGATATTTGGAATGCAGGGCATCAACAGCCTCTTTATTAGTGTTGTAAATATTATTCATTCAAGGTTAATGGGTTAAATACTACTTAATCCATTTTTGTACAAAGTGGCATTCTTTGTATTCCGGATTAATTCTGACAAATGTTGAACTGATCTTTTCAGTCATCCATTTTTTGATTACTTCATTCTTTTTGAAATCAAGAGCCCAGTTTTGTAACCGGTCATAGTCATCGGTCATATTGGCACGATGGGGTCGAGTCCTTTCTTTAAGGAAAAGAATCCGGTAGGCCTCTTTATCCTCGTCCGTTTTAAACAACATTGGGCGGCTTATCTTTCCTACTTCAAGTTTATCGACAGTATAATATACTTTAGGGTCTAGTTGATCGGGTTCCCATTTGGCATTTTGGGTAGATGGGTTAACCATAAGTCCACCGTTAATTTTATTGGGATCGTCAGAGAACTTTTGCACGGCTTCGTCAAAGGTCAGTTTTCCGCTTTCGATTAAATTGGCAATCGAATCCAGTTCTGATGATGCCTTTGCCATCTCAACAGGGGAGACTTTGGGCATAAGAAGAATGTGCCTGGTATTAACATAATCACCCCGTCGTTCAATTAATTGAATAATATGGTAACCCGCTTTTGATTTAACAATATCGCTAACCTCGCCTTCTTTTAGTCTAAAGGCTATAGCTTCATACTCAGGATAAAGTTCTCCACGTCCGAATAACCCGACCTCTCCTCCTTTTGCAGCACTTCCAGGGTCTTCCGAATATAGAACTGCGAGTGTTGAGAAGTTTTCACCTTCCATAATTCGTTTTCTGAGTGTCCGGAGTTTTTCTTTTACTGCAATTTCTTCAGCCAGACCCACTTTTGGTCTTTTTACTATCTGCCCGATTGTAAATTCTGAATTAACCATAGGGATACTGTCCTGAGGCATTTCTTTAAAAAATTTTCTTACTTCTGAAGGGGTAATCTTAACATTTTTGGTAATGTTGTTTTGTGTCATTTCAACCCTCATCTGATCCCGAATGATGCTTCTGAATTCTTCTTTAATTTCAAAAAGTGATTTCTTGTAATACTCTTCCAGTTTCTCTTTTGATCCAATTTGAGAAATAAAATACCGGATACGGCGATCGAGTTCATTCTCAACCTGTTTGTCGCTTACTGTAATACTATCGACTTCGGCCTGATTAAGCAGCAATTTGTTATAGAGGATTCCTTCAAGTATAGCACAGCGGGTTTCGGTAGCGCTACCTTTAATATTACCTTGCATCCTGAACTGAAGGTATTGGGTCTCAATATCAGATGCCAGAACGGGTTTGCCTCCCACCACTGCCACCACCTCATCAATAACTAGAGGTTGATTTTGGGCGCTGAGGATGTTGAAGTATCCAATGGAGAGGAACATAGCAACCGCGGTAACAACTATTCTTGTGTTCATGGAATCGTGTTTAGTAAATTTCAAATTCATTTTTCTTGTCTGCTTTTTGGTAAAGGTCATCACGCATTTTATTAATTAGTTCAACCTTACGCCTGTTAAGCAGTATGTTTTTTATATTGGTCCTTTCAAGGCTAAGCGGGGAAACTCCATTTTTAATTCGGAAATCATAAAATCGTATCAGATAGATGGATTTACTGGCCGGAATTTCAACAGAATTATGATTTTCCAGATAGAGTGATTCATTATAAGTTGTGATTGGAACCATTTTTAACAGATCACTGAAAAGATACCATACATCATAACTGATGATATATTGCTGTGTTCGGTTCAGACAAAAACTTTCCAGTGCATCCAGGTCAGTGATACTATCGGGCTTAAGAAGAGTACGCGCAAGTTTGATTGCTTTAATTGAATCAGTATTTATCTTAAATGCGATTACTTTGACAATGTTCTCACGTAATTCAAAGTTTGACTTGTTCTCCTCATAATAGGTCTCGATTTGCGCTTCCGTGACAAGAGTATCAAGAGTTTGTTCTATCAGTTTCTGTTCGAAAGTATATACTATCAGCGATTTTCTGTATTCTTCCATCTGACGTGAAAAATCCTGTTGCTCGTCGGTCAGTTTCTTTTCTGCATGTTGTAAAATTAGCTGATTTCGGATCCAGTTATTGATATAGTTGTTTACAATAGCAAGACTATCACGTGCAGGGGTTCCTTTGGGAACTATATCTCTTATTTCACTTCGGTTCAGGTATGTCTTGTTTACTCTGGCTACTGCATCATCCTGATCAGTAAACTTATTAGCAATATAATTACATGAAGTCAGCAGCAATGCCAATAGCATAACGGGCAGAAGCAATCTAAAAAATCTTGGGCTCATTAACTTCATGTTTAATATGCAAGGGCGGTGCTTCCGGCGTTAATCCATCAACCATTAATGTGGTGAATCTCCTGAAACAACGCCCTTACATGGACGCAATTATTTTATTCGATCCAGAACCAAACGATCTACTTGGAAAGGATATTGTTTACGGAGTTTGTCTATCCATTCTTTCTCAAGCTCATTCTGGTATTCTGCCGTTACCAGTCCCTTAACTTCCTCTAAAGCCTTTGGCTCTGGAGAAACCAATTTCTCACAGAATGCCCAGGTTAAAGTTACCTTTGAATCTTTGGTCACTATTTCCGATTTGCTTGTTCCAGGATCAATTTTGTCAACGAATGTATTCTCTCCTGGTACATACTTTTCTTGTGTAAGACTTACGGTTAGCAGGGTGTCTTTCAGTAATTCTACTTTAATCCAGTTAAGCGATTTACCTTTTTTGGATACCCATTTCTCGATCTTCTCCAATAATTTGGTAGCATCCTGTTCAGATGGAAGATTATTCACTGTAAGCATTGATACCTCTTTCCTGTCAGGCCACATATATTTATCTCTAACTTTCTGATAGAAAGTCCTCAATCCTGTAGTGTCTTTAACTGCTTTTGTCCAAACCAACCTGTCAGTCAGTTCAAACAGGAGTATTCCGTCGCGATATTCTTTGACGAGCGCTTTAAATTCCGGGTATTTTGTCTCTAAAAGATTGTCTTCATAGGTTAGAATGGTCTGATTGACATAATCCTTAAACCTTTTACTGACATATATTTGAATGTTTTCTGTTTCTTGTTTTTTCTGTTGTTTTAAAAGATAGTTTGCAAAATCGATCTGTGTGATCTTTCTATCAGCAAAAGAAAAGAGCGTTTTAGGTGTGATTTTATCGAGAGCTGGTTTCCATGTACCAAAGAAAATACTATCAGTAACCAAGTTGGTAATATCTTTTAATACAGCCGCATCTTCATGTAACTTGTATTCTGCTTTCAGTCGGGCAACCACTACATCCTGACTCTGGCGTCCACGATTATCTCTTGTTACACGTTGTTTGAGCTCAGCTTTCGATTCGTCAAATGCCACTGGTGCTTTCTTTTCAATCAGTTTAATGATGTGCCAGCCATAACTGGTAAGTACAGGTTTTGAATAACTTCCGGGTTGTTCCAGTGTATACACGGCCTCAATGAAATCAGGAACGAGTCGGTTGCTTGTAAATGGCGGAAGCTGGCCGCCTTTCACAGCAGAAGCTTTGTCATCAGAATATTTGGCAGTCAGATCATCCCATTTTTCTCCGGCATTTAGTTTATTATACACAGAATCAACCCTTGATTTGATTCTGGATGAATCAGCCGTAGTCGAATTTTTTGGAAAAGTAAAAAAGATATGAGCTGCTGTAACCTTTCCCAGCGCAGGACGACGGTCTGCAACCTTTATCAGGTGATAGCCGAAGTCAGTTCTTATTATTGGAGATACTTGGCCAACTGGCGTATTATAGGCTGCTGTTTCGAAGGGGTAGACCATATTAAAAACAGTGAAAAATCCAAGATCACCTTTGTTCCCTTTCATCGCGGGATGTTGTTTATTTGCCTCTCTGTCACGTGCTGATTGATCTTCTGACATAGCAACGGCCATTCTCCCAAAATCAGCTCCTTTCATTATTTTTTTTCTGATATCGTTTATTTTTTTCCATGCAGCGAGAGTATCGGCAGGCAAAGCATCGGCAGCACAACGGATCAGGATATGTGATGCTCTTATATCAAATTGTGATCGTTCGAAAGCTTCTTTCGTTAGAAGGTCGATCACCGATTCGTCAGTAAAATAAGGTTGGGCTAATTGTTTACGATAACCTGCCAGTTCATCTTTAAATGACTTCATCGTGTCTAAACCTTGTGCTTCAGCATCTTTTACTTTAAGTCTGAAGTTAATAAACAAATCCAGGTACTCGTTAATAGTCTTGGGGTCGATAGCTTCACTCTGGACATTATTCTTGTGATATATGTTCAGAAACTCTCCAGCAGTAATTTTTTCATTACCAACTGTTAACAAGGTTTTATCTTTAATCTCCTGCGAAAAACATTGCAGTGATGAGGCAGTCATTATGACAGCCATTGTGAAAATTCTTGATGATTTCATTACAATTTTCATACTTATTGATCAGTTTTGGTATTTGTTATATTATCGACTGTAATTTTAGGCATCACTTGTTACCGTTATAACGTGAGGATTGCTTTCAGGTATTCCTGTCCTGGTTTTACTGATAATTCCGGCATATCTGAGTGCATCAATATTCCATGAACCGATATACCCACACCTTCCGATACATCAGGTATCTTCTGATTTATGTTCCGGCAGAATGGGGCAGAGAGATCTTCCTCTGGTTGCATTATTTCTGAAAAAGCCGGAAACAACAAAACGTCATCATAAGTCAGGCCTTTGCCTGTTATTCTTGGGTGTTGTGCTGACATTAATTCGAAGCTTTTGGCTTGCAAATGTACAATATTTGATGGGATTACTCCATAATTAAAGGTTAACGATGCCCCGACTGATATGTATAACTTTTCATTCAACCAATGTTACCATACCCCTTTCTTCTACATACTTACCAGCTATTGTTAAAATCCTGATATAATATGAGTAAACGCCTGATTTTAATTTGTCTCCATTAAGGGTCCCGTCCCAGCCTCCGTCAATATTGGTACTTTCAAAGATACGCTGGCCAAACCTGTTAAATACTGCGAAATAATAATCGTTAGCTTCCACTGACAACATGACTGGTTTAAATATCGGGTTGATGGAACTTCGAGGACTAAAGGCTGTCGGGATGAATATACGATATGTTGGCTGAGCTGTCAGGATATTTGAGAAGACACTATCTGCTGATAAAAAGTGATTTCCCGAGGATTCTATCGCTATTACTCTATATTCAATTGATTGTGAAGGAATCAAATCTATATATTCCGGGTCGGTAAAATCGGTTTCTGTATTGCCTGTTTCTCCAATTTGGAGCCAGACTCCATTTAGCCGGCGTTGAACACAGTAATGGCTTAATCCACCTTCAAATCCCTGGTGGGGTGTCCATTCAAGCATCCCAGTTTCAGGGTTTGCCAGTCGAAGCCAAATGGATGAACTATAGTTGGATTCCACAACAGCAGATGAACAACTGTCCAGTGCCAAAACACGGTACAGGTATGCCTCACGTGTTGGATGAACGAGAGAGTCAGTGAAGGTAATCAATCCACTATAAGGTATTAGTGTGTCGATTGTGGTGAAGCGTAAATAATCCAGATTACTCCTTTGCAAAACTAATCCAGCTGTTTGGGCAGTAGAATCATTTACAATGGCAAGATGGATTTTTCTGTTCTCTTCTACGCTAGCATATCTGATATAGGCAAATTGCGGAGGTTTTGGGAGTAAAACATGTATAGTTGCAATAGATGAGCTGCTGGTAATACCTGTATTATTGAAAGCTATAGCTTTGAATTTATATAAAGTGTTGTGCTCTAAATTTGTGAAAACGGCACGTAATGAATCAGCTCCTACTGTATCAAAAGGGAGATATGGTCCGTTGTCGGTACTTACCACTAATTTGTATCCAGCAAGCGAGTCCGGCATGTTAATGTATGTTGACCAATTTAGCTCGATGTTGTGTTCGCAGATATGGTGTTCCACCGGAGCCATCCATATTGTCTGTACCGATCTTGGTATACCTAAGTCAGCGGTTGTATTTCCGCACAGATCAATTGAAGCCATACTGAAAAGCCTGGAGCCGTTCGCCGCGTTAATTCCGGATTCAATATAACTGGTAATTTCCGCAGATGGTACTCGGGTGAGTGTATCCCATATTCCATTGTAATTACTGAAAATAATATACTCCCTGGTATCAGGCGAAGTTCCATGTTCCCACCCAAAAATGATATATCCGTTTTCATCAACACTTACACTATCTATAGTTGGGGATAGAGGGGGGGCAATATCATTCATCTCAATCGTCGTCTGACTGAAATTCTGATTGTTGTAAATATGCCAGCTAACCCTATACCGGACAGATTCAATACAAACTCCCGGGATATCATTGTATTGGTTTTCATTCGTACTGTCAATGAGTGTCCATGTTCCGGAACCAGTCTCTCTGTATATATAAAATAATGGTTCAGCATGAGGATGAGGTTGCAAGCCATAGTCTCCCCACCGGAGATCAACTGTATAGTCGTTAATATTGGTCGCGTTTGGTACTATACTAAAGAGCGTGTCGCTTGGTATACCTGGATTGTCTGTTGTGACCGTAAGGATAAAGTAACGATGTACAAGATTATCAGAAGCAATATCGGTATGCGTCCATGTCCCTACGGTTGAAAGGTTTATGGCGGCAATTTTTGAAAAACTACCCGAACCGCTTGCATGATATATATCATAAGAGACAAAGTTGGACGGTAAGTTTAAAGGTACCCATCTCAATACTATATCTGTTTCAGATTGAACACTGCATCCATACAAATCAACAGCAGAAGTGGTTCGTGAAACCAGATCGTTTGAGATTATTGAAATCATGAATATCAGTGAAAACCAAAATTTCATAGGATGTGAACGCTCATTTCATATTCTTATTTTCCAACACTTACCACAACCATTTGTTTTGGGTCAAGGTATTTTTTTGTCATCTGGCTTATAAGTTCCGGAGTAATTGTTTTCAGCGAATTTAAATAGTTTATATAGAACTTGTGATCAAGATCAAAATCAGAAGCAGTTTTAATTCGGTCTGCCAGTGAAAAGGCACCATCAATTGATCTTAAAAAACTACCTGCAAGATAGGTTAGAGCCTGTTGTAGTTCCGGTATCTCAGGAGGAGTGTTTGCCAACCTGACCAGTTCTTCATCAATTGCAGCTATTGCTTCTTTTGACTTCGATGAATCAACTTCTGCACCTATTGTGAAGACAGAACTGTACTTCATAGGAATAATTCCTGCTCCTATTCCATAGGTATATCCTTTGTCTTCACGTAAATTTTGGTTAAGCCTCGATCCAAAATATCCCCCCAACAAATTTACTGTGATTTGTAGAGGGATAAAATCGGCATGATTCATCGTTATAGTTTTACATCCATATCGTAATGCAGTTTGCACACTATCAGGGTGATGCAGATGAAATGAGCCTGTAAATTCATTCTGAAGTACTTTCTCCGGCTTTACCGGAAATGGGTCATTAACTAATTTATGAGAACCAAGAGTGGAAATTATAGTATCTGTAATATGTTTGCTATAATTGCCTGTTAAGACTACTCTGACTCCTTGTTTAAAATAATGGCCATCATGGAACTTTTCCAATGATTCAACGCTTAGCGTCCTGAAATCATCCTCCGTGATAAGGCCACCATATGGATGGTCATTACCATAGATTTTATTCATCATTTGCCTTCGTGCTTCCCAAGGGTGCTTTTCTCTGTTTATCACGAATTCCTGTCGTCGCTCTTCAATAATCCTGTTAAATGATTTTCGAGGAAAGTCAGGTTCGGTAATCATCAGGAAAAATACCGGGAACACTTTATCAAAGTGATGCCGGAGCACTACCATTGATATCACAGTGTAATCTGGAAGTGCGCCAGCCGATATGTAAGCCCCGTGATAATCAAATGTTTCTGCTATTGCATCGCCTTGAATGTTTTTTGCCCCTTCTTTTAACAGCTGAGCACAGATTTGAGCCTGAAGAGGCTTACTCTGATGAGCTATTCCTGCTGAAACAATTACTTCAAGCCTGATCAATTCACTTTGATAATCCTCTATAAGAGTTAGTATCGTCCCGTTAGGCATATCCATCGTGACAGGCTTGAGCCGGCTGTATGGCAATGGCAGGTTGTCAGCAGACAGGTAGTCGGGAAGCAATGGTTTAATTTCCGGTGCAATGGTTCTGTTAAGATTCATGATGAAATTTTGTGAGAATTTCTCTACAAGAATTATACCGTTGAACTCTATACAAAAAAGGGTCGGCTTTTAGCCGACCCTCTAATTCCGGATTACCTTACAAGGAAAACTTGTCCTGATATCGTTTGTTCACGACCGGGTGCTGTTAATCCATCACCCCTGAAAACTATATAGTATATGTAAATGCCTGCCGGGCAGATATCTCCGTTGAATTTGCCGTCCCATCCCTCCCCGATATCATCTGTCTGGAAAATCAGCATACCATGCCTGTCATATATATACATTTTGAATGAAATCGTTTCATCTGAACTAACAGGCCTGAAAACTTCATTGACTCCGTCATTGTTGGGCGAGAATGCTGATGGCACGTTGAATACCCCTTCACATAACCGGATATAAATAGAGTCAGTCACAGTACAACCTTCGTTACCAACTGTTACCCAATAATGGCCTGTTTCACTGATGGTACGAACGCGTGACTGGCTATGATTATCCCAGAGGTAATATCCAAATCCGTCTCCACCACCCGCATCAAGTTTTACAGGCTCACATGTATATAAATACCTGTCGGGACCCAGGTTAAGATATGGTTTAGGGTGTACAGTAACCTCGAAAGGTATCACATCAGAACAGCCCTGTAAAGAGGTTGCAGTAACTTCATAGCTGGTCGTCACAAATGGTGAGGCTGTTACATGGTCGCCTGCAATAGTGTCAAGTCCTGTTCCGGGCTCCCATCTGTAATTGAATCCCGGATCACCTGTCACTGTCATTAAAACAGCAGAATCACGGCAAATAGCAGGATCGCCCGGATAAAGAGAGAATTCAGGTTTTGGATTAATGATCAGTGTTGTTGTATCGGCAGCATCAGCACATGGTGAATTGCCAAATGCTGTGCAGATGATCCTTATTGTATCACTGGTTACAACATCATAATTGCCATAATGGTATATAGTTGATGTCGCGTTCGGATTATCAAACCAACCTCTGCCTGTGGTTGTCCACTCAATGGATGAATAGTTCTCAATGGTATCTATCGAGACGGGATAAGTTGACAGTTCGCATATGGAGTCAAGCTTCTTGTTGATTACAGCTACAGGCTTGGGAATTACTGTAAGTGTAAATGACACCGGATCGCTCACACCACAGTTGGTTTTATATTTAGCATAATATGTTGTTGTTACATCCGGTGAAACGGTTAGTGTGTCGGTTATAATAACAGCTGGGTCGAATTCATTCCACCACAGTAGGCTGTCACCCATTCCTCCCTCAGCCCACATCTTTACTGACATCCCTGAACCGGCACAAATGATGTTATCAGTAGCTCCGATCATTACAGGAGAAACTGGCAGGTTAACGATGACATCAATGTATGCCCAGGGCGATTGTCCGCAATAGTTTTCTTTTCTTACAAGATAACGTGTGGTTACAAGAGGCGCAACTACAGTGAGGTGTGCTCCGCTTCCTATAATTATTGTATCAGTACCCTGGATTATCGCCCACTTTGTTGCAGTACCATTACCTCCGGATTCTGATAATGTAATCGACGATACAGCACCAGGGCAGAAGTAGTTGGTGTCTACATTAATTGTATCAGGTGGTTTTGGTGTATTTACTACAAGAGTCAGCTCTTTACACTCCGAAATAGAACAACTGTTTTCCCATCTAGCAAGATATTTCGTTGTAACAATTGGCGCTGGTATTGAAATGGTTTCTCCCGTACCAACTACCAATCCTCCGCATTCCCGCAGGAACCATGTAAGCGATTGACCGTGAGGAGAAACTGTGTCGCCGTAACCGCCAATAGATTGTAGCGTGATAAACTCAACCGATCCTATACAGATATCGTTAATATTGGGGAAAATGGTGTCTGGAGCTATTGCGTTGGGAATGATATGAATGGCAACTGAATCACAGTCTGATTCACCACAACTGTTCGTGTAGGTGGCATAATACCATGTGGTGGTATCAGGTGCAGTTACTGTAAGCTGTGTGCCTGTTCCCAGAATTGTGCCGCCGCATGAGTTGCCATACCAGGTTAAGGTTGTACCGTTTCCTCCGGCAGCATTAATATCGATGGTTGTACTGAATCCTTTGCAAAGATAATTCGTGTCGGGTATCATCGATGCGGGTGGTAGCGGTGTATCCACAATCAAAGTGTCTGTTACGGCAGTCGATTCACCGCATGAATTTGTGTTAACAGCAAAATAATATGTTGTAATATTCGGGTTTGCAATGGTCAGCGGGTTTCCTTTACCAACAAGCGTCCCACCTGGTGAATTAGAGTACCAGTATATCGTGTCGCCCTGATTAAAGGATCCTGCAGCAGTTAAGGTAATATCAACTGTTTCGTCAGGACAGACTATGCCGGGAGTAATATTTATAGAAGTTATGGCAGCAGGCAAGGGCTTCACATTGACAGTAAATTCTTTGCATTCTGATTCACCACAACTGCTCTCCCAACGGGCATAATAAGTTGTTGTATCACTCGGGGCAGTGATTAGAAGCGGATTGCCAATTCCCAGTTCCGTCCCGGTGCATGACCCTTCATACCAGCGTACAATTTCTCCTGAACCTCCGCTTGCAAACAGATTGATTACGCCAAACTCAGTATTGCAGAAATCATTGTGATCAGCGTAAAGCGAATCCGGAGTTTCGGGAAGTTGTTTTACAATTACATCGATCGATGAACAGAATGATACCATACATTGGTTTTTCCAACGGGCATAGTACGTTTCACTCGTATCAGGAGCCGTAATCGTCAATGGATTGCCTGTTCCAATCAGATTATCGCCACATGCATTGGTATACCATTGTACAGTGTCTCCCAAACCACCAAATGCAGTCAATACGATTTGGGTGACTGTACCAATACAATAGTTATTCGTATCAACTCCCAAAGAGTCAGGGGTGACAGGCCACGGAATGACATCGACCCTTACAGAATCACACTCGCTAATGCCACAGGTACTGGTCCATTTGGCAAAGTACCATGTAGTATCAGCAGGTGATGCAATACTTAACTGGCTGCCGGTTCCAATCTGAATGCCATCGCAACTTCCAATATGCCAACTTAAAATATTGCCGAATCCACCAGTCGCATTCAGTGTAATAGTTTGTATACTGCCATAGCAATAACCGGTTGTATCAGAATACACAGAATCGGGTGCAATGGGTAACGGGATAACTTCAATCAGCAATGAGTCACAGGAAGATTCACCACAGCCATTTACACTATGTGCAAAGAGCCATGTGCTGTCGGCTGGTGCCTCTATTGTGAGGATATTATTCAGCGTAGTGCTACCCAGGTAGGTACCTGTGCAGCTTTCAGTATACCAGCGTACAGAGTCTGATGTCGTGATAGGAGCCGATAATTCGATCTGAGTATACTGTCCTGAGCAGTAATAATTATGATTGGTTAAAAGATTGAATGAGCTAACCGGGAGAGGATTTACAATGGTATAGATTGTTGTATCATTGGTGCATCCATCAATATCAGTATAGAAATAACTGATTGCATAAGGTCCGCCAGGGCCGGCAATGGCAGGGTCAAAGATTGCTGTGCCATCACCATTGTCAGTAATCCCGATTCCTGTAAATAACCCTGCAGGCGATGACGGAGTTCCGCTTATGGTAACAGCCGCAGCATCGGCGCAGTAGGCAGTATCAAGCCCGGTAATCGAAACTACAGGAGGCGCAATTACTTCGACAGGGTAGGTGGTGTCTCCTGTACAACCATATATATCGGTCAGGGTATATATGATATCATGTGTTCCAATCCCTGCAATTGATGGGTTAAAAATAGCCATCCCGATACCCAGGTCGATCAGTCCGCTACTTGTAGTTGTAAATACACCAAAGGGATACCCGCTGCCCTCAATTGTATCGGGTTCAGCATCCAGACAATAGGTATCCGGCATGGCAATAATGGTGGGTTCAGGTATAGGCCGAACAGTCACCAGTATTGTGTCAGCACTTTCGCAACCATTGACATCAACAAAAGTATAAACTACCGGGAAAGTTCCGAGTCCGGTAACTGAAGCATCGAAAGTCCCTGTTCCATTACCAAGATCAGTTACGCCTGAATTACCACTAAAAGAACCTGACGGAGCCTGACTACCGGTAAGATTTGCGGTCTCGTTGGCACAAATGGATGAGCCAAGGCCGGTGAAACTTACCGGCGTCAGTTCATTTATGCTTACCTGCATTGTGTCGGTATTCGTACATCCGGCAAGATCTGTGTAACTATATACAATATCATGAGGACCCGGGCCGGTCGGTATTGCCGGATCGAACTGGGCAGTACCATTCAGTAAATCTGTGATTCCAGGTCCGGAAAAGTTTCCGAAAGGGTTTTCACTCCCTACCAATGTAACAGAACCACTATTACGGCAATAGGAAGCATTAAGGCCGGTGAAACTGATTACCGGCAGAGGAAGTACACTTACCGTTTGCGAAATACTATCTGTACATCCTCCCATTGAAGTTACGGTATAGGTAATGTCGTATGTTCCAGGCCCGGCCAGAATTGGTCGGAAGTATGCAGTTCCGTTTCCGTTATCCTGAATACTCTGTCCACTAAAGGTCCCATTGGGCGCCTGATCACCAATAAGTAATACGCTTTGCACGCTGGAACAATAAGTGGAAGCGAGACCCGAAAATCCTACTTCCGGTAACTCATTTACGGTAACAAGTGCGGTAAAGGCGTTGGTACATCCATTCGCATCTGTATAGATATAAGCAATCGAGTAGGGGCCACCGATTCCGGCAGCAGAAGGGTTGAAAGATGCCTCTCCTGGTACTGTATTGGTAATTCCAATGCCGGCAAAGTAACCACCGGTTGGCTGGCCGGTCAGGGTGTAAGGAGGATCATTCTGGCAAACATTGGCAGGCAACCCTGTAAATGTTACCACGGGAAGAGCATTGACCAGGACGCTCTTCGTCGAATCACTGAAACATCCGTATGAGTCAGTGTAATTGTAGGTGATGTTGTGAATCCCGGGACCTGCTACAGCGGGTGAAAACTTGGCAGTTCCATTCATAATTGAGGAGAGTCCGGTGACCGGGCTGAAATACCCGTCAGGGGCTTCACTTCCTGTCAGGTCAACTTCAGGTTCATTTGCACAATATTCAGTCCCTAAGCCGGTAAAGAATACAATAGGTAAGGGTCTTATCTCTGTTGTCTGGGAAGCGGTTCCACTACATCCATTTGGATCGGTATAATTATAGACCACAACATTTGTCCCCAGATTCGCCTGAGAAGGAATAAAGGTGGCTGTTCCATTGAGATTGTCTGTCAGGCCGGGAATATACACGAAGGTTCCCGTGTTGGTGGCCGGGCTGCCCTGAAGAAGAACTGAACTGCTGTTGTCTTCGCAATAATTAGGTGCCAGTCCGGTAAGTGTTACTACCGGATTAGGGTTAACGGTCACTGTAACATTTTGACAGATACTGTTGGCACAACTGTTTTCCCACCTTGCAAAATAGGTGGTGGAAACTGTCGGGGCGGTAATCGTGAGGGGTGTCCCTGAACCAACATATTCGTTGCCGCAAAAACCTTTATACCATTTCAGTACATCACCCGATCCTCCGGTTGTACTTAATGTAATATTGCTCTGCGAGCCATTACAGAAGACAGGTACATCAACCGATGCTGAAGTTGGAGGAACCGGGCCTGGTTTAACTGTAATGGTCACACTGTCACACTCGCTCGAACCACATGAATTTTGCCAGTAGGCATAATAAGTGGTGGTGACTGTAGGCGGGTCAACAGGCAATGGGTTAATATTCCCAATAAAAGTACCACCGCAACTGCCTTTGGTCCATGCAATCTGAGTGCCTGAACCACCTATTGCAGTAAGTGTAATCGGGCTGGAATGGTTAAAACAGATTTCAGTAACTGAGGCAGTAACTGATGTAACTTTAACTGGTTGGGGAAGAACAGTAACCGTGACAGGTAAACAGGAGGTTATTCCGCAATAGCTCTCGTAACGTCCATAAAACGTTGTATTTGTTGTTAGTGAAGGGACAACAAAGGTACTGCCTTCTCCTTCAAGCACACCGCCACAACTGTTTCTATACCATCTGAATATATCGCCTGAGCCTCCGTTGGCAGTCAGGGTTACTGATTCAGCTCCCGCGCATATAGTCGACGGGGTGGCAATGACTGATACCGGTGTTTCCGGAAGATTACGCACATGAACAGTCACGCTTACACAATTTGTTATTCCGCAAACATTTTCCCAACGGGCAAAATAGGTTGTGGTGGTATCGGGGGAAGCCAGGCTGAGTATAACCCCTTCACCTGCTAAGGTAGTACCGCATCCGTCGGTATACCATCTTACAACTTCTCCTGTACCGCCTATTGCGGTGAGCAGAATATACCCGTTGTCGTTCTCGCAGAAATTTTCACGGTCAGTGGTTGCCGCAGTTGGTTGCGTTGGAGGAAGATGATCAGAGGTGATCGAGAATGTGGTGTCTTTGGTGCATCCATTGGCATCGGTAATGGTAAGTTGGTAATTTCCAACTGTAAGTCCTGTAAGGTTTTGCGAGGTGGAACCATTGTCCCATTGAAAAGTGTAAGGTGCACGTCCGCCGGCAACCTCGTAACTGATAGTGCCGTCTGAACCTCCCGGACAATTTACATTGGTCACTACAGGCGCTATATAAAGTTCATCCAGCGTTAGTGTGGCGTAGAAAGCGTCAGTCCCTCCGGAACCTAACAGTATATTGATCCCGAAGTTGATATTCTGGCTGAATCTACCACCCGTGTATATTTTTCCCGAAGTGCCAGTGGTTACTGCAAGCGCGGCATCGTCACCCGGACCTCCGTTAGCGATAGCAAATCTGATCACTCCCATTGCATCAATACGGGCTAAAAACAGATCATTGCCTCCGGCCGACTGAAATTGTTTTGTCCCGATTGTCGCCATCTGTGAGAACCGTCCGCTGATTATATAATCGCCATTCATCCACGGGCTGACAGCCATAGCTGCATCATCGCCAATTCCGCCTGCCCTGGTGGCCCAAGCGTTTGTCCCATCGGCATTGAATGCAGCGGCAAATAGGTCGCTTGAACCTGCACTTGTAATACTATTTGCCCCAAATTGTGCCGTTCCGATAAAAGAACCTGCCATTATCACTTGCCCTGCGGGATTTACGTGAATGGAGTTGCTCTGGTCATCCTGAGTACCTCCGGCTTTTACAGCCCATACCGGGACTCCGTACCGATCGTATTTTGCAAGGAAGATATCGTTGGCCCCTGATGAAATGAGTGAGGTTGAACCAATGGGCAGTGTGCTCTGGAAAATACCTGTAACAAACACATTTCCACTCATGTCTGCTCCTATGCCTGTTCCTGTTTCGGTAGTTACAGAGCCAGCCTGAGCAACCCATTGCATGACCCCTGAATTGTTGAATTTGGCAGTAAAGATATCATTACCTCCCAGACTCATCAGGTTCTCACCCTGAAAATTTGCAAGCCCCTGAAAAGATCCTGTAATATAGCAATTGCCCGATCGATCGGTAAACATCGCTTTTGGCTGATCGGTAAGTGAGCCTCCCGCTGTTCTTACCCACACGAGGTTTCCCGTTTTGGTATAACGGGCGAGGAAGATGTCATACTCACCTGCCGTGATTACCTGTTGAGTTCCGAAGAACGCCATATCACCGATACGACCGGTAAGGTATAAATTACCAAGGCTGTCGGCCCCAAGGCTGGTGGCTTCATCATCGATGGTTCCTCCTATCTGGCGTACCCAAAGCAACACACCACCTGCATTATAACGGGCAATAAAGGCATCCGTGCCGCCAAAACTGTTAAGCGTAGTACTGTTGAACGTGGCAGCGCTTTTGAAAGTACCGGTAACAGTGATTGATCCATCTGTCGGGTCAGTCAGTATCGAAGTAATTTTATCATCTCCCGAACCTCCTGCTTTTTTACTTAATCCCCAGAAGCTTGTATCGCGGCCAAAGTGGATGGCAATTCCATCATCTATCTTCAGAATCCCGGTCAATCTGCAATTTACCGTGTCGGTGATTGTGTAGCGGTAATCGCCGGCAGTCACACCTGTCAGGTCTTCGGTGTTGGTTCCTGTACTCCAGTTGACTGTATATGGGGAATGGATTCCGGTAATTGTGAGATCAATTGCCCCGGTTGCATCACCCGGGCAGGCAACATGTTGAATAAGGGCATCAGCGGTAAGGTCGCAGTAGTTCGAATTCCACTGCCAAAAATCATTATAGTAACCCGAACCATTGTCTGAACCACCCATCAGGTAAGCTTTCCCATCAACTACAAAACCAGCCGGCAACTCCCTGCCAACCGACGAAATACTGCTGAGCTTCGACCATGCATTGTTAACAGGGTTGTATTCCCACATTTCTGATTGAAGGTTTGCTCCATCATCCCCTGCAGCAAGGTAACCCCGGTTGTTTATGCTGTAACTCGTTGAAAGCGCACGGGCTGTTCCGGCAAAGTCGGCTTTTCTGGTCCAGTTGCCTAGCGTCGGATTGTAAGCCCAAAGGTCTGAAAGATAACCGGAACCAAAGCCTAATCCTACATAACCCGTGGTTGAGGTACTAAATGCAGCAGCATAGATTCTTCCTCCGGCCGGAAGGGGTGTTACTGGGGTCCACGTGTCTGTTAAAGTATTGTATTTGTATAAGTCGTTTAGGAAATTACCTGAGTATCCCATTCCGATAAAAAAGTCCGATCCGATCGTCAGGCAAACCGACCCCTGCCTGGCACCCCCGCCAAAATCAGATACAGATGTCCATGAGTTCGCTATCGGGTCGTATCGCCACATATCGGCCATGAATGTACCATCATACCCGGTTCCAAACCAAGCACTTTGTGCATCTGAGAAAGCTACTCCCCCCATTCGTGGAGCTGCTGGCAGGTCGGCTTTCTGTGTCCATGTGTTGGTCAGGGGATCATATTCCCAAAGGTCATTGTAGTAGGCCCCGTCGAAACCGGCTACAATATATCCTTTGGAGGCAATGCTGAATCCGGTTGCGCCACGGCGGGCATTTCCGGTAAAGTCAGCCCGGCGGATCCATGTATCTTGCGCCGGCAAGGTGCTTACTATTGAAAGCAGGGCGATGAACAGAAACAGGTGCAGTTTTTTCATTTATCCTCGAGAATGAAAGTATGGTAGTTCAATAGGTTATTCCAAGACTGTCAAGTTCTTTTACAGTGACCGATGGGGGCATATGCCCGCGGTTAAGTTTTTCAACCACCAGCATGGCAACTGATCTTGCTTCGGCCTCGCTTTTAAAAGCTTGGTTTCCATTTATAGCTGGTATGGTTGGCTGGTTGATTATAACTGATTTGTTTTGAGTAATCCGGTATCCCCACCCGTTGCCCGATACAACTACAACCGCCTGAAAAACTGAGTCGGGTTGTGTCGTGTATTCTACTCCGGCAGTCTCGGTTGATCGGTTACTGCTTGTCCCACATCCCGTGGAAAAAAATAACAGAGCAGTTATTATCAACAAATTAAAGCTTGATGTTTGCATCAGGGCTCGACAATAGGTTATTTTACTCGACAAAACACACCAAAGGTAAAGATTTCAGCCGGTTAACCAAGCAATTTTATGGTTTTTTTTCCCCGCTTATCTTTTCGCTTAATGGTCTTGGTATTGTGACAGACAATAGCATGTGAGGTTGGGTTGTATCGGGAGTGTCGTTTGTGTGATGTTTTGCTGGTTAAGCTTTATATGAGCCGGATAAAAGTAGGGGCTGCTCTCCGACCTGTTGATTTACCCGGTGATTTACAACTGTTCGGAGTGTTGTTTATGCAGAAAATATAAAATCACAATTTTTTACCTAAATACTGATGATAAGCCGGTTTCCGGTATCTCCGCCGGGAGAGAATTGGTTGGGTTGTCGGCCTTTTCAGTAAATGAGAATTGGTTAAGGTGGTGATAAGCTGACCCGGATAAAATAAAATTCATCCCGCGATTTCAGCTCTTTTAGGGAGGACCGCGGCTTAGCCAGGTTTGAAAGGCCTGGTCAGGTTTTTGTATCCAGGTCTCCGGGCTTTAAAACGTGGTGGTAACATTTGCCCCGGTTGCAAGACGGATTGATTGTAATCCTCCTCAAATGATGACAACGTATATAAATTCAATGAATACCCGATGTTGATTTGTATGGTCATTGATGCTTGTTTTTTATGTATTTATTTTCGATAGTTAAAAAGGATAATGGCATTGAAATGGATTTATCGCCGGGCTAAATGGATTGTTACAAGATATATGGATGTATTTTACACTTGCACATGAAGCCAGTGTATCTCATTTATTCTATTTTTTGTACAAATTCCAAAAACCGGAGCAGTTGTTTGGGCAAGTTTTAGACTCTTTTTTTAAAATTTTATATTTTTCCTGCTTTTTTTAAAAATTTCCTGCTGCGAAAATCCGATTTTTAAATAATTGGATTTGTGTTTGTTATGTGTTGTTAAGAAATCAGATTGATGACAAATAAATACCAAAGTTATATCAAAGATATGTTTTTTCTATGGAAAGCCTATGTTTATAGTAATTATGGTGTGTGTTACATATGTTATAGCTCTAACTATGACTAATTTTTGGCACAATACTTGTGTGAGCATTTTTCTGTTGATCCTGTTTTTTGCATTTGGTTGGTTAAATTCAATTACCAATGTTCAGAAATACATGTAGCACTTCCAATTCAGACCAATTTTCGGCTGAGCTAATGTAACGTGATTTTTGCGAAGTAAGGGATTTAATTTTGATGAAACTGATCGGAAAATTCTATAGATACTAGAATCCTCATATGAATTTTCCGGGAACAGCCCCGAAGAAAGAGGAGAATTGATGTTTTCCGGTTAATGGAGATGAAATATTCATGTCGTTATCCGGGGAAATAATTGAATATTAGTGCTTTATTCCTCCATTTCATACTCGTAATCGAGCGAGAAAAAGCGAAATGTATCATAGGCCGGAGAATATCTTGTACCGGTTGTCCGTTCAGGACGACCATCAGGATGGAGCGCGAAAGAAAGCTGCTCCAGTATTTGTCCGTCCTTATTTATTCTCGTACGTGCAATCTCCTGGCCGGTTTCATCGTGCTCTGTTTCAGTAATAATAATTCCCTGGGTGCTTTCAGCTGTTTCCCTGACGATATTTCCTTCATATTCCCATGTAGTACGCGCAATCAACTGGTTCCGGTTATTGAAAGTCCGCTGAACGTGAGGACGGTTATTCTCATCATACTCCATTTTTACTGTGCCATTTTCATCACTTCCCTCAGTCGTTGTTGTGATCCTGCGACCATCTTCATCATATGAGTAATCCGTTGATTCAATCAGGTTACCATCGTCATCAGTCTCTTTCACCGAAACGAGAAGTTCTTTATTGTATGTGTAAACTTTTTCCTGATTCGTTTCTTCTTCGGGGTCTGTCTCTACCCGGCGGATAAGTCTTTCACGATTGTCATATTCATATTTGGAAATCATTTCCGATCCATCAGCGAAGAATATTGTTTTGCCTGTCAGTAATCCTTTCTCATTGTATTCAAACTTCTGTATTTCGGATATTTCGTTAAGTAGATCGGTATTGTCAGATTCTATTAGGCGGTTGTTGATATATGTGTTACGCGTCAACTGTTCCGGTTGCCCATTGTCGTTGCATACCATCTCTTCGAGAATATTCCCCTGAGAGTCAAAAAGAGTTTCGGAAAGCAGTTGTCTCTGCACCTGATTTTCGGGAGAGAGGACTTCGTTTCTGTATATTGACTGGTATACGCGTCGTTTTAGGATTTTAGAACACATTGTGCGTTGAATTTTATAGGTGTTTCAATGAATGGCAAAAGTAAGGAAATCGCCAATGGAATCTGGTTTGAAGCTGTTTTTGAGGCATGATAATTTTCTATGTTCTGGATGATAATAAATTAGATTATACTAATTACAAATGATTAGATAAAAAAAATGACCAGATTGTGTATTGGTTATCCAATATCATTTTTACCTTTACGGTGATAATTCACTGTATGTGGATTAAAAACTTTAACTAATCAATATCCAAATTTTATGAAAAAAATCTATTTGCTTTTCGTTGGTATCTGTTGTGCGCTGTTTGCCGGTGCCCAAACTTACTTAGCTGAAGATTTTGGAGCCGGTACAATGCCTCCTGCCGGTTGGACGCTTGATGGCGTTCCTGCACAATGGAGTAACAGTGCAAGTAACAATGCCGGAGGAACTGCACCGGAAGCCAAGTTTACGTACATCAATCAAAACACTACTTCCAGGTTGGTTTCACCGGTTGTCGACATGACCGGAATTAGCAACGCTACCTTGTCGTTTAAGCATTTTTATGATCATTATGCAAACGGCCCATCGATTGGTGTTGCAACCCGTTTTGGTACATCCGGTGCATGGAATGTGGTCTGGCAGTATAGCCCAACCGGAAATCAGGGTCCAAAAACACAGGTAGTTGAATTGACTAATATCGGGCAGAATGATTTTCAGTTTTGTTTGTTTATTACCGGCAATCTTTATAATGTAGATTACTGGTATATTGACGACATAAAGCTATATACCCCGCTCGGACTTGATGCAGCTCTAAGCTCGGTAAAGATTGATAAATATGTTGAGGAAGGAAACCCGATAGATCTTAAGGGTACCGTCTCCAATGAAGGTTCTACTGCTTTGAATTCATTTGATGTAAACTATTCACTGGATGGCGGAAGTACACAGGTTCTTTCGGTAACAGGTGTAAATATTGCTTTAGGTGATGTGTACAACTTTACCCACAATGTTCCGATCGTTTTGGCCGGTATTGGTGCCCATCCGTTAACAGTATGGATCAGCAACATAAACGGTGGGCTCGATATGAACCAGGATAATGATACAATACATACGGTTACGAATGCTGTTCCTTTTGTTCCGGAGAAGAAGGTGCTGGCAGAAGAGGCTACTGGTACCTGGTGCGGATGGTGCATCCGGGGGATATGTTTCATGGATTATATGGCAGAAACTTACCCTGATACATGGATAGGTGTAGCAGTCCACAATGGTGATCCAATGGTTGTTTCGGATTATGATGGTGCAATGTCCCAGATTATTCCCGGTTTCATGGGTTATCCAAGTGTGACATCTGATCGTACTGCTGGTGATTCCGATCCATCTGATCTTGAAGCAGGATATCAGCGGAGGATTGAAGCTATCAGCCCTGCTACAGTTGATATCGTAAATTATTCATGGAACCCGGATACCAGGGAAGTGTCATTTGATCTTCAGTCGGAGTTTGTTGCTGATGTCAACAATGAGCTTCGCTTTGGAGTTATCTTTGTAGAAGACAGCCTGTGGGGTACTACTTCACAATGGGGACAGGCCAACTATTACGCAGGTGGTTCAAATGGTCCTATGTGTGGATTTGAAAATAAGCCAAGTACTGTACCTGCTGCCGATATGAAATATGATCATGTAGCCAGGAAAATACTCGATTCACCGTTCGGAACTGCTAACAGCCTGCCTGCTTCAATAACTTCAGGTTCTGTTATTACTTATCATTACAGTTACACGCTTCCCGATACCTGGCGTTACGATAAACTCCATGTTGTCGGATTCCTGCTCGATATGTCAACTAATGAAGTACTGAATGCCAACGATGAGATCCATTCTTATGTTGGAATTGCCGACAGGAATTTTGAAAACGGCATTGCTGTGTATCCTAATCCATCCAGTGAATACACGAATGTTGCCTTTACGCTTGACAAAACAACTTCTGTGAAGGTAGATGTTTGTGATTTGTTTGGTGGAATTGTTTCCTCGGGTGATGTCCGTGAATATGCAGCCGGCCAGAACCAGATCCGTATCAACAATGCATCGCTTGCAAACGGGATGTATGTAGTGAGGATGACTATAGGTAACCAGATAATTACAAGAAAGATTACAGTTGTTAAGTAAAATCAGGCATTTGATTTTTATTGACAGTTCAGATACAATACTTTCTGAATCATACAGTTTAATTGATTCAGGGAGAAGTTTTCTGAAGTCAGGAGTTTATAGCGCTTATGCGGAGTCTGTTAGTAATTAGTCAGAACTCGTTAACTAAGCATTAAGTGAGGCCGGCTGCCAATGTGCTGCCGGCCTTTTTATTATATGAAGTGGTCACTTCCCTGCAATGGCCATTGACTGGATTTCCTTACCTTTGCCTGTTAATTATTGGAATTTATTATTCAATGATGTTTGATATCACAAGTCCTCAAAACCCACGGATCAAATCGGTGATGCGTCTCCAGAGCAAACAATCGGAGCGGCGTGAACAAAATCTTATTGTGGTTGAGGGATTTCGTGAGATTGGGCTGGCAATAAAGGCTGGTTTTGAGTCGGTTGAATTGTTTGTTGCGCCTGACGTTTGCGACAGTGAGCGTTGGGTGTTGTTACAGAACCAGTTCCCGAAGACCTTCACTTTATCGGGGGAGTCCTTTGCAAGACTGGCATATCGGGAATCAAGCGACGGCTTTATTGCTCTTTTTCGTCCCCGTTATTTTGTCCCCGGCGATTTTACAGGACGCATAAATCCGGTGTTTATCGTGCTTGAAGGGGTTGAAAAGCCGGGCAATCTGGGTGCAGTGCTTCGTACTGCAGATGCTGCAAGGGCAGATGCAGTCTGGCTGTGTGATACGCCTACCGATATATATAATCCCAATGCCATCAGATCAAGTGTAGGTTGTATTTTTACCGTTCCTGTACTTCAGACATCATCAACAGAAGCTTTGCAATGGTTTCGTGAAAACGGGGTTGTTACACTTGCTGCTGCTTTGACAGCAAAAGAGGAATACCACCTGACTGATCTTACAGGTCCGGTTGCACTTGTCTTCGGAACTGAAGCCACCGGGTTATCAGATTTATGGCTTCATAAGTCGGATAAACAGATCTTGATTCCCATGCGGGGGCAGATCGATTCACTAAATGTAAGCATCTCGGCTGCGGTAATGGTTTTTGAAGCGATGAGGCAGCGAAATTTTATATCATGATCAGGCGTGTAAGTTGCATACTAATCTCATTGTTGGGCTTGCCACTATTTTTGATTCAGGGAAAGGGGCAATCGCTGGTTACTTTTCCGGCAGATTCTGCTTCCATTGTCAGGTTTGTGCTCCCTGGCAACAAGCCTGTTTCATTGGAATATAGTCAAATTGATACATCGATCAGTTATGCACATGCCTTCCGTCCTCGATCAAAACCCGGGCAATGGTACGCCTGGATGGGAAACAATGGCTTGCCTCAATACAATCTTACACCTGAATTTGGTGCTTCCCAGGGACTCAGCTATGGACGGACTGGTTTCTCAGTATACACTACCAATCCGACTGATGTCGTATTTTATCAATCACGGCAACCCTATTCAAATGTAACCTATATAATGGGGCCTGATAAGGAAAACCAACTTGAAGCCCTTTTAAGTAAAAATGTCTATAAAGGGATTAATTTCGGAGTCAAGTACAGGTTGGTCAGTAGCGTCGGCCCATATGCTTATCAAAAGGCCAACAATACAAATCTGGCCGTATCATTGAGATATTTTTCTCCTGACGGACGGATCGGGGCAATGGGAGGCTACCTGTTAAATACTTACTCTGTTCAGGAGAACGGAGGAATTCAGAATCCAGACGATTTTACAAACAATGTTGAGAGTAACCGCTCGGTTATTTCCACCCGTCTTACAGGAGCTGAGTCACGTAATGGAAATATGAGGGCTTTTCTAACATTGTTTTATGAGCCCGCGATTCCATATGAGCGCAAAGATTCGTTGCTTGTTAAACCATCTGTCTTAAAACCGGTAATAAAACCAGTCAGCCAATATGATAGCCTGGTTCTTGTTAAAAATAAATTATTACAACAGAGAAGTGCACATCAGCCATCGGTATTGAATATTACCGCATCAGGTGGTGATTCGACCAGTTTAGTATCCCGGGATACGTTGAGTGAAGTTTTTAATAGAACACTGATACCGACAGATTCGATACCTGTTCCTGCTGATACTGTTAAGCGTTTAACCCATGTATTGAAGTTTTTCGGTTTAGGCCGGTTTCAATACTCTTTTGTTTATTCGAGAGATGCATACGTATATGAAGATGTGTATCCTCAATCTGGTTTTTACCGGAATATTTATAATGACTCAACCGTAACCTTCGATTCGGTTTGCCTCTATAAATTTGAGAATGAGATTTCATGGACCAATGCCGGATTTCTGCATCAGAACAAATTGCCTGTTGCTTTCCGGTTTGCAGTAAAGCATCAGTATGCTGAGCTAAAGACTTTATCCCGAAATAGGATTTTTAACCAGTTAATCCCGAATGGATCAGTTGAGTTAAAACTATGGGATCGGTTTTCTCTTTCGGGTTATGGATTTTTAGTCAAGGGTGACTATAACGATGGGGATCTGGGGCTTCAGGGAAGTATAAATCTGAGGGTTGGATCAAGGCCTGAAGATGGTTTCAGGGGTGAAGCAGGGTTTTATAGTGAAATGCCCGGGTACTTTTTTCAGTACTACCAATCAAATCACTTCCAATGGGATAATAATTTTGATCGTCAGGAAACGTGGTTTGCAAAAGTAAAATTGCAATATGGTATAGCTTCGGCAGGTGCAGATTATTACCTGCTGAATCAATATGTATACCTGAATAAGGAAGCTGAACCCGTTCAGCATGGTGCCGAGATGTCGGTTGCACGGCTTTGGGCTGGTGTAAAGTTGAAACTTGGCAGGTGGAATATGGATGGTCAGGCTGTATACCAGTTCGCGAGCGATACCTCGGTAATCAGGTTGCCTCAGTTGCTGGTGAGGGCTACTGTATTTTATACCGGAAATTTATTTGAGAAGGCACTGAAGGTACAGCCGGGAATAGACTTCTACTGGTATCCTGCCTATCACGGTAATGGTTATATGCCTGCACTGCAATCGTTTTATCTTCAGGATGTAAGAAATATTGGCGGTTATCCCTGGATCGATTTGTTTGCTAATTTCAGAGTTAAGAGAGCTGTGCTTTTCCTGAGGTACCGTCACCTGAATTCTTCTTTTTCAGGGTACAATTATATCGATGTACCTGGTTATCCTCTGCCAGATGGCGGAATCAATTTCGGGGTTTCGTGGAATTTTTACGATTAAAAAAAGTTAATCATTTTCCGGAAACAGGGTATAAGAGCAGGGTACAGAAGAATTTACGAAGAGAAAGCTCTTTGTGAAGAATCAGAGCATTTGATGTTAAAATCCAACTTCCTTCCTTTTTTTTATTTTATCTTCTACCGATTTAACTTTCTGTTCCATTCGACCCATTTGCCCGGTTTTGATATCAAAATTGGCAGAGAGGTACACTCTGCTACAATCAGGTTCAAGTAATCTGTATGCTTTATTGATCACTTCAAGAGCCTCATCAAGGTTATCTGTTTCTACAATGGTGGCCATTGGCGTGAGTTGATGGTTCAGCCCTTCATTTCTTATCATTTCTATAATACGGCTTACATACTGGCTTACGCTGATCCCTTTATCAGTTGGGAACATAGCAAATTGTACGATGACTGACATGATTATTGCTTGTAATTTGTTTATGTCTTAACATTCAGTTGATCCCGGTTAAGATTTGTTTAAACTGTTGGCCCTGGCAGGTCATGCCTGATAACCGGGAAACAATCTGCTACAAAGTTACCTCTTCCTTCTGATAATGAACAATTGGTTAATCTTTTTTTAACAGCGATTTAATGTTGAGGTGTTCAGCCATAGGTATCTTTGCACCATCAAATTCCTTGCGAAAACATGCAGACAAATAATGAAGCAGCCAGAATTTTACTGGTTGATGATGAGGTAGATATTCTCGAATTTTTGGGATACAATTTGCGGAAGGCAGGTTTTGAAGTGCATACTGCCGCCAATGGGCAGGATGGATATCAGCTGGCTTGTAGCTTAAAACCTCAGTTGATTGTTCTTGATATAATGATGCCGGGAATGGATGGTATTGAGACTTGCCAGTTAATCAGACAGACGCCTGAGATTGCGGATGCATTTGTTGTATTCCTTACGGCTCGTGGTGAGGATTATTCTCAAATTGCAGGCTTTGACGCAGGTGCGGATGATTATATTAAAAAGCCGGTAAAACCGGCAGTGCTTGTAAGCAGGATTAAAGCCCTGCTAAGACGGGGTGCAACTGTTGAGCCTGTTTCCGATATTATTCAGGCCAGAGATTTTATAATTGACAAAGAAAGATATCTGGTGGTTAAGGATGAGAAAGAGATAGCTCTTTCTAAAAAGGAATTTGAGTTGTTGGTATTTCTCACTTCCCGGCCAGGAAAGGTGTTTAGTAGGGACGACATTTTTGAGAACGTGTGGGGTTCAGATGTTGTGGTTGGAGATCGTACAATCGACGTTCACATTCGTAAATTGCGTGAAAAAATAGGGATGGATTATATCCGGACCTATAAAGGAATTGGTTATAGTTACGTGTAGTAAACGGTTGATTTCTCAGTTGTTTTGTGCTTAGGGATGAATGAGAAAATCGAATATCTTTATCAGATTTTCATCCTTTCCAGATTTTCCAGGCTTCTTCAGCCTGGGCTACAAGCATCCGGTAACCATTAATACAGGCAGCCCCCCTGGTAAGCCCCTCTTTCATGAAAGGAGTAACAGCCGGATTATAAACCAGATCGAATAATACATGATCTGAGTTTATTGCATTATAGGGAATGGGCAGTAATTGAGTCAAATTACCAACGGTACCGGAAGGTGTGCAATTAATCAGGAGTCTGTGTTTTTTAATAGTTTCACCACTGATTTCATTGTAGTTAATCTGGTTTGGGCTTCGTCGCCTGGTTACCATTGTGTAAGGGATTTTAAATTTGTCTAATATGTAACCCGTGGCTGCAGCTGCTCCACCCGTTCCGAAGACTAGAGCTTTATCCTGTTTTCTGATGAGTTTGTCGAGCGTGGTTTTAATACCCATGACATCAGTATTGTGGCCAATCATCCTGATTTTAGTCCCCTCTTTAATTATCTGAACCGTATTGACAGCACCAATTGCTTTTGCCTCTTCTGTAAGGGCATCTAAAAATGGTACAATGCTTATTTTATATGGAATGGTTACATTAAAGCCTGTAAGGTCTGGTTTTTCGTTAACTAATTGTAGTAAAGAAGTTATCTCTTCAAGAGGGAACAGCTCATATCTGCAACTGGTATTATTTTCGGCTTTCCATATTCTGGCAAAAAGTTCAGCCGAAAAGGAATGAGATAAAGGGTAACCGACAAGTCCGAAAACTTTCATTACACAATATATTTCAGTAGGACAAAGCTTCCAATTAGTAATGCTGTAAAGGAAAGAGCCAGGATGTTGAAGTATTTGTCAATAAATGATTTGATGGAACTGCCATATTTCCAGATAAGCCATGCGATCAGGAAGAAACGGGCGCCCCGGCTGACTGCAGATGCGAGGAGAAGCATTGGTATACTGATATTAAAAGCACCTGCTGCGATGGTGAATACTTTAAACGGAATAGGGGTGAAGCCGGCAGTAAAGATTACCCAGAAATCCCACTTTTCATACATTGCCCTGGTATTAACAAACAATTCATGGGTAAATCCAGGGATATTATTGAAAAAAAGATTAGCGAAACTACTATATTCACCAGATGCTCCATACCAGGCAAAATGTCCAATGGAATACCCGCCAACAGCACCTGCGACTGATGCAATAGTACAAATAGCAGCGAATCTGAAAGCTTTAGCCTGAGAGCCCAATACCAACGCTATTAGTAGAGGATCAGGCGGAACAGGAAAGAAACTTGCTTCTGCAAATGCAAGAATAAACAATGCTGCAGTGCCATAAGGGCTTTCGGCCCAATGGAGCACCCAATCATAGAGTCTTCGGAAAATTTTCATGTAAAAGTTATCGAGTGTATTGGTGTACTTGTTTATTAACCACTATACTTTTTTCTTGTGGAGATGGAGATAAATAAGTTTTTGGTATTCGAGGCGTTTTCGTAATTGCGGCATGGCTTCGAAAACTGTATTGTAACCTTCAGCATCGTATTCAAGCCCAGAGATGAAGTGTTGCCTGGCCTCATTCTGATATCCAAGCCGAGCATAACTTATGGTCAGGCGGTAGTGGATCGTGCCATTATTTGGTTGGAGAATTAATCCTTGCTGGAGGGTCTTTAGAGCATCTCCAAATTGGCCAATCTGATCATATAATTCAGCCAGATCTACCCAAATCATTGTATTGTCGGGCGCAAGTTCACTTACCAGAACATATTCTTTAACTGCTTCTTCCTTCAGGTTGTTTTTACGAAGTAAATCCCCCATGAAATAGTGATATTCTGAATTCTGAGGGTCAGATTCTATGGCCTGAGAGATGTATTTACGAGCCAACCTGAAATTTCCCAATTGGTCGTGAGCCATACCCAGACCTATATAAGCATCATTGAGCTGACCTTCCGACTGGATTGCCTTTTCATAATAAGCTACAGCCTGATGGTAATCTTCGAGTTTCTCATAACACTCTCCGATATAGTAAAAGGTAAGAGCTTCGGGCTCTTCATGTTCAAAAGTCTCCAGGTAAGTGTTGATGGCTTCCCGGTAGAGATCCATGTTAGCCTGTGAGTTGGCTTTATTGAAATAGGCAGATGCAAAGGCAGGTTCAATGGCTATGGCAAAATCATATGCGTCGATAGCTTTTTCGTAAAGCCCCATTGTATTGTATGCAATACCCAGATTAAACCATCCATCAATAGAGTATGGGTTATCATCGAGAAACTGTTGAAAAAACTCAACAGCAAGATGAGTCTGATCAGTCAGCTCATAACAAAAGGCTAATTCATTAAGACAACTTTCATTCTCAGGATTGATGTTCAGGGCTTGTTTCAGGAAGCTAATGGCATTATCATATTGCCCAGTTTTTTCATATTCCAGCGCGATATTCAGATGGATTTCATCATTCTCCGAATCCAGATCCAACGCTTTCCTGAATTCTGATATTGATTTATCGAATTGTCTGAGTTTGCTGTAAATAGCTCCACGAGTCATGTGTAGTTCTGCATTGGACGACTCTATTTCCAAGAGGTTATCGAGGATATTGAGTGCCCGTTGAGTGTGATCTGTGGAGGCATAAAGTTGAGCTTTCTTAAGCTGGAAGGTTGCGCAGGATGGATGTTGATTGACGGCATGATTAATGGCTTCTCTGGAACGCTGATGATCATCGGTCTCAAGATAATAATTGATTATTTGTTCAAATTCTTCAACATCAAAGAAATAGACATTCCCTTGTTGAATCATTTGTTCAAAACGTTCAATCAGTTCCTCAGGTTCATAAAGTTCTTCATCATCAAAATCTTCGTTCATGCGCGGTGCTTTTCTTTGGTGCAAAAATAATACTTTTTTTGGTGATGAATGCAGTCTGTTATCAAACGGTGCAATTGTAACCATTTGATTGAATGGATTGTTAATCCATTGTTCGTAACTTTTCGTCCGTTATTGGATAGTATAATCCGGAGCATTGCTATATTTAATACTTTTGCTAAATTAATTCTAAGTATCAGTTCATGACTTTAATTCGTTCAATTTCAGGGATAAGGGGTACAGTTGGCGGTGTTCAGGGAGAAGGCCTGACGCCTGATGACGTAGTCAGATACACCGCCGCATTTGCATCTTTTCTGATGGAAATATATGGAAAGACAAAGCTAAAAATGGTAATTGGCCGTGATGCGCGTATTTCAGGCTATGTTGTGAATAAGCTGGCCATTGGTACTCTTGAAGCTATGGGCGTTGATGTGACCGATATAGGACTTACTACGACCCCAACTACAGAAATGGCTGTTACGAGATTTGAGTCAGATGGAGGTATTATTCTGACTGCCAGTCATAACCCGAAACAATGGAATGCTTTAAAGCTGCTAAATGCCGAAGGAGAGTTTATCTCAGCTGCTGATGGTGCAAGAGTACTTGAAATTGCTGAAAAAAGACTTTATTGTTATGCCGATGTTGAAAAACTTGGACATAGCAGTTATGACGATACTATGCTGGACTGGCATATACAAAGGATACTATCTTTACCCCTAGTTGATACAAAGGCAATTGCAAGCGCAGGATTTAAGATTGCCGTTGATGCTGTGAATTCAACTGGAGGAATTGCTGTACCAACTTTGCTTAAAGCATTGGGTGTTAAAGATATTGTTGAAATTAACTGTGAACCAACCGGACGATTTACACATAATCCGGAACCATTACCTGAAAATTTACGCGAAATATCTGAGTTGGTGGTTAGTTCCAAAGCGAGTTTAGGGATTGTCGTAGATCCCGATGTTGATAGATTGGCATTGATCTGTGAAGATGGAGAGATGTTTGGAGAAGAGTATACTTTAGTAGCAGTGGCGGATTACGTGATTTCGAATACAGGCGGCAATACGGTTAGTAATATGTCATCTACAAAAGCCCTGCAGGTTGTTACGCAGAAGGCCGGTTATACATACGCTGCCTCTGCTGTTGGTGAGGTTAATGTAGTTGCGCTCATGAAGTCAACCAATGCTGTTATTGGCGGAGAAGGTAATGGAGGTGTAATATACCCGGAATTACATTACGGGCGGGACGCGCTTGTCGGGATTGCGCTTTTCTTAAGCCACCTGGCCAACTCTGGCAAGAAGTGTTCAATGTTAAGAAGACAATTCCCTGAATTCTTTATTTCAAAGAATAAGATTGAATTATTTGACGGTGTCGATACAGATAAGATTTTTACTGAGATAAAGTTGCGTTACCGAAAGATGCCTGTTAACGATATGGATGGTATCAGAATCGATTTTGGCGAAGAATGGGTACACTTGAGAAAATCAAATACCGAACCAATTATCAGAATATACTCTGAAAGTGATACAATGGCGAAAGCCGAACATCTGGCAGGTAAGATTATCGATGATATACGTGAAATCGTAAAGATGATGATTTAGTTACACTTTGATGGTCTGTTTTCATCTTTTTTCTTGATCGGGCGATAATAGTTCTAAAACATAATCTTCCGTTTTCAGAGACTATTATAAATATCTTTTACCTTCGTCCTGAATTTAAATATTTACGCCATGCCACCGCGCAATACAAGAAAGAAATTCAAACGCCGGCTTAAGAGCAAATCGATTACCGTTAAACTTACAGGTCAGCAAATGTTATCGCTTAAAAACTATTGTAAGTTACACGAAACGACACCAAATAAGGTTATTAAAGCAAGGATTTCTCCATTCACTTCTGCCAGATATCGTTATCTTTCGGAAGACAGGTTTGTTTCACCCAATCAGCTCGATCTGTTTGGATAATCCTATGAGTAATCTGTTACTAATTTTCTGCAGGTTTTTCTAATTCAGAGATCTATTAAAGGATTAAGGCATAACAGGCAACCGCAGGTTTTTTGTCAAATACTTAGAAGCCCTTTTTTGAATAATTAAGTTTTCTCGTTTCTCTTTATTACTGTGTGTGAAGAATGCTAAGGAAGTTCTCTTAATCCGGTTAATTTGAGATTGAATGATCGATGCGCTGTGAAAAATTTAACTAACTGAGAATGGAGATCAAAGTATATAAATGTTTTCCAAAATCACTCTCTTTATTTGAAGAATTTTTAGTATTCTGTCGAGATTTTTTATTGTTACTCGTAGCCTTAATTACTTAACTGGCTATTGGCTGCTTTCGATTGTTATAATTAAGATATGGCATTGGGAGAAATTGCTTTAGGGAATTTCGTGTGTCGAATATCTTATTTGTCTGCTTTCCGATATTTAAATTTATGCTTTTTCTGATTTTCACAGAAGTAACTCTGACTTGCAGGTCAATAATCTTTTTAATAAAAGTATTGGGTTGAATACCAGGATGGTATTTGTTTTTCTGTTGAAAGTAAGCGGCAAACTATTATTGAGTTTTGCTAAATTGTTTACTTTTGAGTTGTCTTTGAGTTACTAACCTATTTCTTCTTTTTTATGAACAGAATGTTTAGATTTCTGCTTTTAGGGTTGATTATGGCCCTATTTCAGAATGGTGTCAACGGTCAGGCGCGTATTCAGTTGATTCACAATTCGGCCGATACAGCTCATCGTTTCTTTGATGTATGGATTGGAAATACCAGGGTGTACAACAACATGGAATTTAGAACTGCCACGGCTTTTGTTGATGTTCCGGTTACCAGCCAGATCAGTATCGTTTTAACAGATTCCGCTTCAACCGGACCCGAGAATCCAATCTGTATCTACCGCAGAACTTTCGAAAATAACCATAGGTATGTGCTAATAATTAATGGGGTAGAATCTGTTTCTGGTTATAATCCATATAAAGAGCTTGGAATTATTGCGTTTGATAATGGCCGCGAGGTTGCTTCCAATACATCGAAAACAGATCTTCTCTTTCTTAATGGCTCCACTGATACACCGATAGTGGATGTGTTGGCAAATAGTATTGGTTTGATAAGTAATAATCTGGATTATAATGATTTTGATGGTTACTTTGGATTTATCCCCGAAGATTATTTTTTGTTTATCAAGGATGACAACACACAAACTACACTCTATAACTATAAGTTACCACTCCTCACTCTTGGATTACAAGGGCAAGCGGGAGTTGTAATTATGTCTGGTTTTGTTAACCCTTCAGTAAATAGTTATGGGGAGTCCTTTGGATTATTTCTTGCCCTTCCTACAGGAGGTGACTTAATTCCATTACCTACTTATACTGAACCGAAAGCCCCGCTTCAGTTTGTTCATAACAGCCCGAATCCTCAGGCTGATTCTCTTGATATTTGGATTGATGGAAAGCTGGCATTTAATAATCTCAAGTATAGAAATGCTTCAGCTTATGTTGAACAGCCTGCCGGACGGCTAATTCAAATAGCGGTTTGTTCTCCTAACTCGATAAGTCCAGCGAGCCCTATCCTCTCAACAGAAATTCTTTTAAATGAAAATGAACCAATTCAGGTTATACTGTCAGGCATGACGCAAACGACTGGATATAATCCCCCGACACCTTCAGAGTTGCATAAAAATTTTCCAAACCGAATAGGTTCTGCAATTCCGGGAAATACAGACCTTTTGTTCTATAATGGTTCTACTGATTTTAGTGCTTGTACAGTGACCGAGATTACTACATCCATAGGCACTCTTACGGAAAACCTTTCCTATGGCTCATTTGATGGATACAAAGAACTCCTGACGGCTAATTATGCATTTGAGGTGAAAAATTCTTCTGGTGAAATTATTGGTACTTATGATGTCCCTCTTTCAGGTTTACTTCTGAATAGTCAATCTACAACTGTGATGACTTCAGGGTTTATTGATAAACTTTCCAATAACAGTGGACCTGGTTTTGGTCTCTTTCTGGTACCTCAAACCGGTGGAGCATTAATTGCTCTCCAGCCATACACTCCCCCTACTTATGCGGAATTTCAGATAATCAACAATTCAGCTGACATAGCGTGTGATACTCTTGATATATGGGTTAATGGAGAAAAGATGATTCCGGATCTGGCTTTCAGAACAAGCAGCCGTTTTCTTCAGATCCTTGCCGGATCAGAAGTTTCAATAGATGTTAAACCTAATGGCTCTCTCTCCTATGAGAATCCAATAGTTTCTGGTGTATTTACCCCGGAAGCTGGTAAGAAATATGCATTTATTGTTAACGGAATTTATAGCCAGTCAGGGTACAATCCTATGCAGCCAATAGCTTTGACACTGTTGGATAACGTTCGTGAAAACGCCTCTTCAGGTGGTATGGTGGATGTAATGATATTGCATGAGTCAACCGATGCAGCTTCACCTGCTGATTTTATTGAATATGGGGGCGTCTGGCTGCTTGGAATGAATTATGGCCAGCATTCTGGTTATATGCAGAAACCTGTGGCCGATTATAGTATTGGATTCAGACCGGCTGATTCAGTTAACCCATATAAGTATTATGGTTTGCCAGTCAGTGATTTGGGTCTCTCAGGGAAAACGGTAATGGTACTTACTTCGGGTTTCTTTGACCCTTCTCAAAATAGTAATGGAGCTTCCTTTGGTTTGTGGGCGGTGGTTCCTGGTGGCGGAAAGCTGGTTGAACTTAGTGATGTAACAGGGATTGAGAACCTTACCTCTGATGTCTCATTTTTGGTATACCCGAATCCCGCCACTGATTTGGTGACACTTGTTGGTAAGCAACAGTTAAATACGATGGCATCAGTTCGCGTAATGAACCTTACCGGCCAGGTTGTGCTAAGAACATCTGTACAGGTAGTGAATGGTGTTGCCAATCTTCAGGTTTCTGGTCTGCCTGCAGGATCTTATCTGATTAATTTGGCATTTGATGGTGTTAATTTAGTAGCAAGGTTGCAAGTACAACGCTAATAAATTGTCTGTTAAAAAGTGCCGGCAGGAAAACTCCTGCCGGCGCTTTTTAATTTTAACTCTTATATAAATTTAGTGTAGCCAGCGACCCCGGTATTGTAACCTTATTTTATATCTAACCTGGCATTGAATAAGCTCAAAGGTAGCAATAGTGAACTATTGGTTTTTTTACCTGTTTTTTGAACATGGGGAAATTTCATGAACCTGTTTATGTGCTTTTTGATGGTGAATGCCCATTCTGTATTACCTGGGTCAGATGGGTTATTAGATTTTTAACTGTTCCCTCAGTTTATTTTGTCCCGGGATTCAGTGAGGCAGGTGTGTGGTTGGTAGACAGATTTCATGTTGCTGACCATATTCAACAAACAGTTGTTGTTATTACTTCCGGCCGTATCTATACAAAAAGCGAAGCTGTCTGTTTTTTATTGAAATTGATGGGTGGATTTTGGAAAGTGATTACTGTATTTTGTTTAATCCCGCGCCGTTTGCTTGATGTAATATACGAGGTAGTAGCAACTCATCGTCAACATCTTTACAGGAAGAGTACCTGTAAGATACCAGAATCAAACCGGCCGATGCAGATCGTAACAACAATAGCCCTCATGAAGGAGATTTCTTCCTGGCCATTTGAGGACTGATATTAGGGAATATTCGACAAGAGTTAATCAATCAGCCAGAAGCTCTTCTACCCATTTTACAATTTTCTCATTTGTCGCCGGAAGACTGAAATTGAAAACTTTCTCTGGTGCAATAGATTGTAATGCATACTGAATTGCAAGCCAGACTGAGAGTGCAAGCATAAATGGCGGTTCTCCTACAGCCTTACTTCCGTGAATTGTTCCGGGATTTGCACCAGTGGGAAACAGGTTGATCATAAATTCAACAGGAATGTCATCGATCGTTGGGATTTTGTATGTGTCGGGCGAATAATTTAATAATTTGCCATCCTTGGAGTATTTAAGCTCTTCTGTAGTACACCATCCGATTCCCTGTATAAAAGCCCCCTGAATTTGCCCTATATCAATCGCCTTGTGCAAAGAATTTCCTACATCATGCAGGATATCTGCCCTCAATGTTCTCACTTCTCCTGACAGTAAATCTACTTCAACTTCTGATAAGGCTATCCCAAATGCATAGTAATGAAATGGTTTTCCCCGTCCAATCTCCTTGTCATACCACAATCCTGGCGTTCTGTAATAACCTGTGGCGCTAAGGCTAACCTGATTCAGGTAAGCCTGTTTTACAAGGTCATTAAAAGCTAGTTGCATTTCAGGCCGCTGTTCTAATCTGACATAATCATCATCGAACATCAGGTCGGCAGGTGAAACGATCATTCGGCTCCGTTCTCCCAATATTCTGCATGCAATTGCAGACAACCTGTTACGTAATTTTGCGGAAGCTTCCTTTACAGCCATCCCGTTCAGGTCACTGCCACTGGAGGCTGCTGTGGCTGACGTATTGGGTACTATCATAGTGTTAGTTGGCTCAACAATGATGCGGTTTGCTGAAATACCCAGTTCCATAGCCGCTATTGCAATTATTTTTGTATTAAGTCCCTGGCCCATCTCCGTCCCTCCATGGTGAATTACGATTGATCCATCCTGGTATATATTGACAAGAGCACCGGCCTGATTCAGAAAAGAAGTAGTGAACGAGATGCCAAATTTTACCGGCATCATTGCTATACCTCTTTTTACCTCGCTGTGGGTCTTATTAAATAAATTCACATTTTCAAGGCGTATGGGATAGTCTCCCTTATCAAGCAACTGGGAGGCCATTTCTTCCAATGGGTTACGTTCTACCTTTTGCCCGTAATGGGTTAAGTTATGCGCCCCGGTTTTATTGTAGAAATTCCTTCTTCTTACCTCTACAGGGTCTAACCCAGTGAATAAAGCGATCCGGTTCATAACCTGTTCGATGACTGCCATCCCCTGTGGACCACCGAATCCACGGAAAGCAGTGTTGGATGGCAGATTGGTAAGACAAACCCTGCCATTTACTTCGAGATTGGGAATGTAATAAGCATTGTCAATATGAAACATGGCGCGTTCCATGATCGCCCAGCTTAAATCAGTTGCTGCTCCACCATTGCTGAACAGATTTACTTTCAGGGCGTTAAGCATACCATCGTTGCTAAAACCTGCCTGCCAATTGCTTTTGAAAGGATGGCGTTTACCCGTGACTTTCTGGTCTTCATCTCGGGTAAGTCTTAACTTAACCGGTTTCCCGGTATTTTGGGCAAGAACGGCTGCCCATGCTGCTATGTGGTTTCCCTGTGTTTCTTTTCCTCCAAATGCGCCTCCCATTCGTTTCACAACTACGGTTACTTTATGTCGCGAAACACCCAGTATCTCCGATACGATAGCCTGCGTCTCTGCCGGATTTTGTGATGAAGCATAAACGGTCATGCGTCCTTCTTCATCTGGAATGCAAAGCGCCGATTGAGTCTCAAGGTACCAATGTTCCTGCCCGCCGGTATTGAGTTCACCGTAAATAACATGATCACATTCATGAAAAGCCTCATCCGGATTTCCTGTACATATTTTGCGCGCAGGTCCGAGGAATGAGTTGGCTTCGATGGCCTCTTCAATTGTAAAAATACCTGGTTTCTCTTCTACTTTGACCTGAATATGTTCCAGGGCCTGACGGCTGATCTCTCTCGTTTCGGCAGCTACCAGATACATGGCCTGACCTCTGAACTTGAGGATCCCTTCTGCCAGGCAAGGTTCGTCATGTACAACAGGCCCCATCTGGTTTTCTCCCCTGATACTCTTAAAATCTACCACCGAGATTACACCTGAGAGATTGAATGCCTTTTCAAAATCGTATGAAAGGATTCTCCCGGAAGCCCAATTGCTGAAATAGACAGCACCATGTAACAATCCGGCAGGTTCTGGCAAGTCGTCAATGAACTGCGATTGACCCGTTACATGTCTTAATGCACTGTCGTGGTGCTCGGGACCTGGTTCATATAAAGATGATGCCTTATTCATGTGTTGGTTTGTTTTTAAGCGTGAGAATATGAAGGAGGCATTTTTTTAATCCATTTTGTGCTAGAATCATTCTTCCTTCGGTTGTGGCGCGGGCATCTGAAATGGGCCGAAAATCATCCTGCAGCACACGACAGACTTTCTCGATTCTTGATTCTGAAAGGGGGTGTCCATTGAGTTCTTGTTCTGCATTAGTAGCTCTCTTTGGAAGGTCAGACATTCCGCCAAAGGCCAAAACAGAATCCTGTGTAGTTCCTTTGTTATCAATTGTAAATGAAATAGCCACGCTGACAGTTGAAATATCCATCTGACGCCGCTTTGAAAGCTTTAGAAATTTGAATTTTTTTTCGGCGGCTGGTTTAGGGATTACGATTTCAAGGATAATTTCATCCGGGAGGATCGCAATTTTCCGGTAACCGGAAATCAAATCTTCAATGTCAATTGTCCGATCTCCATTCGATCCGCTTAAAACAACAGATGCGCCTAGAGCAATCAACACGGGCCAGGTGTCACCAATAGGGGAGGCTGTTCCAATATTGCCACCCAGCGTGGCAGTTTCCCTGATTTGTTTAGAGGCAAATACCTTTAAAAAAGTATCAAACATTGGTATTTGCCCGTTGTGTCGTTTGGCTATCTCCTCGAGGGGCAAGGCAGCACCTATCTTCCAGCACGAAATGTCTTCAGTGAAAGTTGTCAATTCTTTCAACCCTGAAAGATCAATCAGTTCAGGGTATATGATAAACTTTTTAGTCTGTGCTAGTGCCACATCTGTTCCTCCGCTAAAAACAACAGCCTGAGGATACTCTTTTTTTAGATTGATGGCTTCACTGAGGTTTGCCGGCTTAATATACAATTGTTCCGGATGGTTTATGATTACCGGTGCTTCGGGCAATTCTTCCAGCTTCCCGATTATCTCAGCTTCGGTTTCAGCCAGATGATCATGGGTATTGAACCCACCAATTGACATCGCCGCATTAAGTATTGGTTCATAACCGGTACACCGGCACAGGTTTCCGCTCATGGCAAGAACGGCTTCTTCCCGGTTGTTGGAAGTGCCTTTTTTGTAAAGGGCAAACAACGACATGATGATACCGGGTGTGCAAAAACCGCACTGCGTTCCGTTGAGATCCAGTATCGCCTGCTGTACCGGGTGAAGATTTCCCTTGTCAGCTAACCCTTCTATGGTAATCAAATGTTTTCCATGCAGCCAAGGAAGAAAAATAAGACAGGAATTTACAGCATGATACTTCATAATGCCTTTTTCATCGGGCCAGGCTGCTACTACAGTACATGCTCCGCAATCCCCTTCAGCGCAACCCTCTTTGGTCCCTTTACCATGTTGTTGCGACCTGAGCCAGTTCAATACGGTGGTTGATGGACGGGGAGAATCAGGTTGAGAAAAATCTATAACGATAAGTTGTTGGTTCCAGTAAAAGTATATTGCCTGCGATTGATTCATTGTTGTTTGATTTGAAGGTAGGGAAATGATTCTGTCGACGTACTATTTTTTTGGCATGATCCCACGACTCCTGTTTCGGGCATCTATTAGTGATGCAAGGATAGCCAGTGCAATTTCATCGGGGGTTTCTGCTGCAATGGCAACCCCGATTGGCATATCTATCCTGTCGATTAATTCTTCCGTAAGATTAAAATCTTCGGTAAATCTTTTCCGGGCAAGTGCCAGCTTCGCTTTTGATCCTATCAGTCCTATGTACAACGGATATTCTTTTGCTGCAATTGCCGTTATTTCAATATCAAGTTTGTGCTCGTACGTAGCAACTACAACAAAGTCAGATTCATTGATTCCAAGACTTGCCGGAATCTCAGGGTAAGAGGCGAGAATACAGCGATAAGCTGTAAGATCCGATTCACCAAAAATCCCTTCCCTGTCATCAACGATGATCACGTTAAACCCAAATCGAACGGCCATTCCTGCGAGTGCCTTACCAATATGTCCTGCCCCGAAAATGAAAAGCCTTTCGGATGGGGACATCCGTTCTATGTAAACCTGAATACTACCCCCACATGCAAGGCCATGTTCTGGTTTTAGGTCGAAGGAGTGAATCTTTGGCAAATCACCCGGTTTAATTTGCAACGCTCTGTTTATCACCTCCAGCTCTGTAGCACCCCCACCTATTGTCCCTTCGATCCGACCATCCGGCCATACAAGCATCTTGGCACCTGCCCGGCGGGGAACAGATCCACTGGTTGAAACTACAATGCAAAAGGTGATCGCCTGCCCTGTTATTAAGGCCTGATTCGCGTGCTGGAAAATATTGACCATGGTTGAATACCTTTCTCTGAAATTTTATCAAAATTAAGAAAATTCAAGTCAGATGTGGTTTTCCGGTATGTGTTTATGAGTGTTTTATTTCGTATAACCCTGTTATGTATTGTTTTATGATGATCCGGATATTATCGCATCGATTCATAATCAGTGTGATGGTAAAATTGCAGTTACCGGTTATGTTTGGTAGTAATAGGTATATCACAGCCTGTTACATGACTTGTTTAAAACAAATAAAACCCGTTTTAAATATGATCTCTTCAGTTACTCTGAGTTTCAATACGGGAAAAGTACTTCAAATGATGTTGTTTGGAAAACATTACGATTGCTTCATTGTTTGAATCTCAATTCTGTAAACTGGCTGTTGTGATGAAGAATGATACATAGTGTTTGGGAAAAGAATGACTTATAGTTTGTTGATATTGTAAATTTGTGGAGTTGATTCTCTTCTTCCCTGGTAGGGAGCCGAACGATTTTTTGTTTCCGGCCGGTTCAGAAGCTTATTATATATCCCTCTCGGCGTTCATTTGAAGCATTATACAACCTGTTTGCTTTTTCATATGTAAACTTTCTTTAGCTTTGCATTATTCTCTGCATCCGGAATACCCGTTAGCAGTCCAGCGAGTGGAACATTTTAAGACATTACATACCAGACTACTTCTGACGTCCCCGGCTAAATCAGAGCCCGGCGATTTTTTTTTATTGGCTACTGTCAACTATTTATTGATTGTCGTTAGTCTTATGAAATTAATCAACAGTTAAACACTTTTGAGAATGCCAACAGATCGCAAGAAAGCACACCTTGACCTAGCATTGAAATCACATGCCGGAAATGAAACTGCTGATCAGCGTTTTAATTATGAGCCAATGTTGTCATCTCATCCTGTCACCGGTAATCCGTTGGCCCGTTCATTTATGGGCAGGGAATTGCATCTACCGGTCTGGGTATCCAGTATGACAGGGGGAACTCCGCTGGCTGGTGAGATCAATCGTAATCTGGCTACCGTTTGCCGGGAATTCGGTATGGGAATGGGGCTTGGTTCATGCCGTTCTATTCTTGAAGATGATACCTGGATTGGCCATTTTGCACTCCGTTCTGTTATCGGACCAGATCTTCCGCTATATGCTAATCTGGGTATAAATCAGATAGAGCTGATTATCGGTCAGAACAAATGGAGCCTTATAAGCAGTTTGGTTTCCAGGCTTGAGGCCGATGGCCTGATGATTCATGTTAATCCTTTTCAGGAATTTTTCCAACCTGAAGGCGATCGTCTCAAACACCCGCCTATAGATACAATCCGTAAGCTGATCGACTATTTCCCTGACATGAAGATCGTAGTGAAAGAAGTTGGTCAGGGTATGGGGCCTCAATCGTTAAAAGCGCTTCTCGAATTGCCGCTCGAAGCCATTGAATTTGGTGCATACGGGGGGACTAACTTTTCTAAGTTGGAGTCATTGAGGCAAACCGGTGAAAGGGTCAACACCCTTCTTCCTCTGGCTTATACAGGTCACAATGCCGCTAATATGTTGGAAATGGTCAATGAAATAAGCAAGACCTCTCATATTTCTACGCGTCATCTGATTATCAGTGGTGGAATTAAAGATTTTCTGGATGGCTATTATCTCATCAGCAAAAGTCTATTACCGGCTGTCTATGGACAGGCTTCGGCTTTCCTGATTCATGCACAGGCTGGCATCGACCAGCTTCGTCAATTCACGGCAGCTCAGGCCGATGGCCTCCGTATGGCTAATGCTTACCTTCAAATTAAGTAAAAATGTCAGTAACTTTTCTTGAGAATTTTTCGGCTCAGACATCAGAGACTAAAAGAAAACTGGTGGCTATGCAAACCGGAAATTCTGAAAGCATCCGGCAGATTCTGCAAAATTCCTTACCTTCAGATATTACGCTTGCCCAACGTTTTGAATCCTTCAGTGAGAATAACCTTGGCCTTTATGCACTTCCTATTGGCGTAGCTCCCAATTTTCTGATTAACGGGAAGCTATACCACATCCCAATGGTTACTGAAGAGAGTTCTGTAGTTGCCGCCGCTTCCTCTTCTGCCAAGTTCTGGTATAAGCGGGGTGGTTTTAAATCGGTGGTCAACGGCCGGGAGAAAAACGGGCAGGTACATTTTACTTCTGAAGCACCGTCAGAATATTTTGATTCAATATCGGAACAACTTCAACCACGTTTTTACGAAGAGCTGTTGCCACATGTAGAAGGGATGGAATCGCGCGGTGGAGGTGTAAAATCCTGGATCATCGAGCACAGACCCGAAGTAATGCCAAATTACTACCGCCTTGATGTGAGGTTTGGTACTGCCGATGCCATGGGAGCCAATTTCATAAATACCTGTCTTGAAGTGATGGGAAGAACTCTGGAGCAGTTTGTGAGGGAAAATAATCCTGACAGCAATACCAGGGTAATCATGGCCATCCTGTCGAACTATAACCCCGGGAGTACCGTCACTGCATCTGTCAGCTGCCCTGTAGAGGAGATGATTACAAAGGGTGCTACTCCACAAGAGTTCTCTGAACGGTTGGTCATGGCTACCCGGATAGCCTGTTGTGATGTTCACCGGGCAGCTACGCATAACAAAGGGATTATGAATGGTATTGATGCCCTGATGATTGCCACTGGTAACGATTTTCGAGCCATAGAAGCCGGTGCCCACGCCTGGGCGGCCCGTGATGGCCAATACCGGGGCTTATCGGAAGCGCATATTTCTGATGGCGTTTTCCATTTCAGCCTGACTTTACCTCTTACCCTGGGAACAGTGGGTGGTCTGACCAGTCTCCATCCCGTTGCCGGGGCTGTGCTCGATATACTGGACAATCCTTCGGCTGAAGAGTTGATGCAGATTGCCGCAGCTCTTGGCCTGGCCCAGAATTTCACTGCATTGCGTGCCCTTACAACTCTTGGAATTCAAAAAGGCCATATGCGTATGCATCTTGGAAACATCCTGATCGGCCTTAATGCAACCCGGGAGGAGCACGAGAAGGTAAGCGAATGGTTCAACGATAATACGGTTAGTCTGTCTGCGGTAAGAGCCTATATTGAAAAACTGAGGGAGAATGGAGCAAAATAGTCCTTTGATGTTTCAAAGCCCTGGTAAGTTGCTTATCACCGGTGAATATGCTGTGCTCTTTGGGGCAGTTTCTCTGGTGGTACCTGTCAGGTATACACAGCAACTTACTGTATTACCAGGTGCGGAGAATCAATTGTATTGGACTACCTCATACGATGATACAACTTTACTGAGTGCTACCTTCAGGCTGTCTGATTTTCATGCTGTGAGTTGCAGCGATAGCCGTCAGGCAGCTTTCCTGACTAAATTGCTGCAAAACGTCAGAAGGCTTAAGCCCTCCTTTTTGTCCGATGGTGGTTTTCGCGCCAGAAGTGTAATGGGCGCCCATCCACTTTGGGGATTTGGCAGCAGTGCTCAACTAACGGTGAATGTTGCCCGATGGGCAGGGGTTGACCCTCTTGAACTGAGCTTCCTTGTCTCGAATGGATCCGGGGCTGATGTTGCATGTTCTATGGTTGGACATCCAATCCATTACAGCATTTCGCACAAACAACCCGATTTTTCAAAAGTGCCGTTTAATCCGCCATTTGCTGATAAATTACTCCTTGTTTATACCAACCGGAAGCAGGATTCTTCATCAAGTGTGAGGAACTTCCTTTTACGTCATCATATCATGGATTCCGTTTTAAATCATTTCACTGAAATCACGCGGGAGGTGAGTACAACCACAAGTCTTTCAACGTTTGCTGACCTTCTGGCGGAACATGAAATACTGCTTAAATCAGTGCTGAAGCAACCTACGGTACAGGAGACACTGTTTGAAGGCTTCCCGGGTGTAGTTAAATCGCTGGGTGCATGGGGAGGTGATTTTGTGCTTGCGGTACCTGACATGAATCTGGAAGAAGCTACCGAATGGTTTTTAAACAGGGGTTATAATACCGTGTTGTCTTTTCAGGAAACAATATTACTGTAATGACCCGCAATAAAAATATACCAGATAAAAAGTACTCCTGGCGTTGTTCTCCCAATATAGCCATAGTGAAGTATTGGGGGAAACTTGGCGGGCAAATTCCTGCTTCTCCATCAGTCAGTATCACGCTATCCGAGAGTAATACCGAGACTTCTGTTCGTTGGCTGCCCGGTGAACAGGGTGTCGATTTTTTGTTTGAAGGGAAGCCGGCCCCGTTGTTTGCCCAAAGGATAGAAAAATATTTTGAAGCACTGTACCCGACACTTCCATGGCTTTCAATACATGGCGCTGTCATCAGGAGTACAAACAGCTTCCCGCATTCAGCCGGAATAGCATCCTCAGCTTCGGCTTTTGGTGCTCTGGCACTCTGTCTGACAGAAACCCATCTTGATATGGGAGGAGTTACACCGGAAGAATTCATGCCATTTGCCTCAAATCTGGCCCGACTTGGATCAGGTAGTGCAGCCAGGTCTGTTTTCGGAGGGTTTTCTCTTTGGGGCTCCACGCCAGGCATCTCAGACAGTTCTGATTTATACGCGATCCCCATTAACAATATTCATCCTGTTTTTACAAGGATGCATGACCTCATCGTGGTTGTGAGCGATCAGAAAAAGAGTGTATCGAGCAGCAGGGGCCATGATCTTATGAACCGGCACCCGTTTGCTGCCGAACGTTATCACCTGGCTCGTGAAAGGGTTGCCGCCATACCAGCGATACTGAGAAGTGGTGATATGGATGCCTTCTGCCGGATAACCATTGCCGAAGGGCTTGGATTGCACGGTTTGATGCTGACATCTGATCCCCCGGTGAACTTACTGCACCCTCTTTCTGTTGAAATTACCCGGTTGGCTGAACGTTTTCGTGCGGAAACTGGTCTTCCTTTAGCCTATACCCTTGATGCAGGGCCAAATGTGCATCTGATTTATCCCGATGAAATGGCTGATGCCATGAACGGTTTTTTAGAAAATTACCTCAACCCGCTTAGCAGCCATGTCAGGTTAATCCATGACAGGTCTGGTATCGGGCCACAAAGAATGAGCTTTCAATAATGATGACAAAAAGCGAACATTTTTACGCTAAAATACTTTTATTTGGTGAGTATGGTGTGATCCTCGGGTCACAGGCACTCAGTATTCCATATACACACTTTGCCGGAGAACTGAGCTTTATCACCGATGATAAATATACCGACTATAACGCGGCTCTTGTCAGCAATGACAACCTGAAAGAATTTGCAACCTACCTGCGTAACAAAAGCAACCTGATAACCCAGACAAGAACCGATCTCGACAGGATGGATAAAGAACTGGCTGAAGGGCTATATTTCGAATCATCTATTCCGCAGGGGTATGGTGTAGGTAGTAGTGGCGCCCTGGTGGCAGCAGTTTATGCCCGTTATGCAGGTATTCGTGTAAGGGCTTGTGGGTCAGTTGCTCAGCAGGATATTCTTAATTTGAAGAGCATATTTTCAGAAATGGAGTCTTTCTTCCATGGAAAAAGTTCAGGAATTGACCCTTTGAATGCATATCTGCAATATCCGCTGCATATGAAGAGCCGTACTGATATCTCTCTGGTTGGAATCCCCCGGCATAAATTTGAGGAAGATGGTGCTATTTTCTTAATCGATACCGGCTCAGCAGGGAAAACTGATAATGGAGTGGCACGTTTCCTCAACCTGTGCAGAAGTTCGGATTATATTAACCACATGCAACAGGAGTATCTCCCGCTTATTAATTCAGCCATCAGCACCCTGATTGCCGGAAATCACAGGGAATTCTTCCGGGCAACTGAAGCTCTTTCAGCATTCCAGTTAAACCATTTTCACGAAATGATACCCGAAGACTTTGTCCCTGCATGGAAGCAGGGGCTCGAAACAGGCGATTATCACCTGAAACTTTGCGGGTCGGGTGGAGGAGGATTTATTCTTGGTTTTACCCAGTCGTTAACACAAACCCGTCTTGCCCTGAAAGATTATCATACGCAGCTGGTACCGGTATACAGGCATTCAGAACACACCAGCGGTTAGAACTTTTTTCTGTTTCGATTGTTTCTGGGCAAAACCGTGTCGACTGACTACCCTCTTTCATTGTTGGTGAGTCGGGAGATACAATAAACAGAATAATGTATGTCAAAACCCAATACAATACAAATCTGGTTAACCCAGATCAGGACTAACTTCCTGGCGCTTGCAGTACTTCTCGTCTTTATCGGTGTGGCTGCTGCCTGGAAAATACCAGGTGCTCAGGCCGGTTTCAGTTGGATCAACGTCCTGTTGCTGATGACAGGTATCGTATCGGCACATGTGTCGGTGAACCTGTTTAACGAATATTCTGATTTCCATACAGGCATTGATTTCAATGTAACCCGTACTCCTTTCAGTGGCGGAACCGGGATGCTGACCGAAGGGCACACCAGGCCCCGACAGGTGTTGCTGGCAGCGCTCTTCACGCTCCTGTTGGCTGCGGCAATCGGAACATATTTTACAGTGACTGCTCACAGTAGCATTGCAGTTATTATGCTGATCGGAGCGGTTTCTATTGTGCTCTATACACCCTTCTTTGCCCGAATTGCCATGGGTGAGCTTATTTCAGGCCTTTCGCTCGGATCATTGGTTGTTATAGGTAGTTATATTGCCATGACGGCTGTTCCCGGGCAGCCTTTCAGCGAGGTGCTTCCTGTTTCGGTGATTTATCTCTCGGTATCCCCCGGGATTCTGACCTCATTGCTTCTTTTCATAAATGAGTTTCCTGATGCCGACGCTGATCGAAAAGGAGGACGGCGTCATCTGGTAATATTACTTGGCCGGAAAGCATCCTCATGGATTTATGTTGCCGGGCTGGTAGCCACTTTTACAATGGTAATCTGGATGATTGGGAACAATACGCTGAATTATTGGGGTTTGCTGGCTTTGTTGCCTCTTCCTCTTGCCATTAAAGCAGGCAATACTGCCCTGCGGTTCTACAATAACCCTTCCGCCCTGATCCCGGGCCTTGTGGCCAATGTAATAACTGTACTGGCAACCGATTTGCTTTTAGGAGTAGCCGTTTTGCTGATTTGATCCTTCATGTTGGATAGCTTATGCCGGGTCCCGTCTGATTAATAGCTGACGGGACTCATTTTTTTTGTGTCTGATATTTCTCCTTTTTGCCTAAATTGCAGGCCGATAAATCACCTAAAACGGTTAAGATATGAAAAAACATATATCATTGTCAGTTAGTATTCTGGCTTCTTTGTTGTTGGTTTCAGCAGGGTGCATTGCCCAGGGGAATGCCCGTTATATTAACCCGTTTATCGGTACTGACCATATGGGACACACCTTCCCGGGGGCAGTTGTCCCTTTCGGTATGGTACAATTGAGCCCAGATACCGATACCGTACCCTATTCCTCTGGCCATGGTTACAACCCCGATGTATATCGTTATTGTGCAGGGTACCAGTTTACCGATCCTACCATTGTTGGTTTCAGTCATACCCACCTTCATGGTACGGGCCACAGCGATTTGGGCGACTTCCTGTTGATGCCTGTAACCGGTGATCCGAAATTAAACCCCGGAACAGCCTCCAACCCCGAATCGGGATATCGAAGCCGGTACGATAAAAAAACCGAAATTGCACAAGCCGGATATTATGCTGCCACGCTCACCGATTATAGTATCAGGGCTGAGCTCACCGTAACCCCCCGTGTTGGAATTCATCAGTACACATTTGAAGGAGACCAGCCGGGTGCTTTGATCCTCGATATGGTTCATGGAATATATAATTACGACGGCAAGGTAATATGGTCTTCCCTCAGAGTTGTTAATGATACACTGGTAACTGGTTACCGTCAGACCAATGGATGGGCACGCGAGAGGTTTGTCTATTTTGCCATGTCGTTTTCAAAGCCGATAACAGAATACAGCCTCCGCAACGAAGAAAAGGAAATTTATGGCGGATTCTGGCGGCGCTGGGAGATGAACCGGAATTTCCCCGAACGGTCGGGCAGGAAAGTGAAGGCCTGGTTCAAATTTGGCCTGAAGCAATCTGATAAGTTGCTGGTTAAAATGGCTCTTTCTCCGGTGAGCGAGCAGGGCGCGTTACAAAACCTCATGACGGAGGCACCTCATGGCTCGTTTGACTCATACCGTGCCGCTGCATTCAGAGCCTGGGACATTGAAGCCAACCGGCTCACGATAGAAGCCACTGATGAACAAAAGGTTGTTTTCTATACAGCCCTTTACCATAGCCTCATCCATCCATCCATCTATGCCGATGTCGATGGGCGTTATCGTGGTCTGGATCATGAAATTCATCAGGGCAATGGATTTACAAATTATTCCATTTTTTCGCTCTGGGATACTTTCCGTGCACTGCATCCCTGGTTAACTCTTATGTATCCGGCTGAATCCTCCGATATGGTTAATTCAGTTCTTGCCCATTATGATCAGAGTATCCATTCAATATTGCCCGTATGGTCGCATTATGCCAACGATAACTGGTGTATGATCGGGTACCATGCCGTTCCGGTAATTGCCGATGCCTGGGTAAAAGGTATCAGAGGGTTTGATGGTCAAAAGGCGTTGAAAGCTATGGTGCAAAGTGCCTCTTACCGCCCGTACGAAGGGGTGGGCGACTATATGGATAAAGGTTATGTTACGGCTGAAAAATCGGGAAGCTCGGCTTCTGTTACCCTTGAATATGCCTATGATGATTATACCATCAGCCGGATGGCTGTTGCGCTTGGCGATTCTTCCATCGCGAAGGTTTTTCGCGACCGCTCCCTGAACTTCAAAAATCTTTTTGATCCTGCCACCCGCTTTATGCGTGCCAGGACTAACAACGGAAATTTTGTAACCCCCTTTGATGCACTGGCCACACATGGCATGGGCTATATCGAGGGGAATGCATGGACTTACAGCCTGTTTGTTCCACAGGCTCCTGAAGAGCTTATCGCCCTGATGGGAGGGAATAAAAAGTTCCTGCCGCATCTCGATTCTCTCTTCACCATGCACCTGCCTGAGAAATATTACGCGAATACCGAAGATATCGCGGCTGTCGGGCTGATGGGAAACTATGTGCATGGAAACGAACCGGGGCATCATATCCCGTATCTCTACAACTTTGCAGGTAAACCATCTGCTACACAGGAGGTGGTGCGTAAGATACTTACAACCATGTACCATAATTCCCCATCGGGTTTATGCGGTAACGATGACTGTGGCCAGATGTCAGCATGGTACCTGTTCTCGTCACTCGGATTTTACCCGTTCTGCCCGGGTACCGATAAATATGAACTGGGAGCCCCTCTCTTTAAATCGGCTTCGATTAGCCTGCCGGGTGGTAAGTTGTTGGAAATTGATGCACCAAATCTTTCGCCGAAAAATATCTATGTAAAACGGGTAGTACTCAATGGCAAGACACTGAACCGCCACTGGATTACCCATGAAGAGATCATGCAGGGAGGTACTTTGCTGTTTGAAACGACGGCCAGGCCAAGCAACTAAGACTTTAAGGAGGGCTCTGCCCTCCTTTTTTAATGGTTCGTTTTGGAATATCTTCCCGGGATCATGTGAATACATCCTGGCTCCGGCATACTGAATGAATTATTTTTCAGCATCATCGTGCATCGAATCATGAAGATTTCTATTGATGGATGTATTCAGAACCTTATGTTTTCACCTGCCTGAGAAAGTCCTCTACTTTCAGAACTCCTTTTTGCCGGTAAAAGTAACCCGCGGTAATGAAGTAGCCGATCGCTGAAGAATTTCCCCTGATGAATGGCTTTGTCACTACATACAGCGATTGTAGATGATCCTGCATGTAGTCTTTTCCCGGCTTTCGCCCTTTCGGTTTTCCCGTCCGGCAAATTAACAGTTGCCTTTCAGTTACAATCGTCTGCTTCTGAACATGAAGCTTTGCGGTTGTCTTTCTGAATCACTTTCCACACCGAAGTGAAGTTTAATTCAACAGAGTGTAATACACGGGTTCTACCAAAGCTGACCTTCATTTGAAGTATTTTCGTCGTCGCTTCGTTTTTGCTTCGAAAGTATACGAAACTGCTTCGAAGCTGCTTCGAAGCGAGAACGAACCGTCAATATGTTTGGTATATGATTGTCAGTGCTTTATATTTTTTGTGGTTTGTGGTAGAATAATGTGGTTTTTATGGCCTTTTTTTGACCTTGCTGACCTTGAATCAGGGACTCCAAAGAGTCACCCCTATCGCATTCAGGAGAAGGGATAATTATTGCCAGCCGGCATCATTGAAATGATGGATGCATGATTAACCCGGCAATGGGTTCCTGACTGATTGATGCTCTGCCAGGGAAAACCACATGGATCTTTCCGGTCAGTTGTTGGAGGAGCCGGATGTGCGGATTTTTTCTGCGGATTTTTTAAGTGTTGATTTCCTGGGTTATGTGGTTTTAATTTTGTTTTACCGAGGGGTAATATCTTTTGTGACATTTCCGGCTCACTTCGTTATCTTTGTGAACTAATCTGACAATCATGGTAAAATTTCTCAGTCTTTCGCGGATTTTGGTTTCGGGTGTGGGAATCTTCCTCACTTTCTGGTTTTATGAGTCTGATCAGGCCCGACTTGCCTTTTTGATATTAAGCGTGTCCACGGTGATTTATTCAGGGCTGACCGGATTTGTTACCCATGTATTATTTGCCGGAGAGGATGCCCGCAGGCTTGGTTGGGAAAGTGGCAACAGATCGTTTCAGTATGAAGTAGGTTTTGCAAACCTTGCCTTCGCGCTGGCAGCTCTGGTTACATTGGCAGCCTCGATGAGCCATGAGGCCATTCTGATCGTGGTAATGGCTTATGCCCTTTACCTGTTACAAGCCTCCATGCTTCACTTTATCAATTATCTGACCCATCGTCGTGAAACCGGCTATCTGGTACGAAGCGTGTTGCTGCCTTTGGCTCTGGAAATCATGATGCTTGGTATCTGTTTGTCGGGAACAGGACTGATCTGAGGTATTTTACCGGATAATAGTATTGCGCCTTTATCCGTGAAAAAACCAGGGTGCTTTTAATCCATTTAAGTCATGTTTTAGCCCCATAAATCATATGCCACGATTATTGAGAAAAATCAGTAACTTTATCCTGAAAAGAAAAAACATATACAACGGGAAAGAACTGCAAGACGACGTCCTGGCCGGGAGCAAGCTGGATTGGTACGATTACGGGGCCAGGATGTACGACCCGGCTCTGGGGAGGTGGCATTGTATTGACCCGATGGCAGACCAACGAAGTTGGGTTTCACCATACTCTTATTGCCAAAATAGTCCTATTCTTCGTGTTGATCCAACTGGAGCACTAGACGACAATTATACTGTTGACGAACAAGGAAATACTCAACTTGTTGAAAAGACAAACGATGATTTTGATGTGCTGTATACCAAAGAAAGTTGGGATAATGGGAAGAAAGATAATTCTACAACTGTTGATAAAGGGATTTTGGATAGTAAATATTCTCAGTCAGTAAAAGATCCACGAGATAATAAATGGTATAAATATGATGTACTAAAAGTAAGAGGTGATGATAAAGCAAAAAATCTTTTTGAATTTGTAGCTAAAAATTCTAAAGTTGAATGGAGTCGGTCAATGGTAGGAGTTGAGGGTGATAATGGTTTGAATTATCTAACAACAACTCATCTGGAAGGCACCGACTATGGCGGTGGTCACTTGTATGGTACTCAACTTTTCTCATACACTTACAGAGGTAATGACCATAGTCATGACAATAATACAACTACGGTTTCTTATGGAGATGTAGGATTGGCTACTGAGATTCAAAAACTGCATCCAAATGCAATATTTAACATCTTCACTCCTAATAACGGCAAATACACACCGTTTGACAAAAACTCTATACCAGGTCTTTTGCCAGAATTTGAAATAATAGCACCAAAAATAAAATAATGAAAGCATTCCTAATATACTTGTTGATTATACCCTTAATCTTTAATGGCGACCTATTTTCTCAAAATAATAGATACAATAAAGAGTTACCTTTGTTAATAACTAAAAATCAAGAGTTTGATTCAATAATTACTGACATAGTTTGTTGTTTAAAGAAATGTAGTTATTATTCTAAAGCTATTGTTTTCAGTATTACTATTGTTGAAAAAAACGATAGTATATTTATTGATATAGCGGCTAACCATGACCCAAAAGTAGTACTAACAGACAGGTATTGGAAACCCTATGGTTACTTCCTCTGTAGCGAACATTTATTTTTCGTCTTTTGTGATAATCTTCCCAACATATTTGAAATAGCAAAAACTAAAAAGATGTTTGTAATAAATGACGCAATAGATATTCTGCTTATCGCAGATTATCCGGAATGGCTTTATTTGTATACAAGTAATAAATTTGTTCTGAAGAAATTGGTTAATGAGTGTGGGAATAAGTGACCATATAAAAGAGATCTGTAAGTTCGGCGGTTTTTCTCTTATAAAATACTTTACCATATAGTTTGCTTAAGGAAAGCCTCGGAAGTTGAATTGCACCCCAAAAGTTATTTGTCTAACTTTTGGGGTCAGTTCAGAACTGGATAACTGCCACCATCAGGATGTAATGGGCTCATTGGGCATATTGTTATTCATCGAAAAGAATCCGGATCAAACGGTGTTGAAGGCCTCCAATATGGTTAGCTGGCCTGATGTGACCGGGCACCTGTTTAAAAGACTAATTCATCTTTCAATAGTGTAATATGGGAGATACTATCAGTGTTCCTGATGTTAAAACATAACTAGAGTATATATATTCTAACGGCAGATTTTCTGTTAGTTAATGGTTATCGCCTGACGCGATGTAAGCCTCTTTCCACCAATTGGTCGAGTACTCCGGCGGGATCGCCGAAGCGGTTTGTAAACATCATGGCCGCGATGATATAGGGTTTAAATCCGGCCTCCTTGTAGGTGTCGATTCTGTATTGTTCGAAAACATCGGCTGCCACTTCGCCATTCTTACACGAAACACTGCTGATATCGGCAGGCAGGCAGTGCATATAGAGCGCTTTTCCTTTCCGGGTAAGGTTCATTTTTTCGCGCGTACATTCCCAGTTCCTGAATCTGGCATTGTTTTCCAGACAGGCTTTTTCCAATTCTTTCAATCCCTCGCTGTCTCTGTTACGAAGCATCTCGGTGCGTTGCTGCATGACATGAAACGGTGCCCAGCTTTTTGGATAGACGATATCGGCATCCTTAAAAGCTTCCTCCATCGAGTTAACCACGTTAAAGCTTCCTCCTGACCTGGTGGCATTTTCCCCGGCTACCTGCATAACCTCCGGAATGAGGCCATACCCTTCGGGGTAGGCCAGGGTAACATCCATACCATAACGGGTCATGAGGCCGATAATCCCCTGGGGCACCGATAAAGGTTTCCCGTAACTTGGTGAATAGGCCCATGTCATGGCTATCTTTTTCCCCTTGAGCGCCTCTTTTGATCCGAATACATTGATCAGGTGAAGAAGATCGGCCATGCTTTGCGTAGGATGATCTATATCGCACTGCAGATTAACAATACCAGGCCGTTGGGGCAACACGCCGTTACGGAAACCGTCATCGAGCGCTTCTCCTACTTCCTTCATATAAGTATGGCCTGAGCCGAGGTACATATCATCGCGGATGCCGATAATCTCAGTAAGGAAAGAGATCATGTTTGCTGTCTCGCGGACGGTTTCCCCGTGGGCAATTTGTGATTTCTGCTCATCCATATCCTGCACAGTAAGCCCGAGCAGGTTAGCAGCGAAAGCAAAGGAAAAACGGGTACGGGTAGAGTTATCGCGAAACTGGGAAACGGCAAGTCCAGAATCGAAGCACCTCGTCGAAACGTTGTACAGATATAATAATTTAAGCGTTTCGGCTACCTGCAACACTAGTTCCAGTTCCTGAGGAGTTTTATGCCAGGTGTGAAAAAAATCTTTTTGATAAAGGCTGGCTCCTGTCTCGTGAACCTTGCCGATGAGTTGATGGATTTCGGGCATGATGCAGAACTTATTTTTTCGGTTTGTGATATCTTAGGTATTGAAGAGGCCTTCTCATTATTCCGGTTAACGGATTTTAGTATTTTCAGTCGTTCCGGTTTCTTTTTCACCAGATAATATGCTATGACCAGATTTGAAGTGTTTGTTTTGAAAGCAGTAAAAACAGCTTTTGAGGAAGATTTACAGACTACAGGCAAACAGCGCGTAAAATGCAGAAGCAGCTACGAGGTCGCTTACCGGTGTTTTCTCATTGGGGGCATGTGCCATTATTTCATTTCCCGGCCCAAAACCTATGGTTGGGATGCCATGCATTCCATTGATCGCGATACCATTGGTCGAGAAGGTCCATTTCCCTACCAGTGGTTCATGGGAAAACAGTTCCCTGAAGGTCTGTATACCTGTTTGGACGATAGGGTGCTCTTCGGCTATTTTCCAGGTAGGATAATACTTTTCCATCCCATACTTTTTACCTGTGAAGGCTTTTCCATCATACCAGAGTACCTCAACTTTTGCATCCAGTCCTTTAACTGCCTCCTCCACTTCTGCAACGGCACTTTCTTTAGTCTCGCCCCATGTAAGACGCCTGTCGAGATGAATGTGAGCATAGTCGGCAACAGCACAGAGCGATGGGCTACCACTGACAAATTCGGATATGGTTACCGAGCCTTTGCCCAGAAACTCATCATCGCGCAGCCGTTCATTCAGTTCTTCAATTTTAAGCGCAGCACGGGAAGCCATATAGATGGCATTTTTTCCCCTTTCGGGGGCTGAGCCGTGGGCAGAGATACCCCTGAAGGTTACCCTGATTTCCATTCTGCCACGGTGGCCCCGGTATATATTCAGGTTGGTGGGTTCAGTACTGATCGCGAAGTGTGGGCGGATTCCCTCTTCTTCGATGAGGTATTTCCAGCAAAGTCCGTCACAATCTTCTTCCATCACCGTTGCAGTGCAGTATAGGGTAAGGTTTTCAGGAACCCCTACTTCTTTGAGTATCCTCCCTGCTGTTACAAAAGAGGCGACACCACCTTTCTGGTCAACGGTACCTCGCCCCCAAACAAATCCATCGGCAATTTCTCCCGAGAAAGGGTCTTTATCCCAGTTGGAAGCGTTTCCGACATCAACAGTATCGATGTGCCCGTCAATAGCCAGGATAACCGGGCCATGGCCAATGCGTCCAATGACATTGCCAATTCCGTCGATCCTTATCTCATCAAACCCGGCTTCTTTCATCTGGCTTGTTAAGACTTTCTGTACATTGCCCTCTTCTCCGCTCAGCGATTTGGTTTTAACCAGTTCTGCAAGATTAGAGGCAGTATAATCTCTGTATTTCTCAGCAAGCTGATATATTTTTCCGGCTAATTCATTTTTTTTCATAGTGATATGTTTTTGAAGAACTACATCCCAGAGAGCAGATGCCAGACATTACTAAAAATCAAAGGTAAACAGAATGAAATCTATTTCAAAATCGATGGAAAACAGGAGGCATATATTTCAGGAGTATTTATATCTATGAGGATGTGTTGATCTTGGTAATGCAATTCTGTGTAAGAAAATCCGATAAGCAGATTCCTGAAATCGCAGTCGGTGTGTCCGGCTTTTAGCAGATTGATAACTGCCTGTCCAATGAGCAGCGGGTGACCTCTCTTTTTATTAAATACAGGAACAACATAATCGGCGGTCTCGCTGAGGTTTAGCATCTGTCTTATCAGATCGGTTGTTGTAAAGGGGTTGTCAATATTTTGCAGAAAAGTGCAGGAACAATCCCCAATCGCGGAGATGCCCAGTTCAACTGACCTTAACCGCCCTTCTCCCGGATTATTATTCTCAATCAGTATACATGACCTTGCTGCATTCAGGAAGGAAAATTTATGTAACTGACCGGGGGTCATAACCACCACAATCTTCATGAAGCCTGCTTCCCTGTACACAGAAATAAGTGCTTCCAGGAAACATTGCTTCTGATCGAATGGCAGTTGCCACTTCGGACGACCCATCCTTGTGCTCTCTCCTGCTGCGAGTATTATGGCTGCCGCTTTGTGCATTGATAATTTAAGGAAGCAATTTTTTCTAATATGGATCCAAGGTACTGAAAAAACAGTTTCTGTTTTCAGTTAATTATACAAAATGTAGCCGGAAATGGCGAGTTTACATTAAATTTGACTGGCAATAGAAAAATGAGTTGCCATGGCAGATCAATTTGTACCGATTCCTTTTCGTTTATTGGTATCGCTTTCGCTCTCGCAGATCCGGAAGGGAGCGTTTTTTGGTATTCCGGCAGAGAAGTTCTACAGGCCGGATAAGGGTAGTCTTTCCACCATGCGTTTCGGGAAACCTATCGACACCCCTCTTGGTGTAGCTGCAGGGCCACATACTCAACTGGCTCAGAATATTGCAGGAGCCTGGTTGTGCGGAGCAAGATATGTTGAATTAAAGACCATTCAAACGCTTGATCAGTTAACGGTTAGTAAACCCTGTATCGATATGCAGGATGAGGGTTATAACTGTGAATGGTCGCAGGAATTAACACTGGAAGAATCATTCAATCAATATCTTGATGCCTGGATTCTGATTCATCTTCTGCATCATGAATTGGGTTATCAGGGCATTGCATCAGACTCTATGGTCTTTAATATGAGCGTAGGGTATAACATGGAGGGCATCCTGAAGTCAAATGTTCAGCGTTTTTTTTCCCGGATGGGTGATTGTCATGAATTAAAGGCTTTAAAAATTAGAGAGATAGAAGATATATACCCTCAGATTAACCATCTCAAGATACCGGATCGCATTTCAGACAATGTTACGCTCTCCACGATGCACGGTTGCCCTCCGGATGAGATTGAGAAAATTGGCCTATACCTGATAAGGGAGAAACGGCTGCATACGGTTATTAAACTGAACCCGACCTTATTGGGTGCTTCTGAAGTAAGGTCAATACTGAATGAAAGGTCAGGTTTTAAAACATCTGTTCCAGATGAAGCGTTTGAGCATGACCTCAAATACCCTGACGCGATAAGGATAATTAAATCATTACAGGGAGCGGCTGTCGAATCTGATCTCTGTTTTGGTTTGAAGCTGACCAATACGTTGGAGAGTCTGAATTTTAAAACAACATTCAGCCCAACAGAGAAACAGATGTATATGAGTGGAAGGGCTCTGCATCCATTGGCCATCAGGCTGGCCTGCAAATTGAAGAGTGATTGCGGAGAGAATATTGATATCTCTTTCTCGGCAGGGGTTGATGCGTTTAATATTGCCGAAGTTCTGGCTGCCAGGTTAAGTCCTGTTACGGTCTGTTCTGATTTATTAAAACCTGGCGGATATGCACGTATGCATCAGTATCTTGAGAATATTGCAAAAAAGATTAACGAATCAGGGTTTGCTGAACTGGTCAGTTTTATTGATGCTCAGCCTGACAACAGTTTAACCTTATACGCTGAAGAAGTAATTCATAATACATACTATAATAAAGCAGTCCGGGAGCCTTCTATAAAAACTTCCAGGGAATTGATGCCTTTCGATTGTATTCATGCTCCGTGTGTTAGTACATGTCCTACGAGTCAGGACATTCCAGGCTATTTGTATTATGCTTCAAAGGGAGATTTTGAAAAGGCATTTAGAGTCATTCTCCGGACAAATCCATTTCCCGGTGTAACAGGTACAATATGTGATCATGAATGTCAGACACGCTGTACACGGATTAACTATGATAACCCTTTGGCTATTCGTGAGGTGAAACGTTATATAGCATCAAAGTTAAAGGGTGAGGGTCATTCTGAGTCGATACCTTTCAACGGTGTGCCAGAGGTGGCTGTTATTGGAGCTGGCCCTTCAGGCTTGTCGTGTGCATGGTATTTGAGGCAGGCCGGTTTTAATGTGACAGTGTATGAGGCCGGATCAAAGGCTGGTGGAATGATATCAAGCGTGATTCCTGATTTCAGAATCGATGAGAAAACCATACAGGGTGATCTGGATAGGATTATTTCATCCGGAATTGAAATTAAATATGACCACAAGGTTGACAGACAATTCTTTGATGAGCTTGTATCGTCGGGTCAGATCGTTTATATTGCTACCGGTGCCCCTTCGGTTAAGCATTTAGGGTTGCCGGGTGAGGATAGTGAAGGGGTGTTAAATCCACTTGTTTTTCTGGAGCAGTATAAAGATGGTATGGTAAGCACCGGCAGTAATCATGTGGTAGTGGTGGGTGGTGGTAATACAGCGATGGATGTAGCACGTGCTGCCAGACGGACACTGGCATTGAATGGAACAGTAACCCTGGTTTATCGAAGGAGCCGTGAAGAGATGCCCGCTGACGAAGAAGAAATTATCGCGACTCTGGCAGAAGGGGTGAAACTGATCGAGATGTCAGTACCGGTTGAAATACTTCAGATCAATGGTCGTGTAACAGGGATCAGGTGTTGTGCAACGATCTTCGCTGGCCGGGATGAAAGGGGAAGAAGAAAAACGATACTTGAAAGTGGTGCAGAATATATTATTAATGCCGATGTCGTAATCCCTGCTTTAGGACAATCATTGGACAATCCGTTGGCTGATCCTTCACGGTTGAAGACGAAAAGAAATGGCTATGCTACACAAATTCAAGGTGTGTATATAGGGGGCGACGCACGAAATGGCGCGGCCAATATCGTTGGTGCTGTGGCAGATGGAAAGAATGCAGCGAGAAGCATAGCTACTGATACTCGTGGGCGTTTTCCCAACCTCTTTGACAGTCGTCAGCGAAACTCTGAATTAAAGGACTTGCTACTGAAGAAATCTTTCAGACAATTCACAACTGTTTCAGCAGGTATAGATAGTAGACAACAGGCGGTGATTACAAGCGATGAACAGGCAATGGCTGAAGCTTCACGGTGTTTGTTTTGTGATGAAATATGTAACATTTGTGTTACAGTATGTCCCAACCTTGCCAATCAGGGCTTTGAGACAGAACCAGTTGAATTGCTTTTAAAGAAGGCGGTAAGGCAGGAGGATGGAAGTATAGAAATTGTAACGGATGGTCAGTTTGCTGTGAACCAACGTTATCAGGTGTTCAATATTGGTAACTTTTGTAATGAATGTGGCAATTGCACTACATTTTGCCCTACATCCGGATCTCCCTTCCGGGATAAGCCTACATTCTGGCTTACTTCAGAAAGTTTTGAGATAGCAGAAGAGGGTTATTTTATTGCAGAAGAGGATGAAGAATTAATTATTGTGCGTAAGAATATTGATGGATCAATGATGGTTCTTCGACAAAAGGGAGATTTTTATGTGTTTGATACATCTGTGTTTACTGTTACCCTTGACAAGATAACCTTTGAACCAGTGAATTTTGTTTTCCATGATCCCGCTGTTCCTGAAGCAGGATTACAGGATGCAGCCCGGTTGCGTACCCTGCTTGATGTACATAAAGTGTTGCAGTTAACTCATTAGATAATAAATACTGTTTAGTCATGATTGAAACCATCACCAAAATTGTAGACGCAGATATCAGGGCCAAAGCTGCCCGACGGTTTAAGGAACGTGGCATTATACTTCCAACCTTTACGCAGATGCGACATCCGGAGAAAGTACCTGAAGAGATTCTGCAGAGATTAAAGTCTGTCGGGCTATGGGAACTTAATCCCTTGAATCTGTTTAGAATCAACTGGAAAAATGAGCCAGTTGTCAGTGGAGGAGGGTTTGGTAGTGTGAATTATCTTGAATTACCTTCTGAACTAACAGGAGTAAAAGCCAGGATAGTGTTGCTGGTAGGAAAATGGTTTCCGACAGGTGCCCATAAAGTGGGAGCTGCTTACGGTTGTCTGGCACCAAGGATTATAACAGGGCAATTTGATCCCACACGTCATAAAGCTGTATGGCCTTCAACGGGGAATTACTGTCGTGGCGGGGCTTTTGATTCGGTTTTAATGGGATGTACTGCTGTTGCTATTCTACCCCGGGAAATGAGTCGTGAGCGGTTCGACTGGCTTAGGGAGGTGGGTTCAGAAGTAATTGCAACGGCAGGATGTGAGTCGAATGTGAAAGAGATCTATGATAAATGTTGGGAATTACGTCGTACACAACCCGATTATATAATTCTGAACCAGTTCGATGAGTTTGGTAATCCAGTATGGCATTACAATGTAACCGGCCCTGCCCTGGAAGAGGTGTTTTCTAAGTTGAAGGGTAAATCTTCAAACATGGCAGCCTATATAAGTAATACAGGGTCAGCAGGAACAATTGCCGCGGGAGATTACCTGAAGGCCAGATTCCCGCATGTGAAAGTAGTTGCTTCCGAAGCATTACAATGTCCTACATTACTGCAAAATGGTTTCGGAGGTCACAGAATAGAAGGGATTGGAGACAAGCACGTTCCATGGGTTCACAATGTTAAAAACACGGATGTGGTGACAGCTATCGACGACGAAGCCTGCATGCGGTTGCTTCGTTTATTTAATGAACCAACCGGTATCAATTGGTTGAAAACAAACGGTATTGCTCCAGAAGTGGCTGATAAATTAAACCTTATCGGAATTTCGGGTATAGCGAATCTGCTGAGCGCCATTAAAACGGCGAAACTATTCGAAATGAATGGGGATGATATCATCCTTTCCATTGCCACTGATAGTGTTGAACTTTATGGTTCTCGACTTAGAGAACTTCGTGAATCACGTGGTGATTATACAACTTTGCAGGCAGGCCGTGACTTTGAGGGATGTCTGATGGCAGAATCGTCAGGTAACATAAAGGAACTTAATTACACTGACCGCAAAGCTATTCATAATCTAAAGTATTTCACATGGGTCGAACAGCAGGGTAAATCCGTCGAGGAACTGAATCAGTTGTGGTATGATCGGGAGATATGGAATGATCTCTTCGGACAGGCTGATGTTTGGGATGCCATGATTGAGGATTTTAACAGGGAAGTGGCTAAAAGCTAAAACTCTTTGATCATGAAGTATCATTTTCGATGTTCTGATTGTGGTAAAGAGTTTTATCAGCCATTCCTATATCTCTGTCCGGAATGTTCTGTTCAAAACTGTGATAATTTGCCTCCTGCAGGTGTTCTGCAGACAATCTATCCTTATGATGTGATTGCAGGAAAGCTATCCGGGAAGAGATTGTTTGATGATTTGAAGGACAAGCATTTTTTACCTTTGTTGCCTTTAAATTCGGAGAAAAGTCTTGGTATATTAAGAGTTGGTAATACGCCGCTTTATGATGCCGGATTTCTTGTTGATCTGCCTCAGTCTAATAAAGTACTGATCAAGGACGATTCCCAAAACCCTACATTTTCATTTAAAGACAGGGCTTCTCAACTGGTATCTGCATGGGCATTAGAACATGATATAAATACTATTGTCACAGCTTCAACCGGTAATGCGGGTTCTTCTCTGGCAGGTATCTGCGCTTCTCAACAGCAACGGGCTGTTGTCTTTGTCCCAGCTGCGGCACCATTGGCCAAGCTGCTTCAGATGGTGATGTATGGTGCCACTACAATTCCGGTAAAAGGTAATTACGATGCTGCATTTGAGCTAAGTTTGAAGGCTTCTGACTATTATGGTTGGTTTAACCGGAATACGGCATACAATCCATTCACCATTGAAGGGAAAAAAACAGTTGCTTTTGAATTGTATCAGCAAATGTGCGGGAAATTACCAGATTGCATATTTGTTCCGGTTGGTGATGGGGTTATTATTTCAGGGTTGTATAAAGGATTTGAGGATCTTTTAAAGCTTGGTATTATTGATAGAATTCCGGAGGTTGTGGCTGTACAAAGTGAGAAAAGCGATAATTTGGTCAGAAACATTGATGCCCGTGATTTCCAGGTGAAGCCAGCCACAACTGTTGCCGATTCAATTTCAGTAGATATTCCAAGGAATTTCAGAATGGCCTCTGGTTTTATAAAACGATATTCAGGGAAGTATGTAACTGTCAGCGATGAATCGATATTACTGGCTGCTGAAAGGCTGGCCCGTACAACAGGAATTTTTACTGAACCGGCCGGGGCAGCTGCTATAGCAGGCTTGTTAAAATGGATTAGGGAAGGGAGGCTGGAGCCAGGTGAAACAGCCGTAGTGTTGGCCACCGGATGTGGATTAAAAGATATAAGTGCGCCTGCCAGCCACCTGGTGTTGCCGGAACCCATTACCCCAAATCTTGAATCTCTTACACAGTATTTGAAAAAGAACAAAGAGGATGATATCATTAATTGTTAATAGTCAAGAAATTAAGTATAATGGGCCGGTTGATTGCAGCCTTCTTGACTTTTTACGGAATGGCCAGGGCATTATATCAGTAAAGGATGGTTGTTCAGGTCAGGGAGCTTGCGGCGCATGTCTTGTTGAGATCAACGGGATGCCTCGACTGAGTTGCGTTACCCCGATGAAAAAACTCGAAGGAGCAGTTGTAAATACCCTGGAGGGGATTCCGGTTGGTATACGGGATATGATAGCCCGCTGGTTTGTTGAAGAGGGTGCTGTTCAATGCGGCTTTTGTACACCGGGTTTTGTAATGCGGACATGGCAGTTGTTGAAAACAAATCCGGATCCGTCGATTGATGAAATAAGGCAGGCATTGAAGAGTCACCTGTGTCGTTGTACCGGCTACAAGAAGATAGAGAAGGCCATTGTAAAATCTGCAAGTGAATTGAGAGGAGAGATTGTCTTTAAGGAATCTGGACCCAATCATGGAGTAGGATGGTTCCGTGCGAAGTACCAGGGTTTTGAAACAGCCATCGGACAAAGAAGGTTTGTAAATGATATGAGGTTTCCCGGGATGTTGTTCGGGGCTCTTGTTTTCAGTGAACATCCCAGGGCAATATTAAAAAGCATTGATGCATCAGCCGCTTCTACAATGCCGGGAGTTATAGGAATTCTATCGGCCAGTGATATTCCCGGTAACCGGTTTACCGGATTGATTATTCCCGATTGGCCCCTTATGATTGCAAAAGGTGAAACTACTTGTTATATTGGTGATGTGATTGCCTCAGTAATTGCTGATACACCAGATCATGCACGGGCTGCCGCGGGTGCTGTAAAAGTAACTTATAGTGTAATGGAGCCGGTTACCGATATGATAGCAGCCATGCAGTCAGATAGTATCAGGGTTCATCCCGATCGAAATAATTTATTGGAGACTTGCAGCCTGAAACGTGGTGATTCTGAAAAGGCGCTTGCTGATTCATCCTTTATTGTTAAAGGGTATTACCAAACCCAACGTATAGAGCATGCTTTTTTAGAAACCGAATCTTGTCTGGCTTTGCCCGATGAAGATGGCCTGCTTTTGTATTCTTCTGGACAGGGAATATATGAGGATCGACGACAAGTGGCTTCAGTACTGGGGCTCCCGGAAGAAAAGATCAGAGTTATACTGGTACCCAGCGGAGGTGGGTTTGGAGGAAAGGAGGATCTGACGGTTCAGGGTCATGCTGCACTGGCTGCCTGGCTGTTGAAAAGAGCAGTTTTATTTACTCTTACGCGGGAAGAATCGATTAGAATGCATCCAAAACGGCATCCTGTTCAGTTGGATATTACACTTGCTGCTGATGCCAGTGGTAAATTAACTGCAATGAAGTTAATTGCGATAGGAGATACAGGGGCATATGCCTCTGTAGGAACAAAGGTGATGGAGCGAATTGCAGGGCATGCTACCGGCGGGTATTTTGTCCCAAACATCGACCTGACCGCTCATACAGTCTATACTAATAATATTCCATCAGGTGCTATGCGAGGCTTTGGAGCTAATCAGGCTGCTTTTGCCCTTGAAAGCAGCATAGACGAGTTGTGCCGGAAAGGTGGTTTCGACCGATGGACCTTCAGATGGGAGAATGCGCTCACCGATGGTCTCACTACGGCTACAGGTGACCATGTAAAAGGAGCAGGAATCAGGGCATGCCTCGAGGCCGTTGAAATGCAGTTTCGGAATGCCCGTTTTGCAGGATTGGCTTGCGGAATTAAAAATAGTGGTATCGGAAATGGAATGACTGATTATTCAGATGTCATTATTGAAGTATTGTCTGAAGGAATGATAAGAATTCATCACGGATGGACAGAGATGGGGCAGGGTGTCCAAACAATCGCACAGCAAATACTCTGTGAGGAAACAGGGATTAGTCCAGATATTGTGGAGGTTATTTCCGAGACAACCTCAGGTATAGCGACTGGAATGACAACTTCATCGCGAGCAACCGTTTTGTTGGGAAATGCTATCAGGGAAGCCTCCAGAACTTTAAACGCGGATCTGAAGAGTGCTTCTCTCGGCCAGTTGTCTGGCCGGCGTTATCAGGCTCGTTGGCAATGCGACTGGACAGTTAAACCTGACTCTTTTCATACCGATGGGCCTACCCATTATGGTTACGGTTATGCTGCGCAGGTTGCGGTTTTAAACGATCAGGGAAAAGTAGTTAAGGTGGTGGCAGCTCATGATGCCGGGCGGATTATTAATCCTGTCTTATTCGAGGGGCAGATTGAAGGAGCTGTCCATATGGGACTGGGTTATTCCCTCACAGAGAATCTTCCGATGTTGGAAGGCAAACTTCTGTCATCACGATTACGTGATTGTGGGGTGCTGAGGGCACATGAAACCCCCGATATTGAGGTTGTAGGGGTAGAGGTTCCTGATCCAGTTGGTCCATATGGAGCAAAGGGGGTCGGTGAAATAGGCCTGGTACCCACCGCTGCTGCCATAGCGAATGCTTTTTGTATCTTTGACGGAGTTCAAAGATACTCACTTCCACTAAAGCCTATCCGATGATTTGTCTTAAAAATGGAACATACATAGAATGGCAGACGTTCGAACAGATACCTCTCGACATTTGGGTAGAAGAAGGAAATGGTGCAACTTTTTATTTTAAACCGCCTGATGTTATTCCTTCAGACCTGATTACTATTGACTGTACGGGGAGATATATCATGCGAAGTCTGGGTAATGCACACCAACATGCCTATTCTGCGCTTTGTACCGGGATGCCGCAGCCAAAGATACAGCCTGCCAATTTTCTGGAGACGCTTCAGAAAATATGGTGGCGGGTGGATTCGGCGCTTGATGCTGAAATGATAAGAGCAAGCGCTCTTGTAACTGCTGTACAAGCAGCTAAAAACGGATGTACTTTTGTGATTGATCACCATTCCAGCCCTGAATATATTAAAGGTTCTCTTGATCTCATTGCGGATGCTTTCGATGAGGTAGGAGTTAATCATTTGCTGTGTTACGAAATAACTGATCGGAATGGCACGAAAGGGGCCAGTGAAGGACTTGCAGAAACTAGGAGGTACTTAAGTCGACGTACTGGAATGGTGGGATTACATGCGAGTTTTACAGTAGGTGAACAAACCCTTAAGGAGGCAATAATGCTTGCCCGACAATTTAATACAGGAATTCATGTTCACGTGGCTGAAGATAGTGCAGATGAGACCCATTGCCGCCAGACATTTGGAAAGACAGTCGCTGAGCGGTTCGCTGAAGCCGGAATGTTTGATCTGAAAGGAAACATTTTTGCGCATGGTATTCATTTGAATGCAATAGAAAAGCGTTTGATTGCCAAATCAGATACCTGGATGGCAATTAATTTTGATTCAAATCTTAATAACGGAGTTGGAGTGTTTTCGGGTGTGGGATTGGGGCCTCGTGTTATGCTTGGAACCGATGGGATGCATAATGATATGATGGCATCTTCACGGACAGCCTGGTTTTCCGGCAAAGGTTATGAGGCAATAACGCCAGCCAGGGTGTTTCAACGACTTCAGATGATTCATCTTTACCTGGCCGCTAACAGGATAGATGGTAATTCAGATAATAATCTTATGGTATTTGGTTACGACTCACCTACACCATTAACACAGGAGAATTTTTTAGGTCACTGGTTTTATGGTCTCAATTCAAGGTATATTGAGCATGTGATTGCCAATGGACGTCTTATTGTCAGAGAAGGACAGCTGACAAAAGTCAATGAAGCAGAAGTGATGGCAAAAGCCCGAATCCAGGCTTTGCGACTCTGGGACAAGATTAAAGAATAATTTGGAATGAGATTCCTGATAACCAATGCCAGGATAGTTACTGATTCCGGACTTGAAAGTGTCGGAATTATAATCAATGGAGAGTCAATTGAGGAGGTATTATATGAATCCTCAAATCAGCCTGCTGAACTTCCTGTTATTGATGCAAGAGGGAGGATAGTCATTCCTGGTGGCATAGATGCTCATGTTCATCTTCAGCTTCCAACTCCAGTCGGGCCATCATCAGATGATTTTATTTCTGGCAGCAAGGCTGCCATGATAGGTGGTACTACTTCGCTTATTGATTTTGTGACTCCGGCAAGAGGTGAGTCGCTATTGACAGCATTAATAGAGCGGAAAGCTCAGGCTCGTTGTGCTATTACTGATATAGCCTTACATGTTGGTATCACCTGGTGGAGTGATGCAGTTTCAGATCAAATGAAGCAATGTGTTGAGAGGGAAGGAATCAGATCATTTAAAGTATATTTGGCATATAACCAGACTATCGGACTTAGTTACCGGGAGTTGCGCGAAGCAATGATATGTGCCGCCTCAATGGGAACTATGATCCTGGTACATGCTGAAGAGGGGGGGATGATTGAAGAGCTGCAGAAAAGTTACATCAGTCAAGGTAAAACTGAGCCTTTGTATCACATGCTTTCCCGCCCTCCGGAAACTGAAATTGAAGCAGTAAGAAAGGTTATCAGTTTGGTACGAGAGACAGGCTGCCCTATTTACTTTGTTCATATCTCAACTTCAGGAGCTGCACATCTTATTGCTGATGCAAAGAAAGAAGGTTTGCCCGTAATGGCTGAAACGTGCATTCAATATTTAGTGCTTGATCAGCAGGTTTATTATCAGCCATTCAATCAATCTGCAAAATATGTTATTAGTCCTCCGCTGAGATCCAGTGAAAACATCAAAAGTCTATGGGATGATTTATCGGCTGGGGTTTTTGATGTTGTTTCGACGGATCATTGTCCCTTCAATTATTTTGTGCAGAAGGAAGTTGGTCTGGAAGACTTTTCAAAAATACCAAATGGTGCCGGTGGCATAGAGTATAGGTTGCAAATGCTTTATACATATGGCGTAATGGAGAAGAAGCTTACTTTGCAGCAATGGATTGATCTTACATCGCTGAATGCTGCCAGTATATTTAAATTGAAAAACAAGGGAATTATTAAACCGGGAAATGATGCCGATTTAGTTATTTGGAATACCAGCAATTCAGAAACAATTTCAAAGAAAAGGCAATATCAAAATTGTGATTCAAATATTTATGAAGGAATTCATATTACCGGGTGTGCTGATATTGTTATTCGACGTGGCGAAATTGTCGTTCAAAACCGACAACTCAGACCTGAGATTTCAACAGGAAGTTTTCTGAATCAAATAACATCTAATAAAGGCTAATGTACCGGTTAAGAAAATACATAGCAGAGTTAACTATTGGTTTCATCACATTCATTGTTGTTATTGTATCATCAAATCTTCATTGGGGAGGTGATAAAAACTGGACAGGAATCGTTGAGGCAGATGCACGGGGATACTATGCCTATTTACCCGCTGTGTTTATTTATCATGATCTCAACTTTTCTTTTACCGATAGTCTTGAGAAAGTTAAATATAAGGGACTACATTATTATGAATACAGAACCGGTACACCTTCAGGAAGGATAATTAATAAGTATTATTGTGGTACCGCATTGGCACAGGTGCCTTTTTTTTTAGTCGCACATTTTCTTGCACCGGTTTTGGGATATCCGGCAGATGGGTATTCAAAGATCTATATGATCTCGGTAAACCTTGCCGCGATATTCTATTTATTTATCGGGTTAATCATTCTAAACAGTATTTTGAAAAGGTTTGGAATTAACGGGACGAACAGGTCTATAGCATTGCTTGCCATTGTGTTCGGTACCAATTTGTTTTATTACACTATTGGAGAACCGGGAATGTCGCATGTGTTTTCATTTGCTTTTGTGAATCTTTGGATATTTATAGTCCTTAAAATGTTAAGTTCCGAAAACATTCGCTGGATTATTGGCTTTGGAGTAGTTACTGGAATGATTACTATAATCAGGCCGATAAATATACTGGTAGTTTTATTAATTCCGTTTTTAGCTGGTAGTCAGGGGCAGCTAAAAGTGTTAATGAAAAATCACATCCGTATCCTAAGTATATTTCTGGCTTTTATCTCTTTTGTAATGGTAGCCGGTTTACAACCTCTGGTTTATAAGTTATCTTTTGGTGGATGGTGGGTATACAGTTATGGTGAGGAAGGTTTTAATTTTTTATCACCCCACATCGCCGATTTTCTTATTAGTTACAAAAAGGGTCTTTTTTTATATACTCCCCTGGCCATGGTATGCTTTGCCAGTGCAATACTCGTGTGGCGACATAATTGTTTCAGGCTGTTTGCTTATTTTATTTTTATAGTATTTCTGATTTATGTAATGTCATCATGGTGGAACTGGTGGTATGGAGGTAGTTTCTCTACAAGGGTTTTAACTGAATTCCTTACACTACTGATTATTCCATTGGCATTATTATTTCAGAATACAAAAGGAAAGCGTTTTGCATGGCTTTTAAGTGTTGTAATCCTTTTGATTGTTGTCTGCCAGGTTCAAACATACCAATACAGATATATGCTGATTCATTGGGAGGAGATGACTTGTAACAGATACTGGGATGTGTTCCTTAGAGTAGATTTATTGTTTTGATTATGAGAATTTAATTCGTAATCATTGTTTCCCGGGAATAAACAGTAAAGAGCTGCAAGGCATTTCGCTTTGATAGCTCTTGTTTGAAGTTCTGTTTTAGTGCAAACATATTCTACTATGGATAAAAGTACGCACTTTTTTTGGACAGTCGGATTTCGGATATCTGATTTCTTTAATGGATAATGAACTTGTTGCAAAAAATCAGTTTTTCAACTATTCCTGCCATTATGGAAAACGCTTTTCAGCCAAAGATCATCTTAACAGTACGTTGTTTTATCTTTTAGCCAAATGCATCTTAATTATGAGAGGCGTTTGGAGCAATGCTCGGATTAACTTGTAAAATCAACTTCAAAATACCCTCCAAAGAAGCACACTGACCGATACAATTCAACGCAGAAACTCATCGGTATTTAGCAGCATATATAATTAATTTCTTTAAAAATATGGCCACTTTTTATCAGACAGCCGGATAAAGGATATTACGAATAGGGAAATAGAAATAATTAAAAGTAACACAAACAACCTTTTCAGGGATATTTTGAAATGTGTCGGCTGGAATCCTGAGATCGGGCAGAATAAAAGTGGAAGAAATGTTCACAGAGTAATTAATGTTGACCAAACTGTCCCTAAAATGGTTTGGTTTACAGAGGCCGTAATAAATGACTACATATTATCTGAAAAAGAAAAACCGGAAGCCAGCACCATCTCCGTATTTGGTAAAGGGTACAATGATTACAGTGCATTTAACCTCTTTCGCGATACTCATACAGATTTTGGAATCCATATAAAAGTATGGTCGTTCTGATACCTGTTGAATTCTTGTAGCATTCCATTTGTTCAAATACATCCACCTCAGGCGATTTCTAGGAAAATCCGCTAAAGACAGGCAGAGAGATGAAGAACTTCAGGTGCGACATAGTATGTCTTGAATGGGGCTAACTTTTAGAAATGTCGACTTTGGGAGTTTAATATAATGTATATCAGCAGGCGTCTTCTGATATTCCTGATCTGTATTAACCGGACAACAGCAATTCTAAATTAACATCAGGCATTATGCCGAAATTGAGGGCAAGGCTTTAGTTATACAGCAGTGCCTCTGCTATGATTTTATTTGGAATTTTCTGACTAACCTGAAAATCTACATCATTATGGCATGGTTTTGGGCGTAATTATAGGAAGGTTTTAACAGGATTTCAGGCTGTAATCAAGCTAAGACCGACCGTAAAATGATCCTTGCCACACGTTGGATCTTCGATGGAGCTACGGTTGAGCTACGGTTGAAGTTAGTAGTTGATAAAGTTTCCAGTAGCTGATTTTTGTTTCAGGGGTATTATTTATTCACAAAAAGTCAGACTGTTTTGGAGGAGATGGTAGTAGAATTCCGGTCTGTAATCTTTACTTATTAAGGAATTATATTATGGCGCTGATTAAGCTAAAAAAAGGAAAACAAAAAAGAGGCTGTACCAAATGATACAGCCTCTTTTGTTAAGGGAGATTAATTAGAGTGAAGCACTTACAGCGTCAATATCTTTATTAACTTTTTTAACTAAACCTTGTAGTACAGTACCAGGACCTACTTCAATGAATGATTTTGCCCCATCGGCAATCATGTTTTGCATGATTTGTGTCCATTTCACAGGAGCAGTTAATTGAGAGATTAAATTAACCTTTATTATTTCGGGATCTGCCACAGGTTGGGCAGTTACATTCTGATATATTGGGCACAGGCCTTTTACGAATTTCGTATTGTTGATTGCATGGGCAAGCTCTACGCGGGCAGATTCCATAAGCGGTGAATGAAAGGCACCTCCAACCTTTAGCGGAAGTGCTCTTTTGGCTCCTGCAGCCTTCATTTTCTCGCAAGCGATTTCAATTCCAGACAGGCTACCGGAAATGACCAATTGGCCGGGACTGTTGTAATTAGCAGGAACTACAACTTCATCAGCAATTGATTTACAAATTTGTTCAACTACCGTATCATCAAGCCCTAAAATAGCTGCCATAGTACTTGGATTAGCTTCACAGGCTTTTTGCATTGCCATTGCCCGGGCATACACAAGTTTAAGTCCGTCTTCAAATGAAAGAACTTTATTGGCAACCAAAGCAGAGAATTCACCAAGTGAATGACCTGCTACCATATCCGGGCGGAAACTATCACCCATAACACGTGCCAGAATGACAGAATGGAGGAAGACAGCTGGCTGAGTTACTCTGGTTTGCCTTAGGTCTTCTTCAGAGCCAGAAAACATTACCTCTGTTATCTTAAAACCAAGTATGTCGTTGGCTTTCTCGAACAAGTCGCGGGCATGGGTCGATTTTTCATACAAATCCTGTCCCATTCCGGTGAATTGTGCTCCCTGACCGGGAAATACATATGCTTTCATATTGAAAAATAATTTAAAGTAACAGGGGTGTCGGTTTTCGCAACACCATATTCATTAATGATAAAATCGGATTTATGATAAATAAAAAACCGAAATGGCTATTCCCATTTCGGTCTGCGTTATTTGCGAATTAATCACGTCTGTTTCCGAAAAGGCGGAGCAAAAATAAGAATAAATTAATAAAGTCAAGGTAAAGCGTTAATGCTCCCATGATTGTTGCTTTTTTCGCGAGATCACCTCCCTGTTGTCCGTTTATGCCAATATTCCTGAGCTTTTGGACGTCATAGGCTGTAAGACCAGTGAAAACAAGTACTCCAATTATACTAATGATATAATCCATTGTGCTGCTACCCATAAAGAGATTAACAACACTGGCGATGATTATACCGATGAGACCCATAAACATAAGTGAGCCGAATTTTGTAAGGTCTGTTTTGGTAGAATAGCCAACAATTGCCATCAGTCCAAACATTGCAGTGGCAATTACAAAAGTTTGTGCAATACTGCCTAAAGTATAAATAAGAAAGATAAAGCTAAGGCTGGCTCCCATTAAAATGGCATACACCCCAAAGAGAAGTGCCAGGGTTGATGGTGATAATGTGTTGAATTTGAATGACATCAGTAGAACAAATCCGATAGGAGCAAACATAACAACCCAACCTAAGATAGTCATTCCATTTGCACCAATGAGAAGGCTCATGAGGGAAGGGCTGGATGCAAACATCCATGCAGTAAAGGCAGAAATGCCCAATGCTACAGCCATCCATGAGAATACACCGGACATAAATGTACGGCTAATTGCTACATTATCGCGGGTTACTTCATTGTAACCCGAAAATGAATTCTGATTTGGAGAAAACATATTGATTATTTTAATAATAGGAGTTGCCTTACAAAAAGTATGCAAACTATTGATTTAGTCCTTTTGATATGCCAAGGATGAAATTATGACAGTTTTGATCCAATCAAATGAATAAATTCTTCTCTGGTTTCTTTTCGGGTAAAAGCGCCGGTAAAATCAGAAGTGGTAGTAACGGAGTTTTGTTTCTGAACACCACGCATGGCCATACATAGGTGTTTTGCTTCAATTACAACTGCTACACCAAGCGGGTTAAGCGAATGCTGAATGCAATCTTTTATCTGGGTAGTAAGTCTTTCCTGCACCTGCAACCTCCGTGAAAAGGCATCAACTACACGTGCAACTTTACTCAGGCCGGTGATATAACCATTAGGGATGTAAGCAACATGAGCTTTGCCGATAAAAGGGATCATATGATGTTCACACAGGCTGTATATCTCAATATCTTTCACTACTACCATTTGCCGGTAATCTTCCTTGAACTTGGCAGAATTGAGGATTTCCTCCGGATCGAGGTCATATCCATGTGTCAGGAACTGAATTGATTTAGCGACTCGCCGGGGAGTGTCGAGAAGTCCTTCACGTGTTACGTCTTCACCGATGAGTTTGAGGATTTCGCGATAATGAAATGCCAGTTTGTCAATAGTTTCGTAATTATACTTGTCAATTTTTTTATATCCTTCCAGCGAATTATCGTCGATCATTTCGCGAATTATTTTTTCGTCGGGCACCATTATGAAAAATTTTGTTTACGTTTTGAAATTACTGATCTATTGTTGAATTTATCCAAAGTATTCAACATAATTGTTCTCGGATTCCTGAACCTTTACACAATGTAATCTTGCCCCCAGTTTGTCAACTTCAAACTCAAGTTGTTCCCATATTGAGATAGCCAGCATCTCTGTTGAAGCAAATTTACCCTGCATAAAATCAACATCAAGGTTTATATTTCTGTGATCAAGTTTATCAATTACTTTTTCTTTTATAATTGAACTAAGGTTACTTAGATTAATCAGGAATCCGGTTTCAGGGTTTACTTCACCTTTAATGGTCACCAGAAGGTCGTAGTTGTGCCCATGCCAGTTAGGGTAACTACATTTACCAAATAATCTAAAATTCTGATCATCTGTGTAATCAGGTCGATATAACCTGTGGGCAGCATTAAACCGTTCGCGACGAGTGATGTAGATCATAACAGAATTGGTTTAGTTGCTCATTTTTAGATGTTTTAATAGGGAACTGACTTCAAAAACAGAGAAAATTATATAATATATCAAAAATGTCACTGTAAAAGGTACGGCATCTTTCCTGTTAATAACTGCATAGGCAGTTATTAAACTTAAATATGCCACGAGTTTTAAGGTTGTCACCATCAGGAATCTAGTAATGAATTGGTTTGTTTTTTGTTCTGACCCCTTGAGAAGATATCTATGCATCAATAAGGTTACACTCATTATAAAAACTAGTAAGAAAGGCATTGCCGGCGAAATTCTGGGTAAAACCAGGTAGGCAATTAAAGATATTAATCCAAGAATCGCAGAAAGTAGAATTAGTTGTCGTGAAAATTTGTTGATTTCGCTTTTTGACATGATTTAAGTGTTTTATTTTTTTCTCAGCAAATCTTTCAAAGCAATGTATATAGACATTCCAACACCTATAAGTGAACCTAAAACTGTAAAGAGCGGAAAATTCCAGGTAAGCCAGTGATCGAGTTTGTATCCTCCGAATATAAACAGAAGAATAACAACAAGCATCTGAAATGCAAGAGATGAATACTTTGCGTAATCGTTGAACCGTTGATTATTTTGTTGGAACATTTTGTTGAGATTCCATAGAGCAATGACCTGTAAATTCTGCTCCCGGTTCAACTGCAAGCTTTCCAGTTGAAATATTTCCCGTTAACTTTACTGAGGCTTTAAGAATTAAAAGTTCAGTCACCTTAATGTTTGCATTGATCAGTCCGGATAAGTCGCCATTTCGACATTCAATCTCGCCTTCAATCTGTCCGGTGGTACCTACTATCACTCGTCCTGAACTTTGGAGTTTTCCATTAATTTGTCCATCGATTCTGACATCCCCATTAGTTATTACGTCCCCAATAATAGTAGTACCTTGTCCAATTGTATTGAGGCTGGGAGTTTCTATAGGTAGGTTTTTTGCCATGCTATTTTTTTTTAGAAGTCAAAAAGAGTTAGGTCTGAATTACAGAGTTGACTGTAAAAATAACAAAATACATTCTAATACCTCAATCAACCCGCTTAAATATTAGCAGATGCTCGTCTAAAAATAATTTTTCAATTATTATTTGGTCGGCTTGTGAGGTAATTTGTTCTGAAGAATAACTCGTATTCCTTTAAGTCTTTAGTGCCGTAAAAAATTGGGTAATTCTCTGAGGAGATTGCGAAAATGTAATGACTCACTTTCCCAATAGGGGCAAGGATGTATGAGTTCTGCATAAGTGTGTTATAGTAATCCATAGCCTCCTGAAGGTTATTGAATCCGCTTATATTAATGATCTGCCAGGTATTATCAAGCAATAAACTTGAGATGTTGTAGTTATTTGAAGTGTAACTTTTGGTATTAAAGTCAGACAATCTTATCTTAATAACATTAACATCAACGCTATCAGATTTAACTATTACTAAGCAATTATGAGGGACAGGCCGGTTGCTGAATTTGTATCTTGAAGCAGATGATGCTACTTCAATAGGATCAGGTAGTTTGCTAATCCCCGCAGATGCCGCCAAATTTGGATTTGACCGGGCAATTTTGTCCAAAACCTTCATCGCTTCAGTGGCGATAGGATCATGCGGGTAGGTTTTTACTAATCGTTGCAGGTTCACAGCAAGTGAGTCCACTACCTCTAAATTACCGATTGACATAGCCCGAAGGAATTCAAATCTGGGCATTAATTCATGTTTTGACCCATACTGTTCTCGGGCAATATCGCAATTAAACAAGACAGAATAGAATTGCCGGGCCTTATAGGCATTAAAGGTTTCTTCATAAAAAATCGTTGCCTGTCGGTTCACTCTCTCCATCTCTTCTACAAAGGATGGATCTTTGAGTATTAAAGCATAGTCTGAATTTGGGTAACCTTTTATAATTATTTGGGCATATTCATCAGCTTTGTCGACTATTCCAATTTGTTTGCATAACGTGGATGCCATATAAACACTTAGTAAGTAATACCTGTTGATCGCAGTATCAGGGTATCTTGTTACCAGTTCATCGAAAGTGGCCAGCGAGGATTCATTATCGGAAAGACCTTCACGATAAATAAAGGCAGCTTTGAAAAGGGCTTCAATTATTCTTTTATCAGACTTAAGAATTGCTTCTGGTGTAAGGGGGAGTTTCGCAAGGTAAAATTCTCTGGTTTTCGGGTCACTTGAACCGCCCCCCTTTCCTCCAACGCCTTTCATATCACCTGTGTCGGAAAGCATAACAGTTGAATCAGTAGGTACTTGTTCATTTGAGGCAACATCTTCCATAGTAGCCTCTTTGCTTGCAAGTCTCCACATATCCTCCAATCGTCTATTTCCCCATTTCCTGGCAAACTCACTGAATCCCATGCTAAGCGCTTGGGGATTGTAAAAATACCATCCTCCGGCAATGGTCTGTTGCTCACGGGCAAAGGAACCTGATGCGATTAGATTGTTTTGTTTGTTCCGTTCTTCTTCTTCTTTTTGTTTTTCTTCTTCTATTATATTTGAAATAATATTGTCAATCAATGTATTGCGATCGTTTTCGGACATGCGTGCAACCTTTTGAAGGCTGTCCTGATCCATAACAATCATAAGATTGCTCACTAAATCCGAGAGAACTTTGGTCTTCTGTGCCAGGGATTCATAACGAGGGGATTCTTTGGATACAGACTGAAGTGTAGTATCGTAATAAGCTTTGGAAAGAGGGTAAATTGGTTTTTTAAAGTAAATATCAGCCAGAAGTTCAGCTGATTGAGCCCGCTGGAAATTGTTTCCTCTACTGTTTGCAACAGAAAGACGCAGGTTTTCAATACCCGATACAGAATCATTATCTTTAAATTCAACTTCTGATAATGCATAATATATCTGATCGCGATAATCAATGTTTTTTGCATCATCAAGCATCTTATAAAGAGCTTTAACGATGTGGTCACTATTCCCGGTACTGGCATCATAGCATTTAGCAATATTGATACGGGCATTGAATTCCATTTCATACTGGGGAGTGTGGTTGATGACCGATTGAAACATTTTGGTAGCCTCAGCAAGTTGTCCCTGCGACTTATAAATTTGACCTGCAATAAATCGTAATCGGTTTTTCTCGTTTTTTTTATGACTTAACTCCAACCCGTTTAACAAATGAGGCAGAGCAAACGCTAGGTTATTCTGTTTCAGGAAGAATTCAGCGTAGACCATATGATAAAACACAAGATCCTTCCTTGGCATTTGTTCTCTCTGCATTTGAATTCTGAACCGTTCAAGGTCATTCCCGGCTTTCGAGTATTGTTCCAGCGCATTATTAGTATGTGCCAACCATAAGGTTACCTGCCACTGTATGGGCGTGTCCTTGTATTTGGAGAGAATGAACTCAAAGGTTCGACGTGCGCCTCTATAATCTTGTTTTAAGTAATAAGCTTTTCCAATCATAAAGTAGCTGTCGTCGATCCACTTGTTTAGCTCCTTTTTATTGAAATACATTGAATTACGTTGGATTACCTTGCTGGCTTTTTCAATTGCCCGTTCAGCTTTGGGGTTCACCGCTGCAACTTCTTTCTTGGTGGGGTGTTGAAATACTTGTAATACAGTTGTATAATTATCAGGAGTCTTGGTTTCGATATAATCGAATCCCTCTTGCAGAGCCTCATTTCCATTCCACCAGGTATTATAATGGGCCGTGAGGTTATTGTAAACTCTTCTGGTGAAAGAGTTCTTCTTGTTTGAGCAACCCGAAAGAAGACCTGCTGAAACAAGGAGCGTCAGCACAATGATTCTGTTAATAGTTACCGATGTTTTCAAACGCTTAATCTTTAAATATCAATTTCTGAGATTTCTGAAATGTCAGCAAAGCCAATGTGTAATAACTGTTATTATGCAAAATTATTTCATTTTTTTGAATACAACTCTATCTAATGGTGTCTTGCCAAATTAATCCTGTCAGCATATTTGTTTATATTGATACAGGTAGGTGATCTACTAGGATTGTTGTAGTTTTGCAATTTCAGATAGAAAAATGCGTTTCAGGAACCTATTGCCTTAATCTAATTTAAAGCATTAATGATTCAGCAGAAAGAAAAACGAAGAAACAGAATCCTCAGGAAACTGAAGGTCAAGTACAGGTTGGTGCTAATGGACGACGCAACTCTTGAGCAAAAGATTTCTTTTCGCTTAACTCGATTAAATGTTTTTCTGGCTACTGGTACCTTATCGATTATTCTTGTTTTTCTTACCACATATTTAATTGCTTTTACTCAACTAAGAGAGTATATTCCAGGTTATACTGATATAGGGCTTTCTCGTCAGATATATGATCTACAACAAAAGGCTGATTCTCTCGAACAACAAATGATAGCTCGTGATGCTCTTTTGCAAAGTATACGGAATATAATCAAAGGAAATGATGTAGCTGTAATACAGGGAACTGATTCTGCTCAGGTGCCCAGGAACTACAACAAAATTGTAAACAAACGTTCTCCCGAAGATTCTTTGCTTAGATTAGAAGTCGAAAATGCTGATAATTATAGCCTGCACCCATCTCATGAGAATTTGCCCCTGGGCAATACGGGAATATATTTTTTGCCTGTAAAAGGATTCATCACCAGTAAATTTGATGTGGCAACTAAACATTACGGGATAGATTTGGCCGCTCCTTCCAATGAGGCAGTTAAGGCGGTACGTGACGGTACCGTTATATTTACAGGCTGGAGTGTAGAGACTGGATACTCCGTTATGATTCAACACCAGGGAAATGAACTATCGGTATACAAACATAATTCTGCCCTTTTAAAGAACCAGGGGGAGACAGTCAGAGCCGGTGATCCGATTGCTATCATTGGTAATTCAGGAGAATATACAACCGGCCCACATCTTCACTTTGAACTGTGGAAGAATGGTGTGCCTGTTGATCCGGTGCAATTCATACAATTTTGATTATGCCCAAACGTATTGCAATTATAGGATCTACCGGTTCAATTGGCTGTCAGGCACTTGATGTCATAAGGAGCCATCCCGATCAGTTTCAGGTTGAAGTGTTGACAGCAGGCAACAATGTCAGTTTGTTGATAGAACAGGTCAAAGAATTTTTACCTAATGCTGTAGCCATAGCAAACGAATCTCAGTGGGATGTTTTAAGGGAGGCCTTAAAGCATCTGCCTGTTAAAACATTTTCAGGCAGTGACGCGGTAGCTGATCTCGCAGGTTTTGATACCATTGATATGACATTGGTAGCTGTTGTCGGGTTTGCTGGACTTTTACCCACATTGAAGGCTATCAGGAGCAAGAAACATATAGCCCTGGCTAATAAAGAGGCCCTGGTAGTTGCCGGGGAACTCGTAACACGTCTTGCGTGGGAGCATAACGTATCCATTCTACCGGTCGATTCCGAACATTCAGCAATATTTCAATGCCTGGCAGGTGAAAGACTCAATAAACCCGAGAGGCTTATATTGACAGGGTCTGGTGGCCCTTTCAGAGGTTTTTCACGTCATGAGCTTTCACATGTAACACCATTTCAGGCACTTCAGCATCCGACCTGGCGGATGGGGGATAAGATAACAATCGATAGTGCGTCTCTTATGAATAAAGGTCTGGAGATGATTGAAGCACATTGGCTATTTTCTATTCCTCCCGAGAAGATTGAAGTGGTTATTCATCCCCAAAGCATTATTCATTCAATGGTAGAATTTTGTGATGGTTCCATGAAAGCACAGATGGGAATTCCTGACATGCGCCTTCCAATTCAATATGCTCTTGGCTACCCTTTCAGATTATTGTCTGATTTTAAACGGTTTGATTTTTCGCATTATACGGAACTTACTTTCAGTCCACCAGATACAAAAAATTTTCGTAACCTTGCACTGGCCTATGAAGCAATCGCTAAGGGTGGTAATTGCCCATGTGTGCTTAATGCCGCGAACGAAGTTTCTGTAGGTGCATTTCTTGCAGGTAAAATAAGTTTCGATGCCATGCCTGACCTGATTAGTAAGTGTATTGAGAAAATCAGTTATGTCGCAAATCCTTCTGCTGATGATTATCAATTGATTGATTCTGAAACTCGCCGTCTTGCTGTTAGCCTGATTTAAACTTTTATGTCATTCGTCAGTTTATCCATTGTTATGTTTTATTACAACTAATTACTATACATGAATGTACTCATTATGGCGGCTCAGTTGATTCTGGGCCTCTCAATACTTGTTGTTCTGCATGAACTCGGACATTATTTAGCTGCAAGAGCTTTTGGTATCAGGGTTGAGAAGTTTTATTTATTCTTTGATGCCTGGGGTGTAAAGCTCTTTAGCTTTAAAAAAGGAGAAACAGAATATGGGGTAGGTTGGCTTCCACTGGGTGGGTATGTAAAGATTGCCGGTATGATTGATGAATCACTCGACAGAGAGCAATTGGATAAACCAGCACAACCTTGGGAATTTAGGGCTAAACCAGCCTGGCAACGTTTGGTTGTAATGATTGCCGGTGTTACAGTAAACCTTATTCTTGGTATACTTCTTTTTGCATTTATCCTGTTAAAATATGAACAGGAATATTTACCCGTCGGGCAGGTTAACCAAAATGGTATTTACGCTTCTTCAGCAGGTAAGGTTGCTGGTTTTGTTACAGGTGACCGGATTTTGTCAGTTAATGGCAAACAGGTTGAACGCTTTAAAGATGTTCAGAGCATGCGTAATCTTTTCGGTTCAACTATCACTGTTGACAGGAAAGGTACCCGCCTTGATATTGTTATTCCCGATGATTTTTACAAAAAGGAAACTTCTTCTGCCCGTAACAGGTTTGTTGAAGCTCTTAATTTTGAGCCAAAGGTAGATAGTGTTGTTGCTGGTTATCCTGCAGCAATAGCTGGGGTTCAAAAGGGGGATAAAATTCTTAAAGTCGATACAATTTCTATTACCAGTTATGGCCATTTCCGAGATCTGGTTAGCACAATGGGAGGACAGACCACTTTGCTGACTCTCCTTAGAAAAGCCGACACGATGGTTCTAAGTATGGTGGTTGATTCGTCTGGTTATATCGGAATGATTGCCAGTGTTCCTTATAATATGTTACCTTATTCATTTGGCTCTTCTCTGCATTATGGCTTTTATGATGCCATGGATATGCTGGTAATTAATATCAAAGGACTTGGTAAAGTATTTTCGGGAAAAGAAAAGGCAACCGATTCTATTCAAGGACCAATTGGTATTGCTAAAATCTATGGCAGTCAATGGGTTTGGTCAAAGTTCTGGTTCATAACAGCTTTGCTTTCTCTTATTCTTGCATTTATGAATATTCTTCCCATCCCGGCACTCGATGGGGGGCATGTTGTTTTTCTGTTTTATGAAATTATTTCCCGACGCAAACCAAGCGATAAGTTTATGGAATATGCTCAAATTGCTGGTATGATCATTTTACTTGGTATTATGGCCTTTGCTGTCGGAAACGATATATTTAAGATATTTAAATAACCGATCATGTCGCTTTTCCCTGTTTACAAAAGATCTATTGCTGAAATAAGCCAACTTATAGCTGAGGTACGTGCCTCTATCATTCCCGATATCAGGGATTATCAGTTAGCCTTGTCGTTGATCGACCTGACCTCACTCAATGGTAGTGATCAGAATAAAACAATTGAGAACTTATGCGAGAAAGCCCTTTCTCTTCAAAAGCCCCAATCCGGTTTACCCGGGGTGGCGGCTGTGTGTGTTTATCCTCCGTTTGTTAGAAAATGCTCTGAAATACTTCGTCCGAGTGGCCATAAAGTAGCTTCGGTTGCTGGTGGTTTCCCTTCTGGACAATCTCCATTATTTGTTAAATTAGCCGAAGTACAATATGCTGTTGAGGAAGGTGCTGACGAGATAGATATGGTAATTTCTAGAGGTGCTTTTCTTGAGGGACGATTTGCAGAAGTGGCCGGTGAAATTGCATCCATTAGAAATGCCTGTCAAACTGCCCACCTGAAAGTTATACTTGAAACCGGAGAGCTTGGATCAATAGATAATATCCGAAAAGCCAGTGAACTTGCTATAGAAGCCGGAGCTCATTTCATTAAAACTTCTACTGGAAAAATTAATCCTGCTGCCACACCTGAAGCTATGTGGGTGATGTGTGAAACCATTGCCGATTATTATAAAGTCACAGGTAAAATGGTGGGAGTTAAGCCAGCCGGTGGGATTGTTACAGCAGACGATGCTCTTTTGTATATCTCTATAGTGCGAACTGTATTAGGCGAAGAATGGCTTTCGTCGAAATGGTTTAGGTTGGGTGCCAGTCGATTGGCTGATAATCTTGTTGCTGCTATTCAATCCAAATATTAGTTTTATGAAATCACAGACATTCTATATTTCATTTCCTTATCGTAATGCTTTGGTTAGCCTTGTGTTGGATATTGCTGCCATTACATTCGTTTTTTTTGTGCCGGCTTTGTCTCATCTTACTGGGCTCCCTCTTTATCTGGTGGAGCCTATGCGTATTATGGTGATTCTTGCTTTATTACATTCACACAAATATAATGCATGGGCATTGGCATTAATTCTGCCTGCTTTTTCTTTTTTTGTGTCTGGACATCCTTATCCGATTAAAATGGTGCTAATAACAGTAGAATTAATTCTGAATGTTGCCTTCTTCCAAATGTTTAGGAGAAAACTTGCTCCATTTGTGTCTATGTTTACAGCCATTATAGGCTCAAAGGTCATTTATTATTTGCTTAAATATGTAGTTGTCTCTGCCGGATTACTTCAGATAGAAATGTTCGCCACTCCGGTTTATATTCAATTAATCACTACTTTAATATTTAGTGGTTATGCTTTTATAATTCTCAAACCAGCCAAAAGGTAAAACTATGAAAATGAAGTCTCCTTTTTCGGAATTGTGTTTGATTCTTGTTTTTGTTTCTGCAACACTTTTAGCAGGTTGCGAGAAGACGGATGAGGAAGCTCCAACCGATATCAGGGCTGATTACATAGGTACTTGGATATCAACTGAGTCGGCAGATAAAAGTAGTGAGGCTACTTATACAGTGAAAATCGAACTGGATGGTACCAATAGTTCACAGGTCATTTTGAAAAATTATATGAACCTTGGATCATCCATTAGCCCGTATGCTATTGTAACCGAGACAACTATAACCATACCTGTTCAGACAGTCGATACCTGGTCAGTAGCGGGTAGTGGTACCCTGGTTGCTGAGGGGGAGATCCGATGGAGTTCATGCAGAGCCAATCAATTGAATGTTACTGCGATATATAGGAGACAATGACCTTTGTCTGGTTTTTCATATAGATACGTTAGTAAGTTTATAAGTAAGGGTTCCCGAATCATTTCATTTCGTGAACCCTTTTCTGTGTCTGGAAGTCTTATTAGCGAATTGACCTGTGAGTTTATTCCTGTGTATTCCTTATGTAATATTTATACGCCTCTATGGTTTGGTTGAGTGGAATTTTGCTCTAAACACTATACGAAATATTCACTAGAGCATTTTGATAGATTTATTGATTTCTGCAAGAAGAACAGCTGAATTTGTAAAAGTGTTTGGAAGTAATTCCTTGGGGAAGGGTGTTTTACAGGATACCAATTGGAGAATTGCCCAGCTTTGAAGTCTTACAAGCTATCCAGGGGTTACGATTAAAAAAGGCCTTTATAAAAAGGCCTTTTTGTCTATTTTTATTTAATCTTTCTTTAATCGTTCAATACGGGCAATAACAGAATCGTATGTCCGAACATATTCTTCAGGGTTAGATGTTAGTTCTTTTAACCTGTTTTCGTATGAAGCACGTGTGAAGTTATGGAACTTAAACAGGGAATCATACAATCGACTGGCAAGCGAATCGTCATTGTCGCCTCTGGCTCTTACCTGCATTAATCTTGCCTCTGTAAGATGAATGTCAACCATTAGCGAAATCAGGCTATCGTTGGCAGTTATGGTTCTATCTTCAGATTTCTCCGAGATGCAGCCTTCAGCCAATAACATGATTATGCCTGTTAGAAGTAGTGATGTTACAAAAGCTTTGGTTGGCTTCAATTACTTGTCAGTATTAGAGTTTTTTGCCCTGTATTCCTGGTTTAACTCAACCAGTACGGCATTGGTAATATCGAAAGTATCATTTGCCAGAAAAATATTCCCTGCTTTGTTATATCCTAATACATAATCGTAGCCAATAGTTTTATTGAAACGCTTCAGGAAATTGTTTAGAGTATCAACAAGTGTGTTATTTATATTAATATTTTCAATCGCCATTTCTTGTTGAAATGATTCTTTTTGCTCGGCAATACTCTGTTGCTTAGCCATTAGTTGTTGATAAATTTCTTGCGCACTTTGCTCAGAAAGGGATTTATTCTGGACACTTTTCTGGAAATACTCTATCTCTTTATCTAATTCTTTTTGACGTTTTATCAGCTGATTTTCCATTGCCTCAGATTTTGTTTTCTGTTTGTCTGAGAGAGCTTTAACCAGTTCATAATTGTTTAAAAGAGAATCAGTGTTAATGTAGGCTATGGTATGCCCTTTGCCATCAACAGCCGGTACAGGTAGGCTTGAAGGTGAAGCTGAATTACTGGTAAATTTCAGTACAAAAAGTACGATAACGCCTGCCAAAGCAAGTGCTGAAAAAATTAAAGGCAATGTGCCGGCAGGTTTTTGAATATTTTCCATGCGTTGGATTTATTTTAATATGGACAAAAATAGGAAAATCCACTGAACCGTAATCATAGCTTGATTCAATGTATGTGTTATTGATGAATTTGTATTAGTTACCTACCTCAGACATGAACTTTACTCTTACAAGTCTGATTTCCTCTTCGCTGAATTCGTTTTCACCCAGTTCTTTGAGGGCATCTTCAATTGAATCAGATTCTGCTTCGTGGAAATAATCCATGATATCCTGCATATGATATTCATCGACGAATTCTTCCAGATAGTAATTGAGGTCGAGTTTTGTACCTGAAGCAACAATACGTTCAATCTCCGAGAGCAACTCATCAGAGGTCAGGTTTTTGGAGATGGCAATATCTTCAAGCGACATCTTACGGTCAATGCACTGGATAATGTACACCTTCATGCCCGACTTGTTGATAACTGACTTCACGACCATGTCGTTAGGTCTGATAATGTCGTTTTCTTCGACGTATTGCCGGATAAGTTCGGTAAATGGTTTTCCATATTTCAGCGCTTTTCCGGCACCTACACCGGTTATTTGTTTCAGTTCTTCAATATTGACAGGGTATTGTATGGCCATGTCCTCTAGAGAAGGATCCTGAAATATGACGAATGGAGGGAGGTTTTCCTTACGACTGATTTCTTTACGTAAATCTTTCAGCATGGCAAACAATGTCGAATCGGCAGTACTGCTTTTGTGGCCACTGGCAGTGTCAAATTCTTCACCTTCTTCCTCAGGATCGTCCACCTGTTCGATGGTCAGCATTACGCTAAAAGGTTTCTTCAGAAATTTTTTACCTTCTGAACCCATTTGCAGGATGCCATAGTTTTCAATATCCTGAACAAGGATATTGGTAATAATACACTGCCTGATAACTGCATTCCAGAATCTTTCGTCTTTCTCGTCACCTTTTCCAAACACCTCCAGCTTATGGTGGTTTGCAGCCTTAATAGCGGCGGATATTTTCCCCGTTATGATCTGAATCAGTTGCTTGGCTTTATACTGCTGTTTGGTTTCAGTAACAGCTTCCAGTACGATTTGTACATATTCCTTTCCCTCGAATTTCGTCTTCGGGTGCAGGCAGTTATCACAATTTGAGCAATTTTCCTCTGTGTACATTTCTCCAAAATAGTGTAGCAGTGTCCTCCGTCTGCAGACCGATGAGTCAGCGTAGGCCACTGTTTCGTTTAATAGTTGCTTTGCAATCTCCTGCTCGCTGACAGCCTTGTTTTTCATAAACTTTTCAAGCTTCAGGATGTCATCGTAGCTGTAAAAGGCGATACAATTACCTTCTCCGTCATCTCGACCGGCTCGCCCGGTTTCCTGGTAATACCCTTCGAGACTTTTAGGTATGTCGTAATGGATTACATACCTTACATCTGGTTTATCTATTCCCATGCCGAATGCTATAGTAGCGACAATTACGTCAACCTCTTCCATCAGAAACATATCCTGATTATTGCGTCGGGTTGCTGATTCAAGACCTGCATGATATGGCAGAGCTTTAATGCCGTTTATTACTAATGTTTCAGCGAGTTCCTCAACTTTCTTTCTGCTTAGGCAGTAAATAATACCTGATTTTCCGGAGTTTTGTTTTATGTATTTAATTATTTCCTTGGCTACGTTATCGGTCTTTGGTCTTATTTCATAGTAAAGATTCGGGCGGTTGAATGAGGACTTGAATAGCTTGGCCTCGAGCATGTTAAGGTTCTTTTGGATGTCCTGCTGTACTTTTGGAGTGGCCGTTGCTGTTAATGCCATGACAGGTACGTCCTGCCCGATGGCTTCAATTATTGGTCGAAGCCGGCGATACTCCGGACGAAAATCATGTCCCCATTCCGAAATACAGTGGGCTTCGTCAATCGCGTAAAAACTTATGTTTATGCTCTTGAAAAACTCAATATTGTCTTCCTTTGTGAGCGACTCTGGCGCAACATATAGCAGTTTGGTTTTGCCAGCCTGAAGATCACTTTTAACCTGAGTAATCTCCTGCCTGCTTAAGGATGAATTAAGAAAGTGAGCCATCCCTATCTCGGCGCCAAAGTTTCTTATGTTGTCAACCTGATTTTTCATCAGCGCAATCAGAGGGCTGATGATAATTGCAGTCCCCGGACTAATTATGGCAGGGAGTTGGTAGCATAATGATTTACCCCCACCAGTGGGCATTATGACGAAAGTATCATGTCCTTCCAGTACAGCCCTGATTATGGCTTCCTGATTACCTTTAAAGCTTTCAAAGCCAAATACTTTCTTTAGAATCTCTTGCAGTTGATGTTCTGCAGTGGTGGTCTTTTTTGCCATGTATTGTTACAAAAACAATGTCATTTTATTCTTTATTCCTTAACCTTCAAGCATGTCTTGTTTGATTGAAGAGCTTCCTAACCCCGATCGAAATGAAATTTCCACCAAAAAGGATGAGAAATTCTGTATTGCAAAGTCATGGTATATTTACCTTAGAAAAACCAAATCAACTGACCTGACAGAGATGTACGCTTTTCTGACTAGATTGAAAGTTGTCCTAAAAAATAACAATATTAATTTATTACCTGATTTCCAGTATATTATTATTATTTTTAAGGATTTGCAAAGATATAGCTGTCTTTGTAAATAGCAAATATTTTGCAAGAAATATTCTGATACTTCAAGTTGTAAAGAACATCCTTATCTAATTTGAAAGGTACTCTTAACGAAAAAATGTAGTATAAAAGTATAGTCAAATTAGTTAAAATGCAAGTCCCGTTATAAAACAACCTTCTGTTTTATCTAAGCCTTCATAAAATCAGTTTCGTATCTTTGCAGCGTTAATTGTGTAAAATGACAAATATTACCCCTGAAGCTATCATCAATCAAGCAATTGCAACGCTGACTGATGAATCAGAAGCAGTTTTCGCTCTCACCCGACGGGTAGGAATGAATTTCGTTGAAACTGTTGTTCTTATTGCAGAAAGTCGCGGAAGAGTAGTTGTCACCGGTATTGGTAAAAGTGCTGATATAGGGCGGAAAATTACATCAACCTTTAATTCTACCGGTACACCTTCTGTTTTTATGCATGCAGCAGATGCTATTCATGGAGATCTCGGAACAATTACTCCAGATGATATTATTCTTTGTCTTTCAAAAAGCGGGAATACATCTGAAATAAAGGTACTCGTTCCACTGATTAAGAATTTCGGTAATCCAATCATCGCTATTGTTGGCAATATGGATTCCTATCTTGCCTGCCATGCCGATAAAGTCCTTGATACAACTGTAGAGCGCGAAGCTTGTCCAAACAATCTTGCACCAACATCGAGTACTTCTGCTCAATTGGCAATGGGTGATGCTTTGGCAGTCGGATTACTTCAATACAGGGGGTTCTCTGTCAGCGATTTTGCCAAGTATCATCCGGGAGGAGCGCTTGGTAAAAAACTTTATCTAAGGGTGAAAGATCTGGCAGCCGGTAATCCGCAACCTCAGGTAAGCAGTTCGGCAACGGCACGTGATGTGATCCTCGAAATTTCATCGAAGCGTTTGGGGGCAACCGCGGTTATTGATAATGGAAAGCTCATGGGTATTATCACGGATGGTGATCTGCGCCGTATGATGGAAAAACATGTTTCAATACAGCATCTTAGTGCAGCAGATCTTCTTTCTGTGAGTCCGAGAACTATTGAGTCAGATAAACTCGTGGTAGATGCTCTTGATTTGATGAGGCGAAACAACATTACTCAGTTACTGGTCGTTGATAATGATCAGTATAAAGGGGTGATTCATCTGCATGATATTCTAAAGGAAGGTATTATTTAATCTGCAGATCAGATTAGTTATTTTTTAAATTCCAGCACATGATTCTACAAACTGAACACCTTTTTAAAAAATACCGCCAGCGTATTGTGGTCAATGATGTGTCAATTAAAGTTGAACAAGGTGAGATTGTAGGGTTGCTCGGGCCTAATGGTGCCGGGAAAACAACGTCTTTTTATATGATCGTTGGTCTGATTAAACCAATGTCAGGGAGAGTACTGCTGGCTGAAAATGACATTACTTCCGAACCGATGTACAGACGTGCACAACGCGGAATCGGGTACCTTGCCCAGGAAGCTTCTGTCTTCAGGGACCTTTCTGTAGAAGATAATATCCTTGCCGTACTTCAGTTTACAAAACTTGATGGAAAAGCACAGGTAGCGAAAATGGAGTCGTTACTTGAAGAATTTGGTCTTCGCCATGTTAGAAAGAGTAAAGGAATTCAACTCTCTGGCGGAGAAAGAAGACGTACTGAGATAGCACGTGCACTTGCAGTCGATCCGAAGTTTATTCTTCTCGACGAACCTTTTGCGGGCGTTGACCCTATTGCTGTTGAAGATATTCAGAATATCGTGGTTAAATTGAAGGAGCGGAATATTGGTGTCCTCATTACCGACCATAACGTTCATGAAACGCTTACAATTACCGACCGGGCCTATTTGCTGTTCGAGGGTTCGGTGCTGAAATCAGGAACTGCCGAAGAACTTGCCGCCGATGAGCACGTCAGGAGGGTATATCTCGGTCAGAATTTTGAACTGCGTCGTTAAATGACCTTATTTCTTCAGGGAGATAACCACTGAAAAAGTAATATACCAGAGGATAATGAGCGGCATTGAGCCTACTCCAAAAAATATTAGCAACGCGCCGCATCCAGTCAGCATCAGGTAACGATCTTTGTTGGATTGCCAGCTTAGATTCTTAAACTTCAGAGCCAGCAATGGTATTTCAGATATCATTAAAATGCTGAACAAAACTGTAAGAAGCATTAATGCCAACCAGGAATTCATCAACCAGTCCATCAGGATTGTCATAAACGATCCTGCATCGCCTGAAAACGATGCCAGGGGAATCATGACAAAAAACAATGCCATCGCTGGGGTCGGTACCCCAAGAAACGAATCTGACTGCCTTGAATCCAGGTTAAATTTTGCAAGACGGTATGCTGAAAAAGCTGGCAGTAAGAAGGCAATATAAGCCATTAAAGGGTGTGGCAGCTCCGGAGTTTGCTTGAGTAAATGGAATAAAACAATACCAGGTACCAGGCCAAATGAAACAACATCTGCAAGCGAATCCAGTTCTTTTCCAATATCACTTTTAACTTTTAATGCCCTGGCAGCAAGCCCGTCGGCAAAATCAAACAGCGCTGCAGCAATAATAAGCCAGATTACATTTTCAAGGTTCCCCCTGACCGCTTCAGTGGCAGCAATCCCCCCGGCAGTCAGGTTGAACAGTGTTATTATGTTAGGTATATGTTTCTTCACTTTCTGGTATTTTGGGCAAAGGTAAACAAAAGCACAGAGTGGTGCCAGATGAACATAACCAGAAACTGAACAAATGCCTGATTGATTTGTCTTTTGTTATTGTATACCTCAAACCAATTAATCCGAATTATGAAAGCCTCTAACTACTTCGAATCGGTAGGGTGCATAGTGAAAAAAGAACAACTCGCTACATTCCAGTTTCATCTTCCGCTGAGAGACCTTGTACTGGAAACCATTGCCCCTTTCCCCGGATATTATAGTGCGGAACCTGCCGAAGCAGCAGTGAAGCCCTCATTTCTATTCCTGATTATTAAGTCCCAGCCAAATTACAACGAGGATTTTGTTATCAGGGCTACGCATAAAATTAAACAAATACAATCTTTCTCTTTCGATGCATCTCCTGGCCACGTCATGCTTTTTAACCAGATGCAGCCTTGTATCAGACTTGAAATGGTAAATTACGACAATCTGCCTGTGCTGATTGATCTCTACGGTCAGCAAAATATCAGCTTCATGAAACATCAGATTGTAGCTCCTTATGAAGGTGTTATCAGAATCAAACGATATTTCAGCCTTGAGAAAATCGGAGAATTTATCTATCGCGATACCGTACATAAAGAGATGTGTTATCTGCTTATTCCTGATGAGTTGCTCTGGGACCGTTTCGAACAGATCTCGCTTCATATTAAACGTAATATTCACATAGGCAATTATGATGCAGCAGTTGGATTCTTCTACGATAGCAAAGGTGTGAGGGATTTTGTGAGAATTTATTCACCGGGAATCGGGTTGGATGCTCTTGAATTGATCAGGGATAAATATCTTCAGGAGATGAACCGTCATTTATAAGGTAACTGGTATCAGATTTGCTCTTTTATTACCTTTGCCGGCTAATCAACCCGGTGGTTAATGCTTTTTAATCTAATCCCTGTAGTATAGTCTCCGGTGACTTTTAGAAGCGCTGGCTGCGTTTTACCCGGGAACTCATTTCCTGATGGCAGGAAGTCTGTCAAATGAACCGTAATCTTATAGCAAACACCAACGGGATCTTCATGAATATGGCTATTGTTAATCCACGCTCAATTGACATTCGGGATTTTGACTATCCGTTGCCCGATTCCTTTATTGCAACTCATCCTGTTATCCCCCGCGATTCAGCCAGGCTACTCATTACCGGAGGCATGAATGAAGAGATCACGGAAGGGAAATTTAGTGAACTCGCCCGGTTCCTTCCTGCTGACTCTTTGTTATTGGTTAACGAAACACGTGTTGTAAGAGCCAGGTTGTTCTTTTATCGGTCTTCCGGTGCCCAGATAGAGGTTTTTATTCTTAATCCTGTTGAACCTGCTGATATCCAGCAGGCCTTTTCCAGCCGAGATCCGGTCGTTTGTAAAGTATTTGTTGGAAATGCCAGAAGATGGAAAGGTGAAGTACTGGATATTAATCTGGTAATTGATGATAAACCGGTTACGCTTAGTGCTAATTTGGTAGGGCGGAGCGATAATGCCTTTCTCGTTCAGTTCAGTTGGGAACCTAACGACTATAACTTTGCCGGAATTCTTGAAGCTGCAGGCAAGATTCCTCTGCCTCCCTATATCAAACGTGAGGCAACATCCGATGATACTATAGATTATCAGACTGTATATGCGCGTCATGACGGGTCGGTCGCTGCTCCAACCGCCGGGCTTCATTTCACTGATGATGTGATGAGTTCTCTGGCATCAAAAGGGATTTCCACATCAAGAGTCATTCTTCATGTCGGGGCTGGAACTTTTAAACCTGTGAACACCGATAGATTGGAGAACCACACGATGCATGCCGAGCAGATTGTGATTGAAAAAAAAAGTATCAAACAACTTATTGATGAAGCGGGCCGTATGCGCGTACTCGTTGGAACCACCACGGTACGTACCATTGAAAGCCTCTATTGGTATGGGGTTAAGTTGTTGACTGATGGAGAAGGAGCGAAGTTTTTAATCGATCAATGGATGCCTTACGATCCAAAGTATTCTGCCCCGGTCACTGCAAAAGATTCACTTGAGGCTGTGCTGTCGGAAATGAATCGATGCGGGCTGGAATGGATATCGGGTGAAACCAGCATTATTATTGCCCCCGGATACAGGTACAGAATGACCGATGCTTTGATTACCAACTTTCATCAACCCCGAAGTACCCTGTTGCTCCTGGTTTCTGCTTTTATTGGCGATCGTTGGAAAACGGCCTATCATTATGCGCTTGAGAACAATTTTCGGTTCTTAAGCTATGGAGACGCCTGCCTGTTTTTTCCTGATCACATGAATTTTAAATAATAGCTCTGTTTCAATGCTCTTATTGGTTACATTTGCATCAATTTGTTACATCAGATAAACGTATATAACTATGCTTATTTCTGTTTTTCTTGGGTGGCTTGGTACACAGGAGATTGTACTTATTGTTTTGATTGTTGTATTACTTTTTGGCGGCAGGAAGATTCCTGAACTCATGAAGGGACTCGGGAAAGGTGTACGCAGTTTCAAGGAGGGTATGAACAATCCCGACAATGATAACGAGGAAGATCAAAAGAAATAGTGCTGTATCAGCACATCCGGATTTGATATGAATACTTCAGTTACCGGGCTCATTCTGGCCGGTGGCAGGTCACGTCGCATGGGTACCGACAAGGGGCTCGTGGATTACCACGGCAGGAAATTGGTTGAATGGGCCATCGATATTCTGAGTCCTGTAAGCAGTGAGCTTCTGATATCAACTTCTAATAAAGTATATGAGCAATTTGGTTTTCGGACTATAGCTGATAAATTTGTATTTTCAGGCCCTGGCGGAGGGATTCATGCTGCACTGGAGTCCGCTGCCTATAACACTTTGCTGGTTCTGAGTGTTGATACCCCTCGCATGACTACCTCTTTTCTTCGTCATCTCATCAGTCTGAACAAAGATGTCAACGCTGTCATCCCCCGCCACCCTGGTGGTTTTATCGAACCACTCTGTGCAGTTTACAACACCTCCTCATTAAATTCTATCGGAAAATCGCTGTCTGCCGGAATCTTCAAGATGAGCGATATTCTTGATCAACTCAGCGTAAGGTATTATGAGTTGTCTGATTCTGAAAGTATGAGTAATCTTTTCTATAATATTAATACACTTCATGACCTTGAACAGTAGCAATCTGATACAGACGACTGGTAAATCGGGCGACCGGTGGCAGAAAGCCGCAGTGCTCGGAGGACTTTGGGCTTCAGTAGAAATTATTATCGGGAGCCTTCTACATAATTCCAGGGTCCCTTTTGCCGGTAGTATTCTGGCGTCATCCAGTGTTATGCTGATGGTTGCTTTTTACCAGTTGTGGCCTGTCAGGGGATTGATTGTCAGGGCTGGCCTTATTGCTGCTGTGATGAAATCTGTTTCTCCGAGTGCGATTATTTTCGGCCCCATGATCGGGATTTTTACCGAAGCTGTCGTGATGGAACTGGCACTTCGGATACCTGGCAGGGTTCCGGGAGCTCTTATCGGCGGAGTACTTGCAGTTTTAAGTGCCCCCATAAAAAAGTTTATCGGGTTGATTATTGTCTTTAGCGACGATATCATTACCGTTTACATGAATTTTATAGGCTTCTTATCCAAACAGGCAGGCTGGGAGGCCCCATCTGCAGAAATGCTGGCTGTTTCTATTCTTCTGGTTTTTCTGCCGGTAGGATTGCTGGCTGGCGTTACTGGTCTTATAATTGGGCGAAGAGCAGTTAAACGGCAGTTCGGTGTTTTGAAGATTGAGGACCAGGTTGAAGCGAAGACTCGATTTTCAATGCCCGATTCATATCAATCTTCATCTGTCTGGCTGATTGCTGTCCATGCATTGATGATTCCGGCAGGACTGGCTCTTATGTCGTTCTGGAGATCGTGGTACTCTTTGATTTTCTTAATTCTTTGGCTTGTATGGCTGGGCTATAAATATCCAAGGATGGTAAAGCAACTGTCCCGTCCTGTATTTTGGATTCAGCCTGTCATCATCTTTGTTTTAATGCTTTGGCTTGGAGAGGATCGCCATGGCCAAAGCAGTTCCGGGATGGAGGTGCGACTTTGGCTGGCAGCCTCAATGGTTGTCAGGGCTGTATGGGTTATAGGCTGTTTTGCTGCCCTGTCAACTGAATTGAGGCATCCACTGGTTTCACAGTTTATGTCACGGAGGGGATGGAAAAGCTTCTACGATTCACTGGGGTTGGCATTTGCTGCCCTGCCCCTGATGATCGCATCTCTCCCCCCGGCCCGGAAACTTCTCAAAAATCCGGTTGCCGAGCTTGCCAGGGTTGTTTCATACGCGGATGAATGGCTGGAAGTAATCAGACAACCGGGTGAACGAAAAACAGATTAACCTGTTCCTTTAATTATCTTTACTGAAATTTTTCTAAAATGAAACCATCTCGAAAGCTGCTGGCAGGATTGTTTTCGGCTTCTCTGTTGTGTGTTCTGGCCTGGTATTTCTCCAATATCACGTGGTATATTCTCATCTCAGCGGTACTCTCGTTTATCGGGGCACCCGTGGTCTCTTTCTTTGACCGGATGACAATTCGTAATTGGTCAATACCACATGGCTTAAGCACACTGTTTGCCTTGTTGACCATTTTCCTGCTGTTCATCATAGTCTTCTCCCTGTTTGTCCCGCTTATCGCTACCGAAGCCAGGGTTATCTCTTCTCTCGATATTCAACAGCTTAGCGAGGCAATGGGCAGATTTTCTGATTCAATTGAATCATGGCTGTTGTCGATGAAACTGATTGAACCCGGACAACAAATCGACGACTTGTTGTTGAGTCAGTTAGAGCCGTTTCTGGGAATGGCTACTTTCGGTAATATTTTTAAGAATATTGTGGGCTTTGCTGGTTCGTTTCTAATGGGTGTTTTTTCGATTCTGTTTATAACTTTCTTCTTCCTCAAGGACGATAAATTGTTTATGCGCATCGTTTTGCTGTTTGTAAATGAGTCGGCCGAGGAGAAGGTTCATGGAATAATTGACCGGGTAAAGCACTTGTTGTCGCGTTATTTTCAGGGAATATGTATCCAGTTAGGTATTATGATGCTGCAGTTATCTCTTGGACTTTACCTTTTCGGGGTACCCAATGCTCTTCTGATTGGTGTTTTTGGAGGATTACTGAACGTTATTCCCTATATAGGCCCGATCATTGGGATGATTACCGGCATAATACTAACAGCTCTCGGCTATGTTGCTCTGGCCGATTATACGCTTATCATGCCCGCTGCAATAAAGGTAGCAGGGGTGTTCCTGGTAGCAAACCTTATCGATAATATTATTCTTCAACCCTTTATCTATTCCAACAGTGTGAAAGCACATCCGCTTGAGATCTTTCTTGTAATTATCATGGCGGGTACATTAGCAGGGATTGCCGGTATGGTTCTCGCTATTCCTGCCTATACTGTGATCAGGATAGTGGGAAGCGAATTTTTGGGCGAATTTCCTGTGATCGGGAAGCTGACAAGAAAGCAGGGCCCTGTTGAAAAGCTTCCTCCAGGTTGATCTTGTTTATTTTCAGACTATAATTTATGCCGTTACTATCATACTTCTATTATATTTCCAGGTTCTTACGCGTTGTGAGCGTGTACAAACTCTGGAACTACATTCTGCTGCGTTTTGGATTCTACCTTTCACGGATTATTAAACAGCCTGTTCAACTGGGATTGCCGGCATTCTTGTCGGCTGAACCTACAACTGTGTGCAACCTGAAATGCCCGGAATGCCCGTCAGGTTTACGTGCCTTCAGCCGTCCTACCGGTACCATGGATTTACCCATGTTTCAGCACCTGATTGATGAAGCTCATCGCCACATCTTTTACTTGCTGATTTACTTTCAGGGAGAGCCTTATCTGAATCCAAACTTCAGTCAAATGGTGGCTTATGCAAGAAAAAAACGTGTATTTACTGCTACTTCAACCAATGGTCATTACCTTACCGAGCGGTACGCCTGCCTGACCGTTGAATCAGGACTCGATGAACTGATCATTTCACTCGATGGGACTGATCAGGATACATACAGCTATTACCGACGGGGAGGCAACCTCAATAAAGTGCTTGATGGAATTAAAACACTTGTTCGGGTAAGGAGTGAGCTGGGTGTTCATCATCCGTTTATTAATCTGCAGTTTATCGTGATGAAGCAAAATGAACACCAGATAGGGGAATTTAAGCGATTGGCAGCTGATTTGGGTGTCGACAGGGCAGTAATAAAAACAGCACAGATTTATTCTGAAACCGATCAGAACAATATCCTCCCCGAGAAGAGCCGGTTCGCTCGTTATTACCGTAAAGAAGATGGCTCACTCGGCAGGTCTGAACCGGTCAGGAACCGCTGTTGGAGAATGTGGAACGGTGCTGTTGTTACCTGGGATGGCCGAATGGTGCCGTGTTGCTACGATAAGGATGCAACCTACCAGATGGGGATAATAGGCGAAGTTTCTCTGAAAACAATCTGGATGGGAGAGGCCTATACAGCTTTCCGAAAACAAATATTAAAGAACCGTTCGGTGTATGATATTTGCCGCAACTGTGGCGAATAAGACATTATTCTGAAAGCAGGGTCGCTGTAATTCCTGAATTCCTGATCGTGTATTACCAGTCTCCTTATACGTGAGTTTAAAAACATCATCTTACGGATTTATCCCCGGAGAACCTGAATTGATTTGGTTTCTAAATTTTAGACAAAAATCCAATGTTTGGATTACTGATTGAGTTGTAATTAACCTAATCCCCAATTTTTTTTATGATTTTCTGGAATTTTAAGTGATAATATTACAGAACAAAACATTTTTTAACATATTGTCGGAGTGAATGTTGTGGCTGTTTTTATATCTTGGATGGATCAAATTAATACCAAATTCGTATCAAAGTTGGGTTTTTTCTATGAATTGCCTATGGTTCTAGTAACGTTTAAGTATCTTACATATGAAGAAATAATAACTATGTGTGATTTGTGGCACGAAAATTGCGGATAGTTTTGTGTGATAAAGTATACTTTCAGAGAGTGCCTGTTGTTGTTTCAGATAAATTTCCAAAATACCTTCCAGCAGATTCTTGTCGGGGCATTTTTTCCAGCATGGGTAAGGACATGCGTGTAAACAACAGTTTTTTTAGTTAAACCCCCTGGCTCATAAAACATTATTAAAACACGGAAGGTGAGGGATTTATTCAGATCATTCTCCTACTGCAGAATATGAGGTATTATTAATAAAAGGGTTACCGTGTATAAGATGGCCTGCAGGTGATCAAACTAAACTCAATCTTCAGAGATCAGATTGTTTTTGCCGGATAGAGAATTTTGTCCAATCGGGCCTCCTTTTCTCAAAAAATGCTTTGATTCCTTCAGAAGCCTCAGCAGAGCCACGTGCTCGGGTAAGAATCCCGACACTGTAATCACGTGTTGCTTCGTCAATTGGCGGCCGCAGGGTGGTAATCATCTCTTTGATGGCAAGTTGCGCTTCCGGGCCACCAAAAAGTATTTTTTCAGTCAGTTGATTCGTCTTTTCCCGGGGTGTGATGTTACGTGCTACTTCATCCACCAGTCCTGTCTGCCAGGCTTCCAGAGCCGGGAACCTCCTCCCTGTAAGCATCAGTTGCAATGCCTTGCCCGCTCCTGTTCTTCTTACAACATAAGGTGCTATGGTTCCGGGAACCAGGCCGAGGCGTACATCACGAAAAGCGAAGATTGCTTCCCGCGAGGCAACAACAAAATCATTGGCAGCAAACAATCCAATACCACCCCCGTATACTGATCCCTGCACAGTAGCAATGGTTGCTTTCGGACTGCTTGCTATGGTATGGAAAAGGTTAGCCAAAGCAAGACTTTCTGCTCTCAGATCTTTTCCTTTGCCGGCCTGAACCCAGGTAAGATCGGCACCGGTACAGAAGTGTCGCCCCTCACCACTCAGGATAATAATTCTGACAGAATCAATTGTATTTAATTCGCTATAGGCATCGGTGAGTTCCCGGATCAGGAATTCGTCGAGTGAATTCCCTTTTTCTGGTCTGTTGAGAACGATAGAAGCGATGGGCCCCTGGATATCCAATTGTAAGGTGCTGTATGGCGTGGTACGGTTTGATATCATATTTTTATGTTTATCAGATTGAAGCTAAGAGGAACTTGTTATAAAGGCAAAACAACCAAAACAGCATGTTTGTTCTGTGTTGTAAATTATATGATTAAGTGCCGGGGGGATATGGCTCCGGTATTAAAGGCAATAAAATTGTAACCCGGCAGGTATCCGTATAAAATCAACAGTCAATATTAAACAATCCCCCTTCTGACAATGTTAGATGTGGGTAACTGTGTAGGAAAACCTTAAAATCAAACGATTTTGTACAGGATTGAATCAAAACTTGATGTCGACGCACGTGAGTTTAAGGAGAATCGTGCTGCCTTTAAACTGCTTCTTGAAGCCTATAAAGAAAGGCTTAAAGCTGTTCGTAACGGAGCCTCTGAGTCGGCCATACAAAAACACAAAGAGAGAGGAAAACTCCTTGCCCGGGAGCGGATAGATTTATTGGTGGATACCAATACCCCTTTCCTTGAGCTTTCTCCTATGGCGGCCTGCGAGGCATATGATGGCCAGTTTCCATCGGCAGGGATTATCACCGGGATAGGGGTGATTCACGGGCGTGAAACGGTAATCATTGCCAATGATGCAACGGTAAAAGGTGGCACTTATGTCAGGGAAACAATAAAGAAACACATACGGGCGCAGGAGATTGCCATGGAAAATCATCTGCCATGTGTTTATATGGTTGATTCCGGAGGAGCTTTTCTCCCTGAACAGGCTAACGTATTCCCCGACCGGCATGATTTCGGAAGGTTCTTTTACAACCAGGCCAGGATGTCGGCAAATGGAATTCCGCAGATTGCTATCGTGATGGGGTCATGTACTGCCGGTGGTGCATACGTGCCGGCTATGAGCGATGAAACCATAATTGTGCGCAACCAGGGAACTATTTTTATTGGAGGGCCTCCGCTGGTCAAAGCAGCTACAGGCGAAGAAGTGAGTGCAGAAGAACTTGGTGGTGCTATGGTTCATACTACTATCTCGGGTGTAGCAGACCATCTGGCGGAAGATGATCATCATGCCTTGCGTATATGTCGTAACCTGTTTGAATCATTTCCAAAACCGGTGAGACAGGAGCTTGATGTAGCTGAACCAGAGGAGCCATATTATGATGAGGAGGAGTTATGGGGATTGGCTCCTGTTGATTTGCGAAAGCCGGTCGATGCGCGTGAAATTATCGCCCGCATTGTTGATGGCAGCAGATTCAGTGAATTTAAAGCCGGATATGCTCCTACTATTATCACGGGTTTTGCCAGAATTATGGGGTTCCCTGTAGGTATAATTGCCAATAACGGAGTTCTGTTCTCTGAGACTTCTCTAAAGGGTGCTCATTTTATTGAGCTCTGCACAGTCAGGAAAGTACCTATCCTTTTTTTGCAGAATATAACCGGGTTTATCGTAGGAAAAGAATACGAAAGGCGTGGCATTGCACGTGACGGGGCTAAGTTGGTTCATGCCGTGGCTAATGCTACCGTACCGAAATTTACAGTAGTATTCGGCGGCTCATTTGGTGCAGGTAATTATGCAATGGCCGGACGTGCTTATGATCCCAGGTTACTGTTTATGTGGCCCAATGCCAAGATCTCGGTGATGGGAGGCGAACAGGCGGCCGGTGTACTTATCCAGGTTAAGGAGGAACAGTTGAAAGCCAGTGGTAAAACAATGGATGAAACAACCCGTGATGCGCTGCGGGATTCTATACTGAAAAAGTATGATTATGAGGGATCTGCCTATTATAGTACTTCGCGGATGTGGGATGATGGGATTATTGATCCTGTAGATACCCGAAAGGTAGTAGCGATGGGGATTGCGGCAGCATTAAACCAACCTTTTCCCGATCCGAAATTCGGAGTATTCAGAATGTGATGTAGTAACTCATAATACGAATAATTGTTATATATGATTGAAAAACAGATTTATGAGAATGTGTTCACGATTTGGCTGAATCGTCCTGAAGTTAGAAATGCGCTTAATCAGGAAATGATCGGAGAGCTGACAAATGTATTTTCTTCTGTACCACCGGGTACGCGGGTTATTGTAATACGGGGAAAGGGCAAAGCATTTTGTTCGGGTGCCGATTTGAGCTATATGAAGGAATCAGGACAATACACGAAGGATGAAAATCTGTCAGATGCCCTGAGGCTTGAGGCGCTATTCTCGGTTATTTCACGAAATCGTTGCCCTGTAATTGTTGTTGCACATGGTGCCGTGATGGGAGGGGGTATAGGAATACTGGCTGCAGCAGATATAGTACTTTCCGAAACCGGTACTCTTTTCGCATTCAGTGAAGTAAAGCTGGGGATAGTTCCGGCAGTTATATCGCCATACATCCTCTCGAAAATGAACAGATCGAAAGTGTTTGAACTAATGCTGACCGGGAGGCGGTTCAATGCTTCTGAAGCTAAGGAAAGTGGTTTGGTAACCAAAACCTGTTCAGAAGATCAAATGGAAAGTGTACTTGTTCAATATATTAACGAATTCCTGTCGGCTTCACCCGATGCAGTGTCTCGTTGCAAAACGTTATTGCAGGAAATTGGTAATCAGACAGGGCATAATGAAATGAGACAATATACAGCCGGAGCGATTGCAACTGCCCGGGCCTCCGAAGAAGGCCGGGAAGGACTGGCTGCTTTTCTCGGGAAAAGAAAACCTTCATGGTTCAAAGCATTACCAGCAGATGAAACTATTTGATAAAATATTAATTGCCAACAGGGGTGAGATTGCGGTAAGAATTATTCGCACTGCCCGAAAACTGGGGATAACTGCCGTAGTAGTCTATTCTCATCATGACCGCGATGCGCTGTATGTTACAATGGCTGATGAAGCCTGGCCTTTGGGCAATGGTGATTTGAAATCTACATATCTTAATATTGACCTTTTGATTTCAATTGCAAGAGATGCTCATTGTGATGCAATTCATCCTGGTTATGGGTTCCTGTCCGAAAATGCATTATTTGCCAGAGCCTGTCAGGCGGCGGGTATTGTGTTCATTGGCCCTTCCGCGGAGGCCATCCAACAGATGGGCGATAAGATTTCTGCCCGTAAACTGGCTGAAAAGGCTGGATTACCCCTTGCAGCCGGATTAACCGGTTCACCTGCTGAGTTGTCGCTCAGGGCTGGTGAAATGCCTTATCCTGTACTTATTAAGGCATCTGCAGGTGGGGGAGGAAAAGGGATGCGGATTGTTCAATCACCGGCTGAACTTCCTGAAATGCTTGAGGCTACGAGCCGTGAAGCACAGTCTTATTTTGGCGATGGAAGCGTGTACGTTGAGCAGTTTATCGAAAATCCCCGCCACATAGAAATACAGATAATAGGTGATCAACATGGCCAAATCGTACATCTGTTTGAACGTGAATGTACGATTCAGAGGCGATACCAAAAGATTGTGGAAGAATCGCCATCCCCAACGCTTACACCCGAGGTGAGGCAACTGATGTGTCGGGCAGCAGTTGATCTGGCTTCATCGATCAATTATAGTAGCGTTGGAACGATTGAGTTTCTGGTTGATGCATCATTGAAGTTTTATTTTCTGGAAATGAATACCCGGATTCAGGTAGAGCATCCTGTAACCGAGATGGTGACCGGAATTGACCTTGTGGAGGAGCAGATACTTATTGCTGCTGGTTTACCGTTGCGTTTTTGCCAGGATGATATAAAACAGAAGGGACATGCATTCGAATGCAGAATTTATGCCGAAGATCCTGCAAATGGTTTTATGCCGTCGCCGGGAATTATGACACTTTTTGCTCCACCACGCGGCACCAGAATAAGGCTTGATACTGCCTATAAAGGACCTGGAGAAGTGAGCAGTGCTTTTGATCCCATGATTGCTAAACTTATCGTGCATGGTACAGACAGGCTTACAGCAGGTGTCAGGATGATGGCTGCCCTTAACGATTTTGTCATTCAGGGGATTAAGACAAATATACTATACCTGAAACAACTGTTTCTTCACCCCGATTTTACGAATAACAATATTTCCACTTCATTTTGTGATCTCCATACTCAGGCAATTAACCGCATGGTTGAGGAATCTCGTTGTCAGGTTCAGATGGATATCCCTCTGATCGGATACCTGCTTTACAGCCTGAGTAACTCTGCAGGAAAACCAGGAGGGGATGTATGGAGCAATATCGGTTACTGGAGGCTTGATCCTAAAATTCGTATTGGAGCAGGACAGGTGATTTCAGATGTTGAGATTATCAGTCGAAGAGGTAACCTGTGCAGGCTGTTATTGGATGGGCGATATTATGAAACAGAAGTCAGGCAATTGGAACCTTCAAGGCTTGATTACTCGGTTAATGGCCATACATACGGAGTCAGGTTATCGTCAGATGCCCGGGGGTATACGCACCTTACGTATGATGGTCATGAATACTTGTGCTACAGGAATGACGTGCTCGTTCATCAGGATTTTATGACGGCTGCAGGAGGCACCTCCGGAGTATCAGGAGGCCGTATCACACCACCCATGCCCGGGAAAGTAGTCCGTGTAAATGTAGTTGAACAACAGGTTGTCGGGAAAGGGGATGTTTTGGTTGTGGTTGAGTCGATGAAAATGGAGAATTCAATCTCCGCTCCTGTAGATGGGATTGTTACCAGAGTGGCTGTTGTGGCTGGCCAGATGGTGGATACTGATAAGGTGCTGGTTGAATTGGAAGAGCAGGCCTTATGAACAAAGGAAAATGTATTGAACAAACAATGACAAGCAATGGATATATTTTGCAATGAACAACACGATCTTATCAGGCAGACTGTCCGTCAGTTTGCTGAAACAGAGATAAAGCCATTGGCGCCGGAACTGGATGAGAAGGAACAGTTTTCATACACCCTGACCAAAAGGATGGGTGAACTTGGACTTTTTGGAATGTATCTGGCTCCGGAATATGGGGGTATGGGGACTGATTATTTATCTTATATAATAGCAGTAGAGGAAATTGCCAGAGTAGATGGCTCTCAGGCTGCAACATTGGCTGCGCACAATTCTCTTGGTATCGGGCCAATCAACCGATACGGAACCGAAGAACAAAAGAGAGAATACCTGCCTCAGCTTTGCTCTGGTGACGCATTATGGGGATTCGGGCTGACAGAGCCTGATGCCGGTTCAGATTCACGTGGTTCAAGAACGATGGCACATGTTGAAGGAGATGATTGGGTGATTAGTGGTTCAAAGATATTTATTACCAACGCGGCCACAAAAATTACCCTTGGGAGCACCATACAGGCCGTGACAGGAATGAAAGGCAGTGAAAAGATATTCTCAACTATTCTTGTCCCCCAGGATACCCCTGGTTATAGAACTGCGGAAATGCATCGTAAAATGATGTGGCGTGCTTCCAACACAGGACAATTGTTTCTTGATGATTGCCGGGTACCGAAGCATAATCTGCTGGGTAAGGAAGGAGAGGGTTCAAAAATTATGCTCTCAACACTCGATAGTGGTCGTTTGGCCATTGCAGCTATGGGATTGGGCCTTGCTCAGGGGGCTTTCGAAATGTCGATGGCTTATGCCAGAGAGCGGAAGCAATTTGGAAAGCCGTTAACTAAATTTCAGGCAATTGCCTTTAAGTTGGCAGATATGGCAACAAGGATTGAAACGGCTCGTAACCTTCTTTATAAAGCCTGCTGGTTAAAAGATAACCAACAGCCTTATGCAAAAGAGGCTGCCATGTCGAAGCTCTATTGTTCTGAAGTGGCAAAGTGGGTTGCTGATGAGGGAGTTCAGATTCACGGAGGTTATGGATTGATGAAGGATTACGATATCGAGAGGTTTTACCGTGATCAGAGGTTATTGCAAATTGGTGAAGGAACTTCGGAAATTCAGCGGTTGGTTATTTCGCGCCATATAGGATGTTAAATATATTCAAAGCAGTGTTTTTTCATAAATTCGTAACCAATATAGTTAACACACCATGATCAGCGAATCTCAACAGGCAGTACGACTTACCGATTGTCCCCGTGATGCAATGCAGGGGGTAAGTACTTTCATACCTACCCGGCGAAAGATTCAATACATCAATCAATTGATGGAAGTCGGGTTCGATATTCTCGACTTTGGCAGTTTTGTATCTCCTGAAGCCATACCTCAATTGCGTGACACGGAAGAGGTTCTTGGTGAAATTGAAACTAATGGCAATACCAAACTTCTCGCCATCGTGGGAAATATTCGTGGAGCACTGAAAGCAATAAAGTTTGAGAAAATTTCCTGGTTGGGATATCCTTTTTCGGTATCTGAAACATTTCTGAAAAGAAATCTGAATTCTAACATTCAGAAAGCTTTTAGTCAGACGTGTGAAATGTTGGATTTATGTTCCCGTCGTCAAAAGAAACTGATGGTCTACCTGTCAATGGGGTTTGGAAATCCTTACAATGATCCGTGGAGTATTGACCTTCTGGCAGAATGGATAGAGAAACTTCGCCGGGAAGGAATAACCGACATTAATGTTTCTGATACCATAGGAATATCAACTGCAGAAACAGTGGGAGAAGCATTCAGGTTACTGATAAAAGAGTTTCCGGATGTAGAGTTTGGGTTTCATCTTCATTCAAAGCCCGATGAGTGGTATTCAAGGATTGATGCAGCATGGCGAAATGGATGCAGGAGTTTTGATGGCGTACTGCTTGGAGGTGGCGGATGTCCGATGACAGGGGTTGGTATGGTTGAAAACCTTGCGATGCAGAACCTGGTTTCGTTTTTTGGAGAGAAAGATATCCCGTTGAAAATTAATATTGATAAGTATCAGGAGGCAATCATTGAATCTGACAGGTTGTTTCGTGAAATTAATTCTGATTTTTAATTAAATAAGTTTATGAATAAAGTATATACGACTGCTAAAGAAGCCATTGCCGGAATTGGTGACGGGATGACCTTGATGCTAGGTGGTTTCGGATTATGTGGAATTCCTGAAAACTCGATAGATGCTTTGGTTGATGCGGGTATTAAAGATTTGACCTGTATATCAAACAATGCTGGAATTGATAATGCGGGGTTGGGGAAATTGTTGCGGAATCATCAGATAAGGAAGATGATAGCTTCATATGTTGGAGAAAACAAAGAGTTTGAGCGACAATTGCTGAGCGGAGAACTTGAAGTAGAGCTTATTCCCCAGGGAACACTTGCTGAAAGAATCAGAGCCGGTGGAAACGGGATACCAGCTTTTTATGTCCCGGCAGGTTATGGGACTGAGGTGCAGGAGGGTAAGGAAGTGCGTGAATTCAATGGTAAAATGTATTTAATGGAGTTGGGTCTGCGAGCCGATTTTGCTATCGTGAAAGCATGGAAGGGTGATACAAAAGGAAACCTGATATTCAGACATACTGCCAACAATTTCAATAATATGATGGCTGCAGCAGGGATGGTTACAATTGCTGAAGTGGAAGAACTTGTACCGGCAGGTACTCTCGATCCCAATCAGGTTCATACTCCTGGAATTTTCGTTCAGCGGATCTTTCAGGGATCAGGGTATATAAAACAGATAGAGTTTGTAACAACCAGTGACTGATCCTGAAAAGGATTGCGTTCGTTGCAACTCAGTATTGATGAAGAGTTGGCTTCAGTAAGACTTGGATTTTTAACTTGAATAATTGAAATTATGGCTCTGGATAAAAATGGAATTGCGAGAAGAATAGCGCTTGAATTGCGTGATGGTTATTATGTTAATTTGGGAATCGGGATACCTACTCTGGTGGCAAATTATATCCCGGAAGGAATGGATGTAACTCTTCATTCTGAAAATGGATTGCTCGGAATCGGCCCCTTTCCGACAAGAGATAAGGTAGATGCTGATCTTATTAATGCTGGAAAGCAAACGGTCACCTTTATTGATGGTGCCTCATTCTTCGATTCGGCTTCAAGTTTCGGGATGATCAGGGGGGGGCATGTTGACCTTACCGTGTTAGGCGCTTTTGAAGTTTCAGAAACAGGAGATATTGCCAGTTGGAAGGTTCCCGGAAAACTGGTAAAGGGGATGGGAGGTGCCATGGATTTGGTAGCTGCTGCCAGAAATATAATCGTTGCTATGCAACATACCGACAGAGATGGTAATTCAAAGCTGTTGAAAAAATGTACCTTGCCCCTGACCGGAGTTCGTTGTGTTACGAAGATTGTTACCGATCTGGCTGTCATTGAAGTTACATCTGGTGGTTTCAGGCTACAGGAAAGGGCGCCGGGGGTTACTGTTGAAGAGATAAAAGATGCAACCGGGGGAACGCTGATAGTCGATGGAGATATTCCGGAAATGTCTTTTTAATTTTTGATTTACATTAATGACATAAAACATGACGGAATTCAATTATCCCAGAAAAGTGAAAATCGGCGATATTACGGTTCGTGATGGTTTTCAACATGAAGAAAAATACATTCCGACTGAAGCAAAGATATGGGTTCTCGAACAGTCTATTCTTGCCGGGTTCCGGCATTTGGAGGTTTCTAATTTTGGTAATCCAAAAGGGATGCCTCAGTTTAAGGATGCTGATGAAGTATTTAAGGGAATCAGAAACAGTAAACTGGTTAAACATCTGCTTCCGGAGGTAAAGCTTACAGCAGTAACCATCCGTGAGAAGGCGATCGAAAGGGCAATTCAGGCACATGATGAAGGGTGGGGGCCAGATCGTATTCTCGTGATGGTCAGTACAAGTGAATCGCATCATCGAAAGAATTCGGGATTGTCGCTCGCCGAATACTGGAAGATGTGCGAAGAGTGGATTCCAAAAGCCCGTGCCGCGGGTATGAAGGTAAACGGTACAGTTTCAACAATCTGGGGGTGTCCGATAGAAGGGCCTACCAAACTGGAGAAGGCAATAGAGTTCTCAAGAAGATGGCTCGATATAGGTGCCACCGACATAGAACATGCAGATCATGATGGTTCTGCATCACCTGATAGAGTTTATCGTTATTTCTCGATGCTGATGGATCATTTTGGCGATTCCTCTAAACATATTGTTCATTTTCATACAACCCGTGGGTGGGGATTGGCTAATATTTTGGCAGCCCTGCAATCGGGGATGACTAATTACGAAGCTTCCATGGGTGGAATAGGGGGGCAGCCGGCAAATTTTGTTAACGGTGTTCCGGTTTCCGGTACCGGGTCTTATTATTATAAAGATCCAGGCCTTTCAGGGCTTGTCAGTACAGAAGATATGGTGGTCATGATGGATGAAATGGGGATAGAAACAGGGATAGACATTGATAAACTGCTGGAATTGGGATTGATGGTTGAAAGGATTGTCGGAAGAAGATTGAGGTCGGAGTCAATTAAAAGTGGACGGATACCAAAAAATCTTTCAGGGAGGACTTACTGATTTACCACCTCTGACCTTCTCTTAAGAGGTCATTTTCGATGGCATATTTTATCAGGCCCACAACGGTTTTTGTTCCTGTTTTAATGAATATATTCTTACGGTGGGTCTCTACTGTCCGCTCAGAAATGAATAGTTTTTCAGCAATCTGGCCATTTGAATATTCTTTGGCGATTAATTGAAGGATTTCGCTTTCTCGCGACGTGAGACGGATTACATTGGGCTGAATACCTGTGATAGCATCATTCGCGTTGTATATCCGCTGCATGATAATCTTTTGAACATCACGACTAAGGAATTTTCCTCCCGATGCCACCGTTTCAATTGCTTCCAGTAGTTCGTCTATTCCTGTTGACTTAAGAATGTACCCTGATGCCCCCGCTTCTATCATCTGGTTAATAAGGCTGGAGTCATCATGCATTGTAAGGGCCAGAACTGCTACACCCGGATGATCAGCCTTGATGCGACGGGTTACTTCTATCCCGTTCATCCCGGGCATATTGATATCGGCTAGTACTACGTCTACATGGTGAGTATCAAGAAGACGTAAGGCCTCATATCCTGAAGAGGCTCCAGTTGTAAGCTCTACCCCGTCTATTTTTGATAATATAGCCTTCATACCATCAATAATTAGCCGGTGGTCATCAACAATCATTAGTTTTATGCCTTTCTTTTCTGTCATACAGGAATGGTAAGCGTTACAGTGGTTCCCCTGTTTGGTACCGAGTCGATGTGAACTGTACCCCCAAGGTTCGACAGCCGTTTATGTATGTTTTTTATACCGATACCTTTATTGGTTTGTAATTGGCCAGGATCAAATCCGCAGCCATTATCTTCGATCATTATCGTAAGTTCCCCCTCATCACTGATCACCTGAAAGCAGATTTCAGTAGCACCTGAATGGTGCATTATGTTGTTCAGTAATTCCTGGATTACCCTGTACAGCGTATTTTCAACCAGCGTATCGGCATGGGGGACAGTCCCTATCGTTTCAAAATGGATGGTATATTTTGTCGATTCATTCAATCTGTCTATCAGGTCCTGAATTGCGGCCAGCAACCCTTTTTCACGCAACATGATGGGCGCCATATTGTGTGATATTGTTCTCAGCTCACTAAAGGCTCCATCAACCAGAGTGATCAGGTTGTCGAGCCATGATTGCGGAACATCATGAGTGGTTACTGATTTATCACGTAGTGTGCTGATATTTAATTTTATCAGTGACAGTGATTGCCCCAGACTGTCGTGTAGCTCTTCTCCTATTCGTTTCCTCTCGCCAATTTCTGCTTCCAGAATTTCGCGTAACTGCTTTTCTCTTAATTCCTGCATTTGTAACTGAGTCAGTCGGAGTTGCCTCTGTCGTATCTCCCTGAAAACAAATATAGCCGAAAGAATAGTGATAACCAGCAGCACTGCTGCCAAAACCAACATCAGGTTCCGCTGGCTTAGTAACTGTTGTTGTTCTTCTATCAGAACAAACTGATCGTTTTTTTCTCTGTTGAGAGATGCTATTTCACTGGTCTTTTTCTTGCTTAGATGCTGAAGTTCCAAATCAATCAGCTGATTGATACGGTTAACATTTAAAATCTCATCTTCCAGCTCCTTATACGATCGGTAATACTGATAACTTCGCCCGGTATCGTCGAGCGCATTGTAATACTTTGATAGAAAACTGTAAACTTCACTTTCCAGTTTAAGACTTTTAACCTCTTTGGCAAGCCTGAGGGCTTCCTGGGCTGGTTGGTAGGCTGTTTTTGGATTTCCAGTATCCAGTTTTAGTTTTGCAATCTCCAGCAAAGTCCAGCCTTTTTCATTTGGGTCATTAATCTTATCAGTTATTGCAAGGCTTTGAGTCAGATATCTGCTCGCGGAGGTATGCTTTTTCAGACGCGCCATTAATTGTCCAAGGTACCTGTAGGTAATAGCCAGGCCATAATTATCCTGACAGCTTATCTTAAGCTTTTCCGACATTAAAAGGTAATCAAGGGCTTTCTTTTCATTCTCTTTTCCTGACCATAGTCTGCCCAGATTGGTCGTCACGGCTCCCATTCCAAGTGAGTTTTTTATGGCTGTATATAGTTTTAAAGATTCTTCAAAGGAAGTGAGAGCCCTATCCGTATTATTCAGGTCAAGATAAATAAGGCCGATGTTGTTCAGGCAGGCAGCCTGACCGTATTGACTGTTTTTAATTTCGAAATAGTTAAGAGCCCTGAACAGGAAAGACAAGGCTTCCTTGAAGTTGCCGGTATGCCAGTGGGTCAATCCGATGTTGGAAAGATTGCTGGCTATCAGTGCAGTGTCACCTTTGATCTGGCTTAGCTCAAGTGCGTAATGATAGTGATAAAGCGCGCTGTCGAATACAGACATAACATCGTATACGATTCCTGTCAGGTTATGCGCTTTGATGGAACCCTGAAGATAACCAGTACGGGAAGCTTCACCGATGGCTTCCATTCCGTACCGCAACGCGATGGTAGGGTAGGCATAGGTCTGATCCCAGCATAATCTGCATAATAAATCAACACGTTCTTTTCCTCCTGCTTTTTCTCCTGGTTTGATTGATTCAGGATCAAATATATAGGAGTCAGTACCCGCAATGACGGGAGTCAGGCTCATAACGAGCATGACTACAAGAAGAACTTGAATTATTTTTGTATACCGACTGCAATTCATGCGTTAAAATTCGGGTACAAATGTAACTAACCAAGAGTAGAATACGCCTGATTATTCTGTAAAACTGTTAAATTCAGTACCAGTACGGATGATGCAGTATCAGATTCAGTAGTAAAGCGGATTGCGGCAAATGTTTCTACTGAAATACCTTTGCCGGCATCATCAGTTTCTTCAAATTAAATTACAATGAAAAAATTATTACTCTTCTCATCCCTGTCTGTGGTATTATCCTTGACCTGCTGTTATACTCTGCATGCTCAGTCATCATGGACACCACAATCTACCAACACAGAAGCTGCCATCAACAGCATAGATTTTCTTGATCCTGAAAATACCCTGACCGGATTTGCTGTTGGTGAAATGGGTACCATTCTCAAGACGACAGATGGTGGCCTTACATGGGAATCTATTAATTCAGGGACTACCGAAACACTTTTCCACGTCGATATACTGGATGCTGATAAAATAGTTGCATGTGGTTCTAACAGTACTGTTATTCGTTCCCTCGATGGAGGAAATACATGGTCAGTCATTACTATTCCGGGAACTATGGGGTATTATGTCGATATGTACGGGCTTTCAATTAACCCAGCTACAGGTGTAGGCTTTATTTGTGGCATGGAGCAGAATATTCATAAGACTACAGACTTTGGGTTAACCTGGACCCCTATACGTGAGGGCTATTTTGGCGCATTATATAATGTTCAGATGTTCGGTGACGATACCTGTGCAATTGTTGGAAAGAATTCAATTTTTACATCATTAATCGCCCGTTCTTTCGATGGTGGAGCTAACTGGACCTGGCGTGATTTTTACCCTACAGATGAAAATGGTATGTCATGGGAAACAAGTACGCACGATGCCCATTTCTTTACCCCTGACTCTGCAATTACTGTCCAGATAGAAGAATTGAATGCAACCGGTTTCATTACTCCCACTGTTGATTGGGAGGATAGATTCTGGCGTACTGACAACCATACCGAAGGTTATCTGGAATGTATTGATATAAAGAATAACTACGGACTGGCCGGGGGAGCAAATGTTTTTTCCGGCGGAGAAATTTATGAATCATCTGATAACGGGGTAAATTGGACTCTTTCAGAAACATCTGGAAAAATATCTCCAATTCATGATGTTTATGTGGGTGTAAATTCATTATTCGCTGTGGGAGATGGAGGAGCTGTTTATACCCGTGATAAATTTGTAGGTATTAATCCTCATGAGGCTGATAATAAAAATATAATATTAAGCCCCAATCCTGCTTCTGTTAGTTCAGAACTGCGTTTTACCCTCAATGAACCTCAATCGGTTACTGTCAGTATCATTGATGAAACGGGACGTATTGCTCTTTGTCCCGTGAGCAATTGTATGCTTCCGGAAGGAGATCACCAGATTACAATTCCTTTTGACGGAATCAGACCGGGCACTTATTGTGTGCTGATTACTTCGGGGAATAGCAGGATTGCCAGGAAATTAATGATTATTAGATAGTTTTTAAAATCTTTGTAAAGTATGATTGCCAATTGCGACCGGGAAAACCCGGTCGCAATATTTTTAATCAGGAGCTACCAGGTACTGTTACAAATTGAATAAGAATAGCCTGCATTCATAAGCCGGGTCTTTCCTTAATACTATCGGGCGATTTAGTTAGCTTTGCGGTACTAAAACCTGCTTCCAGATGCCCGAACTGAAACACCTCGAGGATGTTGTTTTCTCACAATTATTTTATAACCGGTACAGGAATTTATTCTTCACAGGAAAACCTGCAAGGCCATTTTTTTGCGAAATGACTCATCAATTGTTTGATGATGAGCGACAACAAATACGGGAAATGGCTGCCACAGGGCATTTTAATTCCTGGATCGATTTTCTGACCAGAGAATCTTTAAAAGCATTTTATGCTATGAACCAGTATATTCATGCCGGTGAAGATGAGATTGGCCAGCTCAGAGGCTTATACAGCAAACTGATACATGAGTTCTGCGGCGAAAAGGATGCAGATGAAATATCCAGGAACCATCTCAACCGGCTTGCTCTATGGCTAAAAGGAGTTGACCCTTTATTGGAACAGATATACAGTAATGCATCTGAAGATGTCAAGCCTGTTGTTTGTGCTGGATATTCTCCCGAATTTCTTCTTGATCTTTACGGATTGATTCCTGATTCATCCATTTCGCCACTACTCGACATTGGTTGTGGTGAAGATGCATTACTTCCAACCTATCTTAGAAATCAGGGATTCGAAGCATATGGTTTTGACCGAATCATCTCGGCATCAGAACCCTGGCTGTCAGAGGTTGATTGGTTTTCTTTCGGGTTCAGGCCATCTACATGGCAAATGATTCTGGCCAATCAATCTTTTTCACTCCATTTTAATCATTTTCATCAGCGGGCTGGTGAGGACGTACTGCCGTATGCCCGGTTATATATGAAGATTCTGGAGTCGCTGAGAACAGGAGGAAGGTTTATATATGCACCCTCGCTTCCTTTTATCGAGTCCCTGCTCCCTGCTGATAGATATGGCGTCAGCCACCATTGTGCCTTTGATAAAATTATAGTAACTACAATCAGACGTCTGATTTAACTCTGCCGATCAATAATGAAAATTGAACATATTGCCATCTGGACCCATCAACTGGAAGTCTTGAAGAATTATTACATGGAGTGGTTTCTGGGTATACCAGGACCAAAATATACTAATCGGCTGAAAAACTACGAAAGTTATTTTTTGCGTTTTCAGGGGGAGACCCGAATTGAGATTATGCAGCGACCTGATATACCTGCAAACCTGAATGATTCATTGATTCAGCAATACACCGGCTTTATACATTTGGCGTTTGAGGCAGAGTCGGTTGAAGCTGTTAGCGATCTTGCTGAAAAGATGAAAAGTGCAGGATTGCCAATCCTGGATGGTCCACGTCGGACAGGTGACGGATATTTTGAATTCGTAACTGCTGATCCTGATGGAAACAGAATTGAGGTAACATGTTCCTGAGTGTCGGTTTGACATTTGGATATAACATGTGATGTTCAATTACGTACGTTTTCGTGTTCATTTGCGTACCTGAGAATGAACTGTATTACAACGGTGTTTCTTGATCTTTAGTTATTTGTATTTATGGTATGGCCTTTGAGTTGTAGGAGCCATAAATAACAAGATATGTTCAGAAATTTTTTGATTTCAGCATTACGCAACTTCAATCGTTCGAAAGGTTTTACTATCATCAATGTTGGAGGATTATGTATAGGGCTGGCGGCTGTCCTTATCATTTTTCTTTATATCCGGCATGAGACGGGATATGATACCGGTCATGCAAAAGGCGACAGGATATATCGTCAGGTAGTAATAGGGAAGGAGCATAATTTTCCGATTCAACCCGGAGTATTTCTCAAATATCAGCGTAATCAGCTGAAAGGTGTTGAGGCAGTCACTATGCTGACCAAGCGGAATATTACAGTGAAAGCTGGTGAACAGGTAATGGGGAATCAGGATTTCATAGCTGCCGATAGTCTCTTGTTCCGCCTGTTCGACTGGAAAGTAATCAGCGGAAACCCGGAAGCTGTCCTTTGTAAGTCCAATTCTGTAATACTGACCCGCTCTGCTGCTCAGAAGTACTTTGGCGATATTGACCCGGTTGGCAAAACAATTCTGATTGATAATTCATACAATGCCGTTGTTGGAGCTTTGATTGAAGATATCCCTGAAAAGTCGTTTATTCATTTCCTTGGCATTCTTCCACTGCATTATATAGCGATGACAAACGAGAGTGCACTGACAGAATGGGGCAACAGCAGTTTTATCTTTTTCTGCCTGGTAGATCCGGGGGCTTCTGTTGGCCAGATTGAGAAGGATTTGCCACTTATTTTTAAGGAAAATATTAAACGTGACGCTGAATACGAGCCAAATCCTGTTTATTTACAGCCACTGCGCGATATTCACCTCTACTCCGGGGCCAACAGGTGGGAACCTGAACCTCAGGGGAACATCAATACAGTGAAAATATTGGGTGCTACTGCCGTGATGATTCTTTTGCTGGCTGCCATCAACTTCGTGAATCTGTCAACTGCCCGTAATGCCAGCCGGTTTCGTGAAATTGGATTGCGAAAAGTGGTAGGTTCGTTTCGGTCGCAAATCATATTTCAGTTTCTGGTAGAAACAGCTCTCTATATTTTTACCGCGTTCATTCTTGCGTTGGCTGTTACCCAGTTGATATTGCCCTGGTTTAATAGTATGACAGGCATAACGCTATCGGTTGAAGAATTGCTCCACCCATCAGTGTTCTTTTATTTATTACTGTTTCTGCTTTTGATGATAGGTCTTGCCGGAGGCTATCCTGCATTCGTGTTGTCGGCCCCTGCTCCCGCTGTCGTAATAAGAAAACAGGGTGAATCATTCACGAAAAACTCCAGGTGGAACCTGGGGCTTCGTGAAGCACTGGTGGTTGTTCAGTTTGTTGTATCGGTCGGATTGATTACGGGTGCTATCATTGTACAAAAGCAACTGCTCTATCTGTCGCAAAGGCCGCTTGGCTTTGAACCTGCTCAAAAACTGGTGATTCGAAATCCATGGGATGAGAAGATGAACGATCGCTATGATGCGATGGTAGCAGCTTTGAAACAGATGCCGGAGGTGAGATCAGTTTCCGGAACGCACAATATTCCTGGACGTTTCGAGAATAATTATGCTCAACTAAGCCTGAAGGGTACTGATCGGAAGACTAAAAGTGTACAGGCTGCTTTGGTCTCGGTCAGTAATAATTTCTTCCCGGCGATGGATGCAGGGATTAGCCAGGGCGAAGGTTTTCCTGTTGAAATGAGCAAACAGGAGCTTGATAGTTTCCCAGGCTGTATTATCAATGAAGCTCTGGCTTCTAAACTGGTCCAGTTTTCCGATACGAATCTTGTCGGAATGTCACTCGATGGGTTTTATGACCCCCTGAATCAAAGAAAGATCATAGGAATCGTATCTGATATCCATTTCAGGTCACTACGCGATAAGGTTGTACCAGCTGCGTTTATCGTTAGTAAGGCCATTTATCCAAACTTTAATCTGAATCTGATAGTGGATATTAATTCTCCAGATATGCCTGAGGTGGTTGAAAAAATCCGATCATCGTGGGAGGGAATAACTTCTGACTGGCCTTTTGAGTCATTTTTCCTTGATCAGAGTTTTGATGCACAATACAGGGCAGATCAGAATCTTTCGGTAATCATCAGGGTCTTTACGGTTGTAGCTTTGATCATTTCTCTGACCGGGCTTCTTGCATTAGTTATGTATGTTACAAGGTCAAAACGTCGTGAGCTTGGCATAAGAAAGACACTGGGCGCTTCCGAAGAAATGTTGTTACGCATGATGTCATGGAAGTTTGTCAGGCTGGTACTGTTTGCCGATCTGATGGTTTTACCTTTTATTCTATGGTTCGCCTCTGGCTGGCTTGAGGATTTTGCCTATCATACAAACATTGGATGGATTCTCCCGATGTTGGTTGTGGTGGTCTCGGTTGTCATCACAATGGTTACCATTATATGGCAAACACGAAAAGCAGTGTCTGCCAATCCGGTCGAGGTATTGAAGGCAGATTAATCCTGTCGTTTTTTTATATGGTGGTGTAAATCAGGAACTATTTGGGCAGTAGTAAGACATGTAGACCAAAGGTCATTGTACCATGTTTGGTATTAACCGGGTTCCTGTAACGGGTCAGTGTATTGTGGCCACAGATTGCCCGAATCGCCGGTTGAACTCCGTTTGTACTGATAGTGCCAGCTCTTCTATGGAGCCTTTATAGCCAAGCTCTGACAATGAAGTAATGAATTCATCGTGGGGCCGTCCCTGGCGATAATCAGGTTCGCGGGAGGGGTGTTTCAGATACCATGAGATTGTTCCGCTTCGCTCGGCAACATTGATTACAGCATGATAAAACAACCTGTCTGCCCCCTTATACATTGATGAACCTACGATTTTCATCCCTTCACTGGAAATGTCGCTGATCCCTCGTTGTGAAAGCCCGGTAATATCAAAACGGCCGAATGCATCGATAAGAATCCCGTTACATAGCGCGAAAAAATCCCGGGGAGCATGGTACCTGTTTATATCGTCGGTACAGGCAACAACCAGCATCGACGGGGTAAGTACAACTGCCTCTCCACCTGATGGCCGTTTCAGCAGGATGGCTTCATCGGCTTCAACCCGTTCAATGTGAACCGATTTTTCGGCGTTGTTGCTGCGACCAAGCACAACATACACCTGATCGGGTTGCCATGTTACGATTGCAGGAAATGAGTTCACTGTCAGCAGGGCATTATCGGGCAGGGTGTAGGTTTTCGAAACAACCATTATCACTGTATTTTTTTATGGAACAACGAAGATAGGGGATTGTTCTGAAATCGATGACCCGGTAATACTGTCCTTTTCCGCAAATCCGGCATCAACTGATGTCAGTTGATTGTGTTTGAAACTATTGGCAAAGACATCTGGAATGGTAATGTTCGGTGATACGTGAGGTCATCAAGTCCAAACCTTTTATGCAGGACTATCAGTACCTCATATTTTATTTTTCATCTGAAAAGAGTTTGAAACTGCTTTGGCACGATTTTCTATTATAACAGAGCTGACATTGAAAAGGATAATCATCGGAATTCAGTATAAGAACAACCGGAGATCAATCTTAACCATACGCTTTACCTACGCTTTACCTACGCTTTATCTACGGTTGATCTACGGTTAATTCCAAAGATTGGTGACTGTTAACTCAAAATATCTCTGGTGTTCAGGATAGAATTTGTTATTAGCTGGAATATATCCTATGATTCAGAATTGAGACCTTATTTTTTATATAACATGAAAAATACATATGTAGCCAGGACTTTCTATGTTTGATGTATTCGGTGGTAATTATTTATGAACCAATTATATCTTATTTATTTAGATCAATTTTGCTAATCAGTTTACTTATCCGGCAAAATGGAATTTGTATATAAATTCCATTTATACAGGGAGATGAAACAGTGATTGCGTTAAAGGGAAGTAGATTTCCGTACAGCCTACTGGATACATGATAATGGTTTTACCCTGGTTTAAGGCGAATTTGCTTGAAGGCAATGCAACAGATCGAATACAAAAAAGGCCATCACAATTTTGTGATGGCCATACAGTAAAAACCCCTAAAACAGCGGAAATCCGCTATTTACTTACAGGTGGATAGGTTTATCCACCGCACCGAAACCTGCCTCCATGAACACTTCAGAAATGGTTGGGTGAGCATGGATGGTTTTGGCAACATCATAAATCGTAGATTCTACCGACATAAAGGCGGCAGCTTCGGCAATCATATCAGTAGCGTTGGCAGCAATTATCTGCACACCGAGTACCTGACCGTATTTTTGTTCTGAGAGCATTCTGACAAAACCGTCTGTATTCCCTTCAGCCATTGCTTTCCCATTAGCAGATAAGGGAAATTCGCTTACTTTGTAATTAATGCCTTCTTCTTTTAATTGGGCCTCAGTCCGGCCTATCTGCGCGATTTCAGGATCGGAGTACATGTTCATCGGGATAAGGCTCATGTCGAGGGGTTCACGGATTCCTTTTATATAGTTGATTACACTTAATCCCTGAGCCGAGCCAACATGGGCAAACATGCTTTGTCCGTTGACATCACCAATAGCAAAGATGCCATCAACACTGGTACGGAAGTATTCATCAGCAACAATAAAACCAGATTCCTGTTTCAGTTCAATATCCGATGAAGGTATCACACCTTTGCGGCTTTTGCTGTTGATAACCATATCGCATTTCACCTTGTTTTCTCCAATCACCAGATACTCATTATCAAAGTGCCCTTTATCAGCAGCTTCATCAACATTAAAGATGACATTTATCTTATCTTTCTTCAGTTTATTGGTCATGAAATTGGACAGATAAATATCGGCGAGCGGCATAAAATGTTCACCCGGGACTGCAAGAGTTACATTGCAATCTGTTAGTGCAAAGAGTTGGGCAAGCTCAAGTGCTATGGAGCTTTCTCCAACCACTACAACGTTTTCAGGTATCTCAGGTAATGTGAAAAGCTTGCTGAGTTCGACTACTTTACCTGAGGGAAGACTGGCTTTCAGGGGTTCATGATACGAGCCGGTGGCAATAATGATATTGTCGGTTTCAAGACTTCGGTGTTCTACTGTGACTGAACGGGCGGACGTAATTCTCGCTTCACCCTGAATTACCTCCACACCATTTTTCTTAAGGAGAAAACTCACCCCGTTGGTGAGCCTTTTCACGACTGATTGGGCTCTGTTGGTAGCTTGTTTCCAGTTAAAAGTAATCTTTGTGTTATCGATACCATCGATCCCAAAGGAAGTAGCGTCTTGTTTAATTCGTTTGTAAAATTTGGCACTTTCTATAAGTGCCTTCGACGGAATGCAGCCCCAGTTAAGACACATACCGCCTACCATTGATTTCTCGATAAGTGCTACCCTGAGCCCTAACTGTCCGGCGCGGATGGCAGCTACATAACCGGCAGGTCCTGCGCCTATGATGATTACATCGTATTTCATTTTATTCAGATTAAAATCATTATTCAAAATTAACACTATGCCTTAATAATTCTGATGGCCTGTTGCCTGTAAGTTCAGGTACCGGCTCTGGCTCCGGGTTCAATCATTTCACCGGAGCCTGAGCTTTTGTACCGAAATTAAATCAGAAGAAAAGAACATTTACATAATCAAAGAGACGGGATCCTCCAGATAGCCCATAACCCTGTTGAGGAAACGTGCCACTTCACCACCATCTACAATACGATGATCGACCGAAAGGGAGAGAGGGATCACGTTACCTTTAACCAATTCATCATTCCTGATCCATGGTTTCTGAACCATCCGCCCCACACCCAGGATGGCGGCTTGCGGATAATTGATGACTGGTACAGCAAACTGTCCGCCAATACTACCATAGTTGGTAATGGTAAAGGTGCCGTCTTTCATGTCATCGAGGGTTAGTTTACGATTGCGTGCTTTTTCCGAAATTTCATTCAGACGGGCGGCGATTTCGCTTACAGTTAATTTATCAACATCGCGGATAACCGGTACGACAAGGCCATCCTCCGTATCGACGGCGATACCCAGGTTGTAGTACCTTTTGTATATCATCCGGTTGTTGTCGATGTCCATCTGCGAATTAAGGGTTTTGTGATATTTGAGTGCCATGGCAACGGCTTTCAACACGAATGGAAGATAGCTGAGTTTTATGTTTTCTTTTGCAAGAACAGGTTTGAATTTCTCTCTTACACGAATCAATTCAGCTACTTCTACTTCATCGAACACTGTCATGTGAGCAGCATTGTGTTTCGATTGGATCATGTTTTTGGCAATCGTCTTACGAATCTGGCTCAATGGCTCGTATTCCAGTCTGGGGCCGGTATCTGCTGTTGTAACAGCTGGTTGGGGTACCTGGACTGCCGTCTTTGACTTACTGATGAATTTTTCGATATCCTGAGTAGTTACCCTGCCACCAGGGCCGGTTCCTGTAACTTTGTTGATATCAACACCGAGATCGCGTGCCATAGCCCTTGCTACAGGTGTAGCAAGTGACTTTTTGCCCGGGCGGCCATCTTTAATATCGGCCGCTGGTTTGGTGTCGAGCCCCTCGTTGCTCGATGGCAGATAGGCATTGTTACCGGCTACCTCCATGGTACCTACAACACCGGCGCCTCCTTCTTCAATGGGTTCTGTTTTGAGGGCCTCTTCCTGTGCAGCGGTACCGTCAATACCTTCAATTTCAATTTCTACAAGAGGAGAACCCACATGGATGGTTTCACCAACTTTACCATAAATGGCAACGATGGTGCCTGACTTGGGCGAAGGGATATCGGTTACCACTTTGTCAGTTTCCATATTGACCAAAGGTTGGCCTGATTCAATCTTTTGCCCTTTTTGTACATACCATTCGGCAATGGTGCCTTCATCGAGACCTTCACCAATGTCGGGAAAGTTGAAAATGTATCTCATTTTTTTCGGATGTTTTTTGCTTGTTCCGTAATCTGTTTCGTTCTTACAGGATTTATCAACCATGTTGTTCATCCCAGTACATAGAAGCACTATGTTTTTGCGGTTTAATCATCATAATGGTTGTTGATTAAACAGGTCCATAGTGCATTCTTTTGTTTAGAACTTTATTGATTTTTGAATCCCGTAATAGATTTTTTCGGGTGAGATGATGTAGTGGTGCTCTCCGCGTGGCAGAGGTACGATGGTATCGAATCCGGTTACGCGAACAACAGGTGCTTCCTGATTGAGGAAAGCTTCTTCATTGATAATAGCTGTTAGTTCTGCCCCGACGCCAAAGGTGTTAGGCCCTTCATGCACAACTACCATACGCCCGGTCTTTTTTACTGACTCGACTATGGTTTGTTTGTCAATCGGATAGATAGTGCGCAGGTCGATCAGTTCAACAGATATTCCGTCTTTTTTTGCCATCGCGACAGCCTTTTGGGCTTCACGGATCATGGCTCCATAGGCAATTACTGTAATGTCAGTTCCTTCGTTTAGTATCTTGGCTTTTCCGATAGGAATGGAGTATTTCTCTTCAGGCACCTCCTGTTTGATGGCACGATAGATGCGCTTAGGTTCCATGAAGATAATTGTATCATCGCTTTCAATGGCAGAGATGAGTAATCCTTTGGCATCGTAAGGTGTACTGGGAATAACCACTTTAAGTCCTGGAATATGGCCATACATTGCCTCCATGCTTTCTGAGTGATGTTCGAGGGCATTTATTCCACCGCCATAAGGAAACCTGATAACCATCGGGGTTTTGTATCGCCCGCGACTGCGGTTGTGTATACGGGCAGCGTGTGAAATAATCTGGTTCATTGCCGGATAAACAAACCCGCAGAACTGCATTTCTACGATAGGTCTTAATCCATTCATTGCCATCCCGACAGCAGAGCCTACTATAGCTGATTCAGCCAACGGGCTGTCGAATACGCGGTGTTCTCCATATTTTTTCTGAAGGCCTTCTGTAGCCCTGAATACCCCACCTTCAACTCCAACATCCTCGCCGAAGGTAACTATAGTTGGGTCTTCGGCCAGTTTTATATCAATGGCGTCGGTAATCGCCTGTACAATTGTCATTACTTTCATTTCAGTCCCTCCTTCCACTTCAGGAATTTTTCATGTTCAACTTTCTGTTCTTTAAGGTCATCCGTGATATCCACATACATGTGCCTGAATACATCATCAAGCGGGTATGCAGGATAGTTTTCGGCTTCCTCAAACTGGCGATCAATTTCCTTTTTATATTCGGCCAGCAGGTTTTCTTCCTGTGAAGCGTCCCATAGTTTTTGAGCGACCATATATTTCCTGAGGCGATCGAGTGGATCGGTTATACTCCATTTTTCTTCTTCCTCTTTCGTACGGTACTTTGTTGGATCATCACTGGTGGTATGTGCTCCGCGACGATAGGTAAGAGCTTCAATGAGTACAGGGCCTTTGCCGCTTTTGGCGTGTGCTTCGGCTTCCCGAAGAGCTCGTGTCATGGCAAATAAATCATTGCCATCGACCTTAATACTGCTCATGCCATATGCTATACCTTTTACTGCAATGTTGATGCTTCTGGTCTGTTTCTTAAATGGTACAGAAATGGCGAATTGGTTGTTTTGAACAACGAAAACTACAGGTGCATTCCATACAGTTGCAAAATTGAGTGCTTCATGGAAGTCTCCTATTGATGTTCCACCATCTCCGATAATTGCATAAACTACACTATCTTCTTTCTTGTAGTTTACAGCATAACCAATACCCGCTGCATGGATTAATTGCGACCCGATAGGCACCGAGATAGGTGTGATGTTTTTTGCATTTTTGAATACCGTCCCGTCTTCATAGCCCATGAAGTAGAGGAACACCTCTTTCAGGGTAGCTCCTTTTGCAAGCCAGGCGCCAAGTTCACGGAAGGCGGGAACTAACCAGTCCTGATCGCGCATTACCTGCGCGAGGCCTCCCGAGATAGCTTCCTGGCCAAAGTTTGGAGGATAGGTAAACATGCGCCCCTGGCGTTGATAAGACACGGCCATGAGGTCGGCCTGTCTGGCAAAGAGCATGTCTTTAAAGGCTTTCTGCAGCCTTTCGTCGCTTATATCAGGCATCCAGTCCGGGTTAATAATTTTCCCGTCGTTGTCCATTACCTGAAACAGCTTGTCGTCAAGCGGACTATATTCTTTGAACATTGTAATATAACGGATTTTAAGTATTTATCTTGATTTAAACTCCTCAAAACTTGATGATTGGAAAACTGAATCAATTCTTGTTTGGAATTCTTCTATATAAACAACCCGATGTAATGAATGTTCACAGGTCTAAGTAGAGTAAACCTAGATAAGTACTATATTGCACCATTTGCTTTTTTACTACTTTTGACCCATCTCTGCTGGGGTATCTAATCCCGGGTTTTAATGAAATGTTTTGATAATGAGAAAATGGCTGTTATTTATCGGTTTAATTAGTTTTTCCAGTGTCTATGGTCAATGGAAGGAGTATACACCTGGGGCCTATCAGTTGAAGGATTCTCTGAATTATAACCTTAAGGACTATGTTAATCCTGAATACCATTACCGTGAATTTGAAGCCTTGTTTCATTTTACAGGCGATTTCTCACACCGGTCTTCAGACTCTTATTCTTACTCTGATAAGTCGACCACGAACAACTTAAGCCCCGATATATCTTTTTCGTCTTTCAGCATACATAACACGCTTCATCGGCAGCAACAAACCTCCTGGCAATTACTTGGTGGATTTAACGCATGGAATTCTTCCAGAGAATATGATGGCTATAAAGCAACTGAAAACACTTTTTCGGGAGGGGCAAATCTGAATTATGACAACCATACCAGATTTTATAGAGGTAACAAATACCTTGGCATCGGATTGAATACCTATCTGTCATACAAAAGAGAATCTTCGAAATCTGAATTATCCGGTTTGAGCTCATACGGTAATGAGAACCGAAGTACTTTTGTTGGTGTGTTTGTTCAACCCGATATCTCTATTGGTTTGGGTCGTATTGAAGAGACATCCAATGCCTGGCTTGCTGTCCACTTGTTAAGGGCTTTACAGAGGAACAACAGGCTGACAGTGTTACCAACAACGCATGACATAAAAGATTTTAGTGATTTGGTAGCCCGTTTACGAAATAGCCGCTCGTTTGATAACAGGTTCAGACTTGTGTCCGACCTGACTGCACTTGATTCGGCTCTTCGGGTTTCGGGGATCATCAGTAAGGATGATATAGCTGCCTTTTCAGCTATTAATGATGTCTGGATTTATAGCAACAGGCCGGGCAGGTTGAGCGGAAACCGGTTTTATCTTGGAATTTCCCCGGGGATAACCTGGTCTCGTCTGGATTCAAAGATCATTGATCAGGCGTCGATTGGAGACACCGTTACAATTGATTCAGTAACTGAAGATCATTTCCTGAATTTTGATCTGATTGCCGGCTTTATTTCTGAAAAACCAATCAATATGGAATGGCAGCGAAGTTTCTCGGTCAGTGCAAGGGGAGGCCTGCGCACAACTGAGGCCACCAGTCATTATGATGCCGGATTATCTCCATTTGCCTTGTTGTCAACACTATTTGGCTATGGGTATTACCCGGACACCAGAACCAGTATTAAGTTTTCTGTAAAAGGAAGTATTGAATGGCAGTCAGTGAAGTCTGATGATGAACCACTTGGATCACTCTCTGAAAAATTTCAATTGGAGGAGTTAAACTGGAACCTTGGAGCCAATACTGTATTTCAATATTATTTATCACCGTCGCTGCGATTCAACCTGAATGCAAGTATTAATTATGAAACCAATCATCAGACAACCAACATGGAGTATCAGGTATCTGGTTACCGTCCAGCTCTTCAGGATAAAACGACTGATGATAAATTGTTTTACCTGAGTTATTCTGCATCAGTGATTTATATGATATGGTAAGCCTGTATTGTGATTGTGATATTCATCCTGAATGACATACAACACTGAAAACTTTCAGGAAAAACTTTGTGTCTTGATAAGTTTTAACCTGTAAGATCTTTAATTCCTGGAAAATTCAAGTAAAAAACCTTATTCCTTCAGGTCAGCCTGAAATTTAAAGCCGAGACGTTTACCAGTCATCATTTTCATGCTTTCAATAGCAGACTGGATCATGGCTACATTCGCAATTTTCACCTCATCGAACGGGGGAACCAGCAGATCAAAATTGATAGTGTAGAGGATTGCAGATTTGATTATTTCGGTAGCAGATTCCCTGGTAATTTGTGCTTGTTCGAAATTATTGTACAGGTACCCGATTTCCCGTTTGCCTTCAATGAAGTAATGCTGATCTTTATTAATAAACAACCTTCCGATCATGTAACCGAGGTCATTTTCACGGTTATATTTGAATGAGTCGGCAAGAAAATTATAAATCTGGATAACACCGCAATATGACCTTTCTTTGTCTTCACGGATATAGCCGGTTTTCATGACTTCATGGTCACGCGAGAATTCAAATACGTTTGTATGCATCAGGAAAATCAGAATATCACCTCCAAATTTAAGTTCAACCTGAAACTCTCCCTTGTCACGATACTCAAAGGTTATACGTTGACCGACAACATCTGCTTCGTTTTGATATTTATCAGTCAATTCTCTGATTACCGATTTCAATAACCTGAAAGTGGTGTAGGTGTTATTGTATACCAATTGCTTCAGAAGTGCCTTGTTTCTTAACTGGTCAAATAAATCAGTATCGGTGATGTTTTGTGCCATAGTCTGTTTTTTTTTGCGAAGGTCGTAATAATTTATTCAATATACAGTGATTGACTCCTGATAAAAACAGTTCATATTTAGTTAATGACTTTTATATACCTTCTTACCAGATATAAAAAGGTAAACCGTTTATACACAGATTACAGGTTTAACAGTGGAGTAACATTTGACCAGATGCAAATAGCAATAAGTTGAATGGATATAAGGTCAATGGATGAAATATATGGTATCCTGTGACCGGAGAATCTGATCCTGTGATATAATATCAATGCTCACTCAAATGTGAAGCTCAGCTGAAAAATTTTAGAAGATATTTTTTCAATACTCTGGGTATAGAGTGTCTGATCACGATGTAACAGGTCGCGGGTGCCATATGCCATTGATAGTTCAATCCCCATTTTGAAATATACAGTATAAAAATCGAATCCCACTCCTCCCATAAAATTGAGGTCAGATTGTTCTAGTTTGACGGTAACTTCTTGATTCTCATCTTTGTTTTTGGCCTGAGAAGAGAGGTCAATTTTATATGAAACCCCTGCGAAAATATAGGTTCTGAAGTTATGTATCCGGGCTGATTTGTATCTGATATATAACGGAAAGTCAATGTTTGTCGTTGGAATATTTTTTTGAACTTCACCATAAAGAGTATCTCCACGTCTATATTGCTCAAGGTTGTATGCTATCTGGCGTTCTCCGAATTGGAGGCCGGGCAAAAAGCGCAGGTCGAAGTAATCACCCAGTCGTAAATTCCCCACAATACCAATTACAAAGCCTGGTATAGGCTTGGATTCGATACCCAGGATGCGGGCAGAATCTGCTATGACATCCCCTAGCTGTTCTTTTTGATAAACCACATTCTGAAAACCTTCAGCCTGTTTAATGGTAAAGAACATCTGGTTACCCCCCAGGTAGAATCCAAAATGCTTCTTTGCTAGGTCGAATTTAGGCAGGTTGGGTACCTTAACAGGTTTCTGTCCCATAATTGTTGATACAGATAGCACCAATAACAGGGTGAGGATATAAAAACGGTGTATGCCAGAATGGGGGGATTGCATGAATTTTGTTTCAGTTTTCTGATAAACGCCTCAGATGTTTGTTTATTTTACTGCCGGCTTATGCCCTTCATATAGTGTCGCGATTCCGAAGGTGAGTGGAGTGATGGAAATATTATTGAATCCTGCTTCACGGAGGAGTGCTGCAAAATCTTCGCCTTCGGGGAAAGCAAGTGCTGTCTCTGGAAGATAAGTGTATGCAGAGGGGTGTCCGCTTATAATTCCTCCAATCAACGGCATTATGCGGCGCATGTAAAATCTTGCAAGTACTCCCATTAAGCCACGAGGTGAAGAAAATTCAAGCACACTAATTAATCCTCCTGGCCTAATAACTCTGCACATATCGGTTAATCCTTCTACTGTGTTTTCAAAATTCCTTACTCCAAATGCTACTGTGGCAGCATCGAAGTAATTATCTTCAAAAGGCAGAGATGCGCTATCTGCTTCAATTAAAGTGATTCGTTCTGAAAGGCCGGCGTCAGTTACTTTAGCCTTTCCAATAGTGATCATCCCTTGCGAAATATCTACCCCAGTTACTACAGCGTTTGTGTTTTTAGCAACTATTAAAGCCAGGTCTGCTGTTCCCGTGGCGACGTCGATCACTTTCAGTGGTTGTATGCGAGCCAGTCTGAGAGCCAGGAGTTTTCTCCATCCCCGATCAATTCCAAGCGAGAGTATATGGTTTAGAAGGTCGTAACGTGGAGCTATGGCATCAAACATGGCTTTTACACCGTTTTTCTCTTTTGAATGATGTGAAGCGGGGAGGTTTTTATTCATATTGGTCAGGCAAATAGTCTGATTATTTCGTCAAGCAATCTGGCTGATTTAACAGGTACTACACCCACTTCTTCACATACAATTCCGCCTGCCAGATTAGCCAGATTGGCTGTGCAAGAAAGAGTACACCCGGCAGCAAGGCATAAGGTAGCAACACTGATTACGGTATCACCAGCGCCCGATACATCCGCAATTTTTCGGCGATGGGCTGGAAGATGCCCCGATTCTATGTTGGTGCCATTATCCTGGCAATAATATACTCCATCTTCCGATAGGGTTACCATTATCTGTGAGGCATTCATCTCTCTGCACAGCCGAACTACGGTATCTTCAAACTGAGCCGAGAATCCCTTAGGCAATTGAGCCCCCGTACCTTCACGCAATTCTTTGAAGTTGGGTTTAAACAACGTGACTCCCTTGTATGCCCGGAATTGATTTTTCTTTGGGTCTACAGTGACAGGGATACCAGCCTCTTTGGCTTTTTTTATTATTTCTCTGATCAGCGTTGGTGTGAGAACACCTTTATCATAATCCTGGAAAATGATGGCATGTGGCTTCTTGCTTATCAGCATATGGCTGACAATTTGAAGAAGTCTTGCCTCGTCTTCTTCTATGAGAGGGTGGATGGCCTCTTCATCAACACGTAACATCTGAACATTGTTGCCGATAATTCTGCTTTTTATCGTGGTCTGGCGGTTGCTGCTGCGAATGATTCCATCTGATGAAATCGTTTCGTCATGCAATAGATGAGTAAATTCATCACCACGAAGGTCATCACCTACCACGGAGCAGAGCAACGGAATAGCACCCATTGACTTTATGTTAAGGGCTACATTGGCAGCTCCACCGAGCCTGGAGGATTTTCTACCAACCATGACAACAGGGACCGGCGCTTCAGGAGATATCCTGTCTACGTGCCCCCAGATATATGCATCGATCATTACATCACCTATGATAAGCACCCTGAGGTCATTAAACTTCTTAAACAGCTCGCGATACCATTGCTCGTTGTATGTCATGAAGAGATTTTTTGCAAAAGTACTTATTTATTTAAAGACTCTGGTATTGGCTAATGCAAAGGCTAAAGCTAAAGCCAACGCTAAAGCTATGGCTATAGCTATGACATTGGCATTGGCTATGGCTATGGCTATGGCTATGGCGTTGGCTTCTGAAATACTTTATTAATAAGGTCCGGTAGTTGTTTATACCAGTTTGGCAAGTGCCTTTGCTACTCTTTCAGCAGCTTCTGCAACTTTCTCGGTTGACGTTGCATAACTGAAACGGATACATTTGTCATTGCCGAATGAACTGCCCGGAACCAGGGCTACCCTGGCTTCTTTCAACAAGTACATGCACAGGGCATTGTCATCAGCAATACTTTCTCCATCACTGGTTTTTTTACCAAGGTAACTGCTGATATCCGGGAAAACGTAAAAAGCGCCGTCGGGCAAATCAACCTTCAGTCCGGGTATTTGACGAAGTAATTTAACGAGCAGATCGCGACGTTCACGGAAAATTTCTATCATCTGAATCATCTCAGGTACATCCTTCGGTGCACGGTCCATAGCGCTAATTGCGGCCCGTTGCGTTATAGAATTGGAACCCGAAGTGATTTGTCCCTGAATTTTATTGATTGCCTGCGCAATCTCAAGGTTAGATGCAGTATAGCCCAGACGCCAGCCTGTCATTGCATATCCTTTTGAAACGCCATTGACAATGATAACCCTGTCGCGAATGGATTCAAATTGCGCTAAACTCTCATGTTTCCCATCGAAGATGATATACTCATAAATCTCATCTGCAATCACGAATAGCTGAGGGTTTTTCTCTATAACTGCCGCCAGAGCCTTCAGTTCTTCCAGATCGTATACAGCCCCTGAAGGATTATTGGGAGAGTTGAACATCAGTAGCTTCGACTTGGGCGTAATTGCTTGCTCCAGTTGTGCAGCGGTAATTTTGAATCTTGTACTGATGTCTGCATTTACCAGAACTGAAACCCCTTCAGCCAATTTTACCAGTTCAGAATAGGAAACCCAGTAGGGGGTTGGCATAATGACCTCTTCTCCCGGGTTTACAAGAGCCAGTACAGCGTTTGCAAGTGCCTGTTTGGCTCCTGTGCTGACGATGATCTGGCCGGGCTTATATTCGAGATTATTGTCGCGGTGAAGTTTTCTGCAAATGGCTTCACGAAGTTCCTGGTATCCATTTACGGGGGGGTAGTGAGTAAAGTTTTGATCAAGTGCAAGCCTGGCTTCATCTTTGACAAATTCCGGCGTATTGAAATCCGGCTCTCCAATGCTGAGGTTGATGATGTCGTGACCCTGGCTGATCAATTCACGGCTCAGGCGTGTCATTGCAAGTGTAGCAGATTCTGAAAGATTGTTAACCCTGTCGGACAAATAATTCATAGTGGTGTTTTTAAGGGGAAAGCCCGTTGGTGATTCGGAAACAAAGGTATGAAGAAGGTTTCAGTTGTAAAAGTGGTTGTTGAAAAAGATAATTTGCAACCCGAGACCGCTCTGTAATTAAAGTGTAAGTTTATGAGTTTTTAGTTAATGTCGACCTGTTTTAATTAAGTTTCCCTTAGCCAGCTACTCCGGTACAAATTTAATTTAAGACTGATAAAACCCTGGTATTAAGATAATTAATATCTGATTTTAATAATATTAACAAGCACCGCTTATTCTGAAAAGGTTTTCTGCAATGAGGGTGGTTTTTATGAAACAAAGTAATATTTCCTGGTGAATTAACTGGAAGTATTTTAGTGTGTCGGTGATGATGTGGTAAAGTGTAAAACCAGCGGAGAGAACCCTTCAGAATTGTTGATTATTTGTGTTTGCTTTTTATCAGACTTGAAGATGTAAGCCGGGTTTGGTATATTCCAATTCTGTTTGTAAGTTTGTTGAAACGATTCGAAACAAGTCTCCAGTGAAGATAAAAGTTGGATTTGGGTATGATGTACATCGGCTGGTTGAAGGCAATCCGCTGATTATAGGTGGTGTAGATGTGCCATCTTCCTTTGGGGCAGAAGGCCACAGCGATGCAGATGTGTTAACTCATGCCATTTGTGATGCACTGTTGGGTGCTGCCGGCCTGCGGGATATCGGATTTCATTTTCCAGATACAGAACCGGGATACAAAGGTGTCAGCAGCCTGCTGTTGCTTCACAAAGTAGTGGAACTTCTGGCTGAACATCAGTGGTACATCTCAAATATTGATTGTACAGTTGTTCTTCAGTCACCTAAAATTAGCCCTTACATTCAGGCCATGCAAAGGCATATAGCACAGGCTGCCGGGGTGGCAGTTTCAGACGTCTCGGTGAAGGCTACAACTACCGAAACATTAGGATTTACAGGAACAGGTGAAGGAATTGCTGCCTATGCAGTGGCACTTATTTCAAACGCTTGAGGGATTAAGAATTGGCATTGGCATTGGCTGGCGCAGGATATCAGTAGCGCTATTACTAAACAGAGAACCCACGGGAGTCGACATGGACTGCAGGTTTCGGGTTTTCTTTTTCTCATCGTATTAGTTTTTATTCATGGCTTCTGAAGGCTATTGAAATGGTGGCCGGAGGAGTGGCGTTTCATTACGAAACAGCCTGGTCGGGTATCAGTTTTCTTCGAGATTTTAGCAATGGGATTCTTATCCTGGTACAAATTTTGTGTTATTCGGGGATGCAATCAATAGAAGGAACATCGATGATAAAGAGAAAAACAACCGCATATAGACCAGAGGTACACCTTTGATCTACGGTTGATGTACGGTTGATCTGCGGTCCGTCTCCGGACTTTAATGAAATTTGGTAACTTTCATTCAGTTACACGATAGTATCTTAAATTAATCCGGTTCGTAACATATTATCCGGAGGTAAAAAAGAAAAATATACCGGAGGTGATTATTTGCAGGCAGGCTGAACCAGTGCGTCAGGAGGAGAAAACTATCAGGGCTGAGCCAATAAATAACATTGTTTATTCTATGGTTGGGGCGGGTATGGTGCCTAAAAAACTCTGTAATATAAAATCGTGCTTTTGTTTTAATCCAACCTGATTGAATAATTTTCTGTCAGGTAATCGAAGGCTGTCTATTGGAATCCATTGGCTTTGAACAGGAGGAGTGATTTTTGTTAGCCAGAAAATTATAATTAACCGATAACGGATAGTTTTGTATTATGTAAGCTTGCGTGTTCATATTCAACGTATGTTTAATTTTCAGTGGTTTTTTGTTAAATTTGTCCTTCGGTTTGTTAAATTATTTTAAGTTTTTTTAACATTATTTTTATTGTATAATTTAAAAAAGCGGGTAATTTTGTT
>QKGM01000006.1 GCA_003250395.1 Bacteroidota bacterium | reverse complement strand
GATTACACCGTTTATGTGGGAGCTGATAATGTAATTATACGTTTTCTCCGTTTTCGTTTGGGTGATGAAAGCCAACAACAGAATGATGCCATTTGGGGAAGGAGACAAAAAAATATCATCATTGATCACTGCTCCATGAGCTGGTCGACCGATGAATGCGCCTCGTTTTATGATAATGATAATTTTACCTTACAGTGGAGTCTTCTGTCTGAAAGTCTGCGAATATCGATACATGATAAAGGAAAGCATGGCTACGGCGGAATCTGGGGTGGCAGAAATGCTTCATTCCATCATAACCTGCTGGCACATCACGACAGTCGTAATCCAAGATTTTGCGGAAGCCGGTACTCTGATCGTCCTGAAGACGAACTGGTAGATTTCAGAAATAATGTGATTTACAACTGGGGGGCAAACAGTTCTTATGCCGGTGAAGGTGGTAGTTATAACCTGGTTAATAATTATTATGAAGCGGGGCCTGCCTCTTCCAACACATCCAGAATTCTCCAGCCCTATGCCGACGATGGTAGTAACGATCAACCTGCCGGTACTTACGGGATGTTTTATATCGATGGAAACATTACTACTGCCAGTAATCTGGTGTCACAGGATAATTGGTTGGGAGTAAGCCTGCATTCTACTTTTTCAACCTATGCTCCGGGTGTTACCAAAGATGATATTAAATCGGAGGCTGAATACGAAACCGGAGAGGTGACCACGCACACTGCCAGTCAGGCTTTTGAAAAGGTGGTACTGTATGCAGGAGCTTGCCTGGCACAGGATTCAGTGGATATGCGTATTACCCATGAAGCGGAAACGGGCACAGTTACTTACACCGATGGCGGAAATGGAAGTACAAACGGATTGATTGACACACAAAGTGCAGTGGGAGGGTGGCCTGTTCTGAAAACAGGTGAAGCACCAACTGATACAGATGAAGACGGAATGCCGGATAACTGGGAAACCAGCAATGGCTTAAATCCAAATGATCCGGGGGATGCTCAGTTAAAAACGGTGGATGGACTTTATCCCAACGTGGCCTCCATTGTCGAAGATCAGAATGAAGGTGGAATTCCAACGGCTGTTTCCGATTTAAAAGCTGCCAACGAAGAGTTAAATGTATATTTCAATGGTACTTCCAGGGCATTGGTAATTCATCACCATTCTGTTTTGGAAAATATAGCCGTTTATAATCTGGCGGGACAACTACTGCTAAATAAAAAGGTGCACGCTGCAACGGTTGAATTACCTGTTCAGGGTTTCAATAACGGCATTTATATCATTCGGGCAACCGATGATCTGAATCGTGTATTTTCAGGGAAAGTTCCGGTTTTCTGATTGTTCAGTAAACTTTTAAAAAATCAGGTCAAATAAATATCTTATCCAGAAAAGATAAGATGAAAGGTGCTGCTTCATCAAACCAGGGATGAAAAAAACAGTATGGATGGGGCGTATTTTCAATGGTATGAACCTCGTTGTAAATACCATTCGTATTCAAAACATCCAGATATTTATCTCTTCCGGCATGATAACGTGGCAGCGCGCTATTGATAAAAATAGTGGGTGGA
>QKGM01000038.1 GCA_003250395.1 Bacteroidota bacterium | reverse complement strand
ACAATAGAACACAATCTTTAATCTGAATTTCCATTAGAAATATAAAAAAAACATTGAGGGGGGGGGGTTACCTTTTGTAAAAATCTGACATTAATATATAATTGTTATCAAAACAAATGGGTAATTGCAACCCTTGATGCAGATTTTACGTTAGCAAACATTATAAAAATAGTCACGTCAATATTTATCTAAAACGATAATAAACCTTAAACTTGTTCACTATGAGATTTTTAAGTTACTCTTTTGTCACTCTGATTTCCGCGTTGCTTCTTTCAACAACAGCGTTCTCCCAAAATACAATTGAGGGTTATCTTTTATATCATAATAACCCGAATAAACCAATTCCAAGCTCAGAAGTAACACTAACTTCACAGGGAGGGGGTTCTACTTATTCGGTAACTACCGATAATTTAGGAAAATATATCTTCACCAATATTCCAGGAGGGACTTATCAACTTACAGCTACCACAAACTTATCGGCCGGTGGCATTACACTGGGGGACTCATATATTATATTGTTGGATTTATTAGGGTTCAACACATTGTCTCCAATTCAACAGTTGGCTGCTGATGTGACAGGAGATGGACAAGTTGAATGGGATGATTATACAAGCATCGTGACGGGATGGTTCCTTAATGGAAATCCTTTTCCTGTTGGCGAATGGGCATTTGACACCACTACTGTTACAACAGGCCTTAAAGATAACACCAATTTAGGCGGAACTTCAGCAGGTGATGTTAACGGAGGGTACATCCCAAATCTGACCAAAGGTGACGAAATGTATGTTCAAGTAGAAAATGATAAAGAGAATACCAGCTCGGTTAAATTAAACTTGTCTGTAACCGGAAATCTGGTAACAACAGGTTTTGGAGTTGTTTTCGACCTTTCACCAGAAACTCAGATTACGAACATCTATTCCTCTCTTAAAAACTTGGAATATGTAGTGTTCAACAATCAATTAAGAGTAAGTTGGATCAACCTGACAGGTGAAGCACTAACACTTAATGAATCTGAAGCACTGTTTACCATTGAAGGAAATAATCTTGAATTGACGCCTACAATGGAGAGTCATTTCATCAACACTGATGGAGATATTATTCCAAACGTATCTTTAAAAACTTCTGCCCCGACTTTTACAGAATCAGATTTCTCGATAAAAAGGCTCTACCAATGCGGATCAGAAATTTTACTCGAGTGCTATACTTCTGAAGAGCAAAATATATGCATTAGAATAAATGATATGAGCGGAAAGACTGTATCAGTAGTAAATACCAAAACAACTGCTGGTATGAACCAGTTTAAAATGACTCAGCAATCGATGCCTACAGGTATATACACGTGCAATGTCATATCAGACTTACCAACCAACAAACCTGTTTCAAGAAAATTTTTTGTAAATAATTAATCAAAATCCGATTGAGAAAAGGCGGCCTCATGTAAGAGACCGCCTTTTTTATTCAAGTATGTATTTTTAATAAGTTAAAAATCTAATTTTGCAATATTATCAACGCCTTTGGGAGAAGATACTTTAATCTTTATAAAATATATAACTCCATTTTGATGAGACGGCTTTTGCATAAAGCGTATACAATAAGACTTATTCTCGTTGTTTTAGGTTTATTAACAGCCATTACCAGTTTTATCTTCGCTTCTCAAATAAAACAATCAGTGACTGATTGGGAGAGACGGGCTCAGATGTTTGAGAAATCTGGAGATATTATTTCTGCGAAAAAGACTTACAAAGATGCCAGCGACTATTTTATTAAGAATAAGCTCTATCGGGAATATATAAGATGCTTAACAGGGTTGGCTAACTTAGAGAAGAATAACCGCGAGTACGCAGCCTCGCTAAATTTAATCAGGACAGCCGACAGTTTATATTCCAGATACACGATAGAATCCCCACTCCTGTTAGGAGAAATCTACCACCTTCATGGAACCCTGATGATAATATTCGGAGATAATAGATCAGCGATCAAATTACTTGAAAGGGCAATTCAGGAAAAGAGAAAGTCGCTTGGTGAGCTTGACACCATTTTATCTGTTACCTATAATAATCTTGGAATGGCTAACTCAAACCTTGAGCAATTTCCTAGTGCGATCAATTATATAAACCTGGCAATAAATTCGCTTGAACATCAAAAAGTTAATAAACTCAATCTACTTGCTAAATTTCATGAGAATCTGGGTATCATATTTGCCAGAATGGGAGATTTCTCGAAAGCAAGAGATTATATGTATCGCTCATTATCTGAAAAACTAAAACTCTCTTCAAGCAAAGATGACTATGCAAACCTGGCTTCTTCCTATGTTAATTTAGGTCAGATAGAAACAACACTAGGGAACCTCGACTCCGCCTTTCTATACTTAAATTATGCCGAGAATTTACTAATTAAATCTCAAAACCCCGAATCGTCAGATCTCGATATCGTTTATAATCATAAAGGCAACATATACAGTTTACAGGGAGATTATGAGAAAGCTCTAGTTTACTACAACAAATCGCTCATTATGCTAAGGCGTAAATCTCCGGGGCATGGAAGGATAAAGGAAATTGAGATGAATATTGGTCATATCTATTATGTTAAACAGGACTATGTTAAATCTGTCGAATATTTCCTATCTTCACTTGATAACTCCACAATTTCTGCCTCACAATTAAAGACTTACAGGAATTTGGGCAAAAGTATGGAAGCACTTGGCCGGCTAGATGAGGCTAAAGAATTTCTAACTATGGCCATTCGGCTTAGTGAAGAGCGTTACGGTAAAAATAATTTCGAGGTAGCACTAAGCCATCTTCACTATGGGAATCTGCTGAAATCTATGAACCTGCTTTCCGAATCACACAAACACTATACTATAGCTCTTCATATAAACAAAAAACTTTTCGGGACAAAAAACCGCGATGTTGCAGACTGTTATCTGAGGTTGGCAGAATTAGAGTTACAGCGGAAGAATTATCATGCCTGCCTTCAAAATTATCAAAATGCCCTTATAGCACTTGTTGACGATTTCGATGATACCAACCCCAGCTCAAATCCCAACACCAGTATTCAATCACCGGATTATTATTTAATGAATGTTTTTGCCGGCAAGGGAGAGGCTTTTTTCGAATTATACCATAGAGACAAACAGTTGAAAGATCTCTATTTGAGTTTTAACAACTACAAACTTTATGCATCTGTAGTAAATCAGATAAGGAGCAAACTCAGTTCAGATGAAAGCAATCTGGTCATCAGTAGCAGACTTCGTGAGTTGCTGGGAGGAGCTCTCAGGACAACAACAGAATTATATAACGTGACAAAAGAGACCTACTATCTATCTGAAGCATTTATGTTCGCAGAAAAGGGCAAATCAGCCATTTTGTTGGCAGAGGTAAATGATCGCGAAGAAATGATAGGGAACTCAATACCAGCTACTATGGCTGCTGAATCAAAGCAGTTAAGGAATAACATCTCCGGATATAACAAGCTGATTCATGAGGAATTAAAATCAACCTCTCCAAATACTAATAAAATTGATCTTTGGAGAGAAAAGGTATTCGCTCTTGAAAAAGAGCAGGAAGATTTATCGAAACGTATTAAATCTATTAACCCGGACTATATTAAATATCGTTTTGGCGACAAAATTCCAACTCCCAAGGAGCTTCAACAACTACTAAGGAATGAAACTATTCTGGAATATACACTTACCAATGAAGCAATATATACTTTTGTCGTTACCCCAGATACATTTGTTTTAAACATCACCCCTGTCGAAAATAATTTTAAAGATCTTGTTGTTAACTATATTGACAATATCCGGCATGGACTCCTTTCAGATGCTCAAACTAGTTTCAACTCTTTTGTAAGTCAATCGCAACATCTCTATAATATTTTAATCAAGCCAAACTATAATTACATTAAGTCAAACCGACTTATGATTGTACCTGATGGGATTCTGGGTTATATTCCTTTCGAGACGCTAATCAAAAAGGAACCCAGCTACTCCACGCCTGATTATCAGAATCTTGATTATTTAATCAAGGATATTTCAATAAGATATAGTTATTTAGCTTCCTTACCATTTTTGGAATGGCCTGCACGAAAAAAACCGGTTAAAACCTTTGTTGGCTTTGCGCCGCTATACATTCAAACTGAACAGATGAATAATGAGAACTGGGAATATAGACCAGTCTTAACGGATATACCAGGCATCAGGGTAGAGGTTCAGAAAATTGCTGAAGGTATAGCCGGCAGCGAACTTTACTTAAATGATAAAGCTACAGAAGCCACTTTCAAGAAAGTATCCGGAGAGTATGAGATATTACATCTTGCGTTACATACCCTTGTCGATAATGACAATCCAATGTTTAGCAAAATGATCTTTTCTAACTCCCCAGATAGTACAGAAGACCAATTACTAAACACATATGAAATCTATAATCTAGACCTTTCTGCGCATCTGGCAGTACTTAGTAGTTGTAATACTGGCAGCGGCAGGTTAGTCAATGGAGAAGGGGTTATGAGCCTGGCAAGAGGTTTTTTATATGCTGGTGTCCCTTCAGTCGTAATGACTCTTTGGGAGGCTGAAGATGATGCGGCTACCGGCATGATGCCATCATTTTATGATAACCTTAAGCTAGGTCAGGAAATTGACCAGGCACTTCACCATGCAAAACTTGATTATCTGGCTTCTGCCGACCGCCTTCGTTCACATCCCTACTTCTGGTCCTCGTATGTTATGATTGGTGCCAATGAGCCACTGACAAATTTGAATAAAAAAGGAGTATCAATCTGGGCATTTCTAATCAGTGCATTTCTCTTGATTATAGTTTCAGGGCTAATAGTGTATAGAAATAAAAGAAAACTCATTAGGAAGTAGCTACAGATTGATCTGTGGAATTAATTTACTGAGAATTACCCAAGCAGAGGGAGCTCGATAACAGGAGTCGCCAAACTCCAGAATCTGATAAAAACTCCCCTGAAAGTTCACAAATAATCGCCATATAGGCATTAGGTTGCTGCATGTCGCATTCATTAATGCAGTTAGACCGTAATAATAAATTATTGTGCTAACTCTGTACATTTGCAGACAATAATTTTACGTAACCTTTTTTACCGAAAGATATAAACAGTACCTTCGTATGAGTAAAACTGAATCAATAATCCGTTTCAGGTAATACTGTATCCCATTTCGTTTGATTCTGGCCAAAACATCTAAAATCTTCTTTGTTCTTATTATTGCGCAGGGTAAGTGGATAAGACTATCCATTATCAGATAGTCATTTATGAATCAATCAATTAAAGAGAACAGATCCGAATCTACACCCTGTCAAGAAAATATTACATCCAGGTAAAACTTTCTACCAATGAACCAACGAGGCATAACTTGATTAAACATGCATATTCTTTAACAAACTGAAAAATAAACCCCCCTTAAGACGATTTTCGACTTAAGGGGGTTTTCTGGATTAAATAAACCAAGAAAGAATCAATCCAGTTGATTCAGAAGGTCAACTGCTTTATCATTAAAATAATTCTGAGAGCCGGAAATATTTTTAAGAGTACTTTTGGCCAAGGCAATATTGCCTGTTTTTATATAACATAACGCCAGATACCAACCTGCCTGATCAGTAAAAAGGTTAGACTGATCCGCAGTAACTACCTTTAGGTGCTCAATAGCCTTTGGGATATCGTTAAGCTCCATCATTGAAAGAGCAAGGTAAAACCTTGCAGCCATATTGTCAGTCTGAGAAGCAAGTATTCGAGCTGAATTCACATAATCTTTATTTGAATAATACTGCATGGCAGTAACAAAATCTGAGGTCCCTGTGGTTTCAACTGAACGCTGCATTAAAAACGGCTTGGCGGGCTCGTAATACTTAGCAAAAAGATCTTCTCCCTGAGGATGACCTCGAAATATAGTTAATGAAAGACCAATCAAAATGACTAAAAAAGCTGCTGCAATATTAATCTTTGGCCATTTAGTAAAGGAGTAAAAATATCTACCAGTTGATGAGGACCTTTCTCTTTCATGAATCTCAGATAGTTTTTTACGTAATTGCAAAGATTGCCAATCATTCAATGGAGTATCGAGAGTATCAGCTAACATTACTGTTTGCTTCAATTCAGGATTTTCGACGATACGATTCTCAAATTTTTTCCTCTCAATCTGATTTAATGTCCCTTCTATGTAGCCATTAAGCAAATGTTCATCTGTTCGATTAATCATAGAAATAAATCTTTATATCCAGCGTCAGCTATTACTCGTTTAATTAATTTCTGCTTACATTCATATTTCTTTTTTTTAACGAAACTTTCAGTTACTCCCATAATTTCAGCAATCTCCCTTACTGAGACATCCTCAATATATAACCTCAATAAAGTCTGACAGCCTTCACTTAAATGAATAAAATGACGTTGAATAAAATTAGACTTTTCATTTTCATGATAAGATTCAAGAAAACCATAGTCGAGATCAGCAATATCTTCATATTCATGCATCTCACTTCCAATAATCGCATTTCGACGCTTATCAGCCATTTTCTGATGTACCCATATAACTTTAACCACTGACTGAAGATAAGTCCCAAATAAGCAATCCAATTCAAGTGGACTTTTTCTCACTCTTTGTAAAATGACTACAACCGCTTCCTGAAAGACATCAAATGCATCTTCCTTGCAACCACCGCGAGATTTTACAAAACTGAGAGCAACAGGAAAAAAAGAACTATAAATATAATCAAGTACACGTGTGTCGTTACTTACGATTCCTTCCAAAATCTGTTTTGTAGAAAACTTCGTCACATCACACTATATTAATGTCGCTTTTTACCAAAAGGTAACCCCCCCCAGAGGTTTTTTTTCAAAAAAAGTTTTCAACATATGTATTAACAACTCAAGCAAATTCCCTTTTGTTTTTATAACGACAGTTAAATCAAACAGTTAATCTAATGTTAAAAGAAGCACAAAGATATATAAAAAACATAAACACTCAAAAAAAATAAGTGACTTTATGCACTTTTATTTTCATCCGTATTTACTTACCTCAGATTTGTAAATCCTGCTCTAATTTTAATTATCAGAAAGCTTATAAACAAGCTATCATTTCTATCCCATGTACTCTTCTTTAAAGTCGATCGATTAAGCAAGCTTATTGCCGGGGTTAATATTTTACAGCACCATTTAACAATACTTAAGTACTATGTAATACCCATAACCAATTCATTAAAAGAAGAACAATTGTATTAACAGATAAAAATCTAATTTGATCAGAATTTCGTAACAAAGGTTTATAAAGTGAGTCAAAAAAAATCGCTAAAAATTTGTAGGTTTGTCGTATGATTATTAAGTTGCTTTTGATAATTCCTTTATGGATTTTGAGTTTAACCACATGTCTGCCACAGAATCCGATTTTTGACAATCATTATAGCCCCGATACAACTGAAGAACACACCTCTGTTCAATATAGGACTGGTGCAGAACAAATTGAGGAATACATAAACCTATTTACAAATAAAAAAATAGGATTGGTTGTTAACCAAACATCTACTATTAAAGGACAGCATTTAGTTGATACATTACTTAAGCTTGGTGTTCACATCGAAGCAATTTTTTCCCCTGAACATGGATTCCTGGGAATGGCTCCGGACGGAGAAATGATCCAAAACTTCAGAGACACCAAAACAGGTATTACTATTTGGTCACTTTATGGAAAAACCAAGAAGCCGTCACCTGAACAAATGGAAAGGATTGATATCATGGTGTATGATATTCAGGATGTAGGTGTCAGATTTTACACGTATATTTCAACTCTACATTACGTGATGGAAGCTTGTGCAGAAAATGGGAAACCTCTAATTATATTAGATCGACCAAATCCAAATGGCGGATATATTGATGGCCCGGTTCTTGATACAGCATTCCGTTCCTTCGTTGGTATGCATCCTATCCCCGTTGTATATGGGCTTACTCCCGGGGAGTTAGCAAATATGATTAATGGTGAAGGGTGGTTGAGAAATTCTGAACGTTGCCCTTTGAAGGTCATTCTCCTTTCATGCTATAGGCATGGTGATATTGTTTCTTTGCCTGAACAGCCATCACCTAACCTACCTAACGACGTAGCTATCAATTTATATCCTTCTTTGTGCTGGTTTGAGGCAACACCTGTAAGTGTAGGTCGCGGGACACCATGGCCCTTTCAGGTAATAGGCTTTCCGGATGAATCATGTGGGTCATTTATCTTTGAACCTCATCCAATTAGAAATGCTTCAATCAATCCCCCTCAGAAAGGGAAGAAGTGCTTTGGGGATGACTTGAGGAAAACACATCAAAGAAATAAGATTGATTTGGATATTTTCATCAGATACTACCAAAACCTCAAAAGAAAAACAAACTTCTTTGAGCGTCCTAATTTTTTCGACAAATTAGCAGGAACAGATCAACTACGCATTGAAATCGAAAATGGAAAATCTGAAGATGAGATCAGGATGAATTGGGAAAAACAATTAAAGAAATACAAAACAATAAGGCAAAAATATCTTCTTTATCCTGATCTTCAAAATTAACCTAATTCATTATTCATGAGCCCAATAACCATGTTAATCTCTGTGATTGGCTATTTTGCCCTGTTGTTAATTATTGCAAGATTTACCTCTAAAAATTCAAATAACTCATCGTTTTTTACAGGTAATCGTCAATCTCCATGGTTTGTGGTGGCATTCGGGATGATTGGGGCTAGTCTATCAGGCGTCACTCTTATATCAATACCTGGAGAAGTTGGAAATAGTGGATTTGAGTACTTCCAATTAGTGATGGGCTATCTGCTAGGTTATGCAGTAATTGCCTTTGTCCTGATGCCATTATACTACAAGTTAAACCTTGTTTCAATATATTCATACCTTGGTCAACGTTTTGGAAACCCTGCATATAAAACCGGAGCAATATTTTTCTTAATCAGCCAGACAATCGGAGCTTCATTTAGATTGTTTCTTGCCGCCATGGTTTTGCAGATTACTTTCTTCGCTCACTACGGGATTCCCTTTTCCATTACAGTTGCAGTCACTATAATATTAATCTGGCTTTATACCTATAAAGGGGGAATTAAAACTATAGTTTGGACGGATACGCTTCAAACCTTTTTCATGTTACTTGCAGTAATCCTGACTATCATTGTTATTATCAGAAATCTTCATCCAGAACCAGGTACGGTTCTTTCAAGCCTCAGGGAAAGCCATCTGACAAGAGTATTTAACTGGGATTGGCGTTCTCCTAATCATTTTGTTAAACAATTCCTGTCAGGAGCTTTTATTGCCATTGTAATGACAGGACTAGATCAGAATATGATGCAAAAAAATCTTACTTGTCGTAGTCTTCGTGATGCACAAAAAAACATGGTTACCTTTTCACTGATTTTAATTCCTGTTAATTTAATTTTTTTGACAATGGGGGCATTGATGTACCTATTTGTTCAGCAATCCGGGCTAACTTTTACTGATGCACATGGATTTATGCTTGATCTTACCAGCAACAAATTTATTCATACTGATGCACTCTATCCGTTACTTTCGATGAATTATCTTGGAACACTCGCATCGGTCGTCTTTATTATCGGAGTTATCGCAGCAGCATTCTCAAGTGCAGATTCCGCAATTGCTGCATTAACAACTTCTTTCTGTATTGACATACTTAATTTCCGGAATTTCGATAATATTCAGAAACAACGCATTCGATTCTGGGTACATGTAATCGCCTCTATAATTGTTCTGTTAACCATTCTGGCATTTGAAGCTCTTAATAACACCAGTGTAATTAATGCAGTATTTACGATGGCGGGATACACGTATGGACCTTTACTTGGGTTATACAGTTTTGGACTATTCACACATCTGAAACCAGCCAAGAAATTAATACCAGTAATCGCGCTCATCTCACCAGCTTTGACGTGGTATATAGGTAACCACTCTGAAGAATGGTTTAATGGCTACAAATTTGGGTTTGAACTGCTACTGGTAAATGGGATACTTACTTTTACAGGGCTGTTCCTGATATCAAGAAAATCTGTAATAGCATTGAACCACTTCACCTCTACCAGATAGTAACTATAAATTCAACCAATTTCGAACAATCTGGGCACCCAAAGGAGTCATAACTGATTCAGGATGAAACTGAAAGCCATAAACAGACATCTGCTGATGTTGAATGGCCATTATCGTTCCATCCCGGGTAACAGCAGTAATCTCTATACCTTTACCACAAGCTTTAGGATCAACCACCCAGGAATGATAGCGCCCTACATCAAATCTATCGGGAATCGTTTTAAAAACCGGTGAACTAACTGAAGTTAATCTTACTTCGGATATTTGGCCGTGACAAATTGTCTTTGCTTTTTGAAGCTTACCTCCGAAATAACAAGCTATAGCCTGATGTCCAAGGCATACGCCAAGAATTGACAGATGACCTGCGGCCTGTCCAATAGTTTGAAGAAGCGATGGAGCCTCTTGTGGCAAACCTGGTCCCGGAGAAAGCATCAATTTATCAAAATCATTTATATCATAGTTAATCAATTGCTCTGACTTTAAAACAGTGCATGTACACTTTCCCCATTCTCTTATAATCTGCAAAAGATTAAAAGTAAATGAATCGTGGTTATCAAGCAGAAGTAATTTCATGTCTGGAATTTTTTGCAAATATATACTATCGCTATTGCTTCGCATCTACCTTCCATTAAATCGATAATATAGTGACCCTATAAATCAATATGTATAATTCATAGCTTTGCAACATGAATAAATGGATGTACCGGGAACAGAGTGTAAGGGCACGAAATCAGATGAATAAATTTGGAGCAGAAAGGACTCCTTTCGTGTTTCTTATAGATTTTCTATCTGAAAAACCTATTGTAATTCCAATAGCAGAATGCGCCAACAAACGTCTGTTCTTCATTTTTCCTGAAATTGAGGTCTTACCCGACAAACTGGAATCGATTCCTTCGGTTGCAAAATTTCATTTCAAGCCAGTAAGCAAACGAGCTTATAAGAAAGCATTCAAGGAAGTCAAAGGAGAAATGGAATCAGGGAATACCTACCTTACAAATCTGACCTTTTCAACCAGAGTGCTAACCAATCTTACTCCAAAAGTTCTGCTTGGAAATGTCTCTTCAAAATATCAGATTCAACTAGATGATCAATTCTTTTGTTTTAGCCCAGAAACATTTATAACTATCAAGGATGGAATAATAAGTTCTTGCCCGATGAAAGGAACTATTGATGCATCAATACCAGATGCTGAAAGCCAGCTCAGATCAAATCCGAAAGAGAAAGCAGAACACAACACAATAACCGATTTGATCAGAAACGACCTGAATATTATCGCCAGCAAAGTTCATGTAAGCAAGCCGCGGTATATAGAAGAGATAAATACACATGGGAGAAAATTGCTTCAAATGAGTTCAGAGATTTCAGGAACCTTACCCAAAGGGTGGCATGCAGAAATTGGAGACATCATATATAAATTGCTTCCAGCTGGTTCTATCACAGGTGCGCCAAAAGAAAAAACAATTGAAATCATCCTGAAGGCTGAACAACACAGCAGAGGTTATTATACGGGAGTTTTTGGTGTATATGATGGAAATCAGGTTGATAGTTGTGTACTTATCAGATTTCTCGAACAATACCCAAAAGGCTTCTTCCATTATAAGAGTGGCGGAGGAATAACAATTAACAGTAAGTTGGAAGATGAATATAATGAATTAATTCAAAAAATTTATGTCCCACTGGTTTGAAACATTAAAAATTGATTGTGGAGAACCACAGAACTTAAAATGGCATTTGCTCAGAATAAAGGCAACATTATCCTATCACAACATAAAACCAGAATTTGATCTTTGTAAATTCCTGAAGACCATAGAATTTGACAAAGACAATGTACAAAGGTGCAGGATAGATTATAACATAAATATTATTAATTGTTCAGTTTTACCATATGTCCCTCTTCCTCTTCGATCGCTGCAAATAATTGAAACTAACACCCTCGAATACTCATACAAATATGCAAACAGGAGTAATCTGGATAACCTTCGTCTGAAAAAGAAATCGTGCGATGATATTCTAATTGCAATAAACAGGAGAATCACTGATATAAGTTATGCCAATATCGTTTTCCAATATGGGAATAAATTAATTTCTCCGGTAACACCATTATTAAGAGGCACACTACTGAGCCTGCTGGTTGAAAGAGGACAAGTTCACTTACAGGAGATTTTCATCTCTGATATTAAACATTTCAACGGCTGGATACCAGTGAATGCATTATTAGGATTCTCCCCTGAAACTATACGACCTGTAAATTCAATCTGTTTTCCATAATCAGAATTACTAATTTTGTAGAAGTTAATAAATAAAAATCACCTAATGAGTAAAATTATTCACACGAACCAGGCTCCTAAGGCTGTCGGACCATACAGCCAGGCGGTTGAAACCAATGGAATGTTATTTATTTCGGGACAGATTCCGATTGATCCGGCAATAGGGCGTATTGTTGAGGGGGGCATTAAAGAACAGACCCTTCAGGTAATGAAAAATATTGGGGCTATCTTACTAGAAGCCGGATTCGATTTTAGGGATGTGGTAAAATGCACCTGTCTGCTCAGCGATATGGAGAATTTCTCAGCTATGAATGAGGTTTATGGAACCTTCTTTCCTGAGGCTCCTCCGGCAAGAGCAGCTTTCGGTGTCGTAAAACTACCTCTGGGGGTGCTTGTTGAAATTGAATGTATTGCTTCCAAATAATCCTTTAGTATTACGACAAATAAGCGGCTGTCTTGTCGGACAGCCGCTTATTTCTTTGCAAAAAGTTAAACCAATATTAAAACTTAAATCCGAAAGTCAGTAAAAAGGTTTCTGAACTAATATCATTAACAGACTTTGTGACAGCATAATCAGTTGTATTCATTAATGTATAGGGATAATAGTCTTGCGTCTGCTGACTATGTACCCATGCAAAGTCTATAAAATAATACTGATCCCTGAATCCGATTCCAGCCGAATAGGAAATTTTTGCACCATCGTTTATTTTGTGATCATATGGACTATCAGCATAACCAAAACCTCCACGGAAATTAAAAGCCCCGTAGCGATATTCACCACCTATTCTGATAATATTCTGTGATCTATATGAGTAACTAATATCATTATTTACATCCATAAAATCAGCAGTAGGCCTGAACCGGGCATTCCCATAATCTACAAACTGATAATCTGCACTTATAGATCCCATATTCCCAAACAGAAAGGCAACACTACCTATTAGTTTGGACGGTGTTGTAAGGTCATATTCATATTGTCCTATTCTTGAAGAGACATGTTTATCTGTAATCTCCTTATCAAAATATGAATCAATTGTGCTGCTCCATGTATCTTTTATACTTGTATAAAAAGTTGGTGTATGGTAAGCAACACCAATACGAAGCCAGTTTACAGGCCTTGCAATAACCCCTAATTTGGCATTTATCCCTGTTCCAGAAGTCTCAAGGTCTTCTCTCAATGTAAACGACTTAAAGAATTCATTCCGATGTTCTATATCTGTCTCGGTATAGGTTGAACTTTCATAATAATTGAAGTATGGGATTCCGAGTGTCAAACCCACATAAACTTTATCATTATAATTTGCTCCAGCCGATAAAACGATCTCATTCATGTATCCTTCTGTTGTAATACTCTTCATCTGGTCGATTCCTCCATGGGGCATATCGTTATGGTATAGCCCATCCGTTGAATCATAATAGATAAGATCAGCACGGTACGCCAACTCCTCAGGTGAGTCTTCGAAAACGCCAAAGGCATTTGCATACTCTACATAAGAAGTCAATAGCGAAGACCCGGTATTAAAACCATTCAACATCATCCTGTTATTATAGTTTGCAAGCCGGTTTATACCAAAGCCAAACTGCACATTCCGCCAATCAGGTTGTTCAAGCCGGTTAGGAATATCGCCAGTCAGGATGACCCCAGCAGATGCAATATTGAAGTTATACTTCTCATCTTCGCCCATTTTGCCAAAAAATGAAGATTCTGTTTTTCCCCGATAAAGCGCAGGAGTAAATACTGCTTCAGAGGTTTTATATACTGCTATGCCGGCAGGATTAACACTAAGCGTTGAAAAATCCCCACCAAGTGCTCCAAAAGCTCCTCCCATGGATGCAAACCTGGCAGTTCCTGTATAGCTAACAGAGGAATAACGCAACGCGTCTGCTGCGTTTTGAGCCAAACTTGTAATTGATAACAGAGTGGCAATCATCAAAAGATTAATACGTTTCATGATTAGAATATTAACTTTTTATAAATTATCTACGACGGCCGCCGCCGCTTCCTCCACTGCTTCTTCCAGAAGATGCTGGTGTTGAAGACCTCGTAGGTGAGCTAAAACTACCTGATGAGGATGAAGGGCTGGTCGACCTTGAAGGGGTACTGTATGAACCAGTCCTTGCCGGAGCAGAATACTGTGGAGTACGTGCAGGGGCAGTACTATTTCTTGAAGGGTTAACCCTGGATGGAGAAGAGGATGTTGGAGGAGTATACCCGCTCTGTCTTTTGCTGGCAGAATTATTCCTTTGAACCTCTGTATTATTTCTACTTCTTGGAACAGAGTACTCATCAGATGAACGGGTTCTGCTTGTAGTTGGTTCTGTATAAACCCGGGTTTGAGAAGGGTTGACAGTTGTCTGACGACCGCTATTATGCGAGCGACTATACCTGCTATAATTATAATCACTTCCACTAGTTCTTTGCGGATCTGCATAGCGCTTCTGAGCATTCTCTGATCTTGTTACTTCAGTAGTGCTGTTAGCAACACCTGATCGCCTTGTACGGCTAAGATTAGCATCTTCCATTGTGGCGGCATTAGTTCTGCCCCCCCTGACAGACTGCTTTGCCTGCTCTTGTACGGAAGCATTTGTAGTCGAGGCGGATGTTCTTCTCTGCTCAAGAGACTGATTTGGTACTACAGAACCTGAAGGGTCGGTATTGGGCTTAACTGCATTACCATTGGATGCTTCGGTTCTTCTATGCGCGAGGCTCTCTGCTGTGGTTGTTGCCGGATTTGAGACTGAATTACCAGGTCTGCCGGTTATGGTTCCAGATTGTCCGGTAGATGCTGCAGTTCGGGCTCCTGAAATAGAACCATCCTTATTACCGGGGCGAATACCATTTGAGGAAACAGCCCCGTCTGAACTTCCCCTATGCCCACGTGGTTTGTTAAAATGATTATCATTCCAATTATTTCCATTCCAATAGCCACCATGGCCACTATTCCAATACCCATCCCAGTAACCATTCTGATACCCCCACCAATAACTACTGCTACCCCAGCCATATCCGTATCCATACCAGGGAGAGTACCAGGGAAAATACCAAGGGGAGTACCAGGAAGAGTATCCCGGATAATACCCGCTATACCAAGGATTTCCCCAACCCCAGTTAAAGCTTATTCCAAAAGAGGGGCCAAAGAAGACGCTTGAGTACCAAGGATCACCAGTATACCAGTAATAATCGGTATAGTAATCGTCATAATATCCAACAGAAACGATTGGGCGATGAAACCGTCTGATTCTTGAACTATAGTCATAATCATTATCAACATATTCGTCGTCCGAATAATTATAATCAGAAACCATTGGACGGTCATCTGATTCTTCAGTATACTCAGATTTATCAATATTCTGATAATCACTCTGCTGACGTGCAAAGTCTCTGTTATCAGGAATCTGGTTCTCAGAAACTGCTTCTTCAGATTCAATATTTCGTAAATGTCTGGCTTCTGACAAATTGGTTCCAGCTCTGTCTTCACTTCCTGCTTTCACACTTGTCTGCCCGGGGACATAATACACATCATCATAAGGGTTTGACGCCATATATGCCGAAGAACAGGAGGTAAGCACCAGCAAACCAAGAATCGGGATAAACAATTTTGTTTTCATAATACAATCCTCCAATTTAATTTTTACCTCTGGCACCGATCCCAAACTGTCCTTCTCTTGCAGAAAGGTACTGAAACCTCTTCTATTCAGGAAACCCATTCTCAGGGTGTCGTTCAATTTTGTTACCTTTGCCAGTCATTTTACGGTGACTTATTGAACACCGTGACACCCTAAATGCACCAAATTTCATACCACAATACGCTATGGCTAAAAATTTTTCATCTCGCGAAGAAAATTATTCACAATGGTACAACGACCTGGTAATTAAGGCTGATCTTGCTGAAAATTCAGCGGTGAGGGGTTGCATGGTTATTAAACCCTATGGATACGCAATATGGGAGAAGATGCAACAGGCTCTGGATACCATGTTTAAGGAAACTGGTCACGTCAATGCGTACTTCCCTTTGTTCATTCCTAAATCATTTTTCAGCAAAGAGGCCAGTCACGTTGAAGGGTTTGCCAAAGAATGCGCAGTGGTAACTCATTACCGGCTCAAAAACGACCCCGATGGAAAAGGGATCATCGTAGATCCTGATGCAAAACTTGAAGAAGAACTCATTGTCCGACCCACTTCCGAAACCATTATATGGGATACTTATCGTAACTGGATTCAGTCTTACCGTGATCTGCCAATCCTGGTGAATCAGTGGGCAAACGTAGTTCGGTGGGAAATGCGCACCAGGCTTTTTCTACGAACAGCAGAATTTTTATGGCAGGAGGGGCATACTGCTCATGCTACATCAGACGAGGCCTTAGCTGAAGCCAGGCAAATGCTCGACGTGTATACCAACTTTGCCGAAAACTGGATGGCTGTACCTGTTCTAAAGGGTGTGAAATCACCAAATGAAAGATTTGCAGGCGCCATTGAGACCTTCTGCATTGAGGCTATGATGCAGGATGGCAAAGCCTTACAGGCAGGAACTTCTCACTTCCTCGGTCAGAATTTCGCAAAAGCCTTTGATGTAAAATTCCTAAGCAAAGAAAATCAACTCGATTACGTCTGGGCAACCTCCTGGGGAGTGTCAACCCGACTGATGGGAGCTCTTGTTATGTCGCATTCCGATGATAATGGACTGGTACTTCCTCCAAAGCTCGCACCCATTCAGGTAGCCATCATCCCTATCTACAGAAAAATTGAACAACTTGGACCTATAAGCGAGAAAGTTGATGTATTGACTAAAGAACTTAAAGCAAAAGGGATTAGCGTGAAATTTGATTCCCGTGACTCTTATACTCCGGGTTGGAAATTTAATGAATATGAGTTCAAAGGTGTCCCTGTCAGAGTTGCCATCGGACCCCGCGACTTAGAAAATGGAACTGCTGAAGTAGCCCGTCGTGATAATCTGACCAAAGAAATTGTTCCTTTTGACAGGCTGGCAGAATATATAACTGATCTGCTTGATCAAATTCAAAGCAACCTCTTTGAAAGAGCAAGATTATTCAGGGATGCCAATACCAGGTCGGCTGATACCTGGGAAGAGTTTATTGCTAAGCTTGACGAAGGTGGCTTTGTCAAAGCGCATTGGGATGGCACACCCGAAACGGAACAGAAAATCAAGGATATAACCAAGGCTACCATCAGGTTGATACCACTTACACCTGATCCCGAGGCAGGCAAATGTATATTAACAGGTAATCCCTCCCCGCATCGCGTTCTGTTTGCACGGGCATACTAAAATCATTGTGCGCGGCGCTGTACTTAATTTGGTGCAGCGCCGTTTTACTTTATCACTATATAGAAATCCGTATGAGACATGTGTCAATAGCCGTTACAAATGACCTCGTATCTGATCAACGGGTTGATAAAGTTTGCAATACGCTCACAAAGCTGGGATTTTGCGTTTCGCTTACCGGACGAAAGCTACCTACAAGCCCAAAACTGGGTTCCCGTCCTTACCATTGCCACAGAATGCGTCTGGTGAATGTGAAAGGTCCTCTCTTTTATGCAGAGTTCAATTTCAGATTGTTTCTCAGGTTACTTTCCGAAAGAAACGATCTCATCATAGCCAATGATCTTGACACATTACCAGCCTGTCGGCTCGTAAGCAAATTAAAAAGAATTCCAATTATATACGATTCACACGAGTTTTACACAGAAACTCCTGAATTGGTAAGCAGACCTTCCACCAGAGCCGTCTGGCTTTGGTTTGAGAAAATGATCTTTCCCCGGCTGAGGTGGGTATTCACTGTTAATGAAAGTATTGCTATGGCCTACGAAGAAAGATATGGAGTGAAGGTCAGAGTGGTGAAAAATATGCCCCGGTTTAATCCACCAGCCCAAAAAATAACATTAAGTGAAATCGGGCTTCCATCTAATCTTCCGCTTGTGCTGTTACAAGGAGCAGGCATCAACATTGACCGCGGAGCAGAAGAGTTATTGCTGGCAATGCAGTATGTTGATAGTGCCCAACTGTTGATTGTCGGGAATGGCGATGTCATCGAAAAACTCAAAAGCATGAGAGAAGAATTGAGATTAGAATCGAAAGTAACTATATCTCCAAGAATACCATATGACCGTTTAAGGCAGATAACAGCAACCGCGACAATCGGAATTACTATTGACAAAGACACCAATCCAAATTATAGGTTCAGCCTGCCAAACAAACTGTTCGATTATATACAGGCTGGTACACCGGTTTTAGCAAGCAGGCTCCCTGAAGTGGAAAAAGTTGTTTCTGAATACAATGTTGGAGGGTTTATTGATTCCCATGATCCAAAACATATTGCAGAACGGATTATGGATATTATCAATAATAAGGCTCAACTAAATTTATGGAAAGATAATTGTTTGATTGCCGCAAAAACACTCAACTGGGAGGCTCAGGAACAAGTACTTATTGAAGTTTATGAACAATTCATCTAAAAACAGAATTCACATCGTTTCTTTTGATGTGCCTTTTCCGGCCAATTATGGCGGTGTGATTGACGTCTATCACAAAATCAGAATCCTACACCAACACGGTTTCCAGATAACACTTCATTGTTTTGAATATGGCAGGGGAGAACAGCCCCATCTGGCACAATTCTGCAAAAAAATATACTACTATCCCCGAAAAACTGGTATTGGTTCCAATATCTCTCTTCTCCCTTATATTGTCTCAAGCCGGCGACATGATGATTTAATCAGAAACCTTCTGGCGGATGATGCACCAATCCTTTTTGAAGGACTTCATACCTGTAGCCTTCTTGGACACAAATTACTCAAAAACAGAATAAAAATATACAGGGAAAGTAATATCGAGCATCAGTATTACCAACATCTGGCTAAGGCCGAAAAAAGACTGTCCAGAAAAATCTTCTTCCTGATTGAAGCAGCCAAACTGCGAATCTTTCAGAAAATATTGATTCAGGCCGATCTTACACTTGCTGTCGCAGAAGATGACCAACAATACCTGCAAAAATTTCTTCCTGTTGAAAAGGTAGTGTTTCTTCCAAGTTTTCATGGTAATGATTCTGTCACATGTCAGACAGGAACAGGAAAGTACGCCCTCTTTCAAGGGAAGCTTTCCGTTCCTGAAAACAAACAGGCTGCTGAATACCTCATCCAGAACGTTTTTTCGGGAACATCTATCCCGTTTATAGTGGCAGGTATGGATCCTGATGATGGACTGAAAAAACTAACATCCCTCCATGAAAATGTTTCTTTGATTGCCAATCCTGATCAGCAAACTATGGAAACCCTTACTTCAGAAGCTCAGGTAAACATCATGGTCACTTTTCAACCAACAGGCCTTAAGCTAAAATTGATCAACACGCTGTATACCGGACGCCACTGCCTTGTAAACAGCAAAATGCTTGCAGGAACCGGATTGGATTCAATATGTTATGTTGCCGACACACCAACTCTACTAAAATCAACTCTTCATAAGCTGATGGAGACACCATTTACATCAGACGACCGGGAAAAAAGGAAAATTGTGCTTCACCGGTTTAACAACGAAGAAAAAGTACAGGAATTAATCAGATACATTACCGCGGCCACCTGATAATTATTGAAATGTCAACTGAAAACTAAGATGGAAATACTCAGACAAAGAATTTTAAATGAGGGGCGATGCCTTGATGGCGGAATCCTGAAAGTTGACAGTTTTGTAAATCATCAACTCGATCCTGAACTGATGATGAAGATTGGTGAAGAATTCGGGCAACGATTTGCCGGGTTAAACATCAACAAAATCATCACTGTTGAGGCCAGTGGTATTGCGCCAGCTCTCATGACAGGCCTCATGATGAAGCTACCGGTAATTTTTGCAAAAAAGAAACACCCCTCTTCCATGACCTCCGGCTTCTACCAAACTGAAGTTAAATCATTTACCAAACAACAATTCTATCCTTTAATAATCAGTAAAGAATACCTGAAATTCGGGGAGAACATCCTGTTTATTGACGATTTTTTAGCTCATGGTAATGCGGCTAAAGGAATAATCAACCTTTGCGCCCAGGCCGGTGCCAGTATAGCAGGATTGGGATTTATGATTGAAAAAAGATTCCAACAGGGTGGGATTTGGTTAAGAGATAAAGGTTACCATGTTGAATCTCTCGCGATCATCGATTCACTCAACGACAACGAGATCACATTTCATTAACCGGTTCAGATGACTCTGGTTCGTCAGTATGACCTTCGTAAGATTCAATTGGGTCATCATAAACTACACCTTCCTCAATCCTGAAAACCCGGGAAGGAAACCGCTTAATAAGATTATAGTTATGAGTGGCCATAAGGACCGAACGTCCTGTCAGGCTAATATCACGCAAGAGGTACATAATTCCGGCAGAAGTTTCAGGATCAAGATTTCCGGTAGGCTCATCAGCCAGAATAATTTCAGGGTTATTAACCAGAGCCCGGGCAATGGCAACGCGTTGCTGTTCACCACCTGACAATTGATGCGGCATTTTATGCCCTTTGGTTGATAATCCGACACTTTGAAGCACCTCATCACATCTCGACTGCATCTTCTCCTTATTATCCCAACCGGTGGATTTCATCACGAAAAGCAGATTTTCATTCACATTTCTGTCGGTCAGCAGTTGAAAATCCTGAAAGACTATTCCCAGCTTGCGTCTGAGTAACGGGACTTCACGCTTTTTAAGTTCTACAAGACTATAACCAGCTACAAATGCTAATCCCTCATTCACAGGCAACTCAGCGTACATCGTCTTCATCAGGCTGCTTTTACCTGAGCCTGTCTTCCCAATGAGATAAACGAACTCACCGTTGCTGACTGATAGCGACACATTCTTTAGAACCAACGTCTCTCGCTGGAATACATCTACATTTTCGAATTGAATTAATGGTGCCATAGGTGTTTTATGAGGGAAAAGAATAAAAGTATCGAAGACTTATAAATGCAAAGATAGGGTTACTTCCGCTTTTGTTCTACACTACGGTGCCAAAAACCCTGATCAAACGAAAAATGAGCTGTCTGAAGGCAGCTCATTTCTCAACGCTTTATATAAGAACAGTGCTCCTATTTTACCATGCCGGTGAAACCCATAAACGCAAGAGAAAGGAGTCCAGCTATCAGCAGCGACATTGGAAATCCCTTCATCCCTTTTGGATATCCTACCATTTCCATATGTTCACGAATACCAGCCATCAATACCATCGCCAGGGTAAATCCTACTGCAGTGGCAGCTGCATATACAACACTTGTAATCAGATTATAATCCTTTTGTACTGCAAGTATCGCGATCCCAAGAACAGCACAGTTGGTCGTAATCAGGGGCAGATAAATACCTAGTGCCTGATAGAGCGATGGGGCTGTCTTCTTTAAAATGATCTCAACAACCTGAACTAATGAAGCAATTACAAAAATAAAACTGATTGTTTGCATAAACTCTATATGCAATGGGATAAGAATATATGCATTTACAAGAAAAGTAACCAGATTCGCGAGTGACATAACAAAAACAACGGCTGCACCCATACCGGCAGCAGTCTCAACCTTGTTAGAAACCCCTAAAAAAGGACAAATTCCAAGAAACTGTGCCAGTACAACATTGTTGACCAGCAAGGCCATAATGATTATGCTAATGAATTCCATTTTCCAGTGGTTTAAAGGTTATATTTAGCTTTGAGCCTGTTTACGATGGCAATCATGTAACCATAGGTAATAAATGCTCCCGGAGGCAGAATGAAAAGGAGCATCGTCTTGGCATTTTCACTTACTAGCTTGATGTCAAAGACAGAACCATTGCCCAGTAATTCCCTGACACTTGCCAGAAGCGTGATAGCCAGTGTAAATCCTAATCCCATACCTAATCCGTCGAGTAATGCAGGCAGCACTTTATTCTTCTGTGCAAATGCCTCGGCACGTCCAAGAATTATACAGTTCACTACGATCAGAGGAATAAAAATTCCCAGTGTCTTATATAAATCCGGCGTAAAAGCCTTCATCACCAGGTCAACTATAGTGACAAAAGTTGCGATAACAACGATAAAGGCCGCAATACGCACTTTATCGGGGATGAAATTCTTAAATAAGGCGATCAGAACGTTCGAGAATACAAGTACAAAAGTTGTGGCAGCACCCATCCCCAGTCCATTAATTGAGGCAGTGGTTACCGCCAGGGTCGGACAAGCTCCAAGTACCAGCACAAAGGTTGGATTCTCTTTTATTAATCCATTGGTAAAATGTTTCAGATTACTCATTGATTTACTCCTTTCAGTGAATCAGCAGGCTCTGAATCAGAGCTGCCTTCTGTTAATTGTGCTTTCCATAGATCATACGCTTTCTGAACTGCATCGCAATAGGCCCTGGATGAAATAGTTGCTGCTGTGATGGCATCTACATCACCACCGTCTTTTTTAACAAGCAGTTTATACGTTTCGGGATTCTTGCCCAGAAACTGATTTTTAAACTTATCCTCTTTCATCTTCGATCCCAGCCCAGGGGTCTCCTTCTGGTCTAAAACACTGATGTTATGGATGGAGCCATCCGGCAAAAAACCAACCATCAGCGAGAAGTAACCACTGAAACCCTTGTCAGTAAAAGTCTTAATAGCAACACCAACCGGCTGTTCAGCCTGAGCCCCTTTATAAAGGGTTAAACCTTCTGCTTCTTTTGCTGAGGCAGTCGGATCATTGTCAAATGCCGGTAATACCTCTGTAATGGCAGAAACCTCTTTTGCCTTGTTAGCCTGCTCTATCGGCCCCTTGGTAAGATTGTAAACCATCCCAAGTGCAGCAGATGCCGCCAGCGAGATAAGCGCCAGCGACAGAATCATATTCTTCAGATTGGATTCAATTTTCTTTCCCATATGCTATATTTTCAAACGCCGAAACGACGTGGTTTAAATGCTTTATTCAACAGGGGAACAACCGCATTCATGATCAGGATCGCGAAGGAAACCCCCTCCGGATAAACACCAAAAACACGGATTAAAATCGTTATTATACCACATCCAGCCCCGAAAACAAGCATTCCTGCTGGTGTCATCGGAGAAGTTACCATGTCTGTTGCCATATAGAGGGCGCCTAACATCAATCCCCCTGTTACCAGATGAAAGAAAGGATTGACATAAGCTTCAGGGTTGGCAAAATTTAAAACAGCCGCGAAAACAAATGCTGAACCTATGAAAGCCACAGGTATATGCCAGGAAATTATTCGTTTAAACAATAGGTATAACCCGCCAATAATAAGCGCGAGCGCAGAGATCTCCCCTACCGAACCGCCCATGTTTCCCAACAGCAGGTTGACATAATCAGGTACCTGCTGCATAAGATCTGTCAATGCATCACCTTTTTTCAAACCCTCCTTTACGATTCCAAGTGGTGTAGGTCCTGTTACAACATCGGTGAGCGATGTACTGAAGCTCTGCGGCAACGGCCAACTGGTCATATCAACCGGAAAAGATATCAGTAAAAACACCCGGCCGACCAAAGCAGGGTTAAAAGGATTTTTACCTAGTCCTCCAAAAGACAACTTGGCGATCCCTATTGAAACAAGAGACCCAACGATTATCATCCAGACAGGCAGGTTTGAGGGGACATTAAATGCAAGCAGTAATCCTGTCAGCATAGCTGAACCATCACCTATAGTCGGCACGTTTCCCAGTATGTATTTCTGAATCAGAAATTCGAAAAGAGCGCAACTGACAACGGCGGTCAACGTTAGTATAATTGCAGAAAGTCCGAAGAAATAAAATGAAACCAACATGGCGGGAATCAACGAAATAATGACGCCAAACATGATTTTCCGGACTGACTGATCCGCATGAACATGCGGAGATCCTGAAACGGTGAGCAAATTCATACCGTAATATTTATTGTGTTTCTATTCTAAACTGATTACTTAGCAGCTCTGGCACGAATCATTTTTGCAACAGCAGCTTTTCCTACCCTGATATGATCGAGCAGATGACGTCCGCTTGGACAGGTATAATGGCATGAACCGCATTCAATACAATCCAGAATACGATCTTTCTCTGCCAGTTCATAGAACCCGCGTTCTGATTCAGTACACAACTGGAAAGGTTCAAGCCCCATCGGGCAAACTGTAGTACACCGTGAACACCTGATACAACTCACTTCGGCCATCCTTTTAGAGGCTGAAGCCGGCATAACCAGAATCCCAGATGTTCCCTTCACAACCGGAACATCGATATTTGTCAAAGCCTTTCCCATCATAGGCCCCCCTCCGATTACTTTCATCCCTTCCTCAGGGTTGACTCCGGAATGTTCCAGAAGGGCAGAAACCAGGGTACCTACACGTACCATATAATTTGCGGGTTTAGGGATGCTTTTCCCTGTAACAGTAACAACCCTTTCGAAGAGTGGCTTGTTCTTCTGAACAGCTTCATATACTGCAAAAGCTGTCCCAACATTATTTACAACACACCCTACTTCAATCGGCAACTTTCCGGATGGTACTTCCCTGTTTACCAGGGCCTTAATAAGCTGTTTTTCTCCACCCTGAGGATATTTCACCTTTAGTGGATGAATTTCTATCCCGGGAAACGAAGCCGCAAGTTTTGAAAGATGGCTCAACGCATCTGGTTTGTTATTCTCGATCCCGACCAATGCTTTGGTAACACCCAGCCCCTTCATCAAGATGCTGATCCCAACCATCAGTTCCTCTCCATGTTCCAACATCAGCCGATGGTCGGAAGTAAGGTAAGGCTCACATTCAACACCATTAATAATTAAATACTCAGGCTTTTTACCCGCGGGTACCATCAGTTTAACATGCGAAGGGAATGTAGCACCACCCAGGCCTACAATCCCAAAATCCTTCAACCGGGCAACAATCTCTTCAGGTGAAAGCAAACACTCTCTTTTCAGGTCAGTAGCCCTGTCAATGGATTCATCCCACTCATCGCCTTCAACATCAATAAAAATAGCCGGCGACCGGTAGCCTGCAGCCCCGGGGTAATCCTCGATTTTGGTTACTGTTCCAGAAACAGAAGAATGAATATTAGAGGAGATAAAACCCTCTCCCTGTGCAACAAGCTGCCCTACTTTAACCACATCACCTTTCTTCACAACCGGCTTCGACGGGGCTCCTAAACTCTGGCTCAGGGGAATAAATACTTTCTGTGGTATTGGGAAAACTTCAATTGGTTTTCCGGCCGACAGTTTATTCTCTTCGGGGTGTACACCACCAATTTTAAATGTTTTCAAGAGAAACTCCTTCTATAATGTTAAACATTAATTTTCAAAACCAAGTCTAAATTATCAGACAGCAGCATCTGTCTGCTCACTGGCTGCAACCGGCTCTTTCCTGGCAGGAAAATTCAGTTCGTGAATGGCTCCTGTAGGACACTCTGCCACGCATTTTCTACATAATTTACACTTCTCAAAATCAATATATGCAAGGTTATTTGCAAGTGTTATCGCATCGAACGGGCATACTTTAACACATTTACCACATCCTATGCAGGCAACTTCGCAATTCTTTCTGGCAATTGCTCCCTTCTCGGTATTTATACAACTTACAAAGATCCGACGATCCTTTTTCCCTTTATAACGTAATTCAATGACACTTCTGGGGCAGGCTTTTACGCATGCTCCGCAAGCCACACAATTATCGTTTACTACAGGCAAGCCTGTCTCACTGTCGATATGGATAGCATCAAATGAGCAACTTACAACACAGTCGCCCAAACCAAGACATCCATTCGGACAGCCGCTCTCTCCTGAAAACAGGCTATGCGCAAACGAACATCGCGATGCACTGTCGAAGACAACTTTTGCCGGGGCATGTGCTTTACTTCCATTGCATCTTACAACAGCAATCTTAGGTTCAGAAGCCTCAACAGCCAGTCCCATTGCCTGGCCAATATTACCCATCACAGTGGCACCTCCTACCGGGCAGGAAAGCCCTTCAAGACTTTCAGCCTTTACGATGGCTTCTGCAAAATTCCGGCATCCGGCAAATCCACACCCTCCACAGTTGGCTCCCGGAAGGTTGTCCGCAACTATGTCGATACGTGGATCTTCAATTACCTTAAATTTTTGGGCAACAAAATACAGTATTACCGCTGACGCTATACCCAGTCCGGCCAGCGTAATCATCGAGTAGATAATAATCTCGTTCACAGTTGATAAATTTTTGGTGAACTATTCGGGTGAAATCGATTTTCTAAAGCTTGACAAATGTAAAAACAAATTTGAGAATGAGCCATCCCGCTCACATTTCTTTGGGCTTATTCATCTGGTCAACCTCTTCTTATATTCACAAAATAAGCATATTAAAAATCATAAAAAATATTTTCACAATGGTTTAGACAACTTATCTATACAGGACCATCCCGGCCTTTAGATGAATTCTAAATTTCATCCACCACTATTCTTTGCTATCCAAAAGTAATTAACTGCAAAAATCACATCCGGCAGTTTCAGACATGTTCGTTTGCCTGCTTACAAATGTCCCCGTTTCACACAAGGGTGATAGAGAAACGCCCTGCTATTCTCTTCCTTAACAGATACAGGATAAAAAAATAGGGGATCAGACTTGCCAGCGATAAGAGGCCTGCCAGTTCCTGTTTGCCCGTAATATTCCAGACTACGATTAAAGTTGTCATCAAAACTGCGAAAGGGACCAGATAAGCCCAAAGTACTGCCCTGAGACCGGCAGTTCTTGAAATCTTCACCTCCACCAGGTCGCCTATTGCATACTCTCTTCCAGGGATAGGTTTCAATTCCACCTCTTTATCCTTCTGTTCAGAAATCCCGCAGGCACCTTTCTCATGACAGCTGCTGCATGCTGATACAGTATGAATAACCACAATAAGCTTCTCGGCATCAATGTGGCGAATAGTTCCGGAGTGTTTAATTACATTTTCCTGCATACCCGTTCAATTTTCGACAAAGATACTAATTGAAAAACGTCAGCCTGAATTTTGAATTCCCGGTTAAAATGAGCAAAACACGGCTAACGTTGTTGTATATGTAAATCAAATAAACAAATTGCCATGGATAAAAACAAAGCCACCCACATCCTGAAAGAGGCCATCCTGCTTGAGAAGCGAGGCAAAGCCTTCTATACCAACGCTGCTGCTTCTACTCAGCACGACGCAGCCAGAAAGATATTCACCCTGATGGCCGAAGAAGAGGACGAACACATAAAGTATCTCAGTACTCAATTTGCCCACTACGCAAAGACTGAGGAATTTCTGATGCCGGTAGCACCCTCACCCAATGATACCGAAATGGTCACCATGAAGGTACTGACTGAAGAATTTAAGAAACAGGTTGACGCTGCCAGCTATGAGGCTGCTGCCATCGCCGCAGCGATGGACTTCGAACTCAGAGCGGTTAAAGTATACAGTGACAGGGCTGCAGAAACCGACAACCCTAAAGAAAAAGAATTGTACCAGATTCTGGCAGACTGGGAGAAAGGCCATCACGAATTACTCGAAAATCTTAACAACGAGCTGAAAGAAAAAATATGGAACGACAACCAGTTCTGGCCGTTCTAAAATAAAAAAACCGGGAGTTTACCCGGTTTTTTTATTTTCCTGTTCACACTTGTATCAATTTCTTAACAAAGCAATCAACCGCGATGGTATTCTGATCAGATCTATGGCATCAAGAATATCTGTAACGACAACATCGGCAGCAAACAGCGCACTTACTGCCGCACCTTCCGGCCCGATTACCGCAACTCCCAGTGCAGCCTTCTGAAGCATCAGCCTGTCGTTGCGGCCATTCCCGATTACCATGCAATTACATGGCCCAAGCGATTCAACATAAGCAGCTTTCTGTACATCAAGCTTCTCTCCTTCGAGAATCAAAATCCTGCAGTCTATGCCACCCAATACATCACACACTGTATCAGTATCATCTGAAGTTACAACATGAACCTCCAGATGAAGGGCCAGACGGTTAAGCTCTTCAGCCACACCTGCCAATAATGTACCATCAAGGGCAAGTGAGCCGTTAAAGTCGAAAATAAGATGATTTAACTCCAGAGACTTAAATCCTGGGATATCGATTTGAATCATAGCGTTACCGTATCTGCTTGCTGTTTCAAACAACAGCCAGTAAAAAAAGTTGACGGGGCTGCGAAGTTATTAATTAGTTTGAAACTAATTTTTCAGAAAAATAAGGTCAGGGTCATGCATGAGATAAATATTGAAGGTAACGTCTTACATTGCTGTTGAAAACCCAATACATTACACAAACACCATTTTGCAAAACATATCCTCAAAGAAAACCCGAATTCCTTCACAATATCCTGCTCAAACAGATTCCCCATATCAATATTTAATTAGATGCCTGATCAAACTTTCTATCGGGAACACTACAACTATTGCCGGAATTCAAGAAAACACATCTCATATAAATCGGAGAAAAACTGACATGGCCATTTTAAAATCAGCAGGATATTGACTAAGTTACCATTACAAGTTCATATACAGGGTCCATAATGTCATTTTCTCAGCCGTTCGAAGCATTGCCGGATAACTATATCTGGTAATTAACACGAAATGATACTATGATAATCCAATGTGTAGATGCAACACTTAAAACTGCCGGCTGAAGACAGAATCCAAATTGAAACCTTCAGATTCTATAGCTAAAATTGTGCCAAAAATTACACATATTCCAATTGGCTTCATATGTACAATACATACACATCACTGCAATAATAAGCGTTTCATAAGAAAAAGGCATCTTTGGTATAACTTTGGTATCTCTCAGAGGCAAATCAGGTATAAAAATGAGTCGTAAACAACAGATTATAACCAACTTAAAAAGATATTAGTTATATGACAATAATCACATAAAAAACCCAATAAAGTCAAAAAATTTTAACCGGAGAGGTTAAACAATTCATCAAAAACTATTCCATATTTTGGAAAACAGTACAAAATATAGAACACAACAAAACTTGTATAAGGTCCCATGATTTCATATTCCAGGAAATGGATTTACAAAGGTGATTGATTCTCATACGGTAATATCAAAGCCTGTTATACAAATCTCCATTCAAGACATCAAACCGGGAACAATTTACTGCAGAAATGGGGATTAAACCGAAGTAAATATCAGAAATACAACAAATCATCAACTGATAATTTATCTGGTATTTTGTCCCTTTCAGGTTGAAAAAATAGGGTAATTTAAGTCGGGTTGGGAATTCAAAGGTCGATCCTGTAATCACCCGGTTAAAGCGATCACTAAAACTAGATAGATTATTAAAACTGGTAGTTTTATCGGGTAAAGCGATTGATCAACTCCTTGTGTTGAGAAAATTGAAGTGATAATTTTCCACGATCAGCCATCTCAAAATCATCATCGTGATATCCGGGAGACAAGGTACAGCCGCATAAAGCAAATCCGCTGCCAGTCTCGGGTTCAACCGCAAACCAGACATGGTGGGGGACCAGAAACTGAAACACGGCTCCTCTTCCCGGGGCATTTCCAAGCAACCTGAATGTATAGGTACCTGAAGGATCTATCATATGAATTTTCAGAACACCCCCCAGATAATGATGCCACATTTCATCTGTTTCAAGACGATGAAAGGCTGAAAAATCACCCTCTTTAAGCAAATAATAAATTGAAGAGTAAAGTCTTCGCTGACCTTCATGGTGTTGATCGGGAAAACGGGGAAGAAACAGAGGTGCATCCTGAAATCCGGCCGAAAAACTCCCTCCCTCGGGGTGGGGAGACATCTTCAGATATTCAATCCAGCCGGCTGCATCTAATGGCGAATCCATTTTCATAAGGAAAATCGGTCAGACCCACAGGTTAAACAATTACGTCAGGGTAAAAACACCCGGCTAATTTTCAATTGCCGGGTTGGCTTTCTTCACATTTGACAGCGTCAGCCCCAGATCGTTAAACATCCAGATGAACCTTACAGAGATTGTATTATTGTATTGTTCACGGGTGCGGAGAAACTCACCATGGATATTATAAAAATCGCGTGTTCTGATCTTTGCCAGCGAATAGCTGTACCGGACATTCAGCAGAATGCTTTTATAAAGTTTCAGTCGCAAATCAGCAAGCACTGAGTAATCAGACGTTTTATAGGGGCCATCCTTAACGGTTGTTGAGGAGATTAATTTGCCATGCTCTTTTTCTGTAACCCCGACAAGGCGGGCATATGATAATCCGACACCAACAGTGAGACGGTCTCTGTCGGTGTAGTGAGCCAGAAGAGGTATCTCAACATAATTTAATCTGAGGTCATATGCCCCTGTCAATCTGTTACCTGCCGAATCGGTAGTCAGATATTGATCTCCCTGGTATGATCCTTTCATTGTAAAGAGGGTCTCCATGCTGAACCCCCAGTTCTTATCGACCGGGACAAAAACACCGGCGCCAATATTAGCGCCAATGCGATCAAATCCATAGACCTCGTCACCATCAACCTGTGTAAGGTTGAACCCCCCAATCAGCATTCCTTTAAACACCTGTGCCCTGGCTCCGGGCATCAGCAACAAAACCACAACTGTCAGAAGTACTATTCGTTTCATGTGCATTGATTTTTCCAAAATTTAAACGGTATCACCGGCAGCTTATTGCCGGCCTGATTTTCGCTATCCACTCTTTTTCATTGACAGGTTAATCCTTTTCCTGGCTACATCGACCTCAAGTACCCTCACCACGACTTTCTGGTTGAGGGTGACCACCTCGTTGGGGTTACTAACATACCTGTCGGCCAACTGACTAACGTGAACCAACCCGTCCTGATGAACCCCGATATCAACAAAAGCCCCAAAATTAGTTATATTGGTAATAATTCCCGGAAGTTCCATCCCTACCACCAGATCGCCGATTGTATGAACGTTGCGGTCGAATTCAAAGACTTCGAACTTACTGCGCGGATCACGACCTGGTTTGGAAAGTTCAGACATGATATCCTTCAAGGTCGGCAGGCCGGTCCTATCGGTCACAAAATCCGCGAGGTTAAGTTGTTCACGAAGTGTTTCGGAATTCATCAGTTCGATAACGGTTGTATTCATTTTTCCGGCCATGGCATCCACCACAGCATAGCTCTCGGGATGAACAGCCGAAGCATCCAGGGGATTTGCAGCGGATGGGATCCTGAGGAAACCGGCGGCCTGCTCAAACGCTTTTTCTCCTAATCTCGGTACCTTAAGAAGCTCGGACCGCGACCGGAAGCTCCCTTTTTGTGAACGGTACTCTACAATATTCCTTGCAAGCGAGGGGCCGATTCCTGACACATATGAAAGCAGCTCTTTACTTGCCGTATTTAAATCAACCCCAACCTGATTCACACAATTTACTACTACATCTTCGAGGCTCTTTTGAAGAGCATTTTGGTCAACATCGTGCTGGTACTGACCCACACCAATCGACTTAGGATCAATTTTAACAAGTTCAGCCAGCGGGTCAATAAGTCTTCGCCCTATTGAAACAGCTCCACGTACAGTAACATCGTAATCGGGGAACTCTTCTCTGGCAACTGAAGATGCGGAATAAACCGATGCACCAGCTTCATTCACCATAACTGCCAGCATATCGCCGTCGAAAGGGATGTGCCGGATAAAAGCTTCTGTTTCACGCCCGGCTGTTCCATTACCAACGGCTATCGCGCTTATCTTGTATGCATTCACAAGGCTCCTGATTTTGTGGATGCTTTCTTTCACCTTATTTTCAGGAGGATGGGGGTAGATTGTTTCATTATGAAGCAATTTCCCGTTGCAATCAAGGCAAACCAACTTACAACCGGTACGAAAACCAGGGTCAAGAGCCAGTACATTTCTTCCCCGCAAAGGAGCAGCCATCAGCAGTTGCCTTAAATTTTCGGCAAAAACCCTGATAGCCTCAGTATCGGCCTTCTCTTTGAGCATTTGGCGTATCTCGGTTTCAAGTGATGGTTGCATCAGACGTTTATAACTGTCGAAAGCAGCCGACCTGACCTGATTGGCTGACAATGTATCATTCCTGACGAAAATCTGCTCCAGCAACTCCACTGCATCAATGGCAGGGGGTTCGATAACAACTTTCAGAAAACCCTCATCTTCTCCCCGGAACATGGCCAGCAATCGATGCGAAGGGGCTCTTGTAGCCTTCTCCTCGGAGTCAAAATAAATCCTGTATTTTTCTCCCTCTGTTTCCTTTCCCTTTGCCACCTTTGACCTTATGATTCCCGATCGTTGAAACAGCGAACGGAGACGCTGCCGGGCATACGCGTGTTCACTAATCCACTCAGCCATGATATCACGTGCACCTGCCAGTGCATCTTCTACACAAGCTACACCTTTCTCTTCCGAGATATATTTTTGACTGACTAACTCCGGATCGACTCCCTGATGCTGGCTCATTAGTTGTCGGGCTAATGGTTCAAGCCCTTTTTCCCGTGCAATAGTTGCACGGGTTCTCCTCTTTGGCCTGAAAGGCAGATACAGGTCTTCAAGTACAGCCATCGTAGGGGCTTCCTCAATCTGCCGTTGCAGCTCCCCGGTAAGCTTTCCCTGTTCAGTGATGCTGTTGAGAACAGTTTCCCGGCGCTTTTCAAGCTCCTCCAGTTGATGAAGCCGGTCGCGGATAGACATTATGGCCACCTCATCCATGCTGCCTGTCATCTCTTTCCTGTATCTGGCAATGAATGGAATGGTTGCACCTTCAGCCAGCAATTTAATTACATTGGCTGTCAGATTCTCATCAAGTGAAAGTTCCAGGGCAATCTTACGGGCAAAATCGATCATAACAATTATGTTGACGGGCGGTTTATACCTGAAGTTGCTTCTGAACAAAAACATGATGAAGAAAACCCAGGGATCAGGCCGGTTTGAATGACAAAGGTAGTGAATTGGCTGATTGAAATACTCCTCTTCTACGGCAGAATCATTCTGTCTGACAGATGCGGCATACCTTCATAAAACATGTCGTAGTTTTTGCCGATGAGTTCTCTTCTGTTCATCCGGCAAAATAAAAACCAACCTGATTTTCCGCTGGCAAAAGTCAGAAACCAGCTCAAATCAAGGATATTATACACTGAAACTATGTTATATCAAACACACCAGTATTAACCTCAACCTGGTGATTACCCTACCATCATTGCCCATTCTTTACGGTTTTGCACCATTCCAATGATTGTTGCTTCATTCACGCCAGCTAAATGCAAGGAATCGAGAAGCGTATCAGCCTCTGTTTCAGAGACAGCAATCAGCAGGCCTCCTGATGTCTGAGCATCGGCCAGCAGGTATCGATGTGCGATGGAAACATCTTCAGAAAACCGGGTAACAGCTGATACATGACTCAGGTTGTCTTTTGTACCTCCCGGAATAATACCGGCCTGTGCCAACTGAAGAGCCCCCGGAAGGAAAGGCACATTTCCGGAAAAGACAACAAAGCTCATACCGGCTCCATCTGCCATCTCCCGAAGATGCCCGAGAAGGCCAAAACCTGTAATATCGGTGCAGGCATGTACTGAAAACCGGGCCATCGTTTCGGCCGCAATCTTATTCAATCGGGCCATTGCGGAAGCAGCCTCGCGGGCAGAGTCATCGCTTGCAACGCCCTGTTTTACCGCCGTACTGATGATGCCAGTTCCCAATGGTTTCGTCAGAATAAGTTTATCCCCCTCACGGGCCCCCTTATTTGTCAATATTTTATCAGGATGAACCATTCCGGTTACTGCCAAACCGAACTTAGGTTCAGTATCGTCAACCGTATGACCTCCCACGATTGGGATTCCGGCTTCGGCAGCTTTATCGGAAGCACCATGCAGGATAGCTTCAAGTACAGACATCGGTAACCGGTTAGAAGGGAAAGCCGCGATGTTCAGGGCAAACAACGGGCGCGCCCCCATAGCATACACATCGCTCAGTGCATTGGCTGCTGCAATTGCCCCAAATTGATAAGGGTCATCAACAATCGGCGTAAAAAAATCGAGTGTCTCTACCAAAGCCGTTTCATCGTTCAGCCGGTAAACTGCAGCATCGTCAGATGTTTCCGGTCCAACGAGCAAATCAGCACAAGGGATCACGGGGACATTTTTTAACACCTGTTCAAGCAGCTGAGGGCGCAGCTTGCAGGCGCATCCCATTCCGTGAGTAAAATGGGTAAGCCTGACAGAATGTAACTCTTCATCGTCGTGTCTGCTATTTCCGGCCCGTAAACGCCCAACAGCACCAGATACCATTTCAATGGCCTGATCAACCTCAGCTTTCGTAAGAAACCTGCCTGTTGAGAACCTGATAGTTCCCATGGCCCATTCGCCAGGGAGTTTCATAGCCGAAAGCACACGGCTCATCTCCACTTCGCCGGAATGGCAAGCTGCTCCTGCAGATGCAGCCATACCTGTAAGTTCAGAAAGCAATGTATTGGCTTCCACGTTCCGGAAACTCAGGCTCAGGGTATTAGGCAGACGCCAGTCAGGATGACCATTGAGTTTCACATTGTCAACAATGGCAGTAATACCATCATGCAACTGATCGCGCAACTCTTTCATGTGCCTCATATTCATGTTCAGATCACGGCCAGCTATTTCACATGCCTTCCCGAGGCCGGCAATTTCAAGCACATTCTCTGTTCCGGCTCTCAGGTTTCTCTCATGGTCGGCACCATGAATTAATTTCTCAAGAGTAACCCCACGCCGAATATAAAGAACACCAATTCCTTTGGGAGCATAGAGCTTATGACCTGCCACCGAAAGCAGATCAACCTGCATACTCCTGACTTTCACCGGTATTTTACCAACACTTTGCGCTGCATCGCAATGAAAAAGAATTCCCCTTTCATGAGCCAGCCTGCCAATTTCCTCGATAGGTTGAATAGACCCGGTTTCATTATTAGCATGCATCACGCTGATTAGGATGGTATCAGGACGAATTGCCTGCTTTATCTCCCCGGTACTCACAACACCAAACTTATCAACGCCTACAGTGGTAACTTCAAAACCATGCTTTTCCAGAAAACTGCAAACTTCTGTCACGGCGGGATGCTCAATTGAAGTGGTAATAATATGCCTTCCCTTGTGCTGGTTATTATATGCCACTCCCTTAATAGCCATGTTGTTCGATTCAGAACCGCCACTGGTAAACACCACCTCATCGGCATCACAACCCAGCAAGGTTGCCACCTGACTGCGGGCTGTTTCTACTGCCATTCTGGCCTTAACACCGAAAGCATGACTGCTCGACGGGTTCCCGAAAACGGAATCGAGATAAGGACGCATTGCATCGGCCACTTCGGGGTCGATAGGCGTGGTGGCATTATAATCGAGGTAAATACTCATAACAGAGGCAATTTTTTTAACCAGTTAGTTCAGTATCAAGAGGAATTTCTTATTTGCAATCTTTTGAGATCACCTGCAAAGGTGCAAAAACATACGGCTGCCTCAAAGGTTTTTAATACAAGCCGTTTCAGGAAAGGGTTGCCCCGAAACTGCCAATCTACCTTCCAATCAGAAGTTTCCCTGTTTTTGCCGTATTATTAAACTCCAGACGATAAAAGTAAATACCTGACGACAGGGTAGCCATATTGATTCTGGCTTCTTTATCTCCTTTTTTTAGCAGATCAGTGAAGCGCATTACGATCCGCCCCTGAAGATCAGACAGGGTAAAGTCTACAGACGCAGGTGCAGGAGAATCCAACCTAAAAGTTACAATATCAGAAGTCGGATTCGGAAATACAATTACATCATTTTGAGTCTTCATGTCTATAAACCCGTATGGACCATCAGGACCATAAACCTTTATTAAAAATCCAAACTGCCCACCAAGTATAGTAGAGCCATCTTCGGCTATCACCATCGAACAAAATATAGATGGTAAAACAAATTCCTCATCCTTCCATGTATGCCCCCAGTCAGTAGTAGTATGAATCCTCAAATCCTCTAATTTCAGATAATCAAAAGACATCACTCTGCCAACTCCCTTATCGTTCAAATCAATGGCTTCAAATCCTGTTACATCCTGAATTGAGTCAGTAACTACCCATGTTGACCCATAATCGTGCGAGAAATAGAGTTTGTCATTAAACATATCTTTCCAGATATCGGCATGTAACATTAAGAAGATATCACCTTTAGAGTTAGTCCTGATCATTTTAATCCGGTATAAACCGATCATATCCACTGCCCCCATCAATTTCCATGAAATTCCCCGATCAACCGACAACCATGTAAAAATCTGACAGCGTAATATACTATCAAAAATGACATCCTTATAAATATAAAGCAACGAGTCAACTGATAGGGGCTGTAGTATTCCGTTGGTAAACGGAATCGGTTGCCTGATCCAGCTCTGGCCGTTATTTTCTGAATACACGAATGAGTTATCGGGCTGTGTTAAAAAAATAATACCCGGTGAGACAACATTAAAATCAGTTACCGCTTTCAATTTGAATTTTGCACGGTTTGTATGCCATGAGAGCCCGCCATCCAAGGTATAATTAGTCCCGACCGAATCACCGGCTGCATATCGATAGGCTTCACAACCGTATAGGGAGTCAGAAAATTTCGGAAAGAAATCGGAGTGAGGACAAGGTAATTCTTTCCAGGTTTTTCCTTCATCATAGGTTTTTTCAAGCTTAAAACCGAAATTATTAACATTGTATCTGATTAACTTTTTATTACCCAGATAAATCATGTATAAATAAATATCATAGTTTACCGGCCAATAGAGCGACCATGACTTTCCGTCATCGGTCGACTTGCATATTCGGCCCAAATCCCCGACAATGTAAGCTTCTCCTTTCTTAACATAATTCAGTCCGTTAAAATTACCCAGATTCGGCATATAATTATAAGCCCAGGTTTTGCCACCATCCTCTGTCTGTAGTACTAGTTCCCTGACAGTTGTATCAGCATAGGAATATACTTTGTTCAATGCTATAAGTCCATGTCGTCCATCGAAAAAATCTATGGCAGTCGGATACTGATCACCCTGGTACACAGTATCAAATGTAACTCCGCCATCATTGGTCAACACCACGTACCCGTATGTTTCGGGAAGTATACTACGGATCCCGACTATCAACTTATTATCGCTTAAAGCAGTAATGATGATTCCGCGATTCCCGGCCGAAAAATCCCTGATCAGGTTCCAGGTTTGGCAACTGTCAACTGTTTTGTATACAGCCTTGCCATCGCTAAAATATCCAATGCCCGCACTTGTAAACCGCATTCTGGAATTGACTCCAGGGGGAGATTGCATCCAGTCTGAGAGACGCCAGGTATATCCTCCATCAATTGTTTCACCGAATTTAGCACCGGTATTAGAATTGAACAATCCATAACCGTGCAGATGGTCAACGAATCTGAAAGTATTAACAGAATAAAGCTGGTCAAAATAAATCATTTCCCACGTTCTACCATTGGAAGAAGAAAAAAGGCTTCCATTCGAGGTATAATACCTCCCGTCAATATATTGCAGATTATTAAAGCCAGATTCCGCGCCAGTTAAAACTATTTCCCACTGTTCACCAGCATCCTCAGTATATAGGATAGTTCCATATTTACCAATTATGACTCCGTGCAGACTGTCAGCAAATACAACATCGTTCAGATCGGCACCGATTGGTTTGGGGTTCAACCAGACTACCTGTGCATTGACTGACCAAACAGTTAAAAAGAACAAACCGATTGCAGACAAAGCTATTTTCATAGTAGAAGATATTTATAATCATTAAATAATGGTTCGATGTGATTGCAAAAAAGAGCGACAATCACTCACAACGAGAAAAAGGACAGCCAGATATAAACCCGTGTAGTATTGACGCATCAATAAAAGAAAACGTTGCCGTGTATCCTGTATCAACTGAATGATAGCGACTTGTTACCTGTCCAATTCCGGCACCTTATTTGTAATCAATCCAGACTAAGCTAACCAAACAAATATTGAAACAGTTCTATTCAAAACGGCATAATCAGTATAGGATCAATTCGTCTGACGACTAATTAACATTATGACAGAATCAAAGAGAAATAACCAAACAGGCCATTCCGGGGAAAAGGCTGATTTCTTAGTCCCGGTTATACTCTCCGAAAATCAAAAGGGAGGCTATCCAGCCGTAATAAAAAACAATTATTCCAGGCCTTGAGAATATTACTTCTGTCTTACACAGGAAATAAAATGGGATAAAGTAAAAAGAAAAATTCAGGATAAAGAAAGCATTTCAGCTTCAACCTCATCCTCGTTTCTGAGATTCTCAATGATAAACACCTGTCTTTCCGGGGTATTCTTCCCCATGTAAAACGACAGCGTTTCGGCTACAGAATGATCTTTCCTGAGGATGACAGGATCGAGACGCATAGTAGGGCCTATAAAATTTGAAAACTCATTGGGTGAAATTTCTCCCAAACCTTTAAACCGGGTGATTTCAGGATTCCGCCCAACGGAAGCGATAGCTTTTGCACGCTCCTCCGCCGAATAACAATATATTGTTTTCTGCTTGTTACGTACCCTGAACAGAGGGGTCTGAAGTATGTAAAGGTGACCGGCACGAACCAGGTCGGGATAAAACTGCAGGAAAAAAGTAAGTAACAAGAGCCTGATATGCATACCATCGACATCGGCATCGGTAGCCACCACCACGTTGTTGTAACGTAATCCTTCGAGTCCTTCTTCAAGGTTTAGGGCAGATTGAAGCAAATTGAATTCTTCGTTCTCATACACTACCTTTTTACTCATTCCGTAACTGTTGAGGGGCTTTCCTTTCAGGCTGAAAACGGCCTGGGTATTGACATCGCGGGCCTTTGTAATTGAACCGCTGGCAGAATCACCTTCAGTGATAAATAAGGTAGCATCGAGTTTTCTTTCGTGGTTAGAGTTGTAATGCACACGACAATCGCGCAATTTTTTATTATGAAGGCTCACTTTTTTGATACTGTCACGAGCCGCTTTCTTAATACCTGCCATCTCCTTGCGCTCTTTCTCACTCTGAAGGATTTTACGCTGCATTATTTCGGCAGTTTCGGGATTCATGTGAAGATAATTGTCGACGTGCTTTTTGACCAGATCACCGATAAACCGGTTCACAGTTCTCCCCCCCTCTTCCATATAATTTGAACCAAGTTTGGTCTTGGTTTGGGACTCAAATACAGGCTCCTGAATTTTTATGCTAAGCGCAGCAACAAGCCCGGTCCGGATATCACTGGTGTCGTAATCTTTTTTATAAAACTCCCTTATCGTTTTCACGATAGCTTCCCTGAAAGCCTGCTGATGAGTTCCGCCCTGAGTAGTATGCTGACCATTAACAAATGAATAGTACTCCTCACCATAATGGGCGGCGCCATGAGTAAAGGCACACTCAAAATCCTCCTCATGGATGTGAATAATTGGATAAAGCTGTTCATCGTCCATATTCACATTCAGTAAATCGAGCAATCCATTTTTGGCAAGGTATTTCTGACCATTAAAATTGAGGGTAAGCCCCGTATTCAGAAAAGCGTAATTCCATATCAGTTTCTCTACATATTCCCGAATAAAATGATAACCCTGAAATATGGTTTCATCAGGAATAAAACTCACGATAGTACCACTTGGAAGCGAACAAAGTTCTTCCTGGGCATCAAGTACAAGTTCACCCCTGCGATATTCCAATACCTTGGTCATTCCATCACGGATACTTTGAATCCTGAACCATGATGACAAGGCATTTACTGCTTTAAGACCTACACCATTAAGCCCCACCGACTTCTTAAAAGCCTTAGAATCGTATTTTGCCCCGGTATTAATCTTAGAAACACAATCTTCTACTTTGGCAAGGGGGATTCCACGCCCAAAATCCCGTACGGTTACCCTGCCCTCCTGAACAGTAATGTCGATCTGACGACCATTTCCCATTACAAATTCATCGATGGAGTTATCCGCAACTTCTTTAATCAGCACATAAATACCATCATCCTGGGAAGAACCATCACCAAGCTTTCCAATATACATACCAGGACGCAGACGTATGTGCTCTTTCCAGTCGAGCGACCGGATACTGTTATCATCATAACTAATTACTTCGGGAGAAATTTCAGACATAGCAGATTAAAGGATTACAAAGCAAAGGTAGTAAAAGTGGGAGAATGATAATCCCGAAGAGTATTCAATTGAAAGATGAATTGACTGTAAATATGAAAAGAATTCAATTTTACTGTTACTTGTTTTTCCCAAACTGAGGATGAGCGGGAGCAGCGTAAGGGAAGGAGCATTAAGCAGTTTCCTGTTTGGCAGGACTTTTACAAAATAAAGAGATTAATTAATCAAAATCAGGAAGTTGTTCCCGTTAATAAATAATTCTGTCACAGGTTACATAAAAGATATTTGATTATAATAATTTTTATTTTTATGTAAAATTTAAAATCAACCTTATGAAATCAGAAAAACACGTTATCAGCAATTTACTTCATTTTTTACTACTGGCTATTCCTATTATATTAGCCTTTTCCTGCTCAAAGGATGACGATGGGACGAATGATCCGGTTCCAATACCAATTGGTAATGCTTTTGCTTTTGTAGATCTCAATCATCAATGGATATATGATGTTACAGTCTCCCAACAGGGGATATCAAGAAATGCAGTTGATACCTTTGCCGTCACAGAAAAGATGAACGATACCGTATTCAAGGTAGAAGAAAACCTGGACTGGATTGATAAAAGTGGGACCATCTCTTATTGGATGAAGAATGAAAACCAATTTGCTGAATGCGGTACTCCAGGTGGTGATTATCCCCTGATTTATCTTAAATCGGACTCAAAGGTCGGCGATATGTTCTATTACATTATTGCCGGAGACACCACTATTACACATCGAATTGTGTCGCTCGACAAAACTGTTTCAACACCATTGAACACTTTCAAATGTGCAGAGATTGAGCAACTCATGCCTGGTGATGCAAATTATAAACGAACCATATATATTAATAAGACATACGGACTTGTAAGGTTTGATCTTACATGGAAGCCATATGGTACAACCATGACACAGGTAACACAACTGAAAAAAGTAAATTTCTAAACCCGGGCTTTTTCTTGATTCTTCCTTGCTGAACAAATGTGGGAGTTATTACAACGCATCGACAAATTATTGCGTCTGTCCAAATACTCTCTACCTTTGCACACTTATAAAATCTGAATGAGGATGATAAATCGCAATTTTCTAGCCCTTTGTCTGCTGATTGCCATGTTCAGTGGCATCTGGTCAGCTTGTCAGAACCATCAAAAGCACGCCTTATCGGCCAATGATTCCATTTCTCCTGAGCTCTCAGCACTAAGCCGGAAAATACTGAACGACCCCACCAATCCGAATAACTATATTGAACGTTCGAAATGGTTTACCGACCACAATCAGCCTGATTCTGCTTTATTGGATGTTCGTAAGTCAATCGGATTAGATTCCTTGAATCCGGAAGGTTACATAGCACTCTCGGATGTGTACCAGCTGACTGGGAAATTCTCCGAAGCGGAAAAAGCCTTATTAAAAGCAAGAGCTATCGCCCCCGATAATAACGAAGCAATGGTAGCCCATGCTCGATTTTACCTTGTCTTCAAAAATTATGATGAAGCTTTTAAGCTGGCCGATCAAGCAATTAATAAGACCCCCTTTAATCCTAAGGCTTACTTTATTGCAGGAATCGCTTATCTTGAAAAAGGGGATACTCTGAGCGGGATTAAAAACCTCATGAAGGCAACTGCTCAGGACAACCAATACTTCGATGCCTGGGTAAGACTTGCCCTGATCTACCAGAAAAAACAAGACCAGTTGTCGGAAGGTTATTTTAAAAATGCACTGAAGATTAACTCCAAGAACAAGGCAGTATGGTATTTATTTGGCTATTTTTATCAGGAACGTGGAGATTATTCTAAAGCTATTGCAGCCTATGATTCAGTGTTGGCAATAGATGCACATTTCCGTGATGCAATTTATAACAAAGGATATATAGCAATGGTTATTGAAGAGGATTATGATAAAGCTATCAATTTGTTCAGCCAGTCGCTTCAAATTTCACCTGACTGGACTAATGCTCTCTATAATCGAGGTTACGCGTATGAGTTAAAAGGAGAGGTTGAGAAAGCCCGTGAAGATTATAAAAATGTACTGAAAATTGATCCTCAACACACGATGGCCATCAAGGCAATGGATCGGACGGATCGATAATTTCAGGTATTGTATATACAGAAAGACCAGCTAGGTAGCTGGTCTTTTTTTCTTTCAGATTCCGTCTTATAATATCCAATCAGATATATCTTGTTCGCAGTTCTTTTAATTCTCCCAACAGAGATTCTGCTGCTACTTTGAGTTCACGATAAATATCCTCTGCTCCCTCAAAGATTTCTTCTTTCCCCTTCATTTCTAACTGACGAGCCAGATGATGAGTAGTATCATCATAAAAATTGGCAACTACACCTTTGAGACTATGACTATGCTTGTTCAATCCATCAAAATTACGTTCGTCAAGAGCTTTTCTAAGAGCAGCCATCCGGTCTGCGTACTCAGCAATGAAAATATCAATAATTTCTACCACAACTTCCTTATCGAAGTTATCATATGTCATACTGAATGTTTCTCTGTCAATCATCTTATCTCAAATATTAATTGTCTATAACTAAAACATCTTGAGGAACTATCCTTTTATTAAGGAAGAGATCGATCTATACATTTTGCAATCTATCAACTCATTTGATAGCATATTGTAAAACTCAAAATTAATCAATTTTTCAAATGTTGGTTTAAAACATCGTTCTTTTTCATTTTTTCGAGTTGTTTTTGTTCTATCTCCTTTTTTAAATCATTTACAGCACAAGAACCGCACGATGAGCCACACCCATCACATGGATCTGTATCCCTGTTTACAAAATTCCTACTTATCCTGACACCTGCCCAGATCAGCGCACCACCAATTATTAAAACAACTAATATTTCCTGAAGCATCAAAACAAACTTTTTAATGAGGGGAAAAATCTGATAATAGCATCTGCTACCGCCAGAATAGCAATACCAACAAATATAAGTGCAAATAGTTGAGGTGGGATTCCCGTAGTTTTAGCCAGCATAGAGGCATCTCCTGCTTTTCCAGGTGTTTTTACAGAGATGACCATTAGCTCGATTGCCGACATGACCGAATCTACTAATAATAAAACCATCAGTACAATTGCAACGAAATGTAGTAATTCATTACCACCTTTTGAAAGAATTAACCCACACCCTGCAATAAATAAAGCAAGCCAAAGCATACCAAATCCATTTCTGACATAGAAAACCAGGTTAATCACTGCCATAGCCATTAACAGAACTATAAGCCAACGCCCCATGGAATCAGAAACCAACAGGGAAGCGATCCAGGCAAACGCCGAAGCAAAGAAATAACCTGTCAATCCTACGACAACTGTAGCCAGTTTTCCACTGTTCACAGTATGAGTAGTACCGCTCAGATTAGCAAACAACTCCACTTTAACCACTTTCCCACTCATTATGATTGCTGCCAGAGCATGTCCGCTTTCATGAACCATTGTATTCAACACCCTTAATGCCTGACCAATGTATGGAACCCTCATGACTATCAATGAGACAACCAAAGAACCATATAAAAACCAACTATCTTTCATGGTACACTTACGGTAAATGAGCAAAGATAACACTGCTTGTCTGTTTTTTTCTACCTTTAAACACAAAATAACCGGTATGCCGCTTCTCGTCTATAAATCATCTGCAGGATCTGGTAAAACATTTACTCTTGTCAAGGAGTACCTGAAAATAGTACTTGAAAACCCGTTCAGTTACCGTCAGATCCTGGCTATTACCTTTACAAATAAGGCAACTGCCGAAATGAAGGGAAGGATTACCGAGACATTGGCCGCCCTGGCCAATGGTTCAACAGGATCGAAATCAATGGCTGAAGCCTTAAAAAACGATCCGGAGTTTAATGTAAATCCTGAATTGGTACCGCTAAGAGCAGCACGGGTACTTCAATTCATTCTACATGGCTATAGTGAATTCTCTGTCAGCACCGTAGATAGTTTTATGCATCGGGTGGTAAGGGCTTTTGCTTTCGACCTGCACCTGCCGGTAAATTTTGAAGTTGAAATTGACACCGACTCTTTAATAAACAGGACTGTAAGCGAATTACTCAATCTGGTAGGCTCAGATAAGGGAATTACATCCTTACTCACAGGTTTCGTTAAAACTTTAGTAGATGATGAAAAGGGATGGGACATCTCAACAGGAATCAAATCAATAGCCAAATCGCTCTTTGATGAACGGGAACGTATAGGAGCAGAGCCCCTCAGAAACTTCTCTCCTGAGGATTTTCTGAGGTTACATATTGCATTGCAACAATTCACCTCCAGGTTTGAACAGAATCTCATAAGGTATGGACTCGACTTCGTTGATCTAATGAAAAAAAACGGGATCGGAATGGCTGATACCGCAAGAGGAAATGCTGGTTTCTATAATTACATGGAACGATTGGCGAACGGAGATTTCTCCAGGTTAAAACCTAACCAACATGTGCTGGCAGCAATGGAAAACAGTAAATGGGAATCATCTAAATGTAGCCCTTTGGTGCGTGACTCCATTAATACAATTAGTGGAAACATATCGCAAATACTGAAAAATACAATTGATATTGTAGAGACGAATCAAGTACAATACCAAACACTTAAAGCAGTTGCAGCCAATTTCTTTCCAATGGCTACCCTTTCATTGCTGGATATCCTTTTAGTTCAGGTTGCCCGAGACCGAAACCTTGTTCACCTAAGCGAATTTAACCGAAGGATCGCTAGCGTTGTCCTAAATGAACCTGTCCCCTTCATTTATGCCCGGTTAGGAGAGAAATACCGACATTTCCTGATCGACGAATTTCAAGATACCTCCATCGTTCAATGGCAAAACATTTTACCATTGATCCACAACACCCTCTCATCTCCGGCTGAAGACCATGATCCAATTGCCATGATTGTAGGCGACAGCAAACAATCAATTTATCGATGGAGAAATGGAGAAACTGCACAATTTCAGCAATTACCCCTTATTTATTCTCGTCCCGATACACCTTGGTTCAAAGAGGTTGAACAAACTCTTGTCCGGAATTATAAACAAAAGACACTTAGGTTAAATTTCAGATCCACTCCGGAAATCATAGATTTCAATTGTCAATTATTCAAACATGCCGGAGCTTCTCTTTCTTCAGAGTTAAAAGATGTATATGATAATGTTTTGCAGATTGCCGGGGGGGCAGTAAAAAATGGCCGTGTTGAAATTGTCTTTAATGATGGGAAAGGAGATGAAGGAAAAGGAAAATCCTGGGACATTACCATGGTAAAATCTTCTGTCGCAAAATCAATCAGCGAAGGATTCTCTTATGCTCAAATGGCAGTTCTTTGCCGGGGGAATGATGAATGCGCAACCGTTGCCCGTGAACTGCTTTCAGATGGAGTCCCTGTTATTTCCTCAGAGTCACTACTTCTCTCCTCATCGCCTGGTGTATCAGCAATTGTTGCTGCTATGAGATTATTGCATCAACCAGAAAACATGATTTATAAAACATCTCTGACATTATTGATGCAACTGATCAGCAAAGAAGAAAAACTCTCATTGAAAACCGAACAGGGAGTCATCAATGAAGCCAGTACAGATTATCTCCTCTCTTTGCCAATTTATGACCTGACAGAAAACCTTGTACGAAGGCTTGGCCTCAACCAACACCATGACCTCTATCTTCAATTTTTTCTCGATGCAGTACAGGAATTCAGCCGAAAAGACCATCGCGGATTACCAGGTTTTCTCGAATGGTGGGATGATCAACGAACCAAACGCTCAGTTGAACTTCCTGATGGGGCTGAAGCGGTGCAGGTGATGACTATTCATAAAGCCAAAGGGTTGGCATTCGATGTAGTAATTCTGCCTTTCATCAGCAACCGGGTCAAACCTGGAAGAACATTCGACTGGATATTTGATGTACCTGTTGGAGATAGTATTTTACCCGCTGCACGCGTTAAAATGGAAACCAGATCCCTGGATACATCTTTTGCAAACCTCTACAAAGAAGAGATGGACAGGTCAAGACTCGATGCGATAAACCTCATCTATGTCGCTTTTACCAGGGCCATCTCCCGATTATATGTTTTTTCGGCAGAACCTCCGGCAGAATCAGATTCACCGGGAACATCTTTCATCCTACGCTCCATGTTAAAAAGTGCATGGCCCGAATCAGCACTGATGAATACTTTTATTTTCGGTTATGAAGCAAATGAAGAATGTTTAAAAAACAATGGAATACCTCAAAAATCCTACTTACCTCCAGAAGGGCTTAGCTTCGACTGGCATGAACTGATTGCAGTCGGACGCCCTGCTTCTATCAAATCAACCCTGGCAGATATCTCTGCTTCCATCGATTTTGGAATTCTTGTACATACAATCCTTTCAAATATCATTACCCCTGATGACATACCGCAACAAATTTCAAAAGCCGTCATTCATGGAAAACTTGGTCCGGAAACTGCATTCAGGATTGAAAACAGAATAACTGAAATTGTACGCCAGCCAGAGGTAGCGCCATTTTTCAATTTCAAAGGTGAAGTTAAAACCGAAGCACCTATCCTTCTTGCGAATGGTAACCTGTTACGCCCAGACCGTGTCATGATCAACGATGACGAAGCCCTTGTTATCGATTTTAAAACTGGGAAACCCAATAAAAATCATGACGACCAAATAAAACAATATACTTCAGCACTGACTGAATTAGGGTACGAAAATGTAAAAGGGTGGTTGCTATATCTATCAGATCCTCCACATGTAAAACTCGTTGTTTAAATTATATCCCGGTGATAATAAATCAAAGAAACTATGACTCAGTTATGCTTAGCAAACCATCATGGTAACATTATGGGAATTTTTATATCACTATTCATGTTATTGGGCTGTCAACAACAGCCTATCAATCAGGCTTCGGTTGAGAACAATTCACAACTTTACGCTTTTGGATTACCTGGCGAGCAACATCTCGCTAAACTACCTGAAATAGGGCACTCTGTAAAAAAAATCGGGTGCTATGCAGATTATACAACATGGGTATTTGCAAGAAACTCCGGAATCAGACCTGGAAGTGATTTCACTATCCTTTCATCTCAGGCTATACGGGTTATAAGAACACCTGAAAGCGTAATCGGGACAGCTACTATTCTAAGCTACTCATCTGAAAAGATCCTAGCAGTGACATGTGCACATGTTGTCGACTTTCCCGATACAATATACACGTACCATGAAGCAGATATTACTGGAGAACCTTTAATATACACTGTATCGATAAAAAGAAGCCAGATTAACTACGTGAAAGAGGTTCCTGTAGCTGGTGGACTTACTATACTCGCCATGGATAAACAATCCGATCTGGTTCTACTTGGTGGAACACTATCAGCAGGGCTGGAAATACCACCTGCCTTACCTATAAAGATTGGTGACAGCAAAAAAATCACTGAAGGTAACCGGGCATGGGTGTTCGGATTTCCAATAGGCTACATGATGATGACCGAAGCGTTGGTTAACGGTATCAATGTTGACCGGCATGGCTCCTTCATGCTTGATGCTGTATTTAATCATGGTTTCAGCGGAGGATTGGCGATTACATTCAACGTTCCGGACCAACAATTTGAAGTAGCAGGTTTTGGTCGTTCAGCACCTTCCTCTACTCAATTAGTACTTACCCCTGCCGGCACACCCGGGATTGACAAGTATGCCCCACTGGAACCATATACTGATAAAGTTTTTGTTCAACAGCGTTCAGAACTGGCCTATGGTCTTACCTTTGTAACTCCATCGAATGCCTTGATTAATTTGATAAAGATAAATAAAGATAAACTAATAGCTGAGGGATATGATATTACCTTTCTGGAAGAAAAACCGAATAAATAAACCCAAAAGCAGGCGTTTTACCACAACCCTGTTGTTGTTAATTCCTATTTGCATTGCAGGATCTCAGGCTTGTACTGATGATAATGATTCGCAACCTCCAACACTTCGACATCAAATTGCACGGATGCTAATGATCGGGGTAAGAGGTACCGGTCCTGTTCTTAATGAAGAGATGACCTCACTGGTTACACAGTTAGGGGTAGGTGGAATTATTCTTTATGAATATGATGCTGTAAATCATTCCAGGCCAAGAAACATCAGTTCACGGGAGCAAGTTACTCAATTAGTTGCTAACCTCAGGAATGCAGCTATTGCTCCTCTGCTGATAGGGATAGATCAGGAAGGGGGCAAAGTCAACCGGCTGAAAACCATGTATGGATACCCTCCTACTGTAACCGCTCAGTATCTCGGAACATTAAATAACCCTGATTCTACTTCCTTCTACGCCTCCCGAATAGCTGAGATGGTAAAGTCGACCGGTATTAATCTAAACTTCGCACCAGTGGTCGACCTTAATATTAATCCAGAGTGTCCGGTGATCGGGAAACTCGGTAGAAGTTTCTCTGCAGATCCGGACCTAGTAACTAAAATGGCCTCCGTTTTCTACGAAAAACAGCAACAAGCAGGCGTTCTCACAACTTACAAACACTTTCCAGGGCATGGCAGTGCAACCGGAGATTCTCACGCAGGTTTTACAGATATTACCGAAACATGGAAACCTGTAGAACTGGAACCATACAGACGCCTGATCCAATCAGGTAAATGCGACCTCATCATGACTGCGCATGTCTTCAATGCACATCTCGATTCTATTTATCCGGCGACACTGTCAAAAAACATACTTCAACATATCTTACGCGACTCTCTGAATTTTAATGGGGTTATTGTTTCCGATGATATGATGATGGGAGCAATAACACAAAACTGGGATATCGAAACCGCAATTTTTAAAGCCATTGATGCCGGGGTAGATATCCTGATTTTCTCAAATAATGTGACCGAATACAATCCCCAGATAGCGTCACAGGCAATCGATATAATAGAAAAAATGGTACATGAAGGGAGAATTTCCCCTGCAAGGATTGCACTTTCTTACGATAGAATTACTAAATTGCACCGCCGATTGAATTAACTAACCCTATTAGAATTATGAAGCGATCTGAAGTAAAAGGTGTAATGGTTCATCTAAAAGTGAAGGATTTAGCAGTCTCAGGACAGTTTTTCCGGAGCATTGGTATGGAAACAGTTGAAGGTCCTATTCCGGGTGATCTTTATCTTACCGATGGAACCTTCATGCTTTCACTCTCGACTTCCGACAACATTTCGGTTGGGGTGGTCTATCTCTGCAATGACCCGCAAGAGTTAGCAGCATCTTATCCGGGACTCTCTGTACTGCACCCGGGAAAGGGGCCAGACAGAATGAGTGCACGGGATGCTTCAGGTACATGTCTGACCTTTTTGGCATGCCCTGATTTTTCACAAAAACCTTTGAAAGGATCAGCCATTGGTCTTTGTGGTAATTTCTTTGAACTGAGCCTTGAAACTGATCGATTCGAAGAAACAATTTCTTTCTGGGAAAAAGCGGGATATCAGGTCATCTACGGCAAGCCTGAAGAAGAAAACTGGGTAACCCTTTCAGACGAATGGATTAAAGTAGGAGTTTATCGCCGGGGAACTGTCGACCATCCTTTCAGAACCCCTGCCCTCACCTACTTCGAAAAAGACATGAAAGACCGGATAAAACTCGTTAAAGAATTAGGTGTTCCGATATCTTACGAACTCGAATCACCCTGTAAGACAGGCATTACTGATGCTGTACTTGAATCACCGGCTGGGTACCATATGTTCCTGTTTACAGCCTGATTAGTAAAACTATAACATAAAAAAGGCGGTTTGGATCATCAAACCGCCTTTTTTATGTTATACAAGAAAGACTATTTCAGATTCTGTCTGATCAGGGTTTCAATCTCATCACTTAGTTCCGGATTATCTGTCAAAAGCTGCTTCACAGCCTCACGTCCCTGACCTAATTTTGTTTCACCATAACTAAACCATGACCCACTCTTCTTGATAATATTCATCTCGACACCAAGATCTACAATCTCGCCGCTAAGAGAAATACCTTCACCGTAAACAATGTCAAATTCTGCCTGGCGGAATGGCGGAGCTACCTTATTCTTCACAACCTTAACCTTTACACGGTTACCCGTCACTGCATCTCCATCTTTAATCTGGCTTGATCTCCTGATGTCTAACCTCACTGATGCGTAAAACTTAAGGGCATTACCACCGGTTGTGGTTTCAGGGTTGCCAAACATAACACCTATCTTTTCGCGCAATTGATTGATGAAAATCAGACACGATTTTGTACGGCTGATATTGGCTGTGAGTTTACGAAGAGCCTGCGACATAAGTCTGGCCTGTAATCCAACTTTGGAGTCACCCATCTCTCCTTCTATTTCACTCTTCGGTGTCAATGCTGCTACAGAGTCAATGACCAGCAGGTCTATGGCACCTGAACGGATCAGGCTATCGGCAATTTCAAGAGCCTGCTCACCATAGTCAGGTTGTGAAACAAACAGGTTTTCAATGTCTACACCGAGCTTCGCTGCATAATACCTGTCAAAGGCATGTTCAGCATCAATAAAGGCAGCTATCCCTCCCTGTTTCTGAACCTGAGCAATTGCATGCAGGGCCAGTGTAGTCTTTCCCGAAGACTCAGGCCCGTATATTTCGATAATCCGGCCCTTTGGTAATCCACCAACGCCGAGAGCAGCATCAAGGGCAATACTTCCAGTAGGAATCACCGCAACGGCTTCGGCCACATGCTCTCCCAACCTCATGATACTGCCCTTACCATAACTCTTCTCTATTGTTCCGATGGTTGCCTCCAGCGCTTTTAACTTCTGCAATCTCTCATTGTTGGGTGCTACCTCAGCTTTTTCTTTCATAATATTCTGATTTTTAATATAAAAATGACGTATAAAATGGCACTTGGATGTTTCCAAAGATAATCAAACCCATTTAATAATCCTCAATATACCAGATAAAAAAAGCACCGACTCATTATCGGTGCTTTTTCTCTGATATATCCCCGAAGGAGATAATACGAATCTTTTTACTACAATTGATTCAACACTGCTGTATTCACTGCTGAAGGAGGATCAACGATTATCTTAAAGATACAGTCATTGAAATCCTTGTCTCCACCGGATGTGGTTAAAATATCCTCAAAGGTAAGAATGATAGCATCGCAGCCAGCATCATAGAACAACAACGATTGCTGAGTACCGGGGGTCTGGTTAAAATCTTTATCGGTATAGTGAGTATAATACCCCTCAGAAAGCCCGGTTGGATAAGCCGGTGAAATCCCCTGCCAGCCATCGGCCACTAAAAAGGATCCAATTGATGTTCCGGCAGGGAAACTGCCTAAAAGCTGTATATAGTTACCTGGTAACAGGCTTCCTCCAAATCCCTGTTTCGAGGCATTGGGGTAGATCAACATTTTCGATGCAACAAAATCAACGATACTTGCAGGAGGTGTAGCATTATCGTAATTATATACACCAAGAGAGTTTTTCCAGTCTGCCCCTTCGTCAATAAAGGTAACATAAACAGTTGCCGGAGCTGTTAACACAAGGTTTCTATTCGGATTTGCAAAAAACTCAGGATGAGCGCTTAAAGCGTTCTGATTCTCAGGTAGTGCAGCACTGATGTGCGACAACAAATCCGGACATAAAGGATCAAGATTCGGTTCAAGGCATTCAGGCAGACCCTGGTCGTCATAATCACAAATAACATCATAATCACCTGGCTGTCCCTTCTTTAATATCTTAAGTCCCTCGCGACCATTGGCAATAAAAATATAGCCATCGGCTGCTGTTATATAGTTCGCAGAAGCACCATACCAGTACACGCCCAGAATTTCGAGTTCCTCCTGTCCGGGAACAATCCGGCAGAGATACATACCTCCCGATCCATTGGCAACATAAACATAATCATCATCCAGAGCTACACCATTTGTGATTGACTCTTCCGACATATTGGCTGGAGAAAGCGTATATACAACTGCTCCGGTGTTCAGGTCAAATGCTTTTAAACCATTATGACCCATTGAAACCCAGACTACATTATCTTTAACAAAAATCCCCGACTTTCCGTTCTCAGGTTGGATACTGCCAATCGAAAAAGAGTTTAAAAGTGTATGAACCGGCCCAACTGCATAAACCAATATTTCAGCATTATCACCACTCTTAAGAACCACATGTTTGCTGCCAAGGTCAATTCCTGAGGCTGCAGCATATTTTGCATTTGTGAATTCGTGGACAGTATCGATGGCCAGGTTATTGTTCACGTTCAGGGCAAATACACCACCTGCTGTACGGCCTGCAGTTGCATACAGCCAATCGGCAGATCGAACCAGTCCGTTTACTGATTTACCCGGAGGAGTTTTTGTCCGGATAAGTGATGCATTAACTGGTATATTTTCATTCACAAGGTTCAACTGAAAAACAGCTCCGCCCACTCCATAATCTGTGGCACCAATCCATAAACGACGTTGTGATCCTGATGTCTCATAATCGAGAAACATGGTATTGAAATCAGCTCTTGAAGAAGTAGCCGACTCCAGAATCACTGGAACCCGCGGATTGGTAATATCAAGCATAACTATCTCTCCTTCGTATAAATCAGCCGACATGGGTGCTCCATCGGGTTCATTATAGTGATAGCTTACATAAGCTCTGTTACCGTTCACGGAAACATGAGTAGCACTCAAAGTCCGATTTCCGCTCCTGACCGGAGATTCAACTTCGGCAACCAGATAGAAAATATGATCAGGTCCGGCTGTCGGTACCAATGGTGAAAACTTATACCCCCCGTTAATCATAGGGAAAAACGATTGATAAGCCGTATCAAATACCGGGGTATACATGTAACGAACCCTCTCTGCCGTAAGGGAGGCTCCATCGTTGTTAACGTTAAGCGACAAAGATTCACTGTCTGATACCTGTTCAGGCACTTCATCTTTCTTACAGGATGTCAAAAACAACATGGCCGGAACCAATAATGAAAGCAGATAAATTGAGAAACGGTTCATGAGATATAAAATTAAATAATGGTTCTAACTAAAAATTTCTGCACAAGCCATTACAATAATAGCACCAAAAATCGCATCACACCTTATATATTTTCCATATATCTTTGTTATACAAACAATTAATAAAATTAAAAAAATCATGAATACCTAAAAAGAAGCTTTTTCGGATTAAATAATTCCAAAATTCAGACATTTGGGTTCTATTTGACATTATAGACCAGTCTCTTTATCTCAATTAAAAGCTCTAATCACCCGAGAATCTGCTTAGCATGATTCTTCGTATCTACTTTCCGGATTACATCTGATATAATTCCCTCCTCATCGATGAGAAAAGTATATCGCATGATCCCTTCATACTCCCTGCCATACATTTTTTTCGCCCCCCATGCACCATAGGCTTTAATAATCGTTTTTTCGGTATCAGCCAGAAGAGGAAAACGAAATCCAAACTTATCCGAGAAGCTTTTCTGTGACTTCACTGTATCAGCACTTACCCCAACTACTTTGTAACCCCGGGCTAACAGCGATTCATAATTATCTGAAAGAGAACACGATTCTGCCGTACATCCGGGTGTATTTGCCTTTGGGTAGAAGTAAACAACCAACTTACTCCCCTTATAATCACTTAAGGAAACAATATTTCCATTCTGATCGGTACCGGAGAAATTTGGTGCCGGATCACCAGGTTTTAATAATACCATAGTTCAAATTATTTATATGTTCGATACCTCTTAAAACAGCCGCGGCGGCCCTTGTGTTCAGGACCGCCAGCAGCTTGGAAAGAAAAAGTAAAACAAATCAAATTATCTTTAACTCAACCAGACAGGATTTAATCTTCTGCCATGTACGCTCTATATCATGATCGAGCCCCATCGAAAAACGAACCAGGCCTGCTGAGAGACCCATCTTTTGCTGTTCTTCTTCAGGGACTTCGGAAGAAGTCGACTTACCTGAATTGCTGAACAGAGTTTTAAAATAACCAAGGCTGACAGCGAGATATCCTACCCCTTTGTTTTCCATCAACTCCATGAAAGCTGAAGCCTTCTCAGCTGTTTTCAGATCAATAGCTATCATCCCCCCGAATCCAAAATCAGGGTTCATCATTTTCTTAAGTACCGTATGACCCTGGTGATCAGACATGCCGGGATACAGGAAGGTCAGGTTGTTTTCGCGAAAGCGTTCAGCCAGATACATGGCGTTCTGGCTGTGCTTTTGCATACGTATGTGCAGTGTGTGAAGGTTCTTTAAAATTGATGAGGAACGAAGCGGATCAAGCACCGGGCCTAATAACATAGCGGTGCCATCGTTAACATTTGAGAGCGCATTGATAAACTCTGCAGGAGCACAAATAGCCCCGCCAACACAGTCATTCTTTCCATTAATAAATTTGGTCAGACTGTATACAACGATGTGAGCACCTAACTGTGCCGGAGCAACCATCAACGGTGTGAAGGTGTTATCGACTACGAGTTTTATCCCATTATTGTCAGCGATTGAGGCTAATGCCGGAATATCACTGATTTGCAACAGTGGGTTGGTCATGGTTTCGGTATAAATCATTTTGGTATTCGGCTTTATCGCAGCCTTTACCTCATCGAGATTGGTCGGATCAACAAATGTAACTTCAATGTTATATTTGGGCAGCCAGTTCTGCATAAAGGCAAAGGCCCCTCCATAAATCGTCCTGCTGCTGATGATGTGATCACCCGACTTACAAATCTGGAGAATAGTACATGTTATGGCGCCCATCCCGCTTCCGGTGACCCAGGCACTTTCAGTTCCTTCCATTGCAGCCAGAGCATCTGCCAGAAACTTGTTGCTCGGATTCCAGTGTCGTGAATAAAGGAAGCACCCTTCTGCTGTTCCTTCAAAGGTCTCGGTCATCGTCTTTGCCTGCATAAAAGTATAGGTGGCCGAATCAGTGATGCTTGGGTTAACATCGCCAAATTCACCAAACTGTAGCAGATCGAATACATTACTAACGGCGTCGAATTTCATCTGTAACTTTTTTTACCGGGTAAATATTAAAAACAGGTCAGCCAGATTCTGCAATCGTGTGCACAAAAATATCATTCAGAAACGAAACAATACTCATTTTAGATCAATTCGGACAAATATTAACATTTTTTTTAAAATCTGTAACCAAAACAGATATTTTTGCAACAAATCGTTATACAATTAAAAAAATTATGGGAAACAACTTTCAACTTGATAGCCTCGACCGCCGGATACTTACATTACTTACCTCCAATGCCCGTACACCCTATCTTGAAATAGCGCGCCACTGCCACGTTTCAGGAGCGGCTATCCATCAAAGAATTCAACGGATGGAAGAAGCAGGTGTCATAAGGGGATCCCAGTTACTTGTCCATGCAAGGGGATTAGGTTACATGACCTGTGCTTTCATCGGGATACAGATCAATCTTTCGGCTACGCGTACACATGAAGAAGTTTTTCAAAGAATCATGCAGGTACCCGAAATCGTTGAATGCCATCACATCACCGGGAAATACTCGCTTCTCATCAAAATATACAGCCGCGACAACGAACACCTCAAACAAATTATAGTCGGGAAGATACAATCGATTCCTGAAATCACCTATACCGAGACTTTTATTTCGCTTCAGGAAGGATTTGAGCGACACTTACCGGTAGAGTAATGAAACTTTATTGCCCTCAAATTGTTACTTTCGCACCCTGAAATAACATTAAATAATCCACAATATGAATTACGATCTGATAGTGATAGGCAGTGGCCCCGGTGGATACGTGGCGGCCATCCGTGGCTCCCAGCTTGGGTTGAAAACTGCCGTCGTTGAACGTGCCGAACTTGGAGGTATATGCCTCAATTGGGGCTGTATTCCAACCAAGGCTCTTCTCAAGAGTGCCCAGGTATTCCAGTATGCATCTCACGCAGCCAACTATGGCATCAACATAGAAGGAACCGTTAAAGCCGATTTCGAAGGAATTGTTAAACGGAGCCGTGACGTGGCTGCCGGAATGAGCAACGGCATCCAATATCTGTTCAAGAAAAACAAAATTGACCACCTCAAAGGCTTCGGTAAAATCAAGCCGGGAAAGGTTGTTGAAGTAACCGATGAAAACGGCCAGGTAACAGAATACCAGGCATCAAGCATCATCATCGCAACAGGAGCCCGCTCACGCGAACTTCCTAACCTTAAACAGGATGGTGAAAAAATAATCGGGTACCGTCAGGCCATGTCCCTTCCCCGACAGCCCAAATCAATGGTTGTAGTAGGTTCAGGGGCTATTGGCTCTGAATTTGCTCACTTCTATAATGCTATAGGAACAGAAGTAACTCTGGTTGAGTTCCTCCCCTTTGTAGTTCCGGTTGAGGACGAAGAGGTATCAAAACAACTCGAACGGTCGTTTAAAAAAGCCGGTATCAAAGTGATGACAAATGCCTCGGTTGAACATGTCGACACAACTGGCGATCTCTGCAAGGTTACCATCAAAACCAAAAAAGGAGAAGAAACAGTTGAGGCAGAGATCGTATTATCTGCCGTTGGCGTAACAACCAATCTCGAGGGCATTGGCCTTGAAGAAGTCGGAATTGCCCATGAGAAAGGGAAAATTACTGTCGACGATTATTATAGCACGAATATACCCGGATATTATGCTATCGGTGATATAGTTCATGGCCCCGCCCTTGCTCATGTAGCTTCGCACGAAGGGATAATCTGTGTTGAAAAGATTGCCGGTCATCATCCCGAACCACTCAATTACGGCAATATCCCGGGCTGTACCTATACATCCCCTGAAATTGCTTCAGTTGGGATGACTGAGAAAGCTGCACGCGAGGCAGGACACGAAATTAAAGTGGGTAAATTCCCATTCACTGCTTCCGGTAAAGCAAGCGCAGCAGGAGCCAAAGACGGGTTTGTGAAAGTAATCGTCGATGCACAGTATGGTGAAATTTTAGGTGCTCATATGATCGGCGAAAATGTAACCGAAATGATCGCCGAAATTGTTGCTGCCCGCAAGCTCGAAAGCACCGGGCGGGAAATCATCGATACTGTTCACCCGCATCCTACGCTATCCGAAGCAGTAATGGAGGCGATGGCTGCGGCTTATGGTGAAGTGGTTCACATTTGATCTTACATACAATATTACCCAAAGGAGCTTCGGCTCCTTTTTTTATTTACCTGTACAACCTGTAATAACACATTCTTTACCTCTTTCCGAAAACCGGCTCACCAATAATTCCGGCAAACTGCAAGAAACCTCCACAATAAACCAGATAAATAACAGGGTTCCTTAATTTACTTTTCAGACTACCCGCCAGGGAAACTATTCCCTGATTACGAATTACAATCTGCTATTGAAAATCTCCAATTCATGGCAATATCTCTGCTAACAAATTCCGGTTTCCAACTATCAGAACACCTCCCCGGCACCCATTAAATTACTCCAAAATCTGACCAAAAAGAGGTATTTATCTACACTTTATCAAATCACTGATAAACAGTGACCAAAGCCTTACTGCCTTCGATACGCGTTCGATGTAGCTTCGAAGCTCGACCGTATAAATTCGAATGGGAAATGAAACTGGAACGAACCCGGTTTATTTTTGATATAAGTCAAATCTATACCTCCATTTTTCCAGTTAAATGGTCGGATTACAAAATGCTAAACCAGGCTATGCACACTTCACCCATCCCCGGTGCGAGGCACAGATAACAATTAAGGCTGAAGAAATAAGAGATAAATAAACCGGTATTGCCGGCCCCCCTGTTACAGGACGATTACTTATACTGTTGTTGGTACTCAATAATGGCAACCAGCACGGTTAACAGACTGCTCAAAGTAAATCACATTCGGTAGCAAGCCTGCCAGGATAATTCACAAGCATACTGCTTATTGAGCCACAGCCCCTCCCCCATACAACATCCCGATAAAAGGGAGGGAAGGACTGCTGATAAAGTCACCCAGGTTCAGCTCATTCCATCGGGCATCGATCCGGTTGATAGTATCGGGATCCATCGTGACAATGTTGGGCCAGGGTCGGTCGAAGTCATCCCATTGAGGATATTTCCGGGTTGCATCAAGCGCCATTATCGATTTACAGCCAGAGTGGGTAACAAGATCGCGAACAGGATCGATGTTATTGGCAATACGCCAGATGAGATAAGGGATGTTATCAAGATCAGCAATCTCCTCGACAAACACAACCCATCCACTCCCTTTCAGCCTGCCCAGATCAATCCATCGCCGAAAACAAGCTGAAACATCTCCTTTCGACTCCCGGCTAAAAGCAACGAACAGTACAGGAAATCCTGCTGCCACCTGAATGGCTTTCACCTGAGGCTCTCCTGCCATTAATCCTGGCCAGGGTTCAAACCACAATGGAGTATTAAGGGTTTCCGGCTCCTCACCGGCCCATTTTCTGGTAGCGTCGATTCCCATCTTCGAACCATAAGCAAATCTTCTCGATGCGTGATCGAGCACATCCATCGGTCCCCGACTCAGGTGAACATCGCCGGGCAATGAACACTGCATTGCAACAACGGCAGCAACAGCCTGATAATCGTGAACAGCAACATCATGATCGACCACTATCAGCACTTTGTTGAACATCATTTGTCCTGCACCCCACAAAGCACTCATCACCCGGGCAGCATGCCCGGCGAATGCCTTCCTGACAGACACAACCACAATGTTGTGGAACACTCCTTCAACCGGCATTGCCATATCAACCAGTTCGGGAAGCATCGTCAGCCTCAACGGAGCCAGAAAGATACGTTCGGTGATCATGCCAATCCATCCATCTTCCATTGGGGGAATACCGACAATGGTAGCAGGATAGACAGCATCACGTCTATGGGTAATACAGGTAACATGAAACAGGGGGTAATCATCGGCCAGGCTGTAATAACCGGTATGGTCGCCAAAAGGGCCTTCTCTGACAAGATCTTCAGAAGGATCTACATACCCTTCAATTACGAAATCAGCATCAGCAGGAACTTCGAGATCGCAGGTGAGACATTTTACCAGATCAACTTTACGCCTTCTGAGAAAACCTGCCAGCATATACTCATCAACGTTATCGGGCATTGGTGCAGTAGCTGCATACGTATATACCGGATCACCACCAAGGGTAACGACTACCGGCATGCGCTTTCCTTCGGCCTTATACTCATTGTAATGCCGGGCACCCGTCTTGTGCAGATGCCAGTGCATCCCTGTCAGATCGGGAGCAAAGACCTGCATCCGGTACATCCCCAGGTTTCTCATCCCTGTGTGAGGATCACGGGTATGAACAAGCGGCAGGGTGATAAAAGGCCCCCCGTCATGAGGCCAGCATTGCAGGACTGGCAGTTTGGTCAGATCGGGTTTATCCATTACCACCTGCTGGCATTCACCCTTTCCCTTGCGCACCCTTGGCATCCAGGCGGCCATTTCCCCAATCAACGGAAGCAGCCTCAGCTTGTCGAGAAGTCCGGAAGCAGGTGTGCTGAAACGTGTCAGTAACGATTGTATTCTTTCAGCAGCCTCATCGGGATGAGCCATACCCAGTGCAAGGCAAATCCTTCGCTCAGAAGCAAAAGCATTCAGCAAAACAGAAAACTGAGTCCCTGTATTCTCAAACAATAAGGCTTTGCCCCCGGCCTTGACGAATCTGTCAGCGATCTCGGTCATCTCAAGGACCGGGCTAACCCGGGATTTTACATGGATAAGATCCCCCGATTCGTCCAGTGCCCGGATAAATTCCTGAAGGTTGCGAAATGGCATATTTTGCATTTAATGATGAACAAGAACAAAGATAGGATTGTTTGATAGAGCAGAAAACAGAATATTACCTTCTTATTAAAAATTACCATTTATTATGAAAAAGACATCCGGAATGACAACATTCATGGGCAATCCCATGACCCTCTTAGGTGAAACAATTAAAGTGGGTGACAAAGCTCCCGATTTTACCGCTATCGGTGAAGGATTGAAGCCGGTTAAACTAAGCGACTATGCCGGTAAGGTGGTTTTAATCAGCTCTGTTCCTTCGGTTGACACAGGTGTATGTGCAGCTCAGACTCGTAAGTTCAATGTTGAGGCTGCCAACCTGGGTGATGTTGCCATCCTGACCCTTTCATGCGATCTTCCTTTCGCGCTTGGCCGGTTTTGTGCCGCCGAAGGAATCGATAAAGTTGTGACCCTCTCTGACCACAAAGACACTGACTTCGGCTTGAAATATGGCTTCCTGATCGAAGAACTCCGTCTTCTGAACCGCGGTATTGTTGTTATCGACAAAGCCGGCATTGTAAAGTATGTAGAGTATGTGAAAGAAAACACTGAACACCCCGATTACGATGCTGCACTGGCAGCAGCCCACAAATTGGTTTAAGTTAAAATTTTCTGGTGCTTCACGCATCAGGTGATACAGCAGGGAAACCGCTACCAATGGTAGCGGTTTTTTTAATACCCTAATATTTAAAGCATTCGCCAACATTAAGATCAATAAAGCAAAAAGAAATCTACTTCCTCAGATTAAACTATATATCTGTTAGCTGGCACTTGCCCTTTCAAAATTGAATAAATTTGCTGTCTGAAATATAAAGCCCCTGCAAGGGCAAATGGTGGTGTAAATCTGAAGCCCTGAGAAGACTTATATTACAAACCGATAAATATAAGCATCAGTCTAAATCGCCGGAAATTCATTCTTATAAAGAAAAAAGATCCCTGTTATGAAGATAGAATTCGAGCCCATGGGGGTATCCCACAGAAAAGAGGTTATGGATATATACAACTATTACGTGGTAAACAGTTTCGCGGCATATCCTGATTCAACACTTCCATACGAGTTTTACGATAAGCTTCTGATGATGACGAGAACCTATCCCGCCTTTGTTTTAAAAAGCACAGAGCATGTTGTCGGGTTCTGCTTTCTGCATCCCCATAACCCCTACCCCTCCTTTAACGAATGCGCAGAAGTAACCTATTTCATAGCTCAAGAATACACCGGTCAGGGCTTCGGAAAAACGGCACTTCAAAAATTGGAGGCAGAAGCCAAAGAGAAAGGAATCAGGATTCTGTTGGCGAGTATTGCTTCTGAGAACCAACAAAGTTTAGCATTTCACCAACGGAATGGATTTACAGATTGCGGAAGGTTCAAAGAGGTGATAAAAAAGAAAGGAAAACGGTTTGATATCGTCTGGATGCAAAAATGGATATAATGACCAAAAAACTTTCTCCTGGTTGCAAATGTATCAGATTGAACTTAGGCTGCATTTATAACGAAACCGTAGTGTCAGAAGCAGAATGAAGTAGTGTGTTCCACCAGATATAACAGGGTGAAATCCTGCATATCGCAAACTGACTAATATGGACGGAAAGAGACGCTTTTATTCTTTGCCGTCAAAAGTTTTCTCGCCAAAACCTTTTGGCTTCTCCTGATCGTCGTATTTCGACGGGCATTTCAACAATAAACTACTTGCTCTGAAATCATCACCATCGGTTTTACCCACGAGAACTACCTGTTCTGATTTCTCGAAATCCTGTGGTTTGGCTCCCCGATAAGTAACACGACGTTCATCACCATTTGCATCGGTCATATAAAATGAAAAATGATCGCCCTGGACAGGATCATACTCAATTGGTTTGTCCAGATTAAGCTTACCGATGATATGAAATTCGCGTTGAGGATTCTGTGATGCTTCAGCAAAATTACTATAGGTACTGGCATCAGCAAATGTACTGATCACTACGCCAATAGCTACAACAATTACTAAAATAAGGATGATATGATTACGTTTCATAGTAGAGACAGGTTTATTAGTTCAAAATAAATCAAAAGACCTTCAGTGCCTGGTCGCTGAAAGATCAACTTCCAGATTGATTCCTGTTATTATGCTCAGCTTCGAGCTTTTCCACTTCTTTCGAAAGGCGACGAGTTTGGCGATCTAGAAAAAGAAGGTATACAAAAATACCAGCGAAGATGATGGCTATCACCAGTACAACAACAAACATTTTATCAGACGATTCCATTTCTATAAGTTTTCAGATTATACAACATATCAACCGTTTAGCTCCTCAATTCGGGATTTAAGATGTGCCAGTCTGACCCTGATTTTCCATATAATTATACCTGTAATCACCCAACCTGCTATAGCAGGATAGAATACAAGCCTCATTGTGGAATCTAAGCCATTTACCCCCAATCCAGGGCTACCACCCTTGCCGGGGTGAATTGATCCTTCAGAAAGACGGGGTAATATCCCGATAAAGACGATCAGTAAAACAAAAGCAAAAATGGCGTAGACAGCCGATATTCTTGCCCGCTTTTGCTCTTCATCAATTGAGCTGCGTAGTACCAGGTAGGCAAGATAGATCAATATAGTGACCGCAGCACCATTAAGCTGGGGATCCTTTACCCAAAATTCGCCCCAGGTAAACTTTGCCCAAATCATCCCAGTGAATATTCCAAGGAAGCCGAATAATAATCCAGTACGGGCAGCTTCTGCGGCCAGTATATCGTAACGGAGTTCGAATGTTCTGAGAAACCGCAGGCTGTTGATAAAGCTAATCCCCATGATAATGATCATGGCAAACCACATACAAACATGGTAGAAGAGGTTGCGAATGCTTTCATGTATAACTGGCAAATCGGGTACTTTGATCAACAATCCGGCAAAGATTGAGTAGAGAATCAGAATTCCTCCAAGCCATTTCCACAAGTTTTCTTTCATTTACACAGAATTTTGAAACAATTACAACAGTATTTCATGTGCGGCGGTTCAATCTCGCCACAGATAAGGAAACAATATCCACCCAAGTACAACAACCAGAAGATTAAGAAGAAGAAGAACCAACAGATTTCCAATATGATCAGAGAAAGGAGCCGGGGTTAAAGATGCAGCGGACACTTTTATCAGAGTGAGCAGCAAAGGGAGGACCAGAGGAAAACTTAATACTGCCATCAGAGCAAAATTATTACCTGAACGACCGGCAATAGCTGCCACCATCGTAAGAATGCCTGCAAAACCAGAACTTCCCAGAAGTAAAGCAGCAATAAACAAAGCATGATTAACCACCCACGACCCCATAAACAAAACAAAAACGCCATAACAAAGCAATGCAATAACCAGCATCAGCAAAAGGTTATAGATGATTTTTGCAAGGATAACAGCCTGAGGGCTTACTAAGAAATAATAAAACAACTGACGGGCATTACTTTCCTGAACAAAGCTTTTGGTAGCTGCATTAACAGAGGCAAACAGCATAATAATCCAAAAAAGGGCGTTCCATGGTCCGGTATCCATTTTACCGGAAAAAGCGAGATAGGTAACAAATACGGTTGAAAAAACATAGAGAAGAATTCCATTAAGAGCCCATCGCTGCCTGAATTCAAGCTTTAAATCTTTCCTAACCAACGACATCACTTCGTCCCAGTGCATATAATCGAATTTGACTACAAAGCTAATACTTTCCCATCATATATACGGATCTACATAAGAAAGGAAATAAAATCTAAAAAGGGCGACCCGATTCCGGAACAGTCGCCCTTTTACGAATAGCTGGGATCAAAGCTTAATAAAGCGGGAGATACGACACTGCGAGGTCCCCTCGAAGGCGATCACATAGAAACCGGAATACAGTTCTTCAATTTTTATTATACTCTCACCATTGATAAACCCTGACTTGCAAACCTGTCCCAATTGATTTCTGATAGTATACTTATAAGTATCAATCGGCAACTTAACCCTGATACTGGAAGAGGCAGGATTGGGCCAAACATTGACTTCAGCTATTCTCTTGGATTCATCAACCGATAGAGAAATATATGAGCCGAAGAAATCCGGGTTCTTAAGAAATCGTTGCCTGATGGTATCAATACGGGTTTGCAAAATACCTAGCGAAGACTGGCCACTGCTTCCCCTTCCGGTAACAAGCGCGATATCCAACAATTGAACGCTACCGGATTTTAATTCAACTGGCCCCATTGATGCCAGCCCCCGACGATCACCGGGAGTATTGCCTGCTATCTCTTCAGTCCAGTTAACCGGCCCGAAAGGAGGGGCACAGAATGTTCCAAAAAAGTCAGGATCAGATTCATCGGGATACATAAACCTACAGGCAGGGCCATAAGCTCCTGTACCATAATGGCCATGACCGCCATATTCCACCATTGAGCCATCAAGCCAGACACCCTGCATATAATTATAATAATTGACTGCACTATCCGGATCAGACATTGATCCGGAATTTCCATTATTAAAATAAATGAAGCGGCTCATCCCTATTCTTTCATTATCTGGCTTTCCATCACCAAAACCACTTCCATTAAATGAATTATCACATGAATCGGGCTCCAGCCTGTTATCGAGTCCATCAGCAGGTAGCAGAGGCCCCGATAAAATAGTAACACTTTGTGCAGGTGGGTTATCCCCATAACCAGGCTCATCATCATTTCCGTCAATTGGGTTACCATTATATCCAATCATGCTTCCACGGACAACATCACATCTCACAAAATCATCATCGGGAAAGCCAATATCAAAATCAGCAAAGGCACCAATATAGAAATCATGATAATCCTCCTGGCTCCGATTGATAAGCTTATAATTAAAAAAAACTGCATTTGACAGGGCACTATCATCCGGATGATTGAATACATAGGCCATACAATGAAGTTCAATTCCAAGTGGCTTTCCGGGGCTTGACTCTCTATTATTTAGCCGATGGTCATTCAAGATAAACCAAACAGCTTCATCCCCTTTAATCAATGGATAGTCTCCCTGTAAAGGCTCATAGCAACCATTTCCATCAACATCGACAAATGGAGCAAGAAATCGACTCTGGCCGATTGTTGTATCTCCATGAGCCGGCCATGTTGCGATAGGCTCTGGCGGCACATATCCTGAAATTGTATACTGCTGGCAATGCTTCACGATATCAGCCACAGAAATATGCCAGATTCTATGGTACCCAAATACTAATGAGGTATCTATAGTCACACTATCGCTCTTAACTGACAACGGGCCAGCCCAAAAGTCACTCCCATTTTTGCGGTAACGTTCTCCGGAGAAATGAAGGAGACCATCAGCATCCAGGCCTCCTGCCCATATTGATAATGTATACATGGTTGCCAGATTACTTAAAGCGGGATAATTATAGGTACACACTCCTCCCTGATTCATCTCTTCACCAGGCATAACAGGCTGATTATTATACATTGAAAATTGTCCGTCTGTAACCGTGAGGCATGCTTTGATTTGTCCATTCTGAAGAGAATCGACACCTCTGTTCGCGAGATTTACCACCAAATACCCCATTGCAATTCTGCCTATCCCTCCATTTGCAGGATATTGCCTGACAATATATCTAAACCGGACCGGGCCGGCATAGCTCATATATCTATAGGCCGACATATCAACAAATACTGAGCTGTCGGTTTTTATTGGAAAAGAACTATTGAAAATTTTGAGTGGAAGTCCGTCAGGATCAAAATCATTTCTAAGAAGGTTGACCCATCTCTTTTCACCAAAATTCATAAAAACTGTATCATCCACGACAACAGGAGGATCATGCTGAGCTATCACACTTCTAGCAGAAAAAACCAAGAGCATCAGTACAAAGATGACAAATCGAAGATTATTTTCAGGCATAGAATATGTTTTATAACAGATTAATCCAATTATCTGATAACAAGAACAGAACCATAAACAACAGGATCAGGTGGATGATTAAGCATCCAGATATAAACCCCTTCTGAACATGGTTTACCCCCGACATTGCCATCCCAACCCTCAGAACCTGATCTGATTTCGGCAACTTTTGCACCAAAGCGATCAAATACCTGAATAGAATAACTCGTTTCAGCCGGAACTACTGGCCGCCATGTATCATTTTCTCCATTGCCATTTGGGGTAAATACATTTGGTACATAAAATGGAATTGAACGGGTTGACACAAGCAGGCTATCAGAATTACTACATACTCCTCTCCATGCTGTTACAGAATACAATCCTGAAGAGGTTATTAACCGCTCAGGGGCCCTAAGTCCATCTCCCCACACGCAGGAATCAATATTATTTACATGCAAAAGAATTGACTGCCCATCAAAAAGAATAGTATCCTGTCCGAGATCTACTTCAGGAGTTAATGCTACATTCGCAACCCCGAAAGCAGTATCCGAGGTTCCACAATGCCATAGAACAGCGGCCAACTGGTAATTTCCTTCAGAATCGTATGAAAAGACCAATGAATCGCCGGTGGTTGTGTAACTCCAATCAGGAGCTTCTGTCCAATCAGGATACCAGGTTATTGAGTCAATTGTTGAGGAAACCGGGAGCTGAAGAACGATAGGATTTTGTTCACAAACATTTTTACTATCAAGAGACGGCCGGTTAAACAAACTCTGATTAAAAGAAGGAAGCCCCATCCTGCACCTGCTCTGACCAATAAACAAATGATTAGGAACAAAATCACAGCGAGCACCCAATTCTCCCGGATGTAGAATACAACCAAGCCAGGACCCATTTACCTGGGCTACATAAATTTTTCCATCTGGTGCTTCCTGAAAACCATAATTATTGCCAAGACTAACACGGTAACCTGTAGAAGCCATATCACTCCAAGGTTTATGTGTCAGATCATATTGCATTATTCTATATTGTTCACCCCCAAAGCCGGCATAAAGTCTTCGGCTATCGTGAGAGAAGGCTAATCCATAGCAGTAATGGAGCCCCTCAGCTGAAATCAGCAGAGGATCCCTTACCTCTCCTGTTTCATTATTAAACTGTAATAAGGCAAGCACAATATTTCCTGCGCGCATTCCCATGGCAAGCATGCTCCCCGAAGGAGAGGCTTTAAGATATCCACTGCCATTCATGTCATACGGTAATAACAAATCACTCACCACCGGTTGCGCCACAATACCTTCAGGCTTTAACAAAAAAGCATAAAAGCGATTGTTAGATTGACGGTGAGCGATAATCCAAACATCTCGCCCATTACAATGATTAACAGCTGTCATACGCTCCGATGGCCCCTGCATCAGGTCAATATGATGAGAAACAACAGCACCAAGTCCGTTGTCAGCTTGCATATCGATCAGTGCATAACTAAGTTTTCGATGAGTATAGGGTGAATTTGTAAATAGATACCAGAATCTTGGGTTAAATCCCGGCTCAGGAAGACATAACACAGGTTGAGTAACATCTGGTTCTCCGAATAGAGAATCGCCACCCGGCATTACTAAATGGTTTCTGTTCCATACTGACTTTCCATTTGAGTAAAAAAGTAAATTTCCGGAACTATCACTTGCAGTAGCACAACCTTCAGGGGCATACATGGCACTCTTAGACGAAAACACAACACCCCCAACTCTGAACTCTAATGAAATGCTATCACCAAAAAACCAATTAACAGCTTGTTTCTGACCTGAAACAACCAGAAAGGAAACAAAAAAAGTATATGTGAGAATTAATTTTCTCATTAAGGATTAAAGTCAATACTTATTCCAACATCTAGTCCTGCCGAATTGTTACGATAGTTCAACCCGCTTTGTTGCCCTGTATGGTTCAACAGACCTATACCAATAACAGGTCTGAAAAACACCCAATATCCAGGTGCAATTCTTGCGGATGCTTCCAATCTGAATAGAAGGCTCAGATCCATTTTGTGGGAGAGTTCATTTGAAGCAGGCACCAATCTGTTTAAAACACCATTTGGGGCTTCTCCGTGCCAAGAAATAGGAAAAGAGAAAGCAAGACCAGCACCGCAAGAGAGAGATATTTCTTCCCGATTCAACTCATAACCAGCTATCAAAGGTACTGTAAGATAATCTATCGCCAGTGTCCCTCTATATTTTTGTCTATTGTACACTGCAACAAATGTACTATCAATTGAGGCAGGGAATGGTTCTCCGTAATAGGGCGGATCATAAATATATACCCATGTAGTATCATAATCATAATGACTTAGTAGAGAATTCAATTCTGTCGTCTCAACATCAAAGTTTACTTTCTGCCCTACTCTGCTCCTTGAAAGTCCTGCTGTAAAAAACCATCCATTATTCTTGATTTTTAATTCTGCACCCAAAGATGGTGTTAGTATCCAGGACCCCTCATCACGCAACTCCTGATGACCGGGCAATCCTCCAGAAATTGCAGAGAAGCGAGAAAAATTGATTCCACTATATACTTCAACTGACCATAAGCATGCTGAATCACTAGCCATCTGCCCTGAGTTATTTACGATTACACCCTCGCTACGAATAACTGGGTTTAGGTACAATTCCGTATTTCCTAAATGAGCAGGTACTGTTTCCATTCTGGAAAAATAGATATTTTCCCGAATAGAGTTGTGTCCTCCTCTTATATTTGGATCTTCAGAAGCCATTGACACATAAGTACCAGTAACTTGAGAAATTACTTCCATCTCTGTATTGGTAATCTCAGCTATATTTTTATCTGCAATGTAAGTTTCGCTTCGAGGGTCGGATTCCATTTGCTGCTCTTCTCTTTTGGTAGAAACATTAGAACTTATGGTCGCTTCCGTTTGATTAGTTGTTGAATTAACTACCAGCTCCTTTTCTTCCTCTGAAAAGACAAATAGGAATATAACAACAACAGCAGCAGCAAAGACACCACCACCAATTACAAGCCTGAGCTTCCGCCAAAGGAGTTGCCTCCTTAAACGCTGCCAGGCATTAGAGGCCGGTGTCAGTTCATAACTATCGGCAGCCTCGCGAAAAACATTATCCATATTATCATTCTGTATCATCGTGGTGATTTTTTTTCAATACTATAGACCCATTCAATCGCTTTCTCAGCGAAGAGCGGGCCTTCATGAGCTGGGTCTTAGAGGTGTTCTCACTGATACCCAGCATATCGCCTATTTCTCTGTGGCTATAACCTTCAATTGCATAAAGGTTAAATACCATGCGCTGCCCTTCAGGCAACGACTGAACAAGCGCCATTAAGTCGGCTACCTCAAGTCGCTGATCCGAGGGGTTACTTGTAAAGATGTACATTTCAGGGTCATCGAGAGACAAATGTCCTGAAAAGCGTCGCTCCTGTCTAAAAACATCAACAGAAACATGAACCATGATTCGCTTTATCCAGCCTTCAAACGATCCATCACCTCTATAATCGGCAATGCGTTCAAACACCTTCATAAAACCCTTAATCATTGAGTCCTCAGCCTCTTCATCGCTGCGGGAATATCGTCGGCAAACACCAAGCATCACACGGCTATACTTATCATATAGCTTGCGTTGCGCTACGAGTTTACCTCGTTTGCAACCCAGAATAAGATCATCGGGCTCAGCCATTCGTTGAGGAGCTTTCCTATTATGACGTACTACAGAAAGATTTGGTTGCTGTGAATTAATCGCAGCTGAAAGATTTTTGATGTAAAGTTACAAAAAGCCCATATAATTTTTACAATTAATGTCTCTAATCCATTATTAAACTAATCTCGTTGTCAGAATTTAATATGACTAAATGTTTTTTAGTACTCATTAATAATTTTTGGCCTCAAAAATCTTTATGGAAATATACATTTAGAATTCATATTTTAAGCATACGTTATTATATTCTAAACTTCAACTTTAGCACAGAAATTAAGGGATGAAAACGGTATTCTATTCAATGATTGTATTAACTATCGTTCCATAAATAGCTATAGTCATATTCAAATAGTTGAAATACTATTTCAAAACTGGTAACACATTATAATATCCATTTCTAATAATCAACAAAATAATTAAGCCTAAAAGAACTCCTAGTATTCAACATCCCCATAGATCTAATTAAACCAAAATAAAAAGCCCCACGATAAAAATATCGTGGGGCTGTCTATTTAAGTTGATTGAATTAATCGATGATTATTTCACAACAACCTTATCTATAGACTTATGTCCATCAACAGTAGCACTATAAAAATAAACACCAGCCTGCATATTCGTAACATCAACTTTAAACTTGTTCACACCCGACACACCATTGGTATTGAGTGAATAAACATTCTGTCCAAGAAGATTTGTCACTTCAATCGTTACATTCGAAGCTTTATTCAGATTTACTTCAACCGTAAGCGACTCAGTAACAGGATTCGGGTAAGCTTTCATTGCAGCAATTGTGGAGACTTCTTCTAACCCTATACCAAATTCGAAATCAGTTGCCTCAATAACAACGCCCTTCAGATAACTGTGGAATACTGCCGAACCAGGATCATTAGTAGTACGAATATCTGACTTTGAAACAGGAATTTCATAAGATCCATCATCATGCGAGATAGTTGTTCCAGAAACAAACATAAAATAATTCTCACCATATGTGGCTCCCTGTTTGGTAAAATCCATAACCCGAGTGAATAAACCTTCATCAACTTTATGTCCCCAAGCGCGAACATCGGGATAAAGATTAATCTCTTCGGTAAAGAATTCGGAATCAGTATCTGTCCATACTGCGAAAACAGTTTTGCCATCAGTCGTGCGGCTTGCCTGGAGGCGGTGATCCCAACCCTGGGCGTCATCACCAGCACCATAACCTGATTCAGCATCTTCTACGACATCAGTCTCAAGAGTATCAATAAATCTAACGTACCACTCATCACTCTGACTTACATTGTAAATTTCGAAAAGAGTTCCATTATCATAGGTAAATGAATAACCTAATGAATCAGGATGATCTGTATACGTACCTTTAATAATAGCCATGATATGAAGGTTGCCATTGTAATCAACGACTACATCGCTTTCATTAAAGAATGGTTTATAGATCTCATTGGCAGTACCTGCAGTCTGGGCTAAAGGCCAAACACGGTCATATAATCCACTAGGCAATAACCCATCACCAATAAGTATTGGATTATTCACAAGATCAAGCATTTCCATTTTATCCCAAGAAGTACCGGCATCAATAGTTTTATAAATAATCGGCTGGTAACCTGTAGCATCATTAATATCTGCACGAGCATCTGATCCAGTAAATACAGCATAACCAATCATTCCATCAGGTGAAAAAGCAATGGTTGGACGAGTCATGAATACATAAGTCTGATCACCTGGTGCCTTCAGAAAAGGAATAGCCAATTTAGTGGTATCCCATTGAAAACCACCCTCAGTATCACTAAAAGTACCACGATAGATATATGGAATCACATTTGCCCCACCAACTTCATAGTCTGTTGAAATGCCATGAGCATAACCATTACTTTGCGCATTAAGTGAGTACATAAGATCATTACCAATAACGCTTTCAAGAATATGATTATATAAGTCGCTGTTTGCCCAATTATTAGTTGCAAAGTTAGTACCTACCCAATTAGAACCATCAGTAATAGGGGCTGCAATTACATGAAATGCATTAGCGGGATCAGTATTCCCTGCTGGATTATAGATATCACCTGAAGGATAGCGGTTATTTCCGCCATTAGGGCTGGCTGTAATACCACCAGTAAAGGTGGCCCCACCATCTGTCGAAATAGCAGTACAAATATCATTACCTGTACCAAGGACACCAGGATTCCCACGGAACGAAAACTGAATAGCATTAATATCTGCATTATAGGCCATACATGTCTGCTGTGGATATAGAATCCCATATACATTGAGTGATGAAAATATACTGATCGGCTCAACTTCATTTACAGCCTTTGGGGTAATTGGTTTCTGATAGGATTCGGGAGCCAACATAGGAATAGCATCCTGTACTAGGCCTTTCAGAGATTGCTTCTGCAACTTATTCTCCGCCTGATACACCCGGGTTTGAGCAGTGACGATTGATGTCATCCCAATTACCGCTAAAAAAAGAAAAAATTTTTTCATGTGCTTTAAATTAATTTATAAAATGATATTTGATTGGCAAAAGCCCCACCTCATTCCTGACGTGGGGCATGAAATTTGGATACTTGTATTAAAGAGGTTATTTAACTACAACTTTATGTGTGGTCTTCTGACCATTCACGATAACGCTGTAGAAATAAATACCAGACTGCATGGCGCTAACATCAACCTTATAAAGATTTGTTCCAGCAACACCATTAGCATTATGCGTATAAACATGCTGTCCAAGAAGGTTAGTCATCTCAATTTTAATATTTGAAGCCTTGATGAGATTTACCTCAATAGTGAGGGATTCATTAACCGGGTTAGGATAAGCACTTACAGAATTAACATAATTTATCTGATCCACACCAACACCTAAAGGAAAATCAGTTTCCGGATCGAAAACAATTCCCTTCAGATAATCGTGATATACCCTTTGACCTGGATCATTGGTTGTACGTATATCCGATTTTGTTACAGGGATTTCAAATGTTCCGTCATTATTGACAATAGTTGTTGGGGAAACAAACATAAAATAATTCTCACCATAGGTTGAGCCCTGATTTGTAAAGTCGGTCACTTCCGTAAATAAACCAGCATCAACTCTATGCCCCCAAGCACGTACATCGGGATATAGGTTAACTTCTTCTGAGAAGAAACCTTTATCCGTATCAGTCCAAACAGCGAAAACTGTCTTACCATCAGGTGTACGACTGGCCTGAACTCTCATTCCCCAACCAACAGCATCGTCACCGGCACCATAACCAGATTCTTCACTTCTTACATAACGGGTCTGTAATGTATCAATATACCGAACATCCCAATTATCTCCCTGGGAAACATTATAAACTTCAAAAATTCCACCTGTTTCGACAGAGAAATAATATGTTAGTGAATCAGGATCATCAGAATAAAGTCCTAGAACCTTTGCCATAATATGAAGGTTGCCATTATGATCAACCACCATATCACCTTCCCAGAAATTAGGCTTTACAATTTCAGTAGAACTTCCCCAGGTACGACGTAAAGGGAAAAGATATTCCTGAAAAATTGGATGGTCTTCTAAGTCTAACATTGCCATTAATTCCCATGTCTGACCAGAATTTGTAGATTTATAAACAATTGGTTGAGGACCAGTAGGCAAGGAGGAAGAATTGCGGTTATCACAGCTTAAATACATTGCATAACCAATTGAACCATCAGGACTAAAGGCAACATTACCAAAAGCCTGAATTTGTCCTACTTCATTCGAAGAATTTCTGGCAAAAGGAGGATCAAATTCCTGATCAGTCCAGACAAAACCACCTTGACCAGCATCAAAAGTACCACGGAAAATATGTGCCTTTGCATAGGATAGGTCATCGCTGTAATCAATATTGGCCACATGTGCAACACCATTAGCATCTACATCAAGCCCGCCACGAATAATCAGAGTTCCCAAACCACTAGCAGCGAAAAACTGGCTGTAAGGTGCACTGTTGTCCCAATTATTGGTAGAGAAATTATTGCCTTGCCATCCAGATCCACCGGTAATAGCTCCTAGTAACACTTTATACGCATTTGCCGGGTCAGTATTACCAGCAGGATTATAAATGGCACCTGATGGATAACGGTTCATCCCCTGCGAGGGAGGAGCAGCTGCTACACTTCTTTCAAAAGTGGCTCCACCGTCCAATGAAATTGCTGTACAAATATCATTTCCGGTACCAATTTCGCCGCCACCTCCTCGAGCGGTAAACATCACAGCATCAATGTCTGCATTGTAAGTAATACAGGTTTGCTCTTCAACAAGTAACGTATATACGTTAAGTGATGAAAAAAGGTCGATTGGCTCAACTTCTGTAACACCTTTTGTAGCGACGATACCATTATACTTCAATGGATTAGCCATTGGGGCAGCATCTTGAGTGGAAATGGCCTTTATTTTTGTGCGGGCCAAATTTCCTACTTGATTTGCAGCATTCTGGGCCGTTACAAGAGTTCCAAGGCCCAATGCCAAGCTTAAGAGTAAGAGTTTTCTCATCTTTGTGGGTTTTAGGGTTTAACAAGAAATAAATAACACGTTGTCTGAAAAGTCAAATATAGACTTTTTTTTTTGTATAGCAAGCCCACCATAAAAAACTTTGCTATTTTCCAATTGTCTGAAAGAAGTTATAAGATAAACAAAAAAACACTAAATAATATTTTAAATTACGTTAAAAAATGATAAAACAGTCTATTTTAGATTTGTTGCATAAAAAACATGGCCGCCATTTGGCGGCCATGCATAGTTTTAGACTTATAAATAGCTAATAATTTATTTAACAACTAATTTACGTGTTATACGTCCCTGGCCAGCAATAATATCATAAAAATACACACCGGCAGTAAGATCGCTCAGATCGACTGTATACTGATGCGTACCTGAAGACACCTGTTCATTTACTAACTTCCTCACAGTCTGCCCCATCAGATTTGTGAGAGAAATTTCAATATTTGACTCAGTTGCTAGGTCAATAGAGAAGGTAGTTGTTCCATTGGTTGGATTGGGAAATGCATTCACTTTGCTTACTATGCCTGACACTGATTCAATTCCCACCGGGAAATCACTAAGTTCAAACTTCAGGTCTTTAACATAATAAAAAGTTACTGGTAACCCCGGATCATTTGAAGATCTGATATCAGTGATTGAATATGGTATTTGCCATGAAGTTCCATCATCAATAGTGACCTCAGAAGCATAACTATAAAAAGCTTCTCCATAAACATTTGAACCACGGGTAAAATTCTTCACTTCCGCTGGCCCATAATCTAAATGACGAGCAAATGCAAGAATGTCAGGATAAAGGTTGATCTCTGTTCCAAAAAATTCGATATCTGTATCTGTCCAAGTAACAAATACAACTTTCCCATCATCAGAACGACTAGCCTGTATCCGATGACCCCAGCTCAAAGCATCAGTACCGGTTCCATATCCACTTTCTTCCTTAGGAACATCACGAGCCTCAAGGGTATCAATAAAGCTAACTGTCCAATTATCACCCTGGCCTTCATTGTAAAGTTCAAAGATAGCTCCTTTTTCAAGAGTGTAAACATATCCAATAGAATCGATATGATCAGAAGTACAACCTTTTGCTAAAGTGAAAATATGAAGATTACCATTGGCATCAACAACACCATCAGTTTCTGCAAACATTGGTTTTACTGTACCGGTAGTACTCCATTCCCTCTTCAGGGGAAAAAGATAAGGTGACATAACCGAATTGTTCTTCAAATCAATATAAGCCATCTGGTTCCATGTTTCTCCACCGTCAGTTGACTTATATACTACTGGCTGGTATGAGCAACGATCATTCCCAGCACGGGCATCAGAACCAATAAAATAAACATATCCGACAGATCCATCAGGAGCCCAGGCTGTATTAATCTGTGTATAACTCATGTAATAAGCACCATCAGTTCCTTTAACGATATCGGGATACAAAGTTTGTGAAGTCCAGTTAAACTTTTTGCTGGAATTATCAAATGTCCCTTTGTACACATAGCCAAGGAAGCTGGTAGGACCACTATCGCCAACGTATTGAAGCCCGGTCATATGAGCATTCCCGGTATTATCAATGGTCAAACCATTTCGCGAGAGCAAATCTCCTGTTCCGGTTGTTTCAACTGGATTTTCATCGGTATTAGCACCTCCAAAAGTAGTACTGGCAAAATAATTTCCCTCCCAAGAAGAAACTGTATAAGGTCCAGCCATAACGCTATACGCATCATCTACGTTAGTGTTACCGGCTGGATTATAAATAACACCGCTCGGGTAACGATGAAGTCTTCCGCCTTGTGATGTAATAGCAATGTTCGAACTAAAAGTATTACCACCGTCTGTAGAAATAGATGTTATCAGGTCATTACCTGTGCCTATTACATTCGTCTGTCCACGATGTGTCATCATGATCAGATCCAGATCGGAATTGTAAGCCATACACGATTGTTCTTCAACAAGAACAGTGTATACATTCAAAGAACTGGATATCTTTACTTTATCCACCTCTGAAGTAGCTTTAGGAAGATTTGGACGTCGATACTGTAACGGATTTCCCGAAACAGTTGCATCACGCAATGCATGCGGATCGTTCTGCATGCGCTGGGTCGCATTGGAAATGCTTCTCTGGCTAAACCCAGATACACTTAACCCAATAACGAGACCCACGAGTAGGACTCTTTTCATTTTACTTAAGATTAAATTAGACAATAGGTTATAGTTCCTCATTGCGCTGGTTAGAGCGCCGACTTCATCCCTGAAGTCGCTTACAAAATTAGCTAATATTCGATATAAAAAAGCTACCCGGGAAAGATATTATGCTATACCCGGGTACTCTGATTGGTTATTTTCGCAATAATTTACGTAAAGCATTAAAATAATAATGAATACATTTCTGCTCCACACAGAAAAGGATGCTTCATTCTAATACAATATGATCACTTTACAATAAACTTTCTAACTGTGTAAACAGCGTTAATTCGTGCCTTCAAGAAATATATTCCAGTATTAAGAGAATTTACATCAACTGAAATACTACTATTCCCTGTCCTAATAATTCCAGTAACACTTGGCAAGACTTTAGAACCAGTGAGATCAAAAATACTCAATTCAATTTCTGCTTGATAAGGAGCGGAAAGAACAATATTTACCTTTTCGGAAACAGGATTAGGGTATAGACTGACAGATGCTTCCAAATCATACTCTTTATCACCATCAATTATAAAATCACTGTCACTAAATGTAATCCCTCGGATAAATCGATGAAATACTGGAAGGTCAGGATTATTGTTTGTATGAATATCAGTAGAAGTAACAGGGAGTATCCAACCACTTTCTGTCCGCTTGACAATTGGCGATAAGAAATGGAAATAATTATCCCCCCATACATCGCTCCAGCCAGTAAAATCAACCACATTAGTTGATCTGTTATTTACAAGATCACGTCCCCATCCAAACAGATCCGGATACAAATTGATATCGACTTCAAAGAAACTTGAATCGGTGTCGCTCCATGTAACAAAAACAAAATCACCATCCGGAGAGGTAGCGGCCTGTACACGATGATTCCATCCCACAGCATCATCCCCTGATCCATAGCCTGATTCGGTGGATAATACCTGATCAGTTCTCATTGTATCAACAAATTGAATAAGCCATTCATTTCCTTGCCCCAGGTTAAACATTTCAAATAGAGCACCATTATCATTATTATAAACATAACCCAGAGAATCAGCATGATCACTGGAGCCTCCTTTGCACAACATAAAGATATGTGCATTCCCATTGCCATCCACAACCATATCGGTTTCTGCAACAAACGGCTTAACAATCTCATGATCACGAGCTAACCCTGGAAGCCAAGGTGTTAAAGCAGGATGATTTTTCAAATTAATGTAATCCATGATCGCCCAAGTAAGACCTCTGTCGACACTTTTATAAAGAATGGGTTGAAATGAACACAAATCATCCCCACTACGCGCATCTGCACCAACAAACGAAATATAACCGACCTGCCCGTCAGGGGAAAATGCCACATTGATATCTGAAACAAGGATATCCCAGGTTTGATCACCTGCATGGTTCACTACTGGGTATATTACTTGTTCAGTCCATTCGAACTGACCAGAGGTGCTATTAAAAATACCGTTCATTATATGACCCTCACAGTATATGGCATAATTCTGACTGTTAAGAGAATAAGAAGCTCCACATATATGAGCAACTCCTTCAGGATCAACTGTCAATCCATGTCGGATAATTAAGTCATGTCCGGAACTGTTCTCGACCATTTTTTCATCTGTATTTAACCCACCAAAGGTAGAACTTGCCAAATATGTTTTCGACCAATTATTACTTTCTGTCCTGGGCCCTGCGAATAGCCTGTAAGCATTATTTACAATGGTATTTCCTTTGGGATTGTAAATAACCCCACTGGGATAACGCCGCAAAATATCAGTATTTGCAAGTGCTATCTCTGATTCAAAAGTCACACCATCATCAGTAGACATGGATGAAACTATTTCATTACCAGTTGCAATAACGCCGGGATTTCCCCGGTTTGTAAACATCAACAGATCCAAATCCTGATTGTAAATCAAGCAATGCTGTTGAGCCATTAATACTGAAAAAATATTTACAGATGAAGAAACATCTGTAGTCGAAATATTATCCTTAACTTTTTCAGTCTTTATACCATTATACGGAATAGCAACAGCATCGCTTCTTTCAATCATACGTTCACGAGCAATGGCTTTTTCAGAATGGATAACTTTTTGGGCGGTTACATTCAACACTGGAAACACCAAACATACCATACCCATTAAAGAGAGTATATACTTCTTCATAATAATAGATTGTTTAAAAATTAATAACAAATTACCAGAGAAACACAACTAACACTAACTGAATAATACAGCTACCTTGATAAAGCAACATTGAAGAACAATATCATGGCAATATTGAAATCACTGCAAAACATCCATTGATTTTCACACTAAATGGTTACTTGTGAATTTATTGACTTAAGCCAATGAACCAGTACTATAATATATATTCAAACAACAGTGTTGTCCAAATCATTTTTACCCACAGTACATAATGAGATACTCATCAGACTTCCTGTTTATCTGATCGAAAGGATAATGGATAAATCCAAAACTGCTTTCAACCAAATCCGCATCCTCAAAGAAGCATTTTGTTATTCCCTGTTTATTAGACGTTACTTAATGACTGAAAGTTGCCTTTCTGACTTAAATAAATTTAGTTTTCCAATTTCTCGCTATATTTCGTTAAGATAATGATTACCAATAACTAATTAAATGAATTTTTTAACCCCAAACTTATTAAATTTCATTGTTGTTCGGTAATCTTATATGCCCGATTTATTATCATGAATTTTATATTTGACAATTACCCAAAAATTAAATTAGGGCATCGAATACAAAAAAGTCGGGAGGCTAGACCGTTATCACCAAGGAAGTACTTTTAATATACTGTAAACAAGCTCAAAAGAATAATTAAAGCATACTTGTAATCCCTGAAAATTGCAATGGTTTGGTTTTGGTCTATTAATAACCTGATGGCTATTTGAATTAATTCGAAATAAAGTTCTTTCTAATAACTCTGTCCAACTTTAATCCGACTTCGTTCACAACGCTATTAAAATAGTGAATATCCTATCGATTAAGATAACATTAATACACTGATAGTAAAACTACCACGCCCATGATATATAAAAAATCGCCCATATTGAGGCCGAAGCTCAATTTTATTTTTTAAAAATTGGTACTCAATTCGTATGATTGACTACATAGGGAGATGTAATGTATTAGGAGAGATCAAACCTACGAAACCGTAATAATTACTGCAAAATTTCTGACTTAACAACAATCATCTAACGTACCTCAATGTACCCAAAAATCGAAAATGCAGATGAACCCCATAAAGCCAGATTGCCTTAGATTATAAAGACATACATTTTCAAGTTAAACCTTGGACGAAATATGTTCTATTTTCCAATGACGGATGATCTGCCTAGTTCTAAATCTGAATCAAAAGCAAATCGATAGGTAACATGCTTTTTTGCAAATAATGAACCTGTTGCGGTTTGCAAAGCTTGCATCTTAGGGTTGAAATCTCCTACCCAGCTTAGTTCTAATTCACGTATCCAACGTTTCTTAAGTATTACTTTATATAGATGGTGTATAATCCCAGCTTCAATACCATATCGCTGGAAATTTGGAGATATTCCCATTATAACCATCCGAACTCTGGAATATTTATGAAGTCTGATACCTAACATCAATCGAAATTTATTCACCAGATTTAGCTTTCCATTAAACGGCTTAATTAATTGGTTAAGATCAGGAAAGATGACTTCAAAACCAATAGGTTCATCATTATGATAAGCAAACCAGATAAGTTCAGGGTCAATGATTGCTTTAGCTTTTTTGAAGGTCTTTCGAAGAGTATCAATTTCAATTGGAGTAAAATTCTCATGAAACCTCCAGGCTTTGTCGTATATAATTTTAAAGTCGGCAAGAAACTTCTCTGATTGACCAAATTTAAAATGTTTGTAATTAAACTCTTTTTTTTGTAGAGCCCATTCTGCTATTTTCTCAAACCGCTCAGGAATTGCTTTAGTCAAATCCAAGTGATTGGTCCTTTGCTGGAAATACTCCTTAAACCCATAAGATTCAAATAATTGTTGATAATATGGTAAATTATAAGGCATACCATATCCTGGATGTGTATAACCTTGAATCAGTAAGCCCCAAAAATTATCATTTTCTCCAAAATTGATAGGACCATCCATTGCTTTCATTCCTCTACACTCAAGCCAATTACGGCAGGCATCAAAAAGCATAAAGGCGGCATTTTGACAGTTGACACATTCAAAAAAGCCCATCCCACCGGTTGGTACTTCATATCCATTAGCTTTTTTCCAATTAATAAATGCAGCTACTCTTCCAATTGGTTTATTTTTATCATATAATACCCATCTGACTGCTTCACCATTAGTATAAAAGATATTTGCAGAAGGGTCAAAAACAGCCTTAATCTCAACATCTAAAGGGCAAACCCAATGAGGATCATCACGATAAAGAATACGTGCAACTTCGAAAAAATCAAATTCCACTAGCTTGTTGGAAACCTGAATCAATTCCATGTCATCAATTTTGAGCTACAAATGTACTTGATTCAAGCCGAGCATACAAAAAAGGTATCCAGCTTAATATAAAAACAGCGTCATAGATTTGACTATCTATGACGCCATAAGACTCCAGAATATATACAACTAACTCTACTGTGCGTAATAAAAAGATTTCCCTGGATAGATAGCTGAGCTGCCAAGAGATTCTTCAATCCGAAGTAGTTGATTGTACTTAGCAATTCTGTCAGTACGGCTTGCTGAACCAGTTTTGATAAGCCCCGTGTTCAATGCAACTGCTAGATCAGCAATTGTAGTATCCTCGGTTTCACCAGAGCGATGGCTCATTACAGCAGTATATCCCGCTCTGTATGCCATATTCACTGCATTAATAGTTTCAGTAAGAGAGCCTATCTGGTTTACTTTCACAAGAATTGAATTTGCTACTCCTTTATCAATTCCCTCAGATAGTCTACTAACATTGGTAACAAACAAATCGTCACCAACAAGTTGTATTTTTCTACCCAAAACATCGGTCATATATTTCCAACCTTTCCAATCATCCTCTGCCATTCCATCTTCGATTGAAATTATTGGATACTTATCTACCCATGATTTCCAGAAGTCAGCCATTTGGTTAGAAGTCAATTTTTCACCCGTTGATTTCTTGAAATGATACATATTCTCCTCTGAGATAAAGTACTCAGAAGATGCAGGATCAAGAGCAAGATAAATATCCTCACCGGGACGGAAACCGGCGAGCTCAATAGCCTGAAGAATAACCTTTACAGCTTCTTCATTTGATTTAAGATTTGGGGCAAATCCGCCTTCATCTCCTACATTCGTAGAATATCCAGCCTTCTTTAAAACTTTAGCCAAATTATGAAAAACCTCTATACCCATTTGAAGAGCCCTAGCAAAGGAATTCGCTCCAACTGGCATAATCATAAATTCCTGAAAATCTACGGAGTTATCAGCATGAGAGCCTCCATTAATGATATTCATCATCGGAATAGGTAAAGTGTTTGCATTAACCCCTCCAACATAACGGTACAATGGTTGTCCAGATTCCTGAGCAGCAGCTTTAGCAACAGCAAGTGATACGCCGAGAATAGCATTAGCCCCAAGATTACCTTTATTAGGAGTTCCATCAAGCTCAATCATCCTTGTATCGATCTCATTTTGTTCCTGAACAAAAAAGCCCCTCAATTCTTCATTAATTACACTATTAACATTCTGTACAGCTTTCAGGACACCTTTGCCAAGAAAATTTCCTTTATCCCCATCCCGAAGTTCGACAGCCTCATGGATACCTGTAGAAGCTCCAGATGGTACAGCAGCACGACCAAGCACACCATTTTCAGTAATAACATCCACCTCTACGGTGGGATTGCCCCTCGAATCCATTATCTGGCGGGCACGAATATCAACAATCTGACTCATCTTAAATAATTTAGCTGTTAGTAATAAAATGAGAAAAGGACAAAGCAGATCAAACTACTTCATCCTCCTCTAAGAATTTACAAAGTATTAAATTTATTCATCCTTTTTTGTCTCGGCATCAGCTGCAACATCAGTTGCTTTTTTCTTACTGCGACGAGTCCTTGTGGAACGTGTAGCTTCAATTCTTGCTGAACCTATCATCAGCTCATTAAAATCGACCAGTTCCATCATACACATTTCAGCAGCATCACCCAAACGGTTGCCAGTCTTCAGAATTCTAGTATAACCTCCTGGGCGTTTGGCCACTTTAACACTAATAGTGCGGAAAAGTTCTGTCACTGCCTCCTTATTGCATAGATAACTGTAAACCATACGGCGGTTATGCATGGAGTCCTCTTTGCCACGGGTAATCAAAGGCTCCACATACTTGCGAAGTTCTTTGGCTTTGGCAACGGTGGTAGTGATTCTTTTAGCTAGAATCAGAGATGAAGCCATATTGGAGAGCATTGCCTTTCGGTGTGTGCTGGTTCTGCCTAAATGGTTGACTTTCTTACCGTGTCTCATTTTTATTAATCCTTATCTAGTTTATATTTTTCAACTTTCATCCCAAATTCCAGCCCTTTAGTATCAACCAACTCTTCGAGTTCAGTGAGTGATTTTTTCCCAAAATTACGGAATTTAAGTAAATCGCTTTTATTGTATGAAACAAGATCTCCAAGAGTCTCGACATCAGCTGCCTTAAGACAATTAAGAGCCCTGACACTAAGATCGAGATCGATTAGTTTGGTTTTCAACAATTGGCGAATATGTAATGATCCTTCATCAAGATCATCATTCATCACCTTCACTTCCAAATCCATAGTTATCTTTTCATCGCTAAAAAGGAGAAAATGATGAATCAGAATTTTCGCAGATTCTTTTAATGCATCTTTTGGAGTGATTGATCCATCCGTAACAATTTCGAGAATGAGTTTTTCGTAGTCAGTTTTCTGTTCAACACGAAAATTTTCTACATTGTATCGCACATTCTTAACTGGAGTATGAATTGAATCCATAGCAATAGTACCAATCGGCGCATTCAGGGCTTTATTCTCTTCGGCTGGAATATAGCCTCGTCCTTTATCGATGGTAAGCTCAAGCGAAAGCTTGACAGAGCGTTCCATATTACAGATAACAACGCCCGGGTTCAGAACCTGAAACACAGAAAGAAATTTATTGATATTTCCGGCAGTAAATTGGTCCTGATCGCCGATCACAACGTGAACCTTTTCGCTGGTTTCTGTATCTACAAGTCGTTTGAAACGGATTTGTTTAAGGTTAAGGATGATGTCAGTAACATCTTCAACTACGCCCTTGATCGAGGAGAACTCATGATCTACACCGTCGATACGTACCGAAGTAATTGCAAAGCCCTCTAATGAACTCAAAAGAATTCGACGAAGCGCATTTCCAATTGTGATACCAAATCCAGGTTCCAATGGACGAAACTCAAAGATTCCCTTGTTGTCATCGGAGTGAACCATGATCACTTTATCCGGTTTTTGAAAAGTCAATAGAGCCATATATTGGTTGTTATCTAATTAAACAGATCAAACAATAAATTACTTGGAGTACAACTCAACAATAAGTTGTTCCTTAATATTCTCGGGAATTTCTTCACGAGGAGGATAGTTCATAAATTTACCGGTCATCATGGAATTATCCCATTCAAGCCAGCTATATTGTTGCCCACGTCCAGAGAGTGAATTAGTTATTACTTCAAGAGATTTTGATTTCTCCCGAACTGTTATAATATCACCGGGACGAAGGTGGTATGATGGGATATTAACTACAGAACCATTGACGGTAATATGACGATGACCAACTAATTGACGAGCAGCACTACGAGACGGTGCAATACCAAGTCTGTAAACTACATTATCTAACCGTGCTTCGATAAATTGTAAAAGAACTTCACCAGTAATACCATGCGCTCTTGCAGCTTTTTCAAATAGATTTCTGAACTGACGCTCAAGAATTCCGTATGTATATTTTGCTTTTTGCTTTTCAGCAAGCTGAATTCCATACTCACTCTGCTTGTTCCTTCGCTTCGAATTACCATGCATTCCAGGAGGGAAATTCTTCTTTTCGAAATATTTATCAGGTCCGTATATAGGATCTTTGAAACGTCTTGCAATTTTTGTCTTAGGACCAATATATCTTGCCATAACGAATTTGTTGAATTGGGTTTATTGCTATTCCCTTGATTAATAACTTCAAATAATTATACTCTACGGCGTTTAGGGGGACGGCATCCATTATGAGGTAACGGAGTAATATCCTTAATCTCAGTAACCTCAATCCCAGCACCATGCAGGGTACGAATAGCAGACTCGCGGCCTGATCCGGGACCCTTCACAAATACTTTTACTTTGCGTAGTCCAAGGTCATAAGCAACTTTTGCACAATCAGTAGTTGCCATTTGGGCAGCATATGGAGTGTTCTTCTTTGATCCCCTAAAGCCCATCTTTCCAGCCGAGGCCCACGAAATTACCTGGCCGGCATTGTTGGTAAGAGTAACGATAATGTTATTGAAAGATGCACTAACATAAGCTCGTCCAGTAGCTTCTACTTTAACGATCCTTTTCTTAGTACTCTTTGCAGATTTCTGACTTTTAGCCATCTCTGATTATCCTTTGTAATTATTATTTGCTTATGATTTAGCCTTTTGCAGCCTTTTTCTTATTGGCCACAGTTTTCTTCTTACCCTTCCGGGTACGGGCATTGTTCTTTGTACTCTGGCCACGTAATGGTAAACCAATGCGATGACGAACACCCCTATAGCAACCAATATCCATCAGCCGCTTAATGTTCATCTGGGTTTCCGAACGCAATGCGCCTTCAACTTTGAACTTTTCGTTAATAATGTTACGGATGGTGGTCTGCTCATCATCGTTCCAGTCCTGAACTTTTTTGTTCTTATCGATTCCAGCTTCTGCCAGAATCTGAACTGAAAGACTGCGACCTATTCCGTAAATATAGGTTAAACCTATTTCTCCACGCTTATTTTTAGGTAAATCAATACCTGAAATCCTGGCCATATGTTATTCTTCTGATTATTTAATTGCCTTAATTAACCCTGTCTTTGTTTATACTTGGGGTTTTTCTTGTTGATAACATAAACCCTTCCTTTGCGGCGAACAACCTTGCAATCAGGGGTTCTTTTTTTTACAGATGCTCTGACTTTCATATTCTATGGTCTTTATTCCTGTGAATTATTTGTATCTGAATGATATTCTACCTTTTGATAAGTCGTAAGGGGTCATTTCAACCTTTACTCTGTCACCAGGTAAAATTTTTATATAATGCATTCGCATTTTACCGGATATGTGGGCTATGATCTGATGGCCGTTTTCAAGTTCGACCCTGAACATTGCATTGCCCAGCGATTCAACAACTGTTCCGTCTTGCTCAATTGATGGCTGTTTTGCCATAATTTTAATTTCTCGATTTTAATACTTCATCAATAAACTCAAATGTCGAAAGAACCTCGGCTTTCCCATGGCGAACTACTACATCATGCTCAAAATGAGCCGAAGGTTTTCTATCAGCAGTCCTAATTGTCCACCCGTCTCGCTCCTGTATTACAGCTTTTCCTCCCAAATTAATCATCGGTTCAATAGCTAGAACTAATCCAGACTGTAATCTATGACCAATTCCACGTCTACCGTAATTCGGAACTTCGGGCGATTCATGTAGGTTTCGACCAAGTCCATGCCCAACCAAATCACGAACAACTGAGTAACCACGCAATTCTACAAACTGCTGAATTGCAAACCCAATATCCCCAATTCGATTCCCGACCACAGCCTGTTCAATTCCAACGTTTAACGATTCTCTGGTGGCCTCAACTAGTGCTTGAACCGTAGGATCAACATCTCCGATTACAAACGTAAATGCTGAATCGCCATAAAAGCCATTCATCAATACACCGCAGTCGACAGAAACTATATCCCCCTCCTTCACTTCTTGCATTCCAGGAAATCCATGCACTACTACCTCGTTAATTGAGATGCACAATGCATATGGAAACCCATTATAACCTTTAAAACCTGGAATTGCACCATTGTCCCGAATAAACTCTTCGGCACGCTGGTCTATAGCTTTAGTTGTGACACCAGGACTAATTATCTTAGCCACTTCAGCAAGAGTCTTTCCAACAAGCAAAGAACTTTGACGAATAAGTTCTATCTCCTCTTCAGATTTGAGATGAATCATAGCCACTTATCCGAAATTTACATACCGACAGATGATGCACGTCCTTTTATACGGCCAGACTTCATCAAACCATCATAATGACGCATCAACAAGTGGCTTTCTACTTGTTGAAGAGTATCAAGAACAACACCAACAAGAATTAACAGTGAAGTCCCGCCATAGAACTGAGCAAATTGAGTATTCACACCAATCATCCTCACGAGAGCAGGCATTATAGCAACAAATGCAAGAAATATTGAACCTGGTAGAGTAATCCGAGACATTACATTGTCAATGAAATCTGCGGTTCTCTTCCCTGGCTTAATTCCAGGAATAAATCCCCCGTTTTTTTTCATATCCTCAGCCATCTGATTATGATTTACAGTAATAGCTGTATAAAAATATGTAAAAACGATTATGAGTAAGGCGAATACGAAATTATAACTAAAACTGTTAATATTTGTAAATGCAGAGAAGAAACCTGAAAGCGTTTCACTTTGGGCAAAACCAGCAATAGTCAGCGGCAAGAACATTATTGCCTGAGCAAAAATGATTGGCATTACACCAGCAGCATTAACCTTCAGAGGAATATATTGTCTAACACCACCATATTGTTTATTACCAACAATACGTCGAGCATACTGAACAGGAATACGACGAGTACCCTGTACCAGTAAAATTGTAATTAAAATTACAATAATAAGTACAGCAATCTCAAGTACAAAAAATACAAGTCCCCCACCCTTCTGTTCCATTCTGGAGATAAATTCACCAAAAAGGGCAAAAGGTAAACGAGCAATAATTCCAATCATAATGATTAGCGAAATTCCATTCCCGATTCCTTTATCGGTTATTTTTTCACCTAACCACATAACGAACATAGTGCCCGAGACAAGTATTACAATAGATGATATCCAGAAAAAAGTTGTTGTCCCAGTTCCATTTGGGTCAAAAGGGTATACGGCTTCAGCAGGTAATTGAGAAATTACATTTGCCAAGTAAGCAGGGGCTTGCATTGCTGTAACAATAATGGTCAGATAGCGAGTCATCTGATTTATTTTGGTACGTCCGCTTTCTCCTTCCTTTTGTAATTTCTGGAAATATGGCACAATCATACCCATCAACTGGATAACGATGGATGCTGAAATATATGGCATGATACCCAAAGCAAATATGGAAGCATTCGAGAATGCACCACCAGAGAACATATTCAACAGCCCCAGCAATCCATCACTGGATTGCTTTTGGAGGGCTGCAAGCTGATTAGGATCAATTCCGGGGAGCACCACATAAGCACCAAGTCTGTAAATGACGAGTATACCCAATGTATATAGAATCCGCTTGCGCAATTCTTCAATTTTCGCGATGTTCCGAAGGGTTTGAATAAGCTTCTGCATAGCAATATTAGATTTGAGTTGCTACACCACCTGCTGCTTCAATTGCCTTTATGGCAGCGGCAGAGAATGCGTGGGCTTTAACTTCAATTTTCGCACCAAGGGCGCCGCGACCTAAGATCTTTATTCGATCAGCCTTACTAACAAGACCGTTAGCCTGCAAAGTCTCTGGATCAAACTGACTGATACCTTTGGCTTCAAATAGTCCCTGAAGGACATCGAGATTAATTCCAGAGAATTCAATCCTATTACGGTTTTTAAATCCACCTTTAGGAAGACGGCGGTAAAGAGGCATCTGACCACCCTCAAAGCCTACTTTCGAACTATAACCTGAGCGCGATTTGGCCCCTTTATGTCCACGGGTTGAAGTACCTCCGCGACCAGAACCCTGACCACGGCCGATACGTTTTCTGGCTTTGATAGATCCTTCTGCCGGTTTAAGATTCGATAAATCCATATCTTTTGATCTTTCTTAAATGGTTACAATACTTCTATTTCTTCAACTGAAAGCAGGTGACCGATTTTGTTAACCATACCCCTGATCTGAGGAGTATCATTCAATTCTACCACCTGGTGCATTTTGTGCAGACCCAATGCATCTAGAGTCAATTTCTGACGCTGTGGACGCCCTATTCTGCTTCTGACTTGCTTAATCCTTAGTTTTTTCATCTCTTCGCGGTTTTAATATTATCCGTTGAAAACTTTGTCAAGGTTTATACCGCGTAGTTGAGCAACCGTATTCGGATCGCGCAATTGCATGAGAGCATCAATAGTTGCTTTCACAACACTATGAGGATTGGACGAACCTTTCGATTTGGCCAAAACATCTCTAACACCAACACTCTCAAGTACAGCTCGCATGGCTCCACCAGCGATTACTCCGGTACCAGGTGCAGCAGGCTTTAAGAAAACCTTTGCACCACTATATTTACCAGTCTGTTCATGAGGAAGAGTTCCTTTAAGAACTGGTACTTTTACCAGATTCTTTTTGGCATCATCTACCCCTTTGGCGATAGCGGCAGTAACTTCCTTGGCTTTACCAAGACCGTATCCAACTACGCCGTTTTCATTACCTACGACAACAATTGCGGCAAAGGTAAAGGTACGGCCCCCTTTTGTCACCTTTGTAACACGGTTGATGGCCACCAACCTGTCCTTAAATTCGATTTCGCTCGATTTAACTCTTTTTATATTAACGTTCGACATAGCTGATGATTAAAATTTTAGACCACCTTCTCTGGCTGAATCAGCCAAAGCTTTAACTCTACCATGATAAAGAAAACCGCCACGATCAAATACGACACGCTCAACGCCTGCTTCAATAGCTAAAGCAGCAACCATTTTCCCAACTAAACGAGCCTGATCGGTTTTTGTAACCTTCTGGTCGGCAATCTCTTTATTCATGGAAGAGGCAGCAGCTATCGTACGGCCTTCGGTATCATTGATCACTTGCGCATAAATTTCATGGTTACTACGAAACACTGAAAGACGTGGCTGCTCAGGCGTTCCGAAAACCTTCTTTCTAATGCTCTTTCTGATCTTGAGTCTCCTGAGTTCTTTTCTGCTTTTAAATGACATACTTGTTCTGTTTTAAGAATGTTATTATTTAGATGAAGCAGTTTTACCAGCTTTTCTTCTGACAACTTCATTAACAAACCTTACCCCTTTTCCCTTGTATGGTTCAGGTCGACGGAAGGCACGAATGCGTGAGGCAACCATACCCAGAAGCTGTTTATCGCATGATTCGAGTGTAATAATAGGGTTCTTACCTCTCTCGGTTACTGTTGTAACCTTGATCTCCGGAGCTAGCTCAATAAAAAGACTATGTGAAAACCCTAATGAAAGTTCAAGTACCTGACCTGTTGACTGGGCTTTGTATCCAACGCCAACTAGTTCCTGTACAAGCTGGAATCCTTCACTGACACCTTTAACCATGTTGCCAACAAGTGAGCGATAAAGCCCGTGTTTTGCAGACAGATCCATATTTTCAGGCTCAGGATTTTCAATCACAAGATGATCTCCTTCCAGCTTCAAAACAAGTCGACTGTCGACCTGCTGAGTAAGAGTCCCTACTTTTCCTTTTACTGTCACCAGGTTATCATCCGTGACAGTCACCTGAGTTCCGGTAGGGATATTTATTGGTTGTTTACCTATTCTTGACATAAATACTCGATGTTAACAATTAACTGATGTAACATACAACTTCACCACCAACGTTAAGGCTGCGAGCCTCTTTATCGGTCATCAGACCTTGAGAGGTGGAGATGATGGCGATACCCAGACCATTGAGGACTCTGGGAAGGTTATCGGCCTGTGTATATTTACGCAAGCCAGGTTTGCTGATTCTAACCAATGAGCGAATGGCACTCATCTTGGTTACGGGATGATATTTCAGCGCTATCTTGATGGTTCCGGGAGCCGGCTCATCGTCAAATTTGTAATTGAGGATGTACCCCTTTTCGAACAGAATTTTCGTCATAGCCTTTTTCATATTCGAAGCCGGGATTTCAACAACCCGGTGATTAGCATGAACGGCATTGCGTACTCTGGTCAAATAATCTGCAATCGGATCAGTTACCATATTCTTTAATCTATCAAATGTTTTACCAACTTGCTTTTCTAACACCGGGAATCAGGCCGTGAGAAGCCATTTCCCTGAAATTTATGCGGGAGATCCCAAACTGGCGCATGTAGCCTTTTGGGCGGCCCGTAATGCTACACCTATTATGAATTCTAACTGGTGATGCATTATGCGGAAGCTTTTGTAATCCGATTACATCGTTAGCTGCTTTGAGCTCGGCTCTTTTAGCTGCATATTTTTCAATGAGTTTCAGACGCTTAACCTCGCGGGCTTTCATTGATTCTTTTGCCATACGCTAATTATTTTTGATTTTTAAAAGGAAATCCGAATTCTTTCATTAAGGCCAGAGCTTCCTGGTCAGTTGAGGCACTGGTCACGAAGGTAATGTCCATTCCATTTATCTTGACGACTTTGTCAATATTGATTTCGGGGAAAATAATTTGTTCAGTTACACCGAATGTATAATTTCCACGGCCATCGAAACCTTTCTCATTTATTCCCCTGAAATCGCGTATGCGTGGTATTGCCACAGAGATCAAACGATCCAAAAATTCATACATCTTGTCATTTCGCAGGGTCACCCGGACGCCGATAGGCATACTGCGTCTAAGCTTGAAGTTGGATATATCCTTCTTCGAACGGGTTGCTACAGCTTTCTGACCAGCAATGTTGGTCATTTCTTCTATGCCGGCATCGATAAGTTTCTTATCAGCGATAGCATCACCCAAGCCCTGGTTTAAAACTATCTTGGCCAATCTCGGAACCTGCATAACAGTCTTATATTCAAACTGTTTAGTTAATGCAGCCACGATTTCATTGGCATATTTTTCTTTTAGCCTCGGAGTGTAATTCATTATTTTATAACCTCCCCTGATTTTTTAGAGTAACGGACTGATTTTTCGGTCTTCGGGTCAATTTTACGTCCAATTCGAGTTGCCTTACCAGTAGAATCGATGACCTTTAGGTTTGACAGGTGTATAGGGGATTCCTGCTTTACAATTCCACCTTGAGGGTTCTTTGCATTGGGCTTGGTATGTTTCGATACCAAGTTAACGCCCTCAACAATCGCACGGTATTTTTCCGTGTCTATGCGGAGTACTTTCCCTTGCTGCCCTTTATGGTCGCCGGCAATTACCATCACCGTATCGCCTTTTTTTATATGTAACTTAAACATATTGTGTTGGCATTAAATTTTAGAGCACTTCAGGTGCAAGTGATACAATTTTCATAAACTGTTTTTCCCTTAGTTCACGGGCCACAGGTCCGAAAATACGGGTACCGGTCATTTCTCCGGCAGCATTAAGCAGCACGCAAGCATTATCGTCGAACCTAATGTAGGACCCATCTGCACGACGAATCTCTTTTGAAGTACGAACTATAACTGCTTTGGCTACTGCCCCTTTCTTAATATTTCCAGAGGGAAGTGCATGCTTAACCGCTACGACGATTTTATCGCCAACGGAAGCATATTTCTTACGGGTACCACCAAGCACCCTAATACAAAGCACTTCCTTGGCACCACTGTTATCTGCAACAGACAATCTGCTTTCCTGTTGAATCATAATTACTTAGCTCTTTCAATGATTTCTACTAATCTCCAGCATTTATCTTTACTCAGCGGACGGGTTTCGGCAATCCGAACCGTGTCACCGGTATGCGATTCATTCTTCTCGTCGTGAGCCATGAATTTCGAGGTTTTCTTCAAAAACTTCCCGTACTTGGGGTGTTTTACCCTGCGCTCAACCACGACTACGATAGATTTTTCCATCTTATCGCTGACCACAACGCCGACTTTTTCTTTACGTAAATTCCGGGTTTCCATATTTATATTACTTGGATTGTGCATCTTTTTCGCGTTTGCTCATCTCGGTTAAAATTCGGGCGACAGTCCGTTTGTATTCTCTCATTTTATGAGGGTTTTCAATCGGTGACACAGCGTGGTTCAACTTCAGCCTAAGCAATTGAGTTTTTTCTTCTTCGAGCCTTTCGCGAAGATCATTCGTCGAAAGTTCTTTGATCACTTCCTGTTTCATCTGATTATTTGGATGTATTATTCTTCTGAATAGTCATGACGTACAATAAACGAGGTAGCTACCGGCAATTTCTGAGCAGCTAAACGCATAGCCTCCTTAGCTATTGCTAACGGTACTCCGTCAGCTTCAAAGAGAATACGTCCTGGGGTAACTGGAGCCACAAAATATTCAGGAGCACCTTTACCTTTACCCATACGAACTTCGGCTGGCTTTTTAGTAATAGGTTTATCAGGGAATACTCTGATCCAGATTTGACCTTCACGCTTCATGAAACGGGTCACTGCCTGACGGGCTGCTTCAATCTGGCGGCCGGTGAGAAAAGATGTTTCAAGCGTCTTTAAAGCAAACGATCCAAACGCAATCTCATGACCACGCTGGGCGATGCCCTTCATACGCCCTTTCTGCATCTTTCTGTATTTAGTCTTCTTCGGCTGTAACATTATCGTTAAATATTAAATTTCAAGAATAGGGTTATTTTCTGTTTCGACCGCCCCGACCTTTTGACGGACGGTTGTTCCCCTGCATTTTACCTTTTGGCGCCACGGCTGCACTTGGTGTTAGATCAGGTCGACCATAAATTTCACCTTTACAAATCCATACCTTAATTCCAATTCGTCCATATGTTGTATGGGCTTCGTCATGTGCATAGTCAATGTCAGCGCGTAGAGTATGTAATGGAGTACGCCCTTCCTTAAACTGTTCACGACGGGCAATTTCAGCACCACCAATGCGGCCGGAAATTAAAACCTTAATACCTTCAGCACCCATACGCATCGTTCCAGCCATTGCTGTCTTAAGCGCACGACGATAGGAAACACGGCCTTCAATCTGACGGGCAATTGTACTGGCTACCAGGACGGCATCAACTTCTGGACGTTTAATCTCAGAAATGTTAATTTGAATATCCTTATTGGTAACTTTCTTCAATTCTTCCTTCAGTTTATCGACTTCCTGTCCACCCTTTCCGATTATTATACCCGGACGTGCAGTATGGATAGTAACGGTGACGAGTTTCAGTGTCCGCTCGATGACAATCTTCGAGATCCCAGCCTTCGATAGACGGGCATTCAAATACTTACGGATCTTGTGATCTTCAGCTAGTTTGGCGCTAAAAGTACTACCGCCGTACCAATTGGAATCCCAACCCCGGATGATGCCAAGCCTGAGGCTTATCGGATTAGTCTTTTGTCCCATTCAAGTACTATTATAATGTTAATTATTTACTTCAATTACTTCCTTGCGGTTACCCAAAACCAAGGTAATGTGATTCGAGCGTTTACGAACACGGTAGGCACGCCCCTGGGGGGCTGTGTGAATCCGTTTTAGCATTCGGCCACCATCGACCATCACTTCTTTTACGTACAGCTCAGCATCCTCGATGCGTGTACCTTCATTTTTAACCTGCCAGTTGGCAATAGCCGAAAGTAGCAGTTTACGCATAACGACAGCGGCATCCTTGGTACTAAATTTCAATATTCCAAGTCCACGCTCCACGTCAACACCTCTGATCATGTCTGCTACCAACCGCATCTTCCGCGGTGAAGTAGGACAATTATTCAAGCGGGCATTATAGAGGCTCTTTTTCGCCTCTTTCGTGGCTTCTGCTCTGATGTGTTTCCTAGATCCCATTATTCAGTGGCTTTATTTTTTTCCTTTATCCTTATTACCAGCATGTCCACGGAAAGTACGGGTAGGTGCAAACTCGCCGAGCTTGTGTCCGACCATATTTTCAGTAACATATACCGGGATGAACTTATTCCCGTTGTGAACGGCTATGGTTTGTCCGACAAAATCGGGTGATATCATAGAAGCCCTAGACCAGGTCTTGATCACGATTTTTTTATTCGATTCCACTACATCAAGTACTTTCTTTTCAAGCTTGAAGTGGATATAAGGGCCTTTCTTGAGAGAGCGACTCATAGCTGATAATGTTTATTACTTATTTATTTCTTCTTTCTATGATATAATTATTGCTGGCGTTCTTCCTTGCACGGGTTTTCTGACCCTTTGCCGGTCTGCCCTTGCGGGAACGAGGATGACCTCCGGAAGAACGTCCCTCGCCACCTCCCATTGGGTGATCGACTGGGTTCATAGCCACACCACGAGTACGCGGGCGACGTCCAAACCACCTGCTACGACCAGCTTTGCCAGAAACTTCAAGACTATGATCGGTATTTGAGACCATACCAACTGTAGCCTTACAACTTTGAAGTATCATGCGAGTTTCTCCAGAAGGCAGTTTAATAATTGCAAACTTACCATCACGAGAAAGAAGTTGAGCGTATGACCCGGCACTGCGAGCCATTTTACCTCCCTGACCTGGACGAAGTTCAATGTTATGAATCACTGTACCGAAAGGTATTTCACTTAAGAAAAGAGTATTCCCAATTTCGGGAGCGGCTTCTTTTCCTGATAAAAGTTGCTGTCCAACTTTAAGTCCATTGGGTGCTACAATGTAGCGCTTCTCTCCATCGTTGTACACTACAAGTGCAATACGTGCCGAACGGTTCGGGTCGTATTCTATAGTTTTAACAACAGCTGGAATACCTTCCTTATCACGCTTGAAGTCAATGACACGATACATTTGTTTGTGACCTCCGCCAATATAGCGCATAGTCATTTTACCAGTATTATCGCGTCCGCCACTCTTGCGGACAGGTTCCAACAGACTTTTCTCCGGCGTGGAGGCCGTTATATCGTCATAGGCGCTAATTACCTTAAAGCGCTGGCTCGATGTCGTCGGTTTATATTTCTTTAAAGCCATTTACTTTAAATATTGCTGTAAAAATCAATAGTATCACCTTTCGCTAAAGTTACGATTGCCTTTTTGTAGGAAGCTGACCTCCCGGCAATGAACCCTGTCTTCGTATAGCGTGACTTGTGTTTTCCGAAGTAATTAATCGTATTCACGGCCACGGGATCTACGCCATAAAGTGCTTTCACGGCCTGCCGGATCTGTATCTTATTGGCTCGTCTGTCTACAATAAAACCAAATCGGTTAAGCTTTTCGCCAGCCGTTGTCATTTTCTCGGTAATAACCGGTTTAATAATGATGTCCATTTTTCCTTTATTCTATTAAGGGTTAATGAATCCTTATTCGGCAGATAGTATCTGGTTAACTACCGGAAGGGCACTTTCTACAAACAAAATATTCTGTGCGTTCAGAATCTCGTATGTGTTTAACGATAAAACACTTGCAACTTTTGCCTGCCCCAGATTTCGAGCCGACAAATATACGTTATTATTTGATTCTGAAACAACTAAAAGAGTTTTTTTATCGAAAACATTCAGCTTGGTAAGTATTTCGATATAACTTTTAGTACGTGGTTTATCAAAGCTAAAATCTTCGATAACAGTTATTTTATCCTCAACGGCTTTATAACTTAGTGCCGATTTACGGGCTAACTGTTTAACTTTTTTGTTTAGTTTGAAACCATAAGTACGTGGGCGAGGTCCAAATACCCGGCCTCCACCAACAAATACTGGTGAATTAATATCACCCGAACGGGCTCCGCCTGTACCTTTCTGACGTTTCAGCTTACGGGTACTACCTGAAACCTGACTGCGCTCACGAGCGGCATGCGTTCCCTGACGCTGATTAGCAAGATATAACTTGGTATCGAGATAGATTGCATGATCGTTGGGCTCGATGCCAAAGACTGACTCATCAAGGTCAACCTTACGCCCGGTCGTTTCGCCGTTGATCTTATAAACTGTTAGCTCCATCTTTCAATTTTTAAATATGATCCATTTGAACCCGGAACTGATCCTTTAACTACCAGGATATTCTTTTCAGGGATAATTTTAATAATCTGCAGGTTAATCATCTTAACCTTGTTGCCTCCAAGTCGTCCGGCCATTCTCATACCCGGGAATACGCGTGAAGGGTAGGAAGAGGCTCCCAGTGAACCAGGGGCACGTAACCGATTATGCTGGCCGTGAGTTGTTCCTCCAACGCCTCCAAAACCATGACGACGGATAACGCCCTGAAATCCTTTTCCCTTTGATATACCAGATACGTCAATGTACTCACCTTCAATGAAAATCTCAACATTAACCGATTCACCAAAATTCTTCCGGTGTTCAGCTTCAAAACGGGTAAACTCCGCTAACAACCTTTTAGGAGTTGTATTGGCTTTATTGAAGTGACCCATCAGTGGCTTGTTAACGCTTTTCTCCTTAACTTCGTCAAAAGATAGCTGAATGGCATCGTATCCGTCCTTCTCTTTTGTGCGGACCTGCGTTACCACACAAGGACCAGCTTGTATCACTGTGCATGGCACCATTTTGCCAGAGGCATCATAGATGCTGGTCATTCCGATTTTTTTCCCTAATAATCCTGACATGTTTTTTCTATTTTGTCATTATTATACTATACTACAAGCACATCATACCTTTATCTCCACTTCAACACCACTCGGAAGCTCAAGCTTCATCAGGGCATCGATAGTTTTGGAAGTGGTGCTGTAGATATCAAGCAAACGCTTGTATGTACATAGCTGAAATTGCTCCCTCGATTTTTTATTTACGAAGGTTGACCGATTTACTGTAAAAATCTTCTTGTTCGTAGGCAACGGAATTGGGCCGCTGACAACTGCTCCGGTAGTTTTCACAGTCTTCACGATCTTCTCGGCCGATTTATCAACCAGGTTGTAATCGTACGACTTTAACTTGATTCTGATCCTCTGACTCACGTTCGTATTGTTTAAAGACTTAATTTTATTTACTTAAGAAACATAATATCCCCTGAGCTTATACAACACCTGACGTTGAATGTCATCAGGGAGTATTTCGTAATGAGAAAATTGCATTGAACTGGTTGCCCGGCCTGAGGTCAGTGAACGAAGTGTTGTCACATAGCCAAACAGCTCAGACATTGGCACACTCGCATCAATAACCTGAATCCGCTGATTGCGGGCTTCAATCTTTTGAAGCTGCCCGCGTCTTCTGTTAATGTCGCCGGTTACTTCACCGATCGATTCTTCAGGCGTTTCAACTTCCAGTTTCATAATTGGTTCCATCAGAGTTGCACCAGCTTTAACAGCAGCCTCACGGAATCCATAGGTTGCAGCTATTTCAAAAGCAAGTGCATCCGAATCAACCGGGTGCGTGGATCCATCAAGAAGCCGAACCTTCATGCTGTTTATACGGAAACCGGCTAAAATACCGTTAACCATAACACTTTGAAAGCCTTTTTCAATTGATGGTATATATTCTTTAGGAATTGTTCCTCCTTTAATATCGTTAATGAACTGAAGTCCGTTGACTCCATCATCAGCAGGTCCGATTTCAAACAAGATATCTGCAAACCGACCCTTACCGCCTGTCTGTTTCTTGTAGACCTCACGATGAATTACAGTCTTTGTAAGTGCTTCCTTATATGCAACCTGCGGATTACCAACATTACATTCGACATTGAATTCCCTCCTGATTCTATCAATGATAATTTCAAGATGCAATTCACCCATCCCGCTTATTACTGTCTGGCCTGTCTCAGCATCAACCCGCATGTTAAAAGTGGGATCTTCTTCTGTAAGCTTTGCAAGTGATAATGAAAGCTTTTCAAGATCTTCCTGCGTCTTAGGCTCAACCGCGACACTAATTACCGGCTCAGGGAAAGTCATCGATTCAAGTAACACCTGAAATTTTTCATCACATAATGTATCACCTGTACGAATCATCTTAAAACCAGCAGCAGCGCATATATCACCAGCTTCAATCTTATCCAGCGGATTTTGTTTATTGGCATGCATCTGCATCAAACGACTGATTCTTTCACGCTTTCCTGTAGATGCATTAAACACTACACTGCCGGCTGAGAACGATCCGCTATAGACACGGAAAAAAGCCAGACGACCCACAAAAGGATCTGTAGCGATCTTAAAAGCTAATGCGGCAAAAGGTGCGTTTGGATCAGCAGGACGAACCTCCTCGATTCCTGTAGCAGGATTGATACAAGCTACGGGAGGCAGATCAATGGGACTTGGAAGATATTGAGCAACCGCATCAAGTAACATCTGTACTCCTTTATTACGCAATGATGAACCACATAATACAGGCGTTATCCTCATTTCAAGCGTTGCTTTCCTTACGGCAGAAATAATCTCGTCAATACTGATTGAATCCGGTTCAGTAAGGTACTTTTCAAGCATATCTTCACTCTCCTCGGCAGCACCCTCGATCAGTTTCCTACGGTATTCGGCAACCATTTCAACCATATCGTCTGGTATGGGTACCTCTGAAAACTGCATTCCCAAAGAGGCTTCATCCCATTGATAGGCACGACCAGATATCAAATCAACAATCCCGGTAAAAAACTCTTCCTGACCAAGCGGTAACTGGACGGGAACAGGGTTTGCCCCAAGTTTATCAGATATCTGATTCAACACGCTGAAAAAATCGGCACCAGTCCTATCCATCTTATTGATGAAACTAATCCTTGGCACACCATACCTGTCAGCCTGACGCCATACCGTTTCCGATTGCGGCTGAACACCGCCCACAGCACAAAAAATAGCCACCGCTCCATCTAAAACCCGCAAAGATCTTTCAACCTCAACAGTAAAATCAACGTGGCCAGGAGTATCAATTATATTAATCTTGTATTTCTGACTATTGTAATCCCAGAAAACAGTCGTTGCAGCAGACGTGATCGTAATCCCACGTTCCTGCTCCTGTACCATCCAATCCATAGTTGCAGTACCTTCATGCACCTCACCAATTTTGTAGTTGATGCCTGAATAATACAGAATACGCTCAGTAGTTGTGGTTTTACCCGCATCTATGTGAGCCATTATGCCGATATTTCTGGTATGTTTCAGTTTATCTGACACGGAGATCTGTATTGCTTAATCTATGGATTTAAAATATTCAGAAATGATTAGAACCGGAAATGAGCAAAAGCTTTGTTAGCTTCAGCCATACGGTGTGTATCTTCTTTACGTTTGAAGGCTGAACCTTCTTCTTTGTATGCAGCCAGGATTTCAGCAGCCAGTTTTTGGCTCATACTCTTCTCGTGACGCTTACGGGCAAAGTTAATCAGCGCTTTCATCCCGATTGACATTTTACGGGCCGGGCGAATTTCAGAAGGAATCTGGAAGGTTGCACCACCAATACGACGACTGCGAACTTCAACAGCCGGTGTTACATTGGCCAATGCTTTTTTCCAAACTTCGAGCCCATCCTCTCCGGTCTTTTCAGAAATGACATCTACAGCGTCGTAGAAAATATTGAAGGCAGCATTCTTGTTACCAGAATACATCAGATTATTGATGAACTTTGTAACCAGTGTATCATTGAACTTCGGATCAGGAAGAATGATGCGTTTTTTTGGTTTAGCTTTCCTCATGGTTATAAGCTTGAAAGTGTCTGTTTAGCAATGATTATTTCTTCTTTGAAGCTGGTTTACCTCCCTTGGCTGCAGCTGCTGCACCTTTTTTCGGGCGTTTTGTACCATACTTCGACCTGCGCTGATTGCGGCCATCAACACCTGATGTGTCGAGTGCTCCGCGAACAATATGATAACGAACACCTGGAAGGTCTTTAACCCTGCCACCACGAATCAACACAATGCTGTGCTCCTGCAAATTGTGTCCTTCGCCCGGGATGTAGGCATTCACTTCCTTCTGATTCGTCAGACGAACCCTGGCCACTTTACGCATGGCTGAATTGGGCTTCTTAGGTGTGGTAGTGTAAACCCTAACGCAAACACCACGACGCTGTGGACATGAGTCCAATGCGGGTGATTTGCTTTTGTCAGTCAGGGCCTGACGGCCTTTGCGAACTAACTGCTGAATTGTTGGCATATCAACACTTTTAAAAAATTTTCAAATAATTTATACCCCTCCCGAAAAGGGACTGCAAAGGTAGAAATTAATTTTTAATTACCAATGTGTTACGATTATTTTTCTGGCTGTAAAGTAGGTCTCCTCAACTTATCCAGGAACCTTGACCCGCACCGGAGGACCCGGCTTGTAATGTGACAATAATAGCAGGCAGCCATTGAGCGTTCAGCTCGGCGGACACCTCATTCCACTGATTTTGACTTCAGTAGAAAGCTGAAACCTATTACTGTCCATTTTTTCAGGTTTCTTTTTCACAGTATAATCTGTGATTTCTTGTAAGTTAGGGGTGATTACCCTAAAGCGGCTGCAAAGATAGACACTTTTAATTAATCTGCAACATCTTCTTAAATAAATTTTTCTTAATCTCACTTTTTCTTTCCTTTGCATCATGGAAAGTCTTAGGAATTATTCAAAACATGGCGCGCGGCCAAAGGTACTGTTCCTTCCCCGTTGGTATCCATACCGCGAAGATCCGATGTTTGGAATCTTTATCGAACGACATGCTAAGTGCATTGGTAAACAGGTTGAAATTAAAGTTCTTTTTGTCCATCCTGTTTCCCTCCTATCCCCAGGGCTTCATTTTCGACGCGAAAACCGGGATGGAATTGATACGCTGGGTATACATTTTAATAATAAACCCTATCGTAATCGTTTTTTAAACCTCTTCAGTAATCTGATCTACTACATTCGTGCTCAATATCTAGGTTATAAGCTACTCTATCCCGGTTCTGAAAAACCTGACATCTGTCACGTTCATGTCCTGACAAAAACTGCTTTCCTCGCTCTATGGCTACACTTTTTGCATGGCATTCCTTATATTATTTCTGAACACTGGTCAAGGTACCAACCACACCTGAAACGTTATAATGGCTTTTTCAGGAGAAAAGCAACTTCCCTGATTGCTTTCCATGCATCAGCAATTACGGCTGTGAACGACCATCTGAGATCAGCCATGCAGCAATGCAGGATTATCAACCCGAACTTTCAACTGATACCCAATGTTGTCAATACCAACCTCTATACTTATCATCAGCCGCAGGTTGTTACACAAAACAAACCTTTGATGGTTCACATCAGCACTTTCGAAGATGCCTCGAAAAACATCTCCGGATTACTGAGAACTGTTGCCCGGTTAGCTGCTGTTAGAAATGACTTCTCATTCCGGCTTGTAGGCAATGGTGTCGATTTTGAAAAAATGAAAAACCTGGCTGACAGCCTTGGCCTCTCATTCCCTGTTGTTGAATTTGCCGGAATGGCTAATGAAGAACTGGTTGTTCAACATCTCAACGATGCTGCCTTCCTCGTACAATTCAGTAATTATGAGAACCAGCCCGTCGTTATTCTGGAAAGCTTTGCCTGCGGGCGTCCGGTAGTGGCAACCCGTGTTGGCGGAATACCAGAGATGGTCAGTAATGAAAGAGGGATACTGATTGACGCAGGTAACGAAGAACAGCTGGCTATTGCTTTAAACAGTATGATTGAGAACTATCACAACTATAACCCTCAGATGCTTCGCAACTTTGCAATCAGCAATTATAGCCCTGAAATAGTAGGAAAACAGTTTATACAATTATATAATGAAGTTCTAAACCCAAAACAGACCTGAAGGTTATCTGATAAAACTTCTCCGGGTTTTAAGCAGCAGGTGCGTCCAATTTCCATCTGCCCATATCAACATGTATTTCCTCTATCCCCGATTTTCTCAGCAGCATTGTTGATTAACCTATCCGGGTTATTAACGGTATACATTATTATATAAGGATACGATCGCCTGAATCAGGGTATGTCTGCCTTTTGTGTTCGGATAATGTAAACTGGGTTATAACTTTATTTGTAAAGCCAGGACAACAGAAAGTATTATCCTTCAGCCAACTCTGAGGTTTTGAATGTAGAGCGAAGACCTTACAATAAATCATAGTTGTAGTCGGAAAGTTATATAAACCGCAAACCTTCATCTCATAATTCTGTTGTTATGAGTAATTCCCAAAAGCAATTTCTATGAAATTATCACTGCTTCAGGGAGTATAGGGCGACGCTGAGGTCTTACACAATTTCCTTTATATTTGCACATTTGAATACCTAAATATGGAAGCAATCAATTATACCGGTGAGCATTTACTCCCGGGCACTTTGGGGCAGATATTCATCCTGATGGCATTTATTGCCTCTATCTTATCTGCGTGGTTTTACTATAATGCCGGAAAGCAACCGGGTTCTGCATCTGCTGTCTCAATGAGGCGATGGGGAAGGTTACTTTTCGTTGTTCATTTTGTTACAATACTGGCATCAATTTCGATGCTCTACTACCTTATTTTCAATCACTATTTTGAATATAGTTATGTATATAAGTATTCATCACGTGATTTACCTACCCAATACATTATCTCATGTTTTTGGGCAGGACAGGAAGGTAGTTTTCTTGTTTGGGCAATGTGGCAAAGTTTGCTGGGTCTGATCGTAATCAAAGTGGGTAAAGAGTGGGAAACAAAAGTGATGACTATATATGCTGTTGCTCAGATATTTCTCATCACCACCCTGCTAGGTTTCGATCTGGGAGGTATTTCAATAGGGCAAAATCCTTTCGCCCTTCTTCGCGATACAATGGGAGCTACACAGGCAGACTTTTTCTCTCACCCGAACTACCTTTCGATGATAATCGATGGTAATGGATTAAATCCATTACTTGAAAACATCTGGATGACAACCCACCCGCCTATCCTGTTCCTTGGATATGCTGCCATGCTGGTTCCCTTCGCCTATGCACTGGCAGGATTATGGCAATCTAAACCAGTTGAGTGGATAAAACCTGCTCTCCCATGGACCATCTTTTCATTGCTTATTCTTGGGATAGGAATTATCCTCGGCGGAATGTGGGCCTATGTCTCTCTCACTTTCGGAGGTTTCTGGGCATGGGATCCTGTTGAAAATGCTTCGCTTGTGCCTTGGTTAGTACTTGCTGCTGCACTTCACTTTCAGCTCGTGGCCCACAAGCAGCGTACAAGCCTGATATTCTCCGTTATCTTTACCCTTGCAGGCTACTTTTTCGTACTCTATGCAAGCTATCTCACTAAAAGCGGAGTTCTGGCAGACTCATCTGCCCATTCGTTCGGAGATAACGGTATGGTGACTCAATTGGTCATTACACTCGCGGCCTTTTTCTTTATTCCTTTGGCCCTGATCCTTAAAAGATATAAACTATTGAAAGGGGAAAAAAGCGAGAGCTTCGCCTCTCGTGAGTTCTGGATGTTTGCTGGTGCCACCATTATGCTGCTGGCTACTTTCCAGATCATCTTTGTAACATCCATTCCCGTTTGGAACCAGCTATTCGGCCTCCATATTGCACCACCGGCAAACGTAGTTGCTTACTACAATAAATGGCAATCGCCATACGCGTTGCTGATTCTTCTAGCCATGGGTATTGGTTCTTTTATGCACTATCAGGTAACTGATATCAGAAAATTTTTACGCCGGTCAGCTTTGGCTGCAATCGCTGGATTAGCGGTAACCGTGCTGCTCGCTATCTTCGCCCCCATCCACAATCCTGTATATGTTATCCTGGTCTTCTCAGCTATTTATACACTGGTGATCTCGATAGAGTTAGCTGTTATGTTGCTCAAAAAATCGGTTGTCCCTGGCGGTATGGTCAGTCATGCAGGACTGGCTGTCTTCATTGCAGGTGTGGTACTCACATTCTCAAACTCCCGCACAATAAGTACAAATACATCGGGGTATTATCTGGGCGACGAAAAATTCAATCGTGAAAACATCATGCTGGTTCGTGGCGATACCCTTGAAATGGCTGAATATTATGTAACCTATCAGGACACTAATAGCCGTGGCCGTGAAACCTTCTATCGAATAGATTTTCTTGAGAAAAACAGGAATGGCTACCGGAAGCTATTCGACCTCTCTCCCACGGTTAACCGCAATACACGTATGGGGTATGTTTACAATCCGGCTACGCGAAGGGGGTTAACCCGCGACATTTATACGTATATCGCATATGCCGAAGATGCTCCAGGAACGCTCACACCACTTGGCGGAAAGGAAGTTAGCACTGGCGACACCATTCAGGTTAAGCAAAACACCATTATAATTGATAGCGTGGGTATTGGTTCGGTATCAGCTGAAATAGATCCCAACAACGTAACTCTAACGGCCTACCTGACAGTTTTAAACACAAACACCAATACGATTCAGCAGGTTACCACATCCTATGCCGTCTCTGGCGGACAGGCTGAAAAGATACCAGCTATCCCGGAAAGGGCAGGTCTGCATATCATATTCGAAAAAGTTTCTGATAAACCCGGAAAGATCATCCTGAGCATGTTCGAACCGAAGATGGATTTCATTGTCCTGCATGCTGTTGTTAATCCATATATCAATCTTGTATGGAGTGGTGCTGGTATTCTCTTTATCGGGCTTTTCATGGCTATGTGGAGAAGAATCAAGAAATTAAAAAACGCAACATAATATACAATATCGATACTTAGAAGCTGAAAGGAGCAAAAGGGCAATTGTGAATTGCCCTTTTGCTCCTTTTCTTTGATAAACCTGATCTTGTAAGACAGAATATGAGTAAATCAGACGAAGGAAAAACAGGGCTACAGATGATTCAGTTTCTCTACAGAAATACTGTACAAAGACATCAAAAAGTACATGATGTTACTACTGTAACAAACATCCAATTATAAACTATCCTTTCACGGTTTTGCCCGCATAGGGCCTGATGCATCGATATAAACAGGTATTATTGCACCGATTCCAAATTTAAAACCAATTTCCGGATAATGGAGGCAGTTTTAACATGGTCTCAATCCACTTTCAACGAAAAATTATGTTTTCTTGAATTTTTTCTACATTCCAATACCATATTCATGAACAGACTAATGAGCTGAATATATGAGTAATACACAATGCAGTATCTTCAAGTAGCATCAAATTCATACCAAAGATAGACCAAAGATATATTTAGCTTATGAATTGCCTATGGCTGTAGTAACTTTGGAGTATTCTACATATGAACAAAAATTAACTATGTGGAATTTTTGGCATGATATTGGCGGTATCACTCTTTCCAGCTATTCCAACCAAAACAGCCAATATCACAAAACTGTTTCCATAAATTCAGGTTATAGTTGGTTTTTAACTATAAAAGTGAATACCTGATAAGACAGGGTTTCGGAAGTTTTGTAGAAAGATCGAAATCTTACATCTCCGGAAACAAGATCCCTCTTACAAATTGGATGCCGAATCCATCCTAACCGTTACTTTCATAACACGATCAGCCACTAAATCAGAAATAACCTATTCGGCTTGACACAAATTTAACGTTAATTATCAAGCAAAAAGGGGAATCCTGTATAGCCTCTCTTTAAATCAAAATATCCAGATTAATACCTGATAATATAGTCTCTTCCGAGAAAAAGCAGAATTAACCAGATTAAATCGCAATAAAAAGCGATAAATAACTCTACCAATAATAAAAAAAGTATCTTTGATCACAAATCTTAATCAAAGGTATAAGTAACATGGTGCCCAAGATTAATTGGCTGAGATATTTATCAGCTGGTATGCATCATATAGATCTGGCAAATATGAAATTCGGAGCTGTTCATGGCAGTGGTACAGGAAGCCGTATAGCAGTTGGTTTGTTCCTGATTCTACTCTTTTCCTTTGTCGATTTGCACTCAGAAGGGCTCGGGCAGTTTACAGGGTTTACTGAAAACAAAGGGCAGATAGTTGATCAAAACAGAAATCCCAATAAAAATGTGCTATTTCTGTTCAACAGCAAGGGAATGAATGTACAGCTACGCCGAGCAGGATTCAGCTACGATGTTTGGACCGACGAATCAACTCAGGACAAAGAGAGGTTACTGCCCGGCAAATTACCTGTAACGGGTGATGATATAATCTTTAAACACAAGCCAATACCTCGCCATTTCCATCGTGTTGATATTGATCTGGAAGGTGCAGATCTTAACCATAGGGTTGTGGCTGAAGAAAAGTCTGAGGCTTACTTTAATTATTACCTATACAACGAACCCGTTCTAAATGTCCACAAATACAATAAAGTAACCTATACTGATGTCTATCCCGGTATCGATCTGGTTTTTTCCGCCGGGAACGGCAAACCGTTTGAATATACTTTTGTATTGAGGCCCGGTGCTTTGATGTCTGACATCAGGCTAAAAGTTTCCGGTGCGGATTCCGTGATGGTCAACGACGATGCAGTTTTATATGCTACTTCCCTGTCTCTGATCAGAGAATCTATCCCCAGGTGTTGGTATTCTGTTAATAGTCAGGAAACCGACATCAAAGTTTGTTTCTCGCAAACGGAAATCAATACTTTCGGATTTGAAAGCAACCAGTCTGTGCCTGCAGGTGCTTTGGTTTTCATTGATCCGTATCCTTCAAGAGTCTGGGGAACTTATTTCGGGGGGGAAGGATTTGATTACAACATTGTATCTAAAGGAGATTTGTTGGACAACTTTGGTAACCTGATTTTATCGGGAAATACATCTTCAATTGAAGGGATAGCGACAACAGGATCATTCCTGCCAACATATCAATATACTGGAACAGGTGGATTTATAACAAAATTTTCACAATCTGGAAACCAAATATGGGGAACCTATACAACCGGAGTTGCTGGAGGATATACAACCGATCTTGATGGTAATATCATTCAATGCGGACTTGCTGTAAATGGGAGTAGTATAATGATTACGCCGGGAGCCTGGCAAACAACAAGTACTTCACAAGATGGTTATATTGCAAAATTTAATAACAATGGATTTCTGCTATGGGGAACATACTTTGGTGGAACAACCCCTGCTTCTCCTGTCAATAATTTTGATTATCTGATTTCAGTGACAACAGATAACTTCGGAAATATTTATTCAGTAGGTCATACAAGCTCGACATCGGGATTAGCTACACCGAGGGCTTTTCAAACATCTTATGGGGGAGGAAAAGATGCCTTTATGGTCAAGTTTACTCCTGATGGGCAATTATCCTGGGCAACCTATTACGGTGGGGATCAGGAAGATGGTGCGGGATGTATATCTGTCACCGGCAACGGGCTAATTTATTTCACCGGCAGTACATACTCGGCCAATAATATTGCTACCTCAGGATCGTTCATGAGCACATATTCCGGATCATCATATAATGGATTTCTTGCATGCTTTTCTTCCGATGGTTCGCGTAATTGGTGTACTTATTTAGGTAGAGGTGCCGGGGCTTGTCATGTTGATACTATCAATTGCGTATTTGTTACCGGATACAATGACTTGTCGAACACAATAGGGACACCTGGAACTTTTCTAAGCTCACCTCCATATCCAGATGCGACATTTCTTGCCAAGTTCGATAATTTGGGTAATAGGATTTGGGGAACCTATTTCGGACGTGTAAATTTCATTGGTATTACTAATGACAGCTTAAACAATCTATATTTAGCAGGTTCAAGTTATATTCAGGATAATATTGGCGTTTCACAAGATGCATACCAGTCTTCTATCAGGGGCCAAAGTGATGCCTACATCGGTAAATTCAATGGAGATGGTCAGTTTATATGGGGTACATATTATGGAGGGACAAATTATGAAAATGGTAACTCTTGCGATTATGATCAATACGGGAATATATACCTGTCGGGAGAAACCTTATCTCTGAATTATCCGTCCAGTTCTACATGTTTTCAAAGTTTCAGCAATAATATGATTGCGACCAATAAAGCTCACTCGACAGAAAACCAGGGCGATTGGGATTATTTCCTGGTTAAATTTAAAATGTGTCAAACTCCTGATACTGCCTCTGAGATTTATGGACCTGACAGATTTTGTGCTAATTCTACAGGACATGTATTCTCGATTGATTCAATCCCGTTTGCCGATACGTTAACCTGGTGTGTAAGCAATGGGTTAACTATTACAGCAGGACAAGGAACGAACTCCATCACCGTTGATGCAGGTTCTGTTCCTGGATACGATACAGTTGCAGTATATGGGACAAACAGTTGCGGAGACGGGTTTGCCAAACTTAAAATTGTTATGATTGCTTCTCCCCATCCAACACTTTCAGGGCCGGATACTGTATGTCGCTACAGCCAGGGGATTTATTCAACCGAATCTGGGATGAATAATTATTACTGGACAACTTCTACTGGTGGCAATATTGTCTCTGGCGGGGGGGGTACAGATTACAGTTGTTCTGTCAAATGGTCTGTACCCGGAATCCATTGGGTTAAAGTATCCTATACCGATAATGAAGGCTGCCCTGCTATCGATACTGCTTTGATTACTGTTACCGTCCCTGAGTTTTGGGCTATATCGGTCAACGTTGTACAACAGGGAACTGCTTGCGAAGGAAATGCAGTTGTTATGATCGCCTTACCTGTGAATGGCGGGTTAAATCCGGGATATGATTGGTTTGTAAATGGTGTGAGGGTATTCTCTGGCGGCGATGTATTTACATACCTGCCTGTACAGGGCGATATAATAACCTGCCGCCTGACAAGTAGTTATTCTCTCTGTACCCAGAACAACCCCGCATTGTCTGATCCGGTTGTTGTCGACATTTTTCCGCTTCCTGCCCCTAAACCTATAAAACATGAATAATATTCATGGTAATGATTCACCCATTTTAATAAAGATTGAGGCTATTAACGCAACATCAGCCTATGAAGTAATATCAGACGGTAACTATATGGAAAAATATTAAATTTGCCATCCACTCAAATGCAAAACCCATGGAAATTATCGAGACTGAAATTAGAGGCCTTATGATTATCAAACCTCAGGTATTTGAAGACGAACGAGGGTATTTCTTTGAGTCGTATAACTGTGAGAAATTTGCCAATGCTGGAATTGATGTTAACTTCGTTCAGGATAATGAATCGAAATCGATGAAAGACGTGCTTAGGGGGCTTCACTTTCAGTCGCCCCCTTTTGCCCAGGGAAAACTGGTAAGGGTTATGAAGGGAGCAGTGCTTGATGTGGCTGTCGATTTACGTAAAGGTAGTTCTACCTATGGGAAATGGGCATCAATCATGCTGACCGAATCGAACAAATTCATGTATTGGATACCCGCCGGGATGGCGCACGGTTTCCTTACGTTGGAAGACAATACGGTTTTTTTCTATAAATGTACAAATGTGTATAACAAACCATCGGAAGGAAGCATCCGCTGGGATGACCCAACACTGAGAATCGATTGGGGAATTAAAAATCCAATAATTTCGGCTAAAGACAAAATTGCTCCTCTTTTCGAAGGTTTTGTGAGCCCGTTTTAATAGGGCTAGACCCTGAGCTCTTCTATCCACCCCAAATTTACTACCTTTGCAGGTTCTTTCTTTTACCCCTGAAAAAGGGGTATTACTCATTGAATATTTATAGATTAACATGTACATTCGTAATCAAGTTGTTCATATAACCCTACTAATCGGAATTGGTGCAGCAATCATATTATTGCATTTGGGAATGGCTGATAACCGCAGGGACAATATTGCCGGAGATTTTTCCGGACGGACCGGATTTCACTCAGTAGCAGTACCTCTACCCACGCAACTTGAACTCGCGGGAGAAAAGGTGCCGTTAAATCTTTTCTACGTAAGAGAAAGCCTTGACCGTGAGCTAACATCCAATACCTATTGGCACTCGAACACCATACTGATGTTCAAACGAAGCCACCGGTTCTTCCCTGTCATAGAACGTATCCTGAAAAAGAATGGCATTCCGGAGGATATGAAATATCTTGCCCTCGTTGAAAGCGGGCTTACCGTTGCAACATCACCTGCAGGTGCCGGAGGTTATTGGCAATTTATCCCAGAAACCGCCAAAAGCTATGGGCTTGAAATTAATAATTGGGTTGATGAACGTAATCATATTATTAAAGCTACAGAGGCAGCTTGCAAATACATGAAAAAGTCGTTTGAAGAACATGGCAACTGGACTATGGTTGCAGCTTCGTATAATGGGGGTCAGGGCAGAATGAAAAGAGTAGTTAAGCATCAGGGCACAAATAACTTCTATGAACTTTACCTGAACAGTGAAACATCAAGATATGTATACCGTCTGCTTGCCATGAAACTCATCTTCGAACATCCCGAAAAATACGGATACAATATTCGTCCCGAAGATCTGTACCCCGACATTCCGACAAAAAAGGTAGAGATTACCCAATCGGTAAGTAACCTGCCTCAATTTGCCCGTGACCATGGAATCAATTACCGCATACTCCGTGAAATGAATCCATGGCTCTCAGATAGTACGATTCAGGTAAAAGATGGGAAAAAATACACAGTTCTTATCCCGACCGGTAGATTTGATGATTATGATCAACTTATCAGGGATGATATTCAAAACGCCTCAGGAACCGACGCATCGAAAATATGAAAAGTGAACTCAAAGCGGGAGATATGCACGAGTTGAAAAAAGCGGTCAACGCTTTCGAAGAAGAAAAGCTTCAAATCTATGGCGCCAGGGTTCACAACCTTAAAAACATCGACCTGACTCTTCCCCGCAACAAATTAGTGGTTATTACAGGCCTAAGCGGAAGCGGCAAATCATCACTCGCGTTTGATACCATTTATGCCGAAGGGCAACGCCGATACATGGAGACATTCTCAGCATATGCCAGACATTTTCTTGGTACAATGGAACGTCCCGATGTAGATAAAATCACCGGACTTAGTCCGGTGATAAGCATAGAACAGAAGTCGACAAACAATAATCCCCGATCTACTGTGGGCACGATTACAGAAATATACGACTTTCTACGCTTACTATTTGCTCGTGTTGCTGATGCTTATTCCCATGTCACAGGTGAAAAAATGGTGAAATATTCTGAGGATAAAATCATAGAACTTATCCTTGAAGAATTTTCGGGCCGGAAAATACTATTACTTGCTCCGCTTGTAAAAGGGAGAAAGGGGCATTACAGGGAGTTGTTTGAACAACTGCGTAAGCAGGGGTTCTTACGTGTAAGAGTTGACGGGGAACTGATTGAATTACATCCAGCCATGCAGACCGACAGGTACAAAATTCATGATATTGAACTCGTGATTGATCGCCTGAAAGCTAACACGGAAAGTAAGGCACGTCTGACCCAGTCAGTTCAGGCAGCATTGCGCCAGGGAAAGGGAAGTGTCACAGTTATGGAAGAAAATAATACCCTGACAAGGCATTTCAGCAGACATCTCATGTGCCCCACATCCGGGATTGCTTATGAAGAACCTGAGCCAAATACTTTCTCTTTTAATTCACCATATGGTGCATGCCCTAAATGTAATGGTCTTGGACAAATTTCAGAGATAGACCTTGAAAAGATTTTTCCGTCACCACAGCTCTCGATCCGAAAAGGAGGAATAGCACCGGTAGGCGAATACAAAAACAGTTGGATCTTCCATCAGATCGAGGGGATTGGAATCCGTTATGGCTTCACGCTTGATACTCCTGTAAAAGATATTTCAGATGAAGCTATCAATGCAATTCTTTATGGCAGCGATGATAATTTCAAAGTGAAACGGGAAGTAAACGGTGTAATAAACACCTATACCTTAAGCTTTGAAGGCATAGTGAATTTCATCCTGGCCCAGAATGACGAAAATGCAGGTCCTTCTGTACGCAAATGGGTTGGCAGTTTCCTTAACAGGATTGAATGCCCTGAATGCAAGGGAGCCCGCCTGAAACGTGAGTCATTACAATTTAAGATAGACGGTTACAATATAAGTGACCTGGCACAGATGGATCTTGCCACCCTGAGGAATCTGATTGAAAACCTTGGAGACAGGCTTGATGAACGACGCAGGACCATTGCTTTCGAAATGATCAGAGAAATAAGTACAAGACTCGGTTTTCTTCTTGATGTTGGGTTGGAATACCTGGCACTTGACCGTCCTGCAAGGAGTCTGTCTGGTGGTGAGGGTCAGAGGATAAGGCTTGCGACCCAGATAGGTTCACAGCTAGTCGGTGTACTCTACATTCTAGACGAGCCCAGCATTGGGCTCCATCAACGCGATAACCTTAAACTTATACATGCACTTCGCCATTTGCGTGACGTAGGAAACTCGGTAATAGTTGTAGAGCATGACAAAGATATGATTCTGGCAGCTGACTATGTGGTAGATATAGGACCAGGTGCCGGTGTGCACGGCGGACATGTTGTAGCTCAGGGAGCCCCTTCCGCTATGGCTCATTGCAACACGCTTACGTGTGATTATATTAGCGGGAAAAAACGGATAAAGGTACCATCCGTCCGACGCCCTGGCAACGGACATTATCTGACATTAACAGGAGCCACAGGGAACAACCTGAAAAATGTTACCGTCAGAATTCCGCTGGGAAAGTTTATATGCGTTACAGGAGTTTCGGGTAGTGGCAAATCAAGTTTGATTAATGAGACCCTTTACCCGATCCTGAGCAATAAATTCTATCGCTCCGAAAGAAATCCGTTACCCTATAAAGCAATAGAGGGTTTATCCTATATTGACAAAGTTATTGAGATAGACCAATCGCCCATAGGGAGAACACCCCGAAGTAATCCTGCCACCTATACAAAGATATTTGATGAAATACGCAGTCTGTTTGTCATGTTGCCTGAAGCTAAAATAAGAGGCTACAAACCAGGCCGTTTTTCGTTCAATGTAAAGGGAGGAAGATGCGAAACATGCACAGGAGCAGGGGTTAAGATCATTGAGATGAATTTCCTTCCCGATGTGATGGTTCCCTGTGAAGAATGTCAGGGAAAGCGCTATAACAGGGAGACTCTGGAAGTACGATACAGAGGAAAATCTATCAGTGATATTCTTGATCTGACAATCGACCAGGCTGTTGATTTCTTTGAAAACCTTCCTTCTCTGGTTCAAAAGATTAAAACCTTACAGGAGGTTGGACTTGGTTATGTCAGATTGGGCCAACCTTCCACAACACTTTCCGGAGGAGAAGCTCAAAGGGTAAAACTCGCCAGCGAACTTTCCAAACGTGATACCGGAAAAACTCTTTATATTCTGGATGAACCCACAACAGGGCTTCACTTTGAAGATGTACGTGTTCTCATCGAGGTATTAAACAGATTGGCCCTGAAAGGAAATACCATCCTTGTCATTGAACATAATTTGGAGATCATAAAAGTTGCTGATCATATAATCGATATGGGACCCGAAGGGGGAATACATGGCGGACAAATCGTAGCTGAAGGCTCTCCAGAAGAGGTAGCTCATACAACATCGGGACATACAGCCCGTTTTCTACTTGAATCGCTTAATGAATTTAAAAACTAATACTATGGCTGCTGATACTATCGAGATCATTTGTGAGAATACCGGACAAACAAAGTCATATCCCAAAGGAATCACCCTTGATCAGATTGCCGCCGATCAAAATATCCAACTTAAGGAACCAGTAGTTGGCGCTCTTGTTAACAACAAACTGCGCGAACTTTGCTATGATGTATATAAACCCAAAACCATCCAGTTTGTCGATATGACTCACCCTATTGGCTACAGGATGTATGCCCGCTCCCTCGCATTTATCATGTACAAGGCTGTCAAAGAAATATGGCCGCAGGCAACCCTCCGTATTGACCACTCAGTTTCGAAAGGCTGGTATTGTGAAATTGATGATGCAGGTATCATTTTTAAGCCGGAACACGTTGAAGAGCTTGAGAATAAAATGAAAGAAATCGTAGCGGCGAATATCCCTTTCAACCGAAAAGAGGTAAGGACAGAAAAAGCTATCGAACTGTTCAGAGAACGCCAGATGTACGATAAGGCCAACCTCTTTGGGACACGTACTGATATGTATACATCTATATATAGTCTTGGTGATCAGATAAACTATTTCTATGGATATCTGGTTCCTTCCACCCGATACATTCATACTTTCGACCTGATTCCATTCAATGGAGGACTTTTGTTACGGTTACCTGAAAGACAAAATCCTCATCGCTTGCCACCTGTTCCCCGCCAAGAGAAATTATTCAAAATATTTCGCGAACATAAAAAATGGGGACTCATCATGAAAGTTCCCTACGTGGGGAATCTTAATGAAGCCATTGCCGAACACCGTGAATCTGAATTGATTCAGGTCGCTGAAGCACTCCACGAGAAAAAGGTAGCACGTATTGCTGATAAAATCAGCAAAAGAAGTCAGGATGTAAGAATAATTCTGATAGCCGGTCCTTCTTCTTCCGGTAAAACAACTTTCAGTAAACGCCTGGGTGTTCAGCTATCGGTACTTGGTTTTCGTACCCGACAGATCTCAATCGATGACTACTTCGTTAACCGGGAATTAACACCCCGTGACGAAAATGGCGATTATGATTTTGAAACCCTCAAAGCGATTAATATTGAAAAATTCAATCAGGATCTTAAAGATCTCATCGACGGAAAACCAGTAGAAATTCCCCGTTTTGATTTCACGAAAGGGAAAAGTTTGCCATCGGGCAGAGTAATACAATTGGAGGGGAAAGACATGTTGATAGTGGAAGGTATTCATGGCCTGAACCCGGAATTGACTCCCGGAATTAAGCCTTCCCATAAGTTCAAAATCTTTGTTTCGGCACTTACCCAAATTTCAATTGATACCCAAAACCCTATCCCTTCGACAGATAACAGGCTCATTCGCAGAATTGTACGCGATTATCAATACCGGGGATACTCAGCACTAAGTACCCTTCGCAGATGGGATAGTGTTCGCAGCGGGGAAGAAGCTAATATCTTTCCTTTTCAGGAACAAGCTGATATCATGTTTAATTCTGCCTTGTTTTATGAACTGGCAGTACTCAAAACATTAGCCGAACCCATCCTGAAGGAAGTCCAGCAGAATGTACCTGAATACGCTGAAGCCATCCGTTTGCTCAAATTCCTCTCTTTCTTTAAAACCATTGGTTCAAATGAAATACCACCTACAAGTATTCTTCGGGAATTTCTTGGAGGAAGTAGTTTCAGGTATTAAAAACGTGCATGAAAAGTTACGTTTCACTACATTACATTCCCATTGAGGACGATGGCTACCATATTCAGGTCTCAGCCAATGTAAATGATCATAATGTAAGGTTGATTGTTGATTCCGGGGCCTCCCGTACAGTTTTTGATGCCGAAAGAATAAACAGGCTTAAAGGTACTGATAAAAAGGCCGTTCCACACCTTGAAGCGCATGGTCTTGGTGAAGAGATTGAAAGCTACCTGCTTCATTGTGACGAAATTAATCTCTTCGATCATCTGTTGACCGACTACACTGTTGTGCTTGTTGATTTAACTCCTATGAACCTGTTATTCGGATCTTTCAATATTCACAGGATAGCTGGTATCCTGGGCGGAGATCTCTTAGCCAGGTACAATGGAATCATTAACTACAGGAAAAAGAATCTTAAAATTGCCGGGAAAAACTACCCCCTCTCCTTTTTAAGCTTTCCCGACGGCTCTTTTCACATAACAACCCATTTTCCGGTCAATGGAAAACCTGCCTGCTTCCTGCTTGATACCGGGGCAAGTAAAACAGTTTTTGATATCTCTGAGTTCCCAAACCTACACCATTTCGACGCCAATGAAATGATCTTCAACGACAAACCTTCTGCGGGAATTAACATCAACAACACCGAACATCAATCAATTCTCCTTGAAAAATTAGCATTTGGTTATCTCAACCGGCCTAATTCAGAAGTTTTATTACTCGACTTATCAAACATTAATTACACTTATTCGTTGCTTAATTTGCCCCCGGTAGATGGAATTCTGGGAAATGATATGCTACAGTCACTCGAAGCCGTCATCAATTACAAAAAGAAAACGCTAAGGCTTAAAGATTAATTTTATACATGCAAAACCTTACCGAAGGAAAGGCAGGAAGCCTTATTCTCAAATTCGCAATACCGATGTTGCTGGGCAACGTCTTTATGCAGGTTTATAGTGTTATCAACAGCATCGTTGTAGGGTTGTTTATCGGGAAAGAGGCTCTCGCTGCAGTGGGAGCCTCTTTCCCTTTAATCTTCGCGCTGGTGAGTTTCGTAATTGGGATCGGCATGGGATTCTCTATCGCTATCTCACAGTATTTCGGTGCACGCGACATAAAAAAAGTCGTCAGAACGATCGACACAATGTGGATTTTTCTACTCGTGTCTTCGGTCATTATCACCGTTGCCGGTCTTGTATTCAGCCGGCAATTACTTGTTTTCACAGGAATCCCCGAAGATGTCCTTCCGCTGGCAGTGCCTTATTTCAATATTAGCATTATTGGTTTTATTGTAATGTTTGCATTCAATGGCGGCACATCTGCGCTGAGAGGGTTAGGAGATTCAAAGACCCCGCTTTACTTTCTCACAGTTTCAACAGTGGTTAACATCGGACTTGATCTGATTTTTGTTTTGGGTTTTAAATGGGGAATCGAAGGAACTGCATGGGCTACTGTCATTGCCCAGGCTGGTGCATTCTTTTCAATGGCAATTTACCTGAACAAAACACATAAAATCATTAAAATAAACTTTCGCCGGTATGTGTTCGATCGTGATATTTTCATGAAAAGTGTAAAAATAGGGCTACCTACCGGTTTCCAGCAAACATTTGTTTCGCTTGGAATGGTAGCCCTGTTAAGTATTGTATCCAGGTTTGGAACAGTGGCAGTGGCAGCTTATACTGTTGCAACCCGTATTGATGCATTCGCCTCGATGCCGGCAATGAATTTTGCCTCTGCCTTATCAACTTTTGTAGGGCAAAATCTGGGAGCAGGACGTGCCGACAGGGTAAGATCAGGAATGCTGGCCACCCTTAAAATGACTTCACTTGTATCCATCTCCGTAACCATAACCGCTATCCTTTTCAGCAGGCATCTGATGGGTGTCTTTACTCACGATCCGGAAATTATAGCTATTGGCTCGGATTACCTTGTAATCGTAAGCTCATTCTATCTTTTCTTCTCTGCTATGTTTGTAATCAGCGGGGTAATGCGTGGTGCCGGTGATACTTTGATCCCGATGTTCATCACGCTTCTCTCACTGTGGCTTATCAGGATACCGGTATCATGGTGGTTGTCTGATGCCATAGGCATTCATGGCATTTGGTGGGGAATTCCGATTGCCTGGTTTATCGGCATGATCGGGGCATGGCTCTATTACAAAACAGGGAAATGGAAACTTAAAGCAATTGTTAAACAACCAGTAACAACAGAGACAACCGATCTGTAAAAAGAAGGATTATTGCCAGCCCGATGCCAATACATCGATCAGGTGAATGGTCCTGATCGGCAAATTATTCTTTTTGATATAGCTATCTAAATGCATCAAACAACTTGCATCTGTACTCACTATGTAACTGGCTCCCGTGGCAAGTGCATTACTTACTTTCTGCTCAGCCATTGCTACTGATATAGGTTCATGCTTTATCGTGAAGCTGCCCCCAAATCCACAACAGACATCCCGCTCTTCCATCTCTATCAGTTCTATACCCTGAACTTTTGAAAGCAATTTCCGCGGTTGATCTGTAAGGCCATATTCACGCTGCGCTGCACAGCTGTCATGAAAGGTAACTTTCTCAGGGAAAACCGCCCCAAGATCTATTACACGGGCCACATTAACCATGAAATCAGAAAACTCGTAAATATTGCGTTTCAGTTGCTTATATTCATTGTGCAACGCTGAATTATGAAAAAGCTGCTGATAATAATTTCTTATAAATCCTGCACATGATGCAGAAGGACCAACAACCGGCCTGTCGAAAGGAAAATCTTTAATAAATTTCTCACCTATGGCTTTTGCTTCATCCATAAAGCCACTGTTGAATGCCATCTGTCCACAACAGGTCTGGTTGGGATTATAATTAACCTTTATTCCGGCCTTTTTCAATATTTTAACCATGTTAATCCCGGTAGCGGGATATACCTGATCGATAAAACAGGGAATGAATACGTCAACTTCCATGAGGCTTATTATTATTCATGCAAAGTTATCGAAATAATGAATGATAATTATTGTCACGAAAAAATCAACTATTCCAGCACAATACCCGCCTTGCTGAGATGCTTGAAAAAATCAGGGTATGACTTTACAACAACCAGCGGATCATCAATAAAAAGGTGTCCGGTATAGACAACAAGCGGGGCAAATGCAAAAGCGATCCGATGATCATCACAAAAGCTGACTTTCCCATGATGCAAACCCTGATGTCGGCCTGTCAATACAGTATCATCATTCAAAATTTCAACTAACCCTCCCAACTCGCGGATCCCTTCCTGAATGGCAGTAAGTCGATCCGTTTCCTTTAACCGCAAGGTTTTTAGCCCATTTATTCGCTGAGAGATATTCAAACCGGCCAATGTTGCAAGGTAACAGGGTGCCAGATCTGGGCACTCAGTAAAATCAACCATTGAAGGAATCTCTACATTCTTACCCGTATTGAATATCGTTACACCTGTACCGGAGGATGTGGTTACAACTCCAAAGCAACGAAAAAGGTCTCTCACTTTTTCATCTCCCTGAAACCCGTCACTGTTCAAATTCTTAAAATGAACCTTAAGTTCAGGATCAAAAGCAACTAGCTCGTACCAGGGAGCAGCAGCCGACCAGTCAGCATACCCATTGTTCAAAATATCCTGATATAAACCCGGAGAAACATTAATGGCCTGTTCGTCTGCCATAACCCTTATACCCGCCTCCCTCATCAACCTTACCGTCATGTGAACGTAAGGCTCTGAAACGAGGTTCCCTTTCATTCTGACAAACAACCCTCTTTTCATGGCAGGCGCAATCATAATCAGGGCCGATATAAACTGGCTGCTGATGTTTGCATCAACGTCAACACGGCCACCATCCAGCTCTCTGCCCGTAATGACAAGGGGCAAAAGGTCATCCGGCGTTTCACTTTCAATCGTTGCGCCAAGCTGTCGCAAAGCATCAACCAATGGTTTCATCGGACGCTGCTGCATCCGCTCAGACCCTTTCAAAATAAACTGACCGTCGGTAACTGATAAAACTGCTGTAAGGAAACGTGAAACAGTCCCGGCAGCACCGCAATCGAGAGTAAGATAACCATCCGCTCTTCGATGCGCTGCAACCTTCCTGAGAAGCCGGCTCATAATAACCATATCATCAGGACTACCAGGAGCGGCATCTTCCGCAATACCATCTTTCAGAAATCGCATGACCATTAGCCTGTTGGCAAGGCTTTTTGATTCGGGAAGACCTACACATATCTCCCTGACACCCGGTTTACTCAAACACGACAAACGATTCATGACAACAAGCTTAGTACCATTTCGACCTCTTCTTTTACCGTTTCTATATCAATTTCCTGATCAAATACCGGCTTTCCGGGCTCTTTCAGTAATACAAACCTCGATGAATTTCCGGCATTTTTTTTATCGAAGTTAAGAAACTGTATCACTGCATCGGGATGTATCCGTCCTGCTTCTGGTATCTTAAATTCATGCAAAATGAATTTCTCCCATTTCGATGCAAAGTCAGAATTAAGTCCGGCGACTCTGACCGACAGACGTAAAGCCACCAGCATACCGGCAGCAATAGCCTCACCATGAAGCCAGGGAGTGGAACCGGTCAATAAAGAGGCCGATTCGAAAGCATGCCCGACAGTATGCCCGAAATTAAGAATTTTACGCTGTCCATTCTCATAAAGATCAGCACTTACAACACTATCTTTAAATTTCACCGAAGCCTCAACCAATGAAGGCCATAAACCAGGGTCTGCCGGTAATCCGTGACCCGTAAGTCGAAGTGCCTCTCCTCCCTGTAAAAAAGAGTGTTTCAGGCATTCTGCAAAACCGGAAATCAATTCCCGCTTAGGCAACCACTTTAAAAACCCCGTCCAGATAATTACCTCATCTGCCCTGGTAAACGTACCAATTTGATTCTTTGCCACTCCCAGGTTAACCCCCGTTTTGCCACCCACCGATGCATCAACCATAGCCAGAAGCGATGTTGGAACATTAATAAATCTAATGCCCCGCTTGAATACCGAAGCGGCAAATCCTCCAAGATCCGAGACTACACCACCACCAATATTAATGATCAACGAATTACGATTAAGCCTGTTCTCGAGCCACTCCTGGCTAAGCTGCCCAACAACCGCTAATGATTTTGATTCCTCCCCTGGCTTGACAACCGACAAATAAGCAGAAGAAGAGATCTTTTGCAGCAGGCCTGTCTGTTCAATTACAGTCTCGGCCACATTCCGGTCGGTAAGCACGCAAACTGAATCAAAACCGGAAATACGACGTCTCAAACGGGAGACAAGCCCGGCCATATCGTTAACCATCAATACATTATCCGACAGCCTGATCATAGAATTAATATTTAGCAGAGCCATTGAAATAAGATGGCAATTTACAAAAAAGATGAGAGCCTGTCATTCTGTCTGAGCCGTTACCATTTCAAGTCAGAAAACCAGAGTGGAACAATCTTTGAACATATTCAGAAAAATAGATATTAAAAATGGATACAAACAAGCCTGTACATATTAATTCGATGAATTTCGAAAAAGCAATCAGTAAGGGGATAGTACTGGTTGATTTCTGGGCACCCTGGTGCAGCCCCTGCCGCGCGATGGAACCTGTGTTGGATTCGTTGGCAGGAAGTGTGGAAGGGAAAGCACTGATCACTAAGTTAAATGTTGACGATAACCCCAGTATTTCCTCCCGATACGGAATTTTCAGCATACCCACCATGATCATTTTCCACAACGGGAAAGAAATCAGGCGGTTCACCGGGGGCCAGCCAGCCGAAAAACTCTTGAAAATAATTAACGATCAATACAACAAATAACAGATGATAACAAGAGACAAGCTGAGAAAGATATGGCCCTCAATGGCTGGTATTGTTGTGGGGATAATTGCCGGTTATCTCTATTATGTTAAAATCGGTTGTAGCAGCGGCACCTGTCCCATTACAAGCAACCCATTGATGACTATGCTCTGGGGCGGGATAATGGGTTATCTGGTGGGTGACATGTTTGTAAAAAAAGAGAATAGAAACGATCAACCAAAACAGTAGTTGTAAGTTTTCTACTGTTGCCTCCGGCAAGTATCTCGTTACGCATACTTTACTCATAATCTTCTTAATCTGGGTATCTGGCTGTAACCGGTTCGAGGTGATTTACCCTTTTAAGGGTAGTATCCTGTTGTTTTCTTTTACTGTATAGAAACAGTATCACAGGTTTGTCTATCTACGACGGTCCCCTGGAACTCATGCTGAAGCTCTCTGCAGGGGGGAAGTGGTCTGCTATTATGCCTGCACATAAAATCAATAACATGATTTTTCGAAATGCCTGAACCGTAATGATCATGAAAAGATGTTAAACGACAAATTCAACACCTGCTTTTTCCCTTCCTGACCAGGCTAAAATTCGATAAAAAACCACATTATTCTACCACAAAACCACAATTTCACAAACGCCTGATATACAACAACCAAAGACAGTGTCGGTTCGTTGTCGCTTCGAAGCAGCTTCGAAGCAGTTTCGAAGTGCTTTCGTGGGGGATTCGTATTCTTACGAAACCAGATCGAAACTACAAAGAAAGTCAGACGAACAGGGTATAAGTATGACGTAACCCGTCTGATTATACTGTCAGGGCTGCTCTCTTCACAGTAAGATCGTTTTAAACCCAACATTACTCGTTAATAACCTTTGCAAATACATAGTGCTTCCTTCCGGCAATCATTGATTTATTGATTGTAAGCAGCGTAAGTATATAATCAGGGAGATAGTTCTGCCTTCAGTAAACCGCACCAGCAGGCAAAAGGCAGAGAGGCACACCCTCAGGTGTGATAAAATCAGGTATTACTTATTGTCAATTTACCTGAAACGGAAAAGAGACCGGGCTAAACAGGCTGGTTGGATTTCTGATCGTTCACAGAGATTAATCGAAGTTCTTCCCGAACCTTTTTTGGAAGCGAAGCCACTACCAGTTCATAAGAGTGGTCAATCCATTGCATGATAACCTCATCGCTTACAGAACCATCGATCAGTACGGTATTCCATAATCTCTTATTCATATGATAACCAGGAGAGACACAAGGATACTGTTCACGAAGACGAGTTGCCAGTTCAGGATCGCATTTCAGATTGACTGAAAAAGCCCCTTCCAGATCGGTTAACGCGAACATTTTTCCCATCACCTTAATAACCAGGGTTGTTTCATCAAAAGGGAAAGATTCAGTAACCCCGGCTTTCTCGAGGCAATACTTATGAAAGGATTCTATATTCATGTTAAAAAAGTTAAAAAAAAGAGGGACTACAAAAGTAGTAACATCAGACTACCAAAGACAAAGGTAATTTCTAAATGTTAAAAACGGCAGCTAACCAAAAAGTGGTGTACTATGAAAGCGCAATAGTGTGGGTAAAATGGATTATTTTTGCCGGTATCGTGGCAAAATTTGTTTTGAACTCAACTGAAAGTTAACCAAAAAGCGTTGCTTATGTTACTAAGTTCCAAGACGTCAGACCTCAAAAAGAGGATGCGTGAAGCACTTCAGGGCGGTGGCTCAAAAGCCATTGAAAGCCAGAAGTCTAAAGGGAAACTAACAGCGCGGGAGCGTATTCTTGCCCTGCTCGATCCCAAATCATTCCATGAATATGATCTTTTCGTGTCTCATGCGGGAAAAGATTTTGACATGGATAAAAAATTCCTGCCGGGTGATGGAGTGGTCACCGGAACAGGTACCATCAATGGTTATCCTGTATGCATTTATGCTCAGGACTTTACTGTTGCCGGAGGTAGTCTGGGTTATGCTCATGCCAAGAAAATTGTCAAGATCATGGAACAGGCAATGAAACTCAAGGTACCCATTATTGGTATCAACGACTCGGGTGGAGCCCGTATCCAGGAAGGGGTAAATGCTTTGGCCGGTTACGGAGATATTTTTTTCCGGAACACAATGGCTTCAGGCGTAATTCCACAGATTAGTGTCATTCTTGGGCCATGTGCCGGGGGTGCTGTCTATTCACCTGCCCTCACCGATTTTGTGTTTGTGGTCGATAAAATATCTCAGATGTTTATCACCGGACCTGAGGTCATCAAAACTGTTTTGGGTGAAGAGATTTCGAAAGAAGATCTTGGTGGAGCCCGTGTACAGGCTGAAATTACAGGGAATGCCCATTTCTTTGCTGAAAGTGAAATTCAATGCTTTGAGCAGATTAAACAACTTGTTAGTTTTATTCCCTGGAATAACGAAAACAAAGCCAAACCTTTCCCTAAAAAGGCACCCAAACGGCAATTCAAGATCGAAGAGATTATCCCGGTCGATCCCTCAGAACCATATGATGTAAGAAATGTCATCAAATCAATATGTGATGACAGTGAATTTCTTGAAGTACAGGAACGTTTTGCACGGAATATTGCTATCGGGTTTGGTCGCATAGGTGGCCAGACAGTAGGTATTGTTGCAAATCAGCCAATGTATCTGGCAGGAGTACTGGATGTTGACAGTTCAGATAAAGCAGCCCGTTTTATCCGTTACTGCGATTCGTTTAATATTCCACTGGTTACTTTAGTCGATCTTCCAGGCTATCTTCCAGGAGTTGACCAGGAATATGCAGGTGTTATCAGACATGGAGCCAAGATGTTATATGCCTATTCTGAAGCAACAGTTCCCAAGATAACCCTCATTCTCCGTAAAGCATATGGCGGGGGATATATTGCAATGTGTTCTCACCATCTTAAAGCAGATTTCGTTTTTGCCTGGCCGACCGCTGAAATAGCAGTTATGGGCCCTGAAGGCGCGGCCAATATTATTTTCAGGAAGGAAATTACTGAAGCTGAGAATCCGGAGGAAATGCGCCGTAAAAAGATTGAAGAATACAAAGATAAATTTGCAAATCCATATGTAGCAGCCGCATACGGCTATGTTGATGCTGTAATTGAGCCTACAGAAACCCGGCATTTCCTTACCCATGCACTTGAAATCTCGCAAAATAAAGCAGAACAACGGCCATGGAAAAAGCATGGTGTACCTCCATTTTAATAGATGAACCGATTAATTAATCAATTCAAACATTGAAGAATCTACTTATGATGGAAAAAGATAACATTGAAGAAAAAGAGTCGTCCGTTCCTGATAACCTCGAAGTTTTTCATGTTGAGGAAGGCTACTATAAAACAATTATACCTGATCGGTTCAAGAACCGAAAGACTAAAACACCGCCCCATTCAAATATCGTCGCTCAGATCCCCGGAAACATCCGCGAGGTATTTGTAAAGGAAAATCAAAAAATCAAAGCAGGCGACCGCCTCATGATGCTGGAAGCCATGAAAATGAATAATATCCTGACCTGTCCGTTTTCAGGTACGGTAAATTCAATTCTGGTAGAAGCTGGTACAGTAGTACCCAAGGGTGAATTGCTGATGATTATTGATCCGGCGTAAAGCCACCGGGAGGGACCAATGAATTGGTAGCTGCCACGAAGCCTAACAATTCCTGACGTCCTGCACCTGTATCGGCAGATGTAACGAAGAATTGCGGCAATTCATCCCAGGATTGCCGCAATTTTTTCTTGTAGAATTCCAGGTTCTTTTCTAAACCCGTTTTGCCCAGTTTATCAGTCTTCGTGAAAACAAGTACAAAGGGCAATTCGTTGGTGGCCATAAATTCCATAAAGGAGAGATCAATTGCCTGTGGTTCAAGTCTGGAATCGATAAGTATAAAAGTACACAACAGATTCTTTCTAAGGCGCAGATATTCAGATATCATGCCAACCCAGTCTTTCCGCAAAGATTTGGGAGTCCTGGCATATCCAAAGCCTGGTAAATCCGCCAGGTACCAATTGTTATCAACCAGGTAATGGTTAATCGTCTGTGTTTTCCCTGGCGTTGATGAAGTTTTCGCGAGGCCCTTACGTTCACACAACATGTTGATGAGAGATGACTTACCAACATTTGACCTGCCAATAAAAGCATACTCGGGAAGAACAGGCGGGGGACATTTTTTATACGAGATAACGCTTGAAATGAACTCAGCTGATTTGATTTTTAACCTCACTTGTGATTCCTCCTTACTCGTAACGATAACCCCCTTAGATTAATCTTCTTGATGTAAGAAGCGAGGTGTCTCGATTTCTTCTTTTCGTAGACGTCATTGATTGTAATCAAAATGCCTGATTCCTCGACATCTCCAAAATGTTTGTTGATTGCAGCACCAAAAAACCTCATAGTAGGAGAAAGATTCATATAAGCATTGAACAATGGCGGTATATTCTCTTTGTATAACCGGATGGTATGGTTCAAAATCCGGTAATTCTCCTCATAATTTTTACCTGTGAAAAGGGCTGCCAATTCATCGGGGTTTGTTAATATTGGAACAGGTTCAAACGGAACAACAAGCTTATCCGGGTCCGGGAAATATCGATGTAAAAAGAATAACAGCACGTCACGTGCCATCTGGTTGTACTGGGAATACATGGTCATTTTCCCGAAGAAGTACCGGACACTTGGGTTATCAATCACGATAGCACCCAGACCATCCCAAAGGTTATCAAGCGAGAACATTCCTTTCCGGACATTATAGGTTGCCTGGTATTTCGGCTGAACAAACGACCTTCCCAGTTCTATAGTTTGGGGCATAAACTCGCGGACAAATCTATCGGAAAAATGAAACAGGCTTGCAGTGGGAGATTTAAACCTGCCATTCAGATCAGTTCCTATATCCTTACAGTGGATAAACCGATATCCACCAATAATCTCTTCATCATCAGGATCCCAGACGATAAGTTGCTTAAAAGGAACTCTTGAAGTATCGTATTCATCAAGATCGACCTCCATCCCGGTACCTCCGCCTCCATCACGGAAAGATATTTCACGCAATCGTCCTATTTCACGCATGGTATTAGGAGAGTCCTGTTGGGTAATCACAAAAATCTGCCGGTTACCGTAATTTGTATTCCTTACAAACCTCGCTTCTGTCAATTCTGAAGCAATCAGGTCACGGTCGACCGGAGGAATAACTGGCTGTACGTTTATCTCTTCCATAGCAGTATTATTTTACCTGTTCTTGTATTTCAAATTTTGCACCAGAATCGACTCCCAGCCTGTAAATATATTTTCTCATTGCGGAAGCCCATTCTCCGTCTGATTTGTCAGAAGTAAAAAAACTCCATGAAATCGGCTTTCCAAAAGTAATTGTAATTGTCTTCTCTTTTTGCCGGAACATTTCGTCGGGCAAAAATAACATCTCAATATTTGCTTTAATTCCAAGCCATACACGCAATCTTGCCAGATTGTAGAAGAATGGTCTGTTGGCGCCATTGATATGGACAGGGACTATATCACGCTGATATTGTCTTGCCTTCGTGATAAATGTCTTTTTCCATTCAAGGTCTAAAACTTCCTTTCCTTGGCGTCGTGAGCATAATCCGGCAGGAAAGTAAAGTACAGCCTTTGGTCCTTTAAATGTTTCATCGAGCATGGACGAAAGGTTGGTATTCCTTCCATGCTTATTAACTGGTAAAAACAAAGACTTCAAATTGGGGATGTTCATCAGGAGGTCATTCACCGGAAAAATCAGATCGGGCCGATAATCTCCGACAGCCTGCATAAGTGCCAAGCCATCAAGTCCTCCGAGCGGATGATTGGAGGCAACGACAAATCGGCTGGTTTCTGGCAGATTTTCTGCCCCTTTGACCTTAATTTCCACACGAAAGTCATTCAGACAGGCACGTACAAAATCAAGACCACTCAGTTTTCGGTGACGTTTCAGAAAACCGTTAAGCTCATCCTGATGTATAAGCCGCTTAAGCCTGCCAATCAACCAGGAAGGTATCCAACGATATAACCGGGGGTTTTTTCCCTTCAAAACCGCATCAACATCAATCATCTGAAAACCGGTCGATAATCCTTCCGGTTCGTCAATTATGGTGACTTCTGACATAACGCTCAACATCAAATCAATTAAGATTACAAATGTAGTGAATATCCCAAAGCTATACAACAATTTAAAGATCAGCATGTTCTCAAAATTATTAACCGGATGGTTGATTTCCGGTTAAAGAATTGACGCCTCTCAAAAGAAACATAAATTGCTAATAACCATACAATTGCAACAGCAATTCACAACAGACTAATCGGTATTTTAAAAAAAGTTATCAACAAAAGTGGGTAAAAGTGGATATAAGTGTAACGAAGTGGGAAATCTATCGTATATTTGAACAAAATTTCCGTAGATGCTCAATTTCATTGGAGTACATGAGTGTAAAGCAGATGACAAGGGCAGGATTATGTTTCCGGCACCGTTGCGCCGGCAATTGCTGGAAATAATCGATCAGGGCTTTGTTGTAAAACGCAGCGTCTTTGACCGCTGCCTGGAGCTTTTTCCCATGTCGGAATGGAATAAAGAGATGGATCGGATAAACAAGTTGAACCGATTTGTAAAGAAGAATAATGATTTTATCAGGATGTTCATGGCCGGAGTTAAAGTACTGGAACTTGACAGTAATGGCCGCTTCCTGATAGCCAAAGATCTGATGACTTATGCAGGACTCCAGAAAGAGGTTGTTTTAGTCGCATCAGGAACGAGGATTGAAATCTGGGATAAAGAAAAATACGAAGCAGCGGTAAATGATCCTGCCACCGACTTTGGCGCACTGGCTGAAGAAGTGATGGGTTCAATGCCTTATAATACTTCTACTGAATAATATACTTACCATGTATCATATACCGGTAATGCTTACTGAATGCACAGAAGGACTCTCCATTAAACCGGAAGGCCGTTATGTTGATGTCACTTACGGTGGCGGTGGACATAGCCGTGCAATTCTTGGGCATTTACAGCAGGGTAAGTTATTTGGATTCGACCAGGACGAAGATGCCAGGCAAAACATTCCGGTCGATGACCGTTTCACTTTTATTGCGCAAAACTTCAGGTATATGAAGAACTACCTGAAGCTATATCAATCCATTCCGGTTGACGGAATTCTCGCCGATCTTGGAATTTCCTCGTTTCAGATTGATGAACCGGCCAAAGGGTTCTCAACCCGATACGACGGACCGCTCGATATGAGGATGGATCGCAGAAAGGGAACCACTGCAGCAGAAGTTGTAAATCAATACCCCGAAGAAAAGCTTACAGAAATTTTCAGGCTTTATGGTGAGCTCATCAATGCCCGCAAAATTGCTTACAGGCTTGTAGCCAGCAGAAACGAACATCCTGTTGAAACGACCGCACAGCTCTGCAATCTGTTACGCCCCCTTGCCCGCCCTCATACAGAGAACAAATTTCTTGCACAGGTTTTTCAAGCGTTAAGGATAGAAGTAAACGATGAGTTGGGGGCTCTGAAAGAATTTCTCCTACAGACAGTTGACGTGTTGGCACCGGGTGGTCGCCTGGTGGTTATGTCCTATCATTCGCTTGAAGACCGACTTGTGAAAAACTTTATGCGGACTGGAAATTTTGAAGGAGAGCCAGTTAAGGACTTTTATGGTAATCTGATTTGTCCATTCACCCCTGTCACACGAAAACCATTAATGGCATCAGATATTGAACAGGAATCAAATCCCCGTTCCCGTAGTGCCCGGCTTAGGGTAGCAGAAAGGAGGCCAGCATGATCGGTTTTAACACCAGGAAGCCAGAGTCCGAAAAGGCAGCACCATCTACTACAAGGACTAAACCAAAAGCAAAGAAAAGGACTGGTATTTTTAAGAACATGGCTACCGGAAAATTTCTGGCAACAGAATCGACGATAAAATCAGTTCCCTTTTTCCTTTTCCTGGCTACAATCGGAATGCTTTACATCGGTAACAATTTTTATACTGAACGCACAATCCGCAAATCCAACCATTTGAAAAAAGAACTTAAAGAGCTTAGATTCGAATACATTGCTACCAAATCACAATATAGCGACTCCACTAAACAATCCAAAGTTGCAAGAAGGCTCGCTGAAATGGGTATTCAGGAAGCGGTCAGGCCACCGGAAAAAATTTTTGTAAAACAAAGAGAATTAACCTATCCGTAGAAAAATATCAAATACAATTGACTGACAACCCAATACCGGCTCCAATCGAAAAACCAGACCCGAAGACTTTATTTCTCAGACGGGTCTGGATTGTTTACTTCCTGCTCATTGCAGCAGGTGTTGCTGTTTTGGGTAAAATCATTCACATCCAATCGGTACAGGGAGGTGAGCTTCTGCATAAATCGGAAAAGGCAACTATTAAATACGGAGCTATTGAACCGGTAAGAGGAAATGTATTGGCATATGACGGAACGCTGTTGGCTACTTCTGTGCCAATTTATGATTTCAGAATGGATGTTGCCTCGAAAAACATACCTGACTCATTGTTTTACACCCGGGTAGATTCATTATCAAAAGGCCTTTCAATACTCTTCAGGGATAAATCTTCCGCTGATTACAAGAAGCTCCTGATCTCCGAGCGTCGTAAAAAAAATCGCTATCTCCTTGTCAAACGAAATGTTGACTATAACACAGTTGCCAGATTAAAGCATCTTCCTCTGCTGGAATTGGGACAAAACAAAGGCGGGCTGATACTGGTACAGAAGAGTTCTCGAAAAATGCCTTATGGTTTACTGGCGCGCAGAACGATTGGATATGAAATCAAAGAAGAGAACCTGTTCGTTGGGCTTGAAGGCGCATACAGAAACGAACTTCAGGGAGTTACAGGTCGAATGTGGTTGCAACGTATCTCGGGAGGAGAATGGATTCCGCTGAATGATAACGATCGTATAGAACCCCGAAATGGAAAAGACATTGTCACGACTATTGATATTCATTTACAGGACGTAGCTGAAAGCGCTCTGATGAGTCACCTGAAAAATCACAATGCAGAACAGGGCTGTGTCATTCTGATGGAAGTAAAAACAGGAGCAATCAGAGCTATTGCCAATTTGCAACGTCTTCCGGATGGAACCTATGATGAACGGTACAATTATGCCATAGCAGAAAGTATTGAACCCGGATCAACATTTAAGCTGGCTTCGATAATGGCCACCATTGAGGACGGGTTGGTCGACATATATGACACTGTGACAGTGGGCAAAGGGTCGATGAATTATTACGGGAAAGACATGACAGATGTCCATGCGATGCCACGGGAAAAACTTAGTGTTCTGGAAGCCTTTGAATTGAGTTCTAATGTTGGCATCAGCCGTATCATTCATGATGCCTATAAAAGCACCCCTGAAAAGTTCATAAACCGTCTCTATAGCTTTTCACTCAATAAACCTCTTGGAATAGAAATTCAGGGAGAAGGAAACCCCAACATTAAATCAACAGATCAGAAAAACTGGTCAAAGCTGTCGCTTCCGTGGATGTCGATAGGCTATGAACTTACCATCACTCCCTTACAAACCCTTACTTTTTACAACGCTGTTGCTAACGGAGGCAAAATGATGAAACCAATGTTCGTGGCTGAAATCAGAGAAACCGGGAAGCATTCAAAGCAATTTGAACCAGTAGTAATAAACAAGAAAATAGCATCGGCGGGAACCTTGGCAAAAGCCCGTAAATTACTAGAGGGAGTAGTGAAAGAAGGTACTGCAAAAATTCCCTTTAAGAATAGCGCCTACACTGTTGCCGGAAAGACCGGGACAGCCCAGATTGCTAAAGGAGGCAGATACAACAAGCGAAATTACAACGCCAGTTTTGTCGGATATTTCCCGGCAGACGATCCGGCCTATTCATGTATTGTTGTTGTTAACAATCCTGCAGGAGGGACAATATATGGCTCATCAGTGGCGGCACCGGTATTCAGAGAATTGGCTGATAAAATTTATGCCACCAATCTCAGCCTGCGTGATGAAACAGAAACGCAGGCTGACACCCTCACGCACGATGAGGCTAATCAATTGGTGACCATTCCCCATATAAGAACGGCAAGATACGCTGACATCGAAGTAATAAAAGACCATTTCGGATTTGATACGGATACAGCAAGTCGTGAAGCAGACTGGGTTACTGTTACCGGCACAGAAAATCAGGTAAAAACCCAACCCCGCAGATTCATTGAGAATCTGGTTCCCGATGTAATTGGAATGACAGCCCGGGATGCAATCTATCTTCTCGAAAAATCTGGTTTAAAAGTAAAGATAGAAGGTTGTGGCAAAGTAAAAAAGCAATCTGTCCGACCCGGAAGTCGTGCTTTAAAGGGAGATCTGATATCCCTGAAACTTTCTAATGCATAAACTTTATGAAGGAAATAAATAACATAATCAAAGGATTCAATTTCACGGTAATTCAGCCTGGGAGCAATCCTACCTGCACAGGCCTGGCTTTCGATTCCCGTAAAGTGGAACCCGGATTTATGTTTATTGCGATTAAAGGGACTCAGACCGATGGTCATCAGTTTATTCAAAAGGCAATAGAAAGAGGTGCAGTTGCTATTATTTGTGAAGAAATACCATCCAAAATACCCATCTCCGTTACATTGATTTCAACACCAGATGCCCAGCTGGCTCTTGCCTGTATTGCAGGCAACTGGTTCGATCACCCTTCAGAAAAGTTAAAGCTTACAGGAGTTACAGGTACCAACGGTAAAACGACAACTGCTACACTTCTGTATGAGCTTTTCGAAGCGCTTGGCTATCGATGCGGATTACTCAGTACTGTAGAGAACAGAATACACCAAAAAGTACTTTCCGCTACCCACACCACCCCAGACCCATTACAATTGAATGCCCTTCTGTCAGAAATGGTTGAAACCGGATGCGATTACGTATTCATGGAAGTGAGTTCTCATGCTGTTGTTCAACATCGCGTGACCGGGCTCCATTTCGCCGGAGGAATATTCACTAACCTGACTCATGACCACCTTGACTACCATAAAACCTTCGCTGAATATCTAAAAGCCAAAAAAAGCTTTTTCGATGCCTTACCCCCGACAGCTTTTGCACTCATTAATGCCGACGATAAAAACGGTAATGTGATGATTCAAAACTGTAATGCAGTTAAATACAGGTATTCACTCACATCTCTGGCTGATTTTCATACCAGGTTAATTGAGAACCATATTGACGGATTATTACTTCAACTTGACGGAACAGAAGCCTGGTTTAGATTGGTTGGGGAGTTTAATGCATACAATCTCACCGCGATATACGGAGCAGCAGTTTTATTGGGACAAAACAGGCATGAAGTACTTGAAAAGCTAAGTGCAATAGAACCTGTTGAAGGCCGGTTCGATACCATCAGGTCAGCTAATGGCATAACTGCAATAGTTGATTATGCCCATACTCCCGATGCCCTCAAAAATGTTATCAGTACCATCAAAAGTATTATAAAAGAAGATACCAGATTGATTACGGTTACTGGTGCAGGAGGTGATCGCGACCGAACAAAACGTCCTGTAATGGCAAAAATTGCTGCAGAAAACAGCGATCAGCTCATACTTACCTCCGATAATCCACGGACAGAAGATCCAGAAACCATCCTGGAGGAAATGCGGGGTGGACTTTCCCCAACACTTCTTCAAAAGACACTAACAATCAGTAACCGGCATGAAGCTATTCGCACTGCCCTGGCTTTGGCTCATAAAGGAGATATCGTGTTGGTGGCGGGTAAAGGCCATGAAAAATATCAGGAGATCAATGGAATTCGACATCATTTCGATGACAAAGAAGAGATTAACAAAGCTTTCGGCAATAACGTGTAACACCTATGCTATACTTTCTTTTTGAATATCTTGACAATACAATCGACCTACCTGGCGCAGGTGTATTTCAATACATCTCCTTCAGGGCTGCTATGGCTGTAATTACTTCGCTTCTCATCTCTCTTGTTTTTGGAGGCCGGTTAATCAAATATCTCAAGAAGAAACAGGTCGGTGAAACCGTTCGCGATCTGGGACTTGAAGGTCAGATCCAAAAGCAGGGAACCCCAACGATGGGAGGGTTGATCATACTGGGTGCTATATTAGTTCCAACTCTGCTATTCGCCCGACTGGATAACATTTATATTCAACTCATACTGTTCACAACCATTTGGCTGGGCATGGTAGGTTTTATGGATGATTATATTAAGGTATTTCGTAAAAACAAGCAGGGTTTAGCCGGAAAATTTAAAATTATCGGACAAATAGTTGTAGGGCTCGTTGTGGGATTTACCATGTACTTTAGCCCGGAGGTTGTGATTAAAGAGAAAAATTCAGCACATGCGTACATTGAGAAAGTTAATGTAATGAATGATGCCACCTACGCCCGGGCAAAAGAGGTATTTTCAACCCAGAGTATAAAATCGACCAAGACAACTATCCCCTTTGTCAAGAATAATGAATTCGACTACTCCTATCTCATCAATTGGATCGGTGAAGGGGCATCAAAATATGCCTGGCTGGTTTTTATCCCCATCGTTATTCTAATCATCATTGCCATTTCAAATGGGGCTAACCTCACCGACGGTATAGATGGGCTTGCAACGGGAGTTTCAGCATTTCAGGCAGCCACACTGGGTATTCTTGCCTGGGTATCAGGCAATATCATATTTGCAGACTATCTTAATATCATGTACATCCCGAATACTGGTGAACTCACAATCTTCATCAGTGCACTGGTTGGAGCCTGTATAGGCTTTCTTTGGTACAACACCTATCCCGCGCAGGTATTCATGGGAGATACAGGGTCATTGGCATTAGGAGGCATTATTGCAGTACTGGCAGTAATTATCCGTAAGGAGTTGTTGATTCCTATCCTCTGTGGAATCTTTCTTGCCGAGAATTTATCTGTGGTACTGCAGGTAAGCTATTTCAAGTATACAAAGAAAAAGTATGGTGAAGGACGGCGTATCTTTTTAATGTCACCGCTACATCACCATTACCAAAAACTAGGCTATGCCGAACCCAAAATTGTTCAGCGCTTTCACATTATCGCAATTATGCTTGCCGTATTGACAATTGTGACCCTCAAACTTAGATAATGTTAGATAATAAATGAAATATTCGTACCCAATACAAATCCTATGGAAATACCCCGCATTGTGGTGCTGGGCGGGGGCGAAAGCGGAACAGGCGCTGCGGTTCTGGCCCACACCAAAGGTTTTGAAGTTTTCCTGAGCGATAAAGGAAAAATAGCTGAAAAATATCGCGAAGTTCTTTCACATCATGGCATCCCGTTCGAAGAAGCAAGACATACTGAAAGCTTAATTCTAAACGCATCTGAAATCATTAAAAGTCCTGGTATACCAGAAAGTGTTCCGGTGATTTGTAAAGCCCGCGTAAATAAAATTCCAGTGATATCGGAAATAGAGTTTGCTTTCCGCTATACCAATGCTTTCCTGATTTGCATTACAGGTAGTAATGGCAAAACAACCACGACAATGCTTATCTGGCATATTTTAAAAATGGCCGGATACAATGTCGGTCTGGCTGGTAATGTCGGTCAGAGTTTCGCTTTGCAGGTAGCGACCTGCAACTATGATTACTATGTAATCGAATTAAGCAGCTTTCAACTCGACAATATGTATTCTTTCAAAGCTGATATAGCCGTACTTACCAATATCACACCTGATCATCTTGACAGGTATGAGAATCAGTTAAATCTTTATGCAGCTTCGAAGATGCGAATTCTACGTAACCAAACAGAAAAAGATTCATTTATCTGGTGCGCAGACGACAAAGTAACAAACGAGATGCTGAAAAACAGATCGATAGTTGCGAAAAAATTTCCGATATCGCTCAATGGGAAGCCATCAGAAGATGGCGCATGGATTGAAAATAAAGAAATGATTATAAATGTTAACAATAACAAACTGAACATGAACCTCGAAGCACTAGCCCTACAAGGCAAACACAATACATACAATTCGATGGCAGCCGCTGTAGCCTCAAAAATTGTAAATGTGCGAAACGAAAAGATCAAGGAAAGCTTGTCCGATTTCGCTGGCGTAGAGCACAGGCTCGAATTTGTTGCCAATGTTCATGGCATAGCATTCATCAACGACTCGAAAGCTACCAATATCAACTCAACCTGGTATGCACTTGAAAGCATAAATAATCCCATTGTCTGGATATGCGGAGGACGCGATAAAGGAAATGATTATAATGAACTGCTCACCCTTGTCAAAAGTAAAGTTAAGGCAATCGTTTGCCTTGGAGTAGACAACACCAAAATCAAAGCTGCTTTCGCTGACACTGTTGAAACAATTGAAGAGTACGTTACAGCACGTGATGCCGTAGAGGCTGCGTATAATCTAGCTCAAAAGGATGATGTGGTATTGCTTTCACCAGCCTGTGCAAGCTTTGACCTATTTGAGAATTATGAGGACAGGGGGCGGCAGTTCAAACAAGCCGTGAAACGTTTGTAAATTCCACAGTAATGAAAATGGATGTAAAAAACATAGCCGATCTGAAAGGTGACAGAGCCATCTGGGTCATCGTCTTCTTCCTTTCGGTACTCTCAGTGCTCGTGGTCTATAGCTCCACTGGTTCACTTGCGTTTAAAAACAAGGATGGTAACACTGAGTTTTATATGTTAAAACATCTGTTCATTCTGGCAGCAGGTCTGGGGTTAATGTACGGAGCATATCGCCTGCCCTACCGATACTACAGCAAATTGAGCTATATCGGCCTTATTGTCGCGATCCCTTTGTTGGTCTATACTATAGTTGGCGGAACCAATCTGAATAGCGCAAACAGATGGATCAGCATCCCTTTTATAGGAATCACTTTTCAAAGTTCAGACCTGGCAAAACTGATTATTATCACATATTTATCAAGCCAGCTAACCAGGCGCAAAGACTTTCTTGGTGATCTTAAACGAGGCTATATTCCGGTACTGATACCTGTTGGCTTAATTTGTCTTCTAATTTTCCCTGCAAATTTCTCTACTTCAGCTCTAATATTTCTGATTTGCTCCGTAATGATGTTTGCAGCAGGGACGCCTTTCAAGTTCCTGGCCGGAACTGTTGGAATAGGAATCACTGGCTTTGTTATAGTACTACTGCTTGCAGGGTCAATGCCAAGATTATTGCCACGGGCGACTACCTGGCTAAATCGTATCGAGGTATATCTGGGAATGGTCGAAGATAAAGAGCAGAAGGATGCAGCAAATTATCAGGTTGAACAATCGAAAATTGCTATTGCTTCGGGAGGAATTCTGGGTAAAATGCCAGGGAATAGTTCTCAACGTAATTTTCTTCCTCATCCTTACTCCGATTTTATATTTGCTATTATCGTTGAAGAATACGGAACCATTGTAAGTGCCTTTGTTATACTACTTTACCTGATTCTACTATATAGAGGGATCAGGATTGCAATGAAAGCGGCAAGCGGATTTGGGATGCTTCTCGCCTTTGGGCTCAGCTTCGGCCTGGTAACTCAAGCTATTATCAATATGCTGGTAGCGGTGGGAATGTTCCCGGTTACTGGTCAGCCACTGCCACTTGTAAGTATGGGAGGAACTTCTATATGGTTTACTTTGATCTCTCTGGGAATGATACAAAGCGTAAGCCGATATAGTGAAGAAACGGAAGCAGAACAAAAACTGGAAGAAACTCCGGGCTTCATGGCTCATCCTGAATCAGAACTTAATAACCAAACGCCTGCAGATGAATAACACTAAAAAAATACGAATCATTCTGAGCGGAGGTGGTACTGGTGGACATATCTTTCCGGCAGTTGCAATTGCAAATGCAATTAAAGCATTGTCGCCCGATGCCGAGTTCCTCTTTGTTGGAGCAAAGGGTCGCATGGAGATGGAGAAAGTTCCACAGGCCGGATATAAGATTAAAGGGTTATGGATTAGTGGATTAAAAAGAGAATTCAGCTTTTCTAACTTACTGTTCCCCCTTAAGATAGTCGTAAGTTTATGGAAAGCATTCCATATTGTAAAGCAATTCAAACCTGATATGGTAATCGGTACAGGAGGTTATGCCAGTGGCCCGACATTACGGGCTGCCAGCTTACTGAAGATTCCAACTGCTATTCAGGAACAAAATTCATTTCCTGGTATTACCAACAAATTGCTGGCTGATAAAGCACAACGTATATATACTGCCTATGAGGGTCTCGAAAAGTATTTTCCCCAGTCAAAACTGATCCTCAGCGGAAACCCCATCCGTCAGGATGCAGTTGACATAGCTGGAAAGAGGGGAGACGGGGCAAGGTATTTTGGAATAGATCCTCATAAAACAACACTGCTTGTTGTGGGGGGAAGCCAGGGTGCACGTTCGATAAACAATGCTGTAGTTACTTTTATTAACAAATTAGCAGATAATAATATACAACTTATCTGGCAGACCGGTGTATCGTTTGAAGCCGATGCGAAAAAGGCACTGGATCCATTCGAAAAAGATGGTTTAAAAGCCTTTGCTTTTATTAATCGCATGGATCTCGCCTATTCTGCTGCTGACATCATTATAAGCCGTGCAGGAGCTATTGCCATTGCCGAATTATGTGTGGTTGGCAAACCAGTCATTCTGGTACCACTTCCTACTGCGGCTGAAGATCATCAAAGGCACAACGCTGAAGCACTGGTTATGAAGGGAGCAGCCTTACTGGTAGCTGATAAGCAGTTGAAAGAAAAACTAGCTACTGAAGTACTTTCCCTCGCGTCCGACACAGACAGATGTCGTTCACTTGGAAATGCTATTGCACTACTTGCCCGTCCACATGCTGACAAAACGATTGCTGAGGACATTCTTAATCTATTGAATTTGGATCATGATCAGAATTAACGACATAAAACACATCTATTTCCTTGGAATTGGAGGCATCGGCATGAGTGCCATTGCCAGGTATTTCAAACGAAAAGGTGCTGAGGTGTCGGGATATGACAAGACTCCATCTCTCTTAATATCTGAACTTAAAGAGGAAGGAATCCAAGTCTGTTTTGATGAATCACTTGCGCTAATCCCTGATAATATCGATTTGGTTGTTCTTACACCAGCAATCCCTAAAACCCACCAGGGCCTTGTGCATCTCAGGAGTACAGGAATACCAATAATCAAAAGATCAGAGATCCTCGGTATCATTACAGCTGAAGGGAAAACCATAGCAGTAGCAGGAACTCACGGGAAAACGACAACATCAACACTTACTGCTCATATTCTCTATCAATCTGATATAGGTTGCAATGCTTTTTTGGGTGGTATTTCCAAAAATTATCACAATAATCTGCTAATCTCTGATCATCCCACACCCTGGATGGTTACTGAAGCTGATGAATTTGATCGCAGTTTCTTACACCTTAATCCTTTAATTGCAACCATAACTGCAACTGATGCTGATCACCTTGATATCTATGGTTCACATCAGGCATTACTGGACAGTTTCGAACAATTCGCGAAACAAATTCAGCCAGGTGGATATTTGATTTTAAAAGGCGGCACCCCTCTGCAGATTAATAATGATGACATAAAAGTTTTTTCCTATTCTCTGGACGACCCTGACACTGATTGCCATGCCGCAAATATTGTATTTGATGGCAACAGATATCATTTCGATCTGATAATGCCTAATCGAATTATACGAAATCTAAGTCCGGGGATTCCAGCAAAAGTAAACGTAGAAAACGCTGTAGCAGCCTGTACAATGGCTGCGTTGGCAAATTGCCCTGAGGATCAAATCAGGACAGGATTATCAACTTTTACCGGGATTAAAAGACGGTTTGATATCAGGATCAATACTAACGGGCGTGTATATATTGACGATTATGCCCATCATCCTGAAGAGATCAAAGCATTAATCAGTTCTGTCAGACATATGTATCCGGCAGGCAAGATCACTGGAATATTCCAACCTCACCTCTTCAGCCGTACCCGGGATTTTGCAGATGGTTTTGCAGACGAATTAAGCAAATTGGATGAATGTTACCTGCTAGGCATCTATCCAGCCAGGGAAACCCCCATCAAGGGTATTACCTCTCATACCATTGCAGATAAAATGTCAATTGATGCAAAAGTTGTTACTTCAGAAATGCTTCTGACAAACATTGAAGAGAAACAGCCTGAAATCCTGCTGACAATTGGTGCTGGTGACATCGACAGGCTCGTAGAACCGTTGGAAAACATTATCAAAAACCAAATCGAACAAAAACATGCATAAGTATAAACATATAGCTACAATTGTTCTTTGGTCACTTCTGATTCCGGCCGTTCTGGTAATACTCGGGTTTGCCGGGGTAAACCGGAACCAGCAGCTTTGTAAGGGAATTGATATAGATGTCAAAATGTCGGGAAACGATGTTATCCTGACGGAAGCAGAAATCAGGACAATGGTCTCCTCCACTTCAGAGCCTTTGAAAGGCCGAAGAATCAGTAGTATTAATCTGAAATCAATAGAATCACGTATAAAAAGGAATCCCTGGGTTGCCAATGCAGCAGTTTTCCCGACTTTAACAGGGAGATTATGCGTTAAAGCAGAACCCCGTGAAGCAGACATCAGGATATATAACCGTTGGGGAGAGCAATTCTATATTGATAAAGAGGGAGTAATGTATCCTACAAGGCCAGGTTTTCCGGCGCAGGTGTTGGTTGCTTCAGGAAATATCAATACACGATATGTTAAAGGAGGTAATGTGAATGAAGTTCCCGATTCAATAAAGAATCGGTCAATACTACCTTCGGTTCTGTATTTAAACAGATATATTGCTGAAGATAAATTACTGTCAGCAATTATCGGGCAGATTTATGTAACCGAATCAGGAGATATAGAATTGATTCCTATAACATCCAATCACACAATCATTATTGGAGATACATCTCATCTGGAACAAAAATTCGGAAAATTAGTCATCTTCTACGACAAAATTCTGAAAAAACGTGGTTGGGATAGATATAAAACAGTGAATTTAAAATTTGAAAATCAAATAGTTTGTTCAAAATAATAGGCTTATGAAATCCCAGGAAGTATTCATCGTAGGGCTCGATATCGGAACAACCAAAATCGCAGCCATTGTTGGTCGCAGAAATGAACATGGAAAAATAGAAATCCTTGGTTACGGCCGTACGGAATCTATTGGCGTTAAAAGAGGCATGGTCTCTAACATTGAAAACACCGTCCAATCCATAAAACTGGCCATCGAGGAGGCCGAAGCCAAATCAGGTGTGGAGATTAAATATGTTAATGTAGGTATTGCCGGTCAACATATCAAAAGCCTGCAGCATCGCGGTAACCTCATTAGAGGAAATGCTGATGATGAAATTGCCCAACAGGATATAGATACATTAATCAACAATATGTACAACCTGAACATGAACCCGGGAGAAGAGGTGATTGATGTAATTCCACAGGATTTTATTATTGACGGAGAACAAGGTATTAAGCATCCCGTCGGCATGCTGGGTAATTCACTCGAAGCTAATTTCCATATTATTATCGGACAGACAGCTGCAGCTAAAAATATCTACAAATGCGTCAGAAAGGCAGGGCTTGAAGTTGTGGAACTAATTCTGGAACCAATTGCCTCTGCTGAAGCTGTTCTTTCTGAAGAAGAGAAAGAAGCTGGTGTAGTATTGGTAGATATCGGCGGCGGTACTACAGATATTGCAATTTTCCAGGATCATATCATCAGGCATACTGCTGTAATACCATTTGGTGGAGATATTATTACAGAAGACGTAAAAGAAGGGTGTAGCATTATTAAAAAGCATGCCGAAGAATTGAAAATAAAATTCGGTTCAGCGCTTGCAGGAGAAAACCGTGATGAAGAAGTAGTAGCAATACCTGGTCTTAGAGGCAGACCACCCAAGGAAATCACTTTAAAAAACCTTGCCAATATAATTCAGGCAAGGATGGAAGAAATAATTGAAAATATCTATTACGAAATTAAAAACTCCGGTTTCGAGAAAAAATTAATTGCCGGGATTGTACTGACCGGTGGAGGTGCTCAATTGAAGCATGTCCGCCAACTAACAGAATACATGACTGGTATGGATGTCCGAATAGGATACCCAAATGAGCATCTTGCACCAGGATGCCCGGAAGAGATGGCCAGCCCGGCTTACGCAACCGGTATTGGACTTGTCATCATGGGGCTTCAGCGGTACGAATCAGAACAGAAAAAAAGAACACGAAAAGAAGATCCGATTCCGTCTCAGCCTGCCTCTGTACCGAACCAGCCAGTTCAGAAAGAAAAAGAAAAAAAGGATGAAGAAACACGCCGGAGAACCAGCTTTCTGGAGAGAATTCAAAGATGGTTTGATGAAGGTAGTGAATAGAAAAGTTATTAACAATAGATTGTTGATAACTAATTCAAAAAAATAACATTACACGAATAATATTAGATTAATTTCGAAAAGGATAAAAATTATGAACGACATGCTGAAATTCGACCTGCCGAAAGCGCAGTCTTCAATTATAAAAGTTGTGGGAGTTGGGGGTGGTGGAAACAACGCCGTCAACCATATGTTTAAGCATACAATTAAGGATGTAGATTTTATTCAGTGCAATACTGACGCACAGGCCCTGGAATCAAGCCCCGTCCCGACAAAGATTCAATTGGGAATTAACGGGCTCGGAGCTGGTGCAAAGCCAGAAGTAGGACGTAAAGCTGCTGAAGAGTCAATAGAACAAATCCGCGAATTACTTGAGAAAAATACCCAGATGCTGTTCATTACAGCAGGTATGGGCGGAGGAACCGGGACTGGTGCAGCACCTGTTATTGCTTCAATCGCCCGCGAACTGGATATACTCACTGTTGGTATTGTCACGATCCCATTCTCTTTTGAAGGGAGAAGACGTAAACTTCAGGCTGAACAAGGCATCGAGGAACTGCGTAAGTATGTTGATACGCTGCTGATCATCAACAATGACAAGTTACGCGAACTATATGGTGACTTAAAACTGACCGAAGCATTTGACCATGCAGATAATGTATTAACCACCGCAGCAAAAGGTATCGCTGAAATTATCACTGTAAAGGGATATGTGAATGTCGACTTCGAAGATGTAAAAACTGTCATGAAAGACTCTGGCAAAGCTATCATGGGCTCAGGTATTGCCTCTGGTGAAAATCGCGCTCTTGAAGCTGTCGAGGTAGCATTATCTTCTCCATTACTCAATGATAGCGATATCCTTGGAGCGAAAAATATTTTACTCTATATTGCCTCAGGGACAGAAGAAGTTACCATGGACGAGGTAACCGAAATAACAGACTACATACAGGAATCAGCAGGACTTGAAGCCGATATTATTTGGGGAACCGGTATCGATCAGTCGCTTGAAGACAGACTTAGTATAACTCTCATTGCAACCGGGTTTGCAACAAAACCATTATCCGCGGAAACATCCGGATTGAAGAAAACCGTAGTCGGGCTTAATGATACTGTTCATTCTACTGTTAATATTAACCCGAAGAAAGATGCCATCGATGAGATTACCCTGATAACACCTAAGACAGAACAGGTTGCTGAAAGAGCTAAACCTGAAATCATCGTACATCAACTGGAAACTACGGAGGTACCCACACTTTCTGTTCCGCAGCCCGATCCGACAACATCGCTTACAGAACCTGTTCTCATCAGTCGCTCATCCGAAACTGCCCTCGCCAACGAACCGATGATGAATCAATCAGGTGAGCCCGATAAAAAAGCTCAATCTATTGAGCAAACCCTGCCTTCAGGATTCAATACTGAACGAATGGAAGCACGCAGTGCTGAACGAGAATCTATTGTTAAACGCCAGCTTCGTGAAATGAGTTGGCGCTCCAAAAACCCCGCTGCCCTCACAGAAATGGAAAACCAACCAGCTTATCAACGCAAAAACGTTACTCTGGCTGATACAGTTCCATCAAGCGAATCTGTGGTATCACGTTTCGTGCTTACCAGTGAGAACGGAACACCTGAAATAAAAAACAACTCATACTTGCACGATAATGTTGACTAAATAAACGATTACCATGTCACTCGAAATAATTATCAATAATGATATCAAGGCTGCAATGCTTGCCCGTGATAAACGCAAACTGGAAGCTTTGCGCGCGATTAAGGCTGCACTGCTTTTGGAAAAAACAGGTAAAGATACCTCTGGTGGAGAAATACCTGATGAAGTAGAGTTTAAGCTGTTACACAAACTGGTAAAACAAAGACGTGATACTGCCGAAATATATGAGCGTGAAAACAGGACAGACCTTGCTGAAGAAGAACGCTATCAGCTCTCAATCATCGAAGCATACCTTCCTCAACAAATGAGTGAAGAAGAAATCATGGAACATGTCAAACGGATCATTACTGAAGTTGGTGCAACATCCATCAAAGACATGGGAAAAGTTATGCAGGCAGCCTCTAAAGAACTGGCTGGGAAAGCAGATAATAAAGCAATCTCAGTCGCTATCAAACAGACTCTTGGAATATAATACGCCGGACAGTGTGAATCAGAACCAGGAAAGCCGGCTTTTGCCGGCTTTCTTAGGCTTAATCCAAAACCCGCAAAATAGTATTATTCGAACTCTTATTCAGGAAACTAACCGATCGACTGCAAATAAACCTATATAAATCAGAACTATGATTAAATGTCAGATTATCACCCTTAGCGATCGTGCCAGTGCAGGCGAATACACTGACACAAGCAGTACAGATATCTCTGACTATATTGAAAATTATTGCAGAGATAAGAATATAGAGTGTTCAACAGGATATAGTTTAATCCCAGATGATGCAGACAAACTCCGTGAATTAATCTATTATTTTACCGAAACTAACCCGGTTGAGGTTATCTTTACAAGCGGAGGTACAGGTATTGGCCCAAGAGACATTACACCGGAAACCATTGACCCCATGCTCAATAAAACATTACCCGGTGTCATGGAACTCATCAGAGTGAAATACGGTCTTACCAACCCGAAAGCAGCTCTTAGCCGTGGTGTAGCCGGCATTATTAACAAAACGCTCATTTTCACCCTTCCCGGAAGCCCAAAAGCCGGCAGGGAGTATTGCGAAGTAATTATGCCCCTTTTAAAACATGCTGTTGATGTATTAAAAGGAAACAAGAACCCTCATTGTAATCATTGAAGAAAAATCGTAGCAATGAATCGCGAAAGTGCCATAGACCTTCTCCACCAATATATCAATAGCCAGAAAATGATTCAGCATAGTCTGGCCTCTGAAGCTGTAATGCGCCAATTGGCCGTACACCTCGACCAGGATGTTGATTTGTGGGCCATGGCAGGCCTGCTGCATGACCTTGATGTTGAAATCACCAATGCCGACCCGAAAACACATGGTCGTGAAACGGTAAGGATATTGACTGAACTGGGTGAAGACCCCCGCATGATTGAAGCGATAGGTGCACACAACGAAGATTCGTGCGAAAGGCAACGCGAAACAATGCTTGAACATGCCCTTGCCGCTGGTGAGACTATTACAGGCCTGATCACTGCCACTGCTTTGGTTTATCCCGATCGTAAGGTAGCATCGGTAAAACCAAAATCCGTTATTAAACGTATGAAGGAAAAAGCCTTCGCTGCAAGCGTGAAACGGGAAAACATACTCGAATGTGAAAAAATCGGATTACCTATTGAAGAATTCGTCGTTTTAGCTTTGAATGCCATGACTCTTATCCATCACGACCTGGACCTCTAAGTAAAACATGCCATGAAGAACATCAAAATACCCAAATATCTCAGAAATAAATACGGAATCATTCTGATTCTGTTCGTTACCTGGATGCTGGTGTTTGACGAAAACAACATTTTCAGGCAAATAAAACTTACCATCGAATATAACAAACTCAAGAAAGAACGCTTGTTTTTTGAACAGGAAATTAAAAATAACTCCCAGGGAGTTAAACAGCTATCTGATGATCCAGATTTGCTTGAAAAACTTGCCCGTGAGCGATATATGATGAAGAAAAGCAACGAAGACGTTTTCCTGATTATCCCAGACTAACCGTCCCGGTCAGCGGGTCTGTAATAGAAAGTCAATTTTAAAAAAGCGCGCCTGTTTAATATATTCAGCTGCTGTTTTCTAAGACATGACTGACGGTTGTAATTAACTATCCTGTTCGGGCTTAAGACTTCAGTCTGCCTGCTCAATCCCCGGTAACTCCATCGCGAATACAGTATACCTGCCGTTATTTAACAGACTATCCTTTACAGCTTTTAATTTTCGTGCCATTTGATGAGCAGGAAAGAATCCTGCCTGTGCCTTTCTTCTCTTAGTATCAGTCAACCCTGTTGCTTCCCAATCTCCCGCCAGAGAGGCATTCACCAGGTTTATCTCCTCCGCGAGGACCTCAAAAAGAGCTTTAAGTTTATTCTCATCAGAGCCGGAAAACTGAATCTGTTTTAAAATATCATTCGGCAAAGCATAGGGCCATTCATTTAAGAGGGAACTACCTGAATGTCTTCCCCCTTCCTTGAAATTTCTGATAATGATCTTTTCAAGAATTATTGAATCAAGAGATACCGAAGCTCCTCCGGCAAATGAAGACTGGATACTTCGTACCTGTTTCTCTGAATTCTCTGAATGCCATTTCTTCAGAACACTTATTGTCCGGCCATCAAATCTCAATCCGTATTCAGCTTCTGCTTTCGCTATTTCCTCATTAATATATTGGTAGTCTTTTTCGTACTTTTTATAATATACATCATTGATTTTATCCTGGTTAACAGTCGTTGTTATTGTCAGAAAGATGCTTGTCAGCATGCAAAATACAAAGGAGAATAGTATCCATTTTCCAGCACGATAAACAATTCGTACTGAAGCCCAGCTTTGAAGAAAAATCATAACAGGGAAAAGAACAAACAATAAACTATACTCTTCAAACAGGTTAAAATGGTTGTCGTAACCAGCCATTCCATAGAGAACATTTGCAGGGATTGAGCCAAAACGGGCCATAACCATCAAAACAGTCCAAAAAACCAATATCGCATTTATCCCTGATAGCTGCTTGTACAATCTATCATAGATCCGATGATGATACGGATTACTCATCCATATCCAGATGGATACTGAGAGCCCTAAAACTGATGCCAGAGAAGTGAAGAAAAAGTTGAAGAACAACAATTCATTATCCTCCAGGATAAGTAAATCTGTTGATATACCGGTCTGGAGCCTGTAAAACTCTCTGAAATAATTAAATAACAGAGAGAGAATTGTTGCGGTCACAAATCCAGTGAATATACCAGTCCAGAATCTCTGCCGGCCGATGTTTTGTATGGTTAACCCTTTCTTTTTAAATCTCATAACAACATGTTATATCCGGTTATTACAAAAACTGATGGCCAGCACATTCATTACCCCATCTCTATAAAAACAGCCGGTTCATCAACTGCAATACTAATTACTAAACACCATTTATCGTGGCACATTTCGATTATAATTTCTGTCCGTTTTCTTCATCAAACGCAGTCAATATTCTGGTTCTCCAGGTGGTTATTGTCTTTGCATTCACGCCCAATGTCCTCGCTGCCGTTCTGACCGGAATACTCTCTAAGGCCATACGGGCGTATTGCCTGAACAGTTCCAGCTTTTTTAATCCTGCCCCTGATGTCTCCGATAATATATTGAAAGTCCTTGTGCATGACAAACATTTAAACCGTTTTCGCCCTTTATACTTCCCGTGGCCACGAATATTTCTGCTATGGCAATAAGGACACTCCAATACCTCGTCTAATTTCTCCCTGATCAACCTCTCACTTTCCAGGGTTCTCAATTCCATTTCGAGCTGATGGTATAGCTCAATTTTCTCCTGATAACCGAGCTTTGAAAGCATTGTCTCTATTTTCATTGCAATACAATTTAGAAATCATTAAAAATGCGAGGAAAAGAAACATCATCATAATTTTGTCTATTCCAATAATTCCGGAAATGACGGTGAGAAAACAACAGGACGAGCATCGTTTTTTAAACCAAAACCTTTCGATACAGAAGTTGACTCAACAAGTTTCCGATTGGCTAAATTTGCAAAACGCTGCTCACGCAACCATGAATAATAAGTAGTTTGCTTCGTAAACCGGGCTAAAGTCACACTGGCCTGTTTGAACTGTTCAGTATCAATATTTATTATGGATGCGACCTCAGAAGGAAGCTCCGGAATTTCATACCTCGTGATTAATCCCGGGCCATAAATTCTCCAATAGATTCTATAACTAAACATTCCCTGATTGGCACTTACATCGTAATACCATGCCGCGAACGACATATCAAAATCAACAGTCGAATGCCATGATAGTAATGGCCATTGGGTTGACTCAAAAGAAAACGTGGCGTTATCCGTGGTAAACTCTGTTGGAATATCACCCAGTGTTTCAAATGACAATGTGGCATTATCAGAGGTTCGATAACCCGAAACAGAAGTAAAGAAAGAAGAAAACAAACCACCGGCAGGATACCAGACAAGGTTATTCAATTCCAGGTGATTATTATAGTCGAGGAGATATAAAGGCATTGAATGTGGCTCGTCTTCAAATGAGCCATAAATTGCAGCATTCCCCGGTGTTACACCAGGGTCAAACCTCATTTCAATGTTTTGAAGAGGCAATGCATCCTGGAGGTCTATCTCTAAATTGTTTATAGGCGGTGCAGCTGATACAAGCTTATAAACCCCTTCTCCCGATTCTTTTTCGATCTTAACATAAACTCTGTCGGATGTCGGAACAGATGGTATGATAAATTGATTGCCTTCAGAAGGCTGAAAGATTCTTGAAGAAAAGCCTGAAGTTACAACTCCCCTGGAACCCGGCCGAAGAGAAGGCACATTAACAAGGTTAACTCTGGTGTCTATAAAATCAAGATCACATGCTCCCGAAAATTTATATGATCCACCCGGAAACCTATAAAAAGAGGTAATAGATGGAACCCTCATCGACTCACCCGAAATCCTCACTTCGGTAAGTGTTACGGAATCGGGCCACTGCACTCCCACCGGTGGTTCAAAAACTATGGTACCAGGGCCACACTGCCACTTTCCATCTAAAAAGGCACCATCAGTCTTACTTATCATAAAATAAATGGAATCCTCCTGGTTCAGAAAGCTATCATTAACAATCAGGGTCATGGGATATGGATCAGTCTTGATTGAGATCTCCTCCTCTTTATCGCTGCAACCGGAAAGAAACAATACTATTAACAAGAAAACTGCAGTTGAATTAAATCTCATTGTATATGGTTGTTTGATTAACTCCTGATTTGATAATTCAGGTTAAGAAATGGTGTTTAAGAAATAGAAAACAAATCTATAACTTTAAACTCAGGAATACCAATTTCTCTTTTAATTTTCATGTTGCCAATTAATCCTTCCATCTGACAAACCCAAATAGTTTTATCCTCTTTATCAAAACATTGACAAAAACCATCAATAAAATGATAATAGAAATAATGCTGATCATTATTTCACCAAATAATAAATCATCATACAATCTTTCTTTCTGCAATGCTCGCGCCATCTCTTTGCAAAACATAAAAATGCTGATAAATGAGTGGCATACCGGTTATCAACTTTTAATATATAATGGAATAAAACTGTATTCAACTGAGAAGTGAGGTCAAATACCGGTATAGTTCACATCAAATCACGAAACAATTACAAAACAGACACCGGTTATTAAACGGACAAACTAAAAATAAAACATAATAGCCGCGTAGGTACTATTAAATCTGTTTACTACTCTTTTATAAGCACATGTAAATCTGGATTGACAGAGCTGGTTTATTAAATGAATTATACCGGGGCAAAGAGATCTGAGGTGTTCAGGTTGGTTCCGTATCGCCTTTTCAGAATATAATTACCACGATAAAATCCATCACGATTCTTCTTAATAAGGGCCTCAAACCAGGTAGAAAACCACACTATTCTACCACAAACCACAAAAAACATAAACACCTGACAAACAGCAGCCAAACATAGTGGCCGTTCGTAGTAGCTTCGAAGTAGCTTCGAAGCAGCTTCGTCAATTTTCGAAGCGAAAACGAAGGGACTTTGGAAAGACAATGGATGAACCATAACTATGGCCTTTCCCGATTAACCGGATGCAGGGATTCACTTTGAGGGGAACAGCATAACAAGATGCATTGCGCAACTTATATCTGATAATTATGCGCAACAGGAAGAGCGCCATCGGGGCGAATGAAGGGGCAATCAACCATTAAATGAGTTTGATTACCGAGATACGGAAACATGAAACACGAGAAATCAGGAAATGGACAGTATGTACGAAGCATCTACAGAAACTGCACGTGTCATCCAATCTGACCATCTGTATTAAAATGAGCTGTTTTAAAGAAGGTTGTGCACCACACCAGGTTTAATATTGCGAAAAATACAATAGAAAACCACCACTGAAACTAATCCAGCCGGGAAGAATAATACCATCGATCTCAGGAATTATTAACGGTACATCCCGGAAACTTCAAATCAGGAAGGGTCGACGTCGGGAATAATCTGTAACCGGCTCATGCCAGGCATTCGGAGTACCTGCCGTATGACAGTCAAAATCTGCAACTTCATAGGACGCAGATCGACAGAGCGCTCGAGTTTCAGAACCACCTGCCTTATATATTGATTTTTTACGCGCCCGACAACGGGATATACCGGACCCAGTACCCTGGTACCAAAAGAGACTGTAAGCTCTTCCACGAGTTTTACAGATGCTTCGTTAACCACAGTTGCGTCACCATGTTTAACACTTAATATAATAAGCCTTACAAACGGGGGATAAAGATATTGGCGCCGCTCGGCAACCTGAGTGTGATACATCGAGTAATAGTCGTTCAGAGCTACATACTCCAACACTTTATGATTCGGATTACGGGTTTGAATAAGTACCCTTCCGGGCACATCCTTTCTTCCAGCCCGGCCGCTAACCTGCATCAGCATTTGAAAGGAACGTTCAAATGCTCTGAAATCAGGGAAACTAAGCATTGAGTCGGCATCCAGAACACCAACAACTGACACCCTGTCGAAATCGAGTCCTTTGGTTACCATCTGGGTTCCAACCAGAATATCAAGTCTATGCTCACTAAAATCAGTCAGAATTGAATGGTACGAGTGTTTTGAACGGGTGGTATCGAGATCCATCCTCCCGATACGTGCATCGGGGAACAAGGTGGTCAGATCCTCTTCTATTCTTTCAGTTCCCAGTCCTTTCATCAACATCCGCGGAGTAGAACACTCCGGACACTCGGTGGGAACCGGAATACTGAAACCACAATAATGGCATCGCAGCAGGTTAATAGTCTTATGATAGGTGAGGGTAACATCACAATTACGGCAATGAGGAATATGTCCACATTGATCGCATTCCAGATGAGGAGCAAATCCCCTGCGGTTCTGGAAAAGGATGATTTGTTCCTTTTGACGAAGGGCTGCTTCAATTGCATTAAACAGCACCGACGAGAGACTTGCCTTCATCTTTTTTTCACGCGATTCAGTCTTCAGGTTCACCATTTCTATTTTGGGCAATACTGCATTCCCATATCGCTCGTTCAGTTTTACCAGAGCGTATTTCCCATTCAATGCATTAAAATAAGATTCAACTGAAGGGGTGGCACTTCCCAGTAACACCATAGCTCCGTGGAATCCGGCAAGCATCACGGCAGCATCCCTTGCCTGGTAACGGGGAGCCGGATCGTATTGTTTGAATGAGGCATCATGCTCCTCATCCACAATAATCAATTTCAGGTTTGAAAAAGGAAGAAAAATAGATGAACGGGCTCCAAGAACAAGATTGTAGGGAGAATGAGCCGATTTCCCGGCTCTGAACCATACCTCGCCCCGCTCCTGGTCGCTGTATCTCGAGTGATACACACCGGTTCCGCTGCCAAAGAAATATCTCAGCCTGTCTACAATCTGAGTGGTAAGAGCAATTTCGGGTAACAGGTACAAAACCTGTCCACCCTCCCTGATTACCCTGTCGATAAGTTTAATATATATCTCTGTTTTACCGCTTGAAGTAAGTCCGTGCAACAAGACCGGACGATCAGGTAATGAGGCAGTAATCTCGTCAAAAGCAATCTGCTGAGCAACACTTAACACGATGGAATCAGGGTCTGCCTGAGCCGGAAAATCTCTGAATCTGCTGATATCCTTCTCATACAGGTTAAGCACTTTTTTCTTTACCAATGAATCAAATGCTGATTGAGCCTGGTTTGACATCTGCAGAACATCACGACGGCGAACCTCTGAGCGGTTCTGCCCGAACCAGGACGATAAGGTAAGAAATGAAGTCAGTACATCAACCTGTTTCGGAGCCCGCTTTTCTATCTTGTCAAAAAGTTGTCTTAAAGCATCTTCGCCATGAAAATCACCTGCCAGGGTAACATACACTTCCTTTTTGGGGTGATATTTTTCCTGCAGCTCCTCCTCCATCACCACGACTTCCTGTTCGATAAGACGCCTGATCAGAGGAATTACACGGGCTACCCCGATAGTACGTGAGGCTTCGGAAATTGTAAGCACCGGAGAATGATGGAGTGCTTCGATCACCTGCTGTTCCTTATCGGTAAACTCGTCAAGCCGGCCATCATAAAGAGGATGCAGCATCAGCTTCGATTCAGAAGCCAGCTTCAGGGCTGAAGGCAGGGCTGCCTGCATAACTTCACCTGGTGTACAGAGGTAATACGCGGCCATCCATTCCCAAAATTTGAAATGCTCTTCAGATATAAAAGGAACAGCATCCAACACCGAGAGGACATATTTCACCTCGTAGTCAAGAGGTACCTGGTGATGAATCCTTCTAACCAGGGCGGTGTAAATTTTATGTTTACCAAATGGCACCACGATGCGTACACCGGGAACCACTGAGCTTACCAGATCTGCCGGTATACGATAGGTATAACTTCCGGGAAGCGGCACCGGAAGAATTACATCGCACAGGTAAACCATAGGTTCATCAGTCATAATCAACATCTATTGATCCATCAGCAGAAACGCCATCTATTTAATTACACCTATATCTTTTTGGTGTTCCGGCCCGGTTGCAGTCAGATGGTTTAATGATTACGCGACGCCAGCATATCCCGCCTGGCACCACTGAATAATTCATAACCTGACAAGCGGCATTCGAGCGGCCCGTTAAACAGGGTGAAGCGTTGAGAAGGTTTCAGCCCGATAAATTTCATGGCAGAAAGGTCGGAAGTGATTATCCAGGCAGTCCAGCCACTCCAGTTACGTTTCAACGCATCCCCTATTCCCTGGTAAAATGAGACGATATCTGCCTGTTTCATCCTTTCGCCATAGGGAGGATTCATCACTAAAATTCCCGAATCACCCGGTGGCGGCAATCTCATGAAATCGGCTTTCATCAGGCTGATATCCTTGTGAAGACGAGCATTACGAAGGTTACCCTGAGCCACTTCCACCACAGCAGCATCGAAATCTGATCCAGTGATGGGATGTTGTTGATCACGTAACTGATCATCAGCATTATCTTTAATCTGCTGCCAGAGCTCGTCATCGTAATCAGGCCATTTCATGAAACCGAAAGTTTCACGGTAATAACCGGCAGGAATGTTCTGGGCGATCATGGCAGCTTCAGTAAGCAATGTACCTGATCCGCACATAGGATCATGAAGAGGGGTTGATCCGTCATATCCGGCCAGTAATAAAATACCGGAAGCAAGAATTTCATTAAGAGGTGCTTCACCTGTTGCAAGCCTGTACCCCCTTTTAAATAAAGGATCGCCGGAACCATCAAAAGCCAGACTGGCTTCTTTCCCTGAGAGGTGAAGATTAATTCTCAGATCAGGATTCTGTAACTCCACATCGGGACGACGGCCACACACACCCCTCCAGTGATCAGCAATTGCATCTTTTACACGCTGTGCAGTAAATTGCGAATGAGTAAACACGGAATTAGAAACCACCGCATCGATGGCGAAGGTATTATCTATGGTCATCCATTCATGCCACGGCAACTCTTTCACTTTAGCATAAAGGTCTTCCTGTGTTTCAACCTCAAACGAGGCTACAGGCCTCAAAATACGTAATGCTGTACGGCATAAATAATTAGCTTTATAAAACACCTCTTTGCTTCCATTGAAGCTTACTGCCCGTTTAAGAGTTGAAATATTGGAAGCACCAATGGCAGCCAGCTCGGCTACAAGTACAGGTTCAAGGCCATGTAGCGTCTTAGCTATATAATTTTGCTGATCAGTTTGGTTCACAGTGATAGTATTTAAGGCAAAGATACGACGGTTGCCCGTACTTCTGTTGAAAACAAAGTTAATCTTCGACTTGTATTAATTAAATGAATATGAAAATCCCTCTATCCCAACCCGCGAAGAAATGATCAGGATATACTAAAGATAGAGTATAAAAAACAGGCAGCACCCTACTCGATACAGAATACCCAGGCTTCACTTCCCTTTTGATAATCGCGCAGAGCAGGCGGGATTATTACGACGGTGCCATCACCGGATGTAACAAACTCCAGGGGTGTTTTATCACCGTTCAGGGTAATCTTTGTGGATGCATTTGCGAAAAATTCATTCATCATCACTTTGGAAGGAAGCGTTTCTTCATTATCGTCGGGCAGATAGATCGCGAAACGTTTCCCGTCCTTTCCCTGAGTCCATGCCATATGACCTTCCCGGTAAGGGCTTACAGCGCGGGTATTATAAATAGCATTCCCATTCAGTTTCATCCAGTGTCCGACGCCTTCAAGCATCTGATACGCCTCCTTATCCCAGGTACCATCAGGGCCTGGCGCAATGTTGAGAAGCAGGTTCCCTCCTTTGGCAACTATTTCACAAAGGGTATGAATCACCTTTCCAGGAGTGAGATATTTCGCATCAGGGATCCACGACCAACTTTCCCCGGCAATAATGCACGATTCCCATGGATAAGGCAGATAGTGGTCGGGGACAGTATTCTCAGGAGTCAGATAATTCTGATTTTTACCCGGAACAGCACGGTCAACAATAATCAGATCGGGCTTCACACTACGGAGTTTACCGACAAGCTCATCCATCCTGATATCCTGACTTTTGATTTTCTGAAACCGGTATTGCGGATCATTGCTCAATTTCTTTACCTGCTCGTCGGATAGCTTTTGCACCCATCCTCCATCAAGCCAAACTAAATCGAGCGGGCCGTAATTGGTAACCAGTTCCATTAACTGGTTATGGGTAAACCGGACATACCTTTCCCATCGTTCAGGATACTTATTTATATCGTAATTCACATTACGATCAGGGGTAGCGAAATTAGGCCACCAATAATCGGTGTTATGCCAGTCGGGTTTAGAAAAATAAGCACCTGCCCACATTCCTTCCGCACGAAAAGCATCGAATACTTCACGGGCAATATCACGTCTCTGGTTAACATGAAACGGGCAGGCAGAGTCAGTAACCTTGTAGTCGGTATAACTGGTATTGTACATACAAAAACCATCGTGGTGCTTTGTTGTAAAAACAACATACTTCATACCGGCTTCTTTGGCGGCTTTTGCCCAGATTGACGGATCAAACCGAACAGGATTAAAACTTAGTTTCAGATTTTCATAATTTTTCTTGTACAATTCATAGTTGTCGGTATTGCGGCGACACCAATCCTCATCTTCCGCGCAAATACTCCAGGATTCAACCACGCCCCACTGGCTGTAAGCTCCCCAATGCATGAGCAATCCAAATTTCATATCCTCCCATTGTTCGAGCCGCTGGTTAACCACCGGGCTGGGATCAGGAGTATAACTTTGAATTGATTCCTGTGCATAGAGGCACGAAACCTGAAGCACGACAAAAAACAATATTGAACTTACAAGTGTCTTCATAGCTATGAATTAAGGTCTGGTTATAAATTATTGCGGAAAAATCAGGCAGGCTTCATCTTCCGGATTTAGCAATACTTACAATGGTTGTTATAATTACTCCACCCTGTCAATTAATGGCGATTAAATCAGCAAAGATCTAATTTTCGTTTCGATGCATGGGGTGCTGGTTTTGGTTAAGGAGCAACCATTGGCTCCTTGCTCCGACAAACCGGGCAACCACATTTGACAAAGGTATGATGAAATTATGGGAAAACTACCTGCTACATTCTATTAATTAGGATAACCATTTACTCAGATAAAAAAAAGCTATTCCCACCGACCGGCACTTCTGCAGTCAACTCCCCTCCCGTTGAATTGACATGTTAAGACACCATAACCAGGATGGTATTGATCAAGAATAAAACAGAAAGAGCCCCCGACAGGCGGAGGCTCTTATAAAATATTCAATTGCTGATTTACTGAACCAGTGTCATTTCATCAATCAAACGGCTGCATCCGCCCAATTTTTCTATAATAAACAACACATACCGGACATCAACATTAATTGTACGTTGCAGGTTAACTTCGAAGGCAATATCGCCACTCATTGCTTCCCAGTTACCATCGAAAGCAAGGCCTATCAATTCCCCATTGCCATTGATTACGGGACTGCCGGAATTGCCTCCCGTGATATCGTTTGTAGAAAGGAAACAAGTGATAAGCTCATCCTTGCCATTGATTTTCACGCCATACCTGCCATAATCCTTTTTCTCCCATAAGGCTTTAAGTTTCGGATCTACAACAAATTCAGGATTGGTAGCATCTTCTTTTTCCATCACACCATCGAGAGTTGTGATATAGTCGTAGTGCATGGCATTGCCCGGATAGTAATCGAGAACCTTTCCATAGCTAAGGCGCATAGTAGAATTCGCATCCGGTGCATAATTATGCTCAGGATTCATCAAGCGCAAAGCAGCAATAAAAAGTCTGTTACCTTTGGCTATCATCTCCTCGGGCGAAGCTTGTATGGTGTAGAGGTTCAAAATATTGGCACGTACCTTCGAGGCCATATCAAAGAATGGATCGCGTGTGAGTGTTTTATAGTCAGGGTGGGCGAGGAAAGCTTCATACCTGACGGAAGAAGCAAAAATGCTCTTATCATACAGATGAGCAGCCCAGGCTTTAAAATCACCCTTAAATTTTCCCTCAAGTTGTCCGAAGATTGCTGGCCTTTGATCTACCGGAACGCTGTTATAATAAAGTTCAAGCATACCGGCAAAAAGCTTTTGATCTGTAGGCAGATTAAAATCTTTATAAAAATCTGCAGCTCTCTTCTGCTGTGCAGCGATAGCATTTTGCAGTTTTTCCTCCAACTTGACTTTCTCGTCTTTTTTTGCCTTTTTCAGTGCCTCTAATGTAGAAGCCAATCCTCCTGTTCGCATTGCAAAAGCAATAATTTCAGGCCCCTGGAAAACAGCTTCGGACAGATAAAGCAGAGAAGGATTAGTTGCCTTCAGCTGATCATAGCCTTCTGAAATTAGTTTGAGAGCATCACCATATTTATCCGTACGATCAGACGACTGATCAATCCATTTATTGAAATCATCTTCGATACCTTTCTTCCTGTCAACAATTTTTAGTCTTTTCAGCATACGATTCTGGCCTATTGCATATTTCCAGTAATTGGCAGAACTTGCATATTTAGCAGAGTACATCAGTTTAATACGTGGATCAGCTTCCATATCCTCACGCATAATAGCAAGTTTGCGGTCTCTTACCTTTACGATGATAGGGTTTGTTTCATCGATTGTGGCCTGCACACCAAAACTTGTCGAGTAACGGTCGGTTGATCCCGGGAATCCCCAGATCATTGCAAAATCGTCCTTTTGAACACCTTTCAGAGAAACAGGCAGATAATGTTTTGGTTTTAGGGGTATATTCTCCTTGCTGTATTCTGCAGGAGAGCCATCCGGAGCAGTATAAACACGGAAAATTGAGAAATCGCCGGTATGACGGGGCCACATCCAGTTATCGGTATCCCCGCCAAATTTACCAATAGATGATGGAGGGGCTCCAACCAATCTTACATCCTTATATGTAACATAAACAAATAAATAGAACTCATTCCCACCGAAAAAACTATGAACGACAGGTGTGTATTTTCCATCTTCAGAAGCATTTTTCTGAATCTCTTCAGAAATTTCCTGAATCTTTGCTTCACGAGTAGATTCGCTCATTGTATCGCTAAGCTTCGATAGAATCTGTTCCGTTACATTCTCCATACGATTAAGGAAAGAAGCCGTAAGACCAGGATTTGGCAATTCCTCATCAAAACTCATAGCCCAAAAACCATTGGTCAGGTAATCATGCTCAACAGTACTGTGCTCCTGAATGTTGTTATACCCGCAATGGTGATTCGTAAACAGCAATCCCTGATCTGATACGATCTCGCCGGTACAAAAGTACCCATATGGTGCACTACCGGCGGCCAACCCTACTACAGCATCCTTCAGACTTGAGTTATTAATTGAATAGAGTTCTTCAGCAGTGAGTTTCAATCCCATTTTCTGCATATCGACGTAGTTAAGCCTCTCAACAAACATTGGAAGCCACATCCCCTCGTCAGGGGTTCCGGCCTTAAGTACCGGTAATGATAAAAACAACAAACCAGCAAGAAAAAACCGGTATATTGCTTTACTTAGAATATTCATAACTTGATTTTAAATGATTTAAAGTTGCAATGTAAATACTGAAATATGATAATTTTCGAACATCAAACTTACGGATATTTTGCGTAAAAAATTACTGATCACGCTGATAATGATACAAAGGCACCGGAATAAAACAAGAAATGCCAAAAAAGGCCCTGTTTCTTTTCTATCAGGAAGAGAAGTATCGAAAACCACATCAATTCTCTTCTAAGAAGAAAGTGAGCCACAGACTTTTTCAGTCGCCCGGTAAAAACACACTTTAGAGGGACTTAGTTCTGATAGTATCTTTTCAAATTGTCAAAAAAAAAGGAAGTTGCCCAGCCTCCCGGCGGAGCAACTTCATCAGAAAATCAATCACCAAAATCAAAAAAACAACCAGATTTACAACGATTTGATTGCGTCGCTGTAATATTTTGAGACCTGCTCCCATGAAACTACATTCCAGAAACCCTCAATGTAGTCGGGGCGACGGTTTTGATACTTTAAGTAATAGGCATGTTCCCAAACATCCAGCCCCATAACAGGTATTCCTTTGCATTCGGCAACATCCATTAGCGGATTATCCTGATTTGGTGTGCTACTGACGGCGAGAGAGCCATCCTTTTTTACAACAAGCCATGCCCACCCACTACCAAAACGGGTCTTCGCGGCATCAGCAAAAGCTTTTTTAAATTCATCGAACGAATTGAACTTTCGGACAATTGCATCCAATAGTTCACCAGTAGGTTCACCGCCACCTTTACCATTCATAATTGTCCAAAATAAAGAATGATTATAGTGACCACCGCCATTATTCCTTACACTTGTAGGATAACGACTTATGTTACGCAGAAGTTCATTGAAATGAAGATCAGCCATTTCAGTACCCTTCACAGCATTCTGCAGATTATCAAAATAGGCTTTATGGTGCTTCGTATAGTGAATTTCCATTGTCATAGCATCGATATACGGCTCAAGCGCATCGAATGCATATGGTAATGAAGGAAATATAAGGTCTTTAATAGTATTATTCATTTTCTGTAACTGGATTATTTATTCCGTTTCCAAATAAAACAGAAGCCAGACAGAAAAAGTTCACATAAAGCGTTGAATTTTTCAGGAAATCTTTCGAGCCATTGTAAGTCCGTCACGTATAGGAATCATAACAACCTCCATACCGGGATCGCTGGCTAATAACTGATTGAAGGTTAAAACCCCTTTCGTTTCTTTATCACGGTGTGCATCGGGTTGAAGCACCTTCCCTCCCCATAACACATTATCTGCAAGCAATAAACCACCTGTATTTAAGCAACTTACCACAAGATTATAGTATACAGGATAATTTTCCTTATCTGCATCAATGAAAATTAAATCAAATCGCTGATTTAGTTCGGGAATAATTGTAACAGCATTACCAATCTTCAGGTCGATCTGATCTTTCCATAATGATTTAGAAAAAAAGCTCCTGGCAATTGTTTCAATTTCAGGATTATTATCGATTGTTACAATCGACCCGCCAGGTTGAAGGCCTTCGCAAAGACAAAGAGCCGAATAACCAGTAAAAGTTCCTATTTCAAGAATTCTCAAAGGTTTGACCAGTTGGCTTATCATTGCAAGAATGCGTCCCTGAAGGGCACCGGAAATCATATGAGGATATGCTGAACGTATATAGGTCAGACGCTCCAGATCAGCCAATAATCTGCTTTGAGGAGAAGAATGAGAGATACAATACTTTTCTTCAGGGTTTTGAAACATAGTGATTATTTTATTGACTTCCCCTTTTGCTTTGCTTCAAATATGAGAGTACTCATGGCCAAAGGGTTAGTAATTTCAAGAGCAGCCTCAATCATATCGTCCTGTTTTACATTCTCTATCAAGGCTAAGGTATTATCCAATGATTCAATTGAGCCGGCATGAAGCCATTGCTTTCCATAGGCCATCAAACGATTGGCATTAGATTCGGCTGCGATGGCAATTTGACCCTGAAATTGCCTCTTTGCCTGTAATAATTGCAAAGGGCCTAATGGGCGCTCCCTCAACCTTGCCAATTCCTTTTCTATGATATCAAGCGTTTTATAATGCAAACCGTTTTCCGTTCCAAAATAGATCCAGAACAATCCTGTATCAGTATAAGCCTGATAACCCGATTCAATATTATAAGTGAGGCCATATTTCTCACGAACAACCAGATTAAGCCGTGAAGTCATTGCACTCCCTCCAAAATAGTTATTCAGCAAGGCAAGGGCAGTTCGTCGCTGATGCTTCATATCGTAGGCCAGGTTACCAATCACACAGTGGTTCTGATAATGATTTCTCCTGATAACTTTATTAAATGGGTTATAATCGGAAAACGCTGGTCTTAAGAATTCAGCAGCGGGGAATGGCGTATCAGAGAAAAAACGTTGAGCCAGATTTTCGACCTTTGGGAGAGAAAGATTACCCGAGACAGCCAATAACATTCTTGATGGATGATAATGACGACGGATAAAATTTTTAACATCAGTTCTTTTAAATTTTCGGACCGAGGATTTAGTACCAAGAATATTACGACCAATGGGATGTCCGGAGAACAGATTTTCCTCAAAATCATCCATAATCTGTTCTGATGGGTTATCACGGTAGGAATCAATCTCATCAGTGATTACCTGCTTCTCTTTCTCCAGTTCATTCTCAGGAAAGACTGAATTAAAAATCACATCAGCAAAAAGTTCTACGGCTCTACCTATATATGGCTGCATGACAGCAGCATACAAACATGTTTCCTCCTTGGAGGTATATGCATTAAGGTCACCTCCCACTGATTCAAGCCGGTTAAGTACATGAAAAGATTTCCGATGCGTGGTACCTTTAAAAAGAGTATGTTCTATAAAGTGTGCAATGCCATTCTCTGCAAGAGTTTCATCACGGGATCCTGCATTGAGGTAAAGCGCAACATGAGCCACCGGTAACCGGTTGGGTAGTAAAAGAATTTTTAATCCGTTTGGCAATTCACTTTGCCAGATCACTTCATCGTTCATGGAGCGCAAAATTACTCATTTACGGGGTGCAAACACCCTCTTATTTATTACATTTGTTCAAAACATGAAATTGTGAACCTAACTTATGAACTTTGCAGATTGAGTGTTGTACTCGCCTCTTCAAAGATCGGAAATGGTGCATGATTCTGTTAATTATTCAATTCGAGTTTCATCTAAACAACGCTATATATGCATTTTATTAAATGCAACCAATTAACCGCTTGTATTAATTTTTTAAATTAAACACTAAACTCATCAAATTAACTTCATTACTGGATGTGATCACTTCTGTCTGTAATCAACACCATTGTCAGATATGCCAATCTCTTCAGGGTTATTTAAAAAAGATGGTTTATCACTTATCATGGCTCTTTCAATTTACAGATAGGAACTTTTCAGATTAGGTTGAGCAAAATAATGTTCTGTCAATTTTTCTTTTCAAATTCACAGAATCGGACAGACTACTGCTTCATCCATCGATTGTCGAGGTTATTACTGAGATTTCAACTTAAGGTAAATTTGCATTGAGGTAAAACACTAAAAAAATATATCAAAGAAATTGTAATACAGGTTATACATCCAAATAAACTGTTACTGGGCAAAAGAAAACGATAAACCGAAAATAATACATCAACACATTACAAACGAATGGAAATGATATCAAACAAAGTCGAGATTCACACTATGAGTATCTCTGACATGCAAACTGCACTTGATTGGGCAGATTCTGAAGGTTGGAACCCTGGGTTACAGGATGCGAATGCATTCTACTACTCTGATCCCAACGGTTTTTTTATTGCAACAATAGATGGAAAGCCCGCTGGTATTATTTCCGCAGTTGCCCATGATGAGAAATACGGTTTTATAGGTTTCTTTATCGTTAAGCCCGAATTTAGAAAAACTTCACTGGCAATGTTTTTAGGAAAAGCAGCCTTCGAATATTTGGGAACCCGTAATATTGGTCTCGACGGGGTACCTGACAGACTGGAGAATTATAGAGCTTTCGGATTTTCAATTGCCCATAAGAATACTCGTTACCAAGGGATAGCATCAGGAGAATCTAATTCCGGATTGATACCGCTCAAAGATATCCCCTTCAATCAGCTTCTGGAATACGATATAAAAGTAATCGGTTTTAACCGTCAGATCTTCCTCTCACATTGGATTAATCAACCCGGTAGTCATGCGCTGGCCTGGCCTGATAAAGATGGAACGCTGTGTGGATATGGAGTTATCCGGCCTTGCCGGTCTGGTTATAAAATCGGGCCGCTTTTTGCCTCCAACGACCAGATTGCACAGGTACTGTTCGACAATTTATGCTTTTTGGCAAAAGGGAAATCAGTCAATCTGGATGTACCTGAGCCAAATGCTTTTTCAACATCTATGGCCCTAAAGGCAGGCATGATACCTGTATTCAGCACTGCCCGGATGTATTCCAAATTCCATCAGAGAAATGAAGAAAAATCAGTTTATGGGATTACAAGTTTTGAGCTGGGATAATTAACCAGAAGCCCGGTTCTTGCTTCGGGCTATTGATCTTTCTATAATGGATTTAATATAGAAAGAAGCTATTGGCTTGTTAAGGAAACCACTAATTTGATATTCATATGTTTCCGTTAGCAATCGGCCCGATTCGTCATTATAGACAGCAAAAAACAGATTATCGGAATACAAGTTTTGGAAAGCATCTACAGTTTTGTTAAAAAGCATTCCCGAGATATGTGTATGAACCAAACCCATTACATGTGGCCTATGCTTTTTGTAAAGCCAGAAGAATCAACCTGAAGTTGAAGTAATCACAATTTCAATACCGGAATTCATAAGGAAAAGTCTCAAAGAATCAAAACTGTCTATATCAGCACGCCCGGTTACAACTACAGGAAATCCCTATGACAATAATTGTTAGCGAAAGAGAGCCATTAAAGTTCTATAAATTATAAGGAGGTCTGTGTACCAGGTAGCCGACTGGATATACTGAAGATTAATTAACAGCTTCCTAGGCATAATCTCCTCAATGTATGTTTTCCTTGGATCTCCGGATGCTTCAAGAAGGTTATTCTCGTCAATATATTCTATTGAAGCCGGATCTGTAATGCCGGGCTTAACATCAAGAACCTGCATTTGATCTGCAGTATAATACTTGACATACTCCCGAACCTCAGGACGAGGACCGACAAGGCTCATTGTTCCGTAAATAACGTTAAACATCTGAGGCAACTCATCGAGTTTATATTTACGAAGCCAATAACCAATAGGAGTCACACGGTTATCACGTCCTCCAATTGTAAGCAATCCGTTACGATCAGAATTTTTATACATTGTCCTAAACTTCAATATGGTAAAATCCATATTGAACCTCCCGACTCTTTTCTGTCTGTAAAAAACACCTCCCCTGCTTGTAAGCAAAATGAGAAGTGCAATGATTAACATAACCGGGAGCAATAACAGCAAAGCCGTTATTGAAAAGAAAATGTCAATAAATCGCTTCATCTCATTGCTATTAATCTATGAGTCAACCCATCACTTCTGTAACAGCCTCCTTAACGACTCTTGCAACAATCCAAACCTCTTCATCTGTCAGAGCATAATATACCGGAAGGCTAATTTCCCGACAATAATTACTCCATGCAACAGGATAATCGTCAATACAATAGCCTGATTTCATATAATAAGACATCAGAGGAAGTGGCCTGAAGTGAACATTTACTGCAACCTGGCGGGCAAAAATAGCGGAAATCACAGCATCACGACTCACTTCATCAGCATCACGAAGTCGTAACAGAAACGCATGAAATGAACTAGATTTAATATCAGTAAAATACTCAGGGACAATAAAACGCGCATCATTACTAAATGCCTCTCTGTACAAATCAAATATACGTCGCCTTCGTACCAAATTATCATCGGTATACCGTGCCAATTCAACCAGACCAATAGAAGCCATAATATCAGTCATATTGCATTTGTAACCGGGTTCAACAATATCATACTTCCAGTTTCCAAGTTGGGTTTTGGCTAAAGCATCCTTATTCTGACCATGAAGAGACTTAACATTCAAAACCTTATAAACCTCTTCATTATCGAATGGTTCTGGCAGGTTAAGACAAATGGCACCGCCTTCAGCAGTTGTCAGATTTTTCACAGCGTGAAAAGAGTAAACAGTAATATCAGTCAAAGCACCTGTTCTGCGTCCCTTATACAGAGCACCAATACTATGTGCTGCATCGCTTAGCACAAGGATTCGCCCCAGTTTTTGTTGTTCGGGCGATTCTGCTACAAAAACTGATTTGATTGAATTGTCAGAAACCAGGCTATTGATTTCATCATAATCACATGGATACCCTCCCAGGTCAACTGGCATAATTACTTTAGTACGAGATGAAATAGCTCGCCTTACTTCATCGACCGAAATATTGAAATCTTCACCCGAATCAACCATCACAGGACGGGCTCCACAATGAACAACCACATTAGCTGTTGCAGCATAGGTATAAGCAGGTATTATAACTTCATCCCCTTCCTTTACACCATACCACCGCAACATTAATTCCAGTCCGGCTGATGCTGAGTTAACACAAAGCGTAGCACCATGGCCAGCAAAGACCGTAAGTTCTTTTTCAAACAATTTGGTCCTTGGCCCAGTAGTAATCCATCCTGAAGCAAGTGCTTCTGTAACACTGTCTATTATTTTCTGATCTATACGCGGCGGAGAGAATGGAATCATTGCTCAAACATTGTTTTTTATAACGGGCGCAAAGGTAACGAAAAGGAAGCACAACAATAATACTATGACAATGCGGGAGACTTCTTCGACTGTATGTATCAAACTACTAAAAAAAATAAGACATTCGGCTTTCTCAAGATATTTGTATAATATATCTTTTAAATACCGATCTCTGCTATAATTGATTTGTAATGAACAGTTTCATGACCTCTATTTGATATCCGAAACACAAAGAAAAGAGCAAAAGCATCCAAGGCAAAATTAAAGTATGGCACCTTTCAATATCTTCTCTAGTAATACAATTGGATACCAGTATCAAAATTCAGGAAACATCCAAAAAGAATCTAAATTTCAGATTCCAACAAAGCAGCCTGATATAACATAGATAATCCAATTACTTCTCGGACTGCTTGATGGAATCGCGCAAATGAGCAATTCGGATTGAATCACGCAGAAAATATACCTCCTCATTCTTCTCAGAAAGCTGAGATTGTAGTGAATCATTATTCTTCTTCATCTTCGACAAAGTCTCTTCAGAAACCTGGGAGTAGCAGCCCGGCAAAATTAAAATCGAAAGAAATACTAAAAGCCGTGTAAACTTCATTAGACAAAGCAATTTTGACGTGTAATATTACAGTCAATATTTTAAAGGCTAACATGACTATTCACAATTGCTTCTATCTGGTTATTATCGGTTTCTGTTTATTATTTATTTGCTTAAAACAGCCTTTTAAGTGCATCAATAAACATCTCCTTTTTCCGTGTTGAAACCGGAACTTTTATTTTATTCTTAAGTACTGCCATTCCTCCGCATCCTTTATCATATCTGTCAACCCAGGCTAAATTAACCAGATGAGACTGGTGTACTCTAAAAAAGCCACACTCTGAAAGGAGTTCGTCGAATTCCTTCAATGTCTTAGATACAGTAATTCTTTCTCTGGTTCCGAAAAAGAAGTGTGTATAATTCTGATCAGCTTCACACCTGACTATGTCATCTATAACCGCCACATAAACACTCTCTGATGTATTCAATACCAGTCGTTTCATAGGGTGATGTAAAGGATTAATTCCAGAATCCATTAGTTGTATCCGGGCCTCGTATTGTCTCGACAACAAATTAGCTTCCGCCCGGGTAATAGCATCTGCAAGATCATCAGGGTTTACAGGTTTAAGCAGGTAATCGAATGCCGCAAACCTTATAGCCCTAATGGCATATTGCTCATATGCTGTCACAAAGACAACCCTGAAACGCGGCTCCCTGAATGCTTTTAGTACATCAAATCCAAGTCCGTCTTGCATTTGAATATCCAGTAAAATCAAATCAGGGTTAGTTTGTTTAATAAGTTCAATACCCTCGCTCACCCCGTTTGCTATTCCTACAATATCAACTTCACGGCAATAAAAACCAATCATGTTTTTAAGGGCATTACAAGCCTGGATCTCGTCATCGATAATTACTATTCGGAGCATACTTTATTAATATTATGGATTGTAGGAACATGAAGCTCAACACAGGTACCTGGATAATGAGGATCGTTCGGGTCGACTGCTCCCATTTTCAAGGTTATCCTGATGGCATATTTTTCGTTAAGCAATGAAATACGATCACGGGTTATCTGTAAGGCATGTGATCGTTTTGAATGAGGCAACGTCTCAGCAGATTGGCTATCAGGCATTCCAACGCCATTATCAGCAACTGTAATTGAAAGGTCGTCCCTAACCATCTTAAATTGTATTCTGATCATACCATCAATTCTGTTTTTTATTCCATGCTCTAAGGCGTTCTCAACAAAGGGTTGAACAAGCATTGGAGGGACAAATAATTCCTCTATATCCAGAGTTGGTTCTATAACCAGTTCAGCTCTAGAGCGATCAGAGAACCTAAGGAGCTGAAGTTTCAGATACAACTCAAGTGTCTTAATCTCTTGCTCTAACGGGATAAAGTCAGATGCTGATTGATCCAGTATCCTTCGCATCAAAAGAGCAAAATCGCTCAAATACCTACCCGCAGCATCTGTACTGTTGGTATAAATAAAATTCTGAATTGCAAACAATGAATTAAAAATAAAATGAGGATTCATTCTTGAACGGAGCAATTTCTGTTGTAATTCAATGGAGTCTTCTTTAATCCTGGCTTTTTCTCTTCTGTTTTTCACGAGCCAATATAAGCCCACTCCAAGAAGGGCAACTACAAACATATTGAACCACCATGTTATCCAAAATGGCGGGTTAATAGCAACAATGCAACTTATCCCGTTATCAACCCATAAACCATCGGCATTTGTGGATCGAAGGTTGAACCGGTACTTCCCAGGAGGAATATTGGTTAGTATTGCTTCATGGCTTCCTTTACCAGTTAAAACAGGAGTCCGGTTAAAACCGACTAACTGATACCTATATTGAATCTCTTCAGGGTTATTGTAATCAAATGCAGAAAATCTAATTGTAATAAAATTCTCATTGTAATTAAGATGCTTCAATCTATTCTCAGGCTCGCCATATAAATAATCTTGTCCATTAATAACCAAACCCGTAATAGCTAATTCAGGAACAAAGCAATCAGTTCTTATAAGCGTTGGATCAAACAGATTAAACCCATTAGCCCCCCCGCATGCAAGTCGCCCATCTGGTAATTGGCAGGCTGCCTTAGTAAATTGATTTGATTGTAATCCATCTTCCTCAGTGAAGTGAGTAAAAGAATAATTCTCAGGGTTGAGCCTAATGAGCCCATTATCAGTATTAAGCCATAGCATTTTATTTGTATCTTCAGTGATTGCATAAAAAGCTTTCGCAGGTAACTGGCACCATGCAGAAATATTGACAAATTGTTGTGTAGATTGAAAATACCTGTACAATCCCTTTGAGGCTATCCACATTCTACCTTTTGAATCCTCAAAAAATTTATTAACACCATCTTCAGGAAATCCTCCTGAACCTTTGGTAATACTAGTAATTTTATCGGTCCATGGATTGTAAATACTAAAACCATTATCAGTAGTCCCTATCCAGACTTTTCCTAAGCGATCACACATCAAATCTGTTGTTAAACGTGAAGATACAACGTCAGGCCTGTTTTTATTAAGGTTTCTTAAGAATTTTTTCTTTGCTCTGTCAAATAAAGTAACACCTTCAGCCCCCCAGAAACCGATATAGAAATTTCCCCGCTCATCTTCTTCAAAATCGTTGTACCAATCATAAAGCTGAGATGTAGTATCAAAAGAATGCAGGTCAAAAACACCCTTATCTGGGTTCAATTGACCAAAGCCCGTACCATTCCATAATCCTACCCAAAGGCTCCCGGAATGATCAATATACAAAGCCCTGACATTCCCCCCCTTCATTCTATGAGTATTTTCTGGTGTAAAATGCCTGAAAGTCTCTGTTGGCACCGAGAATCGGTCAAGCCCCCTTCCTTCTGTTCCAATCCATAGGACACTATCACCTTCTGAAATCATCACACTAACACGGGGTGACACCAGAGAATTGATTTTACCGTTAAGGTGAGTGTAAAATTTAAACTTGTGTTTTGAAGGTGCCCACCTTGAGATTCCATCATTTGTTCCTGCCCACATACAACCCGAGGCATCTTTGAAAAGAACATTGACATAGTTATGGCAGAGTGACCAGGAAATATCATCATCATGAGTTAGTCTCCCCGGAGGAGATGGGACAGTATTATGTATAAAGATTCCGTTACCGGTTGCTGCCCACATTCGACCTTCATCATCTGCGATAAGTGAAAAGGTACTATTGGGATGAATTTTCTGAACTGTTCCATCGTCCCGGTCAATACGATAGAGTCCGTCCAAGGCACCCATTAAAAGGTTACCATTCGAATCTTGAAAATAACAAGCACCATCGCTCTCACGCTTATATCTTTTATCTGTTCTGGTAGTTGGAAAAACAGTGAGTGCCTCTTTCACCGGATCAAATTTGATTGGAGGGATATTCCTACCGGCAACCCATACCATTCCATCAGAATCCTCATAAATTTGATGATAACGATAATAAACCTGTGTAACTGGCTGGTGATGATACGTTTTTACTGTTCCGTCAGCCCTGTTAAACAAGTTGAGCGTCCCTCCTGCAGTTTCTATCCACATCCTTTGTTTGGAGTCAATCAACAATGCCCTGATATGGCTATCAGGGAAGTTAGTAATCTCAGAACTACCTTTCAGATAACGTATTGCCTTCCCGGAATATGGATTCATCAGGTTGAGACCTGTTGTTGTTCCCACCCACAAACTCCCTGAGCTGTCAACTGCCAGAGAAGTAATATCATTACCACTTATTGTTGTACTATCATTTGGATTGTGCAGGAAAACCGCAATTGAATATCCATCATACCTTACCAAACCTTCTGGCGTACCAAACCACATAAATCCAATACTATCCTGAATAATACAATGAACTTCCCGTGAAGGAAGACCATCGGAAACGTTGAAATGATCCCATCTGAACGAAGGATTCAAATCTTTGAATGATTGTCCCAGAACCGAGAAACTACAAAACACCAGGACAACCAGTTGAAGAATAGCATTTTTAAAAATAGGCATATGGGTAAAGGTAAAAAAAACCCTAAGAAAAGCCGGCACTACAACAAAAATTGCAGGCCGGCATAATGCTGAATCGGTTAAATTTAGTTGTAATTATGAATGAATCACCAATACTTCTAAAACCTCCGATTACTTGTTCAAACCAAGTACCTAATTGCTAATCAATAGGCATCACAAAACCCAATGTTAAATAAAGACAATGATTCTTAACTGATTTCCAACCCTCAGGTTCACCGTCAGGCCATTTTACAATATCACTCAAGCCCATATCGTAGCGGATTTCTGCCATCAGATTACCCTTACCAAGATTAATCATACCTCCGGCGCCAAAAGTCAGCCCGAAATCCAAACGGTTATCTGTATCGGAAAATTCATAAGATTCGCTTACAGTCTCACCGGAAATCTTTGTTTCCTGTGTTCCATGAAGCCAGAATGCAGCATAACCGCCTGCTACAGCAAATACCTTAAAGGCATCAGGACCAATGCTTAGGCGAAGCATAAGAGGAATCTCAAGATATCCTGTTTTCAATTGCATGTAATCCCCTTCGCTTTCAATTTTCGCTCCTTTTTGAATATATAAAAACTCGGAATTAAGCGACAGAAAATCGCCGCTATAGTAACCAATACCTCCAACCAGTCCGCTTACGCTCGATTTACTTATATTATCATCGCCATAAGTAAGTGTGGCTGATGTAATCCCAAACTTCGGATACCAATACTTCTGTGCTGATACAGTAAATCCAAATGCACATAATAAAAAAAGAATGTAGAATTTTTTCATAACCTGAATAATTTAAAGTTAATCTGAAATGTTGATTTACAAACATAAAAGTATATTCTCAACAACCACATCACTTTATCAGGCTATTATTTGCCAGTAATCTTTGACTATTTGAACCTTATGGATTTTTATCCGGAAGCGACATTCATATCTTTCCGTCCGAACTTCATACTATCAATTTTTACCTTCAAAGCATGTACCTACCAAACTTTAAACTCTGTTCCTGTTATATAAACCATCCTTCACGAATTAAGTAACTGCTGATAAAGATCAAAAAAACACTCACCATCAGCACCATCTGCCAATGCGTGGTGCATATGCAGGGAAACAGGCATTAGGAGCCTTCCATCAACCTCTTTAAACTGTCCAAAGGTTAATTTCGGACAACAATCGTTCAGTTCAAAATGCCGGGCATGCCTCAGGGCAGTAAAATGAAGCCTTGTCACAGTGCTCACATGGATAATATTGGGCTCATTCACTTCTGCCCAAAGACCAGTCCCATGCTTTACTCTTTCAACTTCTTTATCTGCATCGCTGTAAAATGCATCCCAGGTGTCATGATATCTTATAAAAGCAAACCCAAAAGTTCCGTCACGACGGGCAATAGTTGGTCCCGCATGTATTGTATCATATAAATAAACCTCCCCGTCTTCAATCCGGTATCGAAAAGAGGGTATCAAATTAGCCGCTTTCATCGACAGATAGAGATACCATAATGAAAATGGCACCTTCTTCTGTTTAGCATTTGCATATGCATTTGTAACATCTACCATGACGGTAACTCCCCAGAAAGGGTCTGTGAACTGTGAAAAGAAACCATAATGTTCCTTTCTGTTCCAGCTTTCTATATCTATTTTAGTTTTCATAATCCAAGTAATGCCGGTAACTGATCCAGACCATGCAATTCGGTATAACCATGCGGATGCCCGGGCTGTATCTCCTCGTATTGCCAGGTTGTATGATACGGAATCCATACTGCATGCCCCCCAACAGCAAGCACCGGAAGCACATCCGATTTAAGGGAGTTACCTACCATTAAAAATTCATTACTTCCAATGCCAAGCCGTCTGAGTAACCGCCTGTAATCTTCCTCGAGCTTATTACTCATAATTTCAATGTGATGAAACCATCTATACAAATCAGAACGCTCCAGTTTACGTTCCTGATCCAACAGGTCTCCTTTTGTAGCTAACACCAGTGTATAATGTGGCTTCAATATTGGAAGAACTTTAGCGACTCCGGGCAGGAGTTCTATCTTACGATCTACAAGAGATTGCCCAAGCCGCATAATATCGGCAATCCTGCCAGCAGAAACCAGTCCCTGACTAATGTTTATTGCTGTTTCAATCATTGATAAGGTATATCCCTTTGCCCCATATCCATATATCGGGAGATTCTTTATTTCTGTCGAGAACAATTGCTCAGATACCAACCTTGGGTCGGTGAACTCACTCATCCACTTCCTGAATGTGTGTTCTGCTTCCTGATAATAGGGCTCGTTAACCCAAAGGGTATCGTCTGCATCGAATGCAATAACTTTTATATCAATTGATTTATTCATAATTTCAATCACTTAGAATGGAAATTCCTCGGGCACTTCCTCTTTATTTTCATCAGCATTTTCAGGTTCAGCAGCCACCTTATGCACCAGATTACCATCGACGAAGATTGCCCTGTTAGGCAGAGTCGGGCAGGCATATTCGCAGCCACCACATCCAACACAGATTGATTCATCAACCTCAGGGATTAAAAGACCAGGCTTATACTCCACCATATGGACTGCCTTAGTCGGGCAATGCTCCGAACAAGCCCCGCAGGATGTCTCATCAGTATTTACAACACAATTTTCTTTTACAAAATGAGCAGTGCCCGTTTGTACTCTTTTCTTTACCTCAGGTAGCAGACTTGTAATAGCTCCGGTGGGACATACTTCACCACACCGTGTACATTCGAAATTGCAAAAATTGCTATGATAATCCATATAAGGCTGCAAAAAACCTCTCAGTCCATACTCGGTTAAAGAGGGTTGAAGTACACGTGTCGGACAGGCACTCACGCAAAGATGACATGCCGTGCAAATATTATTAAACCGGTCAATTCCCAATGACCCCGGAGGACTCACAAAATGATTGCGGTTGTTTGGATACACTGCTTTTTTAAGGCTGAAAACATCTGTAGCTCCTTTTACTTTTGTCATAACCAAGGTGGCAGACAACAAAATAAAGGCCTTTAAAGTTGTACGCCTGCTTTTACCCATGTCAGGTTTTATATCAATCACTGGTGTAGTACGTTTTGGGAACCACTCATACCTGATACCTCCCTGATTACATGTATTCAGGCAATTCATGCAGCCGACGCACCGATCAAAATCCACTTTCCGCTCTTTTATATCGATGCACTGAGCCTTACACACAGCGGAACATACCCCGCACGAGATGCATTTTGCTTTATCAAGGGTAATACGCCACAATGCTTTCCTGCTGAGAATCCCAAGTAAGGTTCCTGCCGGACAAATTGTATTACACCACAACCTTCCTGATCGAAAAGCCATCACCCCTAAAATTAGCGTCAAAGCAGACCCGGCGAAAAATGCACCTGAATGAAATCCAGTAGTCGTTCTTGGCTTAAGCCAAAATACATCAGCTTGTCCCATCCACCCACTCAACAGATTATTCGTACCGGCAACTACCGGATGAACAAGATGAGTCATCATTCGTCCATAAATGCTAAATGGGTCGGTAAGCACTATTGGTACCATTATCCCTGTCAGTGCAAAGCCAACAATCAGGGCCAATATAGCAAATCTGAGTACCGGCACCGGTCTTCTATATTGAAACCTTTTTCTCTTTCTTCTGAACAAACGATTTAAACCCCATGTAACATCCTGAAAAAAACCCAGCGGGCAAAGCCACGAACAATAAACCCTTCCAAACAACAGGGTCAACAACGCGATAATAATAAACCCACAGGCGGCAAAGGCAGGAGCAACCAAAAAACTAAGAATTGAAGGAACAAATTGCCAATGAGTTCCATAGCTGGCAACCCATACCGGCAAAGTGGCTGTAATATCGAGAAAAGAAATGGAGATTAGTCCCGTTACAAAAAACGAAACAACAAGACGGGCAATCTGAAGCCCCGTTTTAGATTTCATAACGCAGATTAAACTGTTATACGCTGAATATTAAGCGATTTTAGGTCGATAGTTCCCAGCTTCATTTCATGCGCAAGCCTGATATGCTCAATGTCGGAGGGCTCACTGCCAAATAACTTCGCGGCAGCAGCATCGGCAGCAACAATATCAGTACTGAGCAGCAAAGATTTCATTACTGTTACATCAGCTTCAGAGACACCCCGCGGCCCATTTTTCATCATCACACGATAGGCATCAATCACGTTGAGATCCGGCTTCCGCCAGGTTACCATATCTGCAATACACTGTTGCAGGTTATTCCGGTGCCAGTACCTTCGATCCCAAACAATTCCCATCAGGTTTTTCATAGCAATTGAAACCTGAGCTGAGCTATGGTGCTTCAGGATAGGAACATTGATAAATACATCCGCATTGATTAGCAACTCATGAACCTTTGCCTCTTTCAGAACCCGTCCATTAGGAATTTTAACTGTCTTGTAATAGCTCTCTGTATTGCCAGGGACCACTTTCCCTCCAACCGCTTTTACGGCAGCCTCTATTCCACTGGTCTCGTAACACTTCACCCAGTTATCACAAGTGTTGTCAAAAGTATATACCTCTTTGGCCCCGGCATCAAGACAATGCTTCACTATCCGGGCTACCAGTTTCGGGTTGGTATTTCCGCCTCGTTCTACTGATACATCCCATCCGATATTGGGCTTCACGACAACAGTATGACCCTTTTTCACGAACCTTTTCATACCCCCCATTGAGGCAATTCCCTTGTCAAACATCGCATCAGGTTCTCCACCCTTCACTGCAATCATATCATATGCCTCGGGTGGCAGCGGAAGAGCAGCTCCAAGTAAGTCTTTACCCGACAGATGACTTAAAAATCCGCCAGCCAGCAAACCAGCCCCGACTCCTTTAAAAAAATTACGTCGTTCCATTCAATTTAGTTTTTCTGAATGTGTAAAATTAGAAAATTCCTGCGACAGCAACCTAATCAATTCTCATTACTTCCATCACACCAAAATCATGGTCAATTTGATTTTGATTCCTGTATCACAGATAAAAAGAGAGATACACCATTGTGTATCTCTCTTTTTATATATTGCTTTCAAATTCTGAAATGGCTTCAAACTACAGTTTGAGCTTTCTTCTTATTTCTGAGGGCAAGGCTTTCTTATTAACCATGATACAGGTAGTCTTGAATTTAACATACGGTACTGAAACATAAAAATAACCTTTATAAATATTATCTGTACCCCAGGAATTTTTAACATAATAGAACCGGTGTCCTGTCTGATCGTTGCCATACCCCACGATATGTAATCCATGATCATCAGTGGTCCTGTAATTATCAAATTCTGCCTGCCTGATTTCGGGAGTAATATTCCGCTCCTGTACAATTTTATCAAGATTATAAATCTGTGAAAGACGCTCTTTCTCTGTCAGTTTTTCCCACTTTGCCTTTTCAGAACCAGCCATTTCTGTTACTTCAGTTTCCGGTACTACAGCAAAACCTTTATTCCACGCAAAACCTTTTTCACTGATATCTGTTGCCCAGGCTACTGTATAACCGTTTTCAAGGGCATTGTCAATCACCCTGATCAGATCATCGAGAGGAAGGTTGAATACCTGTCCCTGTGCCCAATTGTCTTCAACCTCGAGGGTAAACTTCTCGAAGTAGGGATGATGGGTAAAAGAGGTCATTTCAATATAATCATCAGGATTAAGGCCTAATTCATCAGCAAATGTTTTCGGCGTATAGATTTTCCCTTTGTATGTAAATTCTTCCGATGGTTTTCCAAGGTAGGCATCAGCAATCCCATTAAAACCTGCCAGCCATGCCGTCGAGAGCCTCCTGTTCGGGTTCTTGATAATTGCATCGAGGTAAGCTTTCATGGCTTGATCCATCTCACTGTGAACATGGCCGGTCTCTCCATAATTAAGCCCTGAATAGGCTTCATCCGGCATCATACCATATTTCTTCCAGTTGTTGATGATATCATGGTTTCCCCCACCGGGGCCAAAATTGGTTTTACCATTGTACCTGACATAATTGATAGCCTTCTCGGTATACTGGTTTCTAACAACAAACATATCACTAAGGTCATATTCGCCTTTACCAGTCCTTAACAATTCTGATTCAAGCATCGAAATGGTACTGAAGCTCCAGCAGGTACTCGACCTGTTCTGATCTTTGGGCCCTGTATGGGGCAGCTCTTTAACAAGGGTAAACCGGTAACCACTGTCAGCAGTGGCCTTTTGCCCGTTAACAATCTGGAAGGCTGACATCAAAACCAGCGCGATCAGGCCTGGCTGAATTATTTTTCTGATCATTGGTGTGAGTAAATTGAATGATTAATTTGCGCAAAACTACAAAATCCGGTCAACTGAACGCAATCCTAACCCGTTTTACAATATCCCTTTTTCACGTGCTTCCTGTTCACGTATTGCATACACAAGTTCGTCTGCCCATTCCCCCTGTTTACAAACCGACTCTGTATGCGTTGCCTCATGTCTGAAACCACATTTTTCAAGAACCCTGGCTGAGGCTTTATTAAAACTAAATATCCCGGCGAAAATGCGATGGGCTTTCATTTGATCAAATCCCACTTGCACCATTGCCCTTACCACCTGAGTCATTATTCCCCTGTTCCAGAACGGCTCACCAAGCCAGTATCCCAGTTCGAGATTAAAACGGTAAACATCCTGACAGGCATGCAATCCAACCGAACCAGCAAATTGGTTTTCAATCTCAATAGCTCTGACAATATTCGCCTGATTTGCTTCCACCATTTTAAGCCAGGCATTCGCATTATCGATGGTATAGGGTGAAGGAAAGCCATCACGCAGATTACGAGCTACATTTACATTGTTCGCTAACTCAGCCATTCTGGGGCCATCTGTCTGCCTGAAAGGTCTTAGGATGCACCCCTGAAGAATAATTTCCATAGTGTAGGGTTGTTTTATATTTTTGCACTCTTTAAGTGATATATCATTCCATCATCCAAATCGGGGGTCAAAATTAAATTATTTCTTTGAGGAGGCAGCCCTTTCCTCAAATTGAACTGGAACAATCATTAGCCACCAGATATCAATCTATCCTTACCCAGAAAATTGAATTTTCATGAATACAAATCATTCATCAAACCCTTTAACTGGCGAAAAAGCCCTTCAGAATCCAGGTGTTAAACCATTGGCTATCTGGTTTACCGGATTATCGGGGTCGGGAAAAACCACTCTCGGGCAGATTATCGAGAAACGGTTGCGCGACCGTGGCGCTCTGGTAAAGCTCCTTGATGGCGATATTCTGCGTAACGGGCTCAATAATAACCTGGGGTTCTCTCTTTCCGACCGGCATGAAAATATCAGGAGGGCTGCTGAAGTATCCCGGCTCTTTGTCCAGTCAGGCTTCTTCACCATCAACTGTTTTATTACACCTACGCATGAACTTCAGCAAATGGTCAAAGAAATCATTGGATCCGAAGACCTGATGAGTATCTACCTTGACACACCTGTTGAAGTGTGTGAAGAACGTGATGTCAAAGGGTTATACCGGAAGGCCCGCCTCGGAGTCATCCCTGAATTCACGGGTATCTCTTCTCCTTTCGAACCACCCGTTCAACCTTCTCTGGTCATTGCCACGCATTGCATGACGATTGATGAGGCCGTTGAGCAAATTATGACTGCTATCATAAAAACTTCTGCCGGTTAGTTCCTGGCAATCACGCAATCTTTCAATGATAATTCATAAAGCTGTGCCATTTCCCAATTCGTAGGAATAAAAATTCGCAGCTTAAACAGTTAATCTCTACCCACACTTACCATAAAGGATATCGCACGATTTGTAGGAATAGACCTGATTGGGAGGTTAATTTGAATCAGGTTTTATCTGGCTATCATCAGTTTTTCATTTCCTATCACTCTGGCACCAGCCATCACTTTCACCACATAGCACCCCGCGGCTAATGTCGGCGGGAGGTTAACATGCAGCGATTGACCCTGAATAGTGGTTGAACTGCAATTATAATTGAATACGCATTGTCCGGATAGATTGCTGATCTCGATGGAAGTAACTGCCTCGCCTGCAGGAAGGCTCTTCAACCAAACAATATCTTTGGCAGGATTTGGACTAAGGGAGATAGCAGAATTTAAAGTTACAGGTATTTCTCCTGTAAACATTTCGTCGTACAACAGATGATTGTATGTAGTAAAGGAAGCGCCTCCATCACTGCTGTGTGATATCTCCAAATCATATGTATAAATACCCGAATTCCCTGGATATAAAAGAGATCTGAACCGAATAGCATAAAACTCATTGCTCTCTCTGCCTGCTATGTATATAATCGGGTCAAACTGATAGAGAGGAAAAGTTGTTTTATGGCTGAAAGTCGAGCCATAGTCAAGGCTTTGGTATACATTCACCTCCCCATTATTATTTATAACCTCAACGTAAACCTCCTCAGCAACAGCCCCGGCAGTGATTGAAAATGCAAAATTACTAACAGTTGGTACATCGCTCATTGTTTCATCAGGGAATGGAATATATTCGAATGTTTGCCCGTTATCAAAACTTCTGAAAAACCGTCGGCTGGTATCAATTCCAAGCAACACACCCGGCTGGTTGCCCGCGACAAGTCTTCCATTACAATATGGAAGCAGACTTGAAATCAACTGAAAGGAAGCTCCTGAGTCAATACTCTGGTAAAGATTGTGGTCATAATCATTAAATAAATACAGTTCACCTGCCTGGTTTCCTTCAAAAAATAACGTGTATGAAATATTAAGATTATATACGGTAGTATCCCAATTCGCTCCGTTGTCGTACGAACGTTGAGTATTGACATCATAATACCCAGCCAGCCTGTATATAAGCCCCTGCGACCGGTCACCTGCCATATTACTTATAAACCTGTTGGTGGTATCAAAAAAAGTAATTGTTTCTCCATGGTCGTCGGTATGAATAAACCCATACTCCCAACCCGGGTTGGGAAACCCTGCCTCATACCAGTCAGAAAAGAAAGTTAACTGACCCGACCCGGCGCACCTGCAAATCATTTGAGCTTCTGTTGAACCAGGATGGAACAGCATTAGCACAGCAAAGGAGAATGTAATTCTAAATGACTTCATCATAATTATTTATTAACAATCATCAATTTTTCTCTCGCTATTATTCGGTTTCCTGCCATCACTTTCACCACATAGCACCCCGCGGCTAATGTCGCCGGGAGGTTAACCTGCAACGATTGACCCTGAATAATGGTTGAATTGCAATTGTAATTAAAAACGCTTTGCCCCGAAAGGTTACTGATTTCAATGGCGGTTACAACCTCGCCATCAGGGAGGTTCTTCATCCATACAGCATTCGTGGCCGGATTTGGGCTGAGGGAGATGGAGGGAACTGATGGCAAAGGCGTTTCACCAACAAAATACTCATTATAAAGGTTGTGGTAGTATTGGTTATAAGTCACCCCACCATCGCTGCTGTAATAAAACTCAATGATGTACATTATTATCTCGTGGATAAAATCATATTCATGCCAAGTCTTGATTATGTAAAAAGAACCCGGTTCGCGGCCGGTAACAAAAGTAAGCGAATACATATTTGGCTGATAATCATTCCATATATACTGCAGGTTGAATGTTTGCCCATAATCCAGGCTCCTGTATATATAATACGCCAGGGTATCATTTACAATTTTTCTAATCATCAGATAAAGCTCCCCATCACCACCAGCCATTATCGTAACGAAAGCCGGATTCTGATTTGGAATGCCTGATGTTATATTGGTGTCAACCTGGTAGCTTTCATAATTCGCCCAATAATCTGAGGTAAAACTAATTACATAATTGTTGTTCATGCAATAGCATTGTCCGGCTTCCGGTCCTGTAGCTATTTTTTGCCCACTGAAAGGAAGGTTCCCGGTGCATACCGAAAAGGTGGTACCTGAATCAGAACTGATAAATAAAGTATTCGGAGCTGAACTGCTGGTGGCAAACAGTTCCCCCGGCTTACTCCCTTCATGAAAATATTTATTATGGTAAAATTTAGTTGTATCCCAGGTCAGCCCATTATCATAGGAGCGAACCAAATAGTCATTAAAGCTTCCATAGATCAACCCGGGAGTTTTATCACCGGTCAGTGAATAATATATAGAGTCAGTGTAAAAGGTAATATCCTGTCCATGATTGGAAGAATAGACAGTACCATACTTCATTTCAGGAGAAGATGGACTTACTATCTCATACCAAAAGCTATTGAAAACTAATTCACCATCAGCGGCTCCTCTGATGATCCAGTATGAAGATTGCGCGTAAGAGTGGAGGGTATTCAGCCCTATGATTGCAATTAGACTAATGATAATTCGAGTAACAAAATGAATGCTTTTCATAAAATCTGTGTTTTAAAGAATAACAACTGGCTTTGAAATGGTATGGTTTCCTATCGTAATAATAATAAGGCAAACCCCGGTTCCTAACTGTTTCTTTATGGGTAGCATGTTAATCGAAAATGGCTGATACAAACTTGTAGGGTATTCTTACTTTGCAATCACCAGCTTTTCCAATCCTACCACTCGGTTACCTGCCATCACTTTCACCACATAGCACCCTTCGGCTAATGTCGGCGGGAGGTTAACCTGCATCGATTGACCCTGAATAGTGGTTGAACTGCAATTGTAATTGTAAACGCATTGTCCGGAAAGATTGCGGATTACGATGGAAGTAACTGCCTCGCCTGCAGGAAGGCTCTTCAACCAAACAGCATTCCTGGTTGGGTTAGGGCAGAGGGAGATAGAGGAAACTGATGGCAAAGAGGTCTCTCCGGCAAGTAATTCATTATATAACAGATGACTATAGGTGTTGAAAGTTGCTCCGCCGTCGCTGCTATACGAAATCTGTAAATCATAAGTAATAATACTAGGATCGTAAGTATAATAAACACTTTCAAACCTGATAGCGTAAAACTCATTACTCTCTCTTCCGGCGATGTATTTTATCTGGTCATAGTCATAGTAAGGGAATGTTGATTTGTAGCTGAAAGTAGAACCAAGGTCAAGGCTTTGGTAAACATTCACTTCCCCACTACTTTTGATAACCTCAACATAAACCTCCTCAGCAACAGCCCCGGCAGTGATTGTAAATGCGTAATTACTATAAGGATTTTCTACCAGGTTCTGAATTTCATCGGGAAATTGGATATACTCAAAGGCTTGCCCGTTGTCGCAACTTCTGAAAAACCGTCGGCTGGTATCAATTCCAAGCAACACGCCCGGCTGGCTACCGGCGACAAGTCTTCCATTGCAATGCGGAACCAGGCTTGAAATCAACTGAAAGGAAGCTCCGGAGTCAATACTTTGATAAAGATTGTGGTCATAATCATTGAACAAAAACAGTTCGCCTGCCTGGTTTCCTTCAAAAAATAATGTATAAGAAATGTTATGATTATATAGCGTGGTATCCCAATTCGCTCCGTTGTCATACGAACGTTGAATATTTGAATTGACTCCGTATATCAGTCCTAGCGAACGATCGCCAGTCAGATTACTAAAATACTTGAAAGTGGTGTCATAAAAGGAGATTGTTTCGCCATAGTCATCAGTATGAATAAATCCGCGATTGACACCCGGGTTGGGAAATCCTGCTTCATACCATTCACAAAAAAAGGTTAACTGACCCGACCCGGAGCACCGGCATATTCTTTGAGCCTCTGCTGAACCAAAATGAAAGAGGAGCAAAACAGTGAAGAACAGTATAATTTGAAATGACTTTTTCATGGCTATTAGTTAATTAATGAATATTTTTTGAGTATAGCAATGTGAATTTAACCAGATTTTTATAATGGCTAAACCTTTCCCGATTGAAGCTTTCAATTCCCGTGTATCAATACTTAATACCTGTGTCCCTTTTTTGACTGGTTTCTGCCTGAAGACTGTATATTTCACCCCTGATAGCCCATATAATTCAACTGTAATATAATCGTCACCAGTAATGTTGATTTCAATAAAAAGTTTGTCTATTGCCGGATTGGGATAAATATTGTAGATTTCCCTGTCTGTACTTATACCGAAAGTATCCTGCACTGTATGTTCTGCTTCAGTTTTCTGGGCTTCCGTGTATAAACGGTCAATCCATTCTCTCCTTTTTTCAAGGAAACCAGCCAGGTCTTTGGGCATAGAACCTGTCGATCGGGGGTAAACAGCCTGTTTCATCACCGAGGTGTCGAACCTTGTCTGCACCCTTGCCAGGTCAATCAGGGCATAGAGCGAATCGGAAGCTGAAGCGGGGTTTTGCACGATACTGTCTAACCAAAATTCAGCTTGCTCGTAATTCCCCAGTGCTATATCACAATGATTGGCCAGCCACTGCCCTACTTTTTTGAGGTGCGGGTGGCTCACGATAGTCGTGTCGCTAAGAAAGTATTGCTTGTAGGCCTGTTGGGTGCCAAAAACATGATCCGACAGCCAGAACAGGTGGTTCATCGATGCAGTGGCACAAGCTGACTCAGGGTATTGTTCGATGACCATTTTATAGGCAGATTCGGCTTGCAGGTAGTTCGAGTCGGCTTCCATGGCTGTTGCCGATTCGAAAAGTCCCTGGCTAATGCTGTCGGCTGGTACAGATTTATAGGATAGTTGCCAAATGGGAGTATAAACAAACTTATTAAACGGGTTAAGGTCTGACTGCGGCAGGAAGTTGCTACCCCAGTAATTATAGCTTACGTTGATGATCGGGTTTGAATAACCAGTCGCCTGGTCATATTTTATGTAAGGATAATTGGGAGAGTTCACTTCCTGAAAGATGGCATTCCATTTTACCTCGGGAGCCGAGCTCACCTGCGACAGGTACAACTGGTATACCGAATTGTTCGTAATTCGTTGCGTCTGGGGCGAATTGGAGGCAGTTGAGTTTCCCGTCAGTGTTCCGCTCGTCAGGTTAAGTAACGAGATGCCAACCGGATTATGGTGTATATAATTGCCGCTGAGCTCACATAAACCGTTGTAGAGTTTGATCCCATTGTTAAATCCACCCGTTGTTCCATCATATGTAATCTCGTTCGATTTAATGTAATGTGCCCTGCTGTTCAGCGACCCACAGTTGTAGAGGGCTATCCCGTCGGAGCCGCTGTAGGTAATATTGTTATTCTCGATATTGAATATCGGGTAACCTTCAGCACGGATGGCCTCCCAAGGATCAGGGGTACCCGAAAAGGTACAGTTCTTGATTTGAAGTCCGGCGCTTTTGCACCCACCTTCGTTATCGGCAGCGACATATGACTGGTTGAATGTACAGTTCTGAATATCGGCATTACTTTCAACAACTGAAAGCCACGAGTCGGTAAACGAGGTTCCATTAACCGTTAACGACTGCCACCTGCCACGCAACCCGCAGTGCATAAACGAGGCTGTGGCGTTTACAGTAAGGGCCAAACTCGTGTTATCGATGTATAAGCCGTTCCAGTGGTTCCCGTTTAATGCGGTAAAAGTAAGATTATTCAGTTTATTAATGGAACCCTTCACAAGCAGGTAATTATTATCATTGATTCCCGTGAGTGTGGATGTATTATTAAATACAATTGCTGCATCTTCTTCGATTGTCAGACTTCCTTTGTCAATAAGGTGAATTCGGGTACCCGAAGTAACGGTAAGGGTGTAACCCGATTTTACAGTAACGGGAGTTGATATGTAAATATCACCCGATAAAGTCAGGTCTTGCGAAACCTGGTACCCTTTTGGAAAGAGGCTAAGAGCAGGATCGCAAAACAGGTTAAAGCTAAAATTAAAATGATATTCATTAAAATATGGGAAAAAAGACAAGTATTGATTCTTAGTCAACATAACTAACTCCCCTGTGATTTGTGATAGCTGCGTCCATAAATTATTATGAAACAATTCATAAAATACGCAGGGTACAATTGGTAATGGCGAAGTCTCAAGACTAACTAGGTTATAAGAAGCAAAAGAACCGACAAAACCCTTGTCAGGGGAATAGGTCATCATCACCTCTGAGAAACAATCAGCATTAAACGAATTATCATTATAAGTACCATTATGACAAGAAAAAGCAAAGAAAAGGGGATTCCGTATAGTGTTTTGTAAATTAGCTTTATAGTAATTAGTATCTAAGATCGTACTACCGGGAAGACCCCACCCTAAGTAATATTCCGTACTGTGGTCATAATAGGAATAAATGTTAACTCCGTTGTTTAAATCATTAAATATGTCGTAATATGATGACATCGTGCTGGGGTTGTTTTCATCGCGTATGCTGTATTCATTTGGACTGGTTACAATTCTCGGGATAAATTCGTTGTTGAATCCAAGCGGGTCCTCCATGTATATTAACTGGCTCTGAGTAGATGTTGATGACAGCCCGCCTGTATGATATAAACCTTTATTCGGGATTGCAAGGCAGGCTTCCGTTTCATACCTAATGGTTTTGTTGACAATGTTATGAAGTTCTGTTGGGCTATCAGCCGGGAATCTGCCGATTAGTAGATCGCCAAAACAATCGTACTGATTTGCTGAATTACTTGTAATACAAACATAGTAATAATCAGATGGTGTGTCGTAGTATGAAGGAGGATAGAAGAAAAGATTCTCATGAGCCGGAGGAACACCGTTATATAGATAATCTGGCAAGCTGCTTTCTTTGGCATCGCCCACCAGTAACACGTAAGCTAATTTTCCATCAGCAGTATGTTGCGCCAGGTTGTTCTCGTACAGCCGTTTGATACATGAACGGATCCGACGCTCTGTTTTGAACGTTTCAGGAGTGTAACCTTGTGCGGTGCTTCCTGAATAATCGAACCCAACCGCATCAGAAACAATATTTTCCACATTCAGAATAGCCACGTCGTACCCGTTGTAGTCAGCACGGTGCTTCGCTATTCGATAGGTTTCGCTCTGAAGGTTGTTTTGGCTGAAGAATCTTCCGGCTGTAATCATGAGGTAATCGGCCTGGATAAGGTCAACATCGGCTGGCGAGGTGAGGGTGTACCAGTTTACAGAGCCTTGCCCTGCACCCGAAGTCTGACTGGCTGGTCCCAATTCATCTAATTGATAGTTGATGGTAGAATGCCTCGCCACGTTCCGGAATATTCCCAATTCGCTGTTGATTTTCCCTTGAGGGTTTTCGATAATCACTTTAACGTTTATCCCCTTGCATACCCTCAATTGTTTCAACACTGGATTAAACTGAAAAGGATAAAAGAAAATTTCTGCCAGTTTTTGCCCTCTTAGGTACCCGGTTGAGTTTACTACAAACTGGTTGGCTGGATACCACTGGTTGGTTTGGTAAACATTTTGGTCTTTTTGAAATACCGGCTGTATTGTCGGGTTACCTTCGACAACTGTATCAATATAACCGGGAGCTGGCATTACAGTGTAGTTGTTAAGAACGAAAGAACTGTCGAAGGCAAGTAATACATCAATACCAGAACACTCGGGAATAGCCACCAGCTTCCTGATGAGTGGCAGGGCGGGCATTCCCGGCTCCAGTGTTGAATATTCACCCGGTAATCTGACATTTTGGTAAAGTGTGTCGTTTAAAACAATTGAATCAACATAGAAACCGAAAAACTTTACTAAAAATGTTACACTATCTGAACACGATTTCAAATCAGAGATTTCAGGTTGCCCTTGTGCTTCCGAGTTACTTCCAATGTGAACCCAATTATTCTGACCAGAAGTCTTCCCGCTGATCATGAAAAAGAATAGGATTGAAAAGATGAAAACTGTTGCGTCTAATCCTATCCTGCTGTTGGTTTGATTTTCCATTTAGAAAAGGATTTAAATAAATGTTAGACTCGTATGAAGAACTATCGCAAATATAACAACTAATCTGTTTGGAAACAAATTATTATCTGATTTTATTACATCTCATTATTGCTGTTGAATGACCAGCTGGTCTCGTATGTACAATCCTTCTCCGTTGAATTAAACCAAACCTGGTCAAAAAAACCTTTCAACGGATCAGGATGAATTCAACCCGATCTTTTAACATTGCAAAATTGTCACGATCTCCTTGTTACTGAATGTCACAGAGAGTTCTACAGATTGCTGGTACAGAGTTACTCACTCGTTCTTCCAGATTAAATAGAAAATTACTATCACAAAATGAGAAAACTGTCTTTAATCAACAAAACCTGCACAGGAATAATGGTATCCGGCATGGGGAAATAGTCACCAAAAATCATACACTTTTAATAACATTTTCGTCCTAAAAAACCACAATATTCTACCACATTCCACAATTTTACAAACGGCTGATTTATAGCACCCAAACATATCTTCGGTTCGAAGTAGCTTCGAAGTAGCTTCGAAGCAGTTTCGAAGTGCTTTCGTGTTAAAACGAAACGACAACGAAATAGCCTCGAAACAACTCCGGATGAAGCTTAGCTTTGATGTAATGTATGCCCTAAACGTTGTGTATATAAAATCAAGGGGAAGATTAAAAACAACACGGGATGAGTAGCATTAATCAAATCAATGTATTATTAAGAGATTGACATTAAATCGAATGATTGTAAGTCAACCATGAAATCAAACCTTAATACTCCCGTGTTTGATTGATATGCTGTGGTAATCTATATCCCGGATATATCGCCTTATTACATTCCTGGATACAGCCAGTGCATTGCATTGAATAAAGACTAACCAGGACCCTGAAAGAGCTAATAAATCCGGTAAGGGCAGAAACAGAATAAAAAAGAAGGAAAATAAAAGGCAGAATTATAAGCTGGGTCATGTATGACCGGTGCCTTAACAATAGTAAGGCATATACATAATTAATTTTCCTGTAAGGACTAATTCTTGGTAATCTTTCCAATATCTGGGACTGTACACTCCGGCCGGGTTCAACAGATACTATATCTCCACGGGTAAAATTCCTATAGAGCAGGTGCTGATTCATTCAAACAATACTGCTCAATGGAAAATTACCAAAGAATACAGGAAAAATCCAAGCATGGATTCAGATAAGGAGAGGATCGAAGTCAGCAGAAATCCAGTATGTCTACCAACCAGGACTGGGGCTTAGCTTAAAATCCGATACCAATAACCGGTAAACCGAATTAAATAACGGGATAATTACGGAAAATTTTGTCGGATTTCATCAATATATCAACATACTGACTACGCTTATAGGCAAACGGATCTTTGAGCGACTTCTGCGAAAGTCTGCCACGGAAATCAGACAAGGAATGGTAACCATGTGTATTCATCCAGGCTTCAAGATCGGTAAGCATCCTGGCAATATGCTGTATGCCATGCTTGTATAAAGTACTCACCACCTGTACTGTATCGGCGCCCGCGAGCAGCATTCTCACAACATCACGGCCATCGTATATACCATTGCTGCTACAAACGTTTCCATTAACATTGCCATAGAGAAGCCCGGCATAACGAAGTGCAAGCCGGTGATCATCGGGGCTCGACAAATTATAGGGGTAGATATGTTCTTCCCTGTCGACATCGATATCGGGCTGGAACAACCTGTTAAACAAAACAAAACCATTGGCTCCTGCCTCATCCATCTGTTTAATTACATTTAACGGGTTGGCATAGTACGGGCTCAACTTAGCAGCCACCGGGATTTTAACAACTTGCTTCACTTGTCTGATTATCCCGACACGCCTGGCGATAAGCTGTTGTTCTATTTCCTCAAAGCTATCAGAGGCATGGTAAAAATTAAGCTCGATACCAGCAACTCCGGTCTTCTCCAATTTGGAAGCCCATACAGGCCATGTTTCATCATACACAGCATTCAGACTCGCGAAAACAGGAATACTGACACTTTTAACCGCCTGCTCTAGATTGTATAAGTACTCTTTAGGTCCGGCATGTTCAAGGTCGGGAAAAATATGGAGCATTTCAGCATTTCGTTCATTATATCCTCCCATCTCCTGATCGAACTGGTAGTTCTCCAGTTGAATTTGCTCTTCGAAAAGAGATTTGTAAACGACAGCAGCAGCACCGGCCTGCTCCATTTTTTGAAGATGCTGGCTATCGGCCGACAAATTACAGGCACCCACAATCAGAGGATTTTTGAGCTCAATACCCATGTATTTGGTTGTCAGAATACTCATAGCGTTAAGATTTAATGGAATTAAAAATTTGATTTATAGCATTAGAACCTTTAAAAGAGGAACTTTGTTCGATCGTGGTATTATTTTGTCAAAGTTAACAATAGTCATCTGTTTGATCAATAATAAGAGAAAGGGGAAAGGGGTAAAAGATATTTGAAGGTTTCAGCGATATCCAATACCATTTCTACTATTCCGAAAACATAATTTCTTTAATCTAAACCATTTCTAAATAAGCCTTTGGCGCAGAATATCACATGAAAAAGGGCTAGTGAGTTAGGGAAAATACGTACCTTCGCACCGCTTTTTACTCTTGATTATTAACAGCCTAATTATACGCTTTTTAACTCTTATATAAATGGAAAAGAAAAAGTTTATCACCCTCGATGGTAACATGGCCGCTGCTCACATCGCTTATATGTTTAGCGAAGTGGCTGCTATCTATCCCATCACCCCCTCTTCGACCATGGCAGAATACGTGGACGAATGGGCTGCCAACGGACGTAAAAATATCTTCGGAGAAACTGTCGATGTAGTTGAAATGCAATCGGAAGCGGGAGCTGCCGGAGCACTTCATGGCTCATTGCAATCGGGTGCCCTGAGTACAACTTTTACAGCATCACAGGGTTTGTTACTGATGATTCCCAACATGTATAAAATTGCCGGAGAACTCCTTCCCGGTGTATTCCATGTCAGTGCCCGTACAATTGCCTCCCAGGCTCTCTCAATTTTCGGAGACCACTCCGACGTGATGGCTACCCGTCAGACAGGCTTTGCCCTGCTTGCCTCAGGTAGTGTTCAGGAAATTATGGATGTGGCTGCTATTGCCCATCTCACCGCGATTAAGTCACGTATTCCTTTCCTCCATTTCTTCGACGGGTTCCGTTCTTCACATGAGATCCAGAAAATCGAGATGCTTGAGAATGATGACCTGAAAGGGCTTTTAGATATGGAAGCATTACAGGCTTACCGTGATCGCGCACTCAACCCTGAGCATCCTGTAACAAGAGGAACAGCGCAGAATCCTGACATCTTTTTCCAGGCTCGTGAAGCTTCCAACAGGTTCTATGATGCTATCCCCGACATGGTTGAGGATTACATGAAAGAAATCACGAAACTCACCGGACGCGAATACCACCCGTTCGTTTACTATGGCGCTCCGGATGCAGAAAATATCATCGTAGCCATGGGTTCAGCAACCGAAACCATCCGTGAGGTAATCGATTACAAAGTAGCTCAGGGTGAAAAGGTCGGACTTGTAATAGTTCACCTGTACCGCCCCTTCTCGGCCAAATACTTCTTCAATGTATTACCCAAATCGGTGAAACGGATTGCAGTAATGGACCGTACCAAGGAACCTGGTGCAAATGGTGAGCCACTTTACCTTGATGTAGTAGAGATGTTCTACAACCAGGAAAATGCCCCGCTGATTGTTGGCGGACGGTATGGCCTCAGTTCGAAAGATGTTACCCCTTCGCAAATTCTGGCTGTTTACGATAATCTGGCCATGGCTGAACCTAAGAACCAGTTCACCGTTGGTATTGTTGACGACGTCACATTCAAATCATTACCGTTACAACCCGAACGTAGTTTTGCACCTAAAGGCACTTTTGAGGCAAAATTTTATGGTCTGGGATCAGATGGTACAGTAGGAGCCAATAAGAATTCGATAAAAATCATTGGTGAAACCACCGACAAATACTGCCAGGCCTATTTCGCTTATGACTCAAAAAAATCGGGCGGCTTTACTGCATCACATCTCCGTTTTGGAGACAAACCCATTCGTTCAACCTATCTTGCTACCAATCCCGACTTCGTTGCCTGTCATGTTCCGGCTTACCTCGATAAGTACGACATGCTCCGTGGTTTAAAGAAAGGCGGAAAATTCCTTTTCAATTCCATCTGGGATATTGAAGAGACCAAACGTCGTTTGCCAGATCATATTAAATATTACCTTGCAGCAAACGAAATTAATTTTTATACCATCAATGCCACCGCGATAGCTGAAGAGATTGGCCTGGGGAACAGAACCAACACCATCATGCAGAGCGCTTTCTTCAAACTCGCCGAAGTTATTCCTTTCGAACAGGCCAGGGAAGAGATGAAACGATTCATTAAAAAATCCTATGGCAAACAGGGTGAAGAAGTAATCAGGATGAACAACGCTGCCGTTGACCGTGGAAGTGATGTAATCAAAGTTGATGTCCCTGCCGAATGGGCCAGCCTTGATCCGACAATCAAACTGGGAGCCCATGGCAATCGTCCCGAATTTATTGCAAAGGTTGCTGATCCTATCAATGGTCAGATGGGTGATGATCTTCCTGTTAGTGCATTTTTGGGCCGTGAAGACGGAACCTTCCCCTCGGGCACCACACGTTACGAGAAACGCGGCATAGCCGTGAACGTTCCTGAATGGCAACCCGACAACTGTATCCAGTGTAACCAGTGTTCATATGTTTGTCCTCATGCTGCTATCCGTCCGTTCTTACTGAACGAAGAGGATGTAAAGAATGCCCCTGAAGGAACGGTGACTATCAAAACCAATGGAAAAGGACTTGAAGGTATTCAGTTCCGTATCCAGGTAAGCGTGCTCGATTGTACTGGTTGCGGCAATTGCGCAGATGTTTGTCCTGCCAAAACAAAGGCACTTGAAATGAAGCCGCTGGGGACCCAGATGGATGAGGTTGAACGATTCGAGTATATGGATACAAAAGTGGGTTACAAAGAAACCTATTTTGACAAAACCAAAACACTCAAAAACAGTCAGTTTGCACAACCATTGTTCGAGTTCTCGGGTGCTTGTGCCGGCTGCGGTGAAACACCATATATCAAAACCATTACCCAGCTTTATGGTGAGCGGATGCTGGTAGCCAATGCTACAGGATGTTCGTCAATTTATGGCGGATCAGCTCCTTCAACTCCATATTGCGCTAATCATGAAAGTGGACATGGTCCGGCCTGGGCAAATTCATTATTTGAAGACAATGCAGAATTTGGCCTTGGCATGAATGCCGGTTCAGGCAAGCTTCGCCATCGTATTGAGCTGAGAATGAAAGACGCTATGGCAGGTACGCTGAGCGAAGAACTTCGCGAAGCCTACACCAATTGGATTAATGGGAAAGATGACACACAGGCATCAAAAGATGCTACGAAAGCCCTGCTCCCTCTGATTGAAAAAGCAACCGACCCCATTGCCCGCGAAATATATGCCCTTCGTCAGTATCTGATCAAGAAATCTTTCTGGATCTTTGGTGGCGATGGCTGGGCATACGACATCGGTTATGGCGGACTTGACCATGTATTAGCATCGGGTAACGATGTCAACATCCTGGTACTTGATACTGAAGTTTATTCAAATACAGGAGGTCAGGCCTCTAAATCAACCCCGGTTGGTGCAGTAGCCAAATTTGCTGCTTCAGGCAAAAAGACAAGGAAGAAAGACCTTGGAGCTATGGCTATGACCTATGGCTACGTATATGTTGCACAGGTTGCTATGGGAGCAAACCAGGCGCAGTACTTCAAAGCCCTTCGTGAGGCTGAGGAGTATGCAGGACCATCACTCATTATAGCATATGCCCCATGTATTAACCACGGTTTGCGTGCTGGTATGGGAAAAACACAGGAAGAAGAAAAACTGGCTGTTGAAGCAGGTTACTGGCACCTTTACAGGTTCAACCCCATGCTTGAAGCAGAAGGCAAAAACCCATTCACACTTGACTCTAAAGAGCCCGACTGGAATAAGTTCCAGGGATTCTTAAACAGCGAAGTCAGATACTCATCTTTGAAGAAAGCTTTCCCCGCTGAGGCCGCAGAATTATTCAGGGCTGCCGAATATAACGCTAAATGGCGCTACAACGGTTACCTCAGAATGTCGAAGATGGAGTATTAACCTCCGGCAATGTAATTATCAAAAAAGAGTGGATTTTCCACTCTTTTTTTTTATCCATCAACCATTACATCACGATTAGTGTATCTTTGTTAGGATGAACGATAAGAAGCCATTGTGATGGATGAATATTTTGTACTGGGTTTATTACACAACATTGCCCTTTTGCTGGCTTCAGGAGTCATATTTGATTACTACTGGAAAAACGGAGAAAGTAACCTGGGATGGTTAAAGCAGGTACAAATAGGCTTTCTGTTAAGCATCATTGGTATAATTCTAATGCTCACACCATGGAAACTTGGAGAAGGTTTGGTGTTTGACGGAAGATCCATTCTGCTTTCGGTTTCGGGACTTTTCTTTGGTTTGATACCTACAGGTATTCTTATGATAATCACAGCACTCTACCGGCTGTCGATGGGTGGGAATGGAGTACAGATGGGCATCATGGTTATTCTCACAGCCGGTACTATCGGTATTCTGTGGGGAAAATTCAGGACTCAATGGCAATTGCCGGGACGGCGATACATTGAGCTTATCCTGATGGGTTTTATTGTACATGTTGTAATGCTGGGGTGTACTGCCTTTCTTCCGGTACCTGTACGGTATACAACTATTAAAACAATTCTCTGGCCTACCCTTCTAATCTATCCTTTGGGATCTTTTCTTTTCGGTTTCTTTATGTTACACCGTTTGCAGCACTGGAAAACCAAGGCTCAGATTAAAGCGAACGAAGAAAGATTCAGATCATTTTATGAAAATGCCCCAATCGCATACCATTCACTTGATATAAAAGGGACGATAATTGAAGTAAATCAGTCCTGGCTCGATATGTTGGGATATACACGAGAGGAAATGACTGGTCGTTGGATAGGCGAATTTTTACCACAGAATCAACAATCTGCCTGGGATGAAATATTTCGCAGTTTATTGAGCAAAGGTGAATTCGATAATACAGAAATTACTTTTATTCACAAATCAGGCAGTGAGGTCATAACTGCAGCCTTTTCAAGAGTTGCCTACGACAGGGATGGAAATTTTATTCAGATCCATTCGGTTATCTATAATGTTACCGAGAATAAGAAAGCCACCCAAAGCATCATGAAGCTTCATGAAAGGCTGGAACTGGCAGCCCGTGCCGCACGGTTCGGTGTATGGGATTGGGATATTATATCCGGTCGTGTTGAATGGGATGAAACGATGTATACGATTTACGACAAACAAAAGGGAGAGTTCGATGGAGAATATTCTACATGGCTCTCTTTTATTCATCCTCAGGATGCCGGGCAGATTAATGAATCTTTTCAGCTTAGCCTTAAAGGAGAAAAAGAATTTGATACAGAATTCAGATTCACTGCAAAAAATGGAGAAAATAGAATAATTCGGGCTATCGGGCAAGTTACCAATGATTCGGAGGGAAACCCGATTAGAATGACAGGCGTTAATTTTGATCTTACCCAGCGAAGACTTGATAAGGAGCGTTTGAGAGATGCCTTGCAGCAATTGGAAGTTATCACTACAAACATTCCGAATATATTATGGAAGGCCGATGTAAAAGATGATGGTACACTAACAAACACCTATATTTCGTCCGTTGTTGATGAATTTCTTAAACTGCCCCCGAATACTATCAACAACGATTGGGGTAAATTCTTCGGATTTATTCTTCCTGAACACATTCAAACGTTAAATGATCAGATGAAATATGTTTGGCAGAATATCGGGCAAACTAATTCAATTGAATACGAAGTTAGAAAAGCGGACGGTAGCAAAGCTTGGTTTCTATCGGCTGGCCGTACGCATAAGACCGATAATACGCTCAGGCTGTTCGGGTTTACAACTGACATCACCGAAAGAAAGAGAGCAGAACAAAAAATCGCAAAAAATGAACGGTTACTCCGTAGCTATATTGAAGGAGCCCCCGATGCTATTTTTGTGTTCGATTTTGAAGGTAAAGAACTCCAATACAATCAATCAGCAGTAAAACTAACAGGGTACCCTCCCGAGGAGCTCAAACACCTAAGCCTTAGACATCTAATGGACACTGGGGTGAACAGGGTATCGGATGACTTTTTCAAAAAGATAAACGCAACGGGAAGCTTTAACGAAGAAATCCCTATTTACGGAAAAGACGGAAATAAAATTCCCGTAATCATGAGTGCTGTAAAAATTGATGATAATAGAATCATTGCTTTTGTAAAAGATATTACTTCAATCAAACAAACGCAAGATGAACTCATCTCAGCAAAGGAACGGGCCGAAGAGAGCGACAGGGTAAAATCGGCTTTTCTGGCTACCATGAGCCATGAATTGCGTACTCCCCTGAACGCAATTATTGGATTCAGTGCTTTGATTGAAGAAGAAGACAATCATTCAATTATTATTGAAAATGCAAGAATTATCAATAAAAGCGGAGAACATTTGCTGGCCATTATCGAATCAATTTTTGAAATTGCGTTACTTCAATCAGGAAAATTAAAATACAATCCTGGTACCTTTAAAGCAGCAGATCTTATTCGGGAGCTCATCAGGATAGCCGAATCGGAAAAAGCAGCAAGAGGAAAAGAATTACTTGAAATCATAGCAGAGGATGTTTCTCTTGATTCCGACATTACTATTAAAACCGATCAGAACCGCCTCTTGCAGCTCCTGAGCAATTTTGTTGTCAACGCTGTTAAATTTACTTCTCAAGGCTCCGTAAAACTAGGATTTACACAGGACGAAACCTCTCTCACGTTTTTTGTAAAAGATACAGGAATTGGTATTCCTTCCGATAAAATTGACGTCATTTTTGATCAGTTCAGACAGGTTGACGATTCCTATACCCGCATATATGGAGGAGTAGGACTTGGTTTAAGTATCTGTAGCGAAATTGCCAAAATACTTGGAGGAAAGATCAATGTTGAAACGCAGGAGGGAAAAGGCAGTACCTTCATGTTTACGTTACCCAACCATGTCAATAATAAATCCGCCGCTGAATCAGAAGTTAAAAACAACAAAAAGACTACTTACCGGTTTGATAAAAAAACTGTGCTGTTGGTTGATGATCTCGACGATAACCTCTATTTACTTGATTTCATGCTGTCGGCAGCAGGTGCAACAGTGCTGAAAGCGACCAGCGGGAAAGAAGCAATTGATATTGTAAAAAGCAGTAAAGCAATTGATATTGTACTCATGGATATAAAAATGCCTGAGATGGATGGTTATGCTGCCACCAAAGAGATACATAGAATCAGGCCCGGATTGCCTGTTGTAGCTCAAACAGCCTTTGCAATGCCGGGCGACAAAGAAAAGGCAATCGCTAACGGCTGTATAGCTTATCTGCCCAAGCCAATTAAAAAGGCTGAATTGCTGAATCTGCTTAATGAACTTCTTTCAGAAACTATCTGAATGAACCCTCAACCGGCTCTTCAATTCTGAAGTTACAGGTTAATACATCCCCATGATTGATTCCTTATACTTTTCAATAACAAACCGTCGCCTTAACTTGAGAGAAGGTGATAATTCACCGGTATCGATACTCCATTCATCCGGCGTAAAATACCACCGGGCAATATTCTCCGATTCCTTAGGACTCTGGCCATATTTCATTACCTCTGCATCAAGTTGTGCTTTCACTTTCGAATGTAACAGCAATACCGAATTATCCGGAGAGCTTTCTATGTGATGCTCTGAGCACCATTCGCGCAGATACTCGAAATTAACAGTAATAATCGCAGCAAGATAATTTCTATGCTCGCCCACAACCATGCAGTTAGCAATGAAAAAAGATTGCTTAAGCTTATTCTCAAGTGTTTCAGGATATACATATACTCCAGAGGCCGTTTTAAAAATCTCTTTAATTCGTCCTGTTATTCTCAAAAAACCTTCAGAATCCATTTCTGCCTTATCTCCGGTATGTAACCATCCATCGTTATCAATAACCTGACTGGTAAGCTCTGGCTGGCGATAATATCCCATCATAATACCTGCACCCTTCACCAATAATTCACCTTCAGAGGAGATTCTGACTAGAAGATCGGTAATGGGTTTACCAATAGTACCCGGTTTAAAATCATCTTCAGTATTATAAGCTACAAGCGGTGAGGCTTCGGTTAACCCGTAACCTTCAAATACAGGTATGCCGGCAGCCCAGAAAACCTGTAAAAGATGTGGCTGTACTTTCGATCCTCCACAAATAATCTTTTTCATCCTCCCACCAAGAGCTTCCTGCCATTTATGAAAGACAAGACGATGAGCAATTCTGAGTTGAATATTATACCATAAGCTCCTCTTCTCTCCATGCCGATAACGACTGCCCAGAGAAAGTGACCAGTTAAAAATCATCCTTGCCAACCCGGAGAGCTTCATCCCCTTTTTCAGGATTCCCTCATAAACCCGCTCGAGCAAAAGAGGCACAGTAACAAGAATCTGTGGCTTCACTTCCCGAAAATTTGCAAGAATATTGTTAACACTGTCAGTGTAATAGATTTTGAGTCCGATATATTGACAGACATAGTTAACCATTCTCTCATATGAGTGTGACAGAGGAAGATAACTCAGTATTGTTTCATTTGGACGTAGCCTGATGGTAAAAGAAGCAACCAAAACATTCGATACGTGGTTAGCATGCGATAACATTACACCTTTTGGCTCGCTGGTAGTTCCTGAAGTATATATAATTGAGGCCAGATCTGATGCCTTAACCATTACTTTTCTCTTATTCAAAAGATCTGGTCTGTAATTGTTACGACCAATTTCAATCAGGTTACTGAAAGGCTGAACACCCTGAACTTCGTCAAAGGAGAACAAATGTCTTACGAAAGGGAGCTTAGGCATCAAAGAGGTAATCTTCTGTACAAGGAATTTATTACCTGCGAAAATTACCGAGGCTTCTGACTCGGTCAAAGCCCATAATAGTTCTTCATCGTTGATTGTTGGATATAAAGGAACGTGGACTGCCCCTATCTGCAACATCCCCATATCGACAAAATTCCATTCGGGTCTGTTGGTACTTATCGTCGCAATCCGATCACCCGGATTAACATCTAGTTGAAGTAATCCATAACTGGTCAATTCTACCATTTCACAGTACTGTGACATGGACCAGGTAATCCATTTACCTCCCTTACGACCAGCCAGCGCTACATCCAGATTATAGCGTTCCAGGGCATAGGGTAGTATATCAAAAATTCGTTGAATGTACATTGGCTTTGGTTTTCACCTGCAAAGCTAACAGAATTGTTCATTGTACAGACTTACATCTGGTCAGTGAATGATAACAATTCCGAAAAACCAGAAACAAGTTGAAAAAACAACAAGGGAAAGAGATAGATTCCACTATCGCGCCAATAAGAAAAGGTAATACCTGCTACCTACATCGCAGGGAAATCCACCCGCAGGATGTTCGGGGAAATCATATCGCGGATCATTATAAAACTTTGATATAGTGTCAGCCTCCAACTTCCTGATCAGATCAGGATAATGACTGACAGCCAGACAGTATATCTTCCTGAATTTATCTGCACCATCTATCTTCCCGGGGTCATTTGAATAATCACGGCTCATTACTACCCGAACATAATTATGTTGACGTATAATCAATTTTACTGATTTGGTAATAAGACTCTTGACAATACCCATATTCATCTGACGAAGTACATTATGCTGGTACTTTAAACACACATCACAACTTGTAACGGTAGAAAGACCAACCGATCTTCGGAAGTATTCCAGAATTTGCGAAATGATTTCAACGGGAGTAGCTGTAAACAGTAAAATACCCATGTTTCAATACTTGTTGATGAGTTAAGTCAATAACAAAAATACACAATAAAAAATAAAATGTCAAGTAATTACGTATGATCCACATAAATCGACTATTTTCCGAATAGACCCCGATAAGTATTAAACTTTCTCATGTTAAAGACATCCTACTTATAGTCAAACACTTTAAAAAATGAATAACTCTTTAAATCATGTAACAGCTTTTTGGATGTTCTTCATCCCAATGTTGATTATTTCCTGTGCTAAAAAACCCGTTTACCAGATTCGGGCTGAATCATCTGATTATCTGACAGGACTATCCTATAATGAAGATATGGAGATAAGGTACAGGTTTACCTCTGATGACCAATATCTTTATATACGCTTTGATTCCGAACGCCGGGACCTTAGATTTCAATTAATGTACAAGGGATTGAATCTGTATATTGACACTACCCTCAGGCAACGCCCATCATTTACCTTTGTATACCCAATCCCCGCTTCAGTTGAACATCATCAGCTTCCTGAACAAAAGGAATTTCCAATGAAAGAAATTCAGCCTGAGCTTTCAGTAAATCCGATTGCTCTTTTGAAAATTGGTGAAGATACAAAGCGTTTCAATACTGATTCGATACCTTTTTCAGGATTATTCTCGATAACAGAAGATACTGAATCAGGCCGTTTAATTTATAAAGCGGCCATTCCATGGACAAATTTCCCCAATGGAGACAAATTTCGTAATGGAAGTCCGTTTATGCTGGGTATTGAACTGTCGAAACCTGTCAATGGAATGATTATGCGGGGCATACCAGACAATCGACATGGAAAAGGCATGCCCCGAAGAGGAGGAGTTGGAAGAAATATTTCTGACGAAGCACCTGAAGGTGGAATAACAGGTAACAGGCATAGCGGAAGGGAAGATAACGTCAATTCTCCGGATGGAAAACCTGGGATAATGCATGGGAACCCGGATCACCAGGGAAAAATGCTTACTGAACCTTTTACATTTTGGATAATCGTATCCACCAAAAAGATTCGTTAACTTTCAGATTCAATTTCAGAATAAGCTAATTAATGACTGCATTTCTGAATAATGAAAGAATCAAAACAATAAAATAAATCTCAGCAGCTTAATCAGAATACCGAAAACTTCACATACCGTCCCGGATTTTGCTTCAGGTCGCGAAGCAGGGCATCGAGATCAACAGTTGCCTGGTTCAGTGAATGATAGAGAGAATCATTTGCAAGCAACTGGCCTAAAGTTCCATTGCCTTTATTGATATTGGCAAGCATTTGGTCTACAGAAGTAAGCGAAGCATTAAGCCTGGAAAAAACACTACTGAGATTTAAAGCAGCCAGTGTATCAGTCATGGCAGAAACATTCTGAATGGCATTGGTTACATTGCTATTGTTAGCCTTAAGGTTGGAAGTTATTGATTCAACATTACTAAGGATAGATGCTAGCCTTGTCCGTTGGGTTGAAACAAGCGTATCGATATTCGAAGTGGTGCTCTCCAGATTTTTAAGGGTATTTTTGATACTCAGGAATGAATACTCAAGGTTGTTGCGTGTGTTTTCATTGAATACAGCCTGAAGGGCCGTGAGAACTGAATCAACCTGAGCCATCATTTCTTCTGCTTTATGCTTGAGAGGCATTACCTGGGCATTAACCTCCTCCTTTAAACTTGCTTCTATATTTGAAGATAATGTATCCCCTGAGACAGCTCCATCTGTCGAATTCCCTAATCGTATTTCAATGGCTCTTGATCCCATCAGGTCAGCACTATATAGATGAGCAACGGAATTTGACGGGATCATCAGATCGCTTGAAACAGAAATCTTGACCATTACAAGTCCCGAATTACCAGGTACAAAGTTAATTGCACTAACCACTCCTACCTTTACCCCATTTATCGACACCGGACTTGAACTGACCAATCCCCCAACCTGAGGATAAATAACCAAAAATTCTCTTTTAGGTGAAAAAAGGTCAGAACCTTTCAGAAAGTTAAACCCCCAGATAAACAGAATAACAGCCGCGGCAAAACTAATCCCTATGCGTGTTTCTTTGGATATCTTCATTGTAATGAATTTGTGTCAACAACTGTATTACTGTCACGCAAATATAATTCAAAAAAGTACAGACCGATTAATGTGCCTGTCAATTACTTCCCCTCAGTTTCTCTTACCGCATCAATCAACACCTGAGCCTGTTCATTCGATATACGCCGCTCCTGATAAAACGCCACGACAAACGAACCGGATAATCCTTTGCTCTTCAATTTTATACGATACATTTCGGCTTCTTCTCTCGTTCCAAAAGCACCACTGGTATACTTAAACATTCCACCGTGTTGATAATTGTACAAATCTTTAAGTCCTTTGAAGCGGGAATCAGTAGATTCCACGGCAGAAGGTGATGCAAGAATCTGAACCCTGTAAACCAGATCTGGTACCACCTCTTTGTACTGTGAATCAGGCTCATTACCTGCATCCAACTGATGAATTGTATTATTTTCAGAACCAGCAGCTTTTGTTGTATCAATTGCTTGAATGGCTGCATTCGCTTCTGAAGATGGTGCCTTTGTTGCTATTTCTGCTTTACCATCATCAGAAACTGTAGTCAGGGGAGGTTTGGGGTTAATGCCTGAAATTATATTCTTCTCAACATTCGACTTGTATTGCTTAAAAGCCCTGAATATTGTAGCAGCTACTTCTACTTGTCCTGCCGGACTTCTCAGGTACTTCTCCTCTGCTGCATTGCTGATAAAACCAGTTTCTACCAGCACCCCAGGCATAGCAGTCCGGTAAAGAACCCAAAAACCAGCCTCTTTTACTCCTCTGTCGAATCGGGCAGTACGAACTTTAAACTGGTCCTGAATAAGGGAAGCCAGATCTAGGCTAAATTCTCTATAACTGTTCTGATACAAAGAAAAAATTATATGCGATTCCGGAGAACGGGGATCATAACCTTCATATTTACTGCTATAATTATCTTCAAGTAAAATTGCTGCATTCTCAAGTTTAGCAACCTCAAGATTAGCAGCACTTTTATGGATACCCATCACAAATGTTTCCGCACCATAAGGTTTCTTCGATTTACTGGAATTACAGTGAATACTGATAAACAAATCGGCATGCGCTTCATTGGCAATACTAGCCCGGCGGTCAAGTTCTACAAACTCGTCGGTCTTCCGCGTCATAATTACCTCTACATCAGGGAAATTATCAGAAATGTATTTGGCAGTTTTAAGAGCAATGGCAAGAGCAATATCCTTTTCACGAGATGATGATCCTATAGCACCCGGGTCTTTCCCACCATGTCCCGGATCCAGTACAACCCGTCTTACTCTTCCATCCTTCATCTGGGCAGAGGCCGGGTTAATAGTCAAAAGCGCAAGCATCAACAGAATACATGTATTTACAAGATACCTTTTCACCCTCGGGATTTATTTGTTAGTTTTGTCTCTCTGAAATACACCGACATCGGAATGAATTCAGGGTTTGACAATGAATCACTTATTTGATGATTTATCCGTTTTAATCGTCAAACGGCAATCAAAGATACATATTGCCGTTGGTTGTATTGCGTTTGCTTCGTTTCTTTTTTCGATTAATTACTGCCGATTAATGCTATCTGCTTAGTGTTGACCTCAAAAAAAATCTCCTTTTCAATCCCGGTGAGGACCTTCCTCTTCGCTATGCTGATGGTTGTTAGCGTGGAGTCTGCCATGAGTCAGGTTATAACTGCTGATACTTTAATCGACCAGACAGCTTCGATTGAAAAAAAAGGTGATACTTCACTTGTCAGACAACCATCGGGTGATAGTGCCAGCCTCATCCTCACTGATACAACCTCTTCTCCTGATGACTCAACAGGCATCAAAGGTATCGACATGTCGATCAAGAAGAAAGATAATGGTGTTGATGCTCCGGTCACATACAAAGCTGTTGATTCTATTCGATTCAGTATTCCGGAGAAAAAAATATACATGTACAAGAACGGAGAGGTTTATTATCAAAAAATTACCCTCAAGGCCGATTACATTGAGCCTGACTTTAATACAAACGTCATCTATGCTACCGGTATTACGGATAGTTTGGGAAAAACAACAGGAGAACCGGTATTCACTGAAAATGAACAAAGTTTCCGGTCGAAGGCCATGTCATACAACTTCAAGACCAGAAAAGGTGTTATTCGTAGCGTAATCACAAAGGAAGGTGAAGGATACCTGCATGGGCAACGGGTAAAAAAGATGTCAGACAACACGATCAATATTCAGGGAGGAAAGTATACTACCTGCAATCTTGACCATCCACACTTCGAATTCAGATTTAACAAATCGAAAGTTATTCCTGACAACAAGATTATCACGGGACCAGCCCACCTGGTTATCGAGGGGGTCAGTACACCACTTTTCATCCCTTTCGGACTATTCCCCAATAAAAAAGGACAGAAATCGGGGGTTATCATTCCAACCTACGGTGAATCTTCAAATCGGGGATTTTACTTTGAAAACGGTGGTTATTACTGGGCTATAAGCGATTACATGGACCTTGAAATGCTCGGCGATATATATACCCGTGGAAGTTGGGCTCTAAAGCCCAATTTCAGGTATGTAAAACGCTATAAATACAGTGGGAACCTGAACCTAAATATTGCCAGGAACATGACCGGTGACCGGGGGGCTCCCGATTTCAGCGAAAACAAAGATTTCTCAATCAGGTGGTCGCACAGGCAAGATCCTAAAGCAAGGCCGAATTCAAACTTCTCGGCAAATGTTAACATAGTCTCAAACAGTTATAATAAGTATAACCCTACATCTACTGCCAACTACCTGAGTAATCAATTTCAATCAAGTATCAGTTACCAGACCAATTTCGACCAAAAGTACTACCTCACACTCAATGCAAATCACAACCAGAATACGCTCAATAAAAGTGTCTCGGTAACCCTTCCGTCGGTCACCTTTACAGCCAACAGGTTTTATCCTTTCAGGGCGAAAAAGCAGGTGGGAACCCTCAAATGGTATGAGAACATTACTGTAAACTATTCAGCCAATGCAGAAAACAGGGTTAACACATACGATTCATTGCTTTTCGATAAAAAATGGGCTTCTCGTATGACAAACGGGGTAAAGCATTCCATCCCGATCAGTAGCTCTATAAAAGTAATGAAATACTTTACTTTAACTAATAGTATTAGTCTTACGGAAAGGTGGTACTATAAAACCATACGTAAAAACTGGGTTAACGACAGCCTGTTCACCGCAACCGATACCACAATTGGGTATGTAAGAGAGGATACTATAGATGGCTTTGCCGCTGCTCATGATTTCAGCATGTCTTCCAGTCTGAATACGCGACTCTATGGTATGCTCTCATTTAAGAAAGGACCTGTTCTGGCGATAAGGCACGTATTCTCACCCAGTATTAGCTTTTCATGGCGCCCCGATTTCTCTGATCCCTGGTGGGGTTACTACAAAACCTACCAGAAAGATGCCAAAGGAACCATCGGCACCTATTCAATTTTCGAAAGGGGAATATATGGAGGCCCCGGTTCCGGGAAATCAGGCAGTATATCCTTCAGCCTTTCAAATAACCTGGAGATGAAAGTGAGGTCACGAAAAGACACAGTAACCGGAACAAAAAAGATAAAACTGATTGAGAATTTCACCATTAACGGATCATATAATCTGGCGGCTGATTCGTTGAAATGGTCGAAGATAACTATGAACGGAAGAACTACCCTTTTTAAAAATCTTACCCTCAATTACCGAAGCTCCTGGGATCCATACATACTTGATTCTACAGGGAAAAGAAGACTCAATAAGCTCGAATGGGACGTGAACCGAAGGTTATTCAGGCTTGAGAACACGAACTGGAGCTTCTCTCTAAACTGGAACCTGAAAGGAGGGGCAAAAAAAGGGGCAAAACAGGATAAAAATGATGAATACGAAACCGGAACACAACGACAGGATCTTTCGCCTGATGATCCTGAACTGGCTGATATTTATTATAACCCTGATAATTATGTCGACTTCAATGTCCCCTGGTCTCTTAACATTGCGTACAGCTTCTCACACACAGCGACGCATACCTATCCAAACTATGTGGATGTGAAAACGAACAAACTGATCCAGTCGCTCAGTTTCAGCGGCGATGTCAGCCTTACACCTAAATGGAAAGTAAGTTTTACCTCAGGTTACGACTTTGAAAATAAAAAGATAAACTACACTTCGATTAACATATTCAGAGACCTACATTGCTGGGAAATGCGGTTTAACTGGATTCCTATTGGTGCCTTGAAATCATGGAATTTCCAGATCAACGTAAAATCATCCATTTTACAGGATCTCAAATTGACTAAGAAAAAGGACTTCAGGGATAGGTAAGTCCTTTCATAATAACAAAACAAGTCTTTACCGCATCTGTTATAAAAGCGTAATTGTTTTATCCCAGAGAATCAATATTGTCACGTAATCTGTGAATATTTCTGTATTCCTTTTCATCCATAACTCCAAAGCCGGAAATCAACCCATTTTGCAAGGAAATGTTTAAAATACCCGATCCTGTGGGTAAAACATCCGGGCAATTATAACCTGAACATTGACGTAATTTACTTCAGAGGAGGCATTCACCATACTACATTATTGCAGCTGCTTCACCTGCCACCCAACCTGTAGAAAAGGCTATCTGCAGATTATAACCACCTGTGTCGGCATCAACATCCATCAGTTCACCTGCGAAAAAGAGCCCTTTTATCTTTTTTGAAGCCATGGTCTTCGGGTCTATCTCACGTGTACTTACACCACCTTTTGTTATAATGGCCTCACTAAAACCTCGTACACCTTTCACATCGAAGCAAAACTCTTTAAGCCAGTTACGAAGTCTCTTTCGTTCATCCCCCTTAAGCTGATGTGCAGGTTTAAACGGATCAATATCGAGCTGATTAAGGCATAATTCTACCATAGAGGCGGGCAACAGGGTTCTCACCATGTTTTGAACCTGACGTGCCCCGTTCTCATTAATTTCACGCAACAACCTCTCATCAAGCCTTTTATGATCAAGTGCCGGCTTTAAATCAATGTGAACCGACATCCCTTCAGGTTTCGTCAGTTCTACGGCAAACCGTCGGCTCAGTGTCAGAATAATAGGGCCTGTCAAGCCAAAATGAGCAAATAACATTTCACCAAACTCTTCACCCAGCTTTTTTCCACCCATCCAGACTGAAGCTGTAACGTTCTTTAAACTGACTCCCTGAAGTTTCTCAGCCAGATCACCCTTTGTATTCAGAGGGACCAGAGCTGGAAGTATCGGGGTAATATGATGACCTGCCTGACGCAACATCTGGTAACCATCCCCCGAACTGCCAGTTCCAGGGTATGAGGCTCCTCCGGTCGTCAGAATCACCCTCTGGGCAGTATATTGTTCTCCATCAGCTGTTTCAACCCCGAATATACATCCATTCTCCACGAGAATTCCGGATACCCTGCAACGGCTTATTATTGTGACACCCTCCTTACGCAATGCATTTATCAATGTCTCCGTTACATCTGTTGCACGATTGCTAACCGGAAAAACACGGCCACCCCGTTCTTCAACGGTATCAACACCTTGCTGATTCAAAAAGTCGATGATATGCTGACTAAAATAGCGTGAAAAAACATTGCGCAAAAACTTGGGATCAGGCCCTGTTTTTTCAAGAAAAGCAGAAAGAGGCGCAGTATTGGTAATATTGCAACGCCCCTTGCCAGTGATGTTAATTTTTCGTCCCGGGCGTTCCATCTTCTCAAGTAACAATACACTTGCCCCCTTCCCGGCCGCTGCAAGAGAAGCCATCATACCGGAAGCTCCTGCACCAACAACTATGATATCAAAGGTTGTTCTCTTATTTTGCGATGGATCCATTCCTGATCTTTTTTCTAAAATTTAACTTCTTCATCCTCGTAAAACAATGATACTTTTCTTCTTCCGGAGTCCGGTAATTCTCTGCCAGGATATGAAAAAAATTCTCCGGTTAATCTTACATCCTCAAATCAGCCTGTTATACTGAATTCATTTCGGAGATAATCGATTCTGCTACCCTGATGCCATCAACGGCTGCCGATACGATGCCACCCGCATATCCAGCTCCTTCTCCAGCCGGAAATATCCCCTTAATTGAAGCCTGGCCGTCATCACCACGAATAATACGTACCGGTGATGAACTTCTGCTCTCAATACCAGTCAACAAGGCCGATCCCATGGCAAATCCTTTCATCTTCATATCAAACATTGGCAGAGCTGAATGTATAGATTTTACAACTGGTTTCGGCAAACACAAACTTAAGCGGGCAAACTTTATTCCGGGAAGATATGTGGGCTTCACATCCAGAATTTTCTGCGAAACTCTGTCAGCCAAAAAGTCACTGACCAATTGTGCCGGGGCTACATAACCTCCCCCTCCCAGACTGTAAGCCTTCTCTTCCCATAATCGCTGAAATTGTACCCCAGCCAACGGGTGAGCTGAGCCAAAATCACCAGGGCCAACATTCACGAGCAATGCGCTGTTTGAATTGTAATTCAACCTGTTATATTCACTCATTCCGTTAGTAACCTGACGGTTTCTTTCAGATGCCGCGGCAACGACAAAACCTCCGGGGCACATACAGAAAGTATACACGGACCTTTGTCCTCGTGGCTGAACAGCCATTTTATACCGGGCTGTACCCAGATCCTTGTGCCCTGCCATTTTACCGTATTGGATATAGTCAATGAATTCACGGGGATGCTCAATTCGCAATCCAATTGAAAACACTTTCTGCTGCATCCTGACTCCTTTCTCATGAAGCATCTCAAAAGTATCGCGGGCAGAATGTCCTATCGCAAGAACCAGGTGCGAGGCTTCCAGTTCTTCGCCTGTATTTAACATTATTCGCTGAAGGACATTATCAACATGCCTGAAATTGGTTAGTGTAGTATCGAACCGGAAAGTGCCTCCAAATGATATTATCTCTTTACGAAGATTAATTACAACATCCCTAAGGCGGTCAGTCCCTACATGTGGTTTCGCGTCCCAGAGTATTTCTTCCGGAGCACCTGCTTTTACAAGCTCTTCAAATAAAAACCTTGTACGATGGTCATTAATTAAAGTGTATAACTTGCCATCAGAAAATGTTCCTGCCCCCCCCTCACCAAACTGTACATTACTTTCGGTATCCAGCTTCCCGGTTACAAAGAAAGACTCGACATCCTTCACCCTCTTCCTGACATTACTTCCTCTCTCGAGGATGAGGGGGTTTAACCCGGCTCTGGCAAGTATTAGTGCAGCAAACAAACCGGCGGGGCCAGTTCCTACAACAACAGGTCGATTCCGGGGGCCGGTAGAATGAACTACCGGCAGGTCATAATGGTACTCGTCAGATTTACGAATCCGATGACGAACAATTAATTCTTTCCGGCCGGGAACAATATCAACATTTTCAAGCCATTCATCCTCATTCTTAAAACTTATATCTACAGCATACATGAGACGAATGTTCCCCTTATTACGTGAATCGACCGCTCTTTTCCTGATTATTATGTCTCCAACAGGCCCGTCTGGCAAAATCACCCCCATCTGAATCACCGGATGCAGTCGGTCTTGATCCGGTAAACTGTCATTAGCAGATACTTTCTTCTTTTGAATGATAGGGATGTCATACTCAAAACCGAGAATACGATGCAAAGCTGCTATCAGATCATTGCGAGGATGTCCTGGGGTAAGGCTAATTTCTTCTATTCTAATCAATCGTTAATTCTTTTGAACTTATTGCAGAAAGCTGTTGTTCTCCAGTTTCAGCATTGCAAAGGTAATCTATCAGATCGATTAATTATCTGGTGTACTAACCGGAGCAGAGTACCAACAACACAAATATGAAGATGAAACAATTATAACCTTCAAAACTGATTAATTTCTACTGAAAGAAAACCCCCTATCTAGTATAGACAATCGAGTCTCCCTGCTCGTGAATAGATTGCATCACTGAATCTCGGAATTTGTTTTACGCTTTCATTTGGTTTCAAGCTAACCAGCCCTTTCTCTCGTTTTTGCATCTGATTCTATACCCGGCAAACAATATTGTAATTCTTTTTCTCCTGGTTTAGAAATTACATAAACCAAAAACAGATCTTTTAAATAATTGATTAAGTTACACTTACATTCCAAATTTGCTCTTACTCACTCCTAGGATATATCAAAGATCTGTTTTCTTACGAAAAGTCTATGGTTGTAGTAACATTTAAATAACATACAAATGAAAACAAGATAACTTTATTTAATTCATTGCATAATTTCAGTAAACCCCTCGCAACAGGTATTTATCCCATGTAAATTCAATATGCGGGGGATCTGCCCGCAAACAGCAAATTTTAAAAAAGGATCGATGGTAATAAAAGTATATGGTATTCAGTCACAAAGAACGTAACTTAATTCAATCTCGCGTTTTAAACAGATATTCGAAATAGTTCGGTTAAAAACCAGGTGAAGCCGGTAACTATACATCAGGTATTATTACTCGGTTTGATTGCAATAACGCTTAATCAGGTTGTAGGCATTAATCAGTCCCAATTCTCCGGCCCGGCTTAAGTCCTTACAGGCAACTTCATTTCGTTTTAAGAAGATGAGTATCAGGGCACGGTTAAAGTGGGCCTCAGCAAGCTTGTCATCAAGATCAATAGCCCGGTTGTAATCATTCAATGCTTCCTTGTATTTTCCCTGCCTGGCCTTCACATTAGCCCTGTTAAACCATGCAAAGCTTAGATCGGGATTTAATTTTATTACCATATTGTAATCATTAAGAACCTTCCTGAAAACCTGAGACTGATCATCATTAAGTGGCTGGGCCTTCACGGGGGTTGTATTGCCGATCGAAATGGTGTTGATGTAATCATTCTCCCCTGTTGTTTCCTCAATTACCTGAAGCCTGGTGTTTGCTCTGTTAAGGTAGGCAAAGGCAAAACCCGGGTCAAGTTCAATAGCCCTGTCGTAAGCGGTTATTGCACTGTTATAATTCTGAATCATACCATTCAGTACACCAATAAAGAAGTAAGCCAGGGGGTCGGTCGGATTCATTCGCAGGCTGCTGTCAACACTCCCGATGTATTGAGAAACCTCGTCGGCTGTAAGGGTATTTTCATGGTTTGTGAGACCAAAATTCAATCGATAGGCATTTTGCCGGTTAAATTCCGACATTGCGGAAATCCAGTATGCACCCTTCTTTTGCTTGATATAGACAGAATCATTATACAAATAGGTAATGAAGAAGTTACGCTCTAGATCCACGTATACCGGTTTGTACTGAATACGGCCATCGACAGCAGAAGTATTTCTGAAATCAGCATCAAATTCAATGATACGGGCAAGATAGGCACTATCTGCATAGTTTGCCAGGGTGGAATCACCACTGTGCTCAACATTATACATAATAAGAGTTGCCTTATTATAATCAGTCAACGCTTCCTTTTCATTACCAAGCTGCCGCCAAGCATCTGACCGGTTCATCCAAGCTTTCGCGAAATCCGGAAATAGGTTTATTGCCTTCGAATAATCCTCAATTGCACCTTTGTAATCTCTGGTCAGATGTTTAATAATTGCTCTGTTGAAGGTAGCCAACACATTATCCGGACTTAGCTGTAAGACCTGGTCATAATCTTCCAGCGCCTTTTTATAATCTTTACGTTCCGAAAAAATCAGGGCTCTGTTATATAATGTCAGCGCGTTATGGGGGTCAAGTTCAAGTACTTTATTGAGGTCATCAAACATCAGGTCACTTTTACCGAGCTTATTGTATGCCATGGCACGACTAAAATAAACGGCAGGATCATCAGGTTCTATCCTTAACGCGGTATTATAATCGTCAATAGCACCAGCATAATCAGCACTGTCGTAACGTATCTGTCCCCTGCGGATATACCCTTCGGTGTAAAAAATATTCAGATGGGTTGCTTTATCAAGATCAGCCAATGCTCCTTTAATATCTTTCAACGAATTGCGCACCATCCCGCGCATCAGATAGGCGAGTGAATGATCCTTATCAAGCCGGAGTGCGGAATCAAGGTCAGCAAGAGCCAATCTGTAATCCTTATTCTGAAATCTCGAGATACCACGGTTCACATAAATGTCAGGGTTAAGCGGATCGATTCGTAACGCGGCAGCATAATCTTTCATCGCCTTGGTGACATCTCTAAGACGATCACGGGTAATTGCCCTGTAATGCAACGCTGGCGAGAACAATGGATGTATCTCAAGACAACGGTTAAAATCTGCCTCACTTCCTTTGTAATCACCCAGATTATACTTCGCGATACCACGATAAAACCAGGGTTCATACATCTCCGGGGCATTATATATAACAACATTAAAATTACGGATGGCTTCGTTGAATTTTCCATCCGACATGAATTGCATACCGCTGAAAACAAAATGGGGTATGTTAACCTGGGCCTTTACACTTACAATACTATAAATCGTGATTAAATTAATCAGGAGACAACGAAGCAGAAATTTTAGCATCAGGCATTATAAATTTAATTCATGGGACGCGGTAGTAACGGGATATTTCAAAAAACATTGCACTTAACCGGAGCCAAGTAAAATGATTCAATGTAGCCTGTAATTCCTTTCAGGGATCGTTGCACCATACCAGCTTCTTACCCTCAGGCCCCCTTGTAATTCACTGGCCGATTTACCACTTTCAATAATGATAACCTTCGGCTGACCTGGAATAAGGTCAGAGAAGTTGTCGGAGAAAAAGGCATCAGGATCGTTTTCAAACCTTACAAATACATCGAAAGCCGGATATTTGGAATCCAGGATAAGTTCATACTTACCACTTCCACTATTTCGAAGAGAATAGCTGATCCCGGGATCCATCAGGTTTAAATCTGCCGGTCGGATTAAGGTGGTTCTACATCTGGCAATATCCACATTTTCATCTGATGTAAGAAAAGCCGAAACAAAACAATTCTTGCTTTCATAACCCTTCACGAGATCTTTTGTCGCAATTTTATCTATTATTTGCCCGCGACCAATCTCCAGATTAACTTTCTTGCTATAGGAAGAGATATTTTTACCAGAAAAAGAAATGCAGCTAACCTTCAGATTCAAATCTTCAGTAAGGTTAGCCTCAGTAACTACTTCAATCCAGATAGTATCCATTTTAACCGATGCGGCCATCAGAGTAGGGGCAAATAGCCGCTTAGTATGATAAAAGAGTGCTTTAGGCCTGCTAAAATAGTCAACTGACGACCAGGAAGTGACTGGCCAGCAATCATTGAGTTGCCAATACAATGTACCCATGCACCGGGGCATGGCTAACCTGTGAGATTCAATTGCCAATCCTATTCCAATAGCCTGATTTACCTGACTTAAATATATATACTGATCAAAGTCGCCAGGAACATCAAAATCTCTCTTCAGGTATGCTTCAATGGTTTCGCCTCCAGTTGCATGCTTTTGATGACTTTTCATCACCGGGCTGGAAAAAGAAAGGGAATCACGCCCACCAGCCCAATAACTTACAGTAGCGGGATGAGGATAGCTCTGAAACCCGAATTCGCTCATAAAACGCCCGGTCTTGTTCTTGTATATCTCAAAAGGTTCATTACCCCACCAAACGCCCCAATAATGCATGTCACCCTGCCTCAGACTCTCTTTCCTGCCCCAGCCTATAGATGGGGAAGATGGCCACCAGGGACGGGTAGTATCATTCACAGCAAGTACTCCGGGCAGAATAGTATCAAACAACCGCTTATAATCACCCCAGACTTTTGCTGAATCTTCTCTGCTATAACCAAATACCTTTTGGTAGCCCCAATTATGCCAGGCTTCATCTATCTCATTATTTCCACACCAGAGTACTATGGAAGGATGTATCCTTAAACGTTGTACCTGCCAGGTGGCCTCATTTCTTACCTCATCTACCATATCAGGAGTTGCAGGGGGGAAATAGCATGCAAACATAAAATCCTGCCAAACCATCAATCCAAGAGAATCACAAAGATGGTAAAAGAGATCTTTCTCGTATATACCACCACCCCATACACGCAGCATATTAAATCCCTGGCCAGCTGCTCGCGACAGAAGTTGTCTGTACTTGTTATCATCCGGTCTGGTTATAAAATTATCCTGTGGAATATAATTTGCACCCCTGGCAAATACAGGTTGACCATTTATCCGAAAAGCAAAAGAAACCCCTGACGAGTCAGGCTCCTGTAGCAATTCAACCTGTCTGATTCCAAAAGGAATAGTTACAGGCGATTCAAACGAATCAGATTGCACTTCAAGATTATATAAAAATGACTCTCCATATCCATTTGGCCACCAAAGTTTTGCGTTGTCAATTTGAATTGGAATTCTGACCTCATTACGTCCCGTATCCAACCTGACGCTTGTTTTCGCCCTAATGCCTGCTTTCGATATAAAATATTCAATGGAGGTTGTCATCACCCGGCTTGAATGTAATTCAAGAACTGCCTCCAGGTAAGCTTTACCAGGGATTATCTTTCGTGTTATAACACACCCATTGATTAACTTCAAATCATTCCAGCCATGTATTCTGACCGGAGCTGTAATCCCGCATGTGATAAGCTTTGGCCCCCAATCCCAACCATACTGGTAACCTGGTTTCCTGCTAAATGTACGATTATCAGGCAACTTTGTCTGATAAGCTATAGAAGCCAGTGAATCTTGAAGTGTAGCTGGCCGGAATACAATTTTCAACTCGTGGAAGCCATTTCTCCAGTTGTCTTTGATCGGAATAAAGACTGGATGAAACATATTACGGGTTGAAAGGACTTTTTCGCCATCAATATATATTTCTGAATGGGTGTCAATACCATCAAGAATCAATTCAAGATGTCTAAAATTAGTTAGCGGACGGCAGTCAAAAGTCGTTCTGTATTGCCATGTTTTGCGCTCAACCCATTGAACCATATTTTCATTTTCTCCAAGGTATGGATCCGGAATCTGTTGATGCGCAAGTAAGTCCAGATGGATTGTTCCGGGTACTCTGGCAGTCTGCCAGACACCATCTATTGTACTGCTAAATTCAAAGTCATTCAATTCGATGTAAGAAGACTGGCAATAAACTGTATGACAACAGAGTATAGTAGCGAACAATATATCAAACCCAACAAAAAGCCGGAAACGCCTCATAATAAAACGAATTTCCGGCTAAGTTAATAATTTAGACCTGAACGTGGTAGCTCAAGTCATTTTTGCCAAAGTCTTTTTAAGGATTACCTTTTGTCCTTCAGATTTACAATGTGGACATTCTTCCATAGGTTCAGTAAAGCTAAAATCGCACCGTGGACATTTATACCTGGGCTCATACCAAAAATGTACACGACTACGATTTAGATAAATAGCACCCGCAAAAGGAGTAAGGACGACTGATAACAGAAGTGCTCTAAGCCAGTTAAGGTGCTTACGGAACGCCAGAATAGAAATAATTATTGAGGCGAGTATATAGACAATTATTAATAATATGAGATCCATGTAACTTTGGTTTATTAACCTCATTTAACAGACCAGCAAAGATAAGCTATAAGTTGTATCCCAAAAAAGAAATGCCAGACAGGTCTCCCTGTCTGGCATATATTCAATTAAACCAGATTGAGTTATCGAACAATCAATTTATGAGTAAAAATTTGAGAATTACCTTCAATCTGCAACAGGTACATTCCACTATTGAGTCCGTGCACGTTTATTGTATTATCACCTGAATTGACCATAGTACGCAATACTACTGATCCTGTAAGGTCATATAGTCTTACTTCAGCCTGACCAATACCATTGAAAACAACATGAACGTTATCAGAAGTCGGAGAAGGATATACTTTACTTGTTGTTGTGTTGACCTCAGAAATACCGGTTCCTAATTTCCCAAGTACCTGAATTTCGTCAACCTCCCATGTAGCAGATTCGGTTGCTGTAGAAGTAAACTTAAAAGCGAGGTATATGTTTTCTCCATAACTGGAAATGTCAATATATCCGGATGAAGTCCATGCCCAACTACCAGCCGACAAAGTGGCAGAAAGCGGACTCCAGGTAGCAGCATTGGGATCGCCTGCACCAGTATAATCACCTGATACAAATACTTCAAGAGCATTCCCAGTATAATTTTTAGCCGTCTGGAATATGAATGACTCCAATGTATAGTTTGAGAGATTAAGAGCCGGAGAAATCAGCCAGTCTTCGTTCTCAAAAGGAGAACCTTCATAACCTGTCATCTTGGCACAAGGACCATCATTTACACCATAGATATCGCTATATGTCCACACCTGGGTACCAGTAACGCTATATTGAGTCCAAGGAGCGAGGCTTCCTCCATCGAACGATTGTGAATGAATAACCTCAATGTTGGGCGTGGTTGTGTTTGCAGAGGGAGCTGTACCATCGGTTTTGTAGTTAATATCGCTACCGCCATTTGTATATGGGTAAATAGCAAAATAATAAACCTGATTATTACTTAAACCAGAAAATGTATAAGTGCCTAACCCCTGAGCAACATTCTTTGCTCCCTGTCCGTCACTGATATCCAAATCATCGGCAACAGCGACACCATCAACAGGAGCCTGAATATTGTTTTGTGTACTAACCAAAATAAGATATTTCTGTGGTGGTTGAGCACCAGCAGCATCAACCCAGGTTATGATAGCCTGACCAATTCCAGCTTCAGCAGCAAAGCTAGAAGGATATTCTGAAGGTTCGGGCAATGGACCACCACCATTAGCTGTCCATGCAATATTGTCAATAGTAACCTGACCGGAAGTTCCACTTGACTGAACAAGTTTAATAATACAAGCACCTGAAGCATTTACTGTAATCGGGCCACTATTCAGCACAACATTTTGTTGGGCTTCTGAGGTAACAGTAGCAACAAGAATATCGTTAACGTATACATTCAGGTTGACATTTGTTGTGTATGGCTGCATGTAGTCAAAACTCAATGTACCTATTCCACCTTGAAGCTCACCCGATTCAACAGCTGCATCTGGTGTCTTCCCTTTCCCCAAAACAGGTGATGGTGCCGTAATAGGAACCTGAGTATTACCACTACAATTGGTGTAAGTCCATGTAGAGCCATCATTCCCTACAAAGGTACCTGAGACATAGGAAGAACTGGTTTCAGGAAAATTGGTAAAATCCTCCATACCCTGAGCCATAACATGACCCAGCCCCAGAAGAGTCAGACTGAATAAAAAGGTAAAGAATTTTTTCATAAAATTTTAGTTTAAAGTGACTTATATTTATAACGAATAATCTTTTATTGGAATTATATGCAAAGATACTAAAAACCTACCCCTTACATAAATCAACCACAAGAATTTACTAATAATTCACATCAGGCTTATAAAGGAATGACTTTATCGGTACAGATATCCGGTTTCATGATATTAACCTATTAATCATATTCTGGTTAATTACAAACTGACAGGATATAATTCAATAATCATTAAGTAGCAAAATAGACAAAAAAAGAGAGCGAAACAAGCTGTTCACTCTCTTGTTATGTCAAAAATAATTAAACTACTTTATAACCAATCGTTGAGTGTGTTTTGATCCGTCAGCGTATTCAACCTCAAGCAGGTACATTCCTTTCTCAAAATAACTAATATTAAGTTTGTAACTATTATTCTCAGTAGATATAATAGTTAAAACATCGCCTAGCAGGGAATACACCTTTAAAGTTGCCTCTGATTTGATATCAATATTGAACACTCCGGTGGAAGGATTTGGATAAACGTTGAAACCGCGGCTTTCACGTCCATCAATACCCACAAGAACATCAATGTAATCAGCTTTAACTTCCGTTGAAGATCCCCATTCGTTGGATACCTCTAAAGTTACATCAAACACGCCTGCCGTGCTGTATGTAATAACAGGAGGCTCAGCAGTGTTCCAGGTAGACGGTGTTCCTCCTTCAAAAGTCCAAAGATATGTAGAAGGATTACCAGTAGAAAGATCGGTAAATTGAACAGTAGAACCTTGTGAGATGGTGGTAGGTGTCCCTGCAAAGTCTGCAACCGGGGGATCACCTGCCTGAGGACAGCCTGCTCCCGGATTTCCCCAGATACTATCACCTGCAGCATTGATAGCGATAAGAGTTGTATCATGTCCCCAATTTTCCCCAAGAGAATTATCTAAATCCGGATCGCACAGAACTAATGAATAACCCCATCCATCAGCTAAAGTATCCCAAGGTAAAACATCGTCGAAAAACAATGAATCAACAAGAACGCCATAATTATCCTTTAACGCAAGTGCCTCACCTCCATTACTAAGGGCTCCGCTAGTCCATTCCAAAGCAGCTTTACCAAAAGTATTCTGTATTGCCTGTGCATTTACGGCAAGCAGTAGGTAATCTCCACTGTTAATGGTTACAGCAGGGAATGTGAATTCAACTCCTGAACTCATGTAGAAATTCTCCAGATTAACAGCTTCTGAACCATTATTATACAACTCAATATACTCTAAACTGTCAGTACCTGATTCAGGGGGATTGTACATAATTTCAGTAATCACAATTTGAGCATCAACTGGCTCAACAACGCTGATATATGCATCTTTACATACAGTATTACTACCAAAAGCATTACTGGCTGTAAGGCAAACAGTATAATCTCCTGCAAAATTATACTGAATACCCTGAGGATTCTGATCATTTGAAGTCATTGGATTAGCACCATTAAAAGACCAATTCCAACCAGTAGGAACATTGGTTGAAAGGTCCGTAAAATCAATCGACTGGCCTACGACTATTTCAAGGTTGGATGCTTCAAAGTCAACTTCAGGAGCAAATGGAGGGACACTTGTCGTAAAAGTAACATCTACACCGTAACCAGTCCCTTGCGCGTTTGTTGCATAGGCACGAACATAATATTGCGTATTGTAATCAAGATTGGTCATCTCACTTGTAAAAGTGCCGGTAGTACCAGTTTCGGTAGTATGAGCCTCTGTAATTGTCGGGCTGGGAGAAGTACTCCAGCATACACCTCTGGCAGTAATTGTAGCGCCACCGGTACTTGTAACATTACCACCACCGGTAGCACTGTTATAAGTTATGTTAGTTACGGAACTTGTAGTTACTTCTGGAAGACCGGGTCCTGCTGGAGTTCCGCTAATCGTAACATTATCAAATCTCCATGTACCTGACACACCATAGGTACTCGTAGACTTGGCAGCCGCATAATTTACACCATCGAAAAACTCACTCACGATACGGAATGCGAATGCTGCATTATTATTTACTCCTGTAATTGAACTAAGATTAGCTGACCTGTTAAACCACTTGTCACCATCATCTGCAACAAATCGACCGTTATCAAATCCAGCTGTAGTTGTTGTTGTTGTATTAATATTTGTAGCATTTCCATCAGTAGCAACAAAATCAACCCAGGTTGTCCCATTAATAGTATATTGGAGACGAATCCTATTCGCTGATGTGTTACTATGTCGCTGATCCCAGGATACAATGATCTGATTCCAGCCAACTGTAGACACATTGAACTGGGTACCTGCAGTTCCTGAAGCAGTCCCTTGAGCCGGATACGTGGATGTATTCCATCCCCTTCCAGATGAAGGTAATCCCCCTGCCCATGATGAAGAAGTGCCGCCAATTAAAGTAGCTGTACCTGTCCCCGTTGTGGGCGTCAGGGTTTCGAGGTCAAAATCCCATAAAGTAATAACCTGTGCAGATAAGCTAGCGACAGAGAAGCCAAAGGCTATAATCGCCACGATCAGCATTTTAACAAATAAGTAGCTTTTTTTCATACAAGTAAACAATTAAATGAATAAATCCGCGAATCATCTATATATCTTTAACATTCTTGATGTAAACCCTCTGATTAATAATGATACAGCAAAGATAACTTGCTTGTCCAGAAAGAAATGAAGACAAAGATTAATTGTTGATTAATTTTTCCAATATCCCCCAAAACATCTTATAAACAAGATTTTAGCAACCTCCCCCCCTCTCAGGAAAGGGCGATAAAGATACAACTATTTTCCTTTCCCGAAAGGGATAAATAATTATAGTTGGAAAAAGGAATAAACCAGCCCTGAAATTAAATCTACCTCAAGCACCATTACAGTCCCAGCAATTCGGCTTCGGCATCACCCACTTCGGAGATCATGTGAATAGGATTCTCAAGCAATTGTTTTACTTTCACAAGAAAACTAACTGATTCACGCCCGTCTATAATTCTGTGGTCATACGACAACGCAACATACATCATAGGATGTATCTCGACTTTTCCTTTTACAGCAATTGGTCGTTCAACAATATTATGCATCCCAAGAATTGCACTTTGTGGAGGATTAATAATGGGTGTGCTGAGCAGAGACCCAAACATCCCTCCGTTTGTAATGGTAAACGTACCTCCACTCATCTCGTCAAGTGTCAACTTTTTATCTCTGGCTTTTAAAGCAAGTTCTTTGATTTTATGTTCAATATCAGCAAGAGACCTTGTCTCAGCATCACGAACAACAGGAACCATCAATCCTTTAGGTGTGCTGACTGCAATGCCTATGTCGCTGAAGTGATGAAAAACAATCTCTTCTTTCTCAATTGAAGCATTTACCTGAGGGAAACTCTTAAGGGCCAATGCACAGGCGCGGGTGAAGAATGACATGAATCCAAGTCCGACTCCATGCTTTTTCTGAAAGGCATCTTTATATTTAGCCCTGAGTTCCATTACTGGTGTCATATTAATTTCATTGAAAGTAGTCAGCATTGCCGTCTGATTTTTAACCCCGACAAGACGTTCAGCTAACTTCCGCCTCAAAGGACTCATCTGTTGCCTTTCTTCGAGGCGTAAAGCTTTGGTTTCAGATGAAATCCGGGTTTCAGGCAGATTATGTTTTTGGGCTTCCTCTTTATGCTTTAAATAGAACTCTACATCTCCCCGCGAAAGATGGTAGTGAATAAAGAAATCTCTCAGTGAATTTTCATCAATATTATGAATCTCCATCATTCTTCTGGCTACCGGGGTAACAGCAACCCTTATAGGTTTTTCTTCGCCATCTTTCACCTTCTCTTCTTCAGCATGGCTTTGTAATGAAACATCTTCAGAAATGGGTTGCAACTTTGCTGCATCCTTATTTACAGACCGGGCTTCTGAATCAAGGGTGGCAATTACTGCACCTACATCTGCCGATTGCCCAGCTGAGATTTCCTGCCTCAGTTTACCTGACTCAGGCGCACTGATTGACAAAGTCGCTTTATCGCTATCGATTTCAACAATTTCCTGATCTTTTTCAACCAGCTCACCATCGGCCACTAACCAGGAGGCAACCTGTACCTGTGTGATTGACTCACCAGGACTGGGTATTTTAATCTCTATTCTCATGTTTCTGATCTTTAACTCTTTTTTTCATTTTCTAATCCTTTCTCGAAACTCTTCCATTGGTTACCAATGCATACCATTCGGCATTCAATATCGAGGCGAGGACACTGGCACTGGTGGAAAGCTTTATCGACAATCTTCCTTTGCTGAATAAAATGGAACTTACTTGAGCCCGTTGCTGGACTCCCGGAAGCAGGACGTGAGATCAGTTTTAAATCAATTTCCGGTAAATTAAGACGAAGGAATGACCAGGCACCCATATTGGCAGGTTCCTCCTGTACCCATAACCAACGAACTTCCCTATTATATTTTTTCCTGATCTTAAGAAGTTGTTCTTTAGGCAATGGATGGATCTGTTCAAGCCGTATCAAAGCAATATCCTCACGCTCTGTCTTTTTCTTTTCGGCTAATAAATCATAAAATACCTTCCCGCTACATAAAACTACACGCGTTACTTTTTCGGGATCAGCTGCCGCATCATCAATCACTTCACGAAAACCACCCAGCGTGAAATCCTCAGGACGAGAAACACAATCCTGATGTCTGAGAAGACTCTTAGGTGTGAATACAACCAATGGTTTACGGAAATCCCGATGCAATTGCCTTCTTAGCAAGTGGAAAAAATTCGCAGGAGTTGTGCAGTTAGCCACCTGAAAATTATACTCGGCGCATAATGTAAGATAGCGCTCCAGCCTTGCACTCGAATGCTCGGGTCCCTGCCCCTCATATCCATGAGGCAAAAGCATAACCAGACCATTCATCACATTCCACTTATCTTCAGCACTGCTGATAAACTGATCCAGTATTATCTGTGCACCATTTGAAAAATCTCCGAATTGTGCCTCCCAGATAGTTAGAGCATCAGGCTGAGCAAGGGCATAACCGTATTCAAACCCCAACACCCCATATTCACTAAGGGAAGAGTTATAAATGTACACAGCGCCCTGTTCCTTACCAATATCACTTAAAATATTATATTTCTCATCCGTCTCATCCATAGTAAGAACAGCATGACGATGTGAAAAAGTCCCTCGTTCTACATCCTGACCTGTAAGACGAACAGTGTGCCCTTCATCAGCAATTGAGGCATAGGCAAGTAATTCGGCCATTCCCCAATCAATTTTTCCAGTATTAAAAACCGATTCAGACCTGTCGGCCATCAGTTTCTCAATTTTTCGAAAGAATTTCTTTCCTTCAGGCAGTGTTGTTATTGCTCTGGTAATCCGATGCAGTGTATCAAGCGAAATCGCAGTTTCAGGCGAATATATAAAATCTTCTGGTTTTGATCTCCTGATGGCTTTCCAATCATCTGCCAGAAAATTCGTAATTTGTGCCTTATCAGCCTCTTTTGATTTTAGCAGGCAAACTTCCAACCTGTTATTAATATCTTCATCACCCTGGTTAAGTTCCTCCTTGGTAAGCAACTGGTTGTTCAGGAGTTCCATTGCATAGATGTCCCGCGGATTAGGATGATTTTCAATTATTTTGTAAAGAGTCGGCTGTGTAAACCGGGGCTCATCACTCTCATTGTGTCCATATTTGCGATAACAGAGTAAATCTACAAACACATTACGATGCCAACGCTCGCGAAACTCCATTGCAAGCTTCATGGTGTATACCACAGCTTCAACATCATCGCCATTCACGTGAAATACTGGCGATTGTATCACTTTAGCAACGTCCGTACAATAAATTGATGTTCTGGAGTCCAGATAATTAGTAGTAAACCCTACCTGATTATTTACAACTATATGTACTGTTCCACCAGTAGTAAAACCAGGCAATTCCGACATCTGTACCACCTCATATACTATACCTTGTCCAGCAATGGCAGCATCACCATGAATCAGAATGGGGGTGATACGCTGCTGATTGCTTTTGTATCGGGAATCCAACCGGGCCCTTACTATACCTTCAACTACCGGGTTAACTGTCTCCAGATGAGAAGGATTAGGCGACAAGGTCAACCTGACCTTTTTCCCCCCTTTACTCATTATATCAGTTGTGTAACCCAAATGGTACTTAACATCACCGAGTAGCAATTCATCATCGTATTCAAGACCCTGAAATTCGGTAAAAATATCACGGATTGATTTACCAAGTATGTTGGCCAGAACATTAAGCCTTCCTCTGTGTGACATCCCTATTACAAATTCTTCATTACCAAGTTCGGCACCTGTTTCAATTACAGCATCGAGCGCTGGAATAAGTGTTTCCGCACCTTCAAGAGAAAAACGTTTTTGTCCTGGAAATTTTTTATGGATAAATTTCTCAAAAAGAACAGCTTCACTTAGTTTATTTAGAATCCGATGTTTCTGATCTAAAGAGAAGACAGGTAAATTTCGAGATCCTTCCATTCGCTCTCTAAGCCATTCGACCATCTCTGGATTGCGTATATGAAAAAACTCTGCACCTACCGACCGGCAGTAGGTTGTCTTCAAATGATCAATGATAACCGATAATGGTACTGCTCCCAGTCCTATCGCTTTCCCTGCCTCAAAAGTTTTACCCAGATCGGATTCAGAAAGGCCAAAATTGCTAATATCAAGTGTGGGTGAATATTGCCTGCGCTTGCGAACAGGATTAGTCTGAGTAAACAGATGACCTCGTTGACGATATGCCGTAATCAGGTTGATAACGTTAAATTCGTTAGGCATCAGCACGGCCTTTTCGTCGCCGTAATTTGAACGTGCAAAACTATATCCGTCGAAAAAGTTTCGCCAGCCGGAATCCAGATCTTCGGGTGATTCTATCCAGATCCGGTACAACGATTCTATGACCTGCGAATCATTGGCGCTTAAAAATGATAGCTTATCCATTGACAGGAGATGATGGTGTTTTTATAAAGTTACAGCAATCATGCGAAAAGGTTCACCTTAAAGATAGTGATTTTATAATACAATTTGCCGGTATCTGGTTTGAACCAACCTTATCTTGCTGATTTTGTTCAGCCATTACACCGGTTGAGTAAAAATTTACCAATGAAATCTAATCTAAAAAGGTGGCCAGAAAGTATTTCAACTCAGGTATATATTTTGTCACACTAAATAATACAGAATTTTAGCTTCAAAACCAATTTTCATCACAGCTTCCTTAATAACACTGTTTGTAATCAAATAACTACTAACCCTGCTAAAACTATCGGTTTTTTCAACATATTGGCGATAAAAAAAGCAGGGGTAGTTATGATTACTACCCCTGCTTCTTACAGGTTGTTCTAGTGCCAAAAATTATTCAGCAGGATGAATGGCCTCTGTTGGGCAAACGGCGGCACATGAGCCACAGTCGGTACAAACATCGGCATCAATTTTATAGATTTCACCTTCGCTGATAGCTTCAACCGGACATTCGTCGATGCAAGTGCCACAGGCGACGCATTCTTCACTAATTACATATGCCATAATAATGATTTATTTAGGTTTACAAGTTTAATGGGGCAACAAAAATATGACTTTTCAACATTCAAAATCATTAGAACGAAAAAGATACGAAAATTTAAAATCAATCTAAATTAAAAAACTAAAGATGAACACATTTTCATATATGGGGAATGAGATGAGACATAGAAAAAACCATACCTTTGCCGGTATTATTTTTTAATCCATAAAATTATGGCAGCAAAAGACATTAATGTTGTTGAGATGGAAGAAGTTGTAATTCGATTTACCGGTGATTCGGGCGATGGAATGCAACTTACCGGAACGCTCTTTTCTGATACTGCAGCGCTCTCTGGTAATGACTTATCAACGTTTCCCGATTTCCCTGCTGAGATCAGGGCTCCTCAGAACACCATAGCGGGAGTTTCAGGCTTTCAGCTTCACTTTGGAAGTACAAAAATTCACACGAGCGGCGACTTATGTGATGTATTGGTAGCCTCTAATCCGGCTGCACTGAAATCGAATCTTAAACATGCTAAAAAAGGAGCCACAATTATTACCGACATTGATAATTACGAGCCCAAAATTCTTGAAAAAGCAGGTTTCGCCGCCAATCCACTTGAAGACGGTTCTCTAAGCGATTATACAATCATTAAAGCTCCCATCAGGAGGCTCACCCGTGAAGCAGTAGCTGAATTAGGGCTTGATACAAAGACTGCCGACAAGTCAAAAAACATGTTTGCTCTTGGACTCCTGTTTTACATGTTCAATAAAGAGCTTGAACACACCATCCTTTTTCTTGAAAAGAAATTTGCTAAAAAACCACTTGTTGTTGAAGCAAATAAACTGGTTCTCAAGGCTGGCTATATTTACGGTGAAAATGTCGAGGCTATCAAATCGACCATTTCAGTTCCGCCAGCTAACATAGAAAAGGGAACCTATCGCAATATTACAGGTAACATTGCAACTGCATGGGGTTTGATGGCTGCCAGTGAAAAATCAGGAAGGAAAATCTTTCTGGGATCTTATCCTATTACTCCTGCTACCGATATTTTAATGGAATTATCCAAGCACCGCAACCTGGGTGTTAAAACCTTTCAGGCTGAAGATGAAATTGCTGGTGTCACTTCAGCTATCGGAGCCTGTTTTGCAGGTAGTATGGGCGTTACCAGCACCTCAGGCCCTGGCCTGTCTTTGAAATCTGAGGCACTCGGTCTTGCAGTAATTACTGAACTTCCATTAATTGTTGTAAACGTTCAACGGGGAGGTCCTTCAACAGGCCTTCCTACAAAGAGTGAACAGGCTGATCTGAATCAGGCACTCTATGGACGAAATGGTGAAGCCCCAATGTTTGTTATGGCTGCTTCTTCTCCCGTCGATTGTTTCTATGCTGCTTTCGAAACGGCTCAGATAGCCCTTGAACACATGACTCCTGCTATTCTGCTTACAGATGGTTATATCGGATTTGGTTCTGAACTCTTTAAGATCCCAAAGATGTCCGATTTCCCTGAGATTAAGCCACCTATCGCTGCACCTAATTCAGATTTCAAACCTTATGCCCGTGATCCGGAGACACTCGCCCGCCAGTGGGCTCTTCCAGGGACAGAAGGCCTCAGGCATCGAATTGGCGGATTGGAAAAGACCGATATATTTGGTCAGGTTTCAACAGATGGCCTTAACCATGAAAGGATGACCTACCTGCGACATGAAAAAGTGATGCGTATCGCTAACCGTCTTCCTGATCAGGAAATTGTTGGTGCACCTGAAGGTGATCTTCTGGTAGTAAGTTGGGGGGGAACAAAAGGCTTCGTCCGTTCTGCTGTTGAAAAGATGCAAAAAGCCGGCCACAAAGTGGGTCATGCTCATTTCAGGTACATTATGCCATTGCCAAAAAACACCAGGCAAGTACTCTCAGCATACAAACGAGTGCTGGTATGCGAGTTAAATGCTGGTCAATTTGCAAATTACCTAAGGACAAACTTCCCTGAAATTCCACTGAACCAATTCAACAAGATGCAGGGACAACCCTTCACTGTTATCGAACTTACAGAAAAAATTACCCAAATGATTCAGGAGGCATAACCATGACTGAAATAAATAATACTATAGAAAAATCGCCGGTAAAATTAACCCGCGAAGATTTTGTAAGCGACCAAATGGTTAAATGGTGCCCGGGATGTGGTGACCATGCTATTTTAGCATCAGTATCTAAGGTCTTTCCGGAAATCGGGTATAAAAAAGAGAATTTCGTATTCGTTTCAGGTATCGGTTGCTCTTCCCGGTTCCCTTATTATGTCAATACATATGGATTCCACAGCATTCATGGCCGTGCCACCCCTATCGCTTCCGGTGTTAAAATTGCTAATCCTAAACTAAGCGTATGGATAGTTACCGGTGATGGCGATTCAATGGCAATCGGGGGTAATCACTTTATCCATATCATCAGGCGTAATATTGATGTTAATATATTATTGCTTAATAACCGGATTTACGGACTGACCAAAGGACAATACTCTCCAACCTCTCCATTGGGATCTATAACAAAAACATCTCCATATGGCACAATTGAACATCCATTCAATCCGGGAGAACTTGTTCTTGGAGCTCAGGGCACATTCTATGCCCGTGCACTCGATGTTAATCCGAAATTAATGACCGAAATAATGTTTGAAGCAGCACGCCACGATGGAACCTCAGTAGTGGAAGTCCTTCAAAACTGTGTAATATTCAATGATGGTGCTTACGATGATATTACCGACAAATCGGTTCGTGATGATCGGACAATCGTACTGCGGGCCGGTGAAAAAATGATCTTCGGGATCAACCGGGACAAAGGCCTTCATTTGAAAGGAACAAGTCTTGAAGTAGTTACAATTGGGCAGGATGGAATCACAGAAGATGACCTCCTTGTTCATGATCCATACCAGGCTGATCCTGGAATTCATCTGATGCTGGCAAAAATGAGCGGCCCTGATTTCCCTGTCGCCCTGGGTGTTATCCGTTCTGCTAAATGTTACCCAACCTATGATGACCTCATGGAGGAACAAATTGCAGAAATAAGTGCTAAAAGCAAGATTCGCTGCATGGATGACCTTTTGATGAGTGGAGATACCTGGACCGTTTAATCCTATTGATCTACAATAAGAAAAAGGGCTGGAACCTACCGTTCCAGCCCTTTCTGTTTTACAGTCGTAAATAGATCAGATAACCCGTTTACGAAAGAAAAGGTAAAACATGAATGAGGCAATTCCTAACATTAACGGAGAAAGAGCATAAATCCAGCCATTCATTTCAGGTTTATAACCTCCGATGAAATGAAGCCCACCTTGTATTCCATTTACAAAAATCCAGGAAACTACATAGAATAAAGTTAAACGCCAGCGGTTCACGGGCAACTCTGATCGAAATGATATTACTAGCAAGCCTACCAGCATTACCAGATCGATGGCTCCAAGATATAAAATGTTATAGCTAAACAAATAAGCCAACGCATCCATGGCGAAATGAAGTGCCAGTCCTGCCCCCAGTACCAGTGCCTGCCATCGCCACCTGGGTACAAAAAATGCCAATGAAAACAACCCCAGAAAAATGACCCCTGAGTTTACATGCAACCAATGTAACGAAAGTGAATTTGCAGTTCCGTCATCAAACTGATAACGCAATAAATGATCAAAGTCAATGACATTTGCAGCTAACATCAATGCTATGGTAGTTGGAAATGTCAGATTAGTCTTTCCCCAGATTTTCGTACCGGCAAGTGCCGATGTAAGAAGATGCCCACCTGCATACATAAATTCCAGAATTTTTTGATAAAAGTAGTTTAAAACAAATAATCTGAAGAGAAAAATACAGATAGTAATGACCCCGTTAACCCTGATTAATAATAAACATACCAAAAGATAATCAACACGAAGTATACCCAACGATCAGATAACTAATGTTCATCACTGTACCGGAAGGTGGTTACTTTAAAGTTACCATTGTAACTCCTGCTCCTGCCTGATCGGGATTATCATCCCGCCATGATCTTACATCACTCCGTGTTCGCAAATAATCACGTACCATCGAACGTAAAATACCATTTCCCTTACCATGTAAAATCCGAACCTCCCTAATATGAAGCAACATAGCTTCATCAATGAAATGCAATACAGACTGAACAGCTTCCTCACCACTCTTCCCACGAACATCGAGTGTCAGCTGAAATGAAGCCATCGAACGCTCAAGGTCAGTATTCAACAGGTTTCTTGAGGCTTTGGCCCGAACCTTCTTTTGTTCACTTTCATTTACCCTGCGAAGCTTACGAAGCTCGGTATGCAATTTCACCTGATCGAACATTACAGTTGCATCATTTCCTTTAATAGCAGCTATCTGTCCTATGGTATCCTGTACACCAATTTTCACAAAATCGCCCACTTCCAGGGGCTTTTCCACAGCAGGCTTCTCTGTTTTCTGCAAAGCTTTTGGCATAACCGGCAGCGATGAAGGAGGAACTTCCGGCGCCTGCCTGATCTGCTCAATTTGTTGATGAAGCTTCTTCCTGATATCAATGGTTTGTTTCTTGTCAGCTTTAACCGATTTGATCTCACTTACAGTATTTTCAATCAGCTTATTGGCTCCCTCCAGTATATCCAACGCCTCTCGCTTTGCCTTTTTTAAAATCTCACCACGGGCGGTTTCAATCTCTGTATGAAGTTTGGCATATTTCTGCAAAGTCTCTGACAACAAATTGTCGGCAATTTCTATCTGTCGTCTTTTCTTGTCCAGCTCTTGTTTTTCAACATCCAGTTGTTGAAGCTGTTCCTCAAAACTCAATTGATCATTTCCTGATTTTGCAGTTGCTGACTCGATAATATAAGATGGGAAACCTATTTTTCTGGCTATCTCATAAGTAAAAGAACTGCCTGGCATTCCGGTCAGCAATCTGAACAATGGCTGCATCCGCCGCGTATCAAAAAGCATGGCTCCGTTGATAACGCCTGGTATTCTACCGCCTAATAATTTCAAACTGGCATAATGCGTTGTAATCAATCCTATTGACTCTGCACTGCTCAACTTCTCGATAATGGCCTCAGCTATTGCCCCCCCAAGTCTCGGTTCAGTCCCCGTACCCATCTCATCCGACAGGAAAAGCGTCTCTCCATCAGCATTTTCGACAAAATGCTTCATCGCCATCAGGTGAGAACTATATGTCGACAAATCGTTGTCGAGCGATTGCTCATCACCGATATCTATAAAGATTTTCGTAAAAATTCCTGTCTCGGAAGTGTGCTTCATTGGGACAAGCAAACCACACTGCAACATGTACTGAAGCAACCCGACAGTCTTCAGGCAAACAGACTTGCCCCCTGCATTTGGTCCGCTGATTATAAGTATCCGTTCCTGGCCTGATAACTTTACACTCAGGGGTTCAACAGGTTTATGCTGGGCTGCAAGTGTCAGATAAAGCAAAGGGTGAACTGCATCCAGCCAATCTATAACAGGTTTGTTATTCAATACCGGAAGTGATGCCCCCAATTTCAATGCTACCCGGGCTCTTGCTTTGATGAAGTCTAACCTTGCAGTCATATGTAAGGCGTCGCGCAGTCCCGGAAGATCAGGCCTGATCAGGTTGGTAAAGATTGTCAGGATACGTATTATTTCCCTGACCTCTTCTGTCTCAAGTTCTCTGATCTGGTTATTTGTTTCAAATACCGCTTCAGGTTCAATAAATGCAGTCTGACCTGTTGCAGACTCATCGTGGACAAATCCTCTGATACGCCTTTTAAAGTTACTTAAAACAGGAATTACCAATCGACCATTCCGTAAGGTAGGCTCTGAATTCTCAGGTGTAAAACCAGCTTTTCGCGCTTCACTTAGGGTAGCCTCAAGCTTTCCCCTCACCGAAGACTCTTTCTTTTTAATCTCTTTTCTTATTCTGGCCAATTCTGCAGATGCTCCATCACGAATACCACCCTTTTCATCGACTATCTTATTAAGGGCGATCAATATCGCGCTGTCTACCGGCGCTGAAAAAGCAATCGCCGCTAACCGCGGATATTTTTGCTGACGTATATCATTGAAATACTTTATAATATCAGCAATTATCTGCATTGTATGACGTAAGTCGGAAAGAAATTCGGGTTCGATGAAGGTCCCGGGAGTTCTTACCCGGAGAAGTTCATTTGTAATATCCACAATATCGGTTGAAGGGTAACCGGCTTCATCAGTAAGCAGATTCCGCATCTCTTCTGTCTGCCTGAGCTGCTCTTCAACAATACTGAAATCTGACGAAAACGACATGGAGGCCGATAAATCAACACCGAGAGGATTGGTGCAAGCCTCAGCTACCATCCCTCTTATGCGGTCAAAACCAATCTTTTGCTCAAAATTCTCAGGATAAATCACGCGTTACTTTGATTTTGAAGAAGAACGCTTTCGGGTTACCAGTGCCAGGCCTCCTTCTGAAGTCTCTTTATAAATACTTGGAATATCGTGGCCTGTAAGATTCATCGCTCTGACCACCTTATCGAAGCTGACCATGTGCCGGCCATCTGAAAGTGTCGCATACACGTTAGCATCGATGGCACGGGATGCTGCAACGGCATTTCGCTCGATACACGGAACCTGAACCAAACCGGCTACAGGATCGCAGGTCAGTCCAAGAAAATGCTCAAGTCCCATAGAAGCAGCATATTCTATCTGCGCCGGGGTACTGCCATATAACTGTGCAGCAGCTCCTGAGGCCATACTGCAGGCTGTCCCTATTTCGCCCTGGCACCCTACCATTGCACCTGAAATAGAGGCATTGGTTTTAACGAGATTTCCAATTAATCCGGCGGTCGCCAATGCCCTTAAAATTTTCTTATCAGAGAGATTGTTATTGGATTGCAAAAGATAAAGCACCCCAGGCACCACTCCCGATGAGCCACATGTCGGTGCTGTAACTACCCGTCCACCGGCGGCATTCTCTTCCGCCACTGCAAGTGCATAGGCAAAGACCATATGGCGCCTGCGAAGACTCTCCTTATGGCTATTCAATTTGGTATAATAAGAGGCAGCTTTACGCGGGTAATTGAGTCCCCCGGGCAAGGCACCTTCAGCATCAATGCCACGCTCAACGGCCTCTTTCATCACTTTCCAAACCTCCTCAAGATAATCCCAAATCGAGGAATCCTCATGCACATTGACCAATTCCCATATATTCCGGCCATTTTTCTGCGTCCATTCAAGCACCTCGTTCATCCGGCTGAACGGGTAAACCATTTCACGCGACTCTCTTTCACCCGTGTCGCTGATATCACCTCCGCCAATACTGAATGTAAGCCATTCGTCAATCGGCTTTCCTTCTGCATCAAATGCTTCAAACCGTAAACCATTCGGGTGTTGCGGCAGAAATACCTGTGGTTTCCATTCAATCAGGCAGTTCTTCGGGTTAAAAGCCTCCATGATTGTCAGATCAGTTTGATGACCTACTCCTGTTGCCGCCAGGCTACCGTAGAGGGTAACCTTATAAGAAGCTGCTTCAGAATTGCGCTGGCAAAATATATCAGCCGCCTTTCTCGGACCCATCGTATGACTGGATGAAGGTCCCCGGCCGATTTTATAAATTTCACGGATTGATTCCATAGTCGGTAAAAAGTCTGCAAAGATAATGCTTATAATTACAGAAGTCTGTCAGTACAAAATTTCTGATCAATAGTATTAAATTATTCCTGCATCCCAATTCAACGAACTTTACCAACAGGCTAATAGCGATCAAGAACATTAATATACCCATACGCCGACCGGATAAAAACCGCTGATAATAAATCTAATGGGTCATTTCTCTATCAAAAAACACACCGAAAAATCCGAATCGAATCAATACATAATTTTTCCCGGGAAAGAATTACTATCTCCTTTTTTGCTTTAGTTGTTTATATCGCTCTTTATTAACAACAGAAATCACAAACATGCCCAGCTTTCTCGGCCACTTGCTGAGTATATTCATCCTCAGCCCAACAGGTAACCGATCAACAATTTTCGTCGCAACATAAAGTGCAGCAGCCAATATCCGTCCAGGTAGAGCAGCAAGATTCATTAACAAGGTTACATTTCCAGGGGCTCGCTCATATCCAGCCTCAGAGGCCATTCCACCAACTGTAGTATCCAGCAGGCTTATTTCTCGCGAGGTAAGCTTTTCCTTCCAGATTCCAAGCCTGCTTTGATTAATGGGCATCGAGATTTGACGATGAATATTTGAAAGTACAAACGGATTATACAAGCGAGAGAAGTCTGTTTGTCGTTCATGAAATGAAAACATCTTTTCATCATAGGGAATACCTGCAAAACTACATACCTGTTGCATGACCTCTTGTGGCCGCGTTACCAGATCTTCATAACGGAGGTATAAATACTTCCCCGGCTTTCTCCTGGCACAATTCTTAAAAGTGCGGTAAAAATATTTCCACTTTTGGGCTGATAAAGACGGGATCGGTAAATCAAACCCTACTTCTTTAATCGATACGTAATTATCGCGATAATCCCTGTTGATATATATAAACCTCGATTCCGGGAAAATTTTGCAGATTCTTTTAGTATAGATAGCATATCCGGGATTTTTATCGGCCAGAAGATTTATATCTGTTTTCGGGAAAATTGATTTATAACTATAATAGACTGTCCGGCAGATATCAGCAAAAGTACAATCAATCCCCAGGTCCAACAAAGATTGTTTCAGTTGCTCCATATCTATTTGCCACATATCGAATTTCCACTGAAGTTTCAAATCACGCAGAAATGATTCAACATGATGGGGTTGCCAAATCTTCCGATGCCCATACTTTCCGTACAGATTAACAACAAACTGGCATTCAGTCGGGATTATTACATTAGGATGGGCGTCAAGCAGCATTCGCAGCAGCGTAGTTCCAGAACGGGGACGTCCCGTTATAAACAGGAAAGGGTTGGGAGAAGAAGTTTTCATATACAGACAATAGGATAGAATAGGTTAGAATAGAACGCAATAATAAGCCTAAAAAACGAAATGACCAATTTATCGCCCTGAATCAGAATTTCTTACTTATAAAAACTGTTATTCGGTAACAATAAATCTACTGCAACCTGTAATAATCTGGAAGTCACCTACAGAATACTCAAACCACAATGCCATCTGAAGTAACCTTACTTATACTGCAACGGATCAGTATTTCGCCTCTTTTAATGTGTAGCAATATTTACCAATACTTCGCATAACCCGGTATTACTTTTCCCCCTGACTCCAAACTCAGACAACCACATCTATCAGAATCTATTGTCAACCTTAACCAAAACGCCTGAAAAAACCACACTATTCTACCACAATTGTGGTTTTAACCAAACTACTGAATAACAGCAACTAAACATAGTAACGGTTCGTTATCGCTTCGAAGTAGCTTCGAAGCAGCTTCGATACGTTTTCGTTGTCTTTTCGTTTTTTCACGAACCCGAAACGAAACATTAACAAAGTCGATTCGCATCGATGCTATCTTTAGTCCTCTTTAAACCGGAATATCCGATTTAAACACCAAAACCTTATAAGGCCAACGGGAGCCCGAGAGTATTACTTCCTGATAAAGGACAGATACAGATCATCCATATCAGGAGTCATCTGATTTCAGTGTGTCCACAGGAAAAATGAAATGTTTCGGGAATTAATAGATTTATAAAGGCAGGGAATTGCCAGGCAATAAGCTGATCCGTCGATACTAAACAGATAAAAAGAGAAATTAACCCGATCAGGGCTATGCAGATACAATCAGTTGTTGATATGTTACAAACCCATTATTCAACCTAACAGGGATCAAACCAGCCAGCTGGTTTTTTCATTTATACAGGATTTGATCTTATTCAAATGTTAACAGTCGAAGTTCATTCAATCACTTTTATACAAAAATCAAATCGCAAAACTTCTGACTATCCGTCCACAGTTAATCAGTGCTAAGCCCAAACAATGATGAGTCTGAAACAGGAGTTGAGCCAGGCGGATAATATTCCCTATTACAGTGTACCCCGGAATACAGTAACTGCTTTCCCCCCGATTCCGACCCTCTCACCATAATTAATACAACTGATTTCACCGCCCCTGGGGCTAAGTTGATACGCCAGCATTTCCTTCTTTTGAAGCCGGTTGCTCCAGTATGGAATCAACGTACAATGGGCTGAGCCGGTAACCGGATCCTCGAAAATAGATGCTCCGGGAGTAAAGAACCTGGAAACAAAGTCTACGTTATTGCCGGGTGCTGTCACGATAATTCCACCCTGACCGAGGCTAAGCTGATTCAATATTACATGATCTGGTTGCAGGCTTCGTATTATCGTTTCATCACGGAATACCAACATATAGTCGCGGCCCAGAAAAACCGCTTCAGGTATTTCACCAAGTCCTGTTTCCAAGACAGGGGGACATTTCACAATCTGACCCGGCCTTGATGGAAAATCAAGCCAGAGGAGATCGCCGCGCCGCTCAACACTTAAAACACCACTTACCGATTGAAAAAATAGTTTACCGAAGTTATAGTTCAACTCGTTAAAAAGAACATGGGCCGTGGCCAGCGTGGCATGTCCACACAAATCCATTTCGAGTTCCGGTGTAAACCATCGAAGATGAAACCTGTTACCGCCATCAACAGGTACGACGAATGCTGTTTCAGGAAGGAAGAATTCAGATGCTAGTTGCTGAAGGTAACTATCGGGGAGCCACTCCTTCAGAAGTACAACTGCCGCGGGATTTCCACTGAAGGGTTTGCCCGTAAAAGCGTCAACATGGAAAAAATGATGATCAGACATAAAAGAATACTTTCAACAAAATTAAAAATACAAACATGGAAATATAAAAAAAAAGCCTCCAAACGATTTTGGAAGCTTTTCACATAAGGTTTTATCCAATTCATTCGACGATTTCAACCCATCCATATGGATCGGGCTCTTCACCAAATTGAATTGCCTGAAGCCGTTTATAGAGAGCCGTACTAACCGGTCCAGCCTGCCCATCTTTACAGTAACGGTAAATAGTATGGCTATCACGATCTTCTATCGCGCAAATAGGCGAAATAACAGCCGCGGTTCCACAGGCACCCACTTCGTCGAATGTAGCAAGTTCTTCAACAGGAATCGGACGTTGCTCGACAGTCAGCCCCAAGTCACCAGCCAGTTGTCTCAGACTCATATTGGTAATTGAAGGAAGAATGGATGAAGATTTGGGTGTTACGTATGTATTGTTCTTTATTCCGAAGAAGTTGGCAGGGCCTGCTTCATCGATATATTTCTTTTCACGGGCGTCGAGGAACAGAACAGCTGAATAACCTTCAGCATGAGCACGTTCGCCGGCACGAAGACTGGCGGCATAGTTTCCTCCAACTTTAAGGGTACCGGTACCAAGAGGAGCGGCACGATCAAAATCACGGGCAATCTGAATCTTGACAGGTTTGAAGCCTTCTTTGAAATAGGGGCCAACAGGGCCGGCAAATACCATGAAAAGGTATTCATTCGCTGGTTTTACTCCAACCTGTGGCCCGGAACCTATCAACAGAGGACGAAGATAAAGAGAAGCTCCGGTACCGTATGGTGGGACAAACCGCTCGTTTAACTTAACAACCTGCCAGATTGCCTCTTTAAATAATTCATCGGGAACCTCAGCCATCATAACACCACGGGCTGAAGACTGCAACCGTTTAGAATTTTCCTGCCAACGGAATATACGAATCTTTCCGTCGCGCCCCCTGAAAGCCTTCATCCCTTCGAATGCCTCCTGTCCATAATGCAAAGCTGTGGAGGCTATATGGATGTTAATATACTCAGATGAGCTGACTTCAATCTTACCCCATTCGCCATTTCTGAAGTAGCAGCGCACATTATAATCGGTTTTAAAATAACCGAAGGGTAACTTACCCCAATCTACATTGTTATCCATTCAAATCTCTTATTGGTGATTTATAAATCAAGATTAAACCACCGCTAAGGTAGCAATAATCTTTCTAACGGCTGGCTCCAGAGATGAAAAACCGCTGGAAAGATTGATGGCTGAACCCATGCAATTCATTCATGATTTGAACATACCTGCCGATTCAAAAGGCAGAAGTTTGAATATGTTTCTTACTTTTGATTCAGGAAACCTATGAATCTATGAATGAATTAAAACGTATCTGGACAGATACATACAGGGTCAACTGGAGTGATTCTGATGCTGGAGGCAGGCTTAGCCTTCCAGGACTATTCGGTGCTATGCAGGAAACTGCCTGGCATCATGCAAACCACATCGGGTTTGGCTTTGAGAGTTTTACAGAAAGCAAACAAGTATGGGTACTCGTTCGCCTTTTGGTTAAAATGGATTATTTCCCGCGTTGGGAAGAACCCTTTCTTATTGATACATGGCCCCGAGGATCGGAAGGACTGACAGCCTATCGTGAGTTCCGAATCCACAAACCAGATGGAACGACCATAGGACTGGCCACATCTTCATGGATGATTCTTGACGCTGAAACACGCCGACCAAGAAAAGACGAAAGACTAAAAGAGTTTAATACCTGGGTTAATCAGGAACAAACCCTCGGGGGTGAAGCACCCAGAATTATGATGCCCGAACAAACTGAATCGTTCGGCTTTCATAAAGTAAGAGCAAGTGACGTTGACCAGCATGGGCATGTCAATAATGCCAACTATGTTCGAATGGCAATGGATGCATTCCCTGTAAAACAGTTCCGGGATGCTGAACCTTCACAGTTTTGCATCAATTATCTGGCTGAAGCTTTTGAGGGAGATGAGATAGAATTATTGTGCAGTTCCTCCGCCGGATTCCCGGTTATGAAAATCGGAGGACGTCGCAAGACAGATCAGAAACTTATCTTTACCAGTGAAATTGTTTGGCGATGATATAATATATTCGCCTTCAGTGGCATGAATAATTCAGGATGATAACCGAAATCAAAATATATTGACTGCATGAGAAATCTGTTTACTATTGTCATTGTTTCAATGCTATTGCTATTCGCTGCATGTTCAGAAACCAGCAACAGACCACTTACAATCGCGATCTCCAAAGCAGGCGATAACTACATCCAATGGTTATTATCAGAAGACTCAACACTGAAATTCGTAAATCTGTACGATTTGCCTGTTGATTCGGCCTGCAGGGCATTAAAGGAATGCGACGGCCTCCTGTTAACCGGTGGTGAAGATATATACCCGGGGCTCTATTTGCAGGAAGCTGATACCACTTTATGTGAAAGACCTGACCTGTTCCGCGACTCTCTTGAACTTGCAGTAATAAAAGTTGCCAGGGAACTGGAAATGCCCATTTTTGGAATATGCCGTGGCCTGCAGATGATAAATATTCAGGCAGGGGGAACACTGATCCCAGACATTCCCTCGAGACATGCAAGTAATATTTCACATCGTTGTACTGATTGGAAGAGTTGCTTTCATGAAGTTAAAACTGACACATCCAGCATGCTTTATATTATCACCGGCATTAAAAACGGAACTGTCAACACTAACCATCATCAGGCTATTGACCGGCTAGGAAGAGATCTGAGCATCACAGCATACAGCCACGACAACATTCCGGAAGCAATTGAATCAACACCTGATGGTTATAAAGGCTTCCTTATGGCTGTCCAATGGCACCCGGAGAGGTTGCTTTCTAACCCGGAAATGAGTACGCCATTATCAGCCCGTTTTATTGGTGCATCCATTCTTTATCATAACAGACCAAATCGACAGAAAACCCAGGCAACTTCAAATTGATCTGAAGTTAAAATATGCCGGAATTTGAGGGAACGGAAAAGGCCGCCAGATAACTCTGACGGCCTTTTATTTATTAAGGAAAACAAAATTTATTCGAACGAAAGAATAGATTTCTTTATCCTTTCGATAGCATCACGCAGTTGAGCTTCAGTGATAACAAGAGGAGGAGCAAACCGGATGATGTGCTGGTGAGTGGGCTTTGCCAGAACTCCATTTTCAGCCATCTTCAAACAAACATCCCAGGCCTGTTTACCATTCTTTGGACGAATAATTACAGCATTAAGAAGACCTTTGCCCCGAACCAGTTCTACCATATCGGAATTGAATGCATTCATTTCATCGCGGAAAATCTTTCCAAGATATTCTGCACGTTCGGCTAACTTTTCTTCTTTAACAACTGTCAGAGCAGCAATAGCTACCCTGCAGGCTATCGGGTTACCTCCAAAAGTAGATCCGTGTTCACCTGGTTTAATGGTTAGCATAATTTCATTATCAGCCAATACCGCGGAAACAGGAAAAACACCACCACTCAGGGCTTTCCCGAGAATCAGTATATCTGGACGGACACCTTCATGATCGCATGCAAGAAGTTTACCGGTACGTGCAATACCTGTTTGTACTTCATCGGCAATAAATAAAACGTTATTTGCCTTACACAGATCATAAGCTTTCTTTAGGTATCCATCATCGGGGACAAAAACACCAGCTTCTCCCTGAATAGGTTCAACAAGAAAACCAGCAACGTTGGGATCCTTTAAAGCTTCAGCCAGAGCATCAATATCGTTGTAAGGTATCTTTTCGAAACCAGGGGTAAAAGGCCCAAATCCTGCATAGCTATCCGGATCGTTCGACATTGAAACGATGGTAATTGTACGGCCATGGAAGTTACCCTCGCAACAAATAATTTTGGCCTGGTCTTCGGGAACACCTTTCTTATCATAAGCCCAACGACGGCAAAGCTTAAGGGCGGTTTCATCTGCTTCTGCCCCGCTATTCATCGGAAGTACTTTTTCATAGCCAAAATACTCTGTCACAAATTTCTCATAGGGCCCCAGTTGATCATTAAAAAATGCCCGTGAGGTCAGTGTAATCCTGCGGGCCTGTTCAACCATAGCATCAACAATTGCCGGGTGACAATGTCCCTGGTTTACTGCACTATAAGCTGAAAGGAAATCATAATACTCTTTTCCTTCAACATCCCATACCAGCGGACCTTCGCCTTTGCTTAACACAACTGGTAGCGGATGATAATTATGAGCACCGTAATGGTGTTCAAGCTCCATAATTTGCGGAGAACTAAGTTTTACTGACATAGAAATAATTTTTTGGTGTATATGCTGATTTACTGCCTATTATTAAACCAGCAAAGATAAACAATAATACCTTCCAAAAAAAAGACAAAATAGTACCCCGGATATTATAAAACTTCCAGTATTGACACCTTATTTAAAGGCTATATAGTTAAAACCAGTACCTTTGCAAAGGAAAAGACGAGTCAGAACGCCTGGTCTGGACATATATATCTAAATAATCGACGGCCGGAAACCTTATTTATATTTGCCAGCCATTTTCTGTTCGATCTTTCCAAACAGGAAGAGTTCGTCTGACCTGCGGATAAAAAACTGGATGCCATTATTTCCCACAAATCCTAGACTAATCATAAGGATTTATCAGACAGACTTTTTCTCTTATTATTCAGACAACTTGATAGTATATATATGACGCCGGAAAACAAGATCATCGTAAAAAGTGTAACATCACTGGATGCAGTGGCTTTGCAGATTCTCAATAACTACCCGGGAAATCGTGTTTTTGCATTTCACGGTTCAATGGGTGCCGGAAAAACTACACTTATCAAAAGCATTTGCAACCAGTTGGGTGCAGGTGCTGCTGTATGTAGTCCAACTTTTACAATCATTAATGAATATGCATCAACCAGGGGATTCAACGTTTATCACTTTGACTTTTACCGGTTGAAAAATGCGAGGGAAGCATTCGACACAGGCGCTGCTGACTATCTATCTGGCGGAAGTTATTGTTTTATAGAATGGCCCGAAATTGCTCCGGAAATACTACCTGAAGATACAATCCATATTTCAATTCTTCCGGGAAATGGAGAGAACGAACGGATCATATATATCGGAGCCAGTATGACTGTATCTGCAGATTGATTACTTCTGCAGATTCTATCTCGGTTTTGGTTAAGAACTGTACAGATTACTTGCTCAAAGTATGTAATCTTTAGTAAATTTGTATCGGAGGAAAACAGTTCTGCTTAAAAGTTGCTTATAAACAGAAAATTTAAAGGGAAAAGCGCGTGATGGATTCGATTCAAAAACCCGTTAACAGGCCAGGGGTGGCTGAGATCTTCCTTCCCAAAGAAGAGTTACTGGAAACAAACCGTCCACCAATCAGGCATTCTATTGGCTTGCCAACTGAAGCAAGTCCAAACGAGAAGCGCATCGTGATAGTACCATCAGCCGTCAGCCTGTTGACAGAGAATGGACATACGGTATATATGCAAAAGGGAGCCGGAGCCCGGGCAAACTTTTCTGATGAAGAGTATGCCAGTGCAGGAGCCCGGATTGTGTCAACCGCAGAAGAGGTTTATCAGGCGGATATCGTCCTGAAAATAGCCTCTCCTACCGACAAAGAAATGGAATACCTGCGCCCCCGTCAAATTCTTTTCTCCTCAGTACAGGCTTTCTCGCATTGCAAAGATTATTTCCGCAAGCTGATTAGCCGAAAGATTACTGCCGTAGCATTTGAACATCTGAAAGACGGTTCTGATGCATTCCCGGTTCTCAGGGCAATGAGCGAAATAGCCGGTACTACTGGTGTTCTTGTTGCTGCAGAATACCTGAGCCATCCCGATTATGGCAGAGGTACCATGCTGGGTGGTTTTCCGGGAATTAATCCCTCAGAAGTTGTTATTCTTGGGGCAGGTACCGTGGGTGAATATGCAGCACGTACAGCAATTGGAATGGGTGCTTTGATAAAAGTGTTTGATAACAATATATACAAACTGAGATCCATACAGCACAATCTGAATTCCCGTATATTCACATCCATCCTTCAACCACAGGTCTTATTAAAATCGTTAAAGACAGCCGATGTCCTTATAGGTGCTATCCATACGAAAAACGGACGTACACCGGTTGTTGTTACTGAAGAGATGGTTGGACAGATGAAAAAGGGTTCCGTTATCATCGATATCAGTATTGATCAGGGAGGTTGCGTTGAAACTTCCAGTCATACCAATCATGCAAATCCTGTATTCGTAAAACACGGCGTCACGCATTACTGTGTTCCAAATATCGCTTCCCGGGTACCACATACTGCCAGTTATGCTTTAAGCAACCTGTTTACACCAGTGCTTTTACGCATTGGTGAAGAAGGGGGATTTGGCAGTATGTTACGCGAAGATCCAGGAACAAGAGCCGGCGTATATATCTACAATGGAATTTTCACCAATCGATTCCTCGCTGACATGTATCAACTCCCTTCGCAGGATCTTGATTTATTATTAGCCGCTTTCCATTAATCCGATTTAAATACTTACTAACAAAACGACCAATCCAACTACCCTGGATTGCCTTTTTGTGGCAGTTTTTTCAAAAGAAACATCCTGCCTTAAATAAAATTACAACAATTTGTAAAACGCAACATGCTGTTTATCAATAAATATACTGATAAATGCATTTTCATAAAAATATTCACAAACCACAGAATGTAAAAGAATTATGCTTACTTTTGCCACCCAGTTAAAATGTAAAGAATTCGGATAAGAGAAAAAATGTTAATCTGACTTAGCTAAATCGCTCGATGAAAAACAAGTATATTGATCTGATTGAACAAACTTTTGAGTTTCCAACTGATGAGTATAAGGTAGTAGATGACGATCTCTACTGGAATGAAATCCCCCTGATGGATATCATCAAACAGTACGGAACACCTTTACGGCTTACCTATCTGCCAAGAATCAGTAATCAGATACAGAAGGCAAAGATTATGTTTAATGTAGCCATGGCTAAAACTAATTACAATGCCGATTACCACTATTGTTACTGTACAAAGAGCTCTCATTTCTCGTTTGTCCTGGAAGAGGTTCTTAAAAACGACACACATATAGAGACTTCATCAGCATTTGACATTAACCTGCTGGAAGCGCTCGTGGAGAGCGGAGCCTTAAAGAACGACCGCTTCATCGTTTGTAATGGTTTTAAAAGACCGGCATATATTGAGAATATCGTTTCACTTGTAGCATCAGGGTTTAATAACGTAATCCCTGTTCTTGACAACAAGTATGAACTTGATAAGTATATAGAAGCAGGTCTTGACAGACCCCTTAACCTGGGAATCAGAATCGCTTCAGAAGAAGAACCCAAATTTGAGTTCTACACCTCCCGGCTTGGAATACGCTATAATGATATAATTCCTTACTACCTGGAAAAGATCAAGGATAACAGTCTTTTCTCGATGAAGATGCTCCACTTCTTTATAAATACCGGAATTAAAGACACTGCATACTACTGGAACGAACTATCGAAAGCGGTCAACCTGTATTGTGAATTGAAGAAAATCTGCCCGGAACTCGATAGCTTGAATATCGGGGGAGGATTTCCTGTAAAAAATTCGCTCGAGTTCAACTACGACTATGAATATATGGCCGAAGAGATCGTCGCGCAAATCAAGGCGATATGTGTCCAGAATGATGTTCCTGAACCTGATATTTTCACAGAATTTGGATCTTTCACGGTTGGAGAGTCTGGTGCCATGCTATACTCGATTGTTCACCAGAAGCAACAGAACGATCGTGAGTTATGGAACATGATTGACAGCTCTTTTATGACAACATTACCCGACACCTGGGCAATAAGTCAGCGTTATGTTTTGCTGGCAGTAAATAACTGGGGGAGCAATTATCAACGGGTTCATCTTGGGGGGCTTACCTGCGACAGCCAGGACTTCTACAATGCAGAAGCCCATTCAAATGCTATCTTTCTACCAAAAATTGTAGATGGCCGTGAGCAATTCATCGGATTGTTTAATATAGGTGCATATCAGGAATCGTTGAGCGGTTACGGAGGCATTCAGCACTGTATGATACCATCCCCAAAACATGTTATCATCGACCTTGATGAAAGTGGCGAATACTTTACCAAGCTATTCGCCAAAGAGCAAAGCTACAAGTCGATGCTAAAAATTCTTGGATACTAACTACCTTTGCACTATTCAATCATCCCAAAAAAGGATTATTCTTTGCACTCAACAATTTAAAAATATAATCATGAACAAGACTGATCTACTGAAAGAAACGATTAAACACATCGACATCAAATCATTTGATTCCTCTGCGTTGCTTGATTCAATGCGTGACATGTCGTTCTCATCGCGTGATACAGCTACTGCCGCCGATATTTTTAACCTGATGCTTGACGATCAGTCATGCAGCCCGTGGCTCACGATAGCAGGAAGCACTTCTGCCGGAGGATGCATGCAGGTGTATATTGATATGGTACGTAACAATATGATTGATGCTGTAGTAGCAACCGGGGCTTCGATTGTGGATATGGATTTCTTCGAGGCATTAGGGTTTAAACACTACCGCGGAGCTGCTACTTATGATGACAAGACACTTCGCAGCCTGTATATCGACAGGATTTACGATACTTTCATCGACGAGGAGGAACTCCAGAATTGTGATGCCACCATTAAAGAAATTGCCGACACGCTTGAACCACGTCCATACAGTTCGCGCGAATTTATTTATGAAATGGGGCGTTATCTCAGCAAACACGGCAAGAAAGAGGATTCACTCATTCTGGCCTGTTACGAGAAGAATGTCCCGATCTTCTGCCCTGCCTTCAGCGATAGCAGTGCCGGCTTCGGTCTGGTAAAACACCAGGTGGAAAATCCCGGTAAACATGTATCTATCGATTCAGTTAAAGACTTCCATGAACTTACCCAGGTGAAGATTGCCGCCGGAACTACAGGGTTATTCATGGTAGGCGGTGGTGTACCAAAGAACTTTGCTCAGGATACTGTAGTTTGCGCAGAAATTCTTGGATATGACGTCCCACTGCATAAGTATGCCATTCAGATTACCGTTGCTGATGTTCGTGATGGAGCCTGCTCAAGCTCAACGCTTAAAGAAGCTGCCTCATGGGGTAAAGTTGACACAATCTATGAACAAATGGTGTATGCTGAAGCCACGACCGTTGTTCCGCTTATCATCAACTATGCGTATGTTAAAGGGCTGTGGAAGAAACGTACTCCGCGTGAATGGACCAAGCTTTTCAATAAGTAAACCATTCTGATCATAAAAAAACGGTCGGCAAATGCCGACCGTTTTTTTATGATCAGAAGCTAAATTGTTTACCATCGGTTATAATGAACCCGACTCATATCATACCTTGATTCCCTTTCATTATTCAAATCAACGTCCGTATATCCCAGGCTGATCATCGCGAAAGGATGTATTGCTGATGGCAGTTGAAACAGATTCTGCAAATATTCTTTTCGCTCAGCGACAGGATGTACCCCCAACCATACTGCACCCAACCCAAGCCTGGTAATTTCAAGCAGCATGTTTTCTGTAGCTGCTGCACAATCTACAGGCCAGTATCCTTTGTATCGTTCCCGGCTCGTATCACCCGTAATAAGAATTACAACCGGTGCATCTTTTGCAGGCAAAGAGTTTGGCCCTGTCTTACTCATCCGTTCTATCACATCATGATCGGTCACAACGATAAAATCCCATGGCCTTTGGTTCCCCGCTGATGGAGCACTCATTCCTGCTTCCAGTATAGAGTGAATGATCTCAATATCGACCGGGCGGGCAAGATATTTACGAACAGATCGCCGCTGGCGTATAAAATCTTGTATCATAACAATTAATTTAGAATTCGCTTAATTCCTTTACAAAGGTAGAAAAAATGCGAACCTCCATAAAAGCCAACCTCTGGTAACTGAATTACCAAAATAAGAGTGAAATAAGGCAGAAGAATCAATGAGTTCTGCAATATTCAGGGATCAAAAATCCAACCGTCTTACTTCACACAAATCAACGGAATCAAAACAACATCCCATCACAGACAATTATGAATCATTGATTGTTAAAAGAACAGGTCTCTTTAGAATTTGGTAAAAGTTGCTTAGCAAACCGATTTATGAAGAACCGAACCAAAGAGCAGCGCACCTTCAAATTTCATATCTTTGTCGCCCAATCTGAAAGTGTTCTGATGCAGATAGAATTAAAAGAAGCTGGCAAAAGATATAACCGGGAATGGATTTTCAAAGGGATTAACCACGTTTTCACAGTGGAGCGTGCAACCGTTATCTTAGGCAGTAATGGTTCAGGAAAATCTACCTTATTGCAGGCTATTTCTCTTCGCTCGATGCTGAGTGAAGGAGAAATTGTATACCAGGGCGACGGGGGAGTATTGATTCCGACAGAGCACTGTTATAAATCAGTAGCACTGGCTGCCCCTTATCTTGAACTTATAGAAGAATACACGCTGATTGAACTCACAGAATTTTTCCTTGAGCACAAATCATTTCAGCAAAATATTACAGCCAGACAAGCCATTGAGATCATGCAGTTAGAACGATCGGCCGAAAAAGCTATCCGCTACTTCTCTTCAGGGATGAAACAAAGAACCAAACTGGCACTGGCGATCCTGAGTGACTCCCCAATACTCTTACTTGATGAGCCCACATCAAACCTTGATCATCATGCCATGACATGGTACAGAAAGCTGATTGAAGAATTTACAAAAGATCGTGTTGTCGTGGTTTGTTCAAACCACCAGACAATTGAATACGATTTCTGTATTGATCAACTGGTAGTTGAAGATTATAAACCCGCAATAAACAGGCGTTGACACTTGCCAGTTTGCTCATTATCTCTATCTTTGCACCCTTAATTTTATTGAAAACAGAAAAACCGAGTGTATGGCTACAACCGCAGATTTTAAAAACGGCCTTTGCATCGATTTCAACGGTGAACCTTGTTCTATCATAGAGTTTCAACATGTGAAACCGGGGAAAGGTGGCGCCTTCGTACGCACCAAACTCAGGAACCTGCGTAATGGAAAGGTTATCCCCAACACCTTCAATGCAGGTGTAAAAATCGACATTATCAGAGTAGAGCGTCGCGCCTATCAATTCCTTTATAATGAGGGCGATGACTATCATTTCATGAACAATGAAACCTTTGAACAAACTTTTATCCCGAAAACCCTTATCAACGCACCTGAATTTTTGAAAGAAGGGCAACCAGTTGAAATCGTTTTCCTGGCAGCTAACGAAGAACCGTTACTCTGCGAACTACCCCCATTTGTAGACCTCACCATCACCTATTGCGAACCGGGCGAAAAAGGGAATACAGCTACCAATGCACTTAAACCGGCCACTATGGAAACAGGTGCAATTGTCAGAATTCCGCTTTTCATAGAATCGGGAGAAAAAATCAGAGTAGATACCCGAACTGGTGAGTATTCAGAAAGAGTTAAGGGCTAATCGAAGCCCTTTTTTAATTTCTAAAACCGACATCTCGTGAAATTCCCTGAACCACTGTCGCTAACATCTCTTGCTGCTCTAACAGGGTCGGAAGCCATAGGCGATCTGAATCATCTTACAGCAGGTCTCAACGAAATTCATATGGTTGAGCCCGGAGACATTACATTTGTTGATCACCCGAAATATTACGATAAGGCTCTAAATTCCAAAGCCACGACAATTCTCATCAATAAGAAAGTTGACCCACCGGCCGGTAAAGCCCTGTTGGTACACCCTGATCCTTTTGCAGCCTTTCTGACAATCATCCGAAAGTTCAGGCCTTTTGTGCCGGCAACTGCCGTGGTCTCATCCACCGCAATCATCGGAGAAGGTACAATTATCCAACCAGGCACATTTATCGGAGAGCATGTGGTGATCGGACGCGATTGTCTTATCCATTCAAACGTCAGCATATATGATCATTGCGTTCTGGGAGACAATGTTGTTATCCATGCCAACACGGTGATAGGAGCGGATGCATTTTATTTCCAGAAGAAAAATGGTGAATTCCGCAAATTCGAATCATGCGGGCGGGTAATTATTGGTGATAAGGTAGAAATTGGCGCCCTCTGTTCAATCGATCGTGGAGTAACAGGCGATACGACTATAGATACCGACACTAAACTGGACAATCATATTCAGGTGGGACATGATACCTATATAGGAAAACATTGCTTAATCGGGGCTCATTGTGCAATTGCCGGTGTCACACGTATTGAAGATGATGTCATCCTCTGGGGTCGTGTTTCTGTCAATAAAGACCTGGTAATTGGAAAAGGAGCCATTGTACTTGCCACATCCGGTGTTGATAAATCAATTGAAGGAGGAAAGACCTACTTCGGTATTCCGGTTGACGAAAGCCGGAAACGCTGGCGTGAATTGGTTGCCCTAAAGCATTTACCTGATCTTCTCGCGCGTCAGAATGGTATGGATATTGATCAGGATTCACCTCAATAAGCAAATATAAAGGGATCTATACAAAATAAGAGGGTATTGCTCACGGGCCATATCCTCTTTTTCTTTTCCCTATCGGGCAGCCGGCATTAATCACAACTTCACGAAAACAACCATCAGCTTACATTTTAACTCTTCCCCGGTGCCATTCCAAAACCCGTGAGGAGATCTCTTGCCAGGCCTCTTTAGTATCCATGTCCACCCTCCGTTAAAAATCTTCATTTGATACATATTGCTACAGAAAAGCGGTATACTAAAGCAACACCATTCCTCTACCTTCAACAACCGGCAGCCCCTGATTCCAGGCAAAAAATCCTTCAAAACAAAACTATCATGCTTATGATCAACCCCTAGTACGAATCATTTGTGACATGTGGCATGAAGAATTGTCTTTAAAACTCTCTTTCATTTGCTTACTAATTGCATCCTAGAAGTTAAAAGTATTGTCGCAATGATTGCAGCCCGATCTGAAATCAAGCTTGTTTAGTCGGTTTCATACCAAACTGAAAATATAGTCCTATGTTTCGGGGTTCCTTTCACACTGCCTCAAAAAGCAATTGGAACGGGGAAAGATCAAAATTCAATCAAACATTAATCGTGAGCCGACCAATGCCACATGGTCTATCTACGATGAAGGTACGGTTAATCTACGGTTAGTCTACGGTTAAAAGTCAGAAATAGCACATAATCATCAACCCTGCAGATGCAGGAATTCAATACACCTATCCTTTCCTGTATTCACTAAAATCTGGCCGGGTTTGCTGAGGTTCGATGGCTGGGTTATGTAAAGTGCTGTCACTTATTTAAATAACCAATTAAAAATTCTCCCAACACCCCTCTTTACAGGATAAAATCTTTGTATAACCAGCACGAAGAATTCATCACAACACGATCGCTGATATGCAGTCAAACATATATCTCCCTGCCTGCCCCATGTCACATTTCAATCAAATCAATACAGAAATCTGCCGATCGGTTTTCTTCCTGTAAATAAAACATGGGCCAGGGAATATACAACAGATGCCTGCACCACCTGAGATCGCATAGCATGTCAAGTAAATTATTAATAATCTGTGGCTAAAGAATTCTATTGGCTAAAGATGTTGAAGCAGGGATAATAAGGAAGGAATCGCCTCCCGGGAATTATTCCTGCTCATTTACTTTACCAAAATCCATGGAATTAACTTCCTTCCCTGTCTCATCATAGAAATGCCATACTCCCACTCGTCGGCCATTATAAAAACTTCCTTCGTAGTATTTAGCTCCGGTAGGGTGGTAGGCAACTGAAACGCCATGCTCTATCCCATTCCTGTAAGTAGCCTGGCTCCAAAGCTTCCCATCCTCTCTCCAGGTAGTCCATGTGCTATCCCGTTTGCCATCGGTAAGTGATCCTTCAAGATGCTTCTGTCCATTGGGATAAAACTGAATTTCCTTAGTAAATGTAGTATCTCCTTTATTAATTTCAAATTCTTTCATCACTTTAGGAGCATTCCCGTCATATCGTTCGATAACGATTTGTCCGTTCTGAGGCTTACAGGCCAGGAATACCACAATCATCAACAATGTGGATGCAATACGTAACTTCATATTTATTTAAGATTAATGCCAGTAACTATTATCTATTAAATATCAACCTCATGCTACTCAACGAATCCGTCAACTTTCCATTGTCAAAAACCAGCTGTCCGTTTACAAATGTACTTTCCACGCGATGGTGAAATGATGTCCCTTCAAAAGGAGACCAGCCACATTTATATAAAATATTCTCTGGCGCTACAGTCCAGGCAGTAACAGGATCAACTAAGACCATATCTGCATAAAAACCTTCACGCAGATAACCCCTTCTATCTACTTTAAACAGATCAGCAGGAATATGACACATCCTACGGATCACTTCAGTTATTTCAATCTTACCCTGAAGCGACATCTCGAGCATTGCCACCAGGGAATGTTGTACCAGTGGTCCGCCTGACGGTGCTTTAATATATGGAAGTGATTTTTCCTGAAGCGTGTGAGGGGCATGATCAGTCGCCACAACATCAAGCAGGCCGTTTTTTAAACCTGAAAGCAGCGCATCACGGTCTGCAGGCTCTTTAACCGCCGGATTCCATTTAATCCGGTTTCCCGACAGCCTGTAATCCTCTGAAGAAAACCATAAATGATGAACACAAACTTCGGCGGTGATTTTTTTCTCGCTCAATGGTGCATTTGAAAAAAGTGCCAGTTCATCAGCAGTGCTAACGTGTAAAATGTGTAAACGTGTTCCATATTCCCGAGCAAGTTGTATGGCGAGAGTTGATGATTTCAAACAAGCCTCACGGCTTCTGATCTCAGGATGAAGCGTTACAGGAATGTCTTCCCCAAAGCGGGTTATTGCCTCCTCCAAATTCTTCCTGACAGTAGGTTCATCTTCACAATGAACCGCTACAAGACAGGGAGCACCGGCGAAAATACCCCGTAGAGTGTCAGGATTATCAACGAGCATGTTTCCTGTACTTGCGCCCATAAAAACCTTTATTCCGCAAACTGTACGGGGATCAGTACGAAGCACCTCGGCAAGGTTATCGTTTGAGGCTCCCATATAAAATGAATAATTAGCAGCTGATACTTGTGACGCACGCTGGTACTTTTCTTCAAGAAGCTCCTGGGTCAAAGTTTGTGGTTGCGTATTGGGCATTTCCATGAAAGATGTGACCCCTCCTGCTACGGCAGCTCTCGATTCCGTATAAATATCACCCTTATGGGTAAGACCCGGCTCCCTGAAATGTACCTGATCGTCGATAACACCGGGAAGCAAAAGCTTTCCCCTCCCCTCAACTATGATAGTTCCTGCCGGTGGATCAATAGTTCCTCCTGAAGCTATCTTTCGTATATAAGCCCCTTCTGTCAAAAGATCAGCATTGAATATCTCTCCTTCATTTATTAATCGGGCATTTCGAATCAGATAGTTCTCATATTTCATATCAGAAATTTTTATCAAAAAAAATGTGCAGCCTGATTTCACTGGCATGCACATGCAAAATTACGATAATCGGAACGCGTAAACGGAATATCAGACAGCTTTTTTCCTGATACGCTTAAACCTTAGTTTAATGACACCCAGTATAGCCTCCTTAAAGATACCCTTGCTCATTTTAGATTGACCAAGAGTGCGGTCTGTAAATATTATCGGCACCTCCATAATATTAAAGCCCAACTTCCATGCTGTATATTTCATTTCGATCTGAAAAGCATATCCTACAAAGCTGATAGCATCAAGATCGATGGTACGGAGAACACTTGCGGAATAACATTTAAATCCTGCAGTAGTATCCCTGATAGTCATTCCTGTAATAAACCTTACATAAGCAGAAGCATAATAAGACATCAGCACACGCCCCATAGGCCAGTTCACGACATTAACACCAGTAATGTATCTCGACCCGATTGCGACATCAGCTCCCTTCTCCGCGACAGCTTCCCTGAGCTTAAGAAGATCTTCAGGATTATGGGAAAAGTCAGCATCCATCTCAAATATATAAGGATAATCCCTTTTCAAAGCCCACTTGAAACCATGAATGTAAGCGGTTCCCAAACCTAGTTTTCCCTTTCTTTCCTCTATAAACAGCCTGCCAGGGAACTCTTCCATCAAACGCTTTACGATAGTTGCAGTACCATCGGGGCTGTTATCTTCAATTATCAGTACATCGAAAGGATGGGATAAAGAAAATACCTTCCTGATTATCTGTTCGATATTTTCTTTTTCGTTATAAGTCGGAATTATTACAATGCTATCAACCACTTGTATAGAATTTAATGCAAATGTAAAATAAAAACAGTACGTAAATGAATCTCATTTACTATTAACTGCGATGCATCTATCAGCCAACAGATTTCTTCTGATATCTGTCAAATGCTTCATCTATACAACGCTGGAGTGTGATGGCAAATTGTTTATCATGAGGAGGATGAAAAATCGTATTATGCTCTCCCGGAACCTCATGAACATCCACACCCTTTTTAGCATATTCACTCCAGCCATAATACTTTGGTTCTGCAATATAAAAAGTGGCCTGCCTGGCCTTGAAAAGATCTATCCGGATATCGGTTGGTTTCAAATGATATCTTTCTCCGGCACGATTGTTTATCTCATGTACAGGAAGGGTAAAGTACTGTAATTTGTCCCTATCGCCAGTCAGATAGGCTTTCTGCTCCTTTAATTTCAATTTAACCCTCTCTATTATTTGTTTAATACTATTGATCTTTAGCCTGATAAACCGTGAACGTTGTTTAGACGTTTCGAATAATATCAGCTTGAGATTAAACAGAATCTGATGAGAGTAAAACATAAGGTGATTTAATTTCCTCTTTAGAATCGGCACATCCTCCTCAGAAGTGTAAGCAACAGTATCGAACATGCCAACAAAAAATGTCTTCAAACCCATTTCATTCATTTGCCTTGCTATTTCAAAAGCAATAATTCCTCCAAGACTAAATCCTGCAAGAGCAAAAGGTCCCAATTGACTTACACTACGAATTTCCGATATATAATGAGACGCTATTTCCTCAATTGTTTCGAGAGGCTTTTCTTTCCCATCAAGCCCCCTGGCCTGTAAGGCATAGATTGGCTGACCCGCTTGAAAATGTAAAACAAGTGAATTATAAAGTAATACATTCAAACCTGCACCATGAATCAGGAAGACAGGAGGTTTATGCCCCATAGGCCTGATAACGACTAAAGATCGCCAGGATACAACTGATTCTTTCAACGACACTTTGGCCGAAAGCTCCCTTAGCGTACTGTGATGGAAAAGTGTAGACAGCGGTAACCGAATATTAAACCTGAGCTCAACTCTCGCCATTAGACCTACAGCCATCAGGGAATCACCACCAAGATCAAAAAAATCATCAGTTACTGAGATGTGCTCTAACTTCAAAATTTCCTTCCATATTTCAAGCATTGCCTCTTCGGTTGAATTCTGAGGGGCTATGTCCTGCTGACTTGTATCGACTTCCATTGTATCAGGAACAGGAAGTAATTTCCTGTCAATTTTACCATTACCTGTGTACGGTAATTCATCCACCCAGACAAAAGCAGAAGGAATCATATAGCCTGGCAGATAAGCTGATAAATAATCCCTGAAAGAAACATTAACTGACTGAGAATTTTCTCCTTCCAAATAAGCAACTAAACGTTTAACAGTTCCATAATCTTCCCGCATGACAACAACAGCCTGCCTGACTGCCGGATGCATGGTCAGGAGAGATTCTATTTCTCCTGGTTCAATTCTGAACCCGCGAAGTTTTATCTGATAATCATTCCGCCCCAAAAAATCAAACGTCCCATCGTTTCTGAGTTTTACCAAATCACCAGTCCGGTACACACGGGCACCTGGTGTAGTGTCGAAAGGATCAGGAAGAAACTTTTCCCTGTTTAATTCGGGTCGGTTCAGATAGCCAATAGCTACTCCTTCACCTCCGATAAGCAATTCGCCAGGCACTCCGGGAGGAACAGGATTCAGGAATTCGTCAGTAACATACAAAAAATTGTTGGCGATAGGTTTCCCAAGTCTGATAAAAGGTGTGTTGTCATCTACCTGGTCAACTCTTTCCACGGAACTCCAGATAGTTGTTTCTGTAGGGCCATACATGTTATATAACTTACGACAACGGGGAATCAGCTGACTGGCCAGCTCACGGGGCAATGCTTCTCCACCACAGAGAAGGGTAAGATCAGAAGAACCTAACCAGCCTGCGTGAAGCATCATCCGCCATGTAACAGGAGTAGCCTGCATTAGGGTTATTTTGTTCTGTTCAATTAAATCACCAAGAAGCCATGCATCCTGCTGCTCTTCTTCAGATGCTATAACCAGGGTTGCCCCGCTTATAAGGGGTACAAACAGTTCAAGTGCTGCAATGTCGAAAGAAACAGTTGTAACGGCAAGAAGTCTGTCATCACAACTCATTCCGGGATCATTCTTAATACTCCAAAGAAGATTAGATAATGAGGCATGACTGATTTGAACACCTTTTGGTTTACCGGTTGAACCTGAAGTATAAATCAGATAAGCCGGGGCAGACATTTTAACTTCAGGGAAAACCTGAATCCCGGTTATATGTTCCAATTTCAGTTCATCGACATGAATTATTGTAAAATTCCCATTGGGCACAAAACGAACTGTTGATTTAGAAACAAGCAACAATTCTATTCCAGCATCCCTGATAATTTCGGACAATCTTTCTGAAGGGTACACCGGATCAAGTGGCACATAAAAACTTCCGGCCTTCTGCACTGCAATAAGCGCCAGAGGCAACCACTCATTTCTCTCAACAAGGACTCCAACCGGTCTTGATGAATTACAACCAACAGAATGAAGAACATTCGCCATCGCAATCATTTTGGAAGCTGCATCAGCATATGTCAACTTCACATTTCCAGCAACAATGGCAGTAGCCGTGCTATATCTTTCAGCAGCTTTCAAAAATAATTCAGGTAAAGGTATCCGGGGAAACACCTCTCTTGAGGCAGTTCGTCTTAAAGGATGATATTCATCAGCAGGTAAGAGAAGTCCTATCTGCCCTATTTTCCTGTTCGGATTAAAGGCAACAAATTCCGTAACAGTCAATAAAGCCCGGCTCATATGTCTGATTGTAATCTGGTCAAATAAGCGGCGCGAATATTCGAATGTAATCCATAATTCCTGTTCCCTTTCCTTTAAAATAAGCGTCAGGTCATATTGAGCCGAGTGGCTGGAAGGTTCTATGAAGTCGACCTTACAACCCCTCAACCGTAATTCTTCGTTATGGGCATTCAGCATATTAAACATAACCTGATACAGAGGTGTAATACTCATATCAGGATGAAGCTTCATCGACTTGACGATTCGCTCAAAAGGGATCTCCTGAAGTGATAGTGCATCAAGCATAGCCCTGTTAACCTCTTCAATCCATAAAGCAAAATCTTCTTTCCCTTCCACATTAATCCTGACTGGCAGGTTATTGATCGTTGTCCCAAATAAACGCGCTGTACCCTCTGCAGTTCTCCCCGCAACAGGTACTCCTATAACAAAATCGTATTGGGCTGTATATCGACTTAGCACCAGAGAAAAACAAGTCAGAAGGATAGTATTCAGACTGGCTCCCCGATGAGCGGCAATTTCCTTCAAGCGAAGCACCAATTCAGCCGATAATTTAATCGTTACTTCATCTCCTTCAAATGATTGTTTTGATGGTCGGGGGCGATCAGTTGGTAAACGAAGAATACTGGATGCTCCGGTTAACTTCTCTACCCATATACCAATCTGCTTAGAAGCTTCTTCAGAAGCAAGCCATTGCTGTTGCCAGAATATATAATCAGTATAGCAAGGACTTTCGGGTTTAGCGACAGCTCCCTGATCTACCAGAAGACGATTATATAGCGACCCAAATTCTTCTACAAATAAGCCAATACTACGACTATCCGCAATTAAATGATGGAAGTTTAAGAGTAGATACCAGTCATCAGGAGCCAACTGAATAAGGCTCACCCTGAAAAGTGGCCAAATAGCCGGATCAAAAGTAAGACGTTCATTTCGTTGAACCTTTGAGGTCATTTCAGCGATCCTTCTCCCAGGCGGGAGAGATGAAAAATCGGCTATCTCAATTTTATACTCCGGGTTCTCTATAAAGACCAGCTCAGGATTTCCTTCAGAATCGGATAAGACATAAGCTCTGAGCATTTGATGCGCTACAATCAACCTGTTAAGAGCGAGATTAAGAACATCGGGCTTTAACAAACCATGCAGGCGAAAAGAAAGTGGTATTGAGAATACTGCACCAAGCGTCTCCAGTTTTTCCAGGAACCAAATCCTATGTTGCGAAGATGATAATGGAATTCTATCTTCCCATTGAAACGGCATTATCACCTGTTCGGTCAAATATTTATTCCCAGTATGGTTTCTGATTAATTTTTCCAATCCTGAGAAAGTCGGTACCTGGAAAAAATCACGTAACAGAATTTCTACCTTAAACCGTTGCCTTACTCTAGAAAGTAATGTTGCAGCGAGAAGCGAATGACCACCCCTCAAAAAGAAATTCTCATCAGGTCCCAATGGTCCGGATCCAAGAACACTACTCCATACTAAAATTAAACCCTGCTGAATTTCATCGGCTGGATACTGGAAATTCTGACTGGTTGCCCGATAATTCAAAGGAATGGGTAAACGGGATTTATCGACCTTTCCTGAGAGGGTCATCGGAACAGCATCAATTCTTACCCAGGCAGAAGGAACCATATATTCTGGCAATTGCCATATAAGCCACTTACGTAACTCTTCCGGATCAATATCCTCTTCTGAGCGGTACCAGCAGCATAATACCTGGTCTTCGCCTGCACTTTTATGTGGAGCAACTATGACATCATGCATTCCGGGCCATCTGGCAATCACTGACTCTACTTCCGAAGGCTCAACCCTAAAACCTCTTATCTTTACCTGATCATCAAGCCTTCCCAGAAACTCAATGCTACCTGATTGATGATATCTTACCAGATCGCCGGTTCGGTAAAGAATCCTTTCCTGCGCAAAAGGCAATCTGATAAATGATCTTTCTGTTAACGAAGGATCATTTAAATAACCAGATACAACACCCTTCCCTCCGATCAGTAATTCTCCTGTTACCCCCGGTGGAACAAGCCTTAAATGCTTGTCAACCACATACACCTGATTACCCGGGATAGGTGTTCCTATAAATACCTGATGAAGGTCCTGAGATATATTTACATCCGACCACAATGCCACAACTGTTGCCTCAGTAGGCCCATAGGTATTTATCAGCCTGGGAGTCCCTCCGGATATCTTCTGCCATCTTGATACCATGGCAGGTTGCAAAGCCTCCCCACCCAATATCACCAATCTCAGATCATGGGGTATTTGAAATAATTCAGTCTCACCCGAACCAGCCAAATGATGAAAATAGGCCGTTGGAAGATCCAGGACTGTAATTCCATATTCATCGCATTGATGCATAAATCGGGGAGCAGAAGAGATCATCTCTTCATCACGAATAACAAGGGTGGCACCAGCGCACCATGTCGTCCATATTTCCTCAACAGATGCATCGAAAGCAAAAGAAGCAAACTGTAGTACCCGGTCCTTATTCGATATTTCGTAATAAGAAATGGCAGCTTGTATAAAATTGCTTAAATTACCATGCGAAACAACTACTCCCTTGGGTTTGCCGGATGTACCACTCGTATAAATACAGTAGGCAGGACACTCCTCTAAAACAGTTTCTACAGAAAGCGGTATAGAATCGATGGACGTATTCAAATCAACAACAGGCAAAACACTCACCTCTTGTGGAATATCAATACTTCCATCAGCTACAATCAACCGGACATCTGCGTCATTCATGATATAGACTATCCTTGATGAAGGAATATGTGCTGAAAGAGGAACCAACAAACAACCCGAACTCATTATTGCCAACATAGCGGCTACCGATTCATGGCTTCTACCGGCAAGTAATGCCACTGCCCCTTTTTCAGGATTTCTTCTAAGAATTTCCCCGGTTAGACTTTCAGCCCGATTCTTTAACCAGCCATAAGAATAATTAATTCTCCTATCCATAATTGCAATGGCCTCTGGTTGTATGGCTGCCCGCCTGTAAACCATTTCCGGAATTGCTAAATAAGGAGCCCCCTCTACACTTTCACCACTCGAATGCTTTAGTTCCGTAATCAAATGATCATTTACCAGATGAATCTTCGACAAAGGAACTGAAGGATCTGCTGTACACTGCTTTAATATATTAACATATCCATCCAGCATCGACTGCATTAGTGAAGAATCAAACAATTCAGCATTGTACTCGGCCATGATCATCAATTTTCCCGGATATTCATTAATGTATAATGTCAAATCCAGCTTGGAACCCGGATAAGGGAGATGAAGGGCCTTACATTCAGTTTCTCCCAAATAAAATGAATCTCCTCCTTCACGGAGATGTACAAGCATAACCTGAAATATAGGATTATACTGGTTATTTCTTGGCGGATTCAGCTTCTGTAGCAACAACTCGAATGGAATATCCTGACGACCAAACACTTCAAGCAGGTTATCTTTTACCTTCAGTAACCATTCACCAAAAGAAAGACCATCAGGAATTGTAAACCTTATCGGAATACTCTCACTGTAAAAGCCAATAACATTAATGCTTTCAGGATTATTTCGTGAAGCAGTCATTGTCCCTGCTACAAAATCATCGCTTCCAGTAAGTCCATTCAGCCATACACTATAAGCAGCCATGAGGAGCATGAATGAACTTACGTTATATAAATGCGCTGTATCCGATATCGCTTCTACTAATCCGGCCTCAGGATAAATGAAGACTGACTCCCCTTTAAAGGACTGGTAAGCCGGGCGTTGGTTCCATGATGGTAGTTGTAAAAAAGGAGGAGCCCCTTTTAAATAACGTTCCATAAAACGTAGGCCATTATCGAAATCATTATTGTTGAACCGCATTTGCTGCTCTGCAACAAATCTAGTCCAGCCATTAACAGGTTCTGTCAGTTCCTCGCTCTGCTGATTTAAAAAGTGTTTATAGATTTCTTCCAATTCACGGTGAAGAATTCCCAAAGACCAACCATCCAAAACCAAGTGATGCGTTACTATAAACAATACTTGATCATTGTCAGATATCTTTAATAACGAAGCCCTGAATAGTGGTGGTTGCGACAAATCAAATGGAATGTCTGACTCTGAATTAAGATACTTAATTAATGACTCTTCCCTGTTTTCATATTGAGAAATAGACTCTTTCACCAAAGCTAAAGGTACAGAAGAATTAACCATCTGATAACCCAAACCGTTGGACTCTCCAAATGATAGCCGTAAGGATTCATGACGTTGAACAATCGATCGAAGGGCTTTCTCAAGTGCCGATTCATCAACAAAACCTTTTATCCTGTATGCCAATGGCAGATTATAAATCGAAGTATCACCACCCAAACGGAATAGCAACCAGGGCCTTTGTTGTGTATATGCCAAAGGAAAGGGTTCATCAGGTTTAGGTATGTTCATTGCTTTGGAAACCCGATTTTGAGGCTTCTTTAAAGTCATATAATCGGATAAAGCCCTGGGAGTTGAATTTTCAAATATGGTCTTAACAGTTACCTTAATCCCTGCCGATTGCGCGATAAGCATCCCAAAATGCATGGCACTTAGGGAATCCCCACCTGCTTTAAAAAAGTCATCATTTTCACCTCTGGGCCAGTGTCCTAATACTGTCCTCCACACTTTCTGGACAACTTCATTGACACCAGATAAAAGAGGATGACTCACACCGACATTTTGAAATTCAAGAGATGATAATTTATCCCTGTCAATTTTCCCGTTAACTGTTCGTGGCAGCATATTCAACTGAACAAAACGATTAGGAATCATGAAAACAGGTAGACGTAAATTGAGCCACTCCTGCAATTCTTCCGGCTTAACAATACGCCCTTCATCAGTCTCATAATAACATATGAGCGTATGGTGCCAGTCGCTGTTGCTCTTATGGATAACAGCAGAGGCTGTAATCTTTGGCATTGACTCCAGATTCTTCTCGATCTCAGCTAATTCTATCCGATATCCATGCATTTTAACCTGGTTATCAGCACGTCCCCGAAAAATAAAATTTCCATCAGGCAGTTCATGTGCATAATCACCTGTCAGATAAAGCCTTTCTCCTACTTTTAAAGGATGATTGATAAAACATCTTTCTGTCAGATCATCCAGTCCAAGATAGCCCCTCGCAAGCCCTACTCCACCAATTGCAATCTCTCCAATTCGCCCTTTTTCGACTAATTGATACGATTCATCAAGCAATACTATCTCGTATCCGGGCAATGCCCTTCCTATTGGAACGCGTGCTTTTGGTTTGTCATTTTCCGAATATTTATGAAATGTAGCACAGATGGTTGCTTCAGTTGGCCCATACCCATTAATGATTTCAGGATTAGATGGCAATTTCGAAAAACGAGAAAGCGTCTCACCAAGTATTGGTTCAACACCCACGAGCATTCTTTTTAACGGAACAGAATATTCAGCCTTCAATAGTTCATTCCCTAAAGGAACGAGAACCCCGGGAGGGAAATAGCCACTATTGATAGTATTTTTATTGAGAAGACTGCAAAATGAATCTGTATCAAGCAGGCTATCCGGTTCAGCCAAATATAGCGTTCCTCCAAAACCCAAAGCCGAAAAGAATTCCCAAACCGATACATCAAACACATATGAACAAACACTTAAACCTTTAAAAGGGCCTTCTATTGGAGCTATTCTTTCAAAACCATTAAGCATGGCAACCACCGAGCGGTGCTCAACCATAACTCCCTTGGGAACACCTGTTGATCCTGAGGTAAAGAGTACATAAGCCAGTTGTCCCGGATCAATTTCCGGTAAAGAATAATCAGGATGCTCTCCAAGGTTGATCTTCTCCTTTTTTGTAGGGCCAATCCAGGTTAAACCAATTACCAAAGGATCGTCAACATCAGAAAGAATAAAACGCGGATTAACTTGTCCAAGTATCTGTTGTATACGTCCCAGAGGTTGTTGAGGCGATATCGGAACCCAGGCTCCTCCAGCTAATAGTATAGCTATCAGGTCGACCACCATTTGAACACTTCGGTTATGAATCAAAACAACCATCTCCTCAGAACGCAGACCCTGAGCTATTAGCCATCGACTCAACATTCGGCTGCGTTCCATTAAATCACTATATGTAATGGCTTCATCGTTTGATACAACAGCCAGTCGATCGGGAAACTGGTTAGCACTTCTGTCAACCAGTGAAGTTAACGTTTGACCTGCAAACATCTTTGGCATTGAGTAGTTGATATTTGATGTTTAACTCTCACAAATTACGTACAAATGTTGGATTTCATATACTACTATTCATCTTGGAGGATTTAACTATTTGGATATCACGAGGCGAAGTTAACCAAATAGAAATAGAATCTAAATCGATCAAGGTGGCAAATTGACCAAAAGATACACTAAATTCCAAATATTAGACAAGTGACCTCATTCTGTACTTCTGATCTTCCTGTGTCGTTAGATTTTTCTTAATATTGCGTTTAATTAAATTAAGAAAATAACCTGATGAAACACATTGCCTTACACTGGCAAATCCTTATTGCACTTCTTGCCGGGGGAATTTTCGGCTTTTTTATCCCTGATGGAGTCGTTTGGGTAGGATGGATTGGCGACTTATTTCTTCGCTTGCTAAGAATGATCATAATCCCGCTGGTATTTTGTACCCTTGTAACTGGAGTTGCCAACGTTGGAAATGTAGAAAACCTGGGAAGGATAGGACTAAAAACAATGCTATTCTACCTGATAACCAGCCTGATTGCTATCACTACCGGGCTTGTCCTGGTGAACCTTATTACACCAGGCATAGGAGCCGAAATTGGACTTGCTGCGCAACCGGAAACGATTGGAGTTGCCGGTTATTCTTTTCTGGAAACCGTTTTGGGTATTATCCCTGACAATATTTTCGCTTCACTGATGAGAGGCGATATGCTTCCTATCATCTTTTTTGCAATAATATTCGGATATTTCATTCCACGTCTGGATGAAAACCATTCCAAATCTTTAACAACTGCTTTCGGAGCATTATCGGATTTAATGATGAAGATTACAATGGTTGTCATCAGGTTTACCCCTGCCGGAATATTTGGAATAGTAGCCAAAGTTATCAGTGAACAGGCGGGTGATCAGGATGCTCTTTTAGCTGTGACCGGACGACTAGGGCTCTATATGCTGACAGTTATCATTGGTATCCTCTTTCATGGATTCATCACAATGTCAATTGCCCTTAAAGTATTAGGTGGCATTAAACCTATTGAACACATTCGAAATATGAGCGCTGTTCTGTTAACTGCTTTCTCAACTTCATCAAGCAACGCCACCCTACCTCTGACCATTAGTGAAATTGAAACAAAATCGGGTGTTTCGCCTGTTATTAGCGGGTTCACATTACCTCTCGGGGCAACTATCAACATGAATGGGACTGCCTTATACGAATGTGTAGCTGTTATGTTTATTGCCCAGGCATACGGTATCGAACTATCAGTTGGCAAGCAGCTAATAGTTGTTACAACAGCCTTACTGGCAGCAATTGGTTCTGCCGGAATCCCCATGGCTGGGATGGTGATGATGGCCATAGTGATGACCGCTGTGGGTCTTCCACTCGAAGGAATTGGACTGATATTGGCAGTTGACAGAATACTCGATATGTTTCGCACAGCACTTAATGTTTATGGTGATACCTGTGCCGCTGTAATTATTGCCCGTTCCGAACCTGACGACAGCAAATCTAGAAATACTAATCCCGTAATCGTATAATATTCTTCCTGAGTGTTCATCCAGCCAACCTCTTCTTCTGAAGGTGTGTTACCCCCGAAGAAGTCTGCGTAAAATTTTAAATTGCTACACATATGACAACGAAATACCATTCTCTCATCCAACTGTTTCTCTTTATATTTCTTATTGCCAATACAGATACTCATGCCGACAACTGGGATACAGATTATGAAAGATCTGGGGGGACAAAGACTCCCCGTTACGATGCCACCATTGATTTCTGCCGGAAGATGGCCGAGACTTCACCCCTGATTAAGTATACCTCATTCGGTGTCAGTCCACAGGGAAGAGAACTACCTCTTCTTATTATCGATGCTCATGGTAATTTTGACCCTGAAAGTGTACGAAAATCGGGTAATATGATTATGCTTATCAATGCTTGTATTCATCCTGGTGAACCTGAAGGAAAAGATGCCGGCTTGCTGCTTATACGTAATATCGCGTTCAGAAACATTGATCAGAGTCTGCTCAATAATGTGACTATTCTGTTTATCCCCATCTTTAATGTTGATGGACATGAACGATTTGGACCCTATAACCGGATAAACCAAAACGGACCAGTAGAAATGGGTTGGAGAACCACCATGCAGAACCTAAATCTGAACCGCGACTTTATGAAAGCTGATGCCCCCGAGATGAAGGCCTGGCTGAAACTCTACAACGCATGGAATCCCGATTTCTTTATCGACACACATACTACAGATGGCGCTGATTACGAATATGTAGTTACCTATGCTCTTGAAGATCGTGGCAATATTGATCCTGCAATCGGAGAATGGTTGGCTACAAAATTTACTCCCGAATTTGAACAAAAAATGGAAACAGCGGGATTCCCCGTATTTCCTTATGTCAGTTTCAGGCAATGGCACAATCCAAGAAGCGGGCTTATAAGCCGACCAGCTCCCCCAATGTTATCGCAGGGGTATGTAGCAGCACATAACCGACCAGGTCTTTTAATCGAGACTCATATGCTAAAACCCTACAAACCAAGGGTAGAATCAACAATGGAGGTAATTCGGATAGCGCTCGGGATTCTCAATCGTGAAGCAGAAAACCTGAAACGGATGTTCGTTCAGGCCGATGAAGCAACTGCAAGTGCCGCTTCCCGCAAACAAAAGATTGCTGTAAAATTCGATGTGTCTAAAACCGATAGCCTGATGGTCGATTTCAGAGGAATCAGCTATCACAGTATTAAAAGTGATCTTACCGAAGGCGAATGGTTTATCTACGATAATAAACCAGAAAAATTCATCCTCCCTTTCTATAACAAACCTGTAGTTACCACCTGGGTCGAACTTCCTCAGGCTTATATCATTCCGGCAGAATTCACAGATATCATCGAAAGGGTGAAGCTCCATGGTATCGAAGTAAAGGTCCTGAAAAAAGAGCTTACTCTCGATGTAAGCACATATCATTTCTACGATGTAACATTCCGCCATTCTTCAAATGAAGGGCGTCAAATGCCCTTGTTTAAATCCGAACCAGTCATACAGACCATGAATTTTGCCATCGGGTCTGCTATTGTATTTACAAATCAAAGAAGTGCAAGGGTTATCGCACACCTGCTGGAACCTGATGCACAGGATTCATTTGTTTCATGGGGATTCTTCAATATCTTCTTTGAACAGAAAGAATACTCAGAGACATACGTCATGGAAAAAATGGCCCGTAAAATGATACAAGCTGACACGACCCTTCTTTCACGCTTCCAAAGCTACATGGATCAGAATCCAAACCTTAAAAATAATCAATGGGAACAATTAAACTGGTTCTACCGCCAAACGCCCTATTATGACGTCAGACATAATGTGTACCCGATCGGCCGGCTTACAGTTATTCCTGAGATGCTACTGCAATCTTTGTAATATTCTGTTTGCTAAACCAGTTTCTCAAATAGCTCAGTATAAATGTTATAAAATAAAATAGCTATTGGAGAAGCAGCTTTCCTGTATAGACATGTTGGTCTGTCGTTACAAAAACTAATAATACTCCTCTCGGCCAATGCCCGGTTTGAATAATCTGTCCCTGTACTATGTTATCCGTTTTATCAATAGGGGCCCCATTACACATTAATACCTTCAGGGATGCTGTTTTACCATCAGTCTCCGGCCAGTTTATTTTAACGTTATTATGGACCGGATTGGGTGAAAGCTTAAGAATTAATTGCGAATCAAACTCAGGCACTCCGGTACAATCCATAACCTCTATTGTTAAAGAATCTGTTGCTTCCTGCCCTTCTGAGTTGGCAACAACTATGTAGGTAGTGCTTACTTCAGGGGTTACCGTAGGACTTTGTAATGTCGAAGTAAATCCTGCCGGATCAGAACTCCATTCATAAGTCACCTCACCAGGAGCATTTGTCGGAATAGCTGTCAAAGCAACTGATACACCCAGGCAAATAGATGAAGTTCCTTGGATATCGACAATAAAAACCGGTTCTGCCTCATGTACTGTAAGGGTGGATGTTTTTGTTACCGGTTTGTTAAGGGTAAAAGCCGCATAAAATGTTACGTCCCCGGTACCAGATGGCGGAGCAATCCAGCCAAAAGACCAGGTAGCCGGGTTGGCACTGGTAGATGAAGTCTGGGTGATGTATTTTCCACTCCCGGTTAGTTTGCTCCCCGTCCCGGCAACAAGTGTTCCGAGCAAATCTCCGGAAGCATTCTGGGGTGAAACCTCGAACCCTTTTTTACCCGATCCGGTCAGAGTTACAGTAATGTTATATGTATTTCCCGGTATATATCCTTCAACAGGTATATCTGATGTAATCCAGTCCGTCACCGGAGTACTGGTTCCACCATGGCATTGAACACAATCTTTCCCATCACCTGGAGAACCGGTATAACCTGCCGGTGATCCGCCCGGATAATCTGTATTATCTCCGCTATAAGAGGATAAAAACCAAATTCCTGATGTAAGGACAAGAAAAGCAATGAAGAGACGGAAACGAATTAATTTTGAAGCCTTCATCTTATAATGTTTTAATTTACAGATAACCTGTCGAAATAAATTGTCAATTATCAACCTGAGACAACAACCCGGCGAATATATGTAAAAAATAACATACATTGAAAAGTCTGGAAAATAATCCACTCCTAATCGGGACATCAAAACTCCGTCCCGGGATATCCCCTTCAATAATATTACAAATACCTGCTATTCCCGAAGTGCCCGCTGCATAGTTTTAAGTAGCTGCTCTCCCGTACCAATCTGATATCCTGAAGTATAATAAACCACATCACCATCAACAGACAATACCACAAAAACAGGGAGAGCGTCATCTGACTTAAGCCCGGTAATCCTGGTAAATGACCTCGCCAGTGACCAACCTTCATCAGTTCTCACAATTGTTCCTTTAGGGAAACGACCTTTTATTTTATTACCATTCGATTCGTCAACAGTAAAAATTTGCATCCGGATACCAGCCTTTTCAAAGGATTCCTTTACCGGCTCCATATCAACAAGGAAATGTCGCCCTGGTTCTGTTTCAGGATCAATCCATCCTACAATAGTTGCAGATGAAAGATTTAGCGGATTTTCAGCCCAACGGGCAATTACCGTTAATGATGCCTGTTCATGACGTACAACAAGGTCTATAGACCTTTTTTCGCCTTTGGCAAGATTGAAGAATAACTGTCTTACCAAAACTGTTCCGTCGCTCAACCTATTGCCGGTCAATAACCTATAGTAGCCAGGCTCTAATTCTATCTCTTCAGGAAATCGACTAATAGGCTTCATCTCATCAAATTCAAGGGTCTTCATAGCAGTTCCATCAAACCGGGCAAGGCTGAAATGAATATAATACAAGGGTTCAGGAGTTTCTTTCTGATCATAAATAAGACTAATCCGGCCTTTTTCCATCACGAATGCCTGAGCCTCTCCGGCAGCAAAAGAAACATTGACCCAACCATCAGTATAGTACTGCGGTATTTTTGTTGCAGGCTCCAATCGTGCACTAATGCCCAGCGACCTGCACACGGCAACAAAAAGCAGATCACGATTTGAAGGATCTGAACGCCTCAATCCAAACATGCCCGGAGGAGTTATCCTGATTCCGTAATAATTGTTAACACTGTCAATTGCGATATTTTCGTCTATCCAGGCAGCGATGGAACCAGCAGTAGCTGCATCATCACCACCCTTCAGAAACGACAAACTATCAGCTAATAACGACCGGTACGGAGTCAGTTTCTCCAAATCGATTCTGGGATTGAGTACGTAAAGTATTTCCCGCTCATCAGGGACTAATGAACCGCCATTTGCAATATAACGGGTGAGGTGATCAGTCAGTACAGTCTCAGGGGTATCGTGCAAATCCTTCTCGGCAATGGTTTCAGTCAGTATCAGGGCAAGTTGCCTGTTATTTTTATCCGTTTTTTCGAAAAATGACCTGATAGCCTTCCAGTTTCCACGACTTTTTTGCATTACCGACCAGAACCTGTCTGCATTAAGCCCCAATGAAGCAGCTAATGCCCTGGCTTCATCCTCTTTGATAAAAGTAGCGATATATGCATTACGAACAGAATCCTCAATTGCCAGCCTTAGGTCATTCTCCTTTTGTCCTGATTCTGATATACTTGCTGGTTCTCTGACGATGGGTGGAACATTGTCAGAATCATATACAAATTCATCACCCGCTTTACGGGTGAGATGAAGAATAAGTGTATCAGTAGCTTCAACCGTCAATCGGCTTAAGTTAAAATTTCCCTTCTTATCGCACGCCCAGATCTGAATATCACCAAGTCCTGTCTCAAAAAGTGCTATCCCGTTTTCGTCGGATAAAGTACGATGGAGTGTATAAAATTCAGCATAATTATACAAGCCAAAATCGACTGTAGCACCCTGGATTGGATTTCCGTCTCTTCCGGTAACTTTAACTGCTATCTGCCTGGTGGGGGCATAATTTCCAAGGAGGTTGAGACGGGCATATTTTTCGTACGATTTCAATACTTTTTCAGTCCCCTGATACCGGCCAAATGCATTTGTGTGAACCATCATCGTCCGTAATGCCGGTCCGGCAAACCAACCCTGATTCAAATCCGGTGCAGGTTCGCAGGCTCCAAGAAATTGCCATTTCCCATCAACCCAAACCTCCACCCAGGCATGATTATCATCAACATGAGCCCATCGGGGCGTATAGACCTGCCGGGCAGGTATCCCGACAGATCGTAATGCAGTTGTAGTAAAAGTTGATTCCTCACCACAACGACCGTAAGCTGTACAGATAGCCCCCAATGGAGAAATGGTGCGACTGTCAGTCCCCTGGTAGTTTACCTTCTCATGACACCAGTGATTCACTTCCAGTGCAGCCTCTTTCATTGTTAAGTTTTTAAGACGGGGAGTTAACTCATGAAAAAAAACAGCACGCGCGGAATCAAGATTCTCATTATTTACCCTGTACGGGAGGACAAAGTGACGGAATACATCCTCAGGTATCGTTCTTCCCCAGGAAAAAGTATCACGCGCGGCGAAAGCAAGCCTTACGTTTCGCAGAAAAAAAACACCATCATAATCTGCCATGTCGTTAAGCGGCATGTAAGCAAACAGGAACTTCAATGCTTCACTTTCCTCAATTGTCAGATCCTGATCCATCACACCAAACAGTTTTTCCTGGCGGGGACCCGCGAGATGCCTGGCAACCTCATAATCAGCTTCAACCTGCCGACGATAGGTACTATCAGTAATAAAATGGGGTTCCTGCTGATTACAGGCAGTAAACAGCAATAAAAAAACAAAAAAAGATAAGAGTCGTTGGTTCATAACAGATTGGTTAAAGCTATCATTTATTGGAGACACCGGTATTTATGCAAAAATAGAGAAAGTAATTCGAATCATATAACGGTATCTTGTTACAGGTAAAGCAACTTCCTGAGATTAATGTCATTAATATTGCTTATTTTTTACTTCCGGTGTCCTATTTTTATCCGTGTCCGGTTCGAAAGAAATTTCTAAATCAAGCTTTCATGGTTATTACAATTTACCCCCTTGCAGAAATTCTACTTAATAAAACCTTTTGCCAAATACTATCCTAACATACTGATAATCCAATAAAAAGATATAATTAAGGCGACACCCCCTTATCATTGGTATATCTTTGACATATCTTTTTCTTGATTATCAGCATATCTGGGAATTAATCTCTGGTTAATTAATCCTCTTTAAACGAATATCTGTCTGTAATTTTTACAAATTTCAATTTCCCCGGCTTTATTTACCCATGAACCCCTGACGCTGAGCACATAGAAATCCTTTAACCAAACTTTTTTTTTCATATTGGATGAAAATTTCGACAACAAACTTCATCTGACCAGTTAAGTAGCTTACACTTTTATATCGGCAACCAGCCTCTTAATTCCTTACCTTTGCCCCCTGTTTTATAAGCCCTATATTCCATGGAAACTGATATTAAAAAGAAATTCAGCCGTTACACCATCACATCGGCATTGCCATACGCTAATGGCCCTATTCATATAGGTCATCTTGCGGGAGTTTATGTACCTGCAGACATTTACGCCCGCTATCTCCGCTCCAGGGGAGAAGATGTATTGTTTATAGGTGGTAGCGACGAACATGGGGTGCCTATCACCATCAAGGCCCGAAAAGAAGGGGTAAGCCCCCAGCAGGTGGTCGACAAGTATCATGGCATCATCAAAAAATCGTTCGAAGAACTTGGCATTTCTTTCGATATATATTCACGCACATCTTCGCCAATTCATCATAAAACCGCTTCAGAGTTTTTTCGTAAAATGTACGATCAGGGGGATTTTATTGAACAAACCACCAAACAATACTATGATGAGGAAGCAAAACAATTCTTAGCCGACCGTTACATCACTGGTACATGCCCTCATTGTGGCTACGAAAAGGCATACGGGGATCAATGCGAAAAATGTGGCACTACCCTGAATGCAACCGATCTTATTAACCCCCGTTCAGCTCTTAGTGGTAACACGCCTTTACTTGTTGATACTTCCCACTACTTTCTTCCTCTTGACCGGTATGAGGGTTGGTTAAAAAACTGGATTCTTGAAGGACATAAAGACGATTGGAAAACCAATGTTTACGGACAATGCAAGTCATGGCTTGATCAGGGTTTACAACCCAGGGCTGTAACACGAGACCTGGACTGGGGAGTAAAAGTACCGGTAGAAGGATCTGAAGGAAAAGTACTTTATGTATGGTTTGATGCTCCCATCGGATACATATCAGCTACCCGTGAATGGGCCGAAGCAAAAGGAACAGATTGGAAACCATGGTGGAAATCAACTGATAGCCGTCTTGTTCATTTCATAGGAAAAGACAATATCGTATTTCATTGTATCATTTTTCCGGCAATGCTCAAGGGTGAAGGGAGCTACATTCTTCCTGACAATGTACCTGCCAACGAATTCCTGAACCTGGAAGGTGATAAAATTAGTACATCGCGTAACTGGGCAGTCTGGCTTCATGAATACCTTGAAGATTTTCCCGGTAAACAAGATGTATTGCGTTATGTACTCTGTGCAAATGCACCTGAGACAAAGGATAATGATTTTACCTGGAAAGATTTTCAGACACGCAACAACAGTGAATTACTGGCCATTTTCGGTAATTTCGTAAACCGTACAGTTGTCCTTACCCATAAATACTTTGAGGGTGTTGTACCGGAAATTACAGGGCTCAATGATGCTGACAGAGAAACAGTTCAACAGTTATCTGAATTCCCTTCAAAAATTGCTTCCAGTATCGAAGCTTTTCGCTTCCGTGAAAGCCTGGGTGAGATGATGAATATGGCTCGCCTCGGAAATAAATACCTGACCGATAATGAGCCCTGGAAAGTCTTCAGGACAGATACTGAAAGGGTAAAGACTGTTTTAAACATCTCTTTGCAAATATGTGCGAACCTGGCCATCGTTTGCGAACCTTTCCTCCCTTTTACAGCATCGAAGCTTAACAATATCCTGAACCTCGGTATTTCAAAATGGGATGTAGCCGGACAAACCGACCTGTTACCTACCGGCCACCAGTTAAATGCGGCAGAGTTCCTTTATGAGAAAATTGAAGATGATGCTATACAGTGCCAACTTGATAAGCTGGAAGCCTCCCGTATGGCTAACCTGATAGCTGCTTCCCCGGTAAATCCTGCCAAAGCCAATGTTGATTATGATGATTTTGCCAGGCTTGACCTCCGTGTTGGTACCATCCTCGAAGCCGAAAAAGTTGCCAAAACAAAGAAACTGCTGAAACTGAAGGTTGATACCGGAATCGATCAGCGTACGGTAATCTCTGGTATTGCTGAACATTATACCCCGGAATCCATAATCGGGCAACAGGTAATCATGCTGGTAAACCTGGCTCCCAAAAACCTGAAAGGCATCGAAAGCCAGGGGATGATACTGATGGCTGAGAATGCTGTCGGAAAACTTTGTTTCGTACAGCCTAAAGATGCTTTTGGAAATGGCAGCGAGGTAAAATAATCAAAAGATTGTTGTTCTTGTCTTGATTTGCCTTTCCCTCATCTGATTAATACAAATTTTCGTAATATCTTGTGGGTTCATTCTTTCTGTTAGAAAGGAACTCCTAAGATATTGCCAGGATTTACGATCAACTAACAGTGATTCTAAATACCAGAAAACGTACGACCACCCAAAAACAGCCATTCCCTTCTCAATCACTGAGAAAAGAATGGCCGTTTAAAACTGTAATTCTTATAAGCGAAACTACTGGACAAAATTAGAACGTATAATCCAGGGCGACACCTCCCACTGTTCCATTAACATGACCACCTGTACCTCCAGGATTAAGGATTATGGTAATCTGAACATTGATTGTTTGGTCATAATCTGGTCCGGTAACCCTCAGACCTCCGCTAAACTGCATGCTCGAAGCAGTACCGAAGGAACCTCCATAACCCAGGGTAAAGGTACCTGTTAGCGACAGATATGGAGCTCCGTTCATTATAAAGGTCTGATCGTCGCATTTAAAGGCATAATCATTGATAGTCTCGGTGAGCCCGAGCAACAATGTGCCACTCTGAACAACACCCGATTCATCATCGATATTCATGGTACCGGTAACACTTCCCAGAACATGAATATTCCCGCTGATTGGGCTGGATACAGTATTATCAACCTGAATATTAATCGGCACCGACGACTTCACTGACTCTCCGTTGGGATTCCATGACATTCCTGCTTTAAAAATCTCATTGATTAAAACCTTGTTGTCGAGGCTGGTTGCAGCTTCCTCCTCTTTATCCTTCTTACATCCGGAGAATACTACCATACCGATTGCACAAAACAGAACGAAAAACTTTTTCATTTTCTTCAAGTCAGTGTTTAAAGTGCTGACGCCGCACTTTTTGGTCAATTGTTCAGACAAATTGTAAATACAACAGGTTCAATGAAAGAAAAAAACCAAGCCCTGTGTAATGAAAAATATTACAATGATTCCCGGGTAAATATAACAAACCTGTAGCAACCACTCCTGTTAATCCTGCCTATTGTCGGTTTCTTTACCGAGAACATAATAATATGACAAATGTATATTAATTTGAGTCAAAATTGTATCGCTGCTGAAGAAAAACCGGTCTGAATCTCTCTATACAATACTATGGTATAAAATCATTAAAATCAGAAGCATAACAGCAATATTACATTAATCTTCAACAGCCTGCTTCGCACCCTTATCTGAAAAGTAATCAACCGAACTCCTGGCCTCTGCCACTTTCCTTACCCATTCAACGATTTTCTGATGATCATCATGCAATTGGTAACTGACCATAGCTTCATAATTATCGAATGAGATATCAAGTACAACATCAAAATTTGAATACTCCGATGTCTCAAGATTAATGCCAACGCCCATATCCACCACTCCCGGGATGAGATTATCGAGTGTCTCCAGTTTTTCCTTTAATAGTCGGGCATTTTCATTCTTATGCTTCCCCTCGGCGAAGTCCTTCAGTTTCCACATTACCAAATGACGTAACATATATTTCTAACTTAGCTGTTTATAATACAACGGCTTACCAGAATGTCGCGACCCTGAATGGCGCAAATACTCTAAGCACCTGTCAGATATCGACTTCATACTAATTCACAAAGTTATTGAATCGTTGGCTTAACTATCCTTTCATAGCACTTTTCAACCAGTAACCTGCTGTTGGCTGATCCATGAGAAGGGATGAACCATGAGCAACCTGTTGAAAGCAATTTACCCCAACTTTGGATCAATTGATCAGGATCCTCTAAAAATGGAGGATAAACCGACCCAGGTAAAACGCCAATCATGGTATCACCTACAAGGGCTACTTCATTATCTACAACCACACTCAACGACCCTGGAGAATGCCCTGGAGTGTGAAGAATATAGGCATTGAACCCAAAATCATGTAACTCAAACCGGTCAGCAATCAATATATCAGGGGCACACGATTCGCAAGCAAGATATGCCGAGAGAAAAGGGCCAAAGAGACCTGCAATCATGCGAGCTAAGAGACCTGATCCATTTGGAATTACCATTTTACAACCTCTCAAACGATCTGCCTCTGAAATGTGGAGAATTATCCTCGCACCATACTGTTCTTTAATCCGCCTAGCATTGTCGGCATGATCAAAATGGGCATGGGTCAGGATTAGATAATCAATATGAGATACCCCAAAACTGGTCAACCTGTTTTTCAGTTTCTTCCACATAAATCTCGGGCTGCAATCAACCAAAATACCGGTGCTGCCATTTGAAATAAAAAACACATTACTTCTTCCGCCAAGTATCCTCTGAATTTGATATCCGTTTTCTGTAATCCAGACTTTCATATACAATCCTTATAAATCAGCCTTTGTATGTCGGGTGAGAAATACCAATTTCTTCTTACATCACGATAATAATTAAACATAGAAGAAACAACCGTCAGTTGAACTGGTCAACTCATCATTATTGTGCTTAATCCTGAAATAATCCAAACAAATGTTACTAACCGTTGGTGATATCACTATTTACTCCCCGATTTTATTCTTCCATGGACAATACGATTAAACGACGCCAGATCATCAACAGAAAGCAATTGCCCATGTCCGGTAATAATCACATCAATCTGCTCAAAACGATCCTCTATCCATTTGATCGCCGTTAACCATTTTGCCTGATTATTATTGTCTGCATTGAACGACGGCCTGCCGTATTGAAAAAACAGATCACCCGTGAACAATAGTTTCATCTCAGGTACCCATATCAGAATATCACTTGCCGAATGGCTTTCTCCAAAATGAATCATTTCAAAGCTTACATCTCCTTTATCAAGAACCAGACTATCCGAAAAAGATGTATCCGGTAGCCTTACAGGCACAAAGTGGCTTGCATCCGCGTAGCAATACTCGTACTTGCATTTGTTGATAAATATTGAGTACCAGTCAGCTGATTCCCGGTCACACTCCTTTAATTGCTGTGTATATTCATCAACAATTCCTGACAGTTTCATTGCCACCTTTTCAGGGTTTTGCCATTGGCTCTCAATTTCCTTTATGGCATTTTCATGGCTTATAATCTTCGCACCGGTAAAAATGTTGTTCCCCCTTGTATGATCGTGATGCCCATGCGTGTTTATTAAACAGGTAAAATTATTAGTGCCAAATTCCGATTCAACAATCTCGCGGTACTTTGTTGTCAATCCCATAGATATACCGGCATCAATTACCACGATCCCCTGTTGCGTCTTAATTGCTGTAATAGCATCTGATCCAAATCTCACAATTATGACCTTTTCGTTAATCCGAACGACCTGTATCAGTGAATCTAATATCTGCTCGGAAGTATCTCCCCTGGGTTCAGCAATGAAATTGTACTTACATGTCAGAAAGATATCATCTGAGGCCATACCGGTTGCCACCAGAAAATACAAGTGCATTAATAATATAGATATCCCTGATTTCATCATTCTTTGTCAACGAAGGTAATCAATCACAGGCACATATCTGTAAAAGGGGCTGTATTCAATATAATCCCTCAGCAAGGCATGGTGCCCATTGCCATATACGATAAGAATCCTGTCGCCTTTGTGAATTTTAATCCTCATCAGGTTTCTGATGATTCTCAGATTCCTGTTGTACCATTGGGCGGTTATCCAGTCAACTCCACCATAATCATTCTTCTCTTGTTCAAAAAGAAAATTCGAAAGGAAATAGCCCGACTGCATCTTTTTCAGTGTAGCTTCAGAATTCGTTTCTAAAAAATAATCTATAAGGCACATAGTGCGAATACGCTCGTTGATGGCAATAAGTTGCTGATCATAATATTCACATCTGTTGGAGTCCAGAAATAATCCATAGGCAGAAAAAAAAGCCTCTCTCTCCATGAATCGCTCATAATCGCCCCATGTATCTATGCAACAGATTCGCTCAATATCCAATTCTTTAGCTAACCTAAACCCAATCTGGTACTGTTCATCAACCGGAAGTTCGAAATTACCCATGATATAAGCACGGTATAATGAATCCATTCCCGCCTGCATTTCAACAGGACATTCAACCGCGATAATGGTTGGGTTAAACTCAGCGAGCTTCTCAATTAGTTCTCCCAACTCCTTCTGTCGTTGCTCCGAAAGCATATCAACCTGTTTATCCTTTTCAGTTTTAATTCTGTCTAAATTAGGGTACGAAAAATGAAATGTTCCGATGATAGAAACCGGAATTTCCTCATAACCGCTATTTAGCAATTTAACATCCTGTGCTACTGCACTTAAAAACGCGACAAGAAATAACACAGCTAATTGCATTCTCATTAATATAGATCTGAATGTCATTCTGATATGTAATTAAAGACAATAAAGAAAATCCGAAACGAATCATATAAATAAAGAGACGGCCTGACATCAGGAAAGGTTACCGGTATACAGAACCAGATGCCTCAGGTAAACTGACAGGCTGACCATCCCGATAAAATTTTTGATTATCTGTTACGGTACAGATTTAACTATCTCCCTAATGAAATACTATTATTCTCATCAGTAGGTATAAAATCCGTTAATTATAGATTAATCAATGGCTCAACGTAAAATGCTACAATCTGCCTTTACAGAGGCAAACAAAAAGTCAGCACCTACAACACACTATACCACTAGTTTAACTCATAAACCTACAAGCGCTGATCGCCATCTCCTCCCCATCACTCCATCCTCTTCCTGATTGTTTTCCCAAACCATTTCCATCGCCCTGCGACATGTAAAATCATATAAACGATGAGCAACAGGGAGAGTTTATCATGTATCTCGATGAAAATCATTCTTTCCATACCTTTACCCGAAGACAGTAAGTCGATAATCCATGGAACTATTCCCGTAACAGCCACAAGAACAAAAAGCAGCGTCAGGATCAGTACTCCCCCGTTTTTCCTGAATAAATGCCTGGAGAGAACGCCCGTATACCACTTCCAATGTGCCTTTATGTGAAAGATCATCAGCAATGAAAAAGCAACTATCACTGTCTTATGGACCAGCGACCAATCATAATAATTCAATCCCCAGACCATTTTTTGCGGATCAAAAGCCCTGATCTGTTCATACACTGTAACCTGAGCCAGAACATCCCTTCTGGTACCTCCTCTGTCTCCCCCGATATGAAATCCCACTTGCAAAATCAGGCCTGAAATCATCGTGGCCACTCCGGCTATGAGTACAAGGTTATTCACTATGAATTGACGGAGAATAGCATCCCTCCTGGCTGATTTTTGAAATTTAACCCTGTCAAACACAGAGAAAGCACCATTTATACATATCTCCTGGCACCTAAGGCATCCTCTGCAGGCTGAAGGGTTAATTACAACAGCATGCCTGTGCCATGGAAGGTCTATCTTTCCAATAACGCCGACAGGGCAACGGGTCAGGCAATGCCAGCATGCCATACATTTGCGTGTATCAAGTTTTATATATGCCGTTCTGCTCTTTGCCTGAAAACTTAAAAAGGGATTCATGATGCAATTAAAATTTTGCACAAAGGTGCGCAGCAGGCAGACATGCCAACAATAACAATTGTTAAGAAATGCAGTTACCTCCTGTTCTTTATCCGGCTAAGCGAGATGGGTGTAATACCCAGATAGGACGCGATGTAATGCTGTGGCACCCTTTTAATGATTTCAGGGTGGTTTATAACTAACTCCTGATATCTTTCCCGTGGGGAATCCTTAATCCGTGAGAGAAAAAGCTGAGCGTAGTTTCTGAGCCGGGCGAAAAGAATTTGCTGTAAACCATCCTCTAAATCCGGATATGTCTGTTTAAGCCTGATAAAATCAGCATGGCCGACAGATATAACTGTCGAAGGTTCTATCGTTTCAATAGAGAACAGACTGGGCTTCCTGCTCAACAAACTGTCGATCGAGGCAACCGCCTGTCCTTCAAAAAAGAACTGAAATGTGATGTCTTTTCCATCCTTATTAAACCACATACGCAGGCATCCCTGCCTGATGAAATGTAACTGATGTGCAACTTCACCCTCTCGTAATAATACGCAATGAGGGGGTATCTTCCGCTCAGCAAAAAAACCTTCAAACTTCAGCCAGTTCTCTGTATCCTTTTTAATTCTTTCAATCAGTTGATCAAACATCTCTTTTAAAAATTCAACATCACATTCACGATAAAAAACCTTTATACAAATTGCAATTCGCAGAATTCATCAAATATTACCACCGGTGGTTATTGTCTGTAATCAATCCGTTAATCCGGAACCAATGAGCAACAATTCCCTCTTCGACCCGGGATGCCGGATTCGATTATCCCCTGTGGCTGATCTCGATCAGTTTCTCTCTGTCAATAATGAAAATATCCTTTTCTTTTAACCCGATCAGGCCGTCGCGTTCGAAACTTTTAAGCAACTTCACTGTGTTCTCGGCTGAAACGAACGCGAATTCCCCGATTTCTTTCCGGGTGAGCAGTTGGAATATATCCGGGTCAGTCTCTCTGAAACTGTCAAGATACAAAAGCGTCTCAGCCATCCGGCCATTCATTTGCCTGTACAATACTGTGCGAAGCGAACCAAACAGGCTCCCGTTCTTCTCGCAATAACGCTTAATAAGGTTATAGCCAAAAGCGCCATTGTGCCTGACCAGATTAGCAATGGTATCATTAGCAATCAGAAATACCTGGCAATTGGTTAATGCTACGGTTGAATAGCTGAATGGCATTTTTGTAAATACTGATGATAAACCGATAAAATCACCTGTTTTAACGATCTGGAAATTAAAATCCTTTTCCTGATCGTTTTCTACATATTGTCTTGCCAGGCCACTGATTACAAACAACACGTACGAGGCAAAAGCCCCCTGCTTTGTTATAACCTCCCCTTTACGGAAAGCCAGTTGGGTCTTTCCCGACCTTACCAGATCAATCTCTTCAGGTAAAAGCAACTGAAAGCACGATGCTTGTATATCACAGACAAAATCTTTGTCGGTTTCATGGATAGTCTTCATAATCCGAGGTAAATATCACGGCAAAGGTAAAGTAAAATAAGCGGCCGGCCGGCAACAGTAAAAATCCTGTTGCACAACAACCGGTAACCTGTTGCGGCGGTCGGTTTACCCCATTGCCACCAAAATTGCAGCACCTAATTTTGCATCATATTTCAAAACAAAAAATACCATGTTATATACAAATTTAAAACACATCGAGTCGGCAAGTGAGCATGCCAAAATAATCAGTGAAAATGAAAACGTGATGGTAATATGCGGCCGCATGGGACCTATGTGTATTCCTGTTTACGGTATAGCCGAAGAACTTGAAGAAGAATACAAACATGTGAAATTCTGCGATATGGAATTTGACAACCCCCAGTCGTCTGTAATCCGTAATCTGCCCGAAGTGAGGGGTTTCATGGGAATTCCTTTCACTATTTATTACAAGAACGGTAAAGTGGTAAAGGCCACATCAAGCATACAGAGCAAAGCACAGGTTACGGCAATCCTCGATAAAGAGTTTGCAGTAACGACCAATGCATAATGAGGCATGAATACAAGTAACCATTATGATGTGATTGTAATCGGGGCTGGCCCCGCCGGATTGACGGCGGGGATATACCTTTCGCGGGCAAAGCTCAGAACACTTATCGTGAACGAAGGTGTGGTTGGCGGGCAACTGGTTCTGACACATGAAATTGCCAATTACCCAGGGGTTGAAAGCATCAGTGGCTATCAGCTTGCCAATATCATGAAAAAGCAGGCCAAATCATTTGGTTGCGATATTAAAGCAAATATTTCAATCATCGACATAGCGCTTTCAGACGATCTAAAGAAGCTGACACTTTCCGACGGCACGACCTATACTTCCAGGAGCGTGATCCTTACACCGGGTGGTCGTTCCAGAACATTGGGAGTATCTGGCGAAGACCTTTTAAAAGGCAGGGGGATTTCGTATTGCGCCACCTGCGATGGTGATTTCTTTACCGACAAAGAGATCGTAGTAGTAGGTGGAGGGAACTCAGCTCTCGAAGAAGCTGTGTCGCTCACCAAATACGCCAGTAAAGTTACTATCGTACATCAATTCGACCACTTTCAGGCATTTGAACATGCGGTCAGAGAGGCTAAAGAGCACCCGAAAATAAGCTTTCTGATGGAATCGGCTATTACCGCTTTCAATGGCTCAGAGAAACTGGAAAGCGTTGATATACAAAACCTGAAAACAGGCAGCGTGGAAAACTTTAAAACCGATGGCACCTTTGTTTTCATCGGATACCTGCCAAACACTGAATTTCTGAAGGGAAAAATCGAGATGAACCAAATGGGTGAGATTACAGTTAAACCCGATATGTCAACGAATATTAAGGGGGTTTTTGCCGCCGGTGACAGCATTACAAAACGCTACAGGCAAGTTACAACTGCTGTTGGCGAAGGTACCATCGCCGCCCTGGCTTCTGCTGATTACTTACATAGCCTGACTGCCCAAAACTAAAACTTCTCTGATGCAAACAACAATTGGTATCTTACTCCTGGTCGCGGTTTTCGTATTCTTCATCTACCGGGCTTATTCTAAATTAAAGAATGCACCTATGGTTGAAGATCACGAGAATATTATAACCCTGACAGATAAAAACATTCAGCAGCAAACAAAAAACAAGATTATCTTAATCGACTTCTGGGCAAGCTGGTGCGCCCCCTGCCGGATGATGGCTCCTGTTTTGAATGATGTTGCAAAAGAGCTGAAAGGAAATACACATGTGGGAAAAGTCAACATCGAACAATACCAGTCGCTGGCACAACGATTTGGTGTTCGCAGCATCCCTACACTGATACTTTTAAAAAACGGAGTTGAAGTTAATCGCTTTGTCGGGGTAAAATCAAAAGACTTTTTACTCGAACAAATCGGCAAAGCCTAAATGCATAAGTCGTCCCGTAAACCAGCATAACTCCGCTGGTTTACGGGACGGTTAAATCTGGTAATTAAAACAGCAGCATCCCACCCCTTTTACCCGAAACCGGATCATTATCCTTACAGAGAGACTTCACATCCCGGGCTTTCAGAAATCAGGGCCAGGATTTATCCCCATTTTGACCCCTGCCCCCGGTGACAATCGGTTTTGGAGATAAGGATAGTGATGCCTTGGCCAAAACCATCCCAGATAGCTATCGGAAGCCAATGCCAACGCCAAAGTCAAAGTTAAAGCCAAAAATCCCTATTCCATCTCAATAACCACCTCATGATTTCCCATTAATCCCGGATTGATTGAATGACTCGCCTGGGGTACACCATCCAGTAAAAATGACTTAACTTTCTGTCCGGCCCCCATTAACACGATATCAAGCTTCGACTGTCTGAAATAGAGGCCGGTAAGTTTAAGGTAGTGTACGTCAGCGGGTAAAAACGGTTCCAGGTGTAACTTATCCCCTTTCAACCTGATACCAGCCAATCCGTAAAGGATCATCCTTATGTAAGCCGTTGCTGACCATGTCTGGTACCTGCACGATTTCCAGTGAAAATCGGGATGGCCCTCCCCTGCTGCCTGGTAACCTCCATCAGGAAGCCCTGTATAGGGATTGTAAATTTCCCAAAACTGATAATTACCTTTATCCGGATCAAGTGCCAACTTTGTTAATCCATCAAGCTCCTTCATAAACGAAGTCATGTTCCCGGCATCGACACAAGCCTGGGCGAAGAACCCGTTAATCATAGGCCAGAGGATATTATTATGACGCCCCGGTTTCGCCGGCGAATATCGCGGAAAATCAGGGTAAAGAGATGGGATACCGTACTTTGAAGTTGTGGCTGAACTAATCAGTTCTGAAGACTGATCCGGATCCGTTATCCCGAATATTACTGCAAAGGAATAACCCAAAGCCTCCTGGGAAGAATCAACGCTGCCTGTATGGTCAATCAGATAATTAAGCTTGTGATCTTTACTGTTATAGAAGTATTTCAGGATAGCCGATTTAAGCATATCTGCTTTGGTTTGAAGTTCCTTTATGTCAGCTGGGTTATGGTTCAATGATTCAGCCATCCCGATCATGGCCAGATAGGCTCCGTAATAAACACAATTGGTGCTCAGACATTTAATAGCACCCGCATTCCTGTGGTCAAGAACATACGACGATTGGTTCGCGGGATCAAATACCGGTTCAGGGTAACCGGCTATCCCATCAGCCATGACAGCCGGGCCGGTAAACAGTCTATACTCTTTATCAAACACTGTCTGTTCCAGCTGCTTCATCGTATTCACAGCGCAATCGTAAGCCTGTTGAAGAAAAACCCTGTCGCCCGTTATGTTATAATGATTGTTCGCGGCGAGTACCCAAAGAATCTTATCCCAATACTGGTGCCCGATGGTATCGCGGTTCAGCGTGACGCTCCATAGTGAACGTTCGGCCACTTCCGGCATGATCATGCTCACCCCGTTCCATGAATTGATGGCTATATCGCGGGTCCATTCTCCGCCATAATCCCCGCCTGCTGCCAGAATCCCTCTCCTGACATTAATCCGGACCGTGTTAACAGCAAGATTGTAAGCATCCGTCAACTGTTGATTATCGCATGCTATTTCCTGGGCAGTCGATTGAAAAGTGAACAGGCTCAGGATAAAACAGAAGGTAAAAATCCGCATGTATGATTTAATTGATAGTATTAAACATATTTCAAAAGTAAACATTTACTCACATCGTATCGTCAATGCACCCTGGCTATAACATCGGGTTCAATTTATACAACATCTGTACCTTTCTATATGACGTACGCCTTTTTACAATCCTCCCGACAAGGGGTTATTTTGCATACACTTTTCACTTTTTTCTTAAAAAAAATCAAAAAAAAGATTAGCGACTGTTTACCAGATACTTATATTACACCATACTTATACTGCCTTCGTTCCCGCTTCGAAGTAGCTTCGAAGCGGCTTCGTAAAAAAACGAAAGCGGAACGGATCTGCAACGGGAGCAAAACATGTTTGGTATAGTTATTGTATAAAACTGATGATTAGAGAGTAGTGAATAATAATCTTATTATCCTGCTCCTTAAACAGGATTAAAATCTGAAGGTCCCCAGCGGCACTTCAGACCGGAGTTGCAGCAGAGAGGAAGTATTTCAGGATTGAATTGGTTTAGCAAGTAAGCACATGTAAGATGTGTTTTAATATAATATCATTTAATAACCTTTTAAATACTCTTTGTATGGCTATTGTGACCGGCAATCAGGGCCCCGAACTATCGGGCCGGATTGGAAATGTGGTTTATTCGAGGCGTTGGGGAAAGACCGTAGCCAGCTCAGTTCCTGATTTTTCAAATGTTAAACGTTCGCAACGACAGTTAAAGCGACAGGCAGATTTTGCCCACGTCATGGCAATGATGCAACTTGTTGGTGAATTCACGCGAATTGGTTTCGGGCGGGAGAACCCGACGCGAAGCACTTTTCACGAGGCATTTTCATACAACCTGCCGCTCTACGAATATGCACCTGAGAATGAAAAGAGCGGGCTCTCGTGGCTACAAATCAGCGACGGGTGGCTGGCAGGAACCCAACAGGCAGCAATTGATGACATTTCAGACAACGAAGCACTTATTGGCTGGGGAGAACCTGTGCCAGGCAAAAAACACGCTGGAAATGATGAGGTAATGGTAGTGGCTGTCAACGACCTTCAACACAGCATGACGGGAATCCATGACGGAATTCTTCGCGAAATGAAACAGGCAAGGCTCCCTCTACCTGAGACAGCACCAGGTGATACCCTCTGGTTTTTCATCGCATTTTTTACCGAAAGGCAGGCGCAGGGTAATTACAGCCTGAACGGCTCATCGGTCAGCCAGTTTATTGGCAGTTGGAAGGCATAGGATGTAAATTGCAGTTGCCGGATAAAACCTCAGGCCGTTGAATTTATACAAGAGCCATCCTTGAAATATCCCGGTTTATAATACCTGATCGGTTTATTCGATTTATATACCGAAATTTCGATCTGCAGAGCCATGGGCCCGGAAAGCCGAAACTCATCCAATGCTTCCCCCGACAAACTCTCTCGTTAGGTCATGAACCGGGTTGGAGAAAACCTGTTGAGCAGATCCCGATTCAACCATTTCACCCATGTACATAAATACAACATGGTCGGCAATCCGGCGGGCCTGCCGCAGTGTGTGGGTTACCAATACAATACTGAGTTGTTGTTTGAGCCTGAGGAGTAATTCCTCTATGGTACGGGTAGCCAGGGGATCGAGGGCAGAAGTGGCCTCGTCACCGAGGATGATTGCTGGCTGAACGGCAAGAGCACGGGCCAGGCATAGCCTTTGCTGCTGGCCTACAGAGAGAATCCCGGCAGGACTATGAAGCCTGTCGTGGACTTCCTCCCACAAACCTACAGCTTTCAGGTTTCTTTCAACGATAGCACGAAGCAATTCTCCCCGCTTCACTCCATATAGCTTTGGTCCATAGGCTACGTTGCCAAAAACCGACATAGGAAGAACGGTCGGCCGTTGGGCCAATAACCCCATCCTGCGCCGCAGAGCCGCAACATCTACTCCCGGGGCATAGATGTCATTTCCATCGATAGTTACCTGGCCGGTGACTTTCATCCCGGCAGTGTAGTCGTGCATCCTGTTTAGCGAACGGAGAAGGGTAGTCTTCCCGCAACCCGATGGCCCAATGATACACGTGATGCTTTTGGGGGGTACATCGAACGACACATCCTTCAGAATTGGCTTGCCTTGAATTGCCACATTCAGCCCCCTGATGCATAAAGCTGCATTTTCAATACAACTCACCGGGGCTGTTGCCTTGTAATTATCAACAAATACCGATGTATTCATCTCGAACAATATATTTTCCACCTCTGGGCAAATTAATAAGTTTCAAATTCTGACATAAAAATCGTAAACTCTTCCGGTAACTATTACGTTGGGCAATGACACCTGTAAGCTTCACGAATCTGTATCTAAAAAGCCTGAATTACTTCCGGCTATATTTTACAAGAGCTCTGACACCAAAACTAATTACCAGAATCATGGCCGTAAGAATCAAAGCAGCAGCATAGGCCCGGTTTTGAACCTCCTCGACCGGACTACTGAGTTGAAAAAATATAGCCAATGGTAAAGTAGCGGCAGGGTCGTTTGGCGTGACCGGTATGCTGTCGGTATATCCTGCCGTAAAAAGAACGGTAGCAGCATCCCCGATACCACGGCCTACAGCAAGGAGCGTGGCCGATACAATGCCTGGCCTGAGCTGACGAACTACTACTTTAAGCATCTCGTAACGGGTAGCGCCAAGCGAGAATACCGCCTCTGTAAGATCGGAAGGGACAAGAACAGCAACCTCGTCGATGGCTCTAACCATAATCGGCATGATGAGGAGTGCCACTGCTATGGTACCACCCAGCAGTGAAGCCTGTACTCCCAGCCACATCATCAATAGAAAGCCAAAGGCTCCGTAAACAATACTCGGAATTCCGAACAGCACATCGAACATGAAACGGCTGGAACGGGCAAGCCTTCCGTTTCGCCTCATCACAAAGTTGATACACAAGGCGGTTGGAAGACTAATAATCAGGCTCAGTGCAGTTGCCGCCACGATCATCATCAGGGATCCGGCAATAGCGTTGGCGATGCCACCCTCCTTACCCAGGTAATACCCTCCGGTTGGAAGACTGGTTACCATCTCCCAGGAAAGCGAACGAAGCCCCTTGCTTGCAACGATATACAGGATATACAAAAGCACCATCATGATGGTTGCCACCGAGAGGAGCATCAGCCCCTTCATGATGAATTCGGTAAAACGTCGGTTCATGCGATTCGTTGTTTCAAACGGTGAAGGATTGCATGCGAGATCACGTTGAATGCAATAATGATAACAAAGAGGATCAGAGCAGCCAGCATCAGTGCCGACTCATAGTCGGGCAACGACATCATTTCTCCATAATTATTTGCAATAAGTGCAGGAAGGGGGTAAACAGGATTGAAAAGGGAACCTGGCATATCGGCTACATTGCCGCACACCATCATCACGGCAATGGTTTCGCCAAAGGCCCGCGAGATAGCGAGAACAACAGTTGCCACGATACCTGGAAGCGCTTTTCTGACTACAACCCTGCGTGCAGTCTCCCAACGGGTTGCTCCCAGGGCCAGAGAGGCTTCCCTCAGATCACGGGGAATAGAGGCAAACAGTTCGCCAAAGAGTCCCATCATGAGCGGGATAACCATGATAGCCAGCACAATGCCACCTGCCAGCAGGCTGTAGCCAGTTGAGAAGTCAACGAAACAGGGCGCGAGGGTTTCAGAAATGAGGGGCACCAGAGTCAGGGTTCCCCATACACCATACACAACAGGTGGAATACCTGCAAGCAGGTCGATTACCGGGGCAAAGAGACTTCGGATGCGACTATTAGCATACTCGCTCAACCAGATTGAAGCCATAAGTGCCGGTGGCAGAGCCAAAACAATAGCAAGAGCCGTTACAGCAAGAGTACCTGCAATAAAAGCCAGAAAACCAAACTCTCCCTTCATGGGTTTCCAAACAGAAGAACCCAGCAGGCTCCACAGCGAATGTCCACTGAGTATCTGTTCCGACTTCACGGCCAATACCACCCCGATGATGATCATGAGGGCAAATGCCGACATGGTAGTCAGCATCATAAGGCGGGTGGCCGTAAGGTCCTTGATACGTCGCGAAAGTTTCATACTCAGAAATTTTTAAGCTGATCACCGAGTTGGGCGTCGGGTAACCTGATATATCCTGATTCCCTGACGAACTGTTGTCCTGAAGTGAGTATCCATTTGATAAAAGCTTTCACTGCCGGCGAAGCAGGCTTCCCTTTGGTCACGAGATAGAGGTCGCGAGCCGGCGGAGCCGGGTACTTACCTGCCGCGATGGCGTCGGTAATCATGGTCATTGTTTCGTAAAAATCTTCTTCGGGGTCGATCTTTCCATTGCCGTTTAAATCGATCGGTAATACCCTGATACCGTCAACCTGGCGATGGGTTGTCTGGTCATAGGCATAACCTATGTTATTGAATCCTATTCCGGCGGGATCACGCTTCACAGCGAGAGCAAGTCCCGGGTCACCAAACACACCGCTGCCATTGAGGTCTTCCTGTTTCCCATTCTGATACCTGGCCCATATATCAGCAGCACCACAGGCATCGCTGCGGGTATATACATGAAGGGGCATTTTTTGTTTGATACGAAAAGCCTCACTCCATGTTTTATACTCTTCGGTGATCCATATTTTCCGGGCTACTGATGCGGTGATACCGCGTGAAAGGATATCATTCAACGCGGGGTTCCTGGCATTGATCACCGGGACAACAGCATCACGGGCAACGGCAACGGCAAAAGCGCCTTTATTTGCTTCAGCCGGATAAACCTCCCGGGAGACCATGCCAATATCAACCATCCCACCCAGGACATCAGTCATACCCTTCCCTGCACCACCTGCCGATACATCGATCCGGAGGCCGGGATGAAGCTTACGAAATTCATCGGCCCACTTTACCATCATCGGGTAGAGCGCAAAGGCTCCTGAAATGGTTATCTTCCCATTAAGTTTTTCCTGTACAAAAGCCTGCTTCGGGTATAATAAACCCGACAGGACGATTAAAATTACCAGAGTTCTGAAGACATTAATTTTCATTGGTATTACGATAATTTATTTATAATCGTGAGAGACACCAACCAGTGGCCAACCTTTCAGATTCAGGATTCATGATTCCTCCTCCTTCTTCCTGGGAGAAACAGGTTGACTTGTTGGCAGTATAGCTGGCATTCACTGTATTTGATCACCACTTCGAATTCAAGAGGGTAGGCTTTATAGTCAGGGCAAAATAAGTAAAGCAGGGCATCGTGTTGTGTGCACCGGCCTGAGCTTTTTTAATCACCTCAAAAGTTTCACTTACGGTAGCATAGGAAAAACCCAGTTCAAGGCTGGTATAGCTGTTCGGATTATAATTCACCAGCCAGTCGTTTTCCACACCGATCCAACGATCGTATGTAACCTCATTCTTCACATAATCGTTCTGTAGCCAGAAACCATGAATATCTGTACGTATCGAGAATGCCTTCGACGCCTTCCAGGTGATATTGAGATAGGGATTTATAAGACCGGCTCCCCCCACATCGCCCGGAAACTTTGTAATAAGATCGAGAGATCCGTTAAAACGATGACCCGAGCCATAGAGAGGCGAGAAACTTTTATCAGTATCTGTCTCTCCGGGCTTATTGCCACTGAATAATTCAGCACCTGCCCTGCACTGCCATTGACCCATTGTATACCGTGCTTCGGGATTCAGATACCAGGCAGCCAGATCAACACCTTTCGTATTATGGCCATACTGGTACCAGGCACCCGCACCCGCCTGGAATGATCCTTTCTGATATTCTATACGTCCTCCGCTTGTGAATCGCTGGTGTATCTTCTCAACATTTTTTTCATCCTGCCAACCATCGGCAACATTGATTGCAGTAATCGTATAATGGTCGTTGAAGGAGTATTTGATATAATTCATAACCAACGATTTGTAATTAGTGAAGCCAGAAGGGGCAAAATCGGTACCGAATGCCTTATCGCCCGATTGGTTAAAAGCCCCGGCTAAATGGATTACAAGGTTAGTCCCCTGATATTTAAGCAAAGCTGCATCGTGAGCATTGCCACCTATACGCCAGTTGTTTTCAGCAAAGAGGCGCTGGTTATCGTACGAAAGTTTTTGTCTCCCAATCCTGACTGACCACTCAGGGGTAATTTTGGGTTCAACCCAGGCTTCAAACACCTGAACGGTTCCATTAAGTGACTTTGGATTCTGGCTTCCCCATATACGAAGATCCTGCATCGAGAAAGCCAGTGACAATTGATTCGAATAGTCATAGGCCATCGACAGCCTTGTTCGCTGACCAACAAGGAAGGCAGCCACTGAAGTATCGGCTGGCAGTTGCTGGTAGCCATAACGCAATTCTGTGCGGGGGCGATATTCCATCGACATTGTAAAATGGTTAAGCGGGAGGGCTTTCTGTCGGGAGATGGCAGCCTCTGCCCTTAACGAATCAGCCTCTTCGGCTTTCAGAATACCCTTTTCTGTAAGGAACTTCAACAAATCATCGGTTGTTTGAGCCTTTAGGCCGGTTATGCCCATAATAGTTAAAATCAGCAGGTTGAGTGTTTGTTTCCAATACATTTTCTGATGGTTTAGTGATTGATTTTAAATTATCAACCGGAAAAAATGCAAATTTATTCATTATGTTCACCAAAGTAGTGTAGATTTGCAGGATCTATTTCATCCTGAAATATGAAATTTTTCATCTTTAAGGCTAAAAGAATTCATTATGATTGAAAACAGCCAGCTTTTATATCAATGCAATGATTGTTCATTCAGGAAGTTAAGCACACTGATTGTTGCTAAAGAAGAGTTTGACACAATGTGTCGCAACACGGTACAACTCCAGTTCAGTAAAGGGGAAACCATCATTAAGCAGGGAGGGAGAGCAACCAACCTGTTATTTCTCCATCGTGGAGTGGTAAAGTTCAGTTATCGCTACGACACGGGTAGCAATTACATCATGACCATCATCAGTGGGCCAAAACTTGTAGGCGGAGCTAATCTTTTCTTTCGTGACATCAACATTTTCAGTCTCACGGCGATGGAAGAGTGCGAAGTATGTATGGTTGATATAGAAGATTTCAAGCGGCTTGCACTGAGCAATCCGGCATATGTCCTGGCTATGATTGAGCAGGCAATGGAGATGTTTCAACATTCCATCTTCAACTTCATCAGCCTGGCACATAACCATGTCAACGGGCGTATTGCTACAGTACTGCTCTATTTATGGGATCAGGTATACAAGGATTCAGCGTATAATTTCACGGTCAGCAGGAAAGAACTGGCTGAATTTGCTGCCTGTTCGCACGAAAATGTAATCAATACTTTATCGAGGTTCAGAAGGGAAGGGCTTATTGGATTTGAAGGGAAAAAAATATTGATACTGAATCATGAGGCTCTGACCGAAATAAGTAAAAAAGGATAACCCATGCTGTCAAAAAAAACACAATACGCACTCATTGCCCTGCAGCGCCTTGGAATAGAGTATGGCAAAGGCGCCATCCAGATTTCTGATATAGCACGGCAGGATAATATTCCCCAACGGTTTCTCGAGAACATCTTACTCGAGTTGAAGAAAGCAGGTTTCCTTGGAAGCAGGTTGGGGAAAAAAGGTGGATACTACCTTTTGCGTCATCCCGACGACATCAACATGGCTGAGATTGTCAGGCACTTCGAGGGGACTATTGCCCAGCTATACTGCGTATCAGAAAAGGCTTACAAACCCTGCGAGTTTTGTAAGGACGAAGTAAATTGTAAAATAAGATGGTTGTTTAAAGACATCCGCGACTACTCCTTCAACCTTTTAAAGAATACATCACTCTCACAATTGCTTTCTGACCCACCTTTACGATCAGAGACCGGGCAGTAAAAAGATCAGCCTCAGCAATACAAATCAGGCAACCACTGAGCTGATGTCTGAAGGCGTTTCCTTTGTTTCAGTTTCTTGCTATCTAAATAATTTGTCAGGCACATGATCCTCCATATCTAAACATCACTCATTAGTATTTACCTAAAAGACAAACAATTAACCAGTCGACTTGAATGGAGGTCAATTGGTCAGCGTTGTTGTCGGGTTGAATCATCAAAAGATTCAATCACCTGTGCAGCCTTTAATAATAAATGACTTTTCCTGATTTTGGGTTAATTTTGCCGCAAAATCTTCGTTGCGATGACAAATTATCACCAGCTATCTCTTCGCCAGGGCAAGGAGCAACCCGTAAAACGCTTTCATCCCTGGATCTTTTCGGGTGCCATTCAAAAGATGCCTAAACTTAACGGAGGAGAGTTGGTAGAAGTTGTATCATGGCAGGGAGAGGTACTTGGGTATGGTTTTTTTGAAACGGGCTCTCTGGCTGTGAAACTTTTTTCCTTTGGGGAAGAACCTGTTGGTGATTTCTGGCTTAATAAATTTCAACAAGCGCTGAGACTTCGTGAAGTTAATGGCCTTACACCAGACCACGACAATAATGCTTACCGGCTCATCTTCTCGGAAGGTGACGGGATGCCAGGCTTAATTGTTGATTTTTATAACGGGACAGCCGTTCTGCAGGCCAATTCAATCGGCATGTATTCCATGCGCCAACACTTCACCGAATGCCTTCAACGCCTTTACGGGCAGCAATTGAAAGCTGTTTATGATAAAAGTGGAGAGACGCTGCGCAAACAGACCGGTTATGAAACCTTTGACGGGTTTCTTTTTGGCAATAATGCAACAAATGTGATTAATGAACATGGGTGCACATATAAAGTTGACCTTATAGCCGGGCAGAAAACAGGGTTTTTTCTCGATCAGCGCGACAGCAGGAAGTTAGTTGCCCAACATGCTAAAGGGAAGAAAATACTTAACACATATTGCTATTCAGGAGGTTTCTCCATAGCTGCTCTTAAAGCAGGCGCCCAACTGGTACATTCGGTCGATAGTTCCAAAAAGGCCATTCAGCTCACAGAGGAGAACCTGCGGTTGAATGGATTTGACCCCCTGATCCATCAGTGTATAGCTATCGATGCTATGCAATATCTTGACCAGATAACACCAGGATGGGAGCTGATCATACTCGATCCTCCGGCTTTTGCCAAACATGTCTCTCAACGCCACAAGGCGTTAACAGCCTACAGGCATATTAACCGTGAAGCCATTAAAAACCTGGCGCCAGGAGGTCTGTTGTTCACCTTCAGTTGTTCCCAGGTTGTAGATAGCGGGCAGTTTGAATCCATCGTGATGGCTTCAGCCATCGAAGCAGGGCGTCAGGTAAAAATCATCCGGCATCTCGGGCATCCGGCCGATCATCCGGTAAGTATTTTTCACCCGGAAGGTGCCTATCTGAAAGGATTGATGCTTTATGTTGAATAATCACTGAACGCCAAAACTGAAAATGGATTTTACCTTTATCATCATACTGGCCATCGGGCTCAGTTTCGACACTTTCGCTGTCTCGGTCAGCACTGGTCTGGCGGTTCCTCATATCAATTTCTGGAGAGCGTCAAGGGTAGCACTGGTGCTGGGCTTCTTTCAGGGGGTAATGCCATTGATTGGCTACTTCTTTGGCTCACAGATTCAACCACTCATCGCCAACTGGGATCACTGGGTTGCCTTCGGGCTGTTAACATTACTGGGAGTAAAGATGATTGGCGAAAGTTTTTCGGCACCCGACAAAACCGATACATCACGAAACCCGTTGGCATGGATTGTTCTGATCTGGATGGCCATAGCAACAAGCATCGATGCACTTGCCGTAGGTTTCAGTTTTGCCTTTCTTGAAGTAAGTTTGCTGACTGCTACTCTGACCATCGGATTTGTAACCTATCTGGCTGGTATGCTGGGTATGCTGGCCGGCAAAAGCACAGGCCCAAGGTTGGGAAAGCGGATGGAGATTATCGGAGGGTTAATACTCATCTGCATCGGGATCAAAATACTTTCCACGCATATCGGGCAGGGAGGTTAACCAATATCTGGATTAGGGGCAGACCTTTTGACGGACTACTTAAGTCCTGATTATAAGCCAACGGTAACTTATAAACGTTGAAACTCAAATCTGGGGTAACCCTTTTCACCAGAATCACTATAAAATCCTGTAAACCTGAGTTTATAGAAATAACCGGATGACTCCCGGATCAGATAGGTAACATTAGTCCTTACAATATAAGTTACATTACCACTGGTCACATCGCCCTGCACTTTTTTCCAGTCATAACCGATAGCATCAAGATTCCCGTTATAGGTTGCTGCCTCAGCGAAAGCGAGGTCAATTGCATTGAATGAAGTGACAGTATCAATGCTCACTTCAATTCGCTGTTGATTGATCAGAACCCCGGTAACCAGGTATGGATATGCCTCACCAATATCGGTAAACAGCAATGTTGTGTACTGGGTAAACATTAAGTCCCAGTTCGCGGAAGGTGGTTCGGCTGTCAATACAGATCCTTCACCATCGAACAAAACTGCTGTAAAACGAGTCGAGTCTGATTTACGAACCTCAATAGAAGTATATTCAGTGTCGGTGAGCTTACCAAACCTCAACCACCAGGATGATTCATTTACCGAATCAATAACAAATTTGTATATGCCTCGTGGCCGACCGGCAATATCTATCCCTCTATCCAACAGCATCACTTCTCTTCGCGATTTGAAGTTTGTGGTATCAAGCCATACACCGACGGCATTAGAATCCGGGTTACCATCCGATTTATCGAATAACCAGACAGCCCCTGAAGTATCGGAAGCAGCTTCAAAATCGGTAAGACCCGTATGCGCCACCTTAATAAATAAGGCAGAGTTAAGCCAAACCCTCCATCCTCCGGGGCTATTATCGAATAACAGATCGTGGGAGGTCTTCAACTGATTTCCCGTAATGGCAGATTCCGATAGATCATAAAATATCTGATACTGATAATTCTGTGTCAGACCGATAGTAACTTCGGTAATGTCGCCACGGGGATGCGGTTCCACCTGTTCATCTTCCTTAAAACAGGAAGTTAGGAGCAGTAAGACACTGAAAAAAAATAAATTTTCCGTAAATCTCATGGGTTAATTCCTTTTTGAAAACTGATAGCTAAGCTTCACAAAGTACGACCGTCCCCATCCAACCGGTTGGGATCCTCCTCCACCAGAATGAATTCCACTGCTGCTCCCACCTGTGTTAATTGAGGTGACATCAAACAGATTTTTTGCACCAATCCCCACATTGAGCTGATTGTTCCAAAAACCTTTATTAATAGAGACATCAAGCATATGATAATCTTCAATAAAACTCTCAGAAAGCGAGCCAGAAGCATCAAGATAAAACCGGGGTAGCCTGCCTGTATACTTATACCACACAGTCATCGATACATCCCGGTGCAACCAATAGTAAGTAACCTCACTGCTAAAGTCGGTAGTCCACGCAATATTATCTCCATCTACGGAATAGGATGTACCGGTAATACCAACACCTGCAGAGACCACCAGTCGCGGATAGAATCTGAAGGTAGAATGCAACTGGCCTCCCTGTGAACGGTAGTTATCAACATTCACATAATTATAGGATTGCTTCTCCTGTTCAGCCAGAGTGATAATGTTGCTGACATGGTTATAGAATACTGACAAACCTGTAGTCACCTGATATCGGCTTCTATCGCGCTGAAATTGTAATACCATATTGAAATTATCGGAATTCTCTGCCTTTAATAAGGGATTCCCGTGTATGTCGTGGTTCACATCAACAAAATCCATATATAGTTCTTTCAACACCGGTGCCCTGAAACCTTTGGCAGCACTACCTCTCAGAGAAAACCATTCGTTGATGTTCCATTTCACGTTAAGGGAGTAGACTACCGGTGCAGAGTAGCGTGAGTTATAAGCACTTCTTACACCTGGCTGTATTTCAATTATCGGATGAGGCCTGAGCAGCAGGGAAACAAAAGCAGCATAATCGCCCATTTGCTGGCTTCCACCGTCAATCCTTTTACCTGTACCCTGTTCTATATTGAAGTCAAAACCAGCCTGCCAGTTAAGCCATTGATCATCAGAGAAGCGACTCCATTGACCTCTGAAATTATAACTATTAAAAGTTGATGTATCCTGATCCTCAATATTCGAGGTTAAGATCCGATTAAGAGTGGTAAGGTCTTTAAACCACTTCTCTTTTCTTCTGTTAAAACCTGACCAGGCAGCGAGAGCTGAGATTGATTGATTTTCAGAAATCTTCCAACTAAGATCACCTCTTGCCACATATCGACGTGTATAAAATTCATTGTCAAAAGCAGTTTCAAAATAGGGGGCAATCAGGTTTTCTTTAAAAAGAAGAAGTTCATCAAAGAACTGGCCACCAACTTTTACCTTCAGGTTACTCTTTGAATAGAGCCATGATCCATCGGCAAAAACCTGACGTTTAGGTTTCCATGTTTTTGCACGAGAGGTATCCGGGTCTGCATAACCTCCAAAAAAATTCCGCCCACCACTAAACATAAAAAGGTGGTTACCGCTCTTGACCGAAAAAGCACCATCGGCATTGAACACACCTACCGATTCGGCATACCCATTGGCACGAACCACAAGTTTATCATGCTGGTTTTCACGGGTAATGATATTGACAACTCCTGCGATAGCGTTACTGCCATAAACCACTGACATTGGCCCTTCGATGATTTCTATATGATCGGCATTGTTCAGATTTATCTGACTGAGGTCGATGTTGCCATTCATTCTTCCAATAACCGGGATTCCATCAATCAGAAATTTTACATTCTCACCTGAAAGCCCCTGAAGCGAAATACTTGAACCTAATACACCATCCTGGCTCGTACGAATACTCACTTCGCTGCGTAAAAGATCGCTCAGATTGTTGGCAGCTTTCATTTCGATCTGCTTGCTGTTAATGACCTTCACTTTATAGATCGATTTATCAGCTTTGCGAGGCATGAATTGTGCAGTCACAACCACCTCCTCCATTTTTGTATAAGAACGATTCAGCCTAAGGATGCGGGTCTCTCCGGGGGAAACAGAATCATAAAGTGTTTCGTAACCTATGAAGGAAACTGCAACAATAGCTCCTCCGGGAATAATGCAGGATGCCTCACCTCTTTCATCTGTCACCACATAATGCATAAAAGTTTTCCCAAAACCCTCAAAGCATACATGGGCAAAAGCAACCGGAGACCTATCCAAAGCATCAACCACCTTTACATGGGTAGATTGTCCCTGGGACATACCCCGGGACAACCCACCAATGAAGAACAGTATTGGCAAAAGCCATTTGATAATTCTTAGTAGTCCTGTCATTCGTTAATAAACCAGAATACGATTGGCCTGAACCTGTTTACCATTGTAATAACGCATCAGATAAATACCTGAAGGCAATGATCCAAACATGATACGCGTAGTGCCTGCTATCTCGACCTGTTGGCGTATAACCTGACGACCCGAAATATCGGATATTGTCACGGTACCTGCTTCAGGAAGGTCTACATTTACATAGCCGGTAGCCGGATTAGGCCAGATACGTAATGATGAAAGTTCAGCATTACTGATACCTGCGCCTGAAATAAGTTGATGATTGAAATAAAACTTTCCTGAGGATGAGCCAGCGAATCCAGTGAACCACAACCGTACAATATTACCGTTTTGTGTACTGTCGAAGAAAATAAGGGAATCGGCAACAGTATATGACATGGTTCCCATATCGAAAGTTTTCCAGTCCCAACCAATCACTTCACGGTTTTCACTGAAAGGAGCTGCACTCCAGTCGAGATAGTCAGGAGCCACAGGATAGAAACGATTTGCAACTGAACCAATGTTATTAAGTACTCCGGTAACGATATAAGGGATGGAACCACCATACAGTCCGGTATATTTAGTGAATAAAAGATCCCATGTGTCTTTGGCAGGTTCACGATCTATTACCTGGTCAGATTCCAGATCATAAGCAATAAAGTTCTTTGAGATATAGGGTGTGCAGTTCACTTCCGCAAGCTTTTCGTCCGAGCCATCCAGATTTGCATAACGCAGATAATAAGTATTCTGGATAGAAACCTTTTTGACGACCCAAAGCTTCTTGTAAATACCATTACGGGTCTTAATCACGAATATTGAATCTCCCTCAACATCATGAGTAATAACATTGTAAACTCCCCATCCATAATCAGGGTGGTTTTTCGAATTTCTGTTAAAAGCGCCATTTTCCCAACTTTCAATCGAATTGTAAAGAGGTGTCCATGAACTCAGCCCGGTAGTATCAAGAGTTACATAACCTGAAGTATCGGCTGCAGGATAGGCCCAGAGGGTAACACCACGGCCATCGTTTGTTATGATTCCTGCGCTCCAGGTATTGGTATAAAAGGCAATATCCCATGTAGCGGCAGCAGGGGATGCTACGGTACCGTTATCCAGACTGAAATAAACATCGTTGGCATAACCAGCACCCATTGCGGCAGAGTCAGGTATTATCGTTTGGGCGTTTAGTGAGCCAATAGCCCACATTCCCACGCCTATCAGCAATGAGCTGATGCGAAATGTAGAAACATTTTTCATGATATAGAAATTAATTGGAAATAAGGTTTTGTAAATACAATATGCCATCATTACTGCCTGAAAAGACATCAGGCAGCATCAGTATCCGTTCAGACGGATTGATGTCAGGAAACAGGTGGGGCTCTCAGTCCGTGCGAATGATAGCACGATGCCACAGGGCGGTTGACCTCTATATCAGATTGATGAATCAGTCCTAAATATAAAGGATCACAGAAATCAAAACATGTAGAAGGAATTGCATCCAGATGAAGGAATGTACCATGGCTCTCGCCGGTGATATCTTTCATGACCTTCAAGGTCTTGTCCTTTTGCCGCTGGCAGTATAAGGTAGGTGAAATGAGCTCTACACCGAAAATACGGTTCATATGAAAATTAACCAGCGACCCCATTGAAAACCACAACACGGTGGCTATCAGGAGACGAACGGCTAATTTTTCTGGTGGCGAAATTCGGTACTTCATAACCTATTTAAGAGTGCAAAGGTAGAAAGATTGTATTCAAATCCTATTCTCTTCTGTAATTCAACACACATATAAGACACTTTGTTTATGTTACAGATGAAATCGACAAGAATATTTTGAATCAATATCAGGAAGCCAAAATATACAACTAGAAAAAATAATACTTGCTAATTATCTTTGCAGTGTTATTATTCTCGTGTACCTTTAAAATCTCAAATTAACATTGAAATGAAAAAACTACTGTTTATTGTTTTGGGGTCAATCATTCTGGCTTCATGTGGAGGGAGCTCCTCATCAGAAGCTACCAATAAAGCAGATTCAACTGTACTAAATCCTCCGGTAATTGATACAACAATCACTTATTCAGACGTTTTAATTAAGGTTGAAGGAATGACCTGTACAGGGTGTGAAAATACTATTATCAAAGCATTAAGATCTTCCCCTGGAGTAGCGGATGCTGCTGCTGATTGGAGAGCAGGAGTTGCCAAGGCAAAATACGATCCTGCTGTTGCTACTCAGGATGCTATCAAAGCAGTCATTGAAGCAAAGGGTTATAAAGTCACCTCTATAGAGCAGCAATAATCCACACTCATTATGACGGAGCCATCGGTTAACTTTCGCGATCGCATAGCCACATCCGACGATAGAGGGCACCGTAAATGGGTTTATGCCAGGCTTCCAAAAGGACGCTACACCACCCGACGCCATTGGGTTGCAATGGCGTTGATTCTGCTATTTACAGTAACACCTTTTATTAAAGTTGCAGGAGAGCCTTTCATTTTAATTGACGTCATAAACAGGCATTTCATTCTCTTTGGAAGGGTTTTCTGGCCACAGGACACCTATCTTCTGGGAATTGCAATGTTGACTTTTGTGATTTTTATCGTACTGTTCACTGTCGTCTTTGGAAGGATGTGGTGTGGATGGGCTTGTCCCCAAACTATCTTTTTAGAAATCCTTTTCCGCAGGATTGAAACCTGGATTGAAGGAAGTCCGGCAAAGCAACAGGCTTCAAATCAAAAACCAAAAACTTCCGGTTGGTACATTCGGCGTACTTTCAAGATCGTAGTATTTACCAGCATTATCCTGATTGCTGTCAATATATTTCTGAGTTATTTTATCGGTACTAGCAACCTTCTTTCAGCCTGGAAGACCGGATTTACTGATTACCACCGCACTTTTGTTGCCATGATCGTCTTAACTGCAGCAGGAACTTTCGTATACACATGGTTCCGTGAACAAGCCTGTACAATCCTGTGTCCATACGGCAGACTTCAAGGAACACTCACCGATAACGATACCATTATGGTAATGTATGATTACCTTCGCGGTGAACCAAGAGGTAAAACAAAAGAAGGTGAAAGTCAGGGGGGTGATTGTATCAATTGCAATAAATGTGTACAGGTGTGCCCTACCGGTATAGATATACGTAACGGAACTCAACTCGAATGTATCAACTGTACTGCCTGCATTGACGCCTGCGATGAGGTAATGGCACATATAGGCAAAGCCGGAGGTTTGATCCGATATACCTCTGAGAAGGAAATCTCCTCCGGGGCAAAAAGGCGCTTCACAGGACGGATGGCCTTTTATACTTCTGTCCTCGCGGGACTACTTATTTTCCTTTCGATACTTATCATGAAACGTACAGAAGTAGAAACCACAATATTAAGGACCCCAGGCATTCTATTCCAACGTAATGAAAATGGCTCGTTTAGCAATCTGTACAATTATAAAATCGTAAACAAAACACGTAAAGATATTGACCTCTCATTTAAACTTCTTCAACCCGAAGGAGAGCTCCGAATTATCGGCAATCAGCCGATGGTTAAGAATGGGGCGTCGGTTGAAGGTGTATTCTTTATATTATTGGATTCATCGATTGTTGTTTCTCATGAAATGAAAATTCAGATAGGACTTTTCGACGACGATCATCAGGTTGAATTACTCGAATCCACTTTTATAGGTCCAATGAACAAAAACATGCCATGAAAAAATCAGGATGGGGAACCCGCCTGTTAATAGGCATGGGATCATTTATGTTATTCCTGATCATCCTGTTCGCTGTGCTGATCAACAATCGTCAGGAAATCGTTGTCGACGATTACTATCCACGTGAATTAAAATACCAGGAAGTTATCTCTTTGAAACAAAACTACGCTTCACTGGGTGAGCAAATCCAGCTAAGCTTTGATTCGGAGGGTCTTCATATAAAACTTCCGCAAAAGTTAAAGAAACTTCCTGTTTCGGGTTCAATTTGGTTCTATGCTCCAGATGACAAGGCAGCCGACTTTGTAATGCCTTTAGGTGTAGATTCTACAGGTCGGCAATTGATCCCCTCACCACTTCTCGTTAAATCACGTTACAGAATAAAAATGACCTGGAAAGCTGGCACTACCGGATACTATTTTGAATCAGAAGTAACAAAACCTGAAGAGTAATTTCCGCTGGCTATCCTTATATTTTAAACCATCTCTAATGATTGAATTCATCATCTCGGGCCTTGTACTTGGATTTATGGGCAGTTTCCATTGTCTGGGCATGTGCGGCCCCATCGTCATTGCTCTTCCGCTTCCAGGCAACAGTTGGACAAGCAGGGTTACCGGCAGCATCTTGTACAACCTTGGGCGGACGGTCACCTATGCCCTGATGGGCGTCATATTTGGGCTTCTTGGTGCCGGATTACATCTAGCCGGTTTCCAACGATGGGTAAGCATTGGTACAGGCGCATTGATGATATTGGCCATCGTAATTCCTGCTTTCACAGGTAAAAGAGTTCAATTCGGGATAAACCTGCAGATTACTTCTGCCATTCAGGGTACCTTCAGAAAACTGCTTTATCGTCGCTCAATGAGTTCACTTTTTTTTATCGGGCTACTGAATGGACTACTTCCCTGCGGACTTGTCTATGTTGCCCTGGCAGCAGCGCTTGCCGGAGGAAGTTTATTAAATGGAATCCTGTTCATGACTGCTTTCGGACTGGCAACAGGCCCAATGCTTTTCCTGCTGTCCATTGCCGGAAACATAATCACGCAACCAGTAAGATCCTTTATCAACAAGATAATCCCGTTTATTGTAGTCCTCATGGGGCTACTTTTTATCCTTCGTGGTCTCGACCTCGGAATCAAATTTATCAGCCCAAATCAAGAACGGTTGCAATTAAATCCTGCTAAAGAAGAAAAAAAGCACAATTGCTGTACAACCGCAATTTTTCAGAAAACAACTGATAAACAAGGATAAACAACCAGCAATATCGTAATGGAATTTGATTCTGTCAACGATAATTGAAAAAAAAATTTTGCCTTCTGTTAATTCAAGCATTTGATTACCTAAATTTGCGAGAGCAAAATATGATGACCTTTATCAGAAAAAATGGCCAAACCATACAATTATACTGACTAATCATAATCATCGGATGCGTACATTTCTAAAGAATGCTTTTTACCTCTATTATGACGGATTCCGCAGCATGACCGTTGGTAAAAGATTATGGATTATTATAGCCATCAAGCTTTTTATCATGTTTGCCATCCTGAAGCTATTCTTTTTTAAAGATTTTCTTAAAACCAACTTCACATCTGAAGAGCAGCGGAGCGAATATGTAATCGACCGCCTCACCGGAAAACAATAAGACAACCTTAATCCCAAAACACTATATATGATAGAATTCAACGCATCACTGATTGAATGGTCGAGGGCTCAATTTGCCCTTACAGCCATGTTTCACTGGTTGTTTGTTCCGCTCACATTAGGGATCACCTTCATTATTGCTATTATGGAGACGATCTATGTACGTACAGGCAACCCCGAGTGGAAAAAGATAACCCGTTTCTGGATGACTGTCTTTGGTATCAATTTTGCCATTGGAGTTGCCACCGGAATTATTCTGGAATTTGAATTTGGAACCAACTGGAGCAATTACTCATGGTTTGTGGGTGATATCTTCGGTGCACCATTGGCAGTTGAAGGAATTATGGCCTTTTTCATGGAAAGCACTTTCATCGCCATTATGTTCTTTGGATGGAATAAAGTGAGTAAGAAATTTCACCTTGCTTCAACCTGGCTTACTGCTATCGGTGCTAACTTATCTGCGCTATGGATTCTCGTTGCCAATGCCTGGATGCAGAACCCAACCGGAATGAACTTTAACCCTGATACAGCCCGCAATGAAATGGCTGACTTCTGGGCAGTTCTTTTCTCCCCAACAGCTATCAACAAATTTCTGCACACTATTACCTCATCCTACATGCTTGCTGCTATCGTAGTGATTGGTATTAGTTCATGGTATTTACTCAAAAAACGCGAGATCCTGTTTGCTAAAAGAAGTATTGTCATTGCTTCTGCCTTCGGTTTGTTGTTTGCCGTCATTACCATCACAACCGGTGATAGCTCTGCCCGTGAAATGGCAAAAGTGCAGCCAGTGAAATTTGCTGCTATGGAGAACCATTACCACGGCAGATCATTTGCCCCTCTGGTTGCATTTGGTGCAATGACTCCCGATGCTGATACAGCAAAAAAACAAAACTTTATTTTTAAGATTGAAATTCCTAACATGTTGTCATATATGGCATTTGCCAGTCCGAATGCCTTTGTTCCAGGCATTTACGACTTCACTTACGGCAATCCTGACCAGGGTATTCCTTCCTTTTCAGAACGAATGGAGAAGGGCAGACTCGCCATTAATTCTCTGGCAACGTACAAGACAGCAAAAAAAGCTGGCGAAGATTCTCTTGCGCAAGCCAGCCTGGCAATATTCCGTGAAAACTATGAACATTTTGGTTATGGGTATGCTAATGCCCCGGAAGACTTTATTCCCCCGGTAAAACTCACTTTCTATTCTTTCCGTATCATGGTATTTCTGGGCGGGTTTTTCCTTATCCTTTTCATCTATTTCTTCTGGATAAGCATCAAAAACAAGGTTGAAGGGAAAAGATGGCTCTACCTTATTGCCATCTTCTCCATACCATTGGCTTACATCACATCACAGGCAGGATGGATTGTTGCTGAAGTCGGAAGGCAACCCTGGGTAATTCAGGATCTGATGCCGACTATGGCAGCAATATCGAAGATTGAGACATCAAGCGTACAGGTTACTTTCTGGCTTTTTGCCATCACCTTCACAACGCTGCTCATCGCTGAACTGAAAATTATGCTATCACAAATCCGCAAAGGACCACAAAACGAAGGAGGACACTAATATGTTTGAAACAATGTCGTTAGAATTATTACAGCAATACTGGTGGATAATAGTGTCGCTGCTTGGTGCTTTACTGGTTTTTCTCATGTTCGTTCAGGGAGGTCAAACCCTGCTCTACACTGTTGGAAAGACAGAAACTGAACGTAAACTCATTGTGAATACACTTGGTCGTAAGTGGGAATTCACTTTTACAACACTGGTCACCTTCGGTGGAGCCTTTTTTGCCTCATTCCCTCTTTTTTACAGCACAAGTTTCGGCGGTGCCTACTGGGTGTGGATGGCCATCCTGTTTGCTTTCATCATTCAGGCTGTATCGTATGAATTCAGGAGTAAACCCAACAATTTCCTGGGGCAAAGGACCTATGAAATATTCCTGCTGGTCAACGGTATTCTCGGAACCGTACTGATCGGGACTGCTGTTGGCACCTTTTTTACCGGCTCGGCATTCTCGGTTGACAAAATGAACCTTCTTAACCTTACTGGTGGCTCAAATGCCATTTCTGCCTGGGAAGGTCCTGCTCACGGGCTTGAAGCCGTTCTTAACTTTACCAACGTAGCACTGGGACTTTCCGTTTTCTTTCTCAGCAGAGTTTTGGGAAGCCTTTACCTGATCAATAGCATCGAAAACGATGCAATTCTTACCCGGTCTAAACATCAGTTGTTAATAAACAGCATTCCATTCCTGGTATTTTTCCTCTATTTTCTTGGTGCTGTCCTGCTGAAAGACGGCTTTGCTGTCAATCCAGATACTGCCGAAGTAACACTTGAGCCATATAAATATATCAATAACTTCCTGGCCATGCCTCTTGTACTGTTGTTGTTTCTGGCTGGTGTTGTACTTGTATTGGCGGGTATTGGATTAACATGGTTTAAGGATTCACGTAAAGGAATATGGTATGCCGGATTAGGTACCATACTTACAGTATGGATGTTGCTGCTTAATGTTGGATTTAACAACACAGCTTATTACCCTGCTTTCGATTGTTCCCTTGAAGCCGGTTCTGCCGCCTCTCAGGCATTTATGCAAAGCTCGCTGACGATTAAAAACAGCTCTTCAAGTCACTATACACTTACGGCTATGAGTTACGTATCGCTGATGGTTCCGTTTGTACTTGCCTATATCTGGTATGCATGGAAGTCGATGAACAATAAGAGAATCAGCGAACAGGAATTAAATGAAGAACACCACACCTACTAAACACTGATAATGCTATGATAAGCTCAATTATATGGTTTTTCTCATGGCCCGTAATGATCATCGCCGCCTATTACTTCTCGCGGTGGGCACTGAAGAAGTTTGAGAAAGCTCTCGAAAAAGGAGAATAAAACTCTCTGTTAAATAAAGCTCCCTCAACCGCTATCTATTGTGGTTGAGGGAGCTTTTTTGTTGATATGAATAACCCGGGTTTTATTGAACCCGACAATTTCCATTTTTTTCCTGTCGGTTTGATTTCCGGGAGGTTACAATCTCATGTTGATTGCTGCCGGAACCATTTCAGGCCATAACCTTTGCAAAATCTTCTGCAAAGTCAGCCGCCTTAAACTGAACAATCTGACAGGTGGCTACCTGGTTGATAGAAAACGGATCTTCGGCCATGATACTTTCAACCTCTTTAATACTCTGGGCACGCATCATGATAAGACCTCCGGTACGTGGAATCTGGGGACCTGAGACAATCAGGTGGCCGCTGTTATAGTATTTCCTGAGAAAATCTCTGTGCCCCTCTATATATCTATCAACCTCTTCAAGAGGTTTGATATAAGTTAACAATACAATAAAATGTTGATCCATAAAAAATTATGATATAGCCATCTTCAAATGGCAGGTTTTCAACTATTGGCAGTTTATAAAATAAAAGTCGTTACAAGATTATTTAACCGGTAATTTCATAATGGAAATTAACATCCACGTTACCTTTCACCATACTGTAAACAGGGCATAGAGAGGTCTCCGCGATATGCTGGGCTTTAAGGCAATCTTCCTGCGTCAGGTCGGACGATTTGAATCTAAGATACAGATCGATAGAGGTAAATGCCGTAGGATGCTCCTGTCTGCGATCCCCGGTCGCTTCAATTGTAAGGGCATCGATTGTACGGCCCGATCTGCGGGTAAGCAGCAGGAATGTAGATCCCACGCAAGAGGCAAGGCTAAACAACAGAAGTTCAAGCGAAGTAAAACCCAACCCATCACCAAACGGTGGTACATAGTCAATCTGAAGCGTTTCTGAAAAGTCGGTATTGCCTTTGAAATGCAGCTTTTGATTCTGAAGCTCAAGCGAAACTGCGAGCAGTTTTGATTTATCTGTTACTGGTATCATTTGAAAAAGGTGATTGATTATATTACGTATCCATTAATCCTAAACTGATTTTTCAATTTTTTGTTGTCATATCTTCATGGCCTTTTACACAGAAACAACAACCTTCCGGATTTCTTCTATAATGCATGAAATACCATTCCAATGGTGGCCGGTTAACCTTCGTTATAAACAAACAATCTCATCTGACGACATCCTGGCATAATTATTATAACCATACATCTCATTGATCAAAAATTTTACTGGCCGGGAACCTAAACTACCTGTTTAGCAAAACTTTCCCGGAAAAACTTTCTCCATCATCTTCTCCAACCAAATAATAGATTCCTGAACTATAACCCGATAGATCGATCTGAAGGATATCTTTCCCCCCTGTATTATAACGGGCTATCAGCTTCCCGGAAATATCTGCCAGCCTTATCTCACGGATAGATTTCTCGAATCGGATAGTTACCGGGCCCGAGGTTGGATTCGGATAATAACGGAATCCAATCTTTGGTATAATCTCGGAAGATTGCTTTTGTTCGGTTGTATCACTCACTATCTGTTCCTGTTTCTCAACCATTGAATCTCCATGTTCTCGAAAATCCTTGTTCAAAACATCAGGAATATCTTCTTTAAGCGTTCGGGACGCATCAATAATCTCTCTGGTTATGATCCTCGAATTCCAGGCAATACCAGTGTCTGCAACCTGAGTATCCTGAGTAGAACTACAAGGGGGTAAGTAGACATACCTACTGATAAGCCTTTTAATCAGATCGTTGAATATCTCCACATCATAGCTATCCGTGGTGGGCTTTTCATGATGATCACCTATCAGGCTGTGATCAGTCAGGGCAACATAAGTTCCGTTGGTTCCCAGCGCTATAGAACGCATCAAGTATTCCATACTGCCAGCACAATTTCTGTCCTCTGCACTGGCCACAACAGGGATAATCCTGATCCCATTTGTTGCGGCATCAGTGATACATTGCTGTATCTTAGCTACAATATCAGGCCTCTCGAGAGGAGGTTGATCCAGGATCAGGAAAAGAATCCTTGCACGGGCCTTATCGCTCCAGCCCAAACTATCGAGTCCTGATCTAAGCCCCTCCTCAACAGCCTCATCACCACCCTGACTGGTATACTGTGCTGTGATATAAGAGACAGTGGCATCCTGATCGTATGTTAACGGGGAAGTCCTGCTCGTAAAACTATTCCCGATACAAGTATAAAACACAACCCCAGTACGCAGTGATGCTGAAGGGAACCTGTTTCCGGCAAAGGTCACAATATCCTTAACTTCCTCTTTTAAATAATCAAGTTCATCACTCATAGAACCAGTCACATCCATCACGAAACCAATCTCGATGAGGTTTGACTGGTCACAGTCGGCTTCTATCTGAAAACCATTAATCCCCTTTTTAATCGGGTGAGGATGATTATATACAAACTGTTGCTGCTTGTATTCAAGTCTGATTTCTTCAACACGCCCTTTTCTCTTACCAAAAAAACCTGACCATAATTCTGCTTTCCCTGAATTGTCGGTACGAGCCCTCCATATAATCTGCCCTTCATCGTCAAGAAGTGAAACGGGGGCATCTGCAATTGGCAACCCATCCTGATTCCTGACCTGTGCAACATAACGATCCTTTGGCACCATCGACCAGATGTGCTTATAAGCAGATAGATCTTTCAAACTAATATCCTTCCATAGCTTCCATTTGCTGAAGTCGTTCAATTCGGTGGCTGTCAGCAAACCCGATGCAACCATCCCTTCCTGGTTATCATACGGCAAATCTTTGGGTCTTGATAATACGCCACCAATTACCACGGCAGGGACTGCCGCCTTTCGTTTGCTTCCCATCGATCCATCACGCGATGAAACCCCAGAAACACTCGTACACATCATTACACCCCTCAAATAAACAGATGATGTTGCCAGGCCAATTTTAAGCTTATTAATCCGGTCATTCCTCAGATAAACAACTTTTTCAACAGATTTATACCCCACGTATGAAACTTTTACCGATACCTTTCCCCCTGGAAGATCTTTTATTAAATATTGTCCGTCAATATTTGTTGTGGCCCCGCCAACCAGTACTCCATCTTTTTCAACAACTACATTGGCGAAAAGAACTGGCTCCCGACTTGCCGAATCAGAAACCTCCCCCATAAGATCAGCCGAAAAAAGGCTAACCGGTTGTCCTGTACATAAAAGAACCACCAGCACAAAGTTGAGTATTGATTTCATAGCTTCAGGTTTTTATTGGTTACTTATTCTACAGACGAACTTACCGTCTGGTTTGTATTACTTCGTTACACTTATACTTAGTATAATTCAATACCACCCTGCGCTGGAAAACTGCAACAACTATTCCATAATTCACAAATCAAATCCTGCGCTCTGAACCATAAATAACTATGTTTTCAATAAAATAGGTGATAAATTAGCTAATCATCACCAAATTTATTTTTTCAATCACCCAATAAGTGCTTCAAAAACAAAAAAAACACTGTAATATTTTTTTACTGAATCAGAACTTCCTTAATAAGACTCTTGTAGAAAGTTGCCAGTTTCAATAAATAAAGTACAGTGTTAAATGCAAGGTAATTGTCACCTATTTCATCACTTTATTTAGAATGATAGTATTGTCTGTATCCTCACTGTCAAATGCCAAAAACCTGTCTATTGAAGAGTCGAAGGAAACACGCAACTCCATCTGGGTATCTGAAAGGAATCTTACAATTCCTTTTATTCTACCTTTCTCTTGTTCTTGTCCTACCTCATAGACTACGAAGTCAAGCCAGATTGGATCTTTAGTGTAGTCAATTTCATACTGCAACACAGCTTTAATGCCATTGACCTCAAATCCATCTCCTCCCATCACCTCATTATTAAATATAAATTCAGCAATGTTCCCACTGTTTAATATTATTATTCCAGTATCACCTCTGTGTATTCCCACCCATTCGCCTAAATGGCGCTGATCAGGTACTGAAAATCCATAAACAGCTAGAATAAGCGCTAAAACTGTAAGCTTAATGATCGTCTTTATTCTTCCCATCAGTTCTGTCTAATAATTTCTTAATAAAAAAGATAACAGGGTTCTCTTCCAAAGAAGTTTAAAATTATAATTTCATTCACTTTGATCATGTTGTGATTATCTCACCTTAAGGTGCTAAAATAATTCATCAAATAAATAGTTAAATCACAGACCAATAATTCAACCCACGCCTGAAAAACTTCCAAGAGTAGAATGAGACATTTCACTCCTGATATTTCCAGATCAAATATAAAAACTTAGCTATTACGTTCAATAGATATTTAAATATTTATTTTGATAACAACTCCTGACCGGCTGGTTGGTTTTAACAACAGAAAACAATCGGGAGAAACTAACAGGAAAAAAATCCATTGACTATATATCAAGACCAAATCTTAAAACAAAATAACGTGTACCAGGACCAACCCAATACACGCTATTTTACATAAATATAAAATGACCTATTTAGTGGCGTTATCGTATTCTTTATCTGTTACCTCACCAAACCAATCAGCAGGCCCTTTGGATAGTTGGGTACTGATACCTAAATGGATGAATTCTGAATTTGGAGTTGCACCGTGCCAATGCACTACATCTGGCTTAATTTCTACAACATCACCTACTTTTAAATACCGAACTGGTTCTCCCTTCTCCTGATAGCACCCCTCACCTGAGGTACAATAAAGCAATTGTCCGCCGGGATGCGAATGCCAATAGGTTCTGCTTCCTGGCGCAAACGTTACGTTATAACTTATTGCATCAAAATTCTTTCCATCAACTGTAAGCATTTGTACATGTGTCGTACCTGTGAAGTTTTCAGTTGCTGATTGTCCCTTGGGAAATATTATAATTTTATTCATTGTATTATTATTTTCATTCATTGTATTATTACATGATATTAAAATGATTACCATGCAAACTGTAAAAATTCCCAACTTCATTGTTAAACTATTTCAAATTCTCTTTAAAAAATGTTTCAAGCTTTGAAAACGGAATTATATCTGTTTTATCATACAAATCTGTATGAACTGCACCTGGAATAATCATGATTTCCTTAGGTTCGTTAGCAGCCTTGTATGCATCTTCACTAAAATAACGTGAATGAGCGTTTTCACCTGCAATTATAAGTACCGGCCTTGGAGAGATCTCTTTAATATAGGTCAAAATTGGCATATTCATAAAAGAGATAGGAGTGGTCTTTGTCCATGAACCATTAGAATTAATTGACCTTGGATGAAAACCTCTTTCTGTTTTGTAATAATTAACATACCCTTTCACAAATTCAGGTTCTTCACCAGATAATTTATCTGGTTCCGGCAAACCATGATTACTATATTCCGGTTCTCCTTTCTCAGCATCATTCCAACGCTGTAGACTTAAATCTTCCAATAATTGGGATCGCTGTTCCTGTTTCATACTATCAAAATACCCCTTTGCCGTTACCCGTGACATGTCGTACATACTTGCAACAGCAACAGCCTTTACCCTCTTGTCAACTGCACTTGCATTTAAAGCAAAACCTCCAAATCCACAAATACCAATAATTCCAACTTTATTTCTGTCAACAAATGACTGGATTCCAAGATAATCAATTGCTGCGCTCATATCTTCTGTATAAATATCCGGTGAAGCAACATTTCTAGGCTCACCTCCACTCTCTCCGGTAAAGGAGGGATCGAAGGCAATAACAGCAAAACCCCTCTGCGCCATCTGATTCGCGTATAGTCCTGATGCTTGTTCTTTAACAGCACCATAAGGGCCACTTATAACAATAGCAGGTAATTTCTCATTTCCCATTTCTTTGGGGAGATATAAATCGCCTGTTAAAGATATACCATAACGGTTCTTAAAAACTACTTTTTCTCTGATAACTTTATCACTTAATTCAAAAGTATAATGTTCCTCATTTTTTGTATTATTCATATTCTGCTCATTTAATTTTTCAACTTTATTTTCTTTTTCTCTAATTAGTAATGGTGCCTGAGTCAGTACTACAAAAGCACTTATTACCAACAATAGATAACTTTTCATGATTATATAATTTGTATTAATATTCCTTTCTTACATTCAATTTCTATTCTCAATTTGTACATTCGTCATCCTGAATGTTGCATTTTGAATTAGTATTCCCTAAATCAACAAGAATCTCTACACCAAATCCACCTCCAGCTAATTTTCAGTACATCAGGACTGTCTCCCATTTACAATTGTCTTTCTTTTCTGCCCATACTGAAACAAAGAACACGTCTGCAAGATAAAAAGGCCGGAATCAAATCCTTATTTCGGGATCGTTGCTCCTTCTGAAAAAACTATCATTCAGCAACTTCAAAGCTTTATACCTTTACAATGTTAACAGTGCAAAAGTAGCTATCCATGATATCAATGCGTTAACCCAAAATACTGTTTCATATACCAATTTAACAGATTCTTATTTTTATGGCTTTCACAGGCTAAAATCCAGTTTTCTCAGCCAGATTTCCAGTTCGGAAATAGCATATGTTATATGATTGCCATTCAAAGAAACTCCATTCATTACTTTGGAATCAGGACAATGTTTCCTGATGTCATCAATACTGTGTCCAAAACCTCCACCTCCATGAGTACAGAATGGGATTATAACACGTCCTTTCATACTATAACCTGATAAAAATGTATAAACGGGTGACGGAATGTTATTCCACCAATTGGAATAACCGATGAAAATGTAGTTATACTCATCAATAGAAGCCGGTCCGTTAATAATTTCACGTCTTTCCCCAGAAATAATCTCCTGCTTTGACAGCTTCAAAACAGAAGTGTAATTACCAGGATACTCATTTAAAGGCTTGATTTCGTATATATCTCCACCTACCAATTGATGTATCTGCTTAGCTAATTCTCTGGTGTTTCCGCTCCAGGAGAAATATGCAATTAGAATTCCTTTTGCTCCAACCATAATCGTGTAGTTATTTCACGCTACAAAAATCAAAAGAAATGGTTAAGAAAAAATACCTGAATTACAGTGTTACTTACCACTTTTACTGAATCTTTATAATAGGTTATATTTTCATTGTTAGATGCTTACCTTTGTACAAGAAAACATTATTTGTGCTATATGAGTGACATTGTCAGAATAAATTCGGTTACGGAATACAACAATATGTTGGGGCAGGAAACCTTACATCCGCTTGTCGGGATAATTGATTTCTCAAAGCTTCAACCATTTGAATTCAAAAAGACCCAGATAAACTTTTACGCGATCTTTCTAAAGGATATCAAATGTGGAGATATTATATACGGAATCAATAATTATGATTACGAGGAAGGTACATTGATCTTCATTTCACCCGGTCAGGTTTATGGTATAGACAGCAAAGGAGAAAAACGCCAGGCGGCAGGTTATGCTGTGGTTTTTCATCCTGACTTCATTCATGGCACTTCGCTCGGCAAGAATATTAAAGACTACACATTTTTCTCGTATGAAGTAAATGAAGCGCTGCACCTTTCAGCCAGGGAACGTGAAGTAATCGATGACACCATAGAAAAAATCCGATATGAATTAGAACATCCTATCGACTCTCACAGTAAGACACTTATTGTATCATACCTTGAGCTTTTTTTGAATTATGGTAAACGTTTCTACGAACGGCAGTTCAATACACGTAGTCATGTAAACAAAGATCTGCTGACACGATTTGAAAAAGTATTGGATGAATATTTCTCATCAGAAAAACCCGCTGAAAATGGTTTTCCAACTGTAAAATATTGTGCTGAAAGGCTATATTTATCACCGAACTATCTCGGTGATTTGTTGAAAAAAGAAACGGGCAAATCAGCCCTGGAACATATTCAACTTAAATTGATTGATGTTGCAAAGGAAAAAATATTTGATTCAGGTAAATCAATCAGCGATATTGCCTATGAACTGGGGTTTAAATATCCACAACATTTTACGCGTATGTTTAAGAAAAACACAGGCTACTCTCCAAATGAATTTCGATCAATGAATTAATTACAATACGCTGAAAAAATTAAGAGTAGCTAAAGGGGGAATTACCTGATTTATCAGTACTCTTTACTCCAGAATTATTGGGTATTTGACAGCCATTTGAATTTCCCTTCCTGATGTAAAGCACATGACCTTCATCAGGTTGTATTCCTGTATGCTAACCAAGTAACACTATTCCGGTGCCAGAGATTTTCCGATTCCACCATCTATATCATTCACCTAATAATTTTAACCAACTATTAACAGGAACCCTAACAAAACAATTACTATTGGAGTCAAAAAGTCAACAAGATCGATTTTTCTCATTAAATAATTAAAAACGCAATATTCTATTTACGCTTACACATCATAGAACGCATAACAGCATTCTCTGCATAATAATTACAGTAGAATAAGAATTTACATATCAATAACCTGCATATTTTTCGAACTATAACCGCCCGTAAAACTCCTAAATAGGTTTATACTATACCATGAGTTGAACCAAATCCCAATACCGAGGTCATGCTCTGTCAAAAATACCCGGTTCTTTCATCCGGACAAATATTTCACATAAAAATTTAATGCTCAAGAAAGAAATCGGGTTGTATTACTAATATGATGCCAAATTACGATGGGGGAAGCATCTTGTAGAAAACTACGGCAAATATGGCACCATCCGTTTATGGTCGTTTAACAATCATCAACTGAATAAAGAGTATACATCCTGTAGAAATATGACTTCTAATTATTAAGAGTATAATACCTAAAATAGCTACACTCCTTAACTATCATTTCATGGAATTTTGTGTCAGCATATCTCTCTTCTAGTTGTTTAAAACTCTCACTTTCCAATAATGCCTTACCAAATTGTGAAAGGCATTTACTATATGAATCCTGATTTGCCTTATTGTAATAACTATTTAATTCGCACTTAGCAAGCATGAACCAACATCGTGCATTTAATTCAACATCTGTTGATTCATGAATAACATTCTCAAAGTAACTTCTGGCGAAATCGCAAGTACGATTATATTTATTCCGATGCATTTCGATATTTGATAAATTATATCCAACACGACTATTTATAATTTCAGCATCATATTTAGGATTGTCATCCTCATAAAAATCATTATTAAAATAATTATTATAACCAACATTCGAACGACCGTTTAATGCCCCACGATAGTATCCTGTATTTGAGATATTAAAATAAAAATTGCCTAATAAATAATTTGCCAATTTTCTTTTCCACGGCAACCTGTCGTAGCGCATTTTTACTAATCTTACAAGGTTTTCAGCTAATTCTTTTCGAGAGAAATATGGCTTGATAAAAGAAAAAATGCTGGCTTTATAAACCTCATCAACCATTATACTATCAACAGGAAAGGTGAAACCTTCTTTTGTATTATTGCTAAATATTTGCGCAGAAATTTCAACTCTGTCAATCTCCGTTTTCATTTTATTAAAACAGACCATTGCAGAAATCGGATCATTATGGTATAAATAATAAATAGCTTGTTGATTATATACATAATCAATAAAACTATATGGACAGTCATTCATATTTGAGATCAGAGTTTTCTCGAAGTCACTCTTATCACACTTGTTATAAAGCTCCTCCATCGAAGTTAATAATTGGAAAGAAGTCAGATAATCTGTTACCTCTAATTTATTATGAATGAGAAATGCTTTTGCTAATTCATTCTGAGCGTAGTAAAGATGTGCAACTTTATCCAAACACATCATAATCCAATCGGGTTGTGATACAAGAATCGTAGATACAGCCAGATTATTAAATTCATTCTTCTTTAATAGAGACATAAGAGTCTCTTCATTTTTTTGATCCATTCTATCCCAACTAAATATCAGATAAATATCAGATAATATTTGCTTCTGTACTTCGAATGATTTAACTTTTTTTAGTTGTTGTTTTGCCTGATTCAAATTCTGGTTAATAAAATACAAATATGAAGTAGCCAGTATCCAAAAGTCTTTGTTCATAACAGCTAAATTGTTGGCTTGTCCAATTGCTATTAATGTCAGCTTTTCTATATCTTCAGTCAGATTTTCATCAATATTTGGAAGTGTTTTATCAGATACCCCAATATTCTTTGGCCATATTTCGCGCTCGGTATTATTTAACAAACGCATAAAGAGTAATTCAACACGACTGTCATCTGCATCTAAATTAATGAATTCATGAATAGTGCTTATACGGTCAGAAAAATCATACAAGCTCTTAATAAGCAATAAGTCTTTCTCATCATCAATTCCATTAAAATATTGCCTGCCTTCAAATCCATTTTGAGCACAAAAATTATAACTTATAAAGGCTGACTTTTTTCGATCATAGCTATGATTAAAGACTTTAGTAAACATATATGCCGCCTTTTCATAATTCCCAGTAGAATAATAACAACCAGCTACCTGATCTAAAATATAATAATAAATTTCGTTTTTACATATTTTCCCTTCAATGCTATTTTCAAATACCTTTATAGCCTCATTCCACATTTTTGAATAATGCAAAATTCTGATAAGCTGATAATAATAACGGGATTGCAATTGTATGTTAGCTTCTTTGTTGATAAACAAATTAGCTTCTGAAAGCAACGACGCGGTATCAAAATTCCTCTGAGATAAAAGATCACTGTAATTCCAGGAATATAGATTTTTTCTATAGCTGAAAGTTTCTGTACATTTTTGAGCAAAAGCAAGGTATGTTTGTACACTATTTTCAATTAAAGAATTCTTCTTACTCCAATTAAATGTTGGAAAATTGTATACTGCCTGTTCAATATCTGTGATACTCCATGTGGTTAATAATTCATGCCAAAGCCTGATATTTCCTTTAGGGTAGCTTTTCTTCTCATTGGATATTTCAGTTGACTCATAAAAAAAAGTGTAATCAGCTCTCAAAAATGGATAATATTCTTCGGCTGAAATATTTGTCTGATCGAACAAATTATAAAACAACATTCCATCCCATGGATCGTAATAACCACAAGCCAACAAATTATTTGACAATGATATTATTACAAAAAGTAGCGAGATTATTTTCTTCATAGTTCTTTTACAATTTTTTCAAGATCAATGCTCGAGAGTATTTGTTCATCGAGATGATAAAAAATACAATCCCCCATTTTCAATTTACTATGTTTTACAGTAGAATATGCTCTTATTATTTCTCTTTCACTTATTTCATCCATTTTAAGATTGTAACCCTTACTTAAATAAAAACCTTTAAAAAGAGTATCGATTACCACCTCAAAACAATTTTCACTGATTTGTTTAAAATGGGTATCATTCCTTAACTCATTACGTATAGAACGGTTGATGAGTTTTACTTCACCTCTGTTGTTTTTAACAACAGTTTGCGAGAATATCGGGAGAGCGATATCCAAATGTAAAGGGTAAGTTGTTTCTCTGTTAATATACTGTTTTACAATATCATTATCCAATATTGAATTTTGTCTATCATTATTTAGTTTTCCAACATTATAGAGCATCAGTGTACCATAATCAACAGGTGGTACTCCAGTTGATTCCTGATATTTAATTTGATGCAAACGAATTGTTACATTTATGCAAAATTGAGTTTTTAAGTGCTGCAATAAGTTAAAATACAAAGCTTGCGTTGATTGTGTCCAATCGCAATCGATTTGTACAGTTTTTGGTTTTTTACCAAAATAGTTCACACTTATCTGATTGATTAGTTGAGTAATTTTATCAGATAAATCAGAGATATCTATATTTTCAGACTTAAAAATCTTATTAGCAATATATACAACTGGTATAATTTCATAATCATTATACTCTTCAGCAACACTTTTAACAACGTAAACAGGATAGATACCATCACCATTCAACCGATCGGCTTCAATTCTATCGACATCGAAATAATGAAGATATATTTTTCTGGACTTCAGCTTTCCAAGTACATCCTTAAAAGAATCATTAAAATTTACATTTGATTTCCAAAAATAAAAAGAGACCCGATCAGATGAATTTTCATCAGAACAAGACAAAAAGAGGAGGAGGATCAGGCTATATACTAGTGATTTTATATTCATTTATATTTATACGATCTGTTTGTTCTTAATAGTTAATAAATATGAAATTCATCGCGGGACTTTTACCAGTGGCGTGCAGACCAATCCAAAACCTGCCTATTAGCTATCGTTTATTTCTACTCCTTTTCCCATTTAACTGATTTAATACATTTCCACTATCAAGTATGTATCTTTTTTAATTATTAAAAAGTGTTTTACTTCCCCCAGAAATTTGGAAATAACTTGTTAAAATCAATCTGATTAGTTATTTAAATTGCAATATAATCACTTTCAAAGTATAAATACCTGAAAGATGATTTATTAATAAATTCCACTAATTGTTCTTTATTAGCATTAATAGTCGATTCTATAACTAAAACAAAGGATGAAAAAGGAGTTTGAAAAATTGGATACCCATTTTCATCACAATGATCTTTCATTGGTCTGGTTACACCTATTTCAATACTAATGTGCTTTCTATCTTTTCGCTTCTCAAATTCATTTACTGAAATAGAATAAAAGTAATATTCAGTTGTATCGCCAGTTTTAGTAAGATTAACAGTATCCCCTTCTTCAGTTATTTTTATCCTTTTACTTAAATATGCTTTTCTAAGTATATCTGGGGTTAAGTACCTTTTGTTAAAGAGTAATATTAGTAAGCTGTCGCGTGTTAACTCTTTACTAATATGTCTTTTCAGTTTTCTATCGGTATATAATACAGAATCATAGCAGTCAATTCTTTTATAAAGTGATAAATTATCTGATTTCAAAATAATTGTTGAATCAGTTCTACTAATTGTTGAATTACTTTGACATATTGAGTCGACTATATGTATTATATATTGTTGACTATACAATTCGAAAGTCAAAAAAACAAGAAATAAAAGTAATATACTTATGCGTTTCATATGAATTCTTGCTAAAACTCAGAATTATGTATAAATATAGATTGCGTGTTGCTTCCCTGTTTAACACCTATAGGACTGTATCGGGCTATGAATTTTGCTGTTCGCACAGAAACCCCAATTAAAATATAGTTGTTTTTGGTATTACTCATTTTCTAATTCAGCTATTGCTCTAATAAGTCCTAAATTCCAACTGTATACATATTTGTCTTGCATGTATTCTGGATTTTTATTTACAAAATCTATGAAATAATGAACTAATCCGTCCCAATTGTTAAGTTGTCCTTTCTCATGTATATTCCATCCTAGTTCTTCTATTGTCCAAAGTGATTTAGCAGAATTGTGAAGCATTGAAGTTGTTACCCAGTTGATATCATTATCGTTTCCACCTCTCGCAATAGGAATCAAATGGTCAATTGTAGGATATAAATCCCAGTAAATCATGTGAGTGTCTGACATTTTCCAGTTTTTATGATACTTGAAAATATCTGGAAATTCTAAAGTTAATAGTCTAATCAGACCAGGAAACAGTAATTTATCACCAGAATATCTGTCAATAAATCCGTCTCTTAAAAAAACCTTACACATTTGATATTTTGAATACTGTCTTTTCTGAGATATGCTTTCAACGAAAGGATAATTCTCCTCTGCAAAATCAATACAAGCTTGCCTTCTGTCCTCCAATAGTAATCCGAATAAATTCTTAATTAATAAAGCTCTATCCATTTGTTAAATCGGATTATAACATTGTCCAGTTTTCGTTTATCTACTCCCCAAATACAATACTATCCCCCAAAATCAACCGCAAAACCGCACCTTTAGGGCAGCTTATCTCCTCAATCGACATTTTGTTATAATTACTACAAAATATTTTATAACCCAGCATTTCGCGTATACTCTTCTCGCTTACAGGTGTATGAACATTAGTGCTATTGCTGTATCCATACCCCGAAAGATTCAGAATTCTTTGCTGTTCACCTGCTGTATCTGTTTTGCAGTATCTCATTCAACATACTCTTTACAAATTGTATAAGTACAGTTAAATCACAAATATAATTTTTTTACCTGTCTCTCCAATCTCCGAGGGAAAAAAACCCGCAAAAACCCCTCATGAAACAGCTTATTGTAATCCGGTAAAGGGTTACAGCCCGTTGGCTGGTTGGTCATTTTTTCTAAAGACCGGCTTATCCGCCATCAGCACCTCCTCTCACTACTCACCTCTCACCTCTCCTTTTTCAAAAAGCTCCCCGTCATATCAATCCTCTCTCCATCCACGATATGGTAAAACCGCTGGTTCGTGGTAGCGCAACCTAACCCTCCCGATTGCTCAAGGTAGGGGCCCAGTTTCAGGTAATCGAAATTGCGAAGCGAACAACAATCCGGGAAGGCCTCTTTACCCGAGTACCACCCGGTTTTTATACGCCCTTCGGAAGCGTTTCGCACGAAAAGGGCGAAGTGTTCGACTTCACATGGCGAGGCATCACCACCCATGAAACATACACAGGTAATGGCATCGCCATACTTTTGAAGCAACCCGGCGAGCACTTCCAAATCGAGTATCGCGCCAATATCCTGCTGCAGGTAAGGGCTGTGACAGCCCCTGCAGCGGTTGGGACAATTGGAAAGGTTGATGGCCAGCGTAACTTCACCGGGTACCTCCTGAAATACGATGTTATAATTGACAAACCGTAGCATAATGGCGCTGGGCGGCCTCCTGCTGCCGTGGTTGCGAGAAATTGCTGACCCGTTTCAGATACCCGATGATGCGGGTCAGGTAATCAAGATTACTGCTTTTACATACCGGGCACTCCCGCAAATTGCGTTTGTCGATATGGCCACAGTCGTTACAGACTGTATTGGGGATGTTGAAGGTAAAATAATTACACCCTTCGCGGGTAGCCACCCGGAGCAACTGCATGTACTGCCCCTTGGTTAAATGCTCGTCGAGGTTCATGTGGAGGGCTGAGCCACCGGTCAGATGCTCGATGTATTTCCTTCCGTGAAGGCGGAATTTGTCGACGATATTGAGCGATTCATCCTCCACGATGTAAAAATAGCTGTTGTAGCAATCCCTGTTCACCTTGTAGCCGTCGCGCCTGTCCCATTTGGCATGCTTAACCCCCACGTTTTCAGCAGGGATCATTTCGCAGTTGAACATCACATCGCTGGAGCGGTATCTCTTGTTGTACGACTCGATGATACCAAGCACCTCCTGTACAAATTCCGCGTATCGCGGGTTATCGGTGATCTCGATGCCGAGGAACTCTGCCGCTTCCACCAGGCCGTTTACCCCGATGGTGAGGTACTGACGCCCCATGTTGATATAGCCCGCGTCGAACAGGGGGAGCATCCCTTTCCCCTGCATGAATTTCAGGTTTTCGTTATAGGCTAATTGTACTTTATGCACCAGATCGGTAATCTCCTCAAGGTAGAACTGATAGGGGATACTATTGCGCACGGCATGCTGGATACAACGGTTCAGGTTGATGGTGAGCACACTTTTCGAACCGGTTGAAACGCCTCCGGCGCCAAGGGTATAGCTGAAACCGACATCCGTTATCTCGTTGCGCAGGCGGCAACAACTGCTGAGCGAATCGGCATTGTCGCTCATGTAGGTGAAAAACGAATGTCCTTCGCTGTACATCTCAGCCGTGAAGTCGCCATACTCTTTATCTTTCGGTTCACCGTTTTCGGTCAGCAGGGCCATGGTCTCCACGGGAAACGTGAGGATGCTGCGGGTCCGTTCGTGATTAAACCACCGCATGAAACGCTTCTGAAGCCAGTTGAACGAATCCCAGTCGGGCCTGCTGCCATCGGGAAAAACAAAATCGCTGAAAAGGCTCTCGAAATAGGGTCTGTCGTAATAGGAGATATTCCAGAACACCGCCTGGAAGTTGCGTGCCCCCGTGGGTTGGTTAATTGAATAGACTATCTGCTCGAAGCAGTCGGTAATCATTTTATCAATTGTGCGTTGTTTTTTCGACAGATCGACCACCTTATCAGCCTTCCTGAAATAATCCCCGCCATATTCCAGGCCGATGAAGTAATTCATATACATCAGGAACTCCGGGGTGGCACAGGCTCCGCTCAGCATGCTTGATACCATGAAAACCATGTTTACAAATCCGCCGCAGAAAGATTTAAGGTTGGTGGGGGCTTTGGAGTTTCCGCCGATTGAGTTGGTTCCGCCGATCAGCCACGGGTACATGGTGATACTGGCGCAATAGTTCGCCAGGCTGGTTTCGTCGTTCTTGTAGATGTAGTGATTATTGAGCAGGCTGATGTAGCAGTCGGCAACCTCTTTTCCATACATATCCTTAATCCGGTCGGTAAGCAGACGGCGGTTGAGGCGGATAAAACCCGACTTGGGAATTTCGCCCGTCAGGGTAGCCATGTTCTTGTTTTCGACGTTGGCATTTGCATCGAACCTGCTTCCGGTAGCGGCATTCGAAGCATCGCAGTAATCCATCAGAAACCTGAGTTTGTCGCGAACCTCGCGGTCCTCAAGATGTTTCTGGCGGTAGAGCATATACGACTTGGCTACAGCATAATACTGCTCGGCCATCAGGGCTACCTCCACCTGGTTTTGAATGTCTTCTACCGTGGCTTCGTTTACAATGCTTACCCTGCTCAGGATATTGGTAATTACATCCTGCGTGGCAAAGCTGCCAACCGATAAAAAAGCTTTCGCGATCGCGTTCCTTATTTTGTCGACAGAAAAGGGCTCTCTCTTTCCATCCCGCTTAGTAATAAATAGTTCCATACCGTTTATGTATTTATTTGTTCCATTTCGTTCTGGATCAAAAGACTCATTCGGCTGGAAACGGGAGAAAGGAGAAAGGCGTTAGCTTACAACACGATACGTGCAACAGAGGCCTGTCCCGCGGCTTTTCACCCGAAAGCACCGGAAAAAGTCTGATATGGCAGGTCTTCTGACTTGTTCCGGGCAATGCGCCTTCCCAACCTTAACAGTCAGTGGCTAAAGGGTGCATGCCTTTACTGGAACTTACAGCTACGGGGATAGTCCCTGATTTTCACAGGATTCCCTTTTAATCTCTATTGCTGCTAAACAATTTCGAGAACCAACATCGCTGCAAAAGTATGGAATTATTTCGGGAAAAACGGGGATATAAACATGCCCCCGAAGTATCTTTCGCGGTATGCCTGGCACGAGCAAAATTACCCCTGTTATCAGTCCACAACCTATCCAGGCATGTGGCCGGACACGGGGAAAGCCGTCTTGACCTGTCTAAAAAACAACAGGCAACAACGGCTTCATCAACCAACATACCCATGCCGCCCATTACCTGAATAATGCGATTTAAAGCAACTGGCCGGTAATCTTCGTGCAACCCTGGCAACTTCCATGCAGCCCGGAATCCAGTCGGGCAAACTTTAACCCGCGATCCACCCCGTACCTCCGCAAATCTCAAACCCGGAACCAGGCAAAAGCCCTTTTCGTCTTGCTGAATTCCACAATTTGTACAACTTTCCAGAATTTAGACGCAGTTTTTTAACTCTGCCACCCCTTCTTTGAAAAAAAATATACGCTTATCGAAATTTTTTCACGACAAACCATTATAAAACTCCCATTTTTAATCACCTGATACGATGCTATTTGCAACTGATTTTATACCTCAGTCCCAGCAAAGAGAGACCAAAGTTATATCAAAGTCGGGTTTTTCTTATGAAAAGCCTATATTTAAAGTATCTATGGAATATTATATATATGAAAGAATCATAACTATGTGTAATTTTTGGCACAATTTTAGTGAAGGCTTTCTGACCATCTGATCCGGCAAACAGAATACCAGAGAAACGGGGGTGCCGGTCACAGGGTGAGCCGGTGAGTAAAAGAGAAGGATAACCCGGCTACAGCTGAGGGGAAAAAGAGCCGTTTAAAGAAAAGGAAAGGAAAACAATTTAAGATACTGGATGACAGGCCTAAAAATGTTGCCGGGCATAAGGGGTGGCATCCTGGCTTGCAAATTCACCCTTGAGATATTTGAAATAACCCGAGATGGCTATCATGGCGGCATTATCGGTGGTGAAGGCAAATTCGGGGATGTACATGTTCCAGCGGTATTTCTTTGCAGTCTCAAGCAGTGCTGTTCTCAGAGCCGAATTGGCCGATACACCTCCGGCCACAGCCACTTCACGTATCCCCGTCTCCTTCGCGGCTTTAACCAGTTTAACCAGCAGGGTTTCAACGATAGTGCGCTGCATCGAGGCACATAGGTCGGTCTTGTGCTCTTCCATGAACTGCGGATTCACTTTAAGCTGGTCACGGACAAAATAGAGGAAAGATGTTTTCAGCCCGCTAAAGCTGTAATCGAGCCCGTCGATCCGTGGCCGGGCAAACTTAAAGGCCATCGTGTTTCCCTCTCTGGCGAGCCGGTCGACAACAGGCCCCCCGGGGTAACCAAGCCCCATGATCTTGGCCACCTTGTCGAATGCTTCACCGGCAGCGTCGTCGATGGTCTTCCCCAGCACTGTCATGTCGAAGTGATCACGCACCAGTACAATCTGGGTATGTCCGCCCGAGACCGTGAGGCAAAGGAAAGGAAACCGGGGAACGGGTTTTACCTCACCCTTAGGCTGGATAAAGTGAGCCAGTATATGCGATTGCATATGGTCGGCCTCGATGATCGGTATATCCAATCCAATGGCCAAAGATTTGGCAAAAGAGATTCCAACGAGCAGTGAACCCAGTAGACCGGGGCCACGGGTAAAACAGACGGCACCGAGCTGGTCTTTCGTAATCCCGGCTTCAACGATGGCCTGATTGACTACAGGAATGATGTTTTGCTGGTGAGCCCTGGAGGCAAGTTCAGGGACGACACCCCCGAACTTCTCGTGGACAGCCTGACTGGCAATGATATTCGACAGTAACCGGTCGCCATGAAGAACCGCGGCAGAGGTATCATCGCAGGAAGATTCAATACCAAGAATAAAGGGGATTTTTTCAGCCATATTTATTTACAGGGGCGGGGAAAAATTTCGACTGCAAAACTAAATAAAAAATAAGACCTTTGCATTCAGGAGTGAGAATCGTGCCGGCAAGCCGGCTCCCATTCCGGTATTAACTAATTGAATGAATGTGAAACAGATTTCGCGACGATCGGTTCGGCGTTCTGCCCACGAACACTTCCGCAAAGGCCTGTCTCACCAGCAGGTATTCGAGACACTTGCCCGTGAATTTGGATTCAGGGGGACGGCAGATATGGTAACCCTTAACCGGCTGGCCGGGTGGGTAGAGCAGATCCCGGGTGTGACGGCCTTAAAGAAAGAGAGGTGGCGCCGCCTGATACTTATTATCCTGTTGTGCCTTCTGGCAGTTGCCGAGGCATTAAACGCCCTGCCTGTAATCACGATGCTCGGGATTCAGGAACTGCCCGGACGGTTTCTCATCCCCATAGCCGTGGTGTTGTTTATTTACCCTTTAATTTACATGATACTGGCGGTTCTGGCAGCGGGGCGTTCGATGTTGCTCTACCGGTGGATCGTGGTAATCATGCTGTTGGCACTTTTGAAAGATATTCCGGCATTTTCGCTATATTACCATGCTGAAAAACTATTTTTCGGCATGATCGTTGCTGTAAAGGTGATTTCGCTTTTGTTCGCATGGTTGATTTTCCGCAGCCTCAGAACCGGGATCAATGTTCAGATTACTACTGATGCCGGAACACCGGAAGAAGCAGGTACAGGAGCAACAGGTCAGGCTCAGGAAAAGAAACCTGAGGACGATCGCAACGTATGAATCAGGAACTTTAATTCTCTTTTGCCTATCAGATCGTATTCAAAAATATTACTCTACACGGCAGTGATCCTGCTGGCCATCCACACCGCGATCTTTGCTTTCCTGCGGAGCCCTTCCGTGCAAACCTGGCTGGGCCACGAGGCAGCTGACTGGCTCAGCGGGCAGATTGGCCAACAGGTCACGATAGGTTCGTTGCGGGTTGGATATCGTTTTGAGATTCAAATGGCCGACGTGATAGTACCTGACAAAACCGGCGATGCTTTTATTGCTTTTAAAAAGCTCACGGTAGTCCCTTCTCGCCTGCAACCCTCACGCCACCGGGTTCGGCTGGCGACGGTATTACTCGACAGTGCCAGAGTAAACATAGTGAAGTATGCCGGAGATAAAAGCTTTAATTACAGCACGTTGGCAAGACTGTTCAGCAACGGGAAAAAGAATACTGATACGACCTCAGAATCATCGTACTGGAAACTACAATGCGAGCACCTCGGCCTTTCTTCTGTTCATTTCACCTATCTGAACCAGAACAAGCCCCGTGATATGCAGGGGATGGATTATCACTACATCGACGTGAACGACATCGATATGCAGGCCGAAGCCATTACCATGATAGCCGACTCGTTCGATTTTGTATTGAGCAGGCTCACGGGTAAAGAGCGCAGCGGGCTGATTCTTGATGACCTGACAGGTCACTTCAGGCTAAGCCCTACCACCCTGCAGGCATTCGACACCAGGTTGCTTACGCCCAAAAGCGACCTTGATTGCGACTTCGTATTCAAATACAACGACTGGAAAGATTACGAGACCTTCATCGACAGCATCAGCATGGAAGCTTTTATCAGATGGTCGGCGCTTAACCTTGCTGAGCTGGCTCCCTTCAGCACCTCGCTGGTGGGGATGGACAACGATGTTCAGTTTGGCGGAGTCGTCAACGGGAGGGTGAACAACATGAAATCCGACCAGTTTACCTTCACCTTTGGCGACGAATCGCGCTTTGACGGGGCCATACAACTGGTGGGGCTTCCAAACGTGGAAGAGACTTTCATAAGGTTAAAAGTGAAGGATTTCAACACCAATACCGCCGATATTGAACGGTTTAAACTTGGGTCGAAATACGGGGAAGTTGGTGACCAGGTAACCTTGCCAAGGGAATTACGCCGGTTGGGGTTCCTTGGGATCAAAGGAAATTTCACCGGCTTCTTCAACGATTTTGTAGCCGATGCCACTTTCCATACCGCCCTCGGGACAGTACAAACAGACCTTGTATTACGGCAAAGCAGGTTATACGAACTAGAGTATGAAGGGAACCTGAAACTCGACAGATTCGATGCAGGCATTCTGGCAGGTGAAGCCATGATAGGGCCGGTAACAATGGCTGCATCACTGAAGGGACACGGGGTATCGCTTGAAAACCTGTATCTCGACATCGATGGAACAATCAGGCAATGGCGGGTCAACGGCTACGAATACAATGAAATCAACATCAGTGGTTTGTTCGACCAGAAACGTTTCAACGGGATACTGGGCATCCACGACCCCAATCTGAAACTGAGCTTTAATGGAATCGCCGATCTGAGCCGGAAGCTGCCAACCTTTAATTTTACTACTGCCATATCTCAGTTCAACCCGGCAAAACTTGGGCTTGCAAAGACCGATTCGACAATGGTGATTTCGGCCATACTGTCGACCGATTTCAGTGGGTCAGGACTTGATAACACTACCGGGCGCATCAACATCGACAACCTCGTGGTTACCAATTCGCACGCCACTTATAACATGAATTCTATCGATATCAGAACCGATTCTCTACCTGATGGAGAAAGGATGATCAGCCTCAGTTCTGATATTGCCGACGGCCTGATCAAAGGGAGAATTAAATTTTCGGAGATCGGGGGATCAACCACGCTGTTTATCCGCAACTACCTGGCATCGTTCAAGATGAGGGACGAGCTTATCGAAAAAGACCTGAGTGGCCAACAGTTTTCATACCAGTTGCATATTCTGAATCCTGACGCGGTAACAGCACTCTTCTTCCCCACCCTGAAAATTGCCCACGGCACCAGAATAACAGGATATTACGATGCAGAAGCAGTAGAATTCAATCTTCAGGCCAATGCCCCCGCTATCGGGATCGGGGGAAAACGGTTAGAGCACTGGTTTTTGAAAAGCCAGACACAAAACAAACGGCTTGTAATTGAAACTGGCTGCAAACGACTCATTTTCGATGAATCATATGAATCCGATTCCACCCTGATAGCTTTCGACAGCCTGGCATTCTTGGCCAACGTGGCCAACGACAGTATCTTGTTCGATCTTAAATGGGATGACATCGATATAAGGGATCTCAACCGGGGTGACCTGTCGGGTTATGCAAGCTTCGGAAGGCAAAGGGCAGTAGACATCAGCGTGACCCACTCGAAAATCAACATTGGCAGGCAAATCTGGATGTTCCCGCCCAACAACAGCATGATAATAGACAGCACCGGATGGCACTTTAACCAGGTAGGGCTTTCAAACGGGAAGCAGTGGCTCACCCTGCAGGGGACGCTTGCCGACGATACTGTGGCTCAGCTCAGGGCAAATTTTATCAGTTTTGACCTATCCAATTTCGATCCCCTGCTGGCACGAAATGGATTAAATCTCGACGGCCTGATCAATGGCGAAGCGGTTGCATTCAATGTTTTCGAACAACCACGTGTCATTGCCAATGCCACTGTCGACAGTTTTGGGTTCAACGGGTTTGGTATGGGGACACTAAGCCTAAACTCTGAATGGAATGACCAGTTACAATCGTTGCATATCGATGCCACATCGCTTATCAATGGCGAGAACTATTCATATCATCCGCTCAGCATCAAAGGATTTTACCACCCTTCCTCGATAAAACAAAACTTCGACCTCAACATTGGTATCGAAAACTTTGACCTGAATGCCCTCAACCCGCTGCTTGTTGGGAATCTGTCGCAGATTTCAGGTTATGCAACTGCAAGGCTGGAACTGGTAGGTACCCATATTAAACCTGATATCCATGGGAAATTGAAACTGATGCGGACAGAATTCCTGGTCAACTACCTCAACACCCGATACAGCCTGGCCGATGAAATCGACATTGAACACGATAAAATCATCTTCGACGACCTGGTTTTAAACGACTCTCTGGGTCATAAAGCCATCTGTACAGGGGTCATCAGGCATAACTATCTTGAAGATTTCGAACTCGACGTTACCGTAAAACCCGAACAGTTTATCCTGATGAATACAGATGCTTACCAGAACAGGTTCTTTTATGGTACAGCCATTGCCTCAGGGCCAATCAGGATAAGCGGGCCACTTGATAACATATCGCTCAATGCCAGCACTAAGCTGCTGAAAGGGACAGAGATTTTTCTCCCTTTGTCGATGTCAACCTCCATAGCCGACAATGACTTTATTATCTTTTTAAACCAGCCTCACGACTCAATAGAAGAGAAGCCACTATACAAACTAAATGTTAACGGGTTCAACCTGAACTTTGACCTGACACTAACTCCCGAAGCAAGGCTCGAGATTGCCCTGCCCTATCAGTCAGGCAACATTGAATGCCGTGGGCAGGGAGACGTAAACCTCACGGTCAATTCCAAGGGTGACCTTGGGCTAAACGGCGAATACCAGATAACCAGCGGAAACTTCCTTTTCAAATACAAGAACCTTTTCAGCAGAGGATTCGAGATCAGGCAGGGGAGTAATATCAGGTTCAATGGCAGCCCCTACAACGCGGTCATCAACCTCACGGCAGTTCACCACAACAGAACCACATTAACCGGCCTTGACCTTGAACTCGATTCAACGATCACCAAGGCAAGGATACCGGTCAACAGCATAATCAGGCTGAAAAACAAACTGCTGAATCCCGACATTTCATTCGGGCTGGAGTTCCCAAAGCTTGATGAAACCTACAAACAGGTAATTTATGCCAAGCTTGATACCACCAACGAGGTAATCATGACACAGCAGATACTATCGCTGCTTGTGCTCAACAACTTTAGTTTCAAGACGGGTAACAATTCCATTTCCAATACGATTGGAATCAGTGGTTTTGAACTGTTATCCAATCAGGTGAGCAATCTGCTGTCGCAGGTCAGCCGTGATGTGGATATAGGGATCAATTACCGGCCGGGGGATAACATTTCAGCACAGGAATTTGAAGTGATAATGCGAACGCAACTCTTCGACAACCGGGTAACAATAGATGGTAACCTTGGTGTGACAGGTCAGGAAGGATCAAACCGCACAAGCAACATCGTGGGGGATGTGAATGTGGAGGTTAAGCTTACCGAAGACGGCAGGTTTAAATTCAAAGCGTTCAACAGATCCAACAACCTGGATCAGATCTTCAACAATTCGCCATATACGCAGGGTGTCGGCTTCTCGTACAGACGTGAATTCAATAAACTGAAAGATATCTTTCAAAAACGGACACCTCCTCCAGCCCCACTGCTGACCGATTCACTGAACGTAGAGGTTGAAGGGGATAAAAAAACGCTCTGACAATATTATATTAACCAGTAGTTTGTTTCGCCTTAAATCGTCGTTACCTTTGTAACGAAAAAAAGCTAATCTTTACAGTCTATGTATAAGCATTTACTCATCTTAGCCGTATTGTGCGTGTTCGGGTACAATATCAAGGCTCAGAATTGTCCGTCAGTAGAGACGACAGCAACCGAAATCAGAAATCATCTCGACTACCTTGCATCCGATCAGCTTCTTGGGCGTAATACACCAAGTCCGGGGCTTGATACTGCCGCTGAATACATCATAGCCCGTTTTAAAGAACTGGGGATAAAGCCTGCCGGCAATTCTTACCGTCATACCATCGGGTTACAACGCCAGCATCTCGGAAGCGGGAACAGTATGACATTAACCATCTCAGGGAAAACAACCGACATTCCATTGAAGTCGGGGTTTATACCCTTTCTTTTTTCTGCAGACACAACCGTTGAATCCGCGATTGTATTCGCGGGGTATGGTATCACCGACACGGCCTGGGGTTATGATGATTACAGGGGCCTGGATGTGAAAGGCAGGATCGTGGTGGTTTTAAGTGATGGACCAAAAGGAAAAGGGATCATCCCTGCCGAAAGGCTGAACTCTGAAGAAAGTAAAGTGCAGAACGCCATCTTGCATGGAGCCGCGGGCTTTGTAATGGTTAATGGGCCTGCCAGAAGACTGATCCTCAAACCACGTGGCTATCCCTGGCCCTCGCTTTCGAAAATTATGCCGGATGACCTGATGCCGGTTAATATTGCCGATCCTGAAAAAAAACATATTCCAGCTGTTCATGCAGGCGAACAGGTCATCGAAGCCATATGGGGAAGCGTGGAAGGGCTGAAATCGATTCAGGCAAAGCTAGATGATGGTGCTTCACCAGTATCTGTGCCCATAACGGAAAGCTCGATGAGCATCAATACCAGTGTAAAGACAGAATACCTGTCAGCTGATAATGTAGCAGCAATTCTGGAAGGATCTGATCCGGTTCTTAAAGACGAACTGCTGGTTATCGGTGCTCACTACGATCATGTAGGGGCAGGCAGGGACAAAGGAGACGGGAGTGATTTTATTTTTAACGGCGCTGATGATAATGCATCAGGAACTTCGGGAGTTTTGGCCATTGCAGGGTTGTTTGCCCAACAGAAGGTTGCGCCGAAACGATCGGTAATGTTCATATTGTTTGCCGGAGAAGAACGAGGATTGTTAGGGTCGCAGGCTTATGTCAGGAATCCGGTTGTGCCGATAGAAAAGACAGTGGCAATGATTAATCTCGACATGATAAGCCGTAACGGCGACAGCCTCTTTCTGGAAGGATCAGCGGCTTGTCCTGAATTGACAGAGATAGTCAGATCGAAAAATGAAAAAACCGGCCTTAACCTTATCCTTGATAAAAATGAATTAACAGGGGGAAGCGATCATGCCAGCTTTTCAGCCAGGGGAGTACCTTTCCTGTTCTTCATCAGCGGATTACACAAAGATTACCATAAGGTTTCCGATAACCCGGACAAATCAGATGCATTGAAAGCAGCCAGAACAGCACATCTCGGGTTTTTGACTGCCTGGCAGATAGCCAATGAAGATCAACACTATACTCTCAATAAATAAATTAATTACTTTTACACGCTCATAATAATTGTAAAAAAAATGAAAAACATCCTTATTCTCGCAGCATTGGCTTTCAGTACCTGTATTGCTTCGGCTCAGACCCTGAAACTTAAAAAAGGGCAGGAGTATAATTACACCACTACCCTTGATGGAACCATGGTACAGTCGATGGGAGGTCAGGAGATGACCATCAATATGAAAGCATACGGAATCCAGAATTACGTAATAGAAGATAAAAAAGGCGACAGCTATATTATGCTTGGCAAAGTAATCACCGACTCCCTGGTTCTTAACTCAGCGATGATGGATTCTACCTTTAAACCCGGGGCTGAAATGGCTGATATTGTACGCTACGAAGTGGATAAGCTTGGAAAAACAATCAGCAGGGCGGATGCCCGTCCCGATTCAGCGAAGAAGAAAGGTGGAGTGTCGATGGGTATTGATCTGAAGCCTTCACTGCCAGTGGTACCGTTTGAGAAAAACAAGGTAAATGTAGGCGATACATGGAGTGCTGATCGTTCTGACAGTTCTGATTTCATGGGTGGTCATTTGATCATCAATACCAAAACGAATTATATTGTATCCGAGATAACCAAACACAATGGCATCAAATGCCTGTTAATTAAACTGACCGCCGACATTGCCAATGAAGGCAAAACTTCAATGCAGGGGATGGATTTCTTCATGGAAGGTACCGGTAAAATGGCTGGCAACCTGTATATTGATGCTAAAACAGGTATGTTGGTTGATGAAGAGCTGGTAACTGAGAACCAGATAAATCTTGCCTTATCCGGTCAGCAATCAATGGTAATCCCGATCAATCAGAAGATGACAACCAAACGGACATTGAAATAAATGAGATGAAGTTTATTTACTCAGTTATTACCCTGATTGGAATGGTCTGTGCCGGCACTGTGTCAGCACAGACCATTTCATTTCCGGCTAAGGAAATAAAGGAGAGGCATGATCAGGCACTCCGTTTACTGAACGACAGTTCGTGGATTGTACTGAAAGCTCCATCTCCTGTGGGTGAAGCTAAATCCCGCTATCAAAGCAATTCAGACTTGTTATGGTTAACCGGTACAGATAAACCCAACGTTGCCTTCATGCTGTTTCCAAAAGGGAAATGGGAAAGTCGGCCGGTTGTTTCATCCATACTGTTCTCGGACGGGGAGTTGCACGGGGATGAACCCTTCGATACGATTCTTCCTGCTTCTCAGTTCCAAAAAATGTATAGCCGGCTCGAAAAAAATTTCCGGGTGCTATATACCCGGTTACCTGAACCAGAATTTATTCATGATTGGCTCAACAACAAAGGGCAGTTTCTCCACCTCGCGATGATCAGGGCAAAGAGAGAGAAAAATGAAAATCTATCCATCGAACCTGTGGGACGGATTACTACACCTCTCAGGGAGATTAAATCACCCTTTGAAACTGAGTTAATCTGTGAAGCTATCAATCTTACAGGAACAGGTATCATTAATGCTATGCAACGGTGCACTCCGGGCAGGTATGAATACGAATTGCAGGCTGCTTTTGAAAACGCTGTTAAAAGTAGGGGGGCCATCACAACAGCCTTCCCTTCTATTGTTGGTTCAGGACCCAACGGGCTTATTCTCCATCACGAGGAAAATGGCAGGCAAATGAAGGACGGCGACCTGGTTGTAATGGATGTGGGAGCCTGGTACAACGGCTATTCGGCAGATATAACCCGGACCTTTCCTGTAAATGGCAGATTTTCGGATATCCAGAGGAAGCTCTATAATCTGGTACTGACTGCCCACAAAAAAGCAATTGAAACGGTTAAACCCGGAACTTCTATGGCGCAGTTGCAGCGTGTTGTTCAAAGCACTCTTGATTCAGCAGGTTTTGACAGCAGGTATCTTCCACACGGTATTTCTCACCCTGTTGGCATAGATGTGCACGATGTCATACATGAAAGTACACTTATGGCTGGAATGATCATCACCATTGAACCCGGTATTTATATTCCGGTAGATGATACCACACTTCCGGCAGAGTACAGGGGTATTGGCATTCGTATTGAAGATGATGTACTGGTGACCATCGATGGTGCCGTTGTTCTTTCCGGTCAAATTCCTGTAACAACAGATGAGATTGAAAAAGTGATGAATATGAATTCGAAAAGAGGAGAAGATCAACGAAAAGAAGCACTCCATTAACCTGCTGATCACTGTGTCTGCTCGATTTCCTGAAAAAATGCTTAGGTTTGCCTTATTATCCTGAAAAATTCTACCATACGTTATGGCTAAAAAGCATCAGATTCCGCACACCTATGTTATCGTATTCATTATCATCATGGTTGCCGCCATGTTTACCTGGGTTATCCCAGGAGGCGCATTTGACCGTGAAATAATTCAAACTGCTTCAGGACAAAGGGAGGTAATCGATACCCAGTCATTTCATTACATAGACAGTCAACCACAAACCTGGGAGATATTCTCGGCATTTTATCAGGGGTTTGCCCGTTCGCCAAAGATTATTGTATTCATTCTCATTCTCGGAGGTGCTTTCTGGATACTCAACGAAAGCCGTGCCATTGATGTCGGTGTTTATTCCTTTCTAAAAAAAAGCAACCAGTTAGAACGTTATCGTCTGATCCGGTATCTTGGAGTCAATAACATCATTATCACAGTTGTGATGCTGATGTTCAGTTTTTTTGGAGCAGTATTCGGCATGAGTGAAGAGACCATTGCCTTTACCATCATCTTTGTTCCACTGGCTATCTCAATGGGTTATGACAGCATTGTAGGTGTTTCGATGTCGTTTATAGGAGCGGGCATTGGATTTGCAGGTTGTCTGATGAATCCTTTCACGTTGGGGATTGCTCAGGAAATTGCCGGTATCAGGATGTTTTCGGGGATAGAATACCGCTTTGTCATATGGATGATCATCAACATTGTTGGCATCAGTTATGTTTTGTGGTATGCCAGCCGGGTGAAGAAAAACCCAAAATCAAGTCTTGTATATGAGGAGGATGCATACTGGAGGGAACATCATACAAAGGCTGATCTCAATCTCCGTACACCATCAGGCCATGGAGCCTGGATTGCCTATATCGGTACACTCGCTATTCTGGTTGTTGTTGCCATCAGATGGCCCATGACCACCATGGCAATGGGAAGCATCTCTTCTTCCATGCCGGTACTTCCGGTCGCCACGCTCTTATTTGCCTATACAGGATTCAGGTCGTTGAGGAGTTCGATGGAATTCTTCGTATTGAATATCCTGATGTATACCATCCTGTTTCTGGTAATCGGAGTGATGGGGTTCGCATGGGGACTGATGGAACTGGCAGCACTCTTTTTTGCAATGGCTTTGGTGGCCGGAATCGCTATCGGGAAAGGGGCCAATGAGTTGACAAAATCATTTATTGCTGGAGCCCGCGACATTTTATCAGCAGCCCTCGTGGTAGGTCTTGCAGGAGGCATTATCGTCGTCCTTGAGAATGGCCATATTATTGATACCATTTTACACAGTATCGCCAACACCATTGAAGGCACCGGCAAAATAGCCACGCTGTCTCTTATGTATGTATTCACATCGGCCATTAATGCAGTAATCACTTCAGGGACTGCCAAAGCTGCCCTGATCATGCCCATTTTACGCGATATTTCGGAAATGGTGAACCTGTCGAAGCAGGCTACTGTCACGGCTTTCCATATTGGGGATGGATTCACCAACCTGATAACTCCGACTTCGGGAGTGTTGATTGGCGTATTGGAGGTAGCTCGTATCCCTTTTGGAAAGTGGTTTAAATGGGCCTGGAAGTTTATCCTCCTGATGGTCATTCTGGGATGGCTGGTATTGATTCCAACTGTTACCATTCCTTTAAACGGATTTTAAAATAAAATATCATATGAACAGATTGTTTTTTATTGCCCTGAGCGCACTGATAATGTGTGTTACAGGACTAAATGCCCAGATTGATCGCTCAGACTGGGAAGCTGGGATGCCAGATGGTTGTACCTCCATTACGTGCGGTAAATCAGCTACTGTCGATGGATCGGTTATCACATCTCACACCGATGATAGTCACCGTACTAGATCAAATGTGCTGATTCAGCCGGCTACCGATCACAAACCCGGCACAATGTTCACGCTGTATAAAAGAGTTGCTTTCGATACTGTACCAATGCCTCAATACAAAGATGTTAAAGTTGGAAGTATCCCGCAGGTGACACATACCTATGGCTACATCAATTCAGCTTATGCCTGTATGAATGAACATCAGTTGGCCTTAGGTGAATCAACCTTTGGCGGACGTGAAGAACTCATCAGCGACAAAGGGTTGATCGATTGCCAGAGGCTGTACATCCTCATGCTTGAACGATGCACCACAGCCCGTGATGCCATCAGTCTTGCCGGGGAATTGCTTGAGAAATATGGATGGAACGATGCTGGGGAATGCGTCACCATTGCCGACAAAAACGAAGTGTGGGCGTTGGAGATCGTTGGCCCGGGCAAAGGAAAAGTGGGGGCTGTGTGGGTTGCACAGCGTGTACCTGATGGCCATATTTCGGTAAATGCAAATGCATCAACCATAAAAGAGATTAATCTCGACGATAAAGACCATTTCATGGCCTCAACCAATATCTTCAGCGTTGCGAAAGAACATGGATGGTGGAAGGAAGGGGAAGCCTTCCGCTGGTGTTATGCCTATGCTCCTGAAAGCCGCACCTCTTTAGCCTCCCGTCGGCGTGAATGGAGGGTCTTCGATCTGGTGGCTCCTTCCCTCAAACTTGATCCCAATGCAGAAAATTACCCATTCAGTGTAAAACCCGATTCACTGATCACACTTTCGAAGCTGGTTTCAATTTTCAAAGATTACTATGAAGGGACAGACTTCGATATGGTAAAAGACCTGCTTGTACCAGGTAAAGATGGCAAGATGGTGATATCGCCGCTGGCCAATCCTCATATGCCATACGATATGAACAAAATGCTCCGTATTAATGGTGGCTGGGGATGGCGGGGTGAACGTACCATCGCGAGATGGTATACGATGTACGCCACTATTATTCAATGCCGTAGCTGGCTGCCCGATGAAGTGGGAGGTGTTACCTGGATGGCTATGGATAACGTGGCTACCTCCATCTACATTCCTATCTATGCTTCGGTGAAAGACCTCCCTGAAACCTATAAAACGGATGGACGAAAAACCGGTTTCTCGCAAAAAAGTGCCTGGTGGGCATTTAACCGGCTGGGAACACTGACTGCTCAACGCTGGGGTGATATGAGAAAAGATGTTTCTGCCGTATGGAATCCATGGCAAAAGCAACTATTTTCCAACCAACAGAACATCGAGGCAGATGCACTCAAACTGATGGAAGCTGGTAAGCGGGATAAGGCTGTTGACCTGCTCAATAATTACACCAACGAATGGGGTAATAAGGTTGTCAACGAAGCATGGCGGCTGGGGGATCAATTATGGACCAAATACGATGAGTTGTTCTGAAAACTTATTCCTAACCTGACAGTTACACAGACTCTGTCGGGGTTCTTCCATTTTCCCATAACCGTATGTTTTCATTAATTTCTTATTAATGCTGTGATGAATAAAACAATTACTCCCCTTGGAATATTCTTACTGTTCCTTGCTCAGGCTATTATAGCACGAGATCTGAAACCCGGATTTGAGAAACATGAATACCTGAGCATGCTTGCTCATTTTGCCCGCCATTCTGATTCCATAGCGAGCACAAGAAATTTCCCGCTTGCTTCAGATGAAAAACTAATCTATCGCTCAAAGGAAATTGGCCTCGATAACAAATGGTTTCTCTGGGTAAACTCAGATTCCATTATCACGATCACGATCAGGGGTACTGTAGCTACCAAAACAAGCTGGGCTGAGAACAGCTATACAGCCATGACTGCTGCAACAGGGAGCATAAGGCTCGGAAATGATTTCGTTTTCGATTACAAGCTCGCGGAACACCCCAGAGCATCTGTGCATACCGGCTGGTTGGTCGGCATGGCTTTTCTGGCACGCGACATTCTTCCTCATCTTGATTCACTTCTTGCATGTGGTTACCACAATTTAGTCATCTCAGGACATAGCCAGGGTGGGGCACTGTCATACCTGCTGACCTCGCATCTTCATTACCTGCAAAAATCCAACAGACTGCCTTCCAGTCTCAATATCAAAACCTATTGCAGTGCAGCCCCTAAACCAGGCAATCTGTTTTATGCCTACGACTTTGAACATATAACAGAAGGCGGATGGGCCTTTAATGTTGTAAATTCAGCCGACTGGGTACCGGAACTTCCTTCAACAACTCAAACTCCAGGCGACTTCAATGAAACTAATCCGCTTCCCATGGTAAATGGAATGGTTAGTAAACAGAACCGGGTGAAAAGAATTTTTGCAAGAAAAATCTTCAAAAAACTGACAAAACCTTCAAAAGAACAGGTGGCAAACAATGAAAAGATACTTGGAAAGAGGGTTTCAGAGCAGATCGCCAGATTCCTGCCGGGATTCGTTCCTCCTCCAATGGCCGGCACCATGAACTATGTCCGTACTGGTCAGACAATAGTGTTATATGCCGACGCCGAATACTTTCGTCAATTTCCTGAAAAATCGGATATTACCTGGCTGCATCATACCGCAAAAGCATATTGGTATCTGGCCAACCGGCTGAAAGACTAAATTGCAGATAGCAAGGCAACCTATCGGGATTTGCAGAGTCTGGTAATAGTCATCCAAAATATAAAACAGCATGAAGGATACTATCTGCCGGCCGGCCTGCCTGAAGTCATCAAAAATCACCAACATCCCTTTCATAACAATTCTTACAGCCCTTCTGTGCAACATTCTTATCCCGGTAAAAAAGACATCAGCTGCCGCTATAACCATCCAGGTGACCACAATACCTGCCTCTGCCAGTCCATCGAATATCTTCCTTTGCCCACTGACACCGGTCGGAGATTCGTTATATGGAAATACAACTTCTACGGGCTTTATTAGCTTTCCTGATGTAGCCCCCGGAACCTACCGGCTGTGGGTAAGCCAGCCCGGCTATGTACATTACATGGATACTGTTGTGGTAGTCGCGTCCTCCAACGCATTCAATGTGAACATAAGTGCAAGGTGCTACCCGATCACAGGATTTCACTGCGACCCTCAAACCCTTCAAGCTGTCTGGAATCCATACAGTAACGACACTATTCTGTTTTATGATGATTTCTCCTCGGAAGACTTTACCACCCAGGGATGGAGTGTAACAGGCGCAAACTGGACCATCAATTCCAATTACGGAAAACCCTCCCCTTCAGCTTTTATGGAAGATTACCCGGTTACCGGTATCTACGATCAGGACATCACTACCCACTGGTTATGGGGAACCGGGGCTGAGACAATGACTCTTTCCTATGACTGGGGTATACAGAATTTCGCCATATCGGGAGATGGCTTTTTCGATGTGGATATTGATAATGGAAACGGCTGGCAAACACTTCACCACAGAAACCGTAACTTCCTCGGAAGTATCGACTGGGAACACGATGAAATTGATATCTCGGAATTCAGATATTCCATGTTCCGTGTTCGTTTCAGGATGTATGGTGACACAACCGACTATTTTATGTGTTGGAAGCTGGATAATATTAAGGTTGAAGCAAAACCTGTCATTCCGCAAACAGTCGGCTACAATGTATTTTACAACTGGATTCAGATTGCTTATCTGACTGATACTGTTTATACAATTCAACCAGATTTAATCAGCTATGGTGAAGAATTTAATCTTTGCATCGGTATGGTAAGTGATCAATGCAACAATATTTATACCTGCGACTCAATCACCTCACAGTATCTGCCACCTCCTCAAAATGTGGCCGGAACCTTTTCAAATGATACAGCTTTCATTTACTGGGAGCATCCAGATGATGTTGTCCCTCAGGTTACCCGTTACAACATTTTAAGGGGAGGTATAGTCATTGGTGAAGTTCTTCCATCGGAAACTTCATTTATCGACATTGTTCCGCAACCCAATGCATGGTGTTACACGGTGAAGGCTATCTATAATCTTGAACCACTCGGATTCCCTCCAGGTTCTATAGCCTCATCCATGGAAGCCGGCCCTGTATGTCTCAACGTTTTCTTTGGTAAAGACCTAACCTGGACAGAAACATGGTCGCAAAAGGAGACTGAAATCAACGGATGGGAGGTCTCAACCGGAAACAACACCTGGCACCTGAATGGTGTGGAGGGCTATGAGGCTCCCTGCATTGCCTTTGAACCCGGAAATCCTGAAACGCAGTATTCCTCTTCAATTACCAGTCCCTGGCTAAATACCACACCTTTCGAATGCGCATCGTTTGAGTTAACTTTTTGGATGAAGATGAATAACCCTCAAACTTATCCAGGTAATAACATGCTTCTGCTGGAAGCAAGGGATGGGGCGGGATGGTCAGATTTATGGTCGGAGTTTGATTATCATGAAATTGACTGGACAAAAATCCATGTAAACCTTGATCATTGTTTTTCCAAAACAACCCGGTTAAGATTCAGTGTGCAATCTGATTGGACAATCTACCCGTCATCCTGGTATATCGACAGCATTCAACTTCTCCCTGTTATGAATCCGCCATCATCATTGACGGCCTCTCTAGTCAGTGACCATATCGCTCAATTAACATGGAACCCGGTTGTGTGCGGTATTCAAAACTGGATAAAGAAAAGTTATGGTTCTATATGGATTCCAAACAACCCTCTTCCTACGATTTCTCAACCGACCGGTAAATTGTATGGAAAAGTGTTCCAATTCGGAAACTTTTCTGAATTGGCAATTCATTCACTCAGTTTTAGTCATTCATCTAATGGTATCAATGGATCGTGGTTTTACCGTGTTCACCTGATTGAATGGCCAACAAGAAATCCCATCAGGGTGTATGGCCCTTACAGAACGACATGCAACGATTGTGTAGAAACAGATATCCCTCTGGGCGACATCCTGATTAAATCATACGGATGGGCAGCTTCAGTAGGGATTTTTATCGAACCTATAAGCCTGCAACAGGATCAGGCTTTCCCGGTTCTGACATTAAATAATTCGTGGTCAGGTGATACAGCGACCAGCCGGTTATCTTTACCGGGATATGATACCGACTCAACCTATACAGGAAAAACCATCCTGTTACAGCTCAACTGCCTGGTTCCTGCAAAAGACAAACAAGAAGCGTCAATACTAACCGAAGATAGTATAGCATATCAGGTTTTCAGGAATGGTGATTCACTTACCACAACACCCGCTTCAATAACTTCCTATACCGATTCACTATCAACCCCAGGTGAATACTGCTATACAATAAAGACAATTCACCAGATACCCGGAGGGCAACAACTTTCACCTCCAACCAACACTGAATGTGTTTTAATATTGGGTATCCCGAAAACAAAAGCTACAAGTATTGATATTTGGCCCAATCCTGCCAGTACCCTGGTAAATATCAGAACAACCGGTAACAAAATTAAGGAGCTCCGTCTTACAGATCCAACAGGCAAAATCATACGGGAAAATCATCATATCAATAACATTAGCTGCACGTTACAACTAAACGAGATTCCTGCCGGGTTTTACTTCCTGGAGGTAATACTGGAAAATGGACAAAAAAGTACGAGCTCTATTGTTAAATTGTAGTATACCTGATAAACGATCTTTCTAATTCTGATATTGGTCTGGTTTCAAAATCTCAAACGGGGAAAAGCAGAAAGAACCTGCAAGATGAGCAGATTCGGTTTATCTTCGCTTTTATTATACCGTTTATTTCAATTTTGATAGCTATGAACCCCGGTATCCGAACACCTGATGATTATATTAAACAGGTTCCTGCTGAACGTCAGGAATCTATGAAACTGCTGCGTGAGGTCATCAACCAAAACCTTCCTGACGGATTCTCAGAATGTATAAGTTACGGAATGATCGGGTGGGTTGTCCCTCATTCGCTCTACGCACCAGGATACCATTGCGACCCCGGATTACCCCTGCCCTTTATCAGTATTGCTTCGCAAAAAAATTTCATCTCTTTATATCATATGGGTATGTATATCTTACCCGAACTCAGGGAATGGTTCATGGCAGAATATCCTAAATATTTTCCAGGCAAACCGGATATTTCGAAGAGTTGTATCCGGTTTAAAAAACCGGATAGAATTCCTTTCCAGTTGGTTGGTGCCCTTGCTGCCCGTATGACCCCACAAGCGTGGATTGAACTCTATGAGAGAGAGCTGAAGAAATAAACCGGAAGCAGATATTCGGTTATACATAGAATAAATCTATCGGGCAGAAATCTCAACTCAACCTGTTATTTTATAATTAAATTCTGTTTATTATACAGAAATATTAACTTTGGACTCAGATGTCTGTGCGTACCATAAGACGTACCGGTTAAAAGGTTCAAAACAATTTGTCTTTTCACCGGTTAACCATCTAACAAATCATAAACTAAATCTAAATCATGAAAAAACTTATTGCTGAATTCATCGGAACTCTTTGGCTGGTTCTTGGTGGTTGTGGAAGTGCTGTTCTGGCTGCCGGATTCCCCGAATTAGGGATTGGTTTTGTAGGCGTAGCGATTGCCTTCGGATTAACGGTGGTAACAATGGCTTATGCGATTGGCCATATTTCAGGTTGTCATCTCAATCCTGCTGTTTCTATCGGGTTATGGATGGGAGGTCGGTTTGCAGCGAAAGATCTGTTACCCTATATCATTGCTCAGTTGCTTGGCGGTATTGCAGGAGCAGGAATCCTCTACCTGATTGCCTCGGGTAAAACGGGATTTGAACTGGGAAACTTTGCAGCAAATGGATATGGCGAGCACTCTCCCGGTGGATATGGCATGTTATCTGCATTAGTAAGTGAAGTTGTCATGACATTTATCTTCCTCATCGTAATACTGGGAGCCACACATCCTAAAGCCCCGCAGGGCTTTGCAGGCCTGGCTATTGGACTTACCCTTACATTAATACACCTTATCAGTATTCCCGTTACCAATACTTCGGTTAACCCGGCCAGAAGTACCAGTCAGGCTCTGTTTGTAGGCGACTGGGCTCTCAGTCAGTTGTGGCTTTTCTGGGTTGCACCAGTTATTGGGGCACTTCTTGCCGGAATCGTGTATAAATACCTGTCACCGGAAAAATAATCCTTTATTTATAAAGAGTCCATCAACATGTTGTTCTGAGACCCGGGTCAATGGCCCGGGTTTTATTGTATACACGCCTGAAGGCTCTCTATTCCTTAAGCCTCCTCACCGGACTGAACCAACATTTTTCCATATTTTTGCCCAGGGTCAAAACAAGAGGCTGGTACGCGATTAATTACCTCCCTCATTCTGTAATCCCCAACTATTGGTTCTCACTTCTCAACGTCAAATACCATAAGGCCATGCCCAAAAGCGACAGAAAATTAATACTGCTACCCCTGACCATGTTTATGGCAGGCCTTGGATCCCTGATCTTTGAAGTCAGTTGGTTCAGAATGCTGTCGGTGGTAGTTGGGGCTACTGTCTCTGCTTCAACACTCGTATTGGTTGCTTTTATGGGTGGTTTTGGTGTAGGAGCATGGTATTGGGGAACCCATACCGAAAAACGGTCTAATCCACGACGCCTTCTGTCTGTCTTATTTGGAAGCATAACCATTTTAGGATTTCTGAGCATATGGTTTATCAATCATCTGTTACCCCTTTTGTTCACCTCTCTCCCTGCTGCAGGATTATCCGATGAATTTTCCAGGATTACTGTATTTACAATAGCCGCGCTGTTGTTATTTATCCCTGCTTTCTTCATGGGAGGTGCACTTCCATTGATTGCCGGTTGTTATATAAACAATAGCGAGCGACTACAACGTGGAATGGGGAACATCTATGCTTTCGAAACCATCGGGAGCACTTTTGGAGGCCTGATCACCGGTTTCTGGCTCGTGGGGTATATAGGACAAACGGCCACCGTACTGGTGGCAGTTGCCATCAACGCCATACTCAGCGTTCTCTTTCTTTTTCACAAACCACTGGTGCATAAGGTACAAGCCGAACCGAATCCGATTGAAGAGAGAAAACCCAAACCGAAAAAAGATAAACGCTCAAAAACGGGCAGCCCGAGCATTAACCTCCAATTCATCGCCCTGCTGGCTGCCTTTGCCAGCGGATTCATTGTCATTGGCCTTCAGGTTGTATGGTTTCGAATATTCCGAATCTATATGACCAACTCGGGATATACCTTTTCCCTTATCGCTTCAATGGTTATCCTGGGCCTGTTTGCAGGAAGCTGGCTCTATGCCAGACGCGGGAACAAGATTACCAACCCCGCAAATATGCTGCTGAGAATTACCTGGCTCATGGCAGTTGCAATATTGGTCGGGCTGGTTATTCTCGCAAACCTTCCGGCACTCGTAATGTTCCCGTTTGAAAGCCTGCACGAAACCCATTCAGTGCGCATCCTGCTGATACCGTTTCTGTCGGCCCTGCTGGTAATTTTCCCTGTAACCATGGCTTCAGGATTCCTCTTTCCGTTAGCCTGTACAGCCCACGCGAATAATTATACCGCGATAAAGAATAGCACCGGGCGTGTTTTGCTCTTCAACACGGCAGGAAGTGTTGCAGGGCCCTTACTGGCGGCTTTCGTTCTGATCCCCCTGGCCGGGGCCGGCCGCGCCGTTTTAATTTTCGCTGTCAGCGTACTGATCACTTCCTTTATCATCCTGCAAAGCATGAACCTTCAAAAAAAACCGGCCGGGATAACCACAGGAGTATTGGCACTGATAATCCTGTTTATCACGATACTTATACCTCAGGTAAAAATACTTCCCCCTTCGTTTAGTAAATTTCCAAAAGAAATTCTCGACTATAATGAATCAACAGAAGGAACCTTTGTCGTTGGCCGGGAGAACAAAAACGGAAGCCGTGTCCTCTCAACTTATGTTAACAACAGCGCGGTTATTGGTTCAACTTACGATGCTATCAAGGTAGTCAAAATGGTAGGGCATCTCCCCTTCTTTGCAGGGCTGAAATGCAACGATGTGCTGGTGGTTGGATTTGGTATTGGTGTAACTACCTCGGCAGTGGCATCGCACCCTGAAGTAAAACACATCGACTGTGTAGAACTGGTGGCCGGGCTCAAGGGGGCAGCCCACTATTACAGTGACCTTAACCACGGCATTGAACAGGATCAACGGTTGACAGTCCATAGTGGTGATGGCCGTCATTACCTTCAGTCTTCCTCAAAGACTTTCGACCTCATAACCACCGACCCTACTCACCCTATTCTGGGTTCAGCAAGCCTATACACACGGGAATATTTTGAGTTATGCCGAAGCCATCTGAACACAGGAGGTATGGTCTCGCAGTACCTGCCATTGCACAAACTTCTCCCGGCCGATTTTAAGGGAATCATCCAGACATTTCGTTCGGTATTTCCCAAATGCACTATATGGCTCGGGCATTATCACGCAGTATTACTCGGTTTTACTGATGACAGTAAAATAGACTTCAGGCAATGGGCCAAAAGGATGGAAGCCATGCAACCCGACATCTGGTTCTACAATAACCCGTACGCTCTTGCAGCTACCCTGGTGCTCGACGCAACGGAAATTGATAAATTCGGTGAACAGCATCATATTCTTACCGACGACATGCCCTACACTGAATATTGCAGCCTCAGATCATTCGACGCTGCCAATCTCCCGGCCAACCTCTCTTTTATAAACAACAACCGCGAAGCAACCAACAGGGTTTTCTACAACATCCCCGACCCTGCCCTTATGCAACATTACATCGAAGGGAACCGACTGATGACTGATGCCCTCGGTTTAATGCTGCAAGGCGACCGAAAGGGTTACATGTTGAAAATGCAGGAGGCAATCCTGATGAATCCTGATAACCAGGAATTCCCTTTTATGATGAAACTCAACATGAATCAATAAACTGATATCTGATTTCGAATTCGGTCGTTAAGTTTTCCGGGTACTAAGCCGGCACACCCGATCTTCCTGAAAAGCATGAACTGCTATTTATCGTCAACCTATTACAGGCCGGCAAGCCAACTATCCGGCACTTTATTGCTGCTTAATCATCCACATCTATTCAGCGTAAACAGCACGTTTCCTGACAGCTATAATACGACCAGCAGGTAATCCGGTCGTTATTGACCAGAACGATCAGGTTTACTAATACGGTTATCAGAATTTACAGCTCCGGCACTTAACCAGGCAGATAACTCTAATCAGGAGTAATACATCAGTTCGGGGCTTCGAACTTCAACGACATGTGATCAATTCTTCATTGAATAAGCACCATATCAATCAGATAAGGTCATTGGCCGCCAACACGGGAACTATTTTTGAAGTATATGGAAGGCATGGCCTCTTCAATCAGAATCTGAACGCTATTCCGGGTAAAAAATCATCAAAAAATCCACAATATTCTACCACAAAACACAAAATGTTAAATCATTGATATACATGCACCATAGATAGTGTAGGTTCGTTCTCGCTTCGAAGTGGGTTCGAACTACTTTCGTTCTGGTTTTGTTTTAAAACGAAGGGAAAACGAAATCACTATGAAAAAGCTTCGGAGATAATATAACCTGGGTATAGGTCAGGGTATAAACCGAATGGAAATGTCTTTCAGTAATTGAAGGGATAATTATGATGTGAAAATGATACAACAGCCCATTCGCGGGCAGGAATTCACATTCAAAAGAGAGCCGGGACCAGCATTCTTCCTGCCCACTCAAAGTAAACACAGGTAAACCTGCAACCTGCCGGTAACCCTTCAAACAACACGTAGTAACTCAACATGGTTTGTCAAACCAAAATGATTTGTCAACTCATTGTACCTAACTTTGATTACCTGGTATACAGGTGACCGAGACTCAGTTGGGTTCCAATCCTGCCAGAGTACAACATTTTAATTACCGGAAATCAACAACCGGTATCGGCTCATCCATGAAATCACAAAAAATCAATCATGACACAGATCGACTATCTATAACAAAGGCAACGGGATTGCTGGGGTGTCTGCCGGATATTTTCATCATCTCAGGCAATTTTTCCAAAAAACACTTACTTTTGATTAAACAATTATTATTACCAGCTAAACTGATGGCAACCGGCCGACATATTTCCCAACCGATGCAATTTAAAGTTCAATGGCCCTGTTTTCAGGCGGGAACCTATCTGCCGGCTTTGTCATACAATACAAAGGGTCATGCAAATGACAGCAATCTATGATAATATGCAGGTAGCTGACATGATAAACAAACTACAACCCGTTAACCGGAGAAGCCACTACACATTTCATTAAGAACCATGGACAAAGTAACAATCATCCCCCGGGAGAATATTGGTAAAAATTTTATACCGTCTGAATATCTCCCAAAGGGAAAAGATGAAAACTACCTTAGAAACGAACAGGTCAGAAAACCCAAAGGTGGATGGCGGCAACTGAACTCAGATGAAATAGCCCAACTCGTAAAAAATGACAACACTGCTGATAGCTGGGATGAGTTATTGGTTACCAATGAATTTGAGCCCAACCAGATCAAGAATTCGCAGTTTTTCGGGCTCGTCAGAATTGGGAGGCTTAGAAGCGTCACCCTTCAGCACCATGACCTGCGGGTTCCGACCGGTATAACCAACAGCAGGGTAATTGCCTGCGATATTGGTGACGATGTAGCCATACACAATGTAAACTACCTGGCCCACTACATTATCGACGACAGATGCATCCTGTTTAATATACGTGAAATGCACAACACCGACCATGCGAAGTTTGGTAACGGTATATTGAAAGAAGGAGAACCCGAAGAGGTACGTACCTGGCTCGAGGTGATGAACGAGGCTGGCTGCAGGAAAGTACTCCCATTCGATGGTATAATTTCGGCCGATGCATACCTCTGGGCAAAATACATTGATGACAAACCGCTTCAGAACAGGCTTAAATCAATTACCCAGCATGCATTTGATAACAGGCGTGGCTATTATGGCACAATCGGGAAACATTGTGTGATCAAAAACTCGCTTATCCTGAAAGATGTTAAGACAGGGGATTATTGTTACATCAAGGGGGCCAACAAACTAAAAAATCTCACGATCAACTCTTCGGAGGAAGAACCTACACAGATTGGAGAAGGTGTTGAACTGGTAAACGGGATTATCGGATATGGTTGCCATATATTCTATGGCTGCAAGGCTGTAAAGTTTGTACTCGGGGATAATTCGAGCCTCAAATATGGAGCACGTCTGATTCACTCCTTTCTGGGCGACAACTCAACCATTTCATGTTGTGAAGTGCTCAACAACCTTATCTTCCCGGCACATGAACAACATCATAACAACTCATTCCTCGTGGCTTCTGTACTGATGGGGCAAAGCAATATTGCAGCAGGTGCAACCATAGGATCAAATCACAACAGCAGGGCCAACGACAATGAAATACAAGCCGGCAGAGGATTCTGGCCCGGACTTTGCACCAGTCTTAAACACTCGAGTCGTTTTGCTTCATTTACCCTTTTATCAAAATCAGACTACCCTTCCGAGCTTGATATCTTGTTACCCTTCTCTCTTGTAAATAATAATGTGAACAAGGATCGGCTTGAGATTATGCCCGCCTATTGGTGGATGTACAACATGTATGCACTGGCACGCAATTCCTGGAAATTTATCAGCCGTGACAAAAGGGCTCGAAAGGCACAAAATATTGAATTCAACTACCTTGCACCCGACACCATTGAAGAGATTATTCATGCCCGCCGGCTTCTGGAAATCTGGACAGCAAAAGCTGCCTACAGGATACATCCTGATGGTAACAAGAAGACTAATGACTCTGAATGGGTTTCGATGGGAAAGAAACTACTGGCTGGGCCCAAAGAAGAGATCGACAAGATGGAAGTATTCGGAGAAAACATGGAAAACTCCGGGAGAAAAATTCTGATACTGAAACCTGCAGACGCATACAACGCTTATAACGATATGCTTTGCCACTATGCCATGCAGACTCTTGTTGACTATATGCATTCGCATCCAGAGAAAACTTTTCACGACATGGCTGAAGAACTGAACGGGGAAAGGCAAAAAGAGTGGGTTAATCTTGGGGGGCAAATCACCAAAAAAACAGATGTCGATTCGTTAAGAACCGGTATAATTAATGGTACGCTCAACACATGGAGCGATATACACAAGCGCTATGATAATCTGTGGGATACTTATCAACTCGATAAGCAAAGGCACGCTTATGCAATTCTGAATGAAATTTCAAAAGACGGATCAGTAACTCCCTCGCAGTGGAATATGCTACTCGATAAATCCATAACTCTTCAGGAGTTCGTCAGGGATCAGGTTTATATTTCAAGAAATAAGGATTACAATAACCCATTCCGCAAAACCACCTTCAGAAACCAGGCTGAGATGGATGCTGCCCTGGGAACGATAGATGAAAATAACTTTATCATTCAGGTTAGAAAAGAAACAGAAGCTTTTAAGCAGACAGTGGCTGTATTAAAAAGACGAGGTAAATATTCATAAGTGTTATAAAAACTGTTCAAAAAACAATTCAATGAATCTGACAGATGTTCAATACGCGGGGTATGCTCTGGTACAGGAAATGATGCAAACACCCGACGTGGTAAGAGAATTCAACCCCAGGCAAACCAGAGTGATCGCGCTGGATCTGCAAACAGCAGGCAAACTCTTTTTAACAGGAGAAGGTTCCAGTCGCCTTTTCCCAGCTAAGAACTCCATCCGTAAGGCCCTGACATGGGGACTTGATCTGTCGGTATTTACAGAAGGGGCAAATCAGTCGGCCCTGTACGATCTGTCCAGGATGATCGTGTTTTGCGCCTCCAATTCCGGAAGGACCAAAGAGGTGATTGAGCTTGCGAAAGACCTTGCTGCATCAGGAAAAGGAAAACCATATGGCCTTTCAGCCAACCAAAACACACTTCTTGAAAAAGAATGCAAGAAAACCTTCATTCTGAACTGTGGCTGGGAAAATGCTGTAGCTGCCACTAAAAGCGTTGTTGAGCAGGCATTGTTCTATGAATCAATTCTTTGGAACATCAGAGGAATAGATATGGGGATCGAGCTGACACACCTCCCCGGGCTTCTCGAAGAGGCTCTCACCATGCCAATCAGCGGGGAGATCGTAAAATTGGCAGCCAATGCTTCCACAATATATTTTGCCGGGTATAATGATGGGGTCGCTGAGGAGCTTACGCTCAAGACCAATGAAATTACCAGAAAGAAATCTGACTATCTTGAGGGTACCTATGCAGTACATGGGATAGAAGAGGTAATGGAGAAGCAGGATATTGTTTTCGTGATTGATCCCATGGACGAAGAGATTGAAAAATTTCAGGAGGTATTAATCAAAGGTGTGGGTTTGAACGTGATAGCCATTGCAGACCGGGAGACCCCTTTTACTACCATTCGTGTTCCATCTGCAGGAGAAATGAACCCATATATATTCTTGTGTACAGGATGGAATCTTTTGGTTGAGATTGGGATTGCACTAGGAATTAATCCCGATAAACCAACCCGTGCCCGAAAAGTGGGAAATGAGTTCAGGGGATAAGATCTCTGCTCCGATTCCTGATACAGAGGGATTATAACCGGAGATAAATAACCATTCGGAAAATAAGCATATTTCAAGTTTAATTGAAGATTATAAAGGTTCGGTCAATAACCGGCTAATATCCCATGTTTACTAAAAACTGCAACCGAAATAATAAAAAGTTCAGGGTAAAGTATTAGCTTTGTCGCGTATAGTCACAAGCTTCAGGCATTATTGCAAATCAATCATTGATTAATAACCAACTAACGTGAAAAAAACCTATCTTATCCTTTTTACCTTTCTATTCATTCATGAAATTTTCAGCCAGCAATTGCAAATTTCGGGAGACAGCATTCCAATCTGGTTTAACGAGGCAAAAGTGGCAACGCATGAAAACGGGATAGTCTGGGATAAAGACCTCTATGGCCCTATGATGCTTATTAATCCTGTTACCCGCGAGATTTATGCCAACGAAGCTGATAATGAAGGGTATCTTTTGCATGAGGGGAATTATTATAAAGGCATTCTGCCCGACGAAATCAGTTTTGCCAACACAGCGATGGAATGGAAAGGGAAGAGATGGGCCATGCTTATTCTTCCATTGCCGGAAGACAAAAACGCCAGGTTAAATCTGATAACCCACGAACTCTTTCATTTGGCCCAGCCTTCTCTGGGTTATATATTAAACAACTGCGACAACAACCATCTTGACCAAAAGGATGGCAGAATCTACCTTCGACTTGAATTAAAAGCGCTTTACAGAGCAATTATAGCAAAGACCCCATTGGTGGTTAAAGAACATATTATCAATGCGCTTATCCTTCGAAAATACAGACAAAGCTTGTTTCCCGGTTCTGATACCACAGAAAATCTAATGGAATTAAACGAAGGGCTTGCAGAATATACCGGGCAGGTGATGAGTGGCAGATCCAGAGAACAAACAATAGCCAATTTCCAGCAAAGGCTGGTACGTTTTATGGGCAATCCTACATTTGTCCGCTCATTTGCCTATCAAACGATTCCTCTATACGGGTTTCTGCTTGATGATCTCCAGAAGGGTTGGAACAAGGAGATTACTGCTAAAACAGACCTGACTGCCTATTTTATTCAGGCCTTCGGGGTTGAAATCCCGGCCAGTTTAAAAGAGCAGGCAACAGTTGCCGGCGAAAAATATGGTTATAAAGCTGTATGGAAAGAAGAAACGGAAAGGGAGGAACAAACAAAAAAACGAATACTTCAATATAAGGCAGCGTTTATCGATGAGCCTCACCTTGAGATGAAGTTCGAGAAGATGCAAATTTCATTTGACCCAAGAAATATCATGCCTTTGGAAAACTATGGAACAGTATATCCCAACCTGCGTATTACTGATAATTGGGGCATTCTTACTGTGGAGAATGGGGCATTAGTCAGTCAGAACTGGGAAAAGGTGACTCTGACAAAACCTTTGAGTATTGGCGACCGAATAATTAAAGGAGAGGGATGGGAATTAGAAATAGCTGATGGGTATAAGATAATAGAAATTGAACATGGCAATTTCAAATTGGTTAAACAATAGAAAGTCAATATTGCCGCTGTGAGCAATTACAGAGCAAGCCTATCCGAATATTCGGGATACAGTAGGATTTTAATACATAATAAGGTTTTATTGCATGATAAGAGCAATGGTTCCTCTCACAGAAATAATATAGAAGCAGGAAATTAAAACCGGCCTTTTTATTTAAAATCATACTGTAAGAATTTACACGAGGAAAGGAATACAGAAATCACCACCTGGAAAACAATGATCAGATACTTCAATAACAGACAAACCAGAAAATCAAGTATATGAAAAAACCATTCTATTTATTATTTTTAATGCTCCTGTTGATTATAAATGGTTGTGGGCCTAAAGTATCGACAGTAATCGGGAAAAGCTATCCTTTATTAGACTACCGTGACGAAGTTATTGTGATTGGATTAGAGGAACCTGAACCTGCAAATTCAGAAGTATTGGGAGAAGTTAAGATAGGTGACTCTGGTTTTACCATAGAATGTGATTACCAGACTGTAACAGAAACAGCAAAACTTGAAGCGAGAAAGGCAGGAGGCAATGCTATTAAGATTACGCAACACGCAACACCTTCGGTATTTGGCAGTAACTGCCACAGAATAACAGCTAAAATACTCAGGATTAAAGATACCGGAGCCTACCTTAAGTCAAAAAAAGTAGACAGTATATCAGATGTCGATTATGCTGTTCTTAATATTTACCGCTATAGTGGCGCAGGATCCCTGGTTGGGTATGACCTTTATTTGGAGGATTCCGTAATATGCAGGGTGAAAAATAACTTTAAAACAACAATTCATATCGCCAGGCAAGGATTAAGCAGATTATGGGCACGAACTGAAACGAAAGATGAAATATTAATTGATTTTAAACATGGAAGAACCTATTATTTACGATGTGGTTTGACAATGGGTATTTTGGTGGGTCACCCCACTCTTGAACTGATTGAAAACGACAAAGCCAGGTTAGAATTCGAATCATTCAAAGCAAAAAACAAATGAAAAAGCTCTTTACAATACTATCCGTTTTCACGCTGATAAACTCTTTAATTGCTCAGGATCTGATTGTAATAAACGATGGAGACTCAATTAACTGCAAAATTACCAAAGTAAAAGACCATAACATCTTTTTTACTTTTCTGAATAATGGAAAAACAATGAATACAATAATAGCCGATTCATTGGTCAAAGGTCACGTATTCAAATTCTATAATACGAAATTTGCGAGCAATAGCGATCTCAGAAAGCAATATCAGCATTTCAGGATTGCATTGAACGCAGGATACAGTCATAATCTTTCAGAGGGAGATAAAGGTCTTCCTACAGATTTCAGAGACTATTATAAAGAGCTGGCGATAGGATATCATCTTGGAGCCGATTTAACCTATTATTTTAATCGCCATATTGGTGCTGGTTTTAAATACTGTGTTTTCAAAACTGCCAACGAAATGGGAATCTACATGGAGGATGAAAACGGTACGCGTAGATACGGTACTTTAAGTGATGACATAGCCATAACGTTCATTGGGCCAACCTTCTCAGCTCGTTATTTAAACCCAGGAAATAAAAATGCCCTAATAACCGGAATATCATTAGGCTACCTGAAATATGCCAATGAGATGGTTCTAATGGACAAATTCAAATTGGATGGTAGCTCATTGGGAATGATTATCGATATCGGGTATGACATTGGATTGTCAGAGAATTTTTCACTGGGGTTTCAAATAGCACTTATTTCAGGCAACCTTACGCAGATTGATGTAACCAACGGAACGACAACCCAGACGGTTAAACTTGATGGTGGGGAGGAAGAAAGCCTCTATCGTTTCGATTTTTCTATCGGATTAAGATTTACCAGGTAGATATGTAAACTGAAAAAAGACAATTAATCAACCGCCGGACAAAACCAAAAATACCCTAATAATCAGATGCTTAATTATAAAATACTGATAGTAACAAATCACGAAAGTACCTTGAAGAAACATATTTACCGGAACACTATTCCCTGGCTTTTTTCTGTGAGGAATAATATGGCAACTTTTCCCTAATGCAACCCCAAATAAAAATAAACTGTTGCTATTGAGCTTTAGCGAAAACATTATTCTGTTCTCAAAATACAACTACCTTACCTGGTTGTTTGATAATTCATGTAAATATGCAGGGTAACGCTCGAGAAGAACTTACTTTTCCGTATTAGGAAGTGTCATATCAAAATAAAGCTATTTTTGTAAACTACTTCCTCTCTATTGCCTCTATGACTCAACATTATCAACCCGACAATAACGTCACTATTATTCCTGGAACTGTTTTCCTTTATTTTCGCGGGTCACCTTTACGTCAAGAAACAATATCTGTTTTGCGGAAGTTTATTCTGATGCTAAGCCTGATGGTACTGACGCTGAATTCGAATGAAATTAAAGCCCAAAACAACACTAATGTAGGTACAGATTTCTGGATCGCGATTCCGCCAAACAGCGGAGCTAATAGCCTTAAAATCTTCATTTCTTCCGCTACAAATGCATCAGGCCAGGTTACTTCTTCCTTTCCCGGAGTAAACCAGACATTTAATGTAATTCCTGGTTTCCTTACCGAATTGTCGTGCCCTATCGGAATCCAACTGACAGGTGGTATTGAAAACAAAGGTATCCACATTACAACAACCGAACCCGTATCTATCTATTGTTTAAATTTTGCCGGAGGCACAACCGATGCCTATGCAGCATTCCAGACTGAATCACTAGGTACGAGTTACAGAATACTGTCCTACAAGGTAACTCTGCTCAATGCAGGGTCAGCTCTGGGGGTTGTCGCTCCGAATAATGGAACTGTATTAACTTTCTATAATCACCAGACCGGTAACACTTCCACTATAAACCTTAATCAGGGGCAGACCTATTACTTTGAAGAAACAGCAAATGGTAACGATATAACAGGTTCAACCATCGAGTCCAATTTACCCGTTGCGGTATTCGGGTCTGTTAAAATAGTTAACATCCCCCAGGGTTGTCTTTATGGCGACCATATCGTTGAACAAATGATGCCATTATCATCATGGGGAAGAAATTTCATTACCGTATCTCTGGAAGGCAGAGATGGTTCAGGAGATATCTTTCGAATTCTGGCGGATCAAAACGCAACATCAGTAACAATCAATGGAATCTTTGCAGCTACTATCAATTCCGGTGATTATCACGAAGTAAACCTGGCTGGAATGAACTCCATTTCATCTGATAAGCCTGTGCTTGTTGCCCAATACGCAAAAGGGACATCCTGTTCGGGAAATCTAACAGGCGATCCTTTCATGATGCTCATTCCTCCTCGAGAACAATTTCTAATGCAATATACGATTGGTAGTGTTGCCGGATTTACTTCGCATCATGTAAATCTTGTTGCCCCTGATTACGCGATAAATTCAATCTATGAAGACGGGGTCCTTATTCCGCCTTCAGCATTTCAGGTTGTAGGAACAACCGGATATTATGGAGCACAACGAACAGTTTCACAGGGACCCCATGTCTATTCGGGTAGCTTCCCTTTCGGGGTATTTGTTTATGGCTGGACTACAGTCAACTCATACGGATACCCTGGAGGATGTTCGTTGTCGCCAGTGGCAACTGTCAATAATATAACACTAAGCCCAACAAATACTTCAGGAATTCTTAATACTACCCTTGTTTGTCTGACAGCTCATGTTGAAAACTCAAACAACGAACCGGTTCCTGATATCAGGGTCGACTTCAACTTTACAGGGCTGACCACATTTACCTCCAGTGCATTTACTAATGCGCAAGGCGATGCAGAATATTGTTATACACAAACAGGCACAACACCCGGAATCCACAGCCTTACCGCTCAGGTTTCAAACCTCCTTTCAAATCAATCATCAATTGTCTGGAGCAATGTTCCATGTGATGATCCCTCCGACGGAGGAACAATTGGAAACGATCAGTCAGGTTGCCCTGGTTTTAACCCGGCTATGATTCAAAGCATAACCCCGCCATCGGGAGAAAGCGGAACTATTGAATATAAATGGCAACAATCTGTTACGGCTGGCTCAGGTCCCTATACCGATATTATCAACACCGATACTCCTGACTATCTTCCTGGCACAACACAGGTAACCACATGGTTTAGAAGGCTTGCACGTGTAACATGCTCTACTGACTGGTCAGGTGCCGCCATCAGTAACTCTGTACTGATCAGCATCCTACCAATCCCTACAGGAATTCCAATCAAACATCAATAAACTGTATACTGTATCCGGAAGTTTGGAATGAGATATTACCGAACAGCTATAAAATTGACAAAAGATGAACTGATACTATTTATCATGAAGGTTTCGACCTAGCCCTCAGGTATAAATATTGATTTCAATAATTTCCATATCTTTCATGCCCCAAACTAAGAATTGTTTTAATCCAAAAACTATGAATCATAATTTTTCGCGACTTCAGCAACTAGCGACAGTCATCATTCTGATGTTCAATATGTTTTGCCCACCAGATGGGACTTCAGCCAACAAAGGGAAAGGCAGAGTAAAGGGTGATACCCTGAATCCATCCTTCTTTCAACCTTTTTCTTTCAGGAGTATAGGTCCGGCCTATACCGGGGGTCGGATTGCTGACTTTGCAGTAAACCCCAGCAACCCTTCGGAATATTACGTAGCAGTAGCAGCAGGTAATGTGTGGAAAACAGAGAATGCAGGAACGACATGGAAGCCAATCTTTGACAACTATGGATCATGGAGTATCGCCGATGTTGAAATAGATCCAACCAACCATAATGTTATATGGGTAGCAACTGGTGAATACAATAGCCAACGCGCGATAGGATACGGCGATGGCGTTTACCGTTCCGATGACAGGGGCAAATCGTTCAAGAACATGGGACTACAAGGCACAGAACATATCGGCCGGCTGGTGATTGATCCGCGTGATGGGAATACTGTCTATGTAGCTTCTCAAGGGCCTCTTTGGGGTCCTGGAGGAGAACGGGGGCTTTACAAGACAATTGATGGAGGAAAGACATGGAACAAGGTTTTAGATATCAGCGAGAATACAGGTGTAAGCGATATCGTCCTTGATCCGAGAAACCCTGATGTGTTGTATGCTGCTTCCTATCAGCGTCGACGTCATGTATATACGCTTATAGACGGAGGACCTGAATCAGCCGTTCACAAATCTGTTAATGGAGGAAAGACATGGATTAAACTAACCAAAGGGCTCCCTTCAGGTGAAGTCGGACGTATTGGATTGGCCATTAGCCCGGTAAATCCCGATATCGTCTATGCAATTATTGAAGCTTCAGGTGACAACGGAGGAACCTTCCGCTCAACCGACAGAGGCGCGTCATGGAAAAAAATGAGTAACCATGTAGCCGGTAGTCCGCAATATTACAACAGGCTTTTTTGCGATCCACTAAATGAGGATAGGATTTATAGTATGGACTCATATGCCAAACGGTCAGACGATGGTGGTGCTACCTGGAAAAACATGAATTATCGTGACCGGCACGTAGATGATCATGCCCTTTGGATTGATCCAAAAAATACGGCTCACCTGCTAATAGGAGGTGACGGTGGTATTTACGAAAGCTTTGACGATGGACAACATTGGGATTTTAATGAAAATCTTCCTATCACACAATTATACAGGGTATCTGTTGACAACTCTCTTCCCTTTTATTACGTGTATGGTGGAACACAGGATAACAACTCGATGGGAGGTCCTTCAAGGACAGTCTCATCAGACGGAATTAAAAATGATGACTGGTTTGTAACTCAGGGAGGCGACGGTTTCGAGACACAGGTTGATCCTCAGGAGCCCAATCTTGTGTTTGCTCAGGCTCAACATGGCGACCTTGTACGCTATGATCGCCGCAGTGGTGAATCAATAAGCGTACAACCCCAACCGCCATCAGGTGAAGCATACAGATGGAACTGGAACTCTCCATTGATCGTAAGTGCACATCACCCTCACAGGCTCTACCATGCAGCAAACAAATTATTCTATACAGATGATCGTGGAGATAGCTGGACGATTATCAGTCCTGACCTAACACGACAACTTGATCGTAATAAACTTCCAGTCTTTGGTAAGATACAATCACCAGAGGCTGTAGCAAAAAATGCCAGCACTTCATACTATGGAAACATCGTGGCACTGAATGAGAGTCCGTTAAAGGCAGGATTGTTATATGTCGGAACAGATGATGGCCTCATTCAGGTAACTGAAAATGATGGCTCTTCATGGACCCGTTATGAGTCCTTCCCTGGTATTCCTGATAAAACATATATCTCTTTCCTGCTGGCATCTCAACACGACGAATCCGTTGTTTACGCTTCTTTCGACGGACGTAAGCAGAATAACCTTAGACCGATGATTCTGCGCAGTAATGATAAGGGAAAAACCTGGGAAACGATTACCAACGGGCTCCCTGATCGTGGCACTGTATATTGCCTCGCAGAAGATCATATTAAATCTGGCCTCTTATTTGCAGGCACTGAATTTGGCGTTTATGTTTCGACAGACAAGGGAGCCAATTGGGTTAAATTCAGCAACGGGTTGCCAACAACAGCGGTAATGGATATGGAAATCCAAAAGCGTGAAAACGATCTCGTAATAGCTACATTTGGTCGTGGATTTTATATCCTCGATGATTACTCAGCACTGAGAGACATCTCACCAACCCTGAACAACGAGAATGCCCGACTGTTTCCAGTATCTGATGCCCTTTTCTTCAAACAAACAGGAGGGAAGTATGGACAGGGTGACACCTACTTTGGAGCCCCAAACCCGCCTGTTACAGCTACTTTTTACTACTGGTTGAAAGAAGCGCCCAAAACCTTGAAGGAAATACGTAAAGAAGCTGAACAAGAAGCTGAAAAACAAAAGAAGGACATTACATATCCTACAATGGAACAACTTCAGGCGGAAGATAATGAAGAACAATCATACTTGTTATTCACAATAACCGATGAAGAAGGAACAGTAGTAAGAACGTTAAAAACTGCTGCACAAAATGGGATGGCAAAAATCAATTGGGATATGCGTTTCCCTGGAGTATACCCAATTACCGAAGCTGGTGAACCGTTCTCAACCGGTGGAGGTGGAATGCCGGTACCTCCTGGTAATTATCAGGTAACGCTTTCTCTATTTACTCATGGAGAGCTTACTAAACTTACTGGTCCTGAAAAATTCAGAATACTTACACTTGATAACACTACACTGCCGCCCTCTGATAGACAATCATTGGCTGAATTCCAGCAAAAGGTAGCCGCATTGGGTCGGGTTGTAATGGGTGCTGAACAATTGGCTATTGACCTGGATAAAAGAATTAAAACAATAAGAACAGCCATTGCATCTACACCGGGAGCATCGTTTACCCTCGATAGAAAAGCTAAATCGATTGAAGAGGCTTGCAGACAAATACTCATCACATTCAATGGCGATGAATCACTGGCCCGACGCAATGAAAACCAACCGCCAAGTATTTCTTCTCGATTGGGCAGCCTTGTTTGGGGGCATTGGAACAGTACCTCTGCACCAACCCGAATCATGCTAAACGACTATGATATCATAGTAAAAGAGTTCAATCCTGCATACGACAGATTGAAATTACTATGGAATGTAGAATTAAAAGCAATTGAAACGGAACTTGAACAGTTAGGTGCCCCCTATACGCCCGGGAGATTCCCGGAATTAAAGAATTAAATCATGTTCTGGTAAACAACACCGGCCCGGATATTTATGGATTTCAGGGCCGGTGTTGTTTTTGCCTATTATACCATGAAAGCAAATGCATAATATCCGTAATAAATAAAACCAGTTTGATGTTGTAACTAAAATCAGGTATTTTTGCACAAAACTCTGACAATGCATCTCAACGTTGCCTGGACTGCCAATAAGGGTGCCGATTCAAATACCGGAGAAAATGCTAAAAAATACTTGCAGCAATTCTTGCCTGCAGATGCTTTCGTGTTGACCGATCAGCAACCGGATGTTATACTATTTATGAGTGGTGGATCAGAACGACAGGCGTTAGCAATGATTCAACCGGAGAGGCCGGTATTGCTGCTTAGTATACGTGGTAATAATGCCTATGCAGCTGCCACCGAAGTAATGGCCTGGATGGTGAGTCATGGGCGTTTTGCAATACTATCTGATGCTCAGGATGCATTTGAAACAGGATTGCTCAATCAGTGGTATCAGATGGTTGCTGTATGGCAGGGGTTCTATGGAAAGAAAGCCGGCCTGATCGGACGTGTCTCTGACTGGTTGGTTGCGTCTGCAGTTCCTGCTGAACGATTCCGACGTCAATTTGGAATAACTCTTGAAGAAATCTCGTGGAATTCTCTGCCAGATTATAATAACATGCTGCCTGACGTAAATCTCCTAGAGCGATTTAATGGAGATAATATAACCGGGTTAAATCAGACGGCACAGGTTCTTACTGTATTACGACAGGCAATAACCAGGCGTAAACTATGCGCTATCGCTGTTGAATGTTTCGGGTTGGTTCAGCAAAAAAAAGTTACAGCCTGTTTGGCTCTGGCGCAACTAAATGCCGAAGGAACAGTAGCAGCCTGTGAAGGAGATCTGGCCTCGATGGCAGGGATGATGTTGGTAGGTGCATTTGCGGGAAGTGTTCCCTGGATGGCTAACACTACCCGGATTACTGACCAGTCTCTGATTCTTTCGCATTGTACAGTGCCGTTTAATATGGTTCAGAATCCGTCGATTACTTCCCATTACGAGACAGATTGCTCCCTTGCCATAAAGGGAATAATTGATGCCACAGAAGTAACTATTTTCAGACTTTCCGGTCCTCTCGATAAAGCCTTCATTGCCGAAGGCACTGTTCTAAATCATCCCGACCTGCCATCAGCTTGCAGGACACAACTTGAGATCAAGTTACCGTCAGATTCACTGGCACAAATGAGAAATCATCCATTAGGCAACCACCTTGTTATGGCAATCGGCCACTATGGTGCAATTCTTCGCCTTGCATGCCATTACAGAGGTATTAAGGTGATCGGGTAAATATTCCAATCTACGAGTACTGTATTTGATTATACCGACTATTTAAAAAAATAACATACCCCTTGATAACAATTAAGTACAATTATTAAACTTTGAATTTACCATGATAACAGAAAGATGTGGATGGACACTTAATCATCCGATAATGACCGAATACCACGATCACGAGTGGGGTATTCCTCTGCATGATGACCTGGCATGGTTTGAATTCATCGTTCTCGATGCCTTTCAGGCAGGTTTGAGTTGGCTCACTATTCTAAAGAAAAGAGAGAACTTCAGACAGGCATTCGACAATTTCGATTATGAGAAAATTGCCTGTTATGATGATAAAAAACTTGCCGGATTAATGCAAAATGAAGGAATAATCAGAAACCGGCTTAAAATAGCCGCTACAATGACTAATGCCAAGGCATTTATTGGAATCCGGGAAGAATTCGGAAGTTTTAATAACTACATTTGGGGCTTCACCAACGGGGAGGTTATCGTTAATCGCTTCAACAGCTTAAAGGAAATCCCAGCCCGTACAGAATTATCAGACACTATCAGCCGGGATATGAAAAAAAGGGGATTCACCTTCGTCGGCTCTACAATCGTTTATGCCTTTTTGCAGGCTGCAGGTATGGTTAATGATCATTTAACAACCTGCTTCCGACATCCTGATAATCAAAACCAGAGCAATGGCTAAAATCAGTAGACTGACCGGATTGTTTTTCGGATCTTTTAACCCAATACATGTCGGACACATGGTGATGGCCAATTACTTCGCTGCTTTCTCAACAATGAAGGAGGTATGGTTTGTAGTCTCACCTCAAAATCCCTTAAAAGATTCAAAAACGCTGGCACCTGAGTTAGACAGACTGGAGATGGTACGATTGGCTCTACAGGATGATCCCCGTTTCAGAGCTATCGACATTGAATTCCGAATGCCAAAACCTTCCTATACTATAGATACCCTCACCAGATTAAAAGAAAAGTATCCAGCACGGGATTTTGCCCTTATAGTTGGGGGTGATAATCTTGCAGCTTTTCATAAATGGAAAAACCCTGAGGAAATACTCAGTCAACATCAGATTTATGTATATGCCCGCCCCGGCTATGATGGTGGTATATTTGCCAGGCATTCTCATGTCACGATTCTGTATCCCCCACAAATGGCAATCTCATCGAGCCTCATTAGAGAAGGGATCAGGAACGGACTAAATCTCAACCACATGCTACCAAACGGAGTAGGAGAATACATCGAAAAAAACAATTTATACAGGTAGAGAATTAACACCCAACTATAAATATGTTGAGATGAACAAGGTAAATCAAATTGTTAGTATACTGTTCTCAACATGTATCATACAAGGTACCTTTTGATATAACAAAGATTTCTGTACATAACACAGAAAATGTTTAATACTATTTTGCTCACCCTATAAAAAACGCCGGAACTAATGTTTCCGGCGTTTTTTTTAGTTTTTAATTAATAGAAAACAACTGAATTTGGACCGATACCTGTTGGGTATTGCCCCAGCAGAGTTCCATCAGAAGAAAACCGGTACAACACCCCGGGGGAGGTGAAGGATGGAGCTTCAAGACCAAATATCTCACCGTTATCCGGATTTACGTTAAAGCCATAAAACAACTTATCGGATATAGGTGTTGCAGGAAGTGTTGCTGAATGATTATCCCAGGCAAAAATTCCCGGAAAACCATAACCACCTCCGTAATAAAATGTTGACCCATCAGGGCTTGCTGCAAGCATAGTTGGGTGGGCAGATATACCAATAATTTTCTCTTCATCAATACCAAGTGAGGTTCCACTTAACTTAACAAGTTTAGAAGGCATTTCGCTTGCTATTTCCCAGGTAACGGGGTCATATACAACATGGCCATAACAAAGCACCCAAAGTGAGCCACCTGCATCAACAGCAAAACTTTTAGGGTTGTATCCCACTTTAACAGTACCAACTACAACATCATTGTTTGGGTTGATAACAGTAATAGTACTGTCCGCTGCCCAACCACCACCATTGGCAACATAAACAAGATCATTATAGACTATCATTTGTTCAGGGCCTGATCCTGTTTCTATGGTTTTAACTACTTCCAGGGAGTTCATGTCGACTACTTTAATCTTACCATCATCACCCCACTGACTTACATACGCTTTGTTATCAGAAACTTTAATAATATAACGCGGCGCAGTGACACCTTCGATAACACCTGCCTCTTTCATGTCTTGCATGGTCACCACCTCAATCTTATTTGAATTGTTAACTACCAGGTATCCATAGTCTCCTATAATACTCATTGATTGAAGTACATCTCCAACCGGACGTTGATTGATGGATTCGAACACATTGCTTATTACGCTCGAAGTCGTATAGCTGAAAAAATCGAGAGTTGCATTTCCCTGCATAAAGGCTCCTTCATTACAAATGAAGGCTCCTCCGGAATAAATAGGATTTACAATTGTAGGTTTGTCCGGGTTATCATCTTTGCTACAAGAGGTAATCAGTACCGAAACCACGGACAAAACACTGAAGAAACGAATAAACGAGAATTGCATTTTCATAATTAGGATTTTGTAATATAGTTTAATTAACAGGTTCATTAAATGAGAAGGTTATACTCAACTCAACACTACGACCGGGCATAGCATACCAGGCAACCGCCTGATAGTTTTCATCGAAAACATTGTTGATCCTGATCCTTACATTGGCATTCCATCGCCTCAGTTCAAATCGATTACCAATTGAAATGTCCCCAACCAGGTAGCTATCAAGAGGAATAAGATTATCTGCGTCAGTATAACGTTGCCCCGTATATGACTGGTCAAATCTGATATCGAACCGCTTCCATCCGAAAGTCAGTGAAACCATAGCCTTGTGTTCAGGCACGTAGATTAACTGAAGCCTTTCGTTGACTGGAGTATTTGCTGTGTTCAACTGGGCAGCTCTGGTATAGTTATACTTGGCGGTTACTCCCGCATTAAACGGGAAAAGTACCCATACAACAGATGCCTGGCTCTCAATCCCTCTTGACCAAACCATTTTAAGGTTTTCTGGTGTCCAAATTAACCCCTTAGGCAACCAAATAATCCAATCAGATATGTGGTTGCTGAATCCTGTCACCCCTATCTCAGTACACCAGCTCCCTGCCTTATGTTTATAGTTAATGCCAAGATCAAAAGTATAACCTTGTTCTGGTTTCAGGCCAGGATTTCCCCAGATGTTCCAATACAAATCATTTAGTGTAGGAATACGATAACTTCGAGCAATATTGGAATGCAATATCAATCTATTTGACAATTGTATATCTGTACCTACAGCGAACGTAGGTGCTGTGGTTGTCAAATCGGTGAGTTCTTCACGTATGGAAGTAGTTATTACAGCCTTGTTTTCAGAAAATGCATACCTGTATCCCAACATAATCCACGTGAGATTTCTGTGCCTGGCTCCGGAATAATTATCACTTAAGCCACTTTCGAAAGAAGACCCTGCCTGAAAGATCAAACGGTGACTATCACTAAGCCGCCACATACCTTCAAAATTATTCTGCCACGAGGAGGCCCTGTTATCCGCTTTAATACCAGAAGCTTCATCACTGTAAATCTGCTTGTTAAACAGATATCCCGATCTTAACACCCAATTAAAACGACCTTTCACTCCATTCCACTCAGTTGCAATTCTATAGTCATCATCCAGTTGATGTTGCTGGCTGCTGAGATTGCTCATAAGAGGGGGCAGATCCTTATCATAACTCTGGGCCCAAAACCTTATGGTAAGCTGTTGATCCGGGTTGACCTGCCACAATGCTGTTTGCAACACACCATATTGTTTTAGCGCAGCATTAGGCTGCTTCATCCTGGGTTTTCCATATTGTGCTGTATTGATGAAAGGGAAATCGTTTTCAGCAGTCTGATAAAATATGCGTGTTGATAACGAAACGTTACCAAACCCATAGCGTAATTTCAATCCACTAAAGTAGTTTCCAAAACTTCCGGCCATTTGAGTTAAAGATCCGGAAAACCCAGATTGTATATCAACCTTGGTGTTCATCTGAACAACACCTCCAATAGCACTATTCCCCTGTTGTGCCCCCTGACCTCCATGGTTTACCTCAATCTCATCAATAAAACTGACCGGAAGCTGACTCAGATTCATTCCTCCATTCATGGGGCTTTGCAAATTGAAACCATTCCAGAGAATAGCTGTCTGTGAAGAGCCGGAGCCTCGAAGTGAAATTGTAGCCAATCCGCCAGGACCATATTGATTAATAATTACAGCACTCGTTCGTGCAATTAACTCCGAAACCGGATGAGAGGCAAAGTCGGCTATAAGTGCCGGAGAAATCTGTTCATTGAAGGAAGTGGTTGAAACTTGCCTGATAGGGGTAGAAATGATGGCAACTTCTCCCAATGAAATAACAGAATCGGGCTTTTGAGCTAAAACCGAACAGCTCAATCCAAGCAACTGGAGGATAACAATGTATTTATTCTGACCGAAAAACATCTACCACAAATGATTAAATCAATAAATTCAATCATTTGAAGCTGACGGAACGAAACCAACAGGGTGAATGAGCTTTTTACAGTTCACACATCGCGCCTTTTATCCGAAAGCCACAAATGCAACATGTACTGGCAGGTCTTCTGACTTACTCCGTTCCAGCGTGCCTTCCCATCCGCCTGAGGCGGACAGTGGCTTAAGGTGAGCCGGAACATTGATGGAGTTAACAGCAGCGGTAACTGTTCAGGTATTTCACCTGATTCCCTCTTAGCTTAAACAAATGTTAAGAACCAATACGTGGCAAAGATATAATAAAAGAGGCGACAGTTGTCGCCTCTTTTACAAATTATTTATTAATAACATGATTTATCAATAGTTAATTATATGCGACCTCCATCAAGACGATGCAAGGCATAAGTATATGCTCCTACAGCAACAGCTTCTGAGGTTCCCAGCCTGGTGATCCCAACTCCAATCCTTTGCATAGGATCATAGCTAATGCTTCTTGTAGAACCAGGGACAACTATCTGATGACGTTCCCCAGCGAGAAAAGTTTTTAACTGATCCGGATTTTCAAGATTGAAAACCTTAATTTCCAGTCGATCAAGTGGCCGGTCACTAAATGTCTTGTGGGGTGTATTCATCTCATCTACCAAACGATCCAGAAACAAGGGCCATGCACCTGAAAGACCGCCACCCAATACAACAAGGCCGTCTGTCAGGGTTACGGCATCGGCAATAGCATTTCCCCCGACAATGGCCAATTCTTCAAATGCTTTTCTGGCAGCTTCAATATCTCCTGGCCTGCGACCCATTCCTATTTCAAAGATTTCCCGTGGCTCCGGGCATTCAATCCCTGAAAGTCCGGCTTCACGCATATAGACTCGCATTACACCCCTTATATTAACACTCTCCTCGGCACTATGTCCTGGATATAGCTTATTGCTCATTCTGTTAATCTCTCCCTGGGCGGAGTTGTCACCTGTGAACATGCGGCCACGAGAAATGATACCCCCTCCAAAGCCAGTTCCAAAGGTTGCACCGAAAAGATTCCGGTAACGTTTAGGATGTCCGGCCTTTTCAAGCAGATCATTTACTTCGGGTAACAGGCCGGCTATGGCCTCTCCATATGCAAACAGGTCACCATCATTGTTGATGTAGACAGGGATACCAAACTCATCTTCAAGAAAAGGGCCAAGCGCAACACCACCCTTAAAGGTCGGCAGGTTTTCCAGGTTTCCAATGATTCCCTGCTCGTAATCGGCAGGACCGGGAAAACAAAAACTGATAGCTACAGCTGGTATGGGCAATGCCTCCGCTACCTGCCTGAACCCATTCCGTATATTATCCAGGACCGCACCAAGACTATCTGCAGCAGCTGGAAGACTGAAATGGGGAACTATCTGCTTCTCGCCCTTAATGGCACCAAAGACAAAATTTGTACCTCCTGCGTCGAGTGTCATAACAATGCGAGAATCCTGATTGTAACGTTTCATATTGACTAATAAAAGAAAAGTAGTGATTGCTAATGCAAAGGAAAGAAAAAATGGTGATATTTAATGAAGGTCTGCTTCATTCTATGGTGATCAGATCAAAAAAACACAGAGGTTGAATCACAATGGTTTTATCATGAAGTCGCTTAATAAATCACAACATTTCGAGATAAAATATCAGACTTAAAGTCTCGGTTAAAAACATGACTAAAGGATATTTGCGTGCGATAATCCCGATATTCTACAAAAAAATACTCTTACAAAGAAATGACTTATAAAGCCTGAATCCGGTTATTGGGGAGGTTCTGCTGTTTCCATTTGAAGCTGGTTTTCATTGACCTCTGATCTCTGGATAGCATAAACTATTTTTTCTTTTTTAACTAAATCAAACGGATTTCATACCTGCAAGCAGCGGGTCAACTACCACACTCAAAGCAGCAGGCAACAGATGAAAAGTTGCCGGAGTCTGCCCGATAGATTCGCCATCGGCTTCTATCATCAAAGGTTGGGCCGATTTAACGGTTACTTGGTATCCACGAAGGCATGTTACAGCTTTGTGCTTTACAAATGTTCCATCATAAAGATTTTTAATCTGCCCTAACACAGCTAACTTTCCTATCTTCCGTATCAGGGTAATGTCAAAAAGCCCGTCATCCGGAATTGCTTCAGGTAATTGCATCATACCTCCGCCATTATACCTGCCTATCCCAATACTCAGACTAAAAACTTCCGATCTGATCACATCGTCGTCGACCGAAATATCAAGGATGCTGGTCTTATAATTAAAAAGGCTTCTCACTAAACTTGACAAATAGGTGAAGATACCGTGAGCCCCTTTATCTTTCTTATGATTCACTTCCGATGCTACCAGTGCATCGTATCCTATACCGGCTACATTGGCAAAGTACCTGACCTGAATCATCCCGTTTTCAACGAAATCGATACGCCCAATATCCTGAATCCGAACAAAACACTTACTGATTGCCCTTGCAGCCTCGTCATATCCAAGCGGAACCCCCATTGTTCGTCTCCAATCATTCCCTGTACCCACAGGAATAAGAGCAATGGTAATTTCAGTTGCAGGGACTTCATCCTGTCCGAAGATACCATTTATAACTTCATTGAGTGTCCCATCACCACCTACGGCAATAAAATGGCGTACCCCAAGAACAACCTGTTGTCTTACCAGCTCGATAGCATCGCCTCTTTTCTCAGTAAAAATCGCAGCATGATGTACAGACCAACGGCTTAGAGTTTCGCTGATTTGTAACCAATCGTGTGCTACCTTGCGGGTACCTGCATTTGGATTGACAATAGCAATCCATTCCGGGCCTTTTTTTACCATTTGTTTGGAGAGGATCTGCATATTTCGGTATAACAGGAAAGAGTTTGTTGCGCCATAATTTCCCTTGAGAAACCCTGGGCATAATGCTGTGCCTGTTGTATAAGGCGGTCTCTCAACTCCCGGCTCTGTAACAGAGATAATACATGTATTGCCAAATGTCTAGCATCGCCCGGTGCGGCTGTTAGCGCGTTTTTTTCATGATGGGCTATTTCGGCTATTCCTCCCGCCGTAGTACAAACAACCGGAACTCCGGCTGAATAGGCATCAATGATCGTACTACCCAGCCCTTCCGTTTTACTTGTAAACATCAAAACGTGCAAACTCTTAAGTGCCGGTTCAACAGGATTGAGAAAACCGCATAACGTGATGACTGAAGAAAGATTTTTTGACTTGATATAGTTTACAATTTGTTGCTCCATTGGTCCATCACCGATGATAAAAAACCTGACAGAAGGATTTCTGCTATAGATTATCGCGGCAGCATCAACAAATGTAAAGTAATCTTTATGCGGAGCAATAGCTGCAACATTCCCGACTATCAATGTATCTTCCGGGAGATTGTAGTGCCTGTAAAAGAAATCAGATCCAACGTTCTCAAACCGTGTCGTGTCTATGCCATCGTAAACTACGCTCATCACATCTTTATCCCTGATTGATTCTCCCGTAATTCGTCTAACCTCCTCAGAAACACAAATTATTTTCTTTACAGATTTATGATTATATTTAAACAATGAGATCCAACTCCTTCCCACCGGGAAATCAACACGTCGACTTACTACAACCTGTAATTGCGCTCCAAGAACAGAGGAGGAAATGATAGCAGATGTATGTGCATCCGAGTCATGAACATGAACTATCAGGTTAACGTATTCTTTAGATAAAGATTTCAGTTTATTCGCGATCCTCCATAACATCAAGGGCTTATTCTTACTACCATATACACTTTTCAGGCATGAATTTCCGGCCAGAATTGACTTGCTCGCCAATACTGAGTCTATAGGCGCCACTACCAGTTGACTGATACCAACAACGGTAAGTTGCTCAAACAGGTACAACAACTGTTGCTCCCCGCCTCGCCAGCTCACTTTCGTTGAAACATGACAAATAGTGAAATTATAGTCCACGGTATAAAAATGCTGTTTTCATATACTTCAGAAAAGAAGCCCAGGCAGAAAATGAGGCTATTGTAAATCCAATCAGGCCATCCCTGAATCCCCCTTTCAGAAAGTAGTCTTTTATAAACTTGGCAGCAGGGTTCAGCAGCAAATGATGAATACCGACCGGTTTAGATTGTTTCACCCTTTCTCTTGCAGCGATAGTGGTAAAATAATCAATCTGCTTCAAATGATCAGCCAGAGAATTAATTGAAAAATGCAACAGGTCACCTTTAATATGGCTTGTGACTGCCCCAGCTACCGGGGTAAGTTTATCATGCGGATTCACTCCATCCCAACATGCCTTCCCTTTTCTGATTAACCTTACCTTAATATCAGGGTACCAACCACCATGACGTATCCACTTCCCGCAATAATTAGTCATCCTATTCATACTGTAACACATTGCAGAAGGAGACTGTTTCACAGAAAATATAGAAGCGGCAAGCTCCTGTGAAAGTGCTTCATCTGCATCAAGCGACAGAATCAGGGGATAGATAGCAATGCTCAAAGCGAAGTTCTTTTGTTGAATATGCCCTTCAAACGGATGGAATATTACCTTCGCTCCCAACGCGACAGCCTTTTCCTGTGTCAGGTCAGTTGAACCTGAATCTATCACCACAACCTCATCAGCTATTGGGAGCAATGATTCTATACAACGCTCTATGTTGGCTTCCTCGTTGAGAGTAATAATAACAGCCGACAGCTTGAGTGGTTCCGTATCACTTGACTTCATCATAAAGCTTCACATGGAAATTATCAAATCACCTTCTGGCGCCAGTTGCCGAAAGCGAGGTAAAAGTATGAAAGAATTCCGAGAAGTATAAAATAGAGATACTCGTTCGTCCAAATTGCAGTGATGTTAAACTTCCATACCACTGTAGCCATCCAGGAATACCAGAGATAAACGGCAATCGTGAAGGCTTCTATTACCAGTGTAATTCTTGTATTGCCTGTAGCTGCCACCCCCTGAAAAAGGATATAGGCTCCATTAAATAGAACCATTACACCACAAACCAGTCTCAATGCGGGAACCGTCGACGAAACAAGCTCCGGATCATTGGTATAAACCTCCACAATGTAATCGGTATGCGCCACTGCAATTAACAGTATCGGTATGACAAATAAAAAACCCTGGAGCATTACACGTCGGATAATCTGGGCTGCATATCCGGCTCCATTCGCCCCGATAGAATTACTTACCAGCGTATTGGCAGCAGTGGCAAAACCGAGTATGGGTATAATAAGTACCATGTATATACTTCGGATTATATTGGAAATTGCCAGATTCATTTCACCCGACTTCTCGACAATAACAAAAAACAGGAACCAACTTCCAAGCGATAGGAAATTCTGTAGCATCACCCATACTGAAATATCAATAGTCTGGAACAATGTCTTTCGATGAGCAGGCGATGCCGTAAAAATCTTATAGCGCGACACATCAACGGTTATAACAGTATAAACTATTGTAAAGATGACAGCTGTGGCTTCAGCAATGACCGAGGCCAGGGCAGCTCCCTTGATACCCAAAGCTGGAAATCCCAAATGGCCAAAGATGAGTACATAGTCAAGCAGAATATTAACAAATGCCATCACGAATGCACTATAACCCAATAATCTGGTACGCGCGATTCCTACGTAAAATGCCCGAAAAGAGATGTTTGCAAAAGCAAAAATCAACCCCCATATCCGCATGGAAGTATAATCTATAGTTGTTTTTCCAACTTCCGGTGACGATATAACGGCATTAAGAAAAGTCGAAGCAAACAATTGCACGAGTACAATTATAATTACCCCGAATATACTGGTTGTAAGAAAAGTCTGGTTTGTTATACGTCCTGTCTCTTCATACCGCTTCTCTCCATTCCTTCGCGAAATTAATATCTGGGCTCCGCTGCCGAACCCGAATCCCAACATGTATATTGCAATATATAACAATCCGCCCAGTGCTGATGCCCCTAACGAAACAGGGCCCAGTCTTCCGAGGAAAGCAGTATCTGTTACATTTACAACATTCTGCGCGATTAGGCTCAGAATGATTGGCCAGGCAACTGACCTAATCTCTCTTGGTGTTGGTAATTTTTCCACTTCAAATTTTCGACAAAGGTAGCGCTTATCATTTCTGGTTTAGAACAAGGTCATATCACTAAACAGGTACTCTTATCAATTTCCTGAGTTTTATGTTCCCAGATTTCCGAATACAAAAGATTAAATGCTTGTACTTTTCTCAATCACTAATCTCTGGCAGACAGAGCCTGAACAAATATGTTGCGGAAAAAATCCCGGGAATCCGTTTGATACCTCAATATCAGCTCATAGAAAGGTCAACAGTTATTATCACGAACTGATCGCGTCTCCTTCTCTCCTGCCAGCCCGTTTAACCTTACATCTTCACTATCACCAGGCAGAACATTCTAGTTAATAACATGACAAGCCTCAATTTATGGATCAAAACCATCTCCATATGAGTCCGTCAGTATTTAGGACATGATCCTGTGAAAAGCAATGAAGAAACATTCTTCATACATTACCCTTTCCAATGGAAAAAGCCAGACTGCCTTGAAACTAACCCCATCAATTTTTCCATTTCTTCAAAAGAATCAGTTTGAAGCCCGATGAAAACGTTGGCATATCATCAAGACCAATATATAACATCAGGCAGCCTTTTGAGAAGGTAAATTTCCTTTCCGGATAATTCTGGGAAACTAGGACGAAAGCGGAATCCATATCTCCGGAAACAAAAAAGTCCCGGGAACCGGGACAATAAATATTTTCAATCTACACATTCAATCAGGAATCAGAGCATTAATCTCTTCAATTAACTGATCAAAAAGGAAAGGTTTTGAAAGGATTCTGTCCGCACCAAATAGCTTTGAAATACGAAGATAGTCGTCAGCCGGGATATAACCACCACCACTCATAGCCAGTATTTTCACCCTGTCGTTCTTTTTTCTGACATCACTAATAAGTTGTAAACCATTGTTCCCAGGCATCCTGATATCGGTAATGACCAAATCAAAAGATTTTGAGAAAAAAGCATTAAGCCCTTCTTCTCCATTTGAAGCTGTTGTAACCAAAAACCCATGTTTTTCCAACAACAATTTCAAACCATCAACAAAAACTTTTTCATCGTCTACTAAAAGAATACTTTTCATATCATCGCTACTTTGCAACCGGTAGAAACCTAATTATTGTTTATAAGTAATTACCATACATTTTCATTTACAATCGCATGAAACAACCGTAAATGATGATTTTCAGACAATCCCGGAATTCACACATCCAACATGTATGTTTCTTCTCCTTAGTTCTTCAGCCCTATAATTCTTCTATATCTTGCCCCAAAGGTATAAAAAAAGAATGGCTAAAACTCAGACACTTTTAAAATTATAAAAAAACTATAGCATGACAAAAGAGACTCCCGGCAGCTCTTTTCCTTCTATATACTCGAGCATAGCCCCCCCCCCAGTAGAAACATAACTTACTTTGTCGGCGAGTTCATATTTGTTTACAGCCGCAACCGAATCACCGCCACCCACCAGACTATATGTACCATTAGAGGTAGCCTGGGCAATTGCCATCGCAATCTCCCGGGTACCATTTTCAAAATTACTCATTTCAAAGACACCCATCGGGCCATTCCAAAGAATAGTCTTAGATTCCAGAACAACCTTACTGAAGGCAGCAACAGTTTCTGGACCGATATCAAGCCCCATCCATCCTTCAGGAATTTCACCAGCGGGGCATACTTTACGGTCAGCTACATTGTCGAACTTATTAGCAATAATTGCATCTGTTGCGAGATGAATGGTCACACCAAGCTTTTTCGCTTTATCAAGAATTTCATTGGCAAGTCCTACAAGATCTTCCTCAATAAGCGAGTTACCGGTTCGACCACCTGTTGCCCTGATAAAAGTGAACATCATACCTCCTCCGATTATCAGATGATTGACTTTGGGCAACAGATTTTCTATGATTTCAATTTTGCCGCTGATCTTTGCACCACCGAGGATGGCTGTAAAGGGCTGCTCTCCGTATTTCATTACCCTGTCGATACTTGCAAGTTCATTGGCCATAACGTATCCAAACATCTTGTCGTTGGGGAAAAACTTCGCGATAACAGCCGTGGAGGCATGTGCCCTGTGAGCCGTCCCAAAGGCATCATTTACATACACATCTCCCAGTTTTGATAGCTTTTCAGCAAATCTCTCATCACCCTTCTCCTCCTCTTTATAAAACCTCAGATTCTCAAGCAGCAGAACTTCACCTGGTTTCAACGAAGAGGAAAGTGTACTGGCGCTCTCTCCAATACAATCATCGGCAAATTTCACTTTTAACCCTAATGCTTCACTAATAAACGGCAGCAGATGAGAAAGGCTGAATTTATTCTCAAAACCACCCTTAGGCCGCCCCAGATGCGACATCAGAATTACGGATCCTCCATCTGAAAGGATCTTCTGTATTGTTTTCAAAGCAGCATTTATACGGGTAGGGTCGGTTATCTCAAACTTTTCGTTAAGCGGTACATTAAAATCTACCCTGATAAGTGCACGCTTTCCGCTGAAGTTTATATTGTCTATTGTTTTCATTTCTCTTAGTATTTAATCCAATTTACTTCACAAAGATAGTCAATTAGAGAAGTAGTATGAATGATGTATATATTTCTATTAGGTTTGCAACACAAATGAACAGATAAAATCATGACACAATTCAATATATGTGCCGTACAAAATGATATCGTGTGGGGGGATCCCCAGGCTAACTTTACTCGAATCGAAAAACTGCTGTCAATCTGCCGAAGCAAGGCTAATATTATATTTTTGCCAGAGTTTTTTGCTGTCGGGTTCTCCTTTTCAACTGGCAGCCTGTCGGAATCCACCTCGATAATTACAATGCAATGGATGAAGGAACTGGCATCGAGGCAGAAAGCAATTGTTGCCGGCTCGGTTCCTGTCACCACGGAAAAAGGAATCGTAAACAGATTTTACTGGGTAAGCAGTGAAGGAAAAGTAGCCTGGTACGACAAATTCCATCTGTTCAGTATGGGAAGCGAAAATGCCCACCTGGTCAAAGGGGTTTCAAAAGTACAGGTCGAAATCAATGGTTGGAATTTCATGCCACAGGTATGCTATGACCTTCGGTTCCCTGTTTTTGCGAGGAATGCATATTCTGAAGGGAAATACGCCTACGATGTTCTGGTGTACACAGCCAATTGGCCGGCAGCACGGGCGCACCACTGGCGAAGCCTGCTGGTTGCCCGTGCCATAGAAAATCAATGTTTCGTGATCGGAATAAACAGAACAGGAACTGACGGAACAGGACTAATCCATCAGGGAGACACCATGGTGATTGATTTCATGGGAAACATACTCTCCGGGGCAATTGGTAGCGACCCCCAGATTGTCGAAGCAGTACTCGACTACAAAAGCCTGGAAAGTTGGCGCCACAAATTTCAGGTTGCAGAAGACTGGGATATAACAAGCCTTTCGGGTTGGAAAAAATACAGCCTGACAATGTAATTTTACAACCCTGACAAAATTAAAGTACTATTTTGTACAACGGTAAGTTGTAAATTGTATTAATTTCGCAGCCCGATATAGAAAATTTAGGCAAACGTTAAAATGAACATCATTATTGCCGGTGACGGCGAAGTGGGATTTCACCTGGCCAAAATCATCTCGGCCGAACATCATAACATTACAATTGTAGATCCGCACTCGGAGCTGCTAAGACTTTTGGAAAGCGAGTCTGATATTATGACACTGGCAGGAGATTCGACCTCTATTTCCGTTCTGGAGGAGGCCAATATCCATAAAACTGATTTATTAATTTCGGTTGTTCATGATGATGCCATCAACATCGTTACCTGTATAATAGGAAAACGTCTTGGAGCTAAAAGAACTATTGCCAGGGTCAACAACACGGAATACCTGACCGAAGCTAACAAGGCCATCATGCGCGGCCTTGGAATAGATGCCATGGTTTGCCCGGAAAGAATTGCTTCAAAAGAAGTACTAAGGATGCTCACTCAATCAGGGGCTACTGAAGTGTTCGACTTCTCAGATGGCAAATTATCTCTCTTCCTCCTCAAACTTGATGAAGAATGTAAGGTACTAGGGAAATCGCTCGACTCAATCGCCAGGGAAAATCCAAAACTTAATTTCAGAGCTGTAGCCATTCACCGTGATCGTCAAACCATTATCCCGAAAGGACAGGATAAATTCCTGTTCGGCGACCTCGCTTATGTCATTACCCGTCCTGATGGTATTGATGAATTGCTAAACATGGCGGGCAGACAGCGTATCGACATAAAAAGTGTAATGATCATAGGAGGTGGCAGAATAGGTCTTAAAACAGCGATGCGTCTCGAAAAAAGTATGCGGGTAAAATTGGTTGATGCTGATCGTGAACGTTGCCTGAACCTCTCTGATCAGCTAAGTAACACACTGATAATAAATGCTGATGCCCGTGATTTCGAAACACTGGAAGCAGAAGGGCTGGGAAAAATGGACGCATTTATTGCTGTAACCGACAATAACGAAACCAACATGTTTACGTGCCTCATGGCAAAAAAGGCAGGGGTAAAAAAAGTGATTCCGCTCATTGAAAACATTGATTTCATTGACATGGCTCAAAACATAGGATTGGAAGCCATGATCAACAAAAAGCTGATTACGGCAAGCTACATTGCCCGTTTTACCATGGATGCCGAGGTGACTTCAATCAAATGTCTCAATGGGGTAGATGCAGAAGTGCTTGAATTTGTTGTCAAGAAAGATTCGGTTGTAACACGAATGCCCATAAGAGAACTTCCCATCATTAAGGACGCTATTATCGGGGGTGTGGTCAGAGGTGAAGAAAGCTATATTGCACTTGGAAACTTTCAGATCGTTGAAGGAGATAAGGTAGTTGTTTTTGCTTTACCAAGTGCCATCAGCAAAATTGAAAAGTTCTTCAATTGATCTTCCTTTATTCAGGTCCGTTCCCATCTGGTAAGTAACAGAATTTCGCCGATAAGAAGAAGAAAAGTATCTTAGCGGCTAATTATTCCGTCAAGAGAACTGTACGGAATAGACGAACAAATCAAATTCGATGTTTAAAAGCGAAAGGATATTCCACCACAGGTTAATCATGTATATTCTCGGCTTGCTTCTGCTGATCGAAGCCGCCGCCATGCTTAGTTGTTTACCTGTATCTATATGGTACAACGACTCTGCCTTTATCCCACTGCTGCTCGGTTCCGGAGTTACTGCTTTATCAGGGTTTCTACTCTGGTTCGTGAACAGAAATTTCAAAAGAGAAAACCTTGGAAAACGGGAAGGATATGTTATTGTAAGTTTTTCATGGATCATCTTTTCACTTTTTGGAGCACTTCCATTCTTTTTCTCTGTAAGTGATTTATCCTTCACCGATGCTTTTTTTGAAACGATGTCTGGTTTCACAACTACAGGGGCAACCATATTCAGCGACATCGAATCTCTCCCCGAGGGACTGTTATACTGGCGTGCACTTACTCATTGGCTTGGTGGAATGGGTATAATTGTTCTTTCTCTTGCAATCCTGCCGCTTTTGGGTATTGGTGGCATGCAACTTTTCGCTGCTGAGGTACCCGGGATTACAAAAGATAAACTTCACCCCAGGATCAAGGAAACAGCCAAAAGACTTTGGGGTATCTATATTCTGTTGACCTTTCTTCAGGCAATTTTGCTCATGCTGGGAGGGATGAATCTTTATGAAAGTCTTTGTCATGCTTACGCTACTATGGCAACAGGGGGATTCTCGACCCGGAATGAGGGAATGATGGAATTCTCACCTTATATCCAGTACGTCGTAATTGTTTTTATGTTCCTTGCAGGGGCGAACTTTACCCTCCATTACTGGCTTCTGAAAGGGAAATTGAAAACTATATGGAAAAATGATGAGTTCAGGTTTTACCTGACACTGGTGTTGTTACCAACTATGCTTATAACAATCGGACTGATAAACCAGGGCTTTTTCGGAGTAGAATCTTCTTTCCGCAAGGCTTTGTTCCAGGTGGTCAGTATAATCACAACCACTGGATTTGTAAGCGACAACTATCTTCTTTGGCCTGGTTCAATGTGGTTTATCCTCTTTTTGTTAATGTTCGTTGGTGGGAGTGCAGGAAGTACCGGAGGCGGGGTTAAAATAGTAAGACACTTGCTGCTTTTGCGTAATTCAAGGCTTGAATTGCGCAGGCTCATTCATCCAATGGCAGTCATTCCTGTAAGGCTCAACGGGAAAGCCGTCAGCGAAAACGTTATCTTTAAAGTAACTGCTTTTTTCCTGATTTACATCTTTAGTGTTGCCATAGGGACTTTTATGATAACACTGTTTGGAATTGATTTTGAAACTTCAATTGGGGCAGTTACCTCGGCAATAGGGAATATTGGCCCTGGAATTGGTTTGGTAGGCCCGATATACAATTTCAGCTTCCTGCCCGATATAGCAAAATGGTTACTCAGTTTTCTGATGCTGATTGGTCGTCTCGAATTATTTACTGTTCTCATCCTCTTTTCACCATCTTTCTGGAAGAGTTAACTCTGTATCACAAGTCAACCCCTAAAATCACAATTTCTACATGAAGAATTTTACATTCCTGCTACTCTCGATACTCATCTGTGGACACATGTCTGGTCAGGATACCACGTTTGCAAAAGGTATCATCCGGACACTCGCCTCCCCGGAAATGGAAGGTCGTGGATTCGCCAACAGGGCAGATTTGAAAGCAGCAAACTTTATTGCTTCAGTGATGGGAAAAAATAATGTTGAACCGCTTAACCATACCTACTTTCACACCTACCCATTCAGTGCTAATACATTTCCCGGTGAAATCGTACTAAAGGTGAACAACAGATTACTCCGGCCACAGCACGATTATTTCTATAGTCTCTCTTCTCCCTCCTTCAACAAAACCTTACGCATCGAAAGACTCCTTGACGATACACTTAAAACAAAGCCCGGACTTACTGCCCTTCGCAAAAAAGATCTCCGAAACAGCGTGGTGATTACAGATATGATTCCTGACCGGCTGGGTGACTCATTATCCGGGGCTGTTGCTGCTATCTTCTATCAGTCCGATTCAGGGAAAGCACTTGTCTGGAGAAACTCTGACGCTGTTAAGGTTAAACCAATTGTAACCGGAAAATTAGCTTATAATGTTATAAGGGAGACAGACACCGTCATGGAATGCCTCATTGAAACCCTGTATATCGAAAATGGGGAAGCTATAAATGTGGCAGGTATTGTAAAAGGAAAACAGTTCCCAACCAGGTGGATCATTGTAACAGCCCATTACGACCACCTGGGATTACTGGGAAAAGGAAACTATTATCCCGGAGGTAACGACAATGCCAGCGGTGTGGCTATGATGCTGGATCTTGCCAGGCATTTTGCCCTGCCAGAAAACCAGCCAGCCTGCTCAATGATGTTTGTCGCATTCAGCGGAGAAGAATCAGGCTTATGGGGTTCATATGCCTTTACGGCTAACCTTCCTGTATCACCCGACAGTGTTAATGTTGTACTTAATCTGGATATGGTAGGGACTGGATCTAACGGAATTACAACTGTAAATGGAGAAAACAATCCCACACTTCATAAACGGATGGTAAATATCAACGCTGACAACGAATATCTGACCACCGTTAAGAACAGGGGATCCTCATGCAACAGCGACCATTGTCCTTTTGATAAACTTGGAATTCCGGCTCTGTTTGTATACAGTATGGGAAAAGAATGGCCCTATTACCATGTTCCCGGGGATACGGGAAATATCCCGTTGACAGAATACAGTGACATTTTCCGCCTTATACGGGACTTTCTGAACCAGTGTACCACAAGAGTTCATTAAGCAATGGGTATATACATCGCTCTTCTTAGAGGTATTAATGTAGGCGGACATCATCCTGTAAATATGGGAGAGCTGCGAAATCTATGCACCTCCTTAGGGTACAGCAGGGTAACAACCTATATCCAAAGTGGCAATATCATTTTCAGCGCAGAGGGGTCAACAATTGATTTACGAGACCAGCTATCTGAAGCTATCATGATCCGGTTCGGTTTCGAAGTTCCGGTCACTGTTCTGGATGCTGGAGACCTCAGGCAAATCATCAACGAAAATCCGTTTATTGCTGACGGTAAGCATGAACTCTCTTACCTTCATCTGACGCTCCTGGCAGAAAAACCCTTACAGGATACCATATCGCTAAAACCTTTTCCAATAAACCCCGGAGAGAAAATGATTATATCTGGTCGTTCGGTCTACCTTTATCTCCCCGATGGCTACGGAAAAACACGTCTTAACAATACTTTCTTTGAAACCAGGTTACAGCAGCAAGCTACTACGCGTAACTGGAAAACGATGCTGGAAATACTAAAGATAACCGAAAAGAGTGAACAAGACAATTAGTTGTTAATCGCATTAAACGCTTTTCAGGAAAATTCCCTACTTTTGCCACCATTAATACCATTGGATGTTTAATCTTAAATCGGATAGGGTAAGGTAAATAACCTCTGACATTCAGCCCGGGGTTATCCTTTCAGCAAACTCAGGCATCATCATGCCGGAGCAATCTCTATTTCTCTTTTTATTTGCCGTTAATCCGGAAGTGGAGTCAATATAACCCGCTACCGGGTTCCAACAATTAATTTTAAACACAATGAGTACCGAAAATAAATCAATCCACGAATTTGATTATAGTTTTATCTGCGAATACTTCGCCATGACCAGAAGACAGGGTCCTGGAAGTATTGAAGTTACCATCAAGGCATTAAGCTTTATAGATCACCTTACCAACGAATCCAAGATCATTGATGTAGGATGTGGAACCGGTGGACAAACGATGGTACTCGCGCAACATGCACCCTGCCATATCACGGGTATTGACTTGTTTCCTACCTTCATAGATCACTTCAACGCCAATGCTGAGGAGTTAAATCTTAGCCACAGGGTAAACGGGATAGTTGCCCCGATGGAAAACCTCCCTTTCAGTGAGAATGAAATTGACCTGATCTGGTCAGAAGGCGCTATCTACAATATCGGTTATGAAAGAGGACTGAATGAATGGCATAAATTCCTGAAAAAAGGAGGCTACATTGCCGTTTCTGAAGCATCCTGGTTTACTGATGAAAGACCGGAAGAAATTGAATCATTCTGGATGGATGCCTATCCTCAGATTGATACTATTCCGAATAAAGTTGCTCAAATGCAGAAAGCAGGATATATTCCGGTAGCAACCTTTATACTTCCCGAGAATTGTTGGACAGACAATTACTATTTGCAACAGGTTACCGTTCAGGAAGACTTCCTGATGAAATACCCCGGTAACGAAACGGCAGAAGCTTTAGTAGCTGAACAACGCCATGAAAGTCTGTTATATAACAAGTATAAAGATTTTTACGGGTACGTTTTCTATATCGGGAAAAAGTTATAACCTAATATAAAAAGGCTTGTCCTGATTACACAGGACAAGCCTTATCGCTTATAAGTATTCTAGTCTTTTCCCGATTGCTACATGGCCCTCTTTATTGCAGCTATTTTTGTCTCTCTTTCTAATGAATAGATTTTACTCCGCAAATTACAAATATCATAAAGCAGCAATGCCTTTTCAAGGTACCTGACAGCATTTTTATCGCTTCGGGAAAACCCTATTTCTGAAATAATTTCTGCCAGATGTTCAATATTCTCCGTATTAAATCCGCTGAAACGACTCAGATACTCGTCAGTTTTATCATGATCTGGCGATAAAATTCTTTCAAGATCGAAATCCACCTCACGCAATAACATTTCAACCAGGTCACTGTATTGTTCTTCGACCGTAACAAAAATAGTCTCCTTTCCCCCGAAAAGTTTTCTTCTGATGGCATTCAACATCTTCCCGATTTTTTCAATCTCTCTCAGGATAAAATCTCTTTGTTCCATATCCGGGTTGTAACTTCAGCTATAAAATTTTCAGCCACACTGTCGATCATCGATTCCTCAGTCAGGATACTATCCAGTTAAAGTAAGGAAGCATTTGATAACAACTTTGGAAGTAATCTACAAGGGCACCTTGTCATTCTCAGGTTGCCTTTTAAGCGTCATCTTCAGAAAAATAAACCCAATAGTTCCGGCAATGATTGACGCAATAATAATTGCAATTTTGGAATTATTGATTATGTCAGGATCATCAAATGCAAGCAGGGTAATGAAGATTGACATGGTAAACCCGATGCCGCCTAAAAAACCTGCACCGATTAAATTCTTCCATTTCAGATCGGAAGGTAATGAACATAGCCCCAGACCTACACCGAGAAAAGAAAACAACCCTATCCCCAAGGGCTTGCCAATTACCAGTCCGGCAAAAATACCTAAACTGTTTGATTGCCCTAAACCGCTATTCCAATCATCGCCAAAGGCTATACAGGTATTGGCCATGGCAAACAAAGGGAGGATAAAGAAAGCAACCGGCTTGTGCAAGAAATGCTGAAGAATATAGGAAGGAGATTTTTCATCACCACGTCGAAATGGAATGGCAAATGCAAGCAAAACCCCGGTTATAGTGGCATGAACCCCGGAATTTAACATGAAAATCCACATGGCAATTCCACCAATCAGGTAGGGGATCAGATTATGCACTTTCATCCGGTTTAAAAAGAGCAAAATTCCGAAAATAGCCAGGGCAATAAGAAGATTGCCCAAAGCCAGAGATGTTGTATAGAACACTGCTATGACAATGATTGCGCCCAAATCATCTATCACTGCCAGTGCTGTCAGAAATATTTTAAGGGAAGCTGGTACCCTGTTACCTAAGAGGGATAAAATTCCAATTGCAAATGCAATATCTGTTGCCATCGGGATGCCGGCGCCTGCTTGGGTATTGCTCCCAAAGTTGAGTAACAAAAACAGTGCTGCCGGTAAAAGGAAACCACCTGTTGCCCCGAAAACAGGCAGCGCAGCATTTTTTATACTCGACAGTTCCCCATGATAAACTTCCCTTTCAAGCTCCAGTCCGATGAGCAGAAAAAAGATGGTCATCAATCCGTCATTAATCCAATGAACGATGGAATGACCACCTATGTCAAAATGCCACAAACCGATGTAACCAGATTGCCAGGGAGAATTGGCCAGAACAAGTGATATTACGGTCACAAGAACCAGAATTAATCCACCTGCCTTTTCGCTATCAAAAAATTCCCTGTATAGTTTCGTTAATTGTATCATATTTTACTCCTCTATTACTGATTCTTCAGTAGTCCGGGGAACAAAAGCTAAAACCTTCCTTTGTACAAGTCAGCCTGACCCGAAAGATCCTATCTCAACCATTTGTATAAGTTCAGTCTAACCGCTGTACCCCCTCCATACACTACAAAGATACTTATTTATCTCTGGCTGGAAGAAATGTGAACGAGCACCCACCTGCTTAGCGTTATATTCAAGGAGATTTACCAGGCTACAAATTACCCGGTCTTCCCCTCCAGCAAAAAGCATAACAAATTCTCAACCACGACTTCAAACCAAAAACAAAAAAAATGAGTTGCTGTCTGGAATGTTCCCATGCAGATAGTATCATGAGTCATCTGACGAGCAAAATCGAACCTCTAAAATTCAAAATAACCCATCAATCATACGACCTGGGCTAATATTAATTAATCTCCATCTGATGTATAGACCTTAGCCTCTCATTTTATCTATAATGTCATTGATCTCAGCATCAGTTGTCCCAATACTATATCCATATATCACTTTCCTGATAATTAAGTCCTTGTCTAAAAAGAAAAAGACAGGAAATGAATTAACATTATACTCTTTCAGGACATTTTTATTTGATAAAAGTAATTCATAATTAATCAAATTTTTGTGCTGATAACTTTTAATTGCATTCAGGCTCTTTGATGTACATTCAATTACAATAAAATCAAAGTCATCCTTTTTATAGACTGTGTTTAGTTGGTTTAAGAAAGCTATTGATGCTTTACAAGGACCACAGCTTACACTGGTAAATTGAATCATCACAACCTTACTTTTCAAATCCTGTAAAGCAATAGTACTGTTATTTGTATTTTGAAGAGCCCAATCCGGTGCTTTTTCTCCGATTAATTCATTAATCTTTTCAAGACGTCTTACTCTTCCATATAATTTAACTTCAAAGTCAGGCAGGAAATAATCCAATGCATCAAAATCTTCAATCCTCATTCTGTTAAGACTAACGTTACTGACTGATTCAACTGAAATGTCGTCCGGCATTTCCCGGCGGCACTTGATAGGCAAATCTGTCGTTTTATCAATCCATATTTCATATTTTGAAGTTGTTTCACCAAAATCATAAGGACTTTTCTCCAAATAAAAAGCCTTGCCAAAAAACTCGACCTTCTTGTCCTCAAAGATGGTTAAACAACAATAGACTACTCCTTCTTTTTCCTCAATTTTTAATAAGATACTGTCACTAGTCTCCAACACATACCTGATGATATTTTTTGTATAGTTAAAAAAAGGTGCTGCCAATGGCCTAAATGGCAGCTTTCTCACCTTAAAACTATCAACCACTATTGTATTGTCTTCATTGTAAACTGTTGCCCTCATATTCCCATCGTAGCTAAAGGCCATCTGAGTAGTATCTGACTTTAACAACCTGACAAAACTGGCACCAATTGTAGTGTCAAGCGGATTATTATACTCCTTAACAAATTGACCCACATGCACTGAAGCTATCGAATCACCTGGAGCAAATCCTTCTCTGATCGAGAAGTAGCTGGCTGACTCAATACTATCCAGTTTAGTTAAGACAACTCTCAGATAACCTTTATTATCATCAGAAGCTGAACAAACATTAAATACCATTAATACAAAAAATAAAACAATCATCTTCCTAAGTATCATATTAGTCCAATAAAGTGCATTAACTTCATTCTAATGCATAAAATATCCGGATAAGTAATTATTACCTGTTTCAAAGCATATTCCTATAGGTACCCCGGATTATTTCACAAATTCCTGTCATTAACAATAAATATCTAAAGTTATAATCTATGAAAGGGACTTCCTAATTTTTCACTCTCCAAATCTGTTTGTACAAATCTTTCCTGAAAGAATTATTTCATTTGATGAATATAACGCATGAGTAATCAACGTTCAAGGTTCAGAAATAAGTGATAACCTTATTACACCAAAAGAAAGATATGAGAGCTGCAGACAGCACATTACTTTCGGTTAAACCGATATACAGTTTCACCTTAAAAAATATTAATATTTATTATAAAGCTTCATAATAGTTATAGAGCTATTCCCCGTTCAATACGCTTTTTCAAACTCATAATCCCGTTCTACTTTAGCAATTCTGGTTTTAAAACTTTGATACCATTCATTTCGTCCCTTCTCCCTTGCGATAGAATGTTCAAAATTCTCCTTCCATGCCTTAATAGAATTTAAATCGCGCCAGTATGAAACGGTAATGCCAATCTCGTCTCTCGCGCTCTCAACTCCGAGAAAGCCCGCCTGCTGTTTGGCCATTTCAACCATTCTGTCAGCCATATCAGAATATCCATTATCGCCTTCTGTCCTGACTGAACTAAAAATTACTGCATAATATGGTGGAACAGGTGTTTTAGCTATCATATTTCCGCTTTATTTCAACATCCAACCAGACCAATACATAAGATCAACCTTCTTAGCCTGCATCATTTCATAATTAAGAACAATTAGCCTTAATAAAAGAACTATTGCTAACAAATATACTTCAATTTAACCACATTGCTTTGCAGATTAACTTTTCAACGACAAACAATACGATTAGATATTGGTGTGTTATCAATTCAATTCTAAGTTTGATAATATGGTATTGTAAAGGAGTTAGATGTATTTTACCATCAATATCATTTAATCCTTATACGTGTATGGACTTCTGAAACAAGGACACACTGTATCCTACCTTAAAAGGATTAACTGTACTCAATACAATACTTTCTCCTCTGTTAACTCTCCGTTTCTATAATACTCTTCTTTGGTTTTATCACCTGTCTCGCTCCACATAATTTGTTTTCCTTCTTTTAAATCATTAACAAAATTAGCGGTAGATGAAATATTTCCTGAGTCATAAAACCAGCTCCATTCACCTTCTCTCCGACCTTCATTCATTTCACCAAAAGAAAAAAGCTGTCCAGATTCGAAATAATATTTCTGCATCCCTGATAATTTTCCTTCTTTATAATTATTTTCATAGCACACTGAATGCGTTGATTCATAATAAGTTTTCCATATTCCTTCCCGCAATCCATTTTTAATTTCACCAGTTTCATAGATAGACTCATTGTCTGGAAAATACATTTTGTATGTTCCCTGTCCATCTTTAACAGTTTGTTCGTCGTTTGAAGCCCATGAATTAATAATTTTATAAATCTCACTATTGTAGATTCCTTCTTCCTTTATTTCTCCATTTTCAAAATATGAAATCCATTTCCCCACTCTTTGACCATCCCTGATATTCCCCTGAAACAATACTTGTCCGGTAGCAGAAAATGATTTATACAATCCATTCCCTTCGATTACAATATGATTTCCATTTAAATCCCAAACATCTTCAATAAAACTTTTATTATCCGACAAGTAATTGATTTTACCTGATATCTGTCCATTTTCATTGTATGTTGTCCATAACCCTGAAGGAATCCCATTTTGCATCGAACCAATACTGCATAACTGACCATTTTCATAATAGGTCTTCCAAATACTATCTTGCAAATTTCTTTTGAAATAACCTAGTTGACTTAAGCTACCATTCTCATATCTATATTTCCACTCTCCCTCCATCCGGCTGTCACTAAAATTTCCTGAATCACTTATAATACCATTTTTATAATAATTAATCCACGTTCCATGTTCAATCCCCTTTCTATAATTTCCAACTCTCGAGAGATTTCCTGATTCATCAAACCATTGCCATAAACTATCAGGTAAACCATTACAATAAAAGCATACTAGCTGGGTATTCCCATTTTCATACCAGTAAGTCCATTTCCCGTTCTCTTTACTGTTTTTCATTTCACCCTCGGATAATTTATTCCCTGATTCATAGCTGAAAGTCTTAACTCCCGATACTCCTTTACTGATTTTAAGCAGGAAAAATCCAATTATTACAACAGACAGGACAACCAATGGCTTTCTTAGTTTATAGTTTGAGGGATATCCTTCGAAAGTCTCTGACCGCAAATTTTTAATCTCCTGAACAGTTACCTTTCTAAACGCGAATTTATAGCCCTCAAAAATTGCTATTCCATAAAACAATAAATCCATCGGATGGAAGGACTCTATCAGAATGTTTATTATCAATCCGAAATTTAAATATGTTAAGGTTTCAAAATACCCTAATGATTGGCCCTGAGCAATGAATCCTACCTGACTGAACAAATTTCCAAGTAAGCACCCAAGCAATGAAAGAGAAGCTCCGAGATGTCCAAACTTTTTATCAATCCCCGCACCAAAAAATCGAACTGAAAAGCCGACTAACAGTCCTACACCAATGGCCATATATCCAACCTGATATTTCAATGCAACAGTCACAAATGCCCACAAAAAAGCACCTGTTAAAGCAGCCAAAGAACCTCCGATTATAGCAAAGGAAAAATCCTGATGAGCTTTTAATTTATTTACACTATTCTTATCTAACTCTTTCATTATTTCTTTGCTGCTTACTTCAAGCGTATCATTCACTACCTCTTTAACTGATTCATCCAAACTAAAACTTATACATGTTTGATCGAAATCAGCAATTTTTCCGGATATACTACAAATCAAACCCTGATTTGAATCAAATCTCCGGTTTACACATTTTTTACAAAATTCAAGATGTTCTTTCCTGGTCATATTTTATAGTTATTATAGATTTTCAAAATGAACTGGAACGTTTGTCAGTATGTTATCATAAAGGCCTATGTATCGATCTTCTGTCAGTTTTCACCAAAAATTTCTACGAGCATCAACAGTTCGAATACCCCTGAAACCCGCGGGGCTGATTCCTTGCGTCAACAGCCTTAGTTTTCCTGATCTCGCTTATATTATTTTTTTCATTTCAGTATTTTAGATAAAACCAGTCAAAAGACCACCAATGTGGGTTGTTATGCCAATACCTATGGCTCACCTCATCGCCAAATTATAACAGATAAAATTACAGTACTTACGAAAAATAGATTCTGATATCCGGCAGATATACTTTTGTCAAGAGGAGCACGAGCGAAATATTATATAAATCAGATATTGATCCTTACGCTCCACTACTGGCTATTGTATTATACCATCAGATGATTACAAAGCTTGTAAAATTCCAATCAGCAATCAAGCTGTTAATATGTTGTCCCTCATGTTAATGAGTCTAAAAGGAGCCAAAACATATTTGTTGGCTAAACTTATAATATTGTTGAATCGATTAAACTATCAATAAAAATACAAAAGTTCTCATATTCTGATTGAATCATTTTTGAGTTTTCCATAAACAGGTTTGATTTTCTCCTAATTGTAATCACATTATCGCTTGTAGAGATGTTAAAAACTCTATACCGGTCGTTCATAAATTCTTCTCTTAATTGTCTATTTTCAAACAATTTCGGCAAGTTTCTCCCTATATTTCTGCTGGCCTTTAATCCAATTATTTTATCGAAATCTTTATAACCAGTTTTTGTATTACCAATTTTAAAAATTCTGTCGAGAAAGTCCTTACGCCAAATCGACAATTCAATTCTTTCGACAGAATTCTTTAAAGCTGATATGGTTATAATACACCCGGTATATTCGTCTTTTCTCAGTGGCAACTCAAGTATTCCAGCCTCAATTTTTATTTCAACATTTCGATAATTAATGTCAATGCAGAATAAAAATAATCCTCCTTCACTACTTCCTCCATTGTACCATTGAAATGGCATGGAGAATTTTCCATTTAATATCTCTGCTGTCGCCTTCCAGATATTTACTAATCTGGTATTTTCAAAATACATTATATAAAGCGGTTTTTCAAGTTGGCATTAATGGTTGGGCATATTGTCATCGTGGGTCTCTTAGAGTATCTGCTAACAATTGGCCCAAAGTATTACCAATAGTATAAAAGACAACCAGAAATACAGAATATCCCTGGAATACACAGGCTATTACCACCTGTAATATTTATGATCCTGTATGTCCATATCGATTATATTTACTAAATAGTAATACAAATTTCTTTTCTCCTGTATTTATTGGATAATATAATCTATAATTATTATTCTCAGACCAGAAATAGTAATCAGATTTATCCTTTTCAAATACCTCACTGAGATAATCACAATCATTTTTATCACAAGGATATAAAGAAAAGTTGAACATTTCCTTCTTTAGGTCTGATTTACTCGTATAAGGAGTAATTCTTAAGTATGACAGTTGTTCTCTGTAATAGCCGCTGGTAATTAAGATAATGCTAGGGAATTCTTGTTTCTGTTCTTCAAGGAATTTTAAAATGTCAGGTATTTCACCAATCAGGGAAGTATCTGTCAGTGCTTTTGAAATATAATTAATTGAATTGTCGTATCGGGCTAAAGTCTCTGTACATTCATTAATTAATATACTTTTTTCGCTTTGCCGGGTTATGAAATCTCCCAAAAATAAAAATCCCATTATAATAGATAAAACCAAAAAAATAACAATTAGAAATTTTTTATTGAATGAGCCATTTTTAACCTGCCCGTCTGGAATTTCATTGATTTTACTTTCCGCAATAATTCCTATGTTCAGACTTATGTTTAAGAAAGCTCCACATGCTACAATCACCAATGATGCAGCAAAAAGAATCCAGATAAAATCCGAGGTCCTGTTTTCAAATACATTTAAATCAAAAGTATTTGAAATTAGGAATCCGAAAAAGAACAGCGCAATCAACGCAATTGTTACCACAATCACCCAAATTGATATGTTAGCAATTCTTATTTTTGTTTTTAGTTTCATATGTTTTATCTATTCAGAAATGTGTTTGTTAATACAGGAGTATAGCTTAGTATATACGAATCAGTCTATTACAGCCTATGAACTTATCAACCCGATGCCATTATGCAGTCCGGCTACAACCATAGAGTAATTTACTTTCACTCCTGTTTAAAGCGAATATGGTTACGGCTAATTTTTTCTTATTATTTTCAACAAACGGGAATATTCAATATCCGCTAAATTCCAGTTGTACATTTTAGGGTCAGTTGTATTCGTAAATTGAATAACCACAGCATCAATATCTTTATGGTATTTAGCAATACTCTGATATCCAGGAACCCACCCTTTATGTCCATACTCATAAATTGAAGAATAGATTTCTTGTTCACCTTCATCAAACAATGTCCCATTATTTAATGCTCGTAAAAATATGCCTACATCTTCTGCTGATGCTACCATTCCCCGATTGTCAGTTTTTAAATCCAGTGGATATCCGACATGGTAACCGCTCATTACATCATCTATATTGACATCATTAACAGATGGGAAAGTATTTTTTAAATTAAGTCGGTTTAAAATATGCTCCTGAATAAACTGAAAATGTGGATATCCCACGATCCTATCCATGATTTCGGAAAGTAGCAAATAGTTCGTATTACTGTATTCATAGTTTTCACCTGGCTCAAAACCAGCTGGCATATCAAAAATCAATTCGAGATTTTCTTCATTGCTTTTTGGGGGAGCTGCCCAATAATCAGGAGTGTCGGTATAATCAGGTATGCCACTGCGATGCTGTACCAGCATTCTCAAAGTAATCTTCCCAGCATTTTCGATTTTCCCTTTCAGATCAGGCATATAATCAACCAACGTTTTATCCAGTGATAAAAGGCTATCATGTACCAATTTTGTTACTGCAACTGCATTATATAGTTTACTAATACTGCCAATTTTGAATAATGCATTAGGATTGGCAGGTATTTTATTTTCACGGTTGTGTAAGCCAGCAGCAAAAAACGCAGGTTGCTTACCACCTCTATCAACATAGACAATAATGCCAACAAACCCAAGGTCAACGGCTTCATTTAACTGCTCCTGAATCGTATCAGGCAGCGGCAATATCCAGGCCCTGACTAAAATCCATGGGACGAAGAACATCGAGACAATTGTTCCAGCCAGTAATGCAATTTTAATTATTCGTTTAGTTTTTCTCTTTGTCATAATATCTAAAAATGAGCATATACAAAATTAACCATAAGGTTGAGTATATGCAAAGCGTGCGATTGCCTGCTTCAACCATATCAAACCATTACAGCTTTGTTGCGGGCATCATGCTTCGTAAATCGCTGAAACATTTATTGGTTATATTGCAGGTGTAGGTCGTTTTGACTTAATTCTCAATATTATCTGTCTCTTTGACTATGTAATTAATCACTGTTTTACTATTGGTCATTAAAAGGTATCCAATAAGTGCTTTAATGATATAAAAAATCAGCAGAGAAAACTTAGGGTCTTCTCTAAATACAGTTTTCATCTGTATAGTTGTGAAAACCTCTCTGCACAGCCATGGCAAAGCGTCAATGAAAATTAAACCGCCAATCACAATTGTTGCAACTGTTAAAACAGTCTTTTGCGTTATGCTTAAATCCAGTTTTTCATCCTGAAATCCCTTATCCAACTTCAACTTATCAATTAACCAATTCGAATTAAACACCAGTATTTTCAGCATAATAAAATATAATCCGACCGTTAAAAGTAACAGAGCGATAATATAAATAGTCGCAAAAAAATTGTCCTGTTGATTCTCTCCCAAAAGAGCCAAAGTACTAATTAATTGAGGGAAAACAGTCAATCCGCTCAGTATTAGCCAAATCCCAAGGATCTTTAGAAACAGTGTCCAAAAAGTTCTGATTGTCATATAATCTGGTTTTATTTCCATTTCCAACCTGAGTCAATATTATGATTGATGCTCAATTCGGTAACGATTTCTGTTAATGTGTTGTTTAATTCATTAATATTTTCTACTCTATCTTTTGGAACAATCAATGATTCACCCGATGAGAATTTAAGAAATTCATAATCATTAATTTCATTAACCTCAACTATCTCTTTAATTTTCAGCCTGCTTTCTCCTAAATAATCTGTTGCGATTATATACTCGCCATTAAAATCCAAAGAAACCGGTTTGCCAAATCTATTTTGATAGTTTTCATCTATGTATTTCTCAAAATGGCGAACATACCTTTTCTTCATATAGTATGGCTGCAGAAAATACCATGCAATAGCAACTCCAATAAAGATCATTGCAGGTAGTAAGTCAGCGAGTGCAAAAAACAAGAGTCCAAAAATTAAATAAATAATTGACATACTGATTCTTGATTTTTTCCTGCTCTTTATTATCCTTTCCGATTTAGATGCGGAGTATAGCTGATACTTAATAAAGTCGATCTTTTCTAATGTATATTCAATTTTCATGGTGCTGTCATTTTTCGTTTTAAAAATGATTTACAATGGTTACTAATATGTAACGTTTGGCATACCGAAGCACTTCCATATCAGTTTAAAGCAAAACCTGATAAAAAGAAAACACCGAAACCCCTTCTCTCCCGTCAATTTCACATACCGCGTATTACGACTATTAAACATTGATTTCATGTCTACATCAAATAAAAGATACAATAAATCATTCCCAGATTAAATCCGGAATGACAAAGAACTGCACCCCATATTGAACCTGTAATCCTTTTCATTTGAAAAAAAAGTAAGCTTACAAGGAACATGCTAAGAACCCAAATCAATGCCGGCAATAGATAAAAGCTCCATTTATTGTTTATAAAAACTAACCCGAAATGAGAAATATGCGTTAAGGAGAAAGCCAAACTATCAATAATTGAGGCTTTTTTATCACCAATAGAATTGGCAAAACTACTATGTACAATCCCACGGAAAAACAATTCTTCGCCAACCGGACTAAAGGTCATTCCTGTAATTGCCATTATTGCAAACATTATTCTCTTTTCCTGTCCCGCAATTCCTTCGGGGATGTTATATGATTTCCCGATGTATTCATACCAGTTTTCATAAGTATTCCCGTATATATAATTTCCTATCAGGTATAATACAAAGCTAAAAGCAAGACCGCCAATCAAAGCATAAACCAACGATTTCAGTTTATTCGTTTTTGATAGTCCGATTTGTTTCCTGCCATGCTTATTCAGGAAAACAAAAGGTACTATGGCAGAAATAAACATTATCACTCCGATGGAGCTATAATTACCTGTTTCATTGGCGTTGAGTACTAAGGCAAACCGTGGGATACAAATTATTAATAAAAGGAATAATCCAAACTTCCAGTCGGGTTTAAAAAACCTGGTCCAGAATAGCTTTAATCCACTTTCCATTATGTCCATATTTCGTTTATATAATCATTTCTCTAACGTCAGGGAAAATGGCCAGTAAGAGATTGCGGGATATATCCCTGTCGAATTGCCCTGAACCTGATGAGATCTATAATGTTCGAATACACTAAACCCCTGCCAATACTCAAATAAGATGTTATTGGCAGTTTAGTTTTTCCTCTGCCAGATTGATAATTTTTTTTGCTTTTTCCCGAAACTTAATTTCACTCTCAAATATTGTTTTTCCGCCAATGTCTTCGCCCATACTTGTCCAAACACCATGGCAGTTATAAAAATACCACATTCCATATCCAAATGAATTAAGATATGCGTTGTTTACAACTCCGGCTATTTTATTTTCGTATATAAAAACTGTCTCAATGCCAATTTCTAATGCTTTGTTTCGTTCCGATTCATTAACATTTTCATTGTTCAATTTAAAAGTTTTCATCTCTGAAATATATGCAGATATTGGAGATGAGCTGTCATTGTAATCCAACAGATCAATGATTTTCTTTTGTACGGTTTGACAGGAATAAGAGCCTTCTGGAATAGCATTTTTACTCAGTAAAATCTCTGATTTGAGTTTAATCTCTTTTATTACTCCTTCTTCCCGGTTTACAAAATAAGAATTGTGTATATCACTTTGACTGATAAATTTTACAGCTTTCCCATTTTTAAAAAGGATTCCGGCTAATTCATCAGTAGCATATCCCGAATTCATTTCCCCGTCTTTTATCATTTGCTGATATAAATCTTTCCTTGATTCTTGCGAGTAGTGTGGACAATTGCTATAGGGCAGAAAGCCTAAACCTTTGACAACACTTAAATTAACAGGGCGTGAATCACTGATTCCATTTTGAAACCAACATATAGAACCGGCACTTCCCCCTGACAGGATTATCCCATTCTTCAGTGCTTTTTCCAAAATAGTATCTATGCCCTGGGCTTTCCAGATTCCTAACATATTGAGGGTATTACCCCCGCCAACCACAATGGCATCAGAACTAAGGAGAATTTCGTCAAATGATTGATTTTTCTCTGAGGAACTTACCCACACTTTTAGAATTAATGTGTCTAATTGCAATGTATTACATATCCTTCCCCAATATTTGATATTGTCCGGATTGTCTCCACTGGCCGTTGGTAAGTAACAGATTCTGGGTTTTTCCTTTTTTGTCAGATCAGCCACGTATTGAACAAACTTAGTGTTGATATCTCCGCCCCAGATAAAAATGGTCTTTTCCTGTTCATCATTGTTTTGTTGCGCTTTCAAACGCTCAAATCCTAAGAAGGTGAAGAGTAAAAAGATTAGTAAAGTAAATGGTCTTAGTTTCATATTTGTCTCTCTTATTTTAACTGCAACTATAGTTGGGTATATTGCCAGTAAGGGAAAGCGAAGCGACGTTACTATTAGCTGATACGAAAGATTGATTAGGGTGAAGAACTACACATACCACTGAAACCCTTAATGGTTAAATTGTATTTAAATCGCTGACATTTCTTAATCTATTAATGATTTGTTCTCCATATGTCAAAAGAGTTTCAACGTCATCTTTTTGATAAATCCATTGATTTGTTTCTACTCCGATAACTTTCTTTCCCACCAGCTCGCCAATTATTGACAAGTAATTGTCTTTTATTAATATATCCGTTGGACTCATTTTTTCATTTAGTTTTACAAAATCCGATGCAACTTCTTGACTTATAATTTTTCCAACATTAGTATTCGATTTTGTGATAATAGTCAAATTATCATCAATAAATTGGATACCAGTTTTCTTAACAGGTCTTTTTATAAAAAAATCCAACCAATCTTTTCTGGTTACTTTGCACTCAAAAGTACTATTTCAGACCAACCCTCCATAAACACCGGTAAATGTTTTCGACATAAATGGTTTCACAGCATATGAATCATAAGCACAAAAAATCAAAGAGTCAATCTTAAAAATTACATATTTAGTGTCCAGAAACGGGTCATTAGTCGACAAAAAAAATCTTTCCTTGCTTTCATTTGTCTCGTAAATTAATCCCCTTTCTTTAGGATAATCGAGCAATATGTCAATAGAATTCCTTACGATCATAGCGTGTATCACTTAAACCTAACGACTGAAAATCTGTCTGGTATGGAATTTCGAAGCATTTTCCAGTCAGCTTATACCTGAAATTTCCATGAACCACAAATTTTCGAAAACCTCTGAAACCCGCATGCACTATACCATGAGTTGGCGTTAGTTAATTTTTAATCACCATTTCATTTATCATTGTCATAGGTATTTTCAATCCGTTTGGTACTTGAGGATTTTCCTTGATATAAGCATCACCTTTTATCTCTTGATTGATTTTAGCTTCAATAATCCATCCTGTGTTTTTATCTACCTTAATCTCAGATCTCATTGAACCTGTCAAGTCATATTTCATTGGCATTCCATTGGATTCAATATACGCATCTTTATCAGCTGTTTCAATATTCGAATTACCTTTTATTAAAGCATAATCTGAAGTCAGGTCAGTAAATTCATAATTTGTGGTCATTTTTGCAGACATACCGGATTCGAGTTTAGTATCAATAGTCCATTTATCTCCTTTGTTTACAGGCTTATCTGGATAAATTGCTGATACCATTTCAATGTTACCTTTCAGAGCATCAGCTCCGTATGCTTTCATTATCTGTGCTTTTATTTGCTCTTTTTGCATCTCAGAAAGTTGCTCAAATTGATTTATCATTGTTCCCCATAAAGCTTCAACATTTTTAATTTCAGTTATTTTACCCGTTTTACCCATTATAACTTCGAAAGTACTATCTGTCATTGCACCTAAAATTGTAGAAAAGATATCATTGGGGTCATTTTTTTCAGAGCTAAAACTCATTGTACCTTGTGGCATTTGCATCGACATACTAAGAGACTCGAATTTTGTGTCCATGATATAACCATTCGCATTAACATCTTTAACTAAAAAAGTCATTGTTCCCGTAACAGTCATGACCATATCCATTTTTTGCCCATAAGCTTCTTGAGTAATAGTCGCCTTTGAATTCATAATTTGTTTATACTCTTTCCCTTTCTCAAGTCTTAAAGATAAATCTGTACTATGAGATTGACACGAGGCAAAAATAAATGATGCAATAATCAGTGTGAAAATAGTTCTCATTTTTAATGTATTTAAGTTTATTATATACAGTTTTGTTTTAATTAACGCCAACGGTAAGTATATGCAAAGTTAGTGATTGCGGGCTTCAAGCCAATCAAGCCTCAGCCCAAAATTAGTGCGGGAGATAACACCCGAAAACCTTATGCCCTATACTATGTGCTGGCAATAGTTAATAGTTCAGTTTTAAACCGACTGGCACTTTTAATGTGTCTGAATCATACATGTTTATATATATAACCAGGCTTTTTTCTAATCCGAAATACGTGATATCATATTTATCTAACATTCCGCCCCATGGGCTGTTTTTAGTTTTAAACGGGCAACAACTGCCAATTCGAGAATATACTATCTTTTCACCGTTTGGGCCGGATAAGGCATTTAAAAATCTTCTTTCATTTAGTGGTCCCTCAGAATTGCCGCCTACCATAACGGGATTTCCTTCAGTATATCCATATGTCTTGTCGTGACTATACTGAGTAATTTTAAATGTGTTGTTATCTAATAATTCATGTTTTGTTTTCGGACTTCCATAATCTCCACCTGGCCTCGTTTTTATGGTTGAGCAGGATAATAGGATTATACTTGCCATTGTAAAAATCAGTAATTTTTTCATAAACGTTTAAATTTTATATTTGTATCAGTCTTCTTAAATTATTGCTAACCAGTACATATCACTTTTAGTCATCACCAGAGAAATTCCCGGAGTACGCTCACCCGATCTGATCATCCAAAACCCATCCCATGCAATTGCTTAATCCTTTTCTAAAATGATTCCCGCTTAGTGCGGTGAGGGAAAACCATGGCATCAGTTCTCTAACAAAACCAAAAGCATTCATTCACAACACTATTCTATCAAAATCAGATAGCATTGATTACTCTAAATTCAGTAATACCTTCAGCTATAAAAGCCGATTCTCCTCTGAATTATTTCAATTACTGCCGGTTAGTACTTAGCTTAATAATAAATGTAGTTCAACAAGTACTCTTCACTAAGGCTTGCAGACTGCTCAGGGTTCTGTATATTGTGCGGCGATATTTCTACCTCAAGACATACTCTATTTCTTTTATGAATTCTAAAGCCCCTGCTTCAATCTGTTCTGCCAACATATCATAATTATCGAACTCAGGATTCACGACCAAAATATGATCAACTATTGAAAAACCATCTGTTATTGTTGACGGAATATGGTATTTATGCCAATCACTATCTTTAAATATCTCCCAGTATTGCTTCTGAATCTGCTTATTTTGCCCGGCTAACCATACTTCAAATCTCAAATCCTGATGATTAAAAACGATTGCTATTTTTAGCTTTTGCTTTTTCAAATCCTTTGGTGTAAATGGGAAATAGGTTATATTATTATCTCCATAATAAATACTGCCAATATAATAATCATCAATATATTGCTTCATCAAATGAATTCTGAAGCTTTTCATAAATCCTATTAATCCTTGATGTGATATTGAATTATTAGGAATTCCATTTGTGTTGCTTTTATCGTTTTGCATAGTGATCAAGTATTATCTAATTTGCTGGAATATTAACAAAAGTCATTATAACAAGCTGTCTTAAAAGTATCCAAATCTATATGTCATATATCGTGTTTATCAATTACAAAAAATGGCCTCTCGTCAACCATTTATTTCATCCATAGTGCTATTTTATTATGCCACCCAACGGATAGAACTATTTGCAGTTGCCATCTGCAGGTTGCTTTCGTGTCGGGCAACATTTTTGCTATTGCTGGCTACACGGCTTATTGTCGATCGGAAACGGCAACTAACATATAGTTTTTTTAGAAAGCGTATTTTCTTTATTTCATTAATTTTTCAAATAAATTGTCTTTCCCAAATAGAATTGCACCCAAAACAGTCAATATCAATATTATAATTAACAAGCCAAAAGAGAATATAATGTCTGACCATAATATGTGCTTATTCTTTCCAAGTCCTGAAAAACTGTCGTCTATTTCTTTTGAACCTCTCAAATACAAATAAAAATCTCTGTTATACAATCTCAAGCTCATTAATTTAAAAAATCTGTCAAAAGAAAAAGAGATTGGAGGAACAATCATTGAATAGTAAACAAATCTGGACGCATTATCATTAGAAGAAAAAAAACCAATAATACCAATTAATGCCAATGCAATTAAAAATATCACTTTGATTTTCATTAAAATCCACTTCTCTTTTCGCGTATACACTATGAAAAGGCTTATTCCAAATGAAACTATAAATCCTATAATAAAATAATAATCATCCATGTTATTTACCCGATAACCTCACATCAGTCTTGTCCATTAATATACTCACTTACGGCCACTCGCATGTGGCCAGATGGGATTTCGAAAAGAAATCTTAAAAGACCCGTAGGAAGGTGGGCAGGAGGTCTGACTTGTCAGGCCGCTAAAACTCCCTCCTGCCATATACAAATTGTTGTGCGTTCGAATTTATCAAAACTGCTTTTCAAAAGTCTTTCCATTGAATTTGTACACGTTTCCGTCAGCCATTCCAAACCATAACTCACCATCTTTATCTTCGAAAATTGATCGGGCAAAATCATTTGTTAATCCATCTTTCTCTGTGTAATTCTCCATTTTTTTACCATCATATTTCCATATTCCGGCATCTCTGTCTCCAAACCATATATTTCCGTGACTATCTTCTGTGATTCTAAAAACGTGTTCAAGTGTACCAGATGGTGACTTATCGCCTTTTCTTCCACTTGCAGGATGTATCAGGTTTTTTGCTTCCGAAAAATTAATAATTGAATCCCCCTCTTTTAGCAATACACCAATTCCATTATTCCCAATCCAAAGTCTACCTTTAGAATCCTCCAGAATACTTCTTATATGAAGGGGTGCTATATTTCTGTCAAAGCCTAAAGTTTCATCATTGATGATTATTAAATCACTCCCATTATAGCCAAAAACACCTGCGTAAGTACCAAACCAGATCATATTGTTTTTCCCTTTTGAAATACAGGTTACAGCAAATAAATTATCATTATGGTTAATGACTTTATGGGGAGGAAACGCTAAATAAATCAATTTTTGCCCATCATATCTATAAACCCCTTCTTTACTTCCAGCTTCAAACCAAAGTTCGTTATCTGATTTCATCCACTTACCCTGCAAAGGTTCACTATTCTGAATTTGGTAATCATTTTGTAAAGTTTCTGCATCTGCTTTAATATGATTCTTTATCCTTGTTCCATCATAACTGCTCACTCCATTTAGAGTATTAAACCAAATAATCCCTTCTTTATCTTCTTGTATGGAGTGGATTTGATTGTCCGTCAGTTCATCTTGAATTGTAAAATAAAAAAATGATGAATCTTTATAAACCGCAACCCCCTCCTGCAAGCTTCCAAACCAATAATTGCCTTTACTGTCTTGAAAAATAGCACTTATTCCTGAAGTAAATTTTAAGGTGTCGGTTTTTGAAGTTAATACCGATTCAGACCTATTGGTTTCTTTTTCTGTTGATCTCCTTTCAACGCAAGAAAGGTTCAATGTCAATATGAGTATTAAATAAATCAAATTAATTCTTCTTTTCATTTCGGGTATTTCTAATAGGATGCACAACAAACGGAACTATATGAAGTTGCAAATTGCGGGCTACTTTCCTGTCAAACCAGGATGAAGTGGGAGCGGGTGATGAACCTGCATTAGCCCACAAAAACGGCTATGACATATACAGATTATTACCGCCTGGTGTTCGTTTTTCAATCATTTTCTTTTCAAATTGCTACACATTTTCTGTCAGTCCGTGCGATGGCAAGAAATACTCTTTTGTAATTTTCGGTCTTTGTGCTGGCTGGTGCGAATTGCAAAGGATCATGGCTTTTGATCTGGCATTTCTACTCCTTGTTTTCTATCAATTGTTTCAGTTCCTCTTTACTTGGTAAAACTGTCTGGTACCTGCCAGCAAAAATCTGGTGGTTTTCTTTTGGCAAAGTTATTCTCACCAGTGTTTCATTTCTCTGTTTGCATAGCACTATTCCGATGGTAAGATTTTCTTCTTTCGTCTTTTCAAATTCATCGTAATAGTTCACGTACATCTGCATTTGACCTAAATCCTGATGTTTTAGTTTTCCGATTTTTAAGTCAATTAGCACAAAACATTGTAGCAGGCGATTGTAAAAAACCAAGTCCACATAAAAATGCTCGTCTTCAATTGTAATTCGTTGTTGTCGGCCAACAAACAAAAAGCCTTTCCCTAATTCCGTTAAGAAATGTTCCAGTTTGTTTATAATTGCTGTTTCGAGGTCTGATTCTGTGTATCTATCCTTTTCTTCAAGCCCTAGAAAATCCAGAACATAAGGCTCTTTTATAGTGTCAATTGGTTTTGCTATAACCTGACCTTTTCTGCTGAGTTCTTTGATCCCTTCTTTATCTCTACTCAGAACCAGTCGTTCGTAGAGTGATGAATCGTATTGTCTTTCCAATTCACGAACCGACCAAGTGTTGCTAACAGCTTCAATTTCATAGAAATTTCTTTCCTCTTCGTTTTCTATTTTTATCAGTTGAAGGTAGTGTGTCCAGCTTAAATTAAACGGTGATTCAATTTTCCGCATCGGTGATGCAGATTTCTCAGTTTCAGCAATTCAGTCCCTGAAGACAAGATAAAATTTGCGCATTCTTTCCCGATTGTAAACTGAATATCCTTTCCCAAATTCATCGGTAAGTTTTTGCGAAAGCTCCTTTAAAACAGACTTTCCGTATTCGGCACGTTCTTTCCCTTCCTGTTCTTCTTCAACTATAAGTTTGCCAATTTCAAAATAGGTGAAGACAATTGTTTGATTTACATTTTTAACAATTAACTTTCTTGCCTCATTGAGTAAACCTGCTATTTTCCCAAATAATTGGTTGTCTGATTTCGATAACTCCATTTTATCCATATTGCTAGATTAGAAAATATCTTATTGCTTATTTATGGTTCTTTTCTAATTTGATTGGGTAGTAATACCGTCAGCCACAACAGCCGGTTTCCCTCCGAATTCTATCAATAACTGCCGGTAAGTATATAGCCTTTTAAAAGATGTAGTTCAATTTGTACTCTTCGCCGGATCGTGT
>QKGM01000025.1 GCA_003250395.1 Bacteroidota bacterium | reverse complement strand
TTGAATTTTTTGGGTCTTATAACAACTGGATTAAAGTTAGTTGGTTCTTTATAAAATTGTTTTATAACCAGTTGTGACCAAAATTCAAAATCATAAAAATGGTCATAAAGTTCGGTTGGTGTCATAAATTTCAAACCATTTACAGACAATTCTTTCCCAACACTATTAATATCAAAATCTTTAGGAATTTTCCCCTTTAAAACCACACCTAAATGTTTTACACCTTCAGGTGACGAATCATCATTGATATATCCAACTATCTCTAAATTTTCAGGCTTAATTCCTTTAAGCTCTTCAAAAACCTCTCTCTCCGCAGTATCAAAAACACCAGCAAAACCTTTGGTAAATAATCCTGTAGAATCTATACTTTGCACATGTCCTCCAAAACCCAGACATGCTGAACCCTTTAGCATTTCATGGGCATTTGTATAAGATCCTCTTCTATAAATTAATATTTCCTCTTTCTCATTTGTTAAGAGTACGTAAGAAATTAACTGTTTATAATTGAGATCATTTTCAGCATCTTTTCTTTCTAGATATATCAGATTATTATTGTCAATTATTTTATATAAGCTATCTAAGTCAGTAAATAAGCCAAAGTTATTTTTTATGATATCCAAATTATCATGGTTTACACAAGTAATTATCTCCTTTGGAATGCTTTTTTTAAATGGTTGGGAAATATGTTCTTTTAATCCAAATTCTCTTAAAGCAAATCTATTAGGACCAACTCTCATAAATTTAGAATTAAATCCATTATTTCTAATATCGGTTGATATTCTTGCTTTCATTGAAAATTCAGGTGTCTTACCCTTAGATTGCAGTAGTTCTTGTTCTTCAGCTTTTTTATAAATTTCATGAGGCGATAGAGGTTTTCTGGTCTCTCTAATTATTAACTCTGCTATTTGTAAAAAGGTCTTAGACATTCCAAATATTTAATAATCTACAATATAAAAAAAAATAACAACTAAGCTTACTATGTGTTGGCACAGAAAGCAAGTGTGTGGAAGGGAAGGGATGGTCGTGGGACGGGCTGGAACACTCTTGCTTTTGTGCGTCGGCATATTATTTTCTTTTTAATCAGTAGAAATTTGCTTGTAGTGTCGTTTTTTTTGGTTTGCGTACAACTAGTAAATATCTCCACAAAGCTGCTAATATCCTCCCAATTTAATCTCATATCACCAACTTCAGTATAGTATCTCTCCTCTATCATTACTTCTTTATGAAAATCCAATGTAGCCTCATTGCCACTATTATACCACAGCCACTCCGGATAGGATAGTGTACTATTTCCCTGCTCTTTCCGAACACAAGCGTGTAAAAAATACCCCATCCAATCGCCCATGCCAGAATCGTTCATTTTCCCCACTCTGCAGTGAGAAAAAAATACGTTATCATGCTTTATATATGGCCAATCAACCCGCTTAATCGTACGGTTAAAACAGAGAGAAGCTGTCGGGTAGTAAAAACTCATATTAGGAAAAACAACTGTTACATTTGGTTTATATCGCAAAAATAAACTTTTTTTTAAATCTATAACATTTTTTTAAAACTCTTTTTTCAGAGAAAATTGACTCATTATTAGACTGTAAAGCGCAAACTTCAACAACCAAACTTTTCAAAATATTTACTATTCTTTACTGTTCCAAATAATAGAATCCTTTTCCAAAATATGGGTGCGTTATTACACACAAATCACCCCCCTCAACAACTGTTTTTAAACTTTTTTCAATTTTTTTCAAGTGACTTTTGTCACATAACTATATTTTTTAATCCTTTGATTACATGTTGGTTATAGCTTAAATTTATAGCTGACTCCTACCAAAAAGGGACCAAAGTTAGAGGTAAGATAGGTTTTTTCTATCTATGGCCTATGTTTACTACAACTATGGAATATATTATATATGTAGGAAATATAACTATGTAAAATTTCCGGCACGAATATTGCTAACCCGAACCACCTCAAACTTCCCTGCCCATCCTGTGCCTGAAAGAGCATCTCAAACAGGGGACAGAATCAATAACCGGGCCGCAATTTCCTCGTTTTACCAGGCTGCCGACTGGTTTACAAGGGTGTACTGTTTACTTCAGGCTGAAAAACCAAAAACAGGCTGCCATGACTTTGTTTCAGGAGAGAGAATCCTATCTTTGAGAAATAATTCTGAACCCTTATGCCTTTTCACCATTTTACAGATAACCAGGTAATTCCCCTGGCAGTGAGCCTTACCATCCTGCTCGGTTCTGTAGTGGTATTTAACGAAAACAAACCACGGGCAGGTGTTTTCCTGCTGTTCGTGGGTTCACTCGCCCTGGGGTTTTTCATGGCAAATCTTGATCCTTTCCTGATCCTGTGGGACGAACAGTACCATGCCCTTGTAGCGAAAAACATGGTCACCGACCCCCTGATGCCGCTGCTTTACAAGACGCCGGCACTGGATTACGACTATCAGAACTGGACCGCCAACCACATCTGGCTGCACAAACAACCGCTGTTCCTCTGGCAGATAGCCCTTAGCCTTAAACTGTTTGGATTCAACACCCTTGCCGTGAGGTTGCCCAGCATCATCATGCATGCCCTTACCGCCCTGATGATCTTCAGGATCGGGAAATTATCAGTCTCAACCAGTACAGGATATTACGGTGCCCTCTTCTTTACCGTCGCCTGGTACCCCCTTGAGCTTATCGCGGGGCGATATGCTACCGATCATAACGATGTAGCCTTCCTGTTCTATGTCACGGCAAGCTTATGGGCCTTATTCGAATATTACAGTTCAAAACGGAGCTTTTTACCGGTACTGGCTGGCCTCTTCGCCGGGTGCGCCCTGCTTGTCAAGTGGCTTCCGGGATTGCTTGTCTACGGGGTATGGTTCCTCGCCATCGTGATAAACGACAGGCAAAACCGGCTGAGGATAAAGGCCTGGTACCCTGTGTTGTTGTCGCTGCTGGTTACCCTGATCGTTTTCATCCCCTGGCAGATCTACATTTTTCTGAGATTCCCGCTGGAAGCGGGCTATGAATACGCGTTAAACTCGAAACATTTCTTTGAACCGATAGAAGGGCATGGGGGAAACGTATGGTTTCACCTGCATGCCCTCAACGACCTGTACGGATCGGGCGATGCTGTCCCTTATATTCTCCTCCTTGGGCTGGTCATCCTCGTCAGGAAGACCCGACTCAGTGCCTACCGGACCATCATGATTTCGGCGATACTGATCGTGTACCTGTTCTATTCGATGGCAGCCACCAAGATGACGTCGTTCTGCCTGGTGGTTTCGCCCATAGTGTTTTTGGGGCTTGCCGCCCTGACGGATACAGGCGTGAGGTATATCTGTTCAAAATTCAGGTACAGGTTGTTGCAACCCATGCTTACCCCCGTTATCCTGGTTGTTGCCTGCTTCTTCCTGCTCAACACGAATAAAATCCAGAACTACCATACCGACTGGAAACCGCATGACAACATGGGGAGGAAGGCCGACATGGAACAATTGGCCTTCATCAACCGGCTTAAAAACCTGCCCGATAGTGAGCCTTGGGTTATTTTCAATGCAGATATCAAGGTAAACGGCCACATATCGGTGATGTTCTTCACCGGGCATACCGCCTACAACTTTATCCCTACGAAGGATCAGATACAACAGGTAAAAGCTGAAAACCTGAGAATTGCCGTCAGGGATAACGGCGCCCTTCCCGGTTACATCAGGGCGGATAAAGATATCATCACGGTAGAGTAAACTGCCTGTTTCAGTCGGAAAAGCATCATCTGATAACAGACTAACCTGTCAATGAAAGCCCGGTCACTTTCAATATCTCAATTTTTACCTGCATTACCACCGCCCGCGGGGAAAACCGGAAGGATTTAACAAGGATTTGAACTCTGGCCTGACTGAAGGGTAAAACCATTCGTCACATCCCGGTGGATAGGGCTCAGCCGAAATATGAAATCCGCGGGTGTCTGGCTGTTGCTCAAAGGATCATTCTGTGCAAAATCCGGGCGGGCTGTTACAGGTACAGAAAAACCTGCCGTGAACGTTTTGGCAGATAGCACTGTTTATAGTACATTAGCGCATAGAATAGGCGGGCAAATGTCACCAAATCCTGATTTGAAGTACCGGGGAAACTGATGGTTAAATAATTAATAAATTAAAACATACTATGTCTGAAAACATTACTGTAGTAAACGATTATCTGAACAAACTGATAGATTTTGGTTTTGATTATGGCCCGAAACTGATAGGAGGCCTGCTGGTACTGATTGTGGGTTTATGGGCTACCAAATTCATTACCAAATGGGTCGGGCGTTCGCTGGCCAGAACCAATATCGACCAGTCGCTGGTGCCATTTCTGAAAAGCCTGACAAACATCGCGCTGAAAGTCCTGGTGATCATTACCGTCATGGGAATGATCGGCATACAGATGACCTCCTTCATCGCCATACTGGGTGCTGCCGGGCTTGCTGTCGGTATGGCCTTATCGGGTACGCTTCAGAATTTTGCCGGAGGGGTGATCATTCTGATCTTCAAACCATTTAAAATTGGTGATTATATCGAAGCCCAGGGGTTTACCGGCACGGTGAAGGAGATTGGCATATTCACCACCATGCTCAACACCATCGATAAAAAACTGGTCATCATCCCGAACGGGCCACTGTCGAACGGTTCGCTCACCAATTATTCAGCAGAACCCCTGCGCAGGGTTGACTGGAAATTCGGGATAGCTTATGGCGACCGGGTAGAAGATTTCAGGAGGGCCATGAGTGAGCTGATAGCCGAAGACACCAGGATATTACCCGAACCCGAAAGCTTTGTCGGCCTTTCGGAGTTGGGCGACAGCTCGGTCAACTTCGCGGTCAGGGTTTGGGTTAAGAGTGAAGACTACTGGGCGGTGTACTTCGATATGAACGAGAAGTTTTACAGCAAGGCTGCCAGTTATAACCTCAACATCCCGTTCCCCCAGATGGATGTGCATCTTCATGGCAAACAATAACCAAATACATTCATAACTGTATGGATAACAAAGCCAAATGGACGCGCATCGCGTATATCGCCGGAGTCATCGCGTTAATCGCGGGGATACTTGATCCAATGGAAGGATCGGTAGTCATTCTGGTAGGGAGTTTTCTTATCGCGCTGGCTACTTACCTCACGCGCGACCCGCAGTGGAAACCATTCCTGCTGTCATTTTTCCTGATCGCAACCGGGGTCTTTTTCCTGTTTTTCCTCTCGTCGCTGGGTGGATTCGGAGGTACATCATCCTTGTCGTGGTGGTGGGGCAGCCTTATCCTGCCTTACCCGGCAGGCTGGATCATGGCCATCGTGCTGCTCATCCTTCGCCGCAGGAAAAGGAAAGGGTAACCCCTAAACGGTATGCCCCGATCGCCGGTTAAAGCTGCCCAAAGGCTTAAAACACTGTTTACACCCCCCTGAACAGATACGGCCCCGGGCTCAGCAGCGATACCGTCGATAACGGGCACGGCATGATTACCGTGCAGCATCCCGGCAGGGTATCACAAAACTACCGGCATCATTCCACTTGCACATCACCAGAGAAGCCCGGCAGGGCAAACAAAACAATAACCAGGACAAAAATCAATCACATGAAACCGATAAAACTGACCCTCCTGTTACCACTGGTACTGCTGATCAGCTGTACCAGTGAACCCGTCATTGAAAAGCAGGAACCCGTTTCCTTCAACACGGTGCATATCAACGATGACTTCTGGGCACCGAAGATCGAAGTCAACCGCACGGTTTCGATACCGTCTGCCTTTCACCAATGTGAAATCAACGGGAGGATTGACAACTTTGCCCTGGCTGGCAAGGTGATCAAAGGGGAGCACAAAGGCGATTTTCCCTTCGACGATACGGATGTCTACAAGGTAATCGAGGGAGCCTCATACGCGCTTGCGGTGAAATACGACCAGAAGCTCGACCATTACCTGGATAGCGTAATACACCTCATCGCTGCCGCCCAGGAACCCGATGGATATCTTTATACCTGTATTACCAACCAATGCGAAAGGCTCAGGCCCTGGTACGGGAAAGGAAGATGGGACAGGATCAACAGTCATGAGCTCTACAATTGCGGACATTTATACGAAGCAGCGGCAGCCCATTACCTGGCCACCGGGAAAAGAAGCCTCCTCGATGTTGCCATCCGAAATGCAAACCTCATCGACAGTGTTTTTGGCCCCGCTGAGGGGAAGAAGAAGATACCGTCAGGGCACCCCATCATCGAAATGGCCCTTGTTAAGTTATGGCGGGTTACCGGGGAAGAACGTTACCTGAAGCTGGCACACTTTTTTATCGACGAGACAGGCAAAGGAACCGACGGGCATCAGCTCAGCCCTTACAGCCAGGATCATAAACCCATCGTTGATCAGGATGAGGCCGTGGGGCATGCCGTAAGGCTTGGGTACCTCTATTCGGGAGTCACGGATGTAGCTTCCCTGACCGGTGACACCGCCCTGTTGAAAGCCTCCTTAAACGTATGGGAAAACGTGGTCGCGAAGAAACTCTATATCACCGGGGGAATAGGTTCACGCTCGCAGGGAGAAGGATTCGGCGAAAATTATGAGCTTAACAACATGACTGCCTATTGCGAGACCTGCGCTGCCATCTCGAACGTTTACTGGAATTACAGGTTATTTCTGAATAATCCCCGGTCGGCCTTCTATGATGTAGTTGAACGTACACTTTATAACGGGTTGATATCGGGTGTTTCGTTAAGCGGCGATAAGTTTTTTTACGACAATCCGCTCGAATCAGATCACACCCACGAGAGGGCACCCTGGTTCGGGTGTGCCTGCTGCCCCGGCAACGTGACGCGGTTCATGGCATCGCTGCCGGGATACGTCTATACAACGGGCGGCAACAGCATCATGGTGAACCTGTTTATTGGAAGCACAGCCCGTATTCCGGTGAAGCACGATACCGTTTCACTTACCCAGAAAACAGATTATCCGTGGAACGGTAACGTGACGATCGGGATAAACAATGACGTTAAATCAGTTGTCGACCTGATGGTCCGTATCCCGGGATGGGTCGGACAGGAAGTGGTACCCTCTGACCTGTATCACTTTACCGACAGTGTGGAACAACAGGTTGAATGGAAGCTGAACGGGAAGACGGTAAAACCGGTCATTAAAAACGGATACGCGGTTTTCAGCCGTCGATGGAAACAGGGTGACACCATTGCCTTCGGGTTCCCTATGGTAGTCAGGAAGATAAAGGCCAACGAAAAAGTGCATGCCGACAGGGGACGTATCGCACTCCAGCGGGGGCCTCTGGTATATTGTCTTGAAGATAAGGACAACCACGATGGCTGGTTATTTGATACCTTTATTGATGAGAATGTGAGTATCACGTCGGGTTTTGACAAGGAACTCCTGGGAGGGATCGAAAAGTTGTCGCTGAAAGGATATAAACTGAAGAGCAAAGCACCTTCAGAGGTACCGGAAGAGATAACATTAACGGCCATCCCCTATTTCGCCTGGAATAATCGCGGGGCTGCCAATATGGTGGTCTGGATACCCGGCAGCAGGGAATTCATTCACGACAAAACCAAACAGGGCAAAGAGATAATGGCAACAGTTACCTCCACTTCCGGATGGGCTCCCGGGCTGAATGACGGTTTTGAGCCGGACAATTCGTCCTATATCGACAAACATTACTTCTGCTGGTGGGATAAAGAGGCCGGAGAAAACCGGGTACAATATGATTTCAGGGAGCCTGTCAACCTCTCGAAGACGATGGTTTACTGGCTCACCCTTAAACATTACGAAGGCGATTATGCCGTTCCTGAATCATGGTCGGTTCAATACAGGGATGCCGGTGGCAGGTGGCGGGAGGTCACCCCGTTATCTCCTTATGGCGTTAAGGCTGACCAGTACAACACGGTTGAATTTTCACCTGTTACAACAAAGGGGATCAGGATCAGCGCGGCCTTCCAGCCTGGTTACGCGGCCGGGATACTGGAGTGGAAAGTATTCTGATAAAGGATGGATTCCCGTTCGGTGACTCGCGCCTCCTTTATTAAAAGGGAGTCAACCGCGAGTAATTAAATCCGCCTGTTTACCCCTTCACCAAACAGGGCGAAATCGAACCTGACAGGATCAGCCGGGTCGATTTTCCGAAGGTTGGAAGTAAGTTCCAACACTGCTTTCAGGTCGTCGTATTTCCGGGTAAGGATTCCTATTTCGCGGGCTACCTTACCCGAATGGACATCGAGCGGGCAAAGCAGTGCACCGGCCGGTAGCTGCCAAAGGCCAAAGTCGATACCCTCGGGATCGGTTCTCACCATCCAGCGGAGGAACATGTTGATCCGCTTGGCTGCCGCACCCCTGGTAACATCCGAAACATGTTTCCGTGTTCTGAAAGGAACCCATTCATCATCGAAGAATAGTTCCCGGAAATGGGCGATGGCGTCAACCATCCCAAATTCCGCTTCGGGATTAAAACCTTCGGTAAAGACCTTTTCGGGGCCTCCATTCTGAATGTATAGCCGTTGCAGGGCCTTGCAGAAATAGAGTACATCGATGGTCTGAAAAGTCCGGTATACGAAACCTTCGAGGCTCTTGAAATCGGTTTCGGCAGCATTTAAAATGAAATCACCGGGGGCATTGTCCATCCGTTGCATCAGTCCGGCGGCGCTTTTAAGTATCGCTTTCCGGTTCCCCCAACTGATGGTGGCAGTCAGGAACCCGGCAACTTCAATATCGGCCTTCCTGATAAAGCGATGAGGCACAGAGACCGGGTCATCGGCAATGAAGCCGGGTTTCGCGTAAAGCCGGAACCGTTGCTCAAGATACGCGGCCCATTGAGCGGTTTGCAGATCGTTAGTCATGCCGCAGAACAAAAGTGGCTGTTACCGGGTAATGATCCGAACGTTTCTTACGGATCACACCATATTGTTCTATATCGAATTGCTGAGATGCTGCCAGATAATCGATTCTGATAGGGGGAAGATTTCCGGCATAGGTATTTCCATATCCGCTTCCGGCCTCCACGAACGAATCTTTTAAACCCTTAAGGATCGTGCGTGCAGTATAGGAGGCAGGTGTATCGTTAAAATCGCCGGAGATGATCAACGGGTAAGGTGAATCATTCACCGCGCGAGCAACTTCCCTGGCATCCATTGCTCTGTCGATAAATGCTTTCCGCAATTTCCAGTAAATGTTTTTAGATCCCCTCCTGACAGCCTCACCGTCGGGATTGTGTTGAAGATCAAAATCCACAAGATTCAATTCATCCTGGTTGAGCTGATTGCTCTTCAGATGAACATTAATCAGCCTGACCGTATCACCTGCCACGAGCAGGTCGGTAATCAAAGCAACCCGCCTCCTGTTGTAGTTTACTTCAGAAGATGAAACAATCGGGAAGCGACTGAGGGTAACCATGCAGAAGTTCCCCCGGTTCTTTCCGCGTGAAGGGAAATAGTTACGCCAGGTATAATACTTCAACCCGGTAGATTTAAGGAACATGGAGATTTTAGACTCAAAGGTGGCGGTACCCGAATAAAACTCCTGCATCACTACAACATCTGCTTTGTTTTCCCCAACCAGTTTTGCAACGCTTGCAGCCTTTCCATCGGTTGTACCATTCACCGACCCTGAGAGGTGCTTCACGTTGAAAGTTAATACTTTAATTACATGAGGGCCCGACACCTTGTTGTCCTTACCATAAAACTGAAGATGCACCCACAACATATTCCAGCCAAGCAGCAGAGCGATAAGCGACACGAATGCAAACTTTCGTCTCAGGAAGGTCCAGTATACAACAAAACCAAGGTTAATCACCAGGAGCACAGGATATCCAAGACCCAGGAAAGCAAACCACCATAGCTTTGAAGGATTGACGTAAGCCGCACAATAGCTCAGCAACAGCAGCACAATAGCGACTATATTCACAAGCCGGGCTATCGTGCGAAAGGCACCGGCAATTCCTCTGCCTGATTTTTTCTTACTGGCTTTATTGTCCGACATAATGTTTCGAAAAGCTATTTCTTACTGGCCCTGAAAAGCAACTCCTTCTCTGAAGCAGTCAGGCTTTTATACCCCGACAGCTTAATCTTGTCCAATATGGCATCTATCTGCTCCTGTTCCTCAATTTTACGACGCCTGTATTCTTCATCAGAAACCGGCCGGCCCGAGGTATAAGATTTTTTCATTTTGGGTTTTGCAAACGGATTTTTAAAACCGTTTTTCAACCTGAACCGGTAACCCTTGCTATATAGCAAAACAAAAATATACCCCCAGAGAGCGCCTCCTATATGAGCCAGGTGCCCGCCGGCATTGTCACCGGCTATCATGAAGAAGTCGAGGATAAACAGAGCCATCGCGATGTAGAACACCTTAATGCGTCCGACCAGAAAGAGCTGGATGGTATAATTCGGGACATAAAAAGCCACAGCAGCGACCACAGCCATCACGGCAGCAGATGCGCCCATAAGCTTGCTGACAGGAACGACCGATTCGAACAGTGGAAAACTGTTGTAAAACACGATATACATCACTGCACCTGCCAGCCCGCCTGCAATATAATTGATTAAGAGATAGCGTTGGTCGAAGTATTCAAGGAAAATCTTTCCAAACCAATAAAACCAGAGCAGGTTAAAGAGGATATGAAAAAACTCCACGTGCAGAAACATATAGGTAATCACTGTCCAGAAACGGAAAGGAAGATGCAACGGATCGGCAGGAACAGCCAGGTATTCGAGCAGATAACCATCAACGACCAGATCATCGGGCAACTGGTATAACCGTGCGATAAGCCTCACCACCGAAACGAAAAGCATTACCACGATATTGATGATTAACAGGCGGGCAAATGCGTCTTTCCTTTTAAAGAAAGCTTTCAATTCGGCTCCTGGTTGCGGGCGGTAACCCGAACCACCAAAATTCCCATACATATTATTCATTAGTATCTTCTTGTTTTCCAAAAACGTATAAGAATAAACCCAAACAGCATCCCCCCGAGATGGGCAAAATGGGCTACATTGTCGCCGGGGTTATTGGCAATTCCTGAATACAATTCAAACCCACCGTACAGGATCACAAACCACTTGGCCTTAATAGGAATGGCAAAATAAAGGTAGATCAATGAATTGGGAAACAACATCCCGAAAGCCAGCAGGATACCGAAAACGGCTCCTGATGCCCCGACGGTAGATATATCCATCTGGCTTGCAAGGAATGAATGCAGTATCTTCGAAGCCTCTGAAGCCCACGCAGGGTCGGAAGGTGAAAGAGTCCAGTTGTGTACCATCTGAGCCAGTGCCTCCGGATTGTAGCGCCCCTCGAATGTATGCTGAAGCAACGCCTGGAAATCAACCGGCGTAGGATTCAGCATGAAGTTATTAATATCAGCCTGTATTCCGGCAAACTGAAACCACATGATAAGCATATGCAACACACCGGCTCCTACCCCCGTAACGAGGTAAAATATGAGAAATCTCTTTGGCCCCCATACCTGCTCCAGTACATTCCCGAACATCCAGACCGCGAACATATTGAAGAAAATATGAGAAAAACCCCCGTGCATGAACATATATGTCACAAACTGATATGGCTCAAACTTATCAGAACCCCAGTAATGCAGCCCCAGAATATCATTCAGATCGGTACCGCCACGGGTGATATTGTCTACCCCCATCATGGCAAGAAAGAAGAGGATGTTAATAATGATCAGGTTCTTAACAACGGGAGTTAATCCCATGAAACCGCTGGGCCTGTATTGATTAAAGCTCATTTTGCGAATTTAATTTTCATTATACAACTAAAGATGAAAAGAATGTGTTCACTTTTCATTTTAAAAGTTTATCAAGATCATCGGCAGTCAGCATCTTCAAAGTGAGCCTGCCATCGGGAGAAACATGAGGTACATTGCAGGCGAAGAGAGAATCAAAAATATTTTTTATCTCTTCGGCCGAGAGTAAAGTGCCATTTCTTACCGCCTGATTACGGGCAAGTGCAGCAGCCATTTCTATGAGATGGCTTTCGGGGTTAGCTCCCTGAGATTGACGAAGATCACTGACCAATTGTTCAAGTAATTCACCGGCATCATTTTCACGAAATCCGGCTGGCAGCCCGTTTACAGCAAAATTATTCTGCCCGGCAGATTCAATGTCGAACCCTATTTTCCGCAGTTCAGGCATCAGGCTTTTAAGAAGCTCGGCATCAGAAGGCTGAAAATAGAAGGTAAGCGGGAACAACAATTGTTGTGAGGAAGACTGGCTTCCCTGCAATTGAGAGAGGAACCGCTCATACAGGATTCGTTCATGCGCCCGTTGCTGATCGACTAAAAGCAATCCATTTCGCAACGTAGTCAACAGGTATCGCCCCATCAACTGGACAAATGGCTTTTCACTCCCTTCGGAGAAATAGACCTTGTTTTCAACTACCGGCTCTGAAGGCAATAAATCACCTGCTGGCGGAAGATCATTCGGAAGCCTTTCAAAATCACGTGAAGGGAACAATTTTTCCCAACCAGCCGGTGAAGTCCTTCCCGAGAAACCAGTCATTGGCGAGGTTGTTTGCCCCGGGTTGGGGTTGGTAAACGGGTTATACTCCGGATTTACCCTGATGGCAGGCTGTGAAGGTGGGTTGTCAGGATCAGGCTCGGGGATATCGAAGATAGCTTCGCGGTCAAAATCAAGAGAAGGCATCAGGTTGAATTCTCCCAGCGACTTCCGTACAGTGGCCTTCAGAATGGCGTAGATATGGCCTTCATCAATCATCTTTACCTCAGTCTTTGTGGGATGAATGTTTACATCAAGCGAAGCCGGATCAACCTGGAGATATATAAAATACGACGGATAAGATTTCTCGGGTATCAGTTCCTGGTAGGCCGATTCAACAGCATGAGCCAGATAGGGCATTTTCACATAGCGGTCGTTCACAAAAAAATACTGTTCTCCTCTCGTTTTTCGTGCAAACTCCGGTTTCCCTATAAAACCGCTCACTGATACTATATCACTTTCCTGCTCTATGGGGACGAGACGCGGATGCAAGGCTGCCCCAAATACATTTACTACCCGATGACGCAGGGAAGAGACGGGCAGATGAAATACAACCTTACCATTATGTTCAAGTGAGAACTCAATCTGAGGATGAACCAGTACAACCCGCTCAAACTCTTCGATGCAGTGCCTCATTTCGACAGCATCGTTTTTTAAAAAATTCCGGCGGGCAGGAATATTGAAAAACAGGTTTTTGATAGCGAATGTAGTTCCCGGGGCAATATTTACGGGAGTCTGGCTGATAAACCGGCTTCCTTCTATAAGGATAGCAATCCCCAGTTCATCAGACTGGCGACGGGTTCGCACTTCAACCTGAGCGACAGAAGCGATGGAGGCCAGAGCCTCTCCTCTGAAACCTAAAGTATGAATTGAAAACAGATCCTCTGCAGAACCAATTTTAGAGGTTGCATGCCGTTCAAAGCTTAAACGGGCATCAGTTTCAGACATACCTGTTCCATTGTCGGTAACCTGAATCAGGGTACGACCAGCATCTTTCAGTACAAGCTGAATAACAGAAGCACCCGCATCAATTGCATTTTCAAGCAACTCTTTAACTACCGAAGCCGGTCGCTGAACTACTTCACCGGCGGCAATCTGATTGGCAACATGATCGGGCAGGAGACGAATAATATCGGCCATCTGGCAAAAATCAGGTAAGGAATATGATATATAGCAGCATCAAAACTATCAGCAGATAGATCATCATTCCGCTCTGCGACTTCTTTTTTTTGGTTTTATCTTCACCAGTATGCCACTTCGTCCTGATTTTCTCTTTGAATGTAGCCGGTGACGACTCTATGGCTCCCATCTCACGCAGCCGTTCTTCCATCTCCTCCTTTTTTGGATCATAAAAGACCGGCTTATAGTCATACTGACGTGGCTTGTTTAATTTTAGAAATGTTATCCGCATGACATCAGGTATTTTTTGTACAACCATCGGTTTATCGGTACAAAGATACCAATATTTAAGGTCATATAGGGCGACTGCCTATCCTCTTCCGGAGGTTCCATGATGTTTTTTGGTAACTTTGCATATTCGATTTTGATTGATCTGATGTCTGATGAATAGTGAAAAACTAAAAAATCTTATCGTGGTTGGTGATCGTGTGCTGATTAAAGCCCGTACCGGGAATACCACAACACGCGGAGGGTTACTTCTCCCCCCGGGATATTCCGAAAAGGAAGAAGTAAGATACGGTTATGTTATCAAAACCGGACCGGGATATCCAATCCCTTTACCACCCGAAAACAATGATGAACCCTGGAAGCAGGGCAACGAATCGTCAAGCTATATTCCACTTCAGGCCAAAGAAGGCGATCTGGCAGTTTTCCTTCAAAAGAATGCCATCGAAATCACAATTGAAGGAGAAAAATACTACGTAATATCGCATCCCTCAATTCTGATCCTTGAACGTGACCCCGAACTCTTTACATGATGAAAAACCTTCTTCTTTCTGTTCTAGTTCTCGTTGTATTTTCTTCCTGCAACAGGCAGTCCGACGTCGTTAACTCAAATCAGGGGGTTAAACAGAAATTCGCGCATTGGTATACGATGGAAAAAAGGGATTCACTCACCCTGATAACTATAAAAAACCCTTTCGACACGACAGAACCCTCAGCCCGTTTGGTACTCTATCACCGCGGGAATAATCCGCCCGAGGGTTATGAGAAATTCACTGCTGTTCCGGTGCCCCTTCAAAGAATCTCATGTACCTCCTCAACTGCCATTACCTTCGCGGATAAATGTGGCCATGTGGATGCCGTGGTAAGTATCAGTGATGCAGATTTCGTGTTTAATAAAAAAATCAGGTCACGTTTAGCGTCGGGCGAGGTTACAGAGGTAGCGCAGGGAACAGCTATCTGGTATGAAAAACTTTCGCAATCTGAACCTGAAGCTATCTTTGTATCAATGTTTGACGGACAGGAACTGGACAGAATCCGTGATCTCGGTATTATTGTCATCCCTTTTGCCGATTACCTGGAGACAACACCCTTGGGAAGAGCTGAATGGTTAAAGTTCATCGGGGCATTTTTTAATGAGGAAGAAAAATCTGCAAAGATATTCGACACCATCGTTTCACAATATCAGGAAGTAGCTGCATTAGCGAAAAATGCGAAAGAACATCCCGCTATTTTCGATGGACTTCCTATTGAAGGGAGTTGGTTTGTATCCGGAGGCCAAAGCTATATGGCAGCCATATACAAAGATGCAGGTGCAAGTTACATCTGGGCTGAAGAATCCGGAGCTGCAAGCAACGTGATGGCCTATGAGAAAGTATTTGCCGGGGCAGCTGAAACCCCGTGGTGGAGAATGGTGGTTAACATCCCCGGTGAACTGACAAAAGAAAAGCTGTTGTCAATGGATGAAAGATACGGCCTGTTCAAAGCTGTCAAAACCGGTGGGGTTATATGGAGCAATGCCGCTACAATTCCCCTGTTTGAAGAAGGGGTTGCCGAACCGCACCTTGTTCTTTCTGATCTTGTATGCCTCCTCCATCCCACTCTGTTGCCCGGATATAAACCCCGCTACTACTTCAGGCTGGAAAAATGACTGTAAACCAACCTACCTTAAAACGTCCCACTGTCCGTATCACCCTGCTGATATCAGGGTTTATACTGACATTGCTGCTTGTATTGGCAAATCTGTTGACGGGAAGTGTTGATATCTCTCCGGATCAACTCTTAAACAACCTTACCGGATTTGGGCCTACCGACAGTACAATCACGACTATACTCTTCAAGTTCAGGCTTCCTCAAGCCATTACAGCACTTGTTGCCGGAGCAGGGTTATCGGTAGCAGGCCTCATGATGCAATCGCTTTTCCGTAACCCGCTGGCTGATCCTTCAATTTTGGGAATCAGCAGTGGAGCCAGCCTTGGAGTTGCTATACTAATACTGAGCGCAGGAACAGGAAGCGGAACAGCATTTCTTACCTCAGGAATCCTTGGCGATCTAACAGTCACCTTTGCTGCACTCGCCGGAGCGATACTCGTTATGATGATCATCATTGTATTTGCAAGAACAATCCAAAGCCACTCCAACCTACTGATTCTTGGGATAATGGTTGGTTATATTACCTTTTCGGCTGTTGGCATTCTCAAGTATTACAGTCCGAGGGAAGCACTGCAACGGTTTGTTATATGGGGGCTTGGAAGTTTTGGGGAAGTGAGCCAGTCGAGATTAGGTCTTTTCGTGCTACTGACCATTCTTGGGCTTTTCGCTTCGATACTCTTAGCCAAGACTCTAAACCTGATGCTGCTGGGAGAGCACTACGCTCAGAACCTGGGTCTTAATATTCGAAAAGCAAGGCTTTTCATCATTCTTATTTCAGGTTTTCTGACTGCTGTAATCACCGCTTATTGCGGGCCGGTAGCCTTTCTTGGCCTTGCAGTGCCCCATCTGACACGAAACTTATTTCAAACATCATCACACCAGTTACTATTACCTGCCTCTGCACTGCTTGGAGGGATACTGGCACTTCTCTGTAATCTTGCAGCCCGGTTGCCTGTTTTCAATGGTACCCTGCCCATCAGCGCTGTAACAGCACTTGTTGGGGCTCCTGTAGTCATCTGGCTCATCTTCAAAGGGAATAAATAACCTATGAACCAGATTGTAAAACCAACTGCACTTGCAACCTCCGCCTTAACCATAGGCTACCACCAGAATGGGCAAAAAATAACTGTTCAGAAAGAGATTAATATAACCCTTCGACAGGGGGAACTGGTAGCACTTATTGGCCCGAATGGATCAGGGAAGTCTACTTTGCTGAGAACGCTGGCCGGGTTTCAACCACCAATCTCAGGCGATTTTCAATTGCTTGGGAGAGGAGTAAAATCATACTCCCGAAATGAATGGGCCAGGACGATCAGCATTGTCCTTACTGAAATGCCCAGGGCAGATAAACTCACCGTGAGCGATCTGGTGGCTTCAGGCAGAAGTCCATACACTGGTTTCTCCGGTAGATTATCCGGCACCGACAAACGCGCCATAAGTCTTGCAATGTCCTCCACCGGTATAACAACCATGCGAAACCACTACCTTAACCGGCTAAGTGATGGTGAACGCCAGCGGGCACTCATTGCCAAATCTCTGGCACAGGATACTCCAATCATCATGCTGGATGAGCCCGCTGCTTTTCTCGACTTTCCAGGCAGAATCCGAATAATGCATCTGCTCAGGGAACTGGCACGTCACCAGCAAAAAGCTATCATGATTACTACCCATGATATTGGACTGGCACTTCAATATTCAGATCGACTTTGGCTCGTGAGTCAGGATAAACCGCTATTGGAGGGTATCCCTGAACCGCTGGCTCTTAATGGAAATTTACAACAATATTTTACAGGGCAGGAGGTAGATTTTGACGTGAACAGCGGAAAATTTCTGCTTGACGTACCACCGCTCTACAATGTTTCAGTTGAGGCTCAGTTACCCTTACATTTTTGGCTGACCCATGCCCTTAACCGACATCAGATTAATGTAACCCGGACGACATACACTCCGTATCATATAGTAGCTACCTGTTCCGGGGAAGTAATCAGTTTGTTTAAAGAAGAAAAACTGATCAAAACATGGGTGGATGAATCTGATTTTTTTGAACATTTTAGCACTGTGGTGTTTAACATGTAATGAAGAAATTTATCACATCTCTTCTTTTGCTTCTTTACCTTATCCCAGCTAAACCAAACCAGCCTGGTTTTGTCCTTGATGGTTATTTTGACGACTGGGCTGGGTGTAAATCTATTTGTCGGGATGCAGCCGGTGATGTGCGGGGAATTGATTTCATAAGCATGTGTGTAAGAAATGATGCTGAGTGGCTATACATCAAACTAGAATTTGCCAAACCAACAATTCTGAATCAAAACAACGATATTTATCTTGAGATTGATACCGATAATGATGAAAAAACAGGATACCGTGTTGCAGGTATAGGTGCTGAGATGGGCTGGAATTTTGGATCGCGCCGTGGGTATTATAATCTCACCGAAACAGCAAAGAAATTAAATCACAACAATATTGAACTGTATAGTCTCCCTACATACTCAAGCCGTGAATTCGAACTAGCAATCAACCTGAAAGTTCTTCCCGACGGAATCAATCCATTATTTACCTATGATACCATCAAAATAGCCCTTTGGGACAGAAGTATTGGCGGAGATCTGATGCCCGACGCAGGCCAGACATTCTCATATGTTATAACTAATGACATTGTAAATTACTTTAAACCAATCAATATTAATAGGGAGTATCCGGGATCAGTCCGAATCATGACATGGAACACTTTCTTTGATGGCCTCACCGATTCTACACGTGCACCTGCCTTTGAAAGGATATTCAAAGTACTTCAACCCGATATTATCACGTTGAATGAATGCTGGACCGGATCAGCTGAGCTGGTAGCTGATCTGCTCGACCGATGGATTCCTGCTGAAAACGGACATGGTTGGTATACATCTAAAACTGATCTGGGAAATATTACATGCAGCCGTTATCCCATTATTAAGAGCATCGAAATAATGAAAGGGCACAGCATGTCGGCAGTTATAATTGAGCAACCCGGGTCACCTGTCGGAAAAATGATGGCTATAAACTGTCACCTGACATGTTGTCAGTCGGATGATATACGTCAAAATGAAGCCGATGCGCTCATCCGGTTCCTTCGGCAATCCTTTACAGGCCAGAATTCTTTGAAAACTGATTCGCTGATGCCGTTTTATATTGCCGGAGACCTTAACCTTGTAGGCGACGTCAATCAACTTAATACACTGCTTACAGGTGACATCTCCGATAACGAAACATATGGGCCTGATTTTCCGCCCGATGAAGGAAAAGCCGGCCTTACTGATCTTGTATCAACGCTCACCGACCGGGCAATGGCCTATACCTGGCGAGATCCTGTCAAGACATTTTCGCCTAGCCGGCTCGATTATATTCTCTATACAAGGCAGCACATCACGATTCTTAAATCTTTTACACTTCAGACCGAGATTATGCCGGATGAAACGTTGTATGAAGTTCACCTATTGAAGAATGATACGAAAATTGCCTCCGATCATCTACCCCGGGTGGCAGATATCATTTTCCATTAACGTTATTTTTAAACTAATGAAATTCTCAGGAATCAGAATAATTCTCCTGGTTAACATGATAAGCCTTTCTCTCATTTCATGTTCCAATAAGCAAAAAGCCGACCTTCTCGTTGTTAACGCTGTTATTTACACTGCCGATAGCAGCTTCTCTGTTGCAAACTCTATGGCAATACGTGAAGGTAAAATCATATATATCGGCAAGGATGCCGCTGAAAAATACTCCGCTGGGGAGATACTTGATGCCGGAGGAAAGGCCATATTTCCCGGTTTTATTGATGCTCACTGCCATTTTACAGGTTATGGGGATGGACTTATCAGATGGGCCGATTTACGGAAAACCTCTTCCTGGAATGAAGTTACAGACCGGCTTCTACAATTTGAGAAAAGAGCGACCTCACCCTGGCTCTTAGGACGTGGATGGGATCAAAACGATTGGGAACAGAAACAATTTCCGGATAACAGAATCCTCGACAGTCTCTTTGGCGACAAACCGGTAGCAGTAACCCGTATCGATGGTCATGCTATGGTGGCCAATAGTGCTGCTCTTCGTCTGTCAGGTATTGACCAAAACACTAAGGTTATAGGGGGTCAGATTGTACGCGATGGAAATAAATTAACAGGCCTGCTGCTTGACAACGCCATGGAATTGGTATATAAATCAATACCGGAGCTGAATAGCAAACAACGTCGGTCCGGGCTTTTATTAGCTCAGCAGAATTGTCTGGCTGCAGGTCTCACTGCACTCTCAGACGCAGGGCTGTCAATGCAGGAAGTTGAACGAATCGATTCGTGCCAAAAGGAGGGACTGATAAAAATGAGAGTCAACGCCTGGTTAAATCCTTCTGATGAAAACATTAAATATTTTATTGCGAAAGGTCCCAGAATAACGCCACAACTTCAGATAACCGCCATCAAACTCTATGCTGACGGGGCACTTGGCTCAAGGGGAGCCTTACTCTCGTCACCTTATACCGATGATCCACATAACCACGGCATTGCCACTGCCGACGAATCTTATTTTAACAAGTGGGCTGATCTGGCCATTCAGAATAATTTCCAACTTTGCACGCATGCCATCGGCGATGAAGCCAACCGGCTTATTTTATCCGTGTACTCTCGTTTTCTGAAAGGGAAAAACGATCGCAGGTGGCGAATCGAACACGCTCAGGTAGTCAGACCCGGGGATATGGATAAATTTGGCAGTTATAGTATTATTCCTTCTATGCAACCTACCCACGCGACAAGCGATATGTACTGGGCAGGTGAACGACTGGGTGAACGGGTTAAAAATGCGTATGCACTCAAACGGCTGATGCAGCAGAACGGGTGGATGCCACTGGGTACCGATTTCCCAATTGAAGAGATAAATCCTTTACTCACCTTTTATGCTGCTGTCGCGCGAAAAGATCTGAGCGGGTTTCCTAAGGATGGATTCCAACCCTCTGATGCACTTAGCCGTCAGGAGGCACTATGGGGAATGACCTTGTGGGCTGCACGTTCAAATTTTACCGAAAAAATCAATGGAAGCCTTGAAAGCGGGAAAATGGCCGATTTCGTCATGCTCGACCATGATATCATGACTATTAGTGAAAACGAAATCCCTCATACCACTGTACTGCTTACTTTCATTAACGGGCAAACTGTATTTAAAAAACAATAGCTCCCGTTCAACACCACGGCATGTCTCATCATAACTAAATGGTGCAATAAAAACAATCGTAAACTGCTACTTCAAAGGAGGAAACAGTGAAATAATACTGTTGAGGTCTTCTCGGGAAGAGAAAGGTAATACGGCTATCCTGAAACCGGCAACTTAATAAATTCCTGGTAAAACTATTACTTCCGGGTAAGGTGAAGCTAATTACAAAAGTAATTTTCCGGAATAACTCTTTTTAATTCCGGAAACCCGGTAAAAAAACACTCCGCCGACTCTGCTCTGGTATTCGATGGTTGAAGTTTTAGACTTAAGTTTTTGGATTAAGCGACCTGAAACATCATACAACTCAACAACAGGAAAACAAGTCAGGTGATCAGAAAATTCAAATCTCACACTATGCCCTGCAGGATTTGTATAAGTCTTCAGCCCGTTATCAACCATCTCTTCGACACCAGTAATCCATGCATTCCCGTATACCAGTGCCAGATGCAAAACATGTAGCGTATCCCCTTCAGGGGTAAGATAACGACAGGCAGTGTAATCGTAATCATAATGATCAACCTCAGCCATTCCCTGCCATTCATGTGGCATGCCGTTTAGCACGTCCCACCATGTCGGCGGATAAGCATCTGTTAGACGACTTCCATCATGACAACTTCCCGAGAAATCGCTGGTGTTCCATTCGACATGTACTGGGAAGCTGTTGGTTTTAATAATTACTTTAAAGGCATTTTCGGTGTAATTATAACCCGTACAATGCGATGGGACAATCATTGTTTTAGTTTCAAAATTCGTAAGATCGTTGGCTATGGTTGGCCATTCAGGATAGAGAAAACAGGAATACATCTCATTCTGATTTGTATAATCTGATGCTCTCACATCGAAATTCTTTCTGGGGGTTCCTTTAATATCAATCTCACCAAGTTGCGTATCAATACCCATGGTTGCCGTGGCATCGGTACCAACCCACAGGGTATCAGTCTGGCCGGCAGGGTTACTGAAAACTATTCTTGTTTTAAACTCCTGCGCGTTTAATGCTATCGAAAAGGAAAACACGACTAAAAGAAAACTAAGCTGTTTTTTCATAATTGTCAAGTTCAGGTAATAAAACCAACAACAAACCAGACTAAGCAGATGACCAGATGGTTGCCTTGGTGTAAATAAAAACTTTTCATACCTCATTAACCCCGGGTTTATACTTTCAGAATATTTCCGGAAACAAAGCCATATATAACTAATCCTTGGCTGCTGACACTGGGTTCCGGGAAGCTCAGCACCTGCTAATCAGCCCCAATCTCTCACCCCTCAAAACAGGTATCAGCTTTTAAAATAGCAACAGATAAGACCACATATTTAAGAGACAAATTGAATAGAAGCCAGATTACTGATAAACAACCACTAAACACACCTCCGATTCATAGTAGCTTCGAAGTAGCTTCGAAGTAGCTTCGAAGATTGACCGTACAGATACGAAGAAACCTCGAAAGGAAATCGAAGCCATTTCAAATCCAGCTAAAGTGTGATCTGTTTAAATTATTAACTACGATATTCTGTTTGCAACCGTATTCAAGAAAAATCACCCGCGAAGTACAATAATTCGAGACCGCAGATCCAAAACCTCTCTCTTTCTATTGAAAAACTGAATATCTTATGGTCTAATGATGACAAGCTGCATCGGCCGGGAGCTATTCTGAAAAATATAATCTAATACACAATGCATGTCGCTTTTTACAGCATGCGCACAACCTGCAGATTTCAAGAGTAATACTTTAAGGATAGTACTGACCCATACAGACTTGTTTTGAAAATGACACCTGTGACCCGACTTAGTTTTGGTTCTGAATAATTCGGGTAACTTAACAAAAAGCAACGGCCAATCCGGTGTGGATTGGCCGTTGCTTTTTGGATATTTCCTCAGGATCGTACGAAAAAACGAGAAAACAGTGGAAAACTACATATCTTCCATCATCTCGTCAGTCATCTCCATATTATGGTAGACGTTCTGAACATCGTCATCATCCTCAAAAAGGTCGATAACCTTCATGACTTTTTTACCTGTCTCGGTATCAACCGCCATTGTAGTTACAGGAATACGCTGTAGCTGGGCATTCTCTGTTTCAATCTTCATAGCTTCCAGTTTCTTCATGATACTGCCAAAATCTTCCATGGCGGAAGTAACAGTTACACTGCCATTTTCAGTATCAACATCTATATCTTCAGCGCCGGCATCGATAATCTCGAGTTCGAAAGTATCCATATCGTCAATATTGGTAAGAGGAATGGTAAAAATCCCTTTACGGTCAAAAATGTGCGATAAAGAACCATTGGTTCCCAGGTTACCGCCATACTTATTAAAAATTGATCTGACGTTGGCTACGGTTCGCTGAACATTGTCGGTTGTGCTCTCGATGAATATCGCGATTCCGTGTACATAACCTTCATACGTGGGTTCCGAAAAAGTTGAACCATCCTTATCAGAGCCTTTCCCGATGGCACGCTGAATGTTCTCTTTTGGCATACTGACACCCTTCGCGTTGGCAATCGCAACACGAAGACGAGGATTACCATCTGCATCGGGTCCGCCCTCACGAACCGCGATGGTTATTTCCTTGATGATTTTCGAGAAAATTTTCGAGCGCTTGGCATCAATGGCGCCCTTTTTGCGCTTAATGGTTGACCATTTATTATGACCTGACATAAACTATGATTTTTTTACTGAGTTTCTTCATTCGAACCAAAAAGCAAAGGTATAAAAAGTGATGAAATGGTCAAAAATGTATTGATAACGATTGTCTTCCAAAAACAAAGCGCATCATCTTTATGAAGATGATGCGCCCTAATTACAACCTTAAAATCAGATTACCAACCAATTAACTTTACACCAACAGAAAAAGGATAAAGTTCAGGTCCTTTCTCAGAACGGAATAAAGTGGTGATTCCGTATGTTCCGAACAAATTAATATAACCCCAGCCAATTCTTACCATAGCATCAGCTTTGAAAGGATTGAGATGGAATGACTCATATTGTTTGTATGTCTCTTCCAGCGGCGACCTGTTTACAATAACTGTATTGCCTGTTTCAGGATCAATCAGTTCGTAAGGGGTGTCGGTTTGATTGTAGATAAGCTTGGAATGTGATCCAATCCTGACACCCAACAGCACACCAGCTGATACATGAAACTGACTAAGCTTACGATCTGCCTGATTCTGATACTCGAATAAAATGGGTAAGGTAAGGTAGGAAACAGTCAGCTTACTCTTCGAAAGAGTGACACCTTTATAGAAATATCCTTTCAAAACCGAGGAATCAGGAACCAGCCTTACATTGCCTTCAAAACGATAATTATGCCATTCTATTCCAAGTCCTGTTATCAGCCCTAGCGTTCCGGAGGGGTTAAGCTGGATATTCTGTTCATAAATATTCAGGTGGACTCCAACTGATTTTGGAATATCCAGATCAAGGTAGCTTTCAGCTTTACTGAAATTCATGTTCATATCCTTGTTTACATAACCATTGAAGCTCAGGTCAAATCCGCCCCAATGCCCTTCGAAATGGCGATACCTGTTATTGCGGCGCCATCTCACATTGCCATCATCATCTACAATCAGGCTATGTTTCCCAACCTGAACCTCGGTAGTCCCACGACTTTCATTTACGCCAACTTTAAAGGCACCCAGATTAACACTTACAGTATCCTGATCTTCATTAACCATTACCAACTGGCTCTGATGGCCTTTCATTTCAGAGTGGCCTTTCCTGACAAGCGATTTAGGATTATTTCTAAATTTTACACTGCCTGCCCCGCTGGTTTCAACAGAGACATTCCCTGAACCATTCAGGCGTGCATCTGCAGCACCTGAAACTTCTGCTTCAGTATCTTCGGCTACGAGATTATAGGCTTTCAGAGTAGCTGCTCCACTTACTTCAGCCTGAAGCATTGTGGTATTGCCTTCCAGATCAACATCGGCTGCACCACTAATATCAGCTTCAATTTCTTTGACATCAACATTGAAACGAATATTAGCTGCCCCATGAGCTGTGATGGAAAGCGATTCACCACTGATCATCTGCCCTTCAACCATTTTCAATGTAGCAGCACCGCCGGCGTTCACATTGTTCAGCTTAGGCATAGTAATATAAACATTCATTTTGGAGGGGTTGCGAAGACTTCCAATAGTACTGATATAAAGCACATCGCCCCTGACCTCGGTACCCACTTTCGACTGGAGTTCTTCATCAATTTCCACTTTTACCTGAATCGGATCACCGATTGTGATATAGACATTAAAGGCACCACCTACATCGATTCCGCTGAAACTACCAGTTTCCCGTACCTCAATGGTTACATTATCACTACCAGTTTCGGCGGAATAGATTGATTGATCTGTGACGGTATTTAAGCGGTCGGAATTCTCTTCAGCTAAGGCAATATCCTGCGAAGCTGCTGTCAGGCTGATGCTAACTCCAATAAGCAGCAGACTGAGATTTCGGAGATAAGTGTTAGTTTTCATAATCGGTATGATTATTAGATTTATTCTATTTCACGTCTGACGGACCTTCATGTCCGTTTGTTACAGCTAATGCAAAAAAGTGTTAATAATCGGGAATTAATTACTGCTATGGGCTATACGTATGGCATCACCGCCAATTGCATAATCGGTCACCTCACCCTTTTCATTACGTGCTTTAACAAAATCGATATCACTATTTGTCAGAAAGTTGAAACCTTTAACTCCAAGCCTGGCAATAGACCACAAATCAAATTTATTCTTCTCTGCAGCAGCTTTAGCATCACCATAAATTGTCTGATTGGCTTGGGCATCAATCTCCTCCTGAAATCTTATCTGATCACGTAACCTGATATCGGTATATAGATTTGTGTAATAGCGTGAACCTTCGATAAGCTCATACTTCTGACTGCCTGCAACTTCAACATTTGTTGCCGGAAGAGGTTGTATTTGGGTAATAACTTCAAGCGATCGTTTAGCAGGTTTACTATTCGAATGAGACATTGGGGGTACGTCAACAGGGATATTCTCATTGGATTGTGTTGGTGACATATCGGATGAAGGAGGCTGCTGTTGTACAACAGCAGCAGTTCCCCTGTCTGCAATTGCTATCGTGGCTGTTCGTGATGGGTCAATATTATCATTTACCTGCTTTGAATTAAATAACACAAAAAGAGCAAGAGCAGCTGCAACTCCGGGAGCCAGCCAACGCAAATAAACAGGAACAATACGATGTTGCTTTAATAAATGTTTATCGGGACAAACTATCGAGAAATCTGGCTCTGTCTGCAGGTTACCGTAACTTTCAAACTCGGGTTTTAAGTGTGGATTCTGCTTCAGGAAATGGTGTAAGGCAGATTCTTCCTCAGGACTAAAATCACCTTCATAAAAAGCAGCAAATGAACTCTCATAATTCTCTTTATTGAAAGAGGATGTAGCCGCAATGGCATAATCATGTTTTTTTAACTCTTCAGGCGACTTAAATCGATCAGAGAAATCGGTATCCGTGAGAATTGGCGAAGGCTCCATATCAACATCAAGCTCGGGATGATCGGACAGAAAGGACATCAGCAACGCAGTTTGCGTTGAATCCAGATTACCTTCTATGTAATCAAGCAGAAAAGCTTCAAAATTATCTAATGTGATTTTCATTTTCAATCTCAGTTATGGAGCAATCAAACAACATTTTCCATACTTCCAATGTATTTTTTTAAAGCAACGCGTCCCCGGTAGATGTAGACTTTGACCTGGGATTCATTGAGGCCGCATATCTCCCCGATTTCATCGTATGAATACCCTTCATAATCACGAAGCATGATTACTGACCTCTGAATCTCAGGTAACCTGCTTAATCCCTCATCAAGAACACGTTTGAGATCGGAGTAATGACGTGTAGTGAAGTGACTATATTCGTGAACCTCCTCCATTCCAGTCTGACGGCTCTCCTTGCGGATTGTATCGATCATAATGTGGTAGGCAGCTGTAAATAAATACGATTTTGCCTTACCACCGTCGATATCACCTGCTTTCTCCCACATTCTGGTAAAAGCCTCCTGAACTACATCACGAGATTTTTCAGAATCTCGCAGGTTTTTCAGGATAAAACGATATACAGCGTCGGCATGCTGATCAACACACGTATTGTATTCTTTTACAGTCATTACTGCAATTTCAATCTATCTTTCTTCGGAGTTGTGACGGGAATCGAGTCCATAAAGTTACACAGATATTGATCATCAGAAGAATATTTTACCAATACCGCTTTCGGCAAAAAAAAGACTGTCACCATAGAAGCGACAGTCTGCATCTTAATTAACTAATGGTACTAATCGAGTTTCAGGACAGCCAGAAATGCACTTTGCGGAACTTCAACATTCCCGATTTGCCTCATTCGTTTCTTTCCCTTCTTCTGTTTCTCAAGCAATTTTCGTTTACGCGTTATATCACCGCCATAACACTTGGCTGTCACATCCTTGCGCACAGCCTTCACGGTCTCGCGGGCAATAATCTTAGCCCCAATAGCCGCCTGGATTGCAATATCAAATTGCTGCCTTGGAATTAATTCACGAAGCTTTTCACACATTTTACGTCCAAAATTATAAGCATTGTCACGATGTAACAAAGTGCTGAGCGCATCAACAGAATCCCCGTTTAGCAATATATCAAGTTTAACCAGTTTAGCCTCCTTGTACCCAGTGATATGATAATCAAAAGAAGCGTAACCCTTGGAGATTGATTTTAATTTATCATAGAAGTCAAATACAATCTCACCGAGTGGAAGATCAAAGATAATCTCGATGCGATCAGTTGTCAGATAAGTTTGATTCTTTAGAGTGCCCCGCTTATCAATACACAATTTCATGATCGCCCCGACATATTCAGCCTTTGTAATAATATTTGCTGTAATAAAAGGCTCTTCAATAAAATCAATCAGTGTCTCGTCCGGCAATCCCGAAGGGTTATGAACTTCATATATATCTCCGGCAGTAGTATGGACCTTATATGATACGTTAGGAACCGTAGTAATGACATCCATGTCAAATTCCCGGTCGAGACGTTCCTGTATAATTTCCATGTGCAAGAGTCCAAGAAAGCCACAACGAAAGCCAAATCCAAGGGCTGCCGATGATTCAGGCTCAAACACAAGTGAAGCATCATTTAACTGAAGTCTTTCAATAGAAGCTCTCAATTCTTCGTAATCATCGGCATCGACAGGATAGATACCTGCAAAAACCATCGGTTTCACATTTTCAAAACCTTCAATAGCCTTACTACACTGTCGGGTAACATGGGTTATGGTATCTCCTACTTTGACCTCCTTAGAAGTTTTGATGCCAGAAATAATATACCCGACATCGCCAGTACCCATGACATCTCTTTTCTGACGTGTAAGCGTCAGGATACCAATCTCATCAGCATAATACTCCTTTCCAGTAGCTACAAATTTCACGAAGTCACCAGGTTTGATGGTTCCGTTAAAAATTCTGAAATAGGCAATAATCCCTCTGAAATTATTAAATACAGAATCGAAAATCAGCGCCTGTAATGGAGCTTCAGGATCGCCTTTAGGGGAAGGTATTCTCTTTACAATATTTTCAAGCAGGTCATCAACACCATAACCAGTCTTTGCACTAACCTGAAGAATATCATCATAATCACATCCAATGAGTTCAACAATCTGATCGGCTACCTCTTCGATCATTGCATTGTCCATGTCAATTTTATTGAGCACCGGGATAATCTCCAGATCATGCTCCAATGCAAGATAAAGATTGGAAATCGTTTGAGCCTGAATACCCTGAGTAGCATCAACGACCAATAAAGCCCCTTCACAAGCAGCGATTGATCTTGAAACTTCATAGCTAAAGTCAACATGCCCCGGAGTATCAATCAGGTTCAAAGTGTATTTCTCGCCATCAAGTTCATAAGCCATCTGAATTGCATGACTTTTAATCGTGATTCCGCGCTCCCGTTCCAGATCCATATCGTCGAGAACCTGAGCCTGCGCATCACGCTCAGAAACAGTATTGGTGAGTTGTAATAACCTGTCGGCCAATGTACTTTTGCCGTGATCAATGTGAGCAATAATGCAGAAATTACGAATATGTTTCATAGGGTGCAAAGATAGTGATTTTCATGTCTGATTAAATGGCCGGTAAGCTCCACAGGACTAAACATATCACAGCTTTTAGTCATCAAGCTGTAATGCGGAAGAACTCCGTATCTTTGCCGGATGGAAAAATTCAGGAAACTCGTTTCAGACAAACTGTTTAAAGTCATTGGCAGCGAAGCCAAAGCAATGAATACCAAAGCCTGGGTCATAGGCGGTTTTGTACGCGACTTTCTGATTGGCCGGGATTCAAAAGATATAGATGTCGTTGTATTAGGCGATGGAATAGAGTTGGCCGGACGTGTAGCAGCCAGACTGGGGCCGAATGTAAAAGTAAGTGTTTACAAAACATACGGAACAGCGATGATTCACACACCGGATGAAACAGAGATAGAATTTGTTGGAGCCCGCAGAGAATCATACCATACCGAAAGCCGTAAACCAGATGTTGAACCAGGTAACCTTGAAGATGACCAGAATCGTCGTGACTTCACTGTAAACGCGCTAGCTATCAGCCTGAATAAGGAAGATGCCGGAAATCTGCTCGATCCCTTTGGAGGGCTTGACGATCTGAATTTAAAGATACTCCGGACTCCCCTTGATCCCGACATTACCTTCTCTGATGATCCCTTACGGATGATGCGAGCCGTCAGGTTTGCTGCACAGCTTGATTTTCATATCCATCCTGACACCTTCGATGCCATTGCACGTAATATTGAACGCTTAAAAATCGTTTCTAAGGAGCGCATTACTGACGAATTAAATAAGATACTCCTGTCAGCAAAACCTTCAATTGGTATCGATCTGATGGACCAATGCGGACTTTTACAGATAGTACTTCCTGAATTTGTTGCCTTGAAAGGTGCTGAATATATTGATGGACGTGGTCATAAAGATAATTACCGTCATACACTGGAAGTACTCGATAAAACTGCCTCAGTTAGCAATGACTTATGGCTCCGTTGGGCTGCATTGCTGCATGATATTGCAAAACCGGTTACCAAAAAGTTTGATCAGAAAACAGGATGGACCTTTCATGGTCATGAGGTTGTTGGCTCCAGAATGGTAACCCATATCTTTAAACGCTTAAAACTTCCTCTCAACGATAAAATGAAATTTGTTGAGAAGCTGGTTGCCCTCCATCTTCGCCCAATTGCTCTTGTTGAAGATGGGGTAACCGATTCAGCCATCCGTAGACTGCTTTTCGATGCCGGTGATGATATAGACCAACTTATGACTCTCTGCGGAGCTGATATCACTTCCCGCAACCCGGCAAAAATAAAACGGTACAGAGACAATTTTGAACATGTCATGAACAGGATTGCCGAAGTTGAGGAAAATGATAAACTACGAAACTGGCAGCCGCCTGTATCCGGAGATCTGATCATGAAGACATTTGGAATTCAACCCTGCAAGAAAGTCGGAGATTTGAAAGCTATTATCAGGGATGCTATTCTTGATTGCCGAATCGACAATACCTTTGCCGATGCAGTTGATCTGATGCTCACTGAAGGAGCAAGAATGGGATTGACTGCAAAAGAAGATCCATTTCAATATGCTGAGTAGAATCAAGATTATATCGCCCGACAATATGCTTAAAACGGAATTCAATCAAAATCCGTCATCGTAGACTAGTATAGCTGATAAACTATAACCAGTCATCCTAAAAGTTCACATTTAAACAGACTGATTGTGTTTAAAACAGGAAAGGCAAAACCGTCAATATGGTTTTGCCTTTCCTGCAATTAATCACAAAACTATTTTGACATTTCTTTGATGTAGGTCATTGCCTTGATAACCTCCCTTACCTGAGACTCACTTTCACACTGGAATGTCTGGTCATCAGTTACTTCTTTATCTCCAGGGGTATTATATTGCTCCAAACAATTATCACATATAATTTTAACGCCATCAATACGATTACCATCAAAGGTTATCCCAAGCCAATCAATGTTTACTTTACTGTTTTCGGAATAGCTAAACCTGGCTTTTTTGAGATTAACCCGATAAATATCATTCGGGGCATTGATACTCATAATGCCGTTTTTGTCGACACTCATTACTATGGAATAAATAAGCCGGTCATTAATATAATTTATAGCTTCCCCTATGTTGGTGTATGTAGTCACCCGGTTACGTTTCACATTCCTGAGCATCGGTACTTCTGACTCTTTTAAATCCGAATATGCAGTCTTGATATAGTATAAAGCTTTTATTGCCTTGTAAGCTTTAAATCTTGAACGGGCAGTATATGACTGACGGCTTATATAATCAGCAGATCCGTCTTCATCTGTCTCCCGAAGGCAAAAATCGCCATAAATGCGAACCTTCGGGTCGTCTGAAAGATTGTTATATGCAAATTCTGCTCTCTCCAGATCGATGAGGTAATTATCGCTTGGTGAGTTAATAGTCATGATACCCTTCTCATCAATCCCGGTAATTATCGAATGTACCAGAACACTGTTAACCAGGTCAATTGCCTCTGCAATAGTACTATACCCCAGTGAAGTATCACTGATTACCAACTTTTTATACATAGAACTCTCTGTTTTGGTATCAGGTATAAACTTACTTTTCAGGTAACCGAAGGCTTTAATCACTTCAAAAGCATCCTCATCAGAATCACAAAGAAAAGACTGCCGGCTGTCTTTCTTTTGAAGTTCTCTCTTCTCATAATACTTCAGACAGTTTTTACACACGATACGTACCCGACTATCACCATTCAAATCGTTATAACTAAACATTACATCAGGCAGTAAAAATGTTATACGCTCTGACGGGGCTTTAATCGTAACAAGTCCATCGGGATCTATCTTCTGAATGATAGAATGCGAAAGACGGTCATTGATGTAATCGATAGCATCCTGATTGCTTTTAAACTGAGCGAATGCTGTTCCGATAGTCAATATTATCATGAAGAAAAGTAAAAATACAGACTTGGTATAGGTTTTCATTTGCATAAGTATTAGGTTGGAAACTCGATATGTGACGGTTTTTATTTATTAAAGTTACAACCTGTTTACATAATGGGTAGATTAAAACAATATTTCCTAATTTTGAGTCAATCACGGTACGGTCATATTTATCATATAAATGTTGATTGCCACCCATTTTTCATGGATAATACTGAAACCTTAATCAAACTTTCGGACTAATCGGGTAAAGATTTATTAAAACTGCTATAGAACGAATATACCGAAAAAGAGGTCACCTATTACCTCATTTATTTAATTCTATTCAAATTACCATACCCTAAATCAGGATGACAAGGCATGGATAATCAAAAAAAATTGATGAAAATAATTCTTTACCCTGAATCGACCTTAATACAATGGATTAGTCAAATTCACAACAAATCAAGAGCATAAGCAGTAATTCTATCCGTTTTTCAATCATTATTTTACAGGTTTACAAAACGTTAGAGTCAAAATTAATTAAACGTTGACTATTCCTCCTGACAGAAGACAGAATATTCAATCTCACGTTATACTGATATTTTCTCAACTTCAAATATCAGGAAACAAAAACAGGGTTTTTCAATAAATCAAATTTCGTATATTTGCACCCTCTTAAAGGGTTGTTAACTCAGTTGGTTCAGAGTGCCACCTTGACAGGGTGGAAGTCACTGGTTCGAGTCCAGTACAACCCACAAAGCCGGAAAGTGATACGCTTCTCCGGCTTTGCTATTATAATACATCAGTAAATGGTACTTTTGCATTTTCTGATCAAAGTATACTATGTTTACCTTCCGCCCCAATCACATAATTATCGTGCTATTGTCAATAATATCAATGTGGACAACAACGATAGATGGTCAGGACAAACAGCCGGAATCAGCAAGCCTCATCTCAAAGTACTCCCAATTTAATCAGGCATCTGACAACTCCGGTCAGAATCCCCGTTTTGACACATTAAGCAACCTTTGGGTTATCAGATACTGGAACCTTAATCCAGGTGATACACTTAACATTTCCGGATTACTACCGCATGACGGTACGCCCTATATGACAGGCTGCTGCACTGAAACAACCGGCTGGTACGATACCATAACCGGTTTGAGAATCCTAGTCCCTGATGACCTATCTGTCAATGATACGCTTGAAGTATCGTTTGCTGCCGATTTAATCGAACTGTCATCTCCCCCGGAATGCTATACAAGTCAGGAGCGTATAAAGAACTCTCTCCGGTTTTCACGAACCACAGAATTACGTTTAAGAGGATCGCAGGTATTCTATAGCTATGGATCTAAAAGTTCTTCAGGTAAATGGAACCGGTACACAAGTCCATTACTGGTAAACAGGTCAGGAGTACTGTGGCTTGTAAATAAAGAAACAAGAAAAGGTCCCTCGAAGCCTGTTGCAATAAAGCTAACAAGGATTCACGATTTTGAAGGTATTAAATCCAATCCGCTTCCCGTTTCCCCCAATACTGCCGATCAATTATTCTACCTCAATGACAGAGACACTGCCATTTCGCCTGCCGATTCAAATACCTGGGTAACATGGAACACGAGTAACATAGAATTACTTTTTAACCCGGGTATGAGCCGGACGCTTCTAAATCTGTCTATTGGCTTTATTCAGCAACAATCCGTGAAATCCTCCCTGCCAAAAAAGATAGAAATCTGGGGAGCATCACATAGTGGACAATGGGAATGTATTACTACAAAACGGATTAGAAAGATAGCAAATCAGTTTTGCCAACGAGTATCAATCTCAATTCCAACGCCACCAAAAGAATTCCGATTTTATAAAATAGTATTAACAGGCAAGGGGCCAAGGCTTTCAATTGATGAAACTGCATTTGAATTCTCAATAGAAGAGTAATACTGACTCGCGATGTTATATAACCTTTATTAATACAAAAAGGTCCTTTACCTAAAGGACCTTTTGTGGGATGTACTGGACTCGAACCAGTGACCTCTGCCGTGTGAAGGCAGCGCTCTAAACCAACTGGGCTAACATCCCCTGATAGAGTATGCAAAATTAACACACTTTTAATATTGCACAATTATTTATTTAAAAATCTAGTACCGGCAATGCAACTCAAATCATAACCTCTTCATCAACTTTTCTCCCAGAGTTTTTAAGTACTCTTTTGCTTCAGGGCCACTATTAAACAAAAGATCGACAATACTTAAATTAGGCTGAAAGCCATATCTGTCAGCGAAGTTCTGAAAGTAGGGTGGAAACAACGTAAAGTCATCCGGGAAAATTGGAGTAGAGGCATCTAAGGCATTTCGTAAATCGATAGCATCATCCACATGGCGATTCCAATTGTTTGTCTTCCTTAATGTCACTTCTATGTTCATCGACCGGGCAAGTTGCATAATTAAAGCCTCATTCATATCGATCAGTGTTGGGTACTTTTCAAAAAAGACACGCTTCAAATCATCCTCGTAATGAATGAACCAGGCAGAATTTCGGTAAGCCGATTCGATTGTCCTCCAATGGTTTCTTTGCCAATGCTCAGTATAAGAGATACCCATACGCCCCGTATGGGTATTGTTACCATCTGTTTTAGTTAACGGAACCGAAAGAGACATTATATTGTTAGCTGTGGCTATGTAACATCGGTTTCGACAAGTTTGCTTAGGATATGATTCAAAGGCCTCAATCGTAACAGAGGTACCGGTTATTATCAAAGCAAAATATTCGACCGAAGGCAGATATGCAGTTGGGAGTATCAGTTTAGGAAGCAGGGCAGGCACTAAATTCAAAAATAAATAGTAAACGGCGAAAATACAAAAACCCTGCATATAGGCAGGGTTTTAGCTAGTAAGTATAAAACTATTTAAGTAACACATCATTAATAGCCTGAATCAAACCCTCTTTGGGCAAGGCTCCTACAGCCATCTGTGGTTGTCCATCAGCAGGACAGAACAACATAGAAGGGATACTACGTATACCGAATGCTCCAGCAAGTTCCTGTTCTTTCTCAGTATCAACCTTATAAATATCGATTTTACCTTCATATTCTTTCGATAATTCAGCCAAAACAGGGGCAACAGCCTTACAAGGGCCACACCAATCGGCATAAAAGTCTATAATACAAGGGAGCTTGCCCTCGAATTTCCATTCCTGATTCTGTTCATAATTAAAGACTTTTTCCAGAAAAGTTTTCTTGGTTAGGTTTTCCATTAAATTGAATTTTAAATATATTGATATTTTATTTATTTAGCAATGTCTTATCTATTATCTGCTTATATGCCTCTTTGGTCTTGGCTCCCATATCCATACTTGGCTTTCCGGATTTCGGTATGTATAAAATACTTGGAATACTGCGGATCTGAAAAACTGATGCCAATTCTTTTTCTTTATCCGTATTAACCTTGTAAATTATTATCTGACCCTTGTATTCTTTAGCAAGTTCTTCCATTATGGGTGCAACCATCTTACAAGGACGACACCAGTCAGCATAAAAGTCGATAATAGCGGGTATCTTTCCTTTATAAACCCAGTTGTCTCCATCTTTTTCATAGTCATAGATCATCTTTTTAAAATCAGCGGTTGTAAGATAGATCACTTTACCCTCGGCAACTTCATTTTTTTGAGCTGATGAGATACCGACGACACCTGCCAGAAAGAGTATTCCAAAAATAAAACGTCTCATTAGAATTAGTATTAATTATCGTAACTTAAGATTTGTAGTTGTATCAGGCTTTTCCCCGTAAATATATTCTCTGATTTTGTCGTCAAACAACCTTAGAGTCAATTCAGGTGTTGGTAAAATACCATAATTGAACTTCGGATCACCATTCATAGGGATGTGAAGAAAAGCCGGAATTGTATTCACCTTGAATAGCATTGCTAGTTCTTTCTCGTTATCTGTATTAACTTTATAGAATATGATTTCATCCTTATATTTTACAGCCAGTTCCTCAAGAATCGGAGAAGCAACACGACAGGGTTTACACCAATCAGCATAAAAATCGATTACACAAGGCTTCGACCCTTTATATATGAATTTAGTCGGTTCAGCATGAAAATCCCAAACAAGATCACGAAATGAATCTATATCAAGGGAAGTTACCTGACCAGACTTTGCCTCCACTTCTGTGGTCTGCTTTTTATTCTGTTTCTTCTCTCCGCAAGAAGTAAGAACTGCACCAGATAGTAGTATAATAAGAAGCAGAAATTGTGATGTTTTGTTCATATCTCTTAGTTAATTCGAATTTGCAAAAGTAATATTTTTTAATAGCTAAAGCGCATTAGTATCACTATTTCGTATCTTTGCAAACAGCATACCCTTTCGTAAATAGTGACATAATGGCAGATAGCATAATTTTCAAAGAAATTACAAACAATGGTTTTACTAATAGATTTAGCACAGAAGATGCTTGCCTTGAACAGATTGCGAAAGCCAAATGGATCGACGGGTTTGTCTGCAGAAAATGTGGACATACCCATTACTGTAAAGGTAAAACCTCCTTTTCACGCAGATGTACCCGTTGTAAACACGAAGAATCAGCCACATCTCACACCATCTTTCACCGTTGTAAAATTCCGTTACCCCAGGCATTTCAAATAATCTGGCATGTATGCAAACACCCGGACATATCCAGCTATGAATTATCGGAAGAACTGCAAATCAGACAAATGACATGCTGGAAATTCAAACGAAAAATAGCAGACTGCATCGAATCGCGCGATGATATTTCACCTGATATTAAGGATCAGTTACGACGCATATTTGAGCCTCCTGATCCTACTGTTTAACAAAACGGCTTCTTGCCATATCGTCTCCCTGTCGAAATATCAATTGATAACAACCCGCAGACAAACTCATTGTACTAATTTTCAAAACACTTCCTGAATTGGCATCCTCTATCCAACTGGAAACCAACTGTCCCGACTGATTATACAGTTCTATAGCTATACTACCAGATTTGAAACGAGGAACTATATTAATCTCATCCTGACAAGGATTTGGCCATACTGACCACAAAGCCTTATTCATCTGATCAGGCACCCCGACATTTGTCTCCCAATGCGCTTTAAACCCCTCACCTCTTCCAGCGTCTCCTGTTGAAAAAAGCAACATCATCTTACCACCAGTAGCAACCAGAGGAGACGGAGGCAATTCAGGACTAAAAACTCCAGAGTATTCACCTAAGACTTCACCTGTTCCCAAATCAAGTACCCTGAGGAAATCGTCTTCAGGTTCTGTACTAAATTCATCAAAAAAGAGGGTAACACTTCCGGCACCAGGAGGCTGAATCTTCCATATGCAACGACTTCCATTGTAATAACTAAACCGCCCGCTTCCATCCGATAAAACACCCGAAGGACTTGTCAGGGTATTTGAGCCACTACACCAGGGAGGTAATATAGACTGATAGCTGAAATAAAACCCGTTTCCAGGGTTTTCCTCGCCGGCATGAAAAGTTATTAATACATTGTTGCCTGCGGACTCAAGAAAAACAGGTTCATGAAACCCGCTGTAGGTACCAAGGATAGGAGATTCGATACTTCCTCCATCATATACAGTAATCACATCATTCTCTCCGCCGGTTTCAATTCGATGAAACCGAAGATTAATCATTGAAACAGAATCCTCGTCAGTCTGTGGAGCTATCAGCCAACTACATGATGTGCCAGGAAGATAACTTCCCATTGGAGCGCTTCCATCACTACCCGATCCCTCAAAACTGGTAAGGACATGGTTTCCTGAACTTAAAACAGGGTAATCATAATTTAGTGTGTCCGGATAACAGTTTACTATTACTTCCTGTGACAGGTTGAAATTATTACCCCCGACAAATAATTCATTAATATTATAATAACCATCATAAGAACCGCTCCAACCGAAATTGAAATGGAAAAATGCCGTATCCTGATAACCATCGCAAACAAATGCATGTCCGTTCACATTGGGCACTGACCATCCTGCATAATAAAGCGGCATACGACGGTCCAAATGGGCAATAAGCAAACTGTCCCAGTCAGTTGAAGTAGAATCACGAAACACGTAAGCTGTTTCCTGAGCGTATTTAAAATAAGTTTTCAGGCTATACGCTGCTTTATGGTTATACATACCCGACCCATTGGGTCCATAAACCAGATCACATGAAATACCGAGGTGTGAAAGCAGATTGGCTGCTGAAGGACAGGAGTGGTTAATCGTTGCTCCCATGGAATTCCAGTCATAAAGATCGTTAGCAAAGTCTGCAGAAAGAATACCGTAGCTTCCGGCATCATATGAATATGATCCTGTTCCGGTCAATGGCCACCTGTAATAGTACATGATCTGCGCCATCGCTGTTGGAACACATCCCGTAGGACATCTGCCATCACCGGATGCTTCATCCTCAGGGCAAAACTCATTATAAGGCCAACCCTGATTCCATTGACTGTTGACAAATGGTTCTACATGCGTAGATAGCTTGTTAAAATCAAAATCATATCCGGGCAACCAGGCCTTATTCGCGAATAAATGACCTCGGCCCTCCTCCATCTGGATATAATTAATAGCACCGGCATATTGTTCCATCCAGGCGGAAAAGGCAGGTGGAAAATTACGACCGGTATACCTTCCGGTGAAACTATACGCCAATACTGGAAAAGCTTCCTTTCTGGCGGAAACTACAACCCAACCCTCCGGGACCAGGTTGACGATATACCATACAGGGAACCCGGATTTCCCGTTTACCATCGAAATATCATCTATCAGAACTGGCTTATCCTGATTAAAACCAGGACGTGATTGAATAAAACCCGAAACAACTGGCTCAATTTCACCGACCTGTACCTGTTGCCCGATCAATGCATATGAAATCAACAATAATAAGGTTATGTAAGTTAAACGCATATTGGGGATTGTTTAATGAGTCATACCAGGAAAAGCCAAAGTTACTTCCCATTGACAATAAATCCAAAAAATCATTTGTCTTAACCCTAAAGACAAAAAAAAACCTGATGCAATTTCACATCAGGCCTCTTTTAGTATTTATAAGATACAATCACTTTCCGGCAATCAATTGTATCTTCAGACCGATTTCATCAAATATGAACTTATCTTTTAAATTATCAAAAAATTTTCGGCTTCCATATTTAATATTCCAATCCGACCTGTCAATTACAAAGTTTCCGGTTGAAGCAATAACCTTTTCACTCTCAATTTCAATGATTGCTTTGAACTTAATACTTTTTGTTATATCCTTAATAGTAAGGTTTCCGGTAACTTCATGCGTATATGCAAGACCATCCTCATCTAAATCCCGATTGTTGATGTTATCAATCTGCGTAATAACGAATCTGGCTGTCGGAAAAGAGTCGACTGCAAAAAAGTCAGGAGACATGAGGTGTCCTACCAGCTTGGCATTGTACTCGGCATCGGTTAGATCAACGTTAACAATTGATTTCATGTCAATTACAAACTCTCCGCCAGTTACACCGTTATCATTTACAGTAAGGGTTCCCTGCTTTAATTTGATAGTCCCGTTATGACTTCCACCAGGTTTAGTTCCTTCCCAATTAATAACGCTAGCAGACAGATCAGTATTATACACTGTACCTGTCGCCTTAGCCTCAGCCATCGCATCGCCGGTTGAAGCTCTTTCTCCTTGTGGTCCGCAAGCTGTAATAGCTGCAAAAGCTAAAACAACAAAGAACAACAGTTTGGTTTTAGTTTTCATTTTATAATGTTATTAGTTAATATTCCAGCAATTAGAAACGATGACAGGCAAAAATTGTTCACTCAGCATTACTGATCTCGCGAAGAGAAATTCTTTCCGGCCACAAGCTAATTTCATGATTTTCGCTACATTTGTCACCCATGATAATACATTGATTTATAGAGGCACAATTGATCTGAATCGTTAAACCCAAAACTTTCCTGATGTCAATCAGATTATTGAAAATCATAATACTGGCTGTTAGTCCTTTAATTCTGTATTCACAGCATATAAACAAGGATACTTTCAATTGCTTCACCATCCTTGCAGGAAAACAAACCACCACAGATGAATCGGTGTTGATGGCGCATAATGAAGATGATTATGGAGAACAAATTGTTAACTGGATTGTAGTTCCGGCGTCAAAACATAAATCCGGAGAATCTATCCACGCCAGAAACGGGGCATCTATCCCGCAAATTTCCGAAACCGTCCGCTATATATGGTTTGAAATGCCTGGAATGGAGTTCTCCGACTCGTTTCTGAATCAATACGGGGTAACAATAACTTCTAATTCCTGTCCTTCACGTGAAGACTCTGCCCTTCTTTCTGAAGGGGGAATTACCTGGGAGCTGAGGCATATTATGGCCCAACGGTCTCATTCAGCTCGACAGGCTGTGCAAATTGCAGCTACCCTGCTCGAACAATATGGCTATGCTGCCAGTGGACGTACGTATTGCATTGCCGATGCCAATGAAGCGTGGATGATGTCGGTTGTCAACGGCAAACACTATGTTGCTGTTCGTATTCCCGATGAAGCAGTAGCCATTATCCCAAACTATTACACCTTAACCTACGTAAATACCACCGACACAAATAACTGTATTGCTTCTAAAGACCTGATCAGCTATGCCGTTAAACGGGGATGGTATAATCCGGTAACCGACGGAAAATTCAATTTCCGGAAAGCGTATGGTTCCTCTCAAAGCCTCAATCATAAGGTCAATATTATGAGGATGTGGAACGCCATAAATAATCTGTCTTCCAATTATTATGAGCCAGATGCTGATTTCCCTTGGATTATCGCTCCGGTGCGAAAGATTTCAGTTGAGTGGTTATCTAATATCCTCTCATCGCACCTTGAAGGTACTCCTTACGATCTGACAGAAGGATACACCAAAGGACAACCTCATGGCAAAAATACAGGTTCGATATGTGCTTCACACACCCAATATGGATTTATTGCGCAATTACGCGATTGGATGCCCGCAGATGTCGGGTCCTTAATATGGATGATCCCAAGGCGTCCCTGTGTCCAGGCTATGATTCCGGTGTATTGCGGAATACAGTCCTTTCCTGCCGATTTTTCGATGTATAATTATAAAATGGCTCTTAAAAACCATTTTAACAGACCCGACAATTTAAAGAACATTTCAGAGGATCATATTTACTGGCATTTCAGCCGGATAGCAGATAGTGCCGACAGCAACTATCTTTCGCGCATCCGTCAGTTTGGCACCGAAGCCATGAAATTCAACCGCGATCAGCTCAATAATCAGGAATCATTTGAACTTGAGGTACTGACCGATTGGAAGAAAAACAAAAATAAAGCCGCCCAACGCTTATACAACGTTACAGAACAGGCTGTAAGAAAATGGCTCGGAATAGCAGACATAATACTCAATTCTCCTGCTCCACGCTGGTAAGACAACCTAACCATTATCAATTTATAAACTATTTCTCTTATGCTTAAAAGATTTACCGCCGTTTTCCTGATCATCGCCGCGGCAACTTCATGTAAAATCAAACTAACGGAGACCAGCTGCATTAATCACCAGCGACCTGACTCTTTGCTTTCCGTAACCGACTTTGTAGATCCGTTTATTGGTACCGGTGGTCATGGACATACATTTCCGGGCGCAACCCTGCCATTCGGGATGGTACAACTCAGCCCTGATACACGTCTTGATGGCTGGGATGGTTGTGGGGGATATCACTACTCTGACTCAATAGTATTTGGCTTCTCGCATACTCATCTGAGTGGGACCGGCTGCAGTGATTACGGTGACATCCTGGTCATGCCCTTTGCCGGCAATCTGAGAAATGGATTGCATCAACCTTCCGGTGAATACGCTTCCCTGTTTTCACATAAAACTGAATCAGCGCGTCCGGGATATTATAAAGTCCTGCTTGAAACCGACAGTATTGACGCTGAACTTACAGCAACCCTTCGAACCGGATGGCATCGTTATACTTACCCGGTAGGAAAAAGCAGTTCGTTAATGATCGACCTGAAGCATCGCGACAGAGTACTGGCTTCATCAATTCGAAAAACCAATGATTTTGAAATAGAAGGTTACCGTCGGTCGATGAACTGGGCTGCTGACCAGCATGTCTATTTTGTAGCCCGTTTCTCTGAACCTGTTCTTTCCTCCCAGATTGCAATAAACGATACGGTAGTTAACGGTATCACCGATGCTGAAGGAACCAACCTTCGCATCCTGTTAAACTTTGGAATGTTAAAAGGAAAACCATTAACGATTCAGGTAGGTATTTCTCCTGTTAGTATTGAAGGTGCCCGTCGTAACCTTGAAATGGAATCTCAGTCAATGACTTTTGATCAGGTAAAACAGCTTGCCGATTCAACATGGAATAAAGAATTGTCATGTATTACAGTAAAGGGATCAAATGACGATCAGAAAACAATATTTTACACTGCACTTTACCATGCCTTTATCGTGCCTAACCTCTATATGGATATCGATGGAAATTACCGCGGACGCGATCTGGGTATTCATAAAGCTGATTCTTTTAATTACTACACTGTCTTCTCACTTTGGGACACCTATCGTGCTGAACACCCGCTGTTCACTCTTGTGCAACAAAAGAGGACCATTGACTTCATCAATACTTTTCTGAAACAATATGAACAGGGTGGTATGTTACCAGTTTGGGAACTGTCAGCAAATGAAACCAATTGCATGATAGGTTACCATGCTGTCCCTGTTATTGCCGATGCATTTATTAAAGACATTTCCGGATTTGATTCTGAACTGGCATTAAAAGCAATGGTAAACAGCGCAAGACAAGACCAGTTCGGATTAAAATATTACCGCGAACGTGGGTTTATCCCCTCCGAAGACGAAGGAGAGTCGGTATCCCGAACATTGGAGTATGCATACGATGACTGGTGCATTGCTACAATGGCTGAAGCAATGAACAAAAATGATATCTTCAAAGAATTTACCATGCGGGCTCAATCGTACAAGAATCTCTTCGATCCTTCAACGGGCTTTATGAGAGCCCGCAATAATGATAGCTGGTTTTCGCCATTCGACCCCCGCGAAGTCAATTTCAACTATACCGAGGCCAACGCCTGGCAATATAGTTTTTATGTACCTCAGGACGTTGAAGGATTAATAGCCCTGCATGGCGGTGATGAGGGATTCTCGAAAAAACTAGACGAACTCTTCACCACCAATTCAGAGACTACCGGTCGTGAACAATCTGATATTACTGGACTTATCGGGCAGTATGCCCATGGGAATGAGCCCAGCCACCACATGGCTTACCTCTACAGTTACGCCGGGAAACCATGGAAAACACAACAGCGTATCAGGCAAATCATGGATGATATGTATACGACATGTCCTGATGGCCTTATTGGAAATGAAGATTGCGGACAGATGTCTGCCTGGCTTGTAATGAGCGCATTGGGAATGTATCCTGTCACCCCGGGTACAAATATCTATGTTTTTGGTACACCCTGGTTTGAGGAGGCTACAATACATCTTGAAAACGGAAAATCTTTTACCCTTAAAGCCCCACAGGTCTCTTCAGAGAGGTTCTATATTCAATCCGCAAAATTGAACGGGCAACCATACTCAAGAAGCTGGCTAAGTCACTTCTCAATCGAAAACGGGGGAGAACTCGAATTTATCATGGGGCCGGAACCCAATCCATTATGGGGCCAAAATGAAAACGATCGCCCGATCAGTAAAATACGGGAATTTCAAATAGAAGCCGTCCCGTTCATAATTTCCGGAGAACATACTTTTAAAGATTCAACCCGGGTCTCATTAGGCAGTTTAAATCCAAAGGCTAAAATCTATTTCACAACTGATGGTTCTGCCCCTACTACATCTTCCAAACTCTACTTGGCTCCATTCTCTATCAACCGAACCACAACAATAAAGGCTATCTCTGTCAATACCAATGGTATTGCAAGTTTAACCATGCAATCACCGTTTTATCTTATGCCTCACAATCAATCTCTCACATTACTATCAAAATACGAACCGCAATACTCCGCTGGCGGGGATAATGCGCTGGGAGACGGACTACACGGTGGGAACAATTTCAGAACAGGTCGCTGGCAGGGATTTCAGGGAACTGATATTGAAGCTATCATGGACATTGGCTCAGTTAAACCGGTTAATCGCATTAGTGTGGGGTTTCTGCAGGACCAGGGGGCCTGGGTATTTATGCCGGCAAAGGTTACATTTTTAATCTCTGATGATAAAACAAACTGGAAACCGGTCGGTGAGGTTCTTAACGATATAAATATTAAACATGAGGGAGTTGTAACAAAAGATTTCTCAATAGACATGAAGTCTGTAAAGACTCGTTACATAAAGTTTAAGGCCTTCAATCCGGGGCCATGCCCTGCATGGCATATAGGAGCGGGTGGAAAATCATGGCTTTTTGCCGACGAATTCATAGTTGAGTAGCTCTTAATCTTTTACATAAAAAGGCTGTACCCTCTGGTACAGCCTTTTTATTATCCCCTGATATTGCTTTCCCTGAAGATTTCTGATTTATCAGTCATGATATTAACTCATTCGGGTGAGCCAGACAGATTGTCTTGGGTCCGGGCGTAAGGAAACGAAATATTGAATGATCTGAATTAACCCCTTGTAGTAAACCCGAGGTAATAACTTCATCTGTTTCTATCTGCTCCTGAAATCAGGGCAACTTGCAAGAATCCCGCCAATTCGCTTAAAATAACCGTGTGGTTGATTACACCATTCAGCTCTTCTTACATCGTTTTGGCATACCTGTAATAGGATATAGTCCTATGATCTGTCGAAAATAAACCGTGAATTGACCTTTCCCGTAAGGTTGATCTACGGTTGATTTACGGTTGATCTACGGTCGATCTACGGTTGAAAACAATAATCAGCCTGTTATCACCAAACAAAGTGATACCTGAATTCAATACATCACGCTATTCTATTCCAGATAATATAGATTGAAATCGCAATGAATTTAACGCACAGATAATTGCTTTCAGTCCGTGCATTTTTAAATCTTTGAAAAAATCCTGCTTCCCTGACCGGCCTGGTTTCCGGGTATTGAACTACCGGCACAAAGAAACAATCGTCAGGACATAAACGCTGTAGTCTGTTTCTTTGACAACATTGATGCACCTTTGCATCCTGTTAATCAACCATGTATCCTGTATAATATATTAGCTCTTCTCAGCCTGACTTACCTGCATGAAAAAAACTACACTGAACCAAACAGGGACATCTGAACAGATGTCCCTGAATTCAAAAATGTTGACGAAAAAGTTATAGAAAACTGCGAAAAAAAGGGTTCAAAGTCAGCAGCCCGGTTGCAGGCCTATGTTTATTATTTTCACTTAAAGGCTTCCCCCAGATTTGTAGTAATGGTAACATAATTGGGAGAACCGGACAGATGATTGGTGGCCCTTGCATAAGAGAATGAAAAGCCATAGACCCTGAAACCAAATCCCCAGGAAAAACCTACAGTTGAAACTTTATCAACTATTTTCATTTCCTGACGTGTCTGGTAATTATAGGCAACTTGTAGTCTAAAACTTTTGAAAGGTTGTAGCTCAGCCCCAATTATTACATGACGCATCAACTCATCAGCAAAGCCCGACAATCCCCCTGTTTTACGCTTTTCACCTGTAAAAGGATCTACTTCTGTGCTGTATTGGCTTTCATATCCCAAATCCCAGTTTTGAAGATTGGTTAGTACGACAGAAAAAGTAAGAGGAACGTGAGCCAGTCTTTTTGACATGGCAAGTTGAAGTTCAAAAGGGAGCTTCTCAGTTGTGCCTGTGGTGTAGTTTGTAAGTTGAATCCCAATATTATGGGCAATAACAGACATCATAAAGTTATAATCAGGAAGATGCCATGTTCCGGCAACATCCACAGCTAATCCTGAGGCAGAATATGAATCGAAAGAGGAATAAATCCCTTTGAAATTTGCACCAATACTGAAAGAAGAATCAAGGCGGCGCCCCCATCCTATATTTAAAGCCAGTTCATTCGCACCGAAAGTACCCTGATTAATCTCCTGATTTGTCATCCGGGTGAAAGTTCCATAATTAACGAATTGCATTGTGCCAACGAAACTGCCCAGTTTGTCAAAGGTACGTCCGAATTGTGCTGACCCGTAATTCACATCACTGTAATAGTCAACGAAGCTTAATCCGATCTGATTATGATTATCAGCCGATATAAGAGATGGATTAGCCAGTGTGAGTGTGATATCCGGATCGGGCAAGGAAAGAGAACTACCACCCAATGCTGCGATTCTTGCAGAATTCGGGAAATTCAGAAAGTCAAATGTGGTGGTTCCTGAACTGTTACTTTGTGCCGACAAATTAAATGCGCTGAAAGCACAAATAATCAGCAATAATAAATTGTATGGACTTTTTCTCACGGGTTAAATATCTAAGTTCAAATTGAAGGGTAAAGGTATAAAATACCTCCGGATGGGAATTAACCGGCATTTCTTTAACGCCCCTTTAACAGGTTTAGTATGATTTATTGAATTATTCGTCGCCTTTGAATGGATATAGGTATTTTTGCACTTCCATTATATCATTATGCGAAGAAAAGACAAAGAACTGCCTATTCTTGAAAACCTGAGAATAATAGATGCCGGAGCTGAGGGTAAGGCTATTGCCCGACACGATAACCGTGTGGTATTTATCCCATTTGCTGCCCCGGGTGATTTAGTCGACGCGCAGGTAACCTTGCGAAAAAGCACTTTTATGGAAGCCAGAATAATCAAAATCCATGAAAAGTCAGACGTTCGGATAGAACCAGCCTGCCGTCATTATGGCTTGTGTGGAGGATGCAGATGGCAGCACCTTGACTATAAAGCTCAAACAGCTTATAAACAAAAACAGGTAACCGATGCTCTTACCCGTATCGGGCATCTTGAGTTACCTGAGATAAGCCAGATTGCTGGTGCTCCTGCAACCTACTATTATCGCAACAAACTTGAATATACCTTTAGCAACCGGAAATGGCTCACAGGGGGCCCAAATAACATAGATCCGGACGACCGTAACATGAATGCCCTGGGATACCATTTGCCGGGTATGTTCGACAGAGTATTCGATGTGGAAGATTGTATGCTGCAACCCGAACCATCGAATCAAATGCGTCTGTGGATGCGTGACTTCGCTATCGAAAACGAACTGACCTTCTGGAATGTAAAAACATGGCAGGGTCTTCTTCGTAATTTCGTTATCCGTACCTCCAATTCAGGTGACCTGATGGTTATTGTAATATTCGGAGAAGATAACCCCGTGTCGATTCAAATGGTGATGGAAAACCTTACGCAACGATTCCCTGCCATAACTTCAGCGATGTGGGTTGTTAACACGAAGAGAAATGATGTGTTTGCTGATCTTGATATCCATCTGTACAAGGGAGAACCCTATATCCGCGAGAAAATGGAGGATCTTACTTTCAGGGTAGGGCCGGTATCTTTCTTTCAGACTAACGCGCGCCAGGCACTTACTCTTTATAAATATGCACGCGAATTTGCAGCACTGACAGGAGAAGAACTGGTCTATGACCTGTACACCGGAACCGGAACCATTGCCAACTTTGTTGCCAGAAGATGTCACCGGGTAGTAGGTATCGAATACGTCGAGTCAGCAGTCAGGGACGCAAGAGTCAATTCATCCATCAACCGGATTGAGAACACTGATTTTGTTGCTGGTGATATGGCAAAAACTCTGGATGAAAAGTTTGTCCTGAAACATGGTCGTCCGCAAGTAGTAATAACCGACCCTCCCCGTGCAGGAATGCATCCGGATGTTATAAAACGAATTATCGAGATGTCGCCTCGACGTGTAGTTTATATTAGTTGTAATCCAGCAACACAAGCTCGCGACCTTGCATTGATGGCCGATCATTATTCCATCAACAGGGTGCAGCCTGTGGATATGTTTCCCCAGACTCACCACGTGGAGAATGTGGTGCTGTTAGTCAGAAAAGCTTGACCTGTTTATTAACCCGGTAAGGGTTTCTGTCAATTGATTCATATTCAGGTTTTCGCCAGAAATAATTACTGAGGCTTTGTTGTAATAAACCTCCCTCAATGCTAACCTCTCCCGGATAAACTGGCGCAATGCTTCTGGTTCGTAATCTTTAATAAGCGGACGCGGTTTACGGCTATGGCTGAGCCTGTGATACAACGAAGAAGGGCTCATCTTTAGATACACGGAGATACCATGTTGATTTATCCAATCCATGTTATCACCATAGCATGGAGTACCTCCACCTGTACTGATTACAACCCGATGCAAATATTCGGTTTCATACAGCATTTGTTGCTCAACAACACGAAAGGCTGATTCTCCATATTTTCTAAAAAATTCCTGTATGTTGATCCGATATTTATTCTCAAATAAAACGTCAAGGTCAATGAATTCAAAGCCAAGCCTTCGCGACAGATTTCTGCCCGAAAAACTTTTCCCGCAACCCATAAAACCGACCAGGTAGATACGCATTGATAATTGAATCGCTTTTTCAATGTCAAAAATAGTCTATAACCAATTACTTGATAACCTTCACCCAAAAAAATGATACCTTTGCACCTAACATCCAAGTATTGTTGATCATTAAATTTTGTTATAAATAAAATGAACCGATTTCATTCTTTTGCTGTCATAGTCCTTTTGGGGATTACACTCCTGTCGGGCTGTAAGTCACGCAACTCAGGACTTTCAAATGATGTAATTAACAATCCAATGTCGGCCAGTGGCGATAATAACAATCCTTCTCCTGCCATTAAATTCGATGTTGAGGAACATGATTTTGGAAAGATCATTGCCGGGGAAAAGGTTACTTTTAACTTTAAATTTAAAAATACCGGTAACGCTGATCTCCTTCTGACCAAAGTAAGTGCCAGTTGCGGTTGTACAGCCCCATCATATCCGACAACGCCCATTGCTCCAGGTAAGGAAGGAGTAGTCAGTGTTTCATTCAACAGTGAAAACAGAAGCGGTTTTCAAAATAAAACTGTTACAGTGCTTACCAACTCTATACCTAACACGACAGTGTTAAGAATTAAAGCAAAAGTAATTCGACCTGAAGATATATAGGTTCAAAACCACATCCATTTTAGAATTAATCATTTTAAGCAACTATATTTTATGATGAATCTCCTAAACGTTTTTTTAATGGCTCCCCCAGCGGGAAGCGGCTCAGGAAGTAGCTTAACCTCTCTTCTTCCTTTGTTACTGATAATAGTCGTATTCTATTTCTTCTTCATCCGCCCCCAGATGAAGAAAACCAAAGAAGAGCGAAAATTTCGTGAAAATCTCAAGAAGGGTGATAAAATAGTTACTATTGGCGGAATTCATGGAAAAGTACTTGAAGTAGCCGAGACTACGATCATCATCGAAGTGGAAGGCCAAAATCGCCTCAGAATCGAAAAAAGTGCTGTAGCACTTGGTTCAATTACCGGGCAGCCTCTCGATAAGAAATAAACCCCTCTAAGTAGTGAAAGCTGGTTTCGTTCGTGTTTTATCTTTACCAGGGTCAAGGCTCCGGGATAAAAAGTACCGGAACCAGCTTTCTGTTTTTTTAATTTGCCTCTCTGTCTCAACACTTGTTTGGCTGGTTATCAAGCTTTCTAAAGAATATTCTCTTATTATCAACTGGCCTGTATCGTATCAAAACGTCCCGGCAGGGAAAGTGTTGGCACTCAAAAGTGATACTTCTTTGCTGTTCCAGATCAGGGGAAAAGGATTTGACTTACTTCGTACCTATTTTAATGGCCCTTCCCAGCGTGTTAATGTAGATCTTTCCAAACTGCGGTTTCTTCGTGACAAAGGAATACTTCGCAATGCTTATCTGCTGACATACGATATCAAAACAATTCTTGCCAGCCAGCTACAGTTGGACGAAGGACTTATAAGCATCAAGCCTGACACCTTGTTCTTCCATCTGGCTCCGATGCGTTCAAAACGGTTGCCTGTAATAGCTCCCATCCGGTATACCACAGCCCCTTCATTCGGCTTATATGGCAATATCGTAATAAAACCTGATACAATCAGAGTTGAAGGTCCTGCTGCGTTGATAGATACAATGAAGTTTATCAAAACAAAAAAGATTAAACTGGATGCTCTTGAAGCTACTTCAAATACTAAAACATATCTTTCAGAACGATATAAAAATCTTCCTCTCAATTTCAGCCATCAAACCTTCCAGGTAAAGATTCCAATTGAGAAATATACTGAAGCTACCGTTACCGTTCCAATTGCTTCGTCTAACGACAGTTGTCGGATGAGGTTTTTCCCCGAAAAAATCAATATTATTTGTCAGGTCGCCATGCGCGATTACAAACGACTTGAACCTTCTGTATTCAAATTGAGTGTAGACTGTGATGCCGCACTTAAAAGCAATTCCCGTTTTATTTCGCCCCACCTTGTTACTTCACCCGACTATCTTAAAGTGATAAGGATGGAGCCTGCTTTAGTTGAGTTCATCATTCTTCAATAATCAATAAAATGCTTAAAGTTGGTTTAACCGGCAATATTGGATGTGGCAAAAGCACAGTTGCAAAAATATTTCAGACAATCGGAATACCGGTATTTGAAGCTGATCATGAAGCTCATTTGATCATGCTCGAACCTCATATCATCGGGACAATTCTGGAGGCATTTGGAACAAGTATTGTTAAACCTGATGGGCTTATTGACCGGAAAAAGCTTGCTCAAATTGTTTTCGGAGATACAGAAAAACTGGAAAAGCTTAACACCATTATTCACCCGGCCGTGCAACATGCGTTTTCTGAATGGTGTAAAATTCATGAGTCGCATCCTTTCGTCATTGAAGAGGCCGCTATTCTTTTCGAGACAGGACTTTACAAAGAATTTGATCTGATAATAGTTGTTTCAGCTCCCGAGGAAGTCAGAGCTGATCGTGTTATCAAACGTGACAGGATCAGTAGAGACGAATTTTACTCCAGAGAGACAGCTCAATGGCCGGAATCAAAAAAAACTGAACTTGCTGATTTCATTATATATAACGACGGGCAACAGCAATTGATACCACAAGCAATTGAAATATGGAGAAAAATTACCAGAGTTGCCGATATGAAAATATAGGAGGAATCTAATTCAAAGTTCCTGCAAACAACTTGTAAACAGTTGATTCCAGGCAGTGCAAGCCATGGTTAATATTTCTCTCGCTCAAAGCTCTCTTATAATTTCTACTACTTAACATCAGGTTAAGTGCATACAGCCCTAATTACTGACTATTTTAATCGGTCGCACACTTGAATTATCACACCCGGCTTCCTATACGAAATAGCTATAATCGTTCATTATTTTCATCTATTAAAACAATAAACCCAAAATAAGAAATGACCTGGAAGTAATCAGGTCATTTCTTATGATTAATTATCCTTGTCTCCCCCACTCTTGACGGAAGACAGAGGTTTCACTCATCCTATTCGCTGTAGAGCAGCGAATTGTCTACAAATATCAGATATTCAGAAACCAAATCACCTTTCATCTTAAAAGTGTTAGAGAAATTACACTGGTATTTACTTCCGGAGTGCCTTGTATAGGTAACAACTCCATTAGTAATAATTGTATTACCAATTTCGTAAACCTCCAGTTCAGAATGACAGATGGCTTTTATACTCTTGAAAAAATCTGTAAGGAAAATCAATATATTTTCAGAACCAACTACAGGTTCCATATTCGAAAAACGGAAAAGACCATCCTTCGTGATGCAAGCAGTTAATTCAGCAGCATCCATCTTATCAACCAGCTTAAAGATTCTATCTGCAATGGGATTAAGCATTCTATTATTAAAATTATAAGGTTAGTTATTAAAAAACCACGACCAGCGTGGATTCTAAAAAACAACCAAGGAAGCCAATTGTTGACTATTCCTAATATCGAATTTGGATAACTTCAGCTATACTCAGCTATTTATCTTTACCTGCTATTTGGCCGTCCTGATATAGGAAACGTTTAATCTTTTGGGTTGCTGTCTTCTGGAATGGATGGAGATGGCTAACTACAAGTTTGATTTGCGAATTTCGACTCAATTTTGAATTTATAAATTGATGAAGTTCTTTCCGTACCTCCTCACACCGTTCTTCAAAACCTTTCAATTCATCACGCATAAGCTGATAAAATGTCTCTATATCCTCCTTATTAAAGTGAACAAGTGCCACCAGCTGTCCCTTCTTTTCAAGTACTAATGATTCGTTAACAAATCTAAAATTATTGATCACCGATTCAATCTCTTCAGGATAGATATTCTCTCCATTCGCTCCAATGATTACATTCTTCTTTCGCCCTCTGATACTTAAGAAATTATCATCGCTTAACACGCCAAGATCGCCTGTTTTAATCCAACCATCATCAGTGATAATCTGCTTTGTCAATTCGGGTTCCCTATAATAACCTTTCATCACATTGGCTCCTTTAGCCCATATCTCACCTTCCCCTGTAACAGGATCAGGCTGGTGAATTTTAACCGAAACACCCTCCAATATTGGACCGGTTGATCTAAATCTATGGTTTCGGGGATTGCTGCCCGCCAAAAGCGGGGATGTCTCAGTTAACCCGTATCCGATAGCTATAGGAAATCGTGCATCAATCAGAAACCTTTCGACAGTTTCGCTAAGTTTGGCACCACCAATACCAAAGAACTTCAACTCACCGCCAAATATGGCCATCAACTTCTTTCCTGCCAATCGGTTCATCATAGTGCGTGTCGGAGGAAAAGCATAGAGCATCCTTGTCAACTTGTTTTTATGAAAAGCTGTTTTAATTCTTGTATGAAAAATCTTCTCAATAATAAGCGGAACAGTTAACATACAAGTAGGGCGGACTGATTTAAGAGCTGGAAGTAATATCGATGGTGTTGGAGGTTTTGAAAGATAATAAACCGAAGACCCGCCAACCAAAGGTAACATCAAGCCAATAGTATTTTCATAGGTATGAGAAAGAGGAAGTACAGAAAGCAATCTGTCAGAAGTATTGAGTGGCTCAACCGATCGACATTTATATGCTGTAAAACAAATATTTTTATGCGAAAGCATCACCCCTTTCGATTTTCCAGTCGTCCCTGAAGTGTATATAATGGCGGCAAGATGATTCTCGCTGATATGATACTTCTGAATCGGATGGCCATTTGGCCGGTATACAACTTGTGATTTATGTGGATGAATAATGCTGAAATCTTCAATTCCTACTATATAGCGAAGGCTCTCAGCAGAGTTTTTTTCCAGTTTGTGAGTGAGATTCGATGAGACGAATATTGTAAAAACACCACTATGGTTTAATACATTGTCTATCTCCGACACACTAAAATCAGGAAGAATCGGAACCACCACCGCTCCTATGTTAACAGTTGCCAAATAAACTATTGCCCAGTTGGGCATATTTACGCTTAAAATGGCAACACGTGTCCCGGGGACTACCCCTAATTGCTCAAGAAAAGCACTCACCGACAATATTCTGTCGTTAAGCTGATTATATGTAATTGGTACTTCACCGGCAAATCCCATCGACGGTAATGGACCATGTTTTTTCACTGTCTCCGCAATAAGATTCGGAAAGGTGAAAGGAGTTTTTTGGCTCATTCACTTGCTATAAGGGTACAAAAATAAACTTTTTTGCAAAAACCAAATTAGTTTTCACAAATATTAACATTACATCATTACATGACAGAGTATTTTCTAATTTAACTGATCTCTATGAGTCACAGGCAGTCAATAATATTTTACAAATGCTATAACAATAATGACAAAGCCTCTATTATTCTCGCAGATTACCAGAATCTTCAGGTCAATATTCAACATAAAAAAAATGACACAAATCAACTTGATCCAGAAACAGTTGAATGCCACAGGTGATTACTCATCGATAAAAACTTTGTTTTATCTATTACCGGTAATCCTGGCTGATTTACTTATCATGTTTACCAGCTCTTTTGGTGCCTTTTCCGGTATGCCTGAATTAAAAGGCGGCTTCGGGTCATATTCAATTCCCAGTTGAACTCCTCTTGCAAAATTATCACCCACTATTATACTCAGGAGATATAATGTCATATCAATGCCTGCTGAGACTCCGGCTGATGTAATTATTTTACCATCCTTCACATACCTTTCATTCTGAATTATTACACCATATTCTGCCAATTGCTTTTTCCTGTCCCAATGAGTTGTTGCTTTACGGTTTTTCAGGATACCAGCTGCACCCAACAACAAGGCTCCGGAACAAACAGAAATAGTCCACTTACAAGAAACATAAGCGTTTTTAATCCAATCTAACAATTTCTGATTTTCTAATAATCCATCTATACCAAATCCACCTGGAATAACCAAAACATCAGGGCTAACTAACTCTGAAATTGAATAATCAGCCATGACTTTTAAACCACAATCATTCGCATATAATCCAGGTTCTGTTGCTACCATATAAATCCTGGAATCTGGAATCTTTGACAACACTTCATATGGTCCAGCAATATCCAAAACCGTAAAATTTTCAAAGAGTAAAATTGCAATTTTGAGTGATTCTGTCATTTTCTGTATCATTAAATGTCCCAGTTATATTTCTTACAAAATTATTGCTGTAACTTCTCTAAAAACATTGCTGTAAAATCTTGTGTTCTAGGTCCGGAATAATTATTTGCCTATGAATCATTCAGCCTTGAACTACAACTATTCTATTACAGCACTTGAAAGAAACTACATAAATGGCCAAAAACTAAGGTATTCATGTTCAATTTTCACCTAATCATCTTACAAATCATCCAATTCAAATCTAAAAACAATGTAATTGAAAGGTGAATCCAATAATACAAAGATCTACAAGTCATCACTTACTAATACATTTGGCCTTGCCATCTTTAACCCTTTTCTCATTCCAACAAAAAGAAGACTCCACACAACAAGAAACCCAAGGCTAAAGCCCAACCACTTAAGGATAGACATGTGAAGTATTATGTTACCGGTCGACAGACCAACTACTACCAAAACTAATAATAATGATATAACAATCAGAGGTGTAGCACATAAAAACGAGATTACCCATCCCAAGAATTTCACCATACCAGATTCATATTGAAATGATAACTTTACATTGCTGTCCCATTAAAATCTAATAATGTTCTTTGAAATATTTGAAATTTAGTTAGTTGCAGGCTTTTTTCGATTAAACGGATTTCAATTTGCATTTTCGCTATTCATTAACAGAATAGCAAATGCATAAGGATAAATACGTT
>QKGM01000007.1 GCA_003250395.1 Bacteroidota bacterium | reverse complement strand
GTCAAGCAATCCTTTGGTATTTATCCCAGGAAATGAAAAAGGGAGTCATAACAGATTAGCTCAACCTTGAGTTTAATACGAAAAATATAGTAAGTTATGACTATGGGTTAATGACAGAGACGATTGCATAACTATGAACTATAAGATGACCGAAGATTACAAATAACCAGCCATAATTATTAGCATCGGAAACCATACTATAGAATTTAAATTTGGTTTATACATGAGCATCAAATCTAAGTAATCCTCGATAAGCCAGTTCAAAGATCAGGAATACAATAAAGATTTTTGAGATGTTTAGTATCCGGAACCGTTACAACGCAACATAATCTAAAACCCCTACCTTTGCATTAAAAATATACCGATAAATGAGTATACCTAAAGTCAGAGTGCGGTTTGCCCCGAGTCCTACAGGACCACTTCATATTGGCGGCGTACGCACTGCATTATATAATTATTTACTCGCCCGTCAGATGGGTGGCGATATGATTCTTCGTATTGAAGACACTGATCAAACCCGCTTTGTTCCGGGAGCAGAAGCATACATAATTGAATCTCTTTCCTGGTGTGGAATCCAGTTCGATGAAGGGGTTCACGTTGGTGGACCCTATGGTCCGTACAGGCAGAGCGACCGCAAACATCTTTATATTCAATACGTGCAACAACTTCTTGACTCAGGCCATGCATATTATGCCTTCGACACCCCTGACGATCTTGAAGTATTGAGAAGTACACACCCCAATTTCCAATACGACTCATCCACCCGTCTGGGACTACGTAACAGCCTGACACTGTCGGAAGGCGAAGTAAAACAGCTCATCGATGCAGGGACTCCATATGTTGTAAGGGTACGTATACCGGCCGGGGAAGAAATACGTGTAAATGACCTAATCAGAGGCGAAGTACGTGTACAATCATCAACACTTGACGATAAGGTATTATTCAAATCGGATGGAATGCCTACCTATCATCTGGCCAACATTGTAGATGATCACCTGATGCTCATTACCCATGTCATCCGAGGTGAAGAGTGGCTTCCCAGCGCCCCCCTCCATATACTTTTATACCGTTTCTTCGGATGGCAGGCTCCTCAATTTGCACATCTTCCATTATTGCTTAAGCCTGATGGTAATGGGAAATTGAGCAAACGTGATGGCGACCGTCTTGGTTTCCCTGTATTTCCCTTACGCTGGACTGATCCTAAAACAGGGGATATTTCATCGGGGTACCGCGAATCCGGTTACTACCCAGAAGCTTTTATCAACCTGCTGGCCCTTCTGGGATGGAATCCTGGAACTGATCAGGAAATTCTTTCCATAGATGAGCTCATCAGACTCTTCTCCCTTGACAGAGTAAACAAATCAGGGGCCCGATTTGATCCAGAAAAAGCAAAATGGTTCAACCAGCAATACCTCCGTATGCAAACAAACGATGAACTTACGGAATCATTTTTACTCTTACTTTCTGAGAAAGGAATACAGGCCAAACCTGAGATGGTAAAGAAAGTGGTTGCTCTGGTAAAAGATCGTGTAAATTTTATCAATGAATTATGGGATCAGAGTTGGTTCTTCTTTACTGCACCTAACTCGTATGATGAAGGATTTGCAAAGAAGAGGTGGAAAGCTGATTCAGGTTCTCTTATCTCTGATCTGACAAGCAGAATGACCACGTTAAAAGAATTTACCACAGAATCTCTTGACACTGAAATACAACACTTCCTGGAAGAGAAGCAAGTTGGCATGGGTGCTATCATGAATGCTATGCGACTTGCGGTCATTGGCTCCGGAATGGGACCCCACCTCACAGAAGTGATTACACTAATTGGTCGCGAAGAACTGGCCATACGTGTTCGCAGGGCCATTTCAACTTTAAATAATCAATAATATGAGTGTAATCTCACTCCAGGGTATGGAATTTTATGCCTACCATGGTTGCTTCGATGCAGAACAGGTTATTGGAACCTACTTTACTGTTGATCTGATGATCGAGACAGATGTAAGGGAAGCCTCTTTATCTGATAACCTTCATCATACGGTTAACTATCTTTCAGTTTATCAACTTGTCAAAGCTCAGATGGACCAAAAGTCGCATTTGCTCGAACATGTGGCGCGACGGATACTGCATGATTTAATGTTAAAGTTTGAAACTATAGATTATGCTGAAATAAAAGTTGCCAAGATGAATCCTCCTCTAGGCGGCAAACTCGCAAGCGTCAGTATTACAATGACTACCGAAGAATTGGTTTCAGATGAAGGATAACTGTAAACATAACCCGGACAATAAAACAACGGATCCCCGTAAACCGGACAATAAACAATGCCCGGTATGCCATAAATGGTTTCATTGTAGTCATAGTGGTAAATGCTGGTGTATAGAATACCAGCTTACTGCTGAAGTCAGGACAAAACTTGAATCGCAATACTCTGATTGCCTTTGTGAAGAATGCCTCAGTAAATATGAATAACGACAGCAAGACAGGAAGATAAATCGTAAATAAGAATCCAATACTAAAGGTAACAAACAGGATTCCGGTTCCTTCAGTCAAATATTACTTTACAAGTACCTGTCGGCACCGCTTTGGATGCTTTAATATTTACAAAACTGCGTAGTGGTTCCTTCTCTATCTTTTTTTCAATCTGAAGGAGATATCTTCCGGACAACTTTCCATAGAGTGAAAATCCAACGAGGAAAGGCCGTTTATATCGGGCAGGCAGCGCCAGATATCAAACAACAGCGAAGGCCTCATGTTGTCATTGTGCCAGCAAACGACATAAACGAAGAGCACCTCTGTAATCAGTCACCAGATTCCTGATTCCATTCAAAATATCACCTCGCAGATAAAGAGGTCATCGACCAGTTGTCACAACTTCCCGGCAAACATATTGCTTAATGCAATATGTATATTTCGGGAAAATGACAATAAGATGATTGAGGGGTTTAGCCAAACTGAATGCGAATGGAATCATCTGTTCCCAACCCTAACAGGCTGGCGGCGTTCCCCCTATTTATAGCAATTTGAAGGTTTCCGGTAGTACTGAATAAAGCAACAAGTTCACCCTCGGGAACATCTCCGTACGATTTGTTTATATTGCGGATACGATAGCGTGAAACGCTAAACTCAATACTAAAAGGACGGTTACGGCATTCACTTTTAAAAAGTCCCTCGGTAATATTTGTGAAGACATTTTCGTACCGATCTGTATAGATCACTTTGCCTATGATAGCATCTCCTGAAATGGCAGGTCTGAAAGCAGTACGTTCAAATAGTTTTAACAACGGATCACCTAATTCTTCCATAGCTCCACCCTTCGCCAGATGTACAGCAGCTTTTACGAAAACATCCCTGGTTGGAAAGGTAAAGTAGTCACTATCCTGCGGAATATCAATCTCGAATATCTCATCAGGGATGGAATCAAACATCAGGCTAAACAAACCATTATCGGTTCCAATAAAATAATGTCCGTCATAGCGAATGGCAATATGAGGGTTTTCAAGATCAGCTTCGGTATTAACAGCAACAATGTGAATGGTACCTTTGGGAAAATGATGATAGCAGTTACGAAGTACAAAAGAGGCCTGGTTCAGATCGAAAGGAACAATTTCATGGCTGATATCCACAATATTTGCTTCGGGCATACGACTTAAAAGCGCACCTTTCACAGCAGGAAGATAATGATCACTTGTACCCCAATCGCTTGTAAGAGTTATTATTGCCATTTCGTAACAGTTTTGAAATGTCCGGTCAGTACCGGCATGCGGAATTGATTAAATTTGCAGATTCAAAATTAGAAATTAAAACGATACCCCCACAAAGGGTCAACCCTTTTAGGTCATCACTGGGGCATTTCAAAGTATATGAACGAAAAAATACTTTCAATCGAAAGTTATCCGGCGTTGGAAATTTATGGCGCCAATGACTTGTTTCTTAATCAAATCAGACAATTATTTCCGCGGTTAAAAATATTAGCGCGGGGTGACTTACTCAAACTCAATGGAGAGCGTAACGATATCGCTGAATTTGAACGGCGCTTCTCATTATTACTCCTGCACTATGATAAGTTCGGAAAAATAACATCCAATGATGTAGAACAATTGATGTCATCTGATGAAGCCGAAATATGGCATCAACAGGTAGAAGCAGGGGCATCTGATGTACTCGTATTTGGAAATAAAGGGCTACAGGTACGTGCCCGTACGGAAAATCAACGCCGACTGGTAGAAGCCTGCACCCGTAATGATATGGTTTTTGCGATTGGACCTGCAGGTACAGGGAAAACCTATACTGCCGTTGCTCTTGCCGTCAAGGCTCTTAAAAACAAGGAGGTAAGAAGAATAATCCTTACCCGTCCTGCTGTTGAAGCTGGTGAAAACCTGGGATTTCTCCCCGGGGATCTGAAGGATAAACTTGATCCCTATCTCCAACCCCTCTACGATGCGCTGCGCGACATGCTTCCGCCTCAAAAACTGCTTACTTATATTGAGGATGGTACAATTGAAATTGCCCCCCTTGCATTCATGCGGGGAAGAACCCTGGATCATGCTTTTGCTATTCTGGATGAAGCGCAAAATGCAACTGAAAACCAAATGAAGATGTTTCTGACCCGTATGGGGCGCTCTGCTAAGTTTGTTATCACTGGCGATGTTACCCAGATTGACCTTCCACGTAACCAAAGATCAGGACTCAATCATGCAACAAAAATTCTTAAAGATATTCAGGGAATCGATTTTATTTATCTGGATGCCCAAGACATAGTCCGTCATAAGCTGGTACGACTGGTCGTTGATGCATATGGTCGTGACGCCGAACAACGGAGCTTAATACCCAATGAAAAACATTAATTAAATTTATAACCCTATGAACCAGGCATTAGTCAGAACTGATTTTAAATTTCAAAACCAGACATCAGTCTATCACGGGAAAGTACGTGATGTTTATACCATAGGCAACGAATTGCTTGTAATGATTGCTACTGACCGAATCTCAGCTTTTGATGTAGTGTTGCCCAAAGGAATCCCCTACAAGGGGCAAATGCTGAACCAGATCGCCGCTATGTTTCTCGATGCCACTGCCGACATCGTTCCTAACTGGAAGCTTGATACCCCTGATCCTATGGTCACTGTTGGACGATACTGCAAAACTTTTCCTGTTGAGATGATTATAAGGGGCTACTTAACCGGAAGCTCGTGGCGGAGTTATAAGGCAGGTGCCCGCGAAATCTGTGGAGTTCCTTTGCCGGAAGGAATGAAAGAACACCAGCGATTCCCAAAACCAATTATTACGCCTACCACAAAAGCAACCGAAGGACATGATGAAGATATCTCAAAAGAGGAGATTATCAAACAAGGACTGGTTTCGGCTTCAGATTATGAACAACTTGAGAATTACACGCTGGCTCTGTTTGAACGCGGTTCACAAATGGCTGCCAAACAAGGACTGATACTTGTCGATACCAAATATGAGTTCGGAAAGATAGATGATAAGATATTTCTAATCGATGAAATACACACCCCGGATTCTTCCCGATACTTTTACAGTGAAGGGTATGAAGAAAGATTTGCCGCAGGAGAACAACAACGTCAATTAAGCAAGGAGTTCGTGCGTGAATGGCTTATGTCGAATGGATTTCAAGGCAAAGAAGGACAAGTGGTTCCGGAAATTACCGAATCTTATGCACAAAGCGTTTCCGACCGTTACCGCGAATTATTCGAACATATCACCGGTAGTACCTTCATTCCTGAAACAGCAACCAACGTGCTTGAGCGGGTTGAGAGAAATATCCGTAAATATCTGGCAAATTTATAATACACTGAAAACGATATAACCCGACAGTTTCAGGAACTACCTTCTGAGCTGCCGGGTTATTTTATCCAGCTAAACCTTTGTTATGTCAAACGTATCGCCAGCAGCCGATTCTTCAGCCAGAATATATACTCTTAGTCAGGTAGCTTCCAGCATACAGGCGATTGTGGCTAAAAACTATCCCGGAAGATATTGGATAAAAGCTGAAATGGCACGTTTACATCGTTATCCTCATAGCGGACACTGTTATCCCGATCTAGTTGAAAAAAGTGGGGATAAAGTAGTAACCCAGTTCAGGGCAATTATATGGGGAGACATCTTCCAATCAATCAACCAACAGTTCATAGAAACAGCTGGGAAACCCCTTCAAGACGGTATGAATATCCTGTTCCTGGCTTCAGTCAATTTCCACCCCCAGCATGGACTGAGCCTGCATATCCATGAAATTGAACCTTCTTTTACTTTGGGTGAAATGACACGACAACGGGCAGCCGCCATCAGCCGGTTAAAAAAAGAGGGTAATTTTGATTTGAACCGCAATCTCCCGTTTCCTACACTTCCATCGCGCATTGCCGTTATCTCCGTAGAGACAAGTAAAGGCTACCATGACTTCTGTAATATATTGCAGGAACATGGCAGTAGATACAATATTCAGTGGGAGCTATTTCCAGCCTTATTGCAGGGGGTGAATGCAGGGCCCAGTATTATTGGAAAACTTGAGGAGATTGACCGTGAAAAACACTTGTTTGATGTTGTGACTATCATCAGGGGAGGCGGTGGTGAAGTAGGCCTTGATTGTTATGATGAGTACACCTTATCCCGTGTGGTTGCAAGATTTCCAATCCCGGTAATTACCGGGATAGGCCATTCCACTAATCTTACTATCGTAGAGATGGTTGCACATTCCAATAAAATTACCCCTACTGATGTAGCCTACTCTATTGTCGATGCTTTCAGGGAGGCTGAAAATGCTCTTCTGAAGACAGCCAACAGAATAAACAACACCGTGAAGGGCTTGGGTGATTTTCAGCTTCAACGGCTTGATCACCTCGGAACCCAGATGGTTCAGGCGGTCAGAAATCAGGTTACGCGTCATTCCATTCGGCTAAACAGATTCAACGACTTGCTACCGGCCTATACCAGATCGATCGTGATTACCGGGAAAAACCAACTACTGAAAAATAGCGACAGATTGGAAATTGCTGTAAAAACGATCATGACTAACAGAAAAAATTCAATAAATGTAGTACCCGCTCAAATATTCAAAGCATACAAATGGGTTTTCAATGACCATCTGCGGCAATTAACGTATATGGAGCAAAGACTCAGGTTAGCTGATCCGGAAGTATTGCTGAAAAGAGGCTATTCAATAACTTCAGCCCAGGGACAGATTATCCGTTCGGTATCACAGATAAAGCCGGGTACTGAGATCCTTACCCGTTTGACCGATGGTACTATCATTAGTACAACCAAATAAAACAAAACACATTAATATGGAGAAAGAATTAACTTATAGTAAAGCTTACACCGAACTTGAGCAAATTGTAGCAGAGGTTGAAAACTCAACCATAGAAATCGAGGAGTTATCTGAAAAGGTTAAAAGAGCGGCCTGGTTACTCAAATATTGTCGCGAAAAACTTCTCCGCACCGAGGCAGATATAAATGAGGCATTAGGAAAGGTATCCGACCCGAATAATAGTTAAAAATACTGCTATAATTTCCTGATCAAGAAAACTATTCCAGGTTATACTAAAACATAACTTATTGTAGTTTTTGAGTTTACCTGAATAATAACCCTCTATAAATAAATAGAATATTTTTTTTTAGCTGTCTGATTAAACATGCTCGATATGAAATTGTTATTTTCTCCGAGTTGTATTTATAACAAGAGAACCCAGACCATAATTAAATAAATTGCATAAACTGAATAAATTAATCATCGATGAAATTCAATTCAATAACCCAAATTAAGCTAATGATTACAGTATTACTGGTAAGTTGGCTTAGCTCATGTGATCACTCCCCTGCAAAAAGAAACCTCCCGGCTGGTGTTCATGGCGTTGAAGTCATCCAGGTTTTAAATACAACAAAATATACCTATCTCCGTGTTTCTGAAGATAAATCCGAATATTGGATGGCAATTGTAAGGGAAGAAATAAAAAGCGGTGATTCTGTGTACTACAGTCAGGCATACGACATGAAAGATTTTTACAGCAGGGAACTTGACCGAACCTTCCCTTCCGTACTGTTTGTTCAGGATCCCTCGGGAAGCCCTGAGCGGCTTGCAGCAACCGGAGGTGCTCACATGCCCGGAGCAGAAGCTTCCTCACGCAGGCAACCGGTTACAAAAATGGATAACCTTAAAGTAGAAAAGGCTGCTGGAGGAATTACTATTGAAGAACTATTCGAAAATCCTTCACAATTCGAGGGGAAAAAGGTAAAAATACGTGGATTGGTAGGAAAACTCAGCAAAGAGATCATGAAGCGTAACTGGATGCATATTCAGGATGGCACAAGCGATGGCTCAAATTTTGATCTGACCGTTACTTCGGTAGATATTGTCACTGAAGGAAACATTGCCACCTTTGAAGGCATCATCGCTCTTAAGAAAGATTTTGGAAGCGGTTACTTCTATGAAGTAATTATGGAAGAGGCTATTCCATCCGATGTTGAGCGTTATGAATAACTCCTTATAACCATATGTTAAAAAATTCTAAACCAATTGGAGGTTTAGCTTAAACACCTGTTGAAAGAGGGAAACCGGGGATAAAATCCCCGGTTTTTATTTTGAATTATGATTCTTCAAGTAATTTTTCCCAGGTTTTGGTCGCCTCCTCCAATTCCTTCTTCAGGTTACTATACCGGTTAAAAAAATCCTGATCTGTCATAATGCCAGGATGCTGATCCGGGTTCGACATCATTTGATCGTGTAGTGCAATCTCTGATTCTAATTTAACAATTTTATCCTCAGCCGCTTCAATCTTACTGGCAATCCTTCGCCGTTCCCGTTCCTGTGCCTTTCGCTGTTCATAATCTATTTTACCAGATGATGGCTCCCCTGGCTCACCAATAGTAGTGCCTTTTCGGGCAGGTTGCTCCAGATCACGCAAATGATCTAAACGACGCACCTCCAGAAAATCATAAACATCCCCGGGAAACTCTTTTAACTTCTGGTTTCTGAATTCCACGACCTTCGTTGTAAGTCCCTGTAAAAAATCGCGGTCATGCGATACAATAATCAGCGTACCATCATAACGCAACAGTGCATTCTTAAGAATATCTTTCGAAACCATATCAAGGTGATTGGTAGGTTCATCCAGTACCAATAAATTAACCGGTTTCAAAAGTAATTTGGCGAGTGCCAGCCTTGATTTCTCTCCTCCCGACAGAACACTCACCTTCTTCTCGATAGCTTCGCCTGAAAACAGGAAGCTACCCAGAATAGCTCTTGTACGTGTACGAATATCGCCAACTGCTATTTCATCAAGCGTCTCGAAAACGGTCTTCGCCGGGTCAAGCATCTGAGCCTGATTCTGAGCATAGTAGCCTATACTGACATTATGACCCGGCTTCATGATACCTTCATATTCCAAATCCCCAATTATAATACGCGACAAAGTGGTTTTCCCTTCACCATTTCTCCCGACGAAAGCTACCTTTTCTCCCCGCTGAACTGTCAGATCGATGGTGTCGAGCACCAACAGATCATCGTACCTTTTGCTAAGTTTTTCAACCTCAACCACAATACGGCCCGATGAAGGGGCAGGGGGAAATGAAAAATGAATGGCTGAGGTATCGGTCTCATCAATCTCGACCCTGTCGAGCTTCTCCAACATTTTTACCCGGCTTTGTACCTGACGTGATTTGGAAGCTTTGTATCTAAAACGTTCAATGAACCGCTCTATCTGATCAACCTGCCGCTGCTGGTTCTCAAGGGCAGCAACCTGCGACTCCATCCTCTCCTGTCGCATCATTACATACTCCGAATAGCCAGCCTTGTAGTCCCATAACCTCCCCATGTTGATCTCGATGGTCCGCGTAGTTACATTATCAAGGAAAGCCCGGTCGTGCGATACCAAAACTACTGCGCCCGAATAGGTACGCAACCACTCTTCAAGCCAGCCAATTGATTCAATGTCGAGGTGATTGGTGGGTTCGTCCAGTAAAATTACATCAGGCCGTCGAAGCAAAATTTTGGCAAGCTCAACACGCATCTGCCATCCACTACTAAACTCACTCATCCCGCGCAGATGATCAGAAGGTTTGAATCCAAGACCCTCCAGCACACGTCGAGCCTGCCCTTCGAGACTTTCACCACCGTGAATATCTATAAAATGACTGGCTTCATCAATACGGTTTAACAATTTCATATAGGCGTCACTTTCATAGTCTTCACGATCTGAAAGCGAAGCCATCATCTTATCGCGCTGGTGAATCACCTGAAGCAGTTCTGCAAATGCCTGCATGGCCTCATCAAGAATAGATCTGTGAGTTGCAGGAACCAACTCCTGAGATAAATAACCCATCGTGCATTCACCATGACGGGTAACCTGACCTGACTCCGGTTGCAATACTCCTGCAAGGATATTAAGTAAGGTGGTCTTACCGGCACCGTTTTTGCCGGTAAGACCAATACGGTCGCGGTCAGCAATCACGAAAGAGACCCCTTCGAAGAGGTTATCACCGGTAAAATGGATCGAAACATTACTCACACTAATCATAAGGCATCTCAGGTTTTGAGAGGCAAAGATAGGGAAAAGGGGGTGAGCCGCCCAAGCACGAATTAGTAGTTCAGCTTCTCCGAAAACAGAAGTTTTGTCATAATTACTATCAGAATATCGTATCTTCGCCGCTTCGGAAAATTAGACTACCGAGATGGGTCCTAACCTCCCCTAATAGGCTTAAATTGTTGCCGGATGCATTTTAAAGAATTGATACGCAACGTGCTGATGTCTTTGCACGTAGATGCTACTAAAAATCTGAAGTACGATCGGCTCACGCTAAAAGTGTTGGAGCAGGTACTTAAATATGGTGGAAATGCCATTGATATAGGATGCCATAAGGGTGAAATTCTTGAAATCATGCTTAAATTGGCTCCATTAGGACATCATATTGGTTTTGAACCTATCCCGTCATTATACGATCACCTGAAAGCTCAATTTGACGGGAGAGCAACTATTTTACCCTACGCTCTCAGCAACACCAACGGCAACACAACCTTTCAATATGTCAGGAATGCTCCCGCCTACAGTGGTATCCGGAAAAGGGAATATGCTACCAATCACCCCGACATTGAAGAGATTAACGTAGAAATGAGAACTCTTGACAGTGTAATCACTTCCGATCAAACGGTACGCCTTATAAAAATTGATGTTGAAGGAGCTGAATATCTGGTACTCAAGGGAGCCCTCCAGACACTTCGGAGGCATCAGCCAGTGGTTATCTTTGAATGTGGACTCGGTGCAAGTGAATTTTACGGCACTCAACCGGAACAGATTTACGACCTCCTTACCCGCGATGCAGGACTCAACATCCACCTTATTCCCGATTGGCTCAATGGTTATCCCTGGTTAAGCCGTGAAGATTTTATCCGCATATACCGCGAAAAGAAAGATTACTACTTCGTTGCTGCTGCTAACTGATTCACATGATCTGGCTTTTTAGGCCCGGGTATGAATTAAATCTGTTTAACCACTTTCACGTCACGCTCCCTTTCGGCGAAGCAGGGACAATAAACCTCATTTTTTATTAATCCCGGGCTAAGCTCCCTGGCCGGATTAGTCTGAATTATTCACTTCAGCATTTAATAATTCAGCATTACAAATATTAAAAACCTCGTTGTCGATATTTTCAGCCAGGTTTTGAAACTACTCACAACAACAACAAAAGCAGCGGTATACCTGCATAACAGAATACCGCTGCTTATCAGATTGTCAAATTAAGATTATTTGAAGGCTTTTTCAAGCATTCCGTCGCCACTCATGCTAAGGCGGCTGAAATAATCAGGTACATTTTTACCAACAAGCTTATCTACATACATTTTGGCAAGGTATTGACCCAGCATGAAACCCTGGCCTCTTAACCCGGTAAACAGACCTTTCTCAGGATCAATGAACATACGGGGCTCCATGTAATAACCAGCCCAAATAGCCTGAAAACCAACACTCGACAATTCAGGCAACCAATCAACAAATATCTCGGAAGCGATTTCCAAAAACTCTTTGCTGTTAATTTTAAGGTTTTTATCTGTTTCTGCTGGTTCAACACCTGGAGATGCACATCCTATTATCTGACCGGTTTCGGCAAGCTGCTGCCCATATACCGCGACGAATCCTTTGTAATTTCGCCTGTCTATAATCATGGGTAAAGGAATGTTGTTCACACCCATCATAGGTAGTCGTCTCGTTATAAACGCCTGATGTTTCACAGGATACTGGCCTGTCTCAATGCCAAGCTTTTTGGCGAAATGAGCTCCTTCAGCTCCCAGCGCGTTTACAAAATGATCTGTATGGTATTCAACAAACTCCTTGTCGTGATTTTGCACAAGGACAATATACTTCTCACCATCATGCTTCACATCAATCAGTTTGCAGTCTTCCTCGATAGTCCCTCCATGCTTAAGGCCAATCTGGCGAATAAGGTCAACCACCCGCCCCGGAGTTGCCTGCCAGCAGTTATGGGTAATGAGTGCAGCCTGGTAGGTCTTCAGATTGGTATTGAAATACGGGGATACACGTGTTGTAAAATCTTTAGGCTCAATCATCTCGGCATCGCTCCACGCCATTGATGCTTTCAGCGCGTTGTACATCGTGTCATCATGGGCGAAGGTGACGTAGTCGATGGGACGAAAATCAATATTTCGAACCTTTTGAAGGTCTTTAAAGATCTGTAGATTGTTGACAGCTATATCGCTCAGTTCGGGGACACTGAAATTAGGGCGCCCGCCTGCAATATTCCGCCACGAAGAACCGCGTCCGTAATTAATCAGCAAAGGCTTCAATCCTTCTTCGGCAAGGTAACGGAACAGAGCGCTTCCACCAATACCTCCTCCGGCAACCAGTGATGGTACCGTGATCACACGTGGCGCTTTCTTATGGCTGACAGCGATTATATTCTCGTGAACCGGGCGGGGATATAACTCTCCCATCGAGAGCTGATTCGAAAGAGGGCCACGGGGTGTAGCTTCTCCTACTATCTGAATACCATAATTTCTAATCATCGATTTCAGACGGGGAATACAACGCTTCCCGCGGCAGGCTCCCATGCCCAGCCGGGTAGTATGTTTAATCTCATCAACGCTGATAAACTTCCGGTCACCAACGATCCCCAGAATCTCATCAACAGTTACGTCATCACAATGGCAGACATAGGTCTCCGACTTCACGTTGAAATCGGCAGGAAGCATCTCAAAAGGTTCGGGGAACTTTTCTTTCACGATAAATCCCCGGACATTTACCAGGTCTTCACCCTGAAGTGTAAGCGACTTCACCCTTGCAACATTGGTTTTATTGGGTTTTCGAAGAATCTTTTCGATAACTCCTTCTCCCAGTTGATGACCGTTGTTGTCGACCAGCCAGACATTGGCTCCTTCGTTTGCTTCATATTCAATTGGAAGGAACAACCAGTCTTTCTTCAGGTTATACCCAAAGATGGCAAGTCCGGGGCATTGATAAACACAATCCATACAGCCAATACATTTATCGTAGTCGATATGAGGAACTGTACTGGTAGAGGTCTTGGTAATGGCTCCGTGAGGACATGCAAATTCGCATGGATTACATGCGAAACCATAGAGGCAGTCGATCTGAACAAAACCTTTCTGCTCCATCCTCTCGCGGGTGGGAAGAAACGGTTTTTCTATTACTCTGGTCGGGTGCTGTTGTGAGTCGATATATTCTTTCGAGAGCGCCAGGTAGTCATCATATTTATAACGAACACCCAAATCGGCAAGAATTTCATAGGCAACCTGCTTTCCCCTCAGCACAGCCGAGGTTCCTTCCCCGATCCTGATCGAATCGCCTGCACCAAAGCAGCGACGTCCAAAAATCTCGTTACCCTTTATCAGGAGCTGGTCATCAGAAACAAGACCGGTACAGATATTGATAGCATCAATTCCATCTATTACTTTCTCGGTCCCGGGGATAGGTTTAAAGTTTTGGCACTTGGCCACAACAGCACCAATAATACCGGTATGGTCATCGTTGGGAATAGCCTTCAACAGAATGTGAGAAGTAAGAATAGGAATACCCAGGCGACGAACACGGTTGGCCTGAACCGGGAATCCCCCTTCACCAGGCATGGCTTCAATGATTGCCTTCACTTTCGCACCTGCCTGCATAAGCTGGTAAGAGGTCAGGTAACCGATGTTTCCGGCACCAACAGTCAGCACGTTTTTGCCAAGAAGGGTAAATTCGCTGTTCATCATCTTCTGAACTACAGCAGCAGTGTAAACCCCGGGCACATCATCGTTTTCAAAGGTCGGCATGAAAGGAACGGCTCCGGTTGCAACCACAAGATAATCGGCCTCAACATAATACACCTCTTCGGTACGAATATTCTTAACAGCTACGCGATTCCCCTCAAGTATATCCCATACCGTGGCATTGAGGAATATGTTATCAAGGTTTTCACCTGCCAGTGTCTTTGCTATGTCAAATCCACGCATCCCTCCAAACTTCTTCTCCTTCTCAAAGAAAAAGAACTGGTGTGTTTGCATCAGAAACTGGCCTCCAATCCTGTCATTATTATCGAGAACAATGTTATCAACTCCTGACTGGTTAAGCAACTCACGGGTAGCAAGGCCGGCAGGGCCGGCACCAATAATCACCACCGATGTCTTGTACACGTTGACTGACTCTTTCTTCTGGTAAGGTGTAACCCCGGGGTTATAATCATGAGGTATCTCGGCAACCGATTTGATGCCATCAACCGGGGTAATACAAATTCTTTTTATTTGTCCATCGACGAGCATTTCGCATGCCCCGCACTTTCCGATACCGCACTCAAGCGATCGCTCACGGTTTTGAAGGCTGTGACTATGAACTGGAAAGCCAGCCTGATGAAGGGCGGCTGCGATGGTAAAACCTTTCTGACCATGGATCTTTTGTCCATTGAAAGAGAACTCAACTTCCTCTACATGAGGTATGTCAAGAATTGGGTGGTGACTAATTCGGTGCATAGGGTGAAACTGATTGTTTAATGGTTAGCCTCGCGGCAATTGGTGATTTTTACGAAACAAAAGTAGGAGATTTTAACGGGATAACAGCCCCCTTTTTGTCACAAAACAATCGTTTATCTTTTCCTCATCCACTATACAACAGAATTTTCTGTACATCACGTGTGACCTACCGAACCATTTTATCTGGTGATTAAAAGAAAGCATTCGTTATTCTCAACAGATCAACACTTTACCCGAAACAAAGTAAGTTTATAAAAAAACGTCTTAAAATTTCCGGAACTCCCATCCAATCATGCTAAGTATTATTAAATTTGAGGATAAAATCTCGCAGATCAACCCATTTATAAAAGCCTTAATCAAATGAGAAAATTTACTTTATTGCTCGTGGTTTTTCTTCCGCTTACCCTGTTAGCCCAATTCCAACCTCCAACAGATCTGGAATTCCACTACTATTATTTCCCTATTGATGATGGTGGATACTGCAACGGAGAGATAATCACCGGGCCAGCCTATTGCAGCTATTTCAACTGGAAAGCTCCGGATACCCTGCCGGTTAAAGCCAGCCTGTTGAATTACAGATTATACCTTCAGCACATCGAACCCTACGATTCTTCGATAACATGCTTTGCCACTGTTTCTGACACTTTTTACATAGTACCCCAGGGCTTCGTCGGAAGAATGTGGGTCACGGCAGTTTACGAAAACCCTTCGGGTGAATCAGACTCTTCGAATAACATAATCAGCGCCTCATTGCCCATCGGCATCACGAAACCTGTCGCGAATAAATCGCCAAAAATCTGGTACGACTACTCCTCCTCTCATATCAAAGTTGAAGAGGGTGTATCGGCAGGGGAAATAAACCTTTACAACGTGCAGGGGCAGCTGATTAAATCAGGAACCAACACCAATGCTTTGCCAGTAGCAGATCTACCTTCGGGGATTTATTTCGCGAGCGTGTTATTAAAGGACCGAAACCTTGTTTACAGGAAAAAGATCATGAAATAGCCAACGTTGAAGCTTCTTTTTTACATTCCTGTTAACCGGGTATCATACAGAAAAGCCATCGGGTTCAATATATATGCAACTACTCAATAACTTATACTATTGAGCTTAACGAGACTTTACTACACTACTTCTTTGTTTTAACCGGACTTACCTGTATCCCGGCAGCGTAACTGTCAAAACTTTAGCAGTGATTTTCATCAACATGAAACCCGATGTTGTTTATCAGGATTAATACCGGCTAACCCAGAATGAAAGCTAAACTCTGTAAATAATAATATCGGCTGTAACCGGTTTCCGGTAAAATATCTATAGTGAAAACCTCACCATAAGAACCTCCAGAGTGAAACTAACATGCGATATAACCCCAGGTCAAATGGAGCGTCAAATTCTATGCCACAAATTACACATATTCATTTTTTCATCATATATAAGATACCTCCAGGTTACTACAATCATAGGCATTTCATAAGAAAAACCCAAATAAGATATAACTTTGGTATGAATTTGGGGGTAGTTTGAGACAAAATAAAGTAACAATAAACAGATATACAGTTAATTAAAAAATGCCGACACGTGACATCAAATCACATAAAATTTTTATTTTTCTGTCAAAATTTTCGAGCCGGAACTAAAAACTGACCAACATGTAGTGTCCAAAATATAGAATTATGTGCAATTTCCGGATACTGTTAAAATACATCTACATCCGGGATGGTATTTTTTTTATCTCTCCGGTAAATATAAAAAACTATTAACTATTTTTACGGAATTAATGCTTGTAAACAGCTAAAATTGACAGTTATTGCTGAATTTGTGCTTATTAACAAACTTTAGAGAATAATTACTTATACATCCCACCCCCTATCTGTACAAAAAACTTATTATCTGATTAAATACAATTTTTACGCATTGTTGACTACCTGGCCGACCTGTAATCTTCCGGCATTATGAAAAGCAAAAAGGCGTCGTTCGTTAAAGAAGCGGGATACATCGTCCCGACGGCCAGGTTCATTGCAACGCTCCTGGTAACCAATGGAATCCATAACGTCAATCATCGTGATTTGCCGCAATGTTCGTGCACCCTGGCATTGATAAGCCGATAATTAATCCCCGTTGAATCAATCCGGGTAAAATAACATGCCGTTCATCTTACCCAGCCACCTAATAAAGAAACCTAACTTAAAACATGAAATAATGAAAACCAGAATTTCGATCTTCGCTTTAACCGTAATACTGATTACGGCCTGCTCACCCGGTAAAATGTTGACCACCGGGTTCATTGCCCAGTATGGAACACGGACATACGAAGCTTCCTATGAACGTATCTGGAAAGCCGTTGAGGGAGTATTATCAATAGAGGGCTATGAAATAGCCTTCGCAGATCAGGAGAAGGGGATCGTCAATACTAAACAAAAATTACTGGGAGCCGTAGGCGCTGCAAATCCATACTCTTATCAGGTTACTTCAACAGGAATATACAGGCAGTATCTGATTAAAATAACCCAAGATGGAAACCGGTGCACGATAGTCCTAAAACCCAGGGTATACAGGGGTAATACCGATTTGTCGGACAAGGCAGTCTGGCGTTTGGATGGACCGGAGGGAGAGCAGGCTTTATTTGAAAAATTCTTTAGTGACCTGGAAGAAATACTCTGATCCGATATTTATCAGGTAACTAATAAAAGAAGCCTCCGGCGGGAGGAAATTGTTAACGGTTCACCGCGGGCTGAACTGCACTTTCCTGCTCTTCAATTAAAGACTCCTGTTCTTCCCTGTATATGTTTTTTACCACGTAGACCCAGCCAAGAGCATTGAAATCGGTAAATAGGTCAAGAGATACACTGTAATAATCACCCTGATCGGGTTTGAATTTACGTATCCGGCCAACAGGTATACCTTCAGGGAAAATAATAGAGAACCCGCTTGTCACGACCGAATCGCCCACTTTCAGCGCGACATGAACAGGCAGATTCCTCATTGATACCCGACGATAATCCGTTCCTTCCCAAACAACAGACCCCAATTGTCCGGTAGGCTTATGTTTGGCACTTACCTGGCTTGCTTCATGTAAAAGTGACATGACCGAAGAAAAGTGAGGCGAAACGGTAACGACAATACCCACTACCCCGTCGGGACCAATGATTCCCATATCCTTGGTAATACCGTCGAGAGATCCTTTATCAATCATCAGGAAATTATTACGCCGGTTGACCGAGTTACTGATTACGCGGGCAGGAGTATACGTAAACCGTTGAAGACGGAGGCTATCGTTAACAACGGTAATGGTGGTATCCCGGTTGAGGTAAGAAAAATTCTGCTTAATCAGAAATCTTGCATTTTGATCAGCAAGTTTCTGGTTTACCTCGATCAGATTAAAATAGCCGGATATTGAATTCCAGACCGATTCGATTCGTCCGGTAACGGCAGTGGCTTTACTAAAAAAAACCGCTTCGGGATGGGCATTATACTGTATGCTGAGCCCCAAAGAAATGAACTCCAGCACACCAAAAAGGAGTGCAAAATGGTATTTAATTACAAAGTTGACAAAATTTCGCATGGGCTCACCAGAAAGGATCACAGGTACAACTGCCTTCACAGCCAGGCAGCAAATAATTGCAACTCATGCAGTGAAGGGAGTAGTATATACTATTATTTGATCAGGAACGTGAATTTCTCGAAATTCTTAAGCGCAATTCCAGTTCCCCTGGCAACTGCTCTCAGGGGGTCTTCGGCAACATGGACAGGCAATTTGGTTTTATTATGAAGCCTCTTATCAAGCCCCCTGAGAAGCCCTCCGCCACCTGCCAGGTATATACCCGTACGGTATATGTCAGCTGAAAGCTCGGGAGGAGTCATTTCGAGCGCATGAATAACAGCCGTTTCAATCTTTGAGATTGATTTATCAAGGCAGTGAGCAATCTCACTATAGTTCACCATGATCTCTTTAGGGATACCTGTAAGCATATCGCGTCCGTGAACGGCATAGTCAGGAGGGGGGTTATCGAGCTCGGTAATGGCAGCGCCGACTTCTATTTTGATTCTTTCGGCAGTACGCTCACCAATATTGATATTATGCTGTTTTTTCATGTATTCTTCAATGTCGGCATTAAAATCATCCCCGGCAATTCGAATAGATTCATTCGTAACAATGCCACCAAGCGCGATGACAGCAATCTCGGAGGTACCACCGCCAATGTCGATGATCATATTACCGGTAGGTTCCATGACATCAATACCGATACCAATGGCAGCAGCCATTGGCTCATGAATAAGCCTTACATCCTTCGCTCCGGCCTGTTCTGCCGAGTCCTTTACAGCACGCTCTTCCACTTCGGTAATACCGGAAGGGATACAGATTACCATCCTCAATGACTGGGGTAACATGGTATTGCGACCCGGAATCATTTTGATCATTTCACGCATCATATATTCGGCTGCCTGAAAATCGGCAATCACACCATCGCGGAGAGGTCGGATTGTTTTTATATTCTCGTGTGTTTTACCGTGCATCATCTGCGCGCGTTTTCCAACGGCCAGTATTTTCCCTGAACGGCGTTCAATGGCGACAATAGACGGCTCATCCACTACAACTTTGTCGTTGTGGATAATAACGGTATTAGCCGTTCCAAGGTCCATTGCAATTTCTTTAGTAAAAAGTGAGAAGAAGCCCATGTTTTATCTTCTATTATTTATTACGGATAACTATAACCAGATTAATGCCTGAAGTGACGGGTTCCGGTGACGACCATAGCCACTTTGTGCGTATTGCAGTATTCTATTGACTCGTTGTCGCGAATTGAACCCCCGGGTTGAATTACAGCAGTAATTCCGGCTTCGTCGGCAAACCGGACAGAGTCGGCAAACGGGAAGTAAGCATCAGAAGCCATAACAGCACCTTGGAGGTCAAAGCCAAAGCGCAGGGCTTTCTCTATTGCCTGCTTCACGGCGTCAACACGTGAGGTCTGACCAACACCGCTTCCGATAAGTTGCCGGTTCTTCACCAGAACAATAGCATTCGATCTTGAATGTTTAACAAGACTGTTTGCAAAAAGCAAATCATCCAGTTCGCGAGTATCTGGTGCCGTTTTAGTAACTACAGTAAGATCATCAGTATGTTCAACCTTGAGATCTTTATCCTGTGTCAGTAATCCATTCAGTAATGAACGGAACTGTACAACCGGGAAGCTGAACGATCTTGTTTTCAGAATAATTCTATTCTTTTTTGATGCGAGTATTTCATAGGCTGAGCCTTGAAAGCCCGGGGCCAGAATAATTTCAAAAAACAGTTTATTTATTTCCTGGGCGGTAAGCTCATCAACAGGCACGTTAGTAATGATAACACCACCATATGCAGAGACCGGATCACCGGCAAGGGCAGCTTCCCATGCTTCAGTTGATGATTGCCTTATAGCCACCCCGCATGCATTATTATGCTTCAGGATGGCAAAGGCAGGTTCATCAATATCACGAATAAGCGAAATACCTGCCTCAAGATCAAGAAGGTTGTTATACGAAAGTTCTTTCCCGTGTAGTTTTTCAAATACCTCATCCAGCTTGCCGTAGAAAGCCCCCTTTTGATGAGGGTTTTCACCATAGCGCAGAGGTGTAGGATCCGGTGAACTGATCCTGACAACAGGCAACTGTTCTGCACGGTTAAAGTAGTTGAAAATGGCAGCATCATAACCTGAGGAAACAGCGAAAGCCTTTGTTGCCTGTAACCGCCTTTGAGCAAGGGTGCTTATACCCTTATGATCATCAAGCAGGTTTTCCAAAAGGGGGTAGTCGGCTATAGATGGGATGATCAGAACATCCTTAAAATTCTTTGCAGCAGCCCTTATCAGGCTTATTCCTCCAATGTCAATTTTCTCGATAATTTCTGCTTCCAGGTTAGTAGCAGCTACTGTCTTCTCAAAAGGATACAGGTCAACTATTACCAGATCAATAGGTTCAATACCATGTTGCTGTTGCTCGGCCTGATGTGAAGGATCGTCCCTGCGATATAAAATTCCACCGAAGACAGCAGGATGGAGGGTTTTGACTCTTCCTCCGAAGATAGCAGGGTAACCTGTAAGAGATTCTACCGCAACTGACTCTATTCCAAGTGATCTGATATATTCCTGCGTGCCACCGGTACTGATCAATTTAACACCCAGAGCGTGAAGCTTCCTGACAATTGGCTCAAGTCCTGTTTTATCCCAGACTGATACCAATGCCGTTTTAATTTTTCTGTTTTCGTCCATGTAGGAGATCAAAAAGGTAAGGTTAACAACTGACAAAGGTAAGAAAAAGCGCTTCAGGCTCTGTCAACTGCGCAACAAATTAATGAAATAAATCATTGTCGTTTACCTGACTTAAACCACTAAAAGATCAACAGTTCGGAATATGTCAGCGTATCACCCCATTGGTTCAGGACTTGCATTAGTTTTATACTATCAGATCAGATTGTAGAAAGATTCATTTTATTGTACCTTTGACAGGGTAACCCCTTTAATTGGATCGTTTCATTGAAATTATCATCATGAATACACGTCACGATTCCTGCTTCATACGCCCATCCATAACATTATCAGGACCTTTGGCAATGAAAGAGCCTGTTTTGAGTTATTTCATAAGAAAAGTCTTACCTGTATTACTGATTTTAATAATTTTCTTCCCGGGTAAGACAAGAGGAATGGATATGGGCGACAAAATAATTACCGTGGTTACCGATGATAATTATCCTCCGTATATATTCCGGGACGAGCAGGGCAGCCTGACGGGGTTACTGATAGATGAGTGGCGTCTCTGGGAAAAAAAGACAGGGATAAAGGTAAACGTGTTGGGAATGGACTGGGGGTTGGCTCAGGAATATATAAAAACGGGGCAGGCCGATGTTATTGAAACGATTTTTAAAACTACCGAACGCGAAGCCTTTTTAGATTTCTCACCACCTTACTGCAAACTCGAAGTTCCCATTTTTTACCATCAGTCGCTTAGTGGCATAGCCGACATAAGAACCTTGCAAGGATTTACAATAGGAGTAAAAGCCGGTGATGCGTGTATCGAAAAGCTTATAGCTCAAGGAATCACTTCAATAAAAGAGTATCCGAACTATGAGAAGGTTGTGGATGCTGCTTTAAACGGAGAAATTAAAATATTTTGTATTGACATGGATCCGGCTCTCTATTTTCTCGCGAAAAAAGGGATCGTGCATGAATACCGAAAAGCCTTTACACTTTATACCGGGGAGTTTCACAGGGCTGTGAAGAAAGGCGACAAAGCACTTTTAGCTTTATTAAACAATGGCTTTAACAAGATCACGCCTCAGGAACAAAAATCAATAAAGCAAAGATGGCTTGGAAGCAATCTTATCGATTCGCGATACATGAATTATATTGGCTGGGGGGCACTGGCGATTGCCATACTCGCGGCTTTGTTTGGTATAAATGTATTAATTCTGCGTTATCGTATCAAACAACGTACTTCAGAATTATTCAAAGCCAACCGGAAGTTGCAGTACAGTGACGAGAAATACAGGGCTTTGGTTGACAACGCGCATGAAAGTATATACGTTTTGCAGGATTTGAAGATCGTTTTTGTAAACGTTGCAGGATGTCGAAGTGTAGGGTTAACTGAAAATGAATTGATCGAACAATCAATACTAAATTTCGAGCCTGCTGAAGATCATGAATTGACAAAACAAATCTATGAAGATCTGATTAGTGGAAAGCTTCATTCCAACATTCGTGATCGCCGTTTACTAGTCCCTACCGGTGAAATAAGGCACCATATTATAAATTCTGTTCGGATAGAGTGGGAAGGAAAGCCGGCAACCCTAAATTTTGCGGTAGATGTAACCAATTTGAAGATGGCAGATGAGAAATTGACTGCCGAGCGCAAATTGATCAGAACTTTAATTGATCATCTGCCTGATGCCATATATATGAAGGATAAATCAAGGCGGAAGGTATTGGTAAACAAGGCCGATATAGAAAATATCGGCTTACCTGAAGAAAAAATTATTGGCCGTACAGATGAGGAGTTATTCCCTGCTGATATTGCTGCAAGGTTTGTTGCTGATGACGATCAGGTTTTGGAAAAAGGAATCCCTGTACTTGGAAGAGAAGAGCTGATGATAAACAGACACGGGAAGAAACAATGGCTATTGACAACCAAGATTCCTCTGATTGATGAACAGGGAAACATCACCGGTCTTGTAGGTATTGGACGGGATATATCACTTCAAAAAGAATATGAAGCATCGCTGGTAAAACAAAACACTGAATTTCAAACACTGAATGAAGAGTTCATGGCTACCAACGAAGAGTTGAATCTTAGCCTGGCCGAAATTCAGAAAATGAATGTAGAGTTGATTGAAGCAAAAAAAAGAGCAGAAGAAAGTGATAAGCTTAAAACAGCATTTCTGGCTAATATTTCTCATGAGATACGTACTCCTCTTAACGGCATCATGGGATTTGCCGAACAATTGGCAGACCCGGGACTATCTGCTTCAGACCGCCAGACTTTCAGCACGCTTATAACAGAAAGTGGCCTAAGGCTGACTGCCGTGATCAACGATATAGTGGATATTTCATTATTGCAGACCCAACAGGCCACATTGTCAACCGAACCGACTAATCTTAATGAGCTTGTAAAAGAAACCAGCTCCCAATTTACAGAATCAGCACGCCTCTTAGGATTATCCCTTGTCACCGACTTGCCGTCAGAATCCATTGTTGCGATAACAGACGGTAAGCGGTTATCACAAATCATTGGGAAACTTTTAGATAACGCGTTGAAGTTTACACCTTCAGGTAAAATTTCCGTGGGGCTTCGTCGTGATAAAGAAATGGCTCTTTTCTATGTTCAGGATACAGGTATCGGCATTAGCTCCGAAGTCCAGGAGGCAATCTTCAATCCGTTCAGACAAGCCGATAGTGATGCATGGAAAAACATCAGCGGACAAGGTCTTGGACTAAGTATTGTCAGGGGTTTTGTATCACTCATGGGAGGCAGGATATGGTTGTCAAGCAGTAAAAATGAAGGATCTACCTTCTGGTTATCCATTCCTGCACTGGAAGCAGGAAGCAATTCCCAACAGCAAAAACAAACAGAAACTTCCGTAAGAAAAAATGAGGAGATCATTACAATTCTTGCTGCCGAGGATGAACATAGTAATCAGATCTACCTTGAGACAATTTTAAGCAAGGGCCCGTATAAACTGATTCATGCTTCCAATGGCGCTGAAGCCATCATGTTGCTCGATAAAAACCCGGAAGTATCAATTATTCTTATGGATATTAAAATGCCTGTAATGGACGGGCTGACCGCTTTTATGATTATCAGACAAACGCATCCAGATATTCCTGTCGTTGCGCTAACAGCCTTCGCGATGGCCGATGAGGCTGTCAGGATAAAACAGGCAGGGTTCAACGAGTATCTAACCAAACCATATAAAAGGGCCGACCTTCTCAACCTGATTGAGCGTCTCGTCAGATAGTTTTGCAACAAGTGCGTCATGAAACAGACAATGCCTGACTTATCTGCTATTGTAACCAGAGAAAATTTTGAATCCGTATCATTGGCAACTTTTCGGTTTCAGGTAGAAAACTGTAAGATTTATAGAGAATTCGTAAATCATCTGCATATCCACCCGGAAACAGTCAGGAGGGTGAGTCAGATTCCTTTCCTGCCAGTTTCATTGTTTAAAAATCACAGGATTTATTGCGGGAGCGATGAGCCGGAGATACTGTTTACAAGCAGTGGCACAACTGGTTCACAGACCTCTGTTCATGAGGTTGCCTCACTCAGGATGTATGAAAACAGCTTCAAATTGAGTTTTAATTTATTTTATGGTTCTGCTGATCAATACATTCTTCTGGTAATGTTACCCGGATACCTGGAACGGACAGGATCATCACTGGTATATATGGCTGAACAACTAATAAAGGCCACAAGTCACCCGTTAAGCGGCTTTTACCTTCATGATACTGACAGGCTGCTCCATACCATAGAAAAAGCCCGGAATACGAACCGTAAAATCCTGTTGCTGGGGGTTACCCATTCACTGGTAAGCCTGGCGATACAACACCAGCCTGACCTTACCGGGGCTATCGTAATGGAGACAGGGGGAATGAAAGGCCATGGCCGTGAAATGGTAAGAAGCGAATTACATCAGTTGCTTTGCGAGCGATTCAGGGTACCGGTTATACATTCTGAATACGGTATGACAGAGTTGTTATCGCAAGCCTATTCAAAAGGTAATGGCTTATTTCAATGCCCTCCATGGATGAAGATTCTTACCCGAGATACCGACGATCCGCTAACGCTTCGTACAGATAGCAGGACTGGAGGAATCAATGTAATTGATCTGGCAAATCGCTGGTCATGTTCCTTTCTCGCGACTCAGGATCTGGGAAGGGTTCACGAAAACGGAGAATTCGAAGTCATGGGTAGATTTGACAACAGCGACGTTCGAGGTTGTAATTTATTAATACCTGACTAAAGGCAGCCCTTTTGATCTGAAAAGCAACAATTCCAAACAGTCCTGTATTTAACAGACTGTATCGATATTAAGCTGAAGGGCAGGCAGATTTAACCCTTGCTAGCTACATCCAGGGATAAATCAATGCTATCAGAAAAACAAAAAAGAGGTTCCCTTTCGGAGAACCTCTCTGCTACTTTATGTATATAAATTCCTATTTACATTTAAGAACCTGCTTCATCTGGTATTCGGCCCCTTTAATATTTGGACCTGATGTTACCTTTTTAAAAGCTTCGCAAGCGTTGTCATTTTCACCTTTGGCCTGCAGTGCTGTTCCAAGCTGAAAATAAAGATCGCTTTTATCTTTAGTTTCAAGCTCGATCGCTTTGTTAAAAGCTGTTATGGCATCATCCCATTTCTTGAGACTATTATATGCAATACCCAGATAATTGAATGTCTTGGCATTTTCATCATAGGTCGTTGCTTTAGCAAGCAATTCCGCGGCTTCAGAATAATTTTTGCCTTTAAGCGCTTTTGCACCAGCATAGCTGTATCGCTTAGCTGCAAATTCTTTGCCTTTTGCAATCAACGGGCTATTTGCATCTATTGCCACCATGGCATCGAGGGTTTCAGAAAGTTTGGACAAATCATCTGTAACACCATATACCTTCATTTTAAAATCCATTGTTTGCAAGTTTCCCGGATCAAGTTCAAGAGATTTGGAAAAACTAACCTCAGCATTGGTATAATCTTTAGCTTTAAACTGTTCCAGTCCGAGAGCAAGGTACAATTGCGGTAATAGTTTTTCAACAGCGGCTTTTGTTGCTTCATCATTATAGGTAACTGCAGCTTCAAGAGTAGGTTGGCAGGCCTCAATAGCACCCTGAAAGTTCTTTTCCTCATTAAACTTTAAAACCAGCCTGTAATAGAGGCCGGGAATCTGGTTCATTGATTGTTTCTTCAATTCATCGGCATCTGCTCCCACCTTTTCACAGATGGTAATGGTCGATTTAAAAGCTTCAATGGCTCCGTTGACATCCGTTTCAATTAGTTTTACAGCATTGTTGAAGGAGGCTCCGGCATCATCCATTGTTTGGGCTTGTCCTACTAAAAATGAGGCGACAGCAGCAATGGTAAGCAGTGAGCGTTTCACTAAATTCATAAGGCAAAATGGTTTAATTAGTAAACAATTATGTTATACAGTTGACAAAGTTAACGATATATTCGGAATAGAGGAAATAAACTCAGCCAAATGATTCATACTGAGAGACACATTAGCTAACGTAGATGTCGCTTTTAAAGTATGTTGTACGAGAACCGATTAAGTTATAATGACATATAAAATCACAGGTTAGTTACCACCCCTGTAACGATGACGCGGACCGCCTTTCCCGTTTCCTTTTCGCTGACCTTGTCCCTGTCCTCTGCAAGACACAGATTCATCTACAATGCTTCTGTATAATTGCCCAAGCATGGCAGATTGATCAGAGGTACAAATCTTTTTAACATTAATGATATGACGATTGGTCTCTTTCTTAATCTGAGCCTGCACCAAACTAATCTGGTCGCTTAAACGGTTTAAAAGAACAGTATCAGGATCAGGTTTATTCAATTCATCAGCCACTTCGTAATGCAAACTATTCAACTGTTGATAATAGGGATCTGTGGTTTCGCGATATTTATCAACAAGTTCAAAAAAAGCTTCCTGTTGATGGGGTGTCAGTTTTAGTTGCTGACTAACGAATGCAAAACCACGACCTATTGTAGCCTGTCTCACTACATCTTCAGTCTGATACTTCTGCTTAAGGCTAATAGTGATGGTGGCTGTTACAGAGATAATGAATAACAGAAGTGTAATAAAAAACAATGGTTTATAAACTCTGTTTGTCATTTTTATTCCTCCTCTTCAGATAAAAGATATTCATATGGATCTATTTGTGTCATTCCGATGCCCAGATCATTGGCAACATTCATTAGTTGGTTTTCAGGTGCCGGTACACCCATTCTACGATCAACAATATTTCCTATTCCAACTCCAACTGCAATTGCAAGAACTGCAGCTGCAGCAACTGCCGATATAGTCAATGTTCTTGTAAAAGAGGCTGCTGGACGGTTGTTGATCCTTGATAAAACACGATCAGCAAAGTATGGATCGTCAGGGACCTCAACCGGCAATTCCCAATCGGCAATCAGTGCATCAAGCCGTTGGTCGGTATCATCATCGAAATTCTGCCCATTGAGGGAGACTCCACTTATACCAGATATTTTCTTCCTTTTTTGCATGCTACCATGTTTTATCTACATCGAATAATAATGACTTAATTTTTTGCGGAGATTTGTCCGGGCTCTATGGATCAAAGATTCGACTGCTTTTTCTGTAAGTTCCATTACAGCAGCCACCTCCTTTTGCGAAAGTCCTTCAGCTTTAGAAAGAATAAATGCGACTCTTTGGTTACCAGGCAATGTATCTAATGCCATATTAATTAAAGAGGCGCCTTCATTTCGCATAAGGTTGTTGGCAGTTTCATCTGCCCTGGTTTCGGGTTCACGATAATCAGAAGTTCTGAGTAATCCTGAATACCAGTTTTTTCGTTTTGCACTTTGCACCAAATTAAGTGCTTTATTTACGGTGATGCGGTAAATCCAGGTGCTGATTGATGAATCACCTCTAAATTTATTGATTGACCGCCATACTTCAATAAACACTTCCTGAGTAAGATCATCGCGATCATCTACATTGGCAACAAATTTAGCTGATGTCCTGTAAACGAGAGGGCGATAATGTTCAATCAGCTCCCGGAAGGCTGTTTTATCTCCCTTTCTTATCAATTCAAGCCAGTGTTGATCGTTCATATAGAGTTGGGAACCAGAAAAAGGAGTGGGCTGTTTAAACAGTCCGACTCCAATTTATTACCAAAGTTAATATACTCCTACTTTGTTGGTTTATCATTTGAAGGCTGAGAAATGACCTGGTTATTTCTGTATCCGCATCTTCCCTTGCGAAATCCATGTCTTGGGCCATGTCCATTTCCTCTAAAACATCCCTGGTTACGTCCGGTTCCTTGCCTGTTTCCCTGAGAAAACCGATCACAAACACCATCGTTATTTGCATCAACAAATTGACGCCCCCTGCCATTGGCAGGACGGGAAGACCAATTATCACAAACTCCGTCTTTGTTTGTATCTACAAAATTTCGACCTGGTAATTGCTGAATTTTAATTGATGTATCAGCAATACTTGAAGATGAAACCTGAGCATCGACTTGAGCGGAAACAATCAAAGCAAAAGCCAGAACGACAGAATACAAAATCTTTTTCATAGTTAATAATGTTTGGTGAAATTAATAAATGATTACTACTATTGACAAAAAAAAAACAGCTATCCTTCGTTCGTCAGGGATTAAAATGAGTAGAAAAGTACTTTTATTCATAAAAAGTACTCGATTACATATGAACTGAAACAAAATAAGACAAACTTAGTATAATACTTTTCTCATTGATTTAAGGATGCTTAGTCTTAAATTGTAAGTAACATATAAATATGATAATAATTCCAAATTTACTTATTGTTACCGGGAATGCTCGTAACGTTGGAAAAACTACGCTGGTTGATGCCATTATCCGCAAATTTGCAGATCGCAATAAAATTATCGGACTGAAGGTAAGTACAATACGACCAGAGGAAGAAACTTTTCACGGAAATCATCCGGAACAACAGCCTCAAACTTTCTCGATTGAAGAAGAAACTGATCGAAGCGGGGGTAGCGACACATCAAGGATGCTATTAGCGGGGGCACGTCGTTCATGGTATGTGAGAGCGCAAAAGGATTATTTGGAGAAAGCAGTATCTGAGTTTTTAACAATTGCCCCATCCGATGCATTAATAGTTGCCGAATCGCGTGCACTTAGATCTGTAGCGGAACCGTCAATCCTGATCTTAATAGAACGAAGGCCACCATGGATTGGATTAAAAACCATAGAGGATCTGATACCGATAGCCTCTGTTCACATCAAAACCGGCCCGGGTTATCTTTCTCTGCCAAAAACGCTAAAACGGATAGACACGGATGGTAAAAGCTGGCATCTTAATGTTTAGTTTTTTTGACCGGAACAACAGTACAATAAGGAATAATCCATATTTTTACATTCGCGTAACCTGCAGGCTTGTGATAGGGTCCAAGTCACAAACATGGCGCATAAACCATAATGGATAAAATCAGAACCACAGTAAAAAAGAAAACCCGCCGGGCAATTCCAAGAGTACATGGCCTGCGGGTATATTTTACATCTATAATCATCTATTATTTACTGGTTACTCCTTTCTTGTTACTGCTTTATGTTAAAAATGCAGAAAAGCTGACCCCAGGAAGGCATTTTGAGGGTTATGGGAAATTCCGGAATTTAAATGACTCTGTCAGCAAACGACAGGTTGACAGCCTTAACTCTGATCTTTCGGGAGTAAATAAGGCGGAAAACAGAGATACACTTAATAAAATTGTGACAATGGCTAACGATTCAATTGCCATGGTCACAACAACCAATAATCAGGATGCCGATAATGGTAGTGCTGTTGGAAGTAGTATGGATTTACAGATAAGATTGCTTCTCATGGCTATTGTTGCCGGTATGTTTGTCAATTATCCATTCAAGAGATATTTCAGAATCCGGCGCAAAGGGAAACAAGTCTCTTACAAACTGCACGCGCTGTGCAAGAAATGGGTACTTAAACTACCTGTTATTCACGCACTTATACTTTTTTTTGCTTTTGGAATTGGGCATGTTTCCGTTTTAATTACACTCCAAAATACCGATTCCTATATCAATGAGGCAGTAGGAGCCTATGACCGGCAATTTTTCTACATCTCGCTGATTGCGTCATTATTGGTAGTGATGTTCGCATTCTATTGGACCAGACATCGTGTACACATTAAATATCTGGAGCACATTTATAGCCATGAAGAGATGCACACCCGTGTTTTCAGGTCAGCAACAGGTCGTATTAAAAGCAGACTATGGATCACCAGCGGAACAACCACTTTGCTTCCTTTACTGGTTGTAATCATATATTTATTACAAAGTTTCACCAGTGTATCTGATCTTGGGTTCAATATCAGGGAAGCTCCCGAAGATGTAAAGAGGGTATTACTTGGAGATCAGACAGCATTTGGCGGGGCTCTGAGATTTGACGAAGGATCATCTGACTCCCTGTTTTATGTCAATGCCCTGAACAGCCTGGTAATGATGATTGGTATCTACAGTGGCATTTTTGTATCGTTACTCTACATCTTTTTCTTTATCAAATGGAATACTGAGGATCTGGTATTTCCGGTGAAAGAACTGTTATCCAACATGAAACAAACAGGTGAAGGTGCCCTTAACAGCTATGCTCTTGTCAGGACGAATGATGAGTTAGGCGAACTGACTGAAGGATATAACGATATGACCCGACGAATTAGTGAGTATATTGGCAGCATCAACCGGATTAATGAATCCTATTTTAGATTTGTTCCCCGTCAGTTTCTTGATATGCTTGGAAAAGAATCTATTACTGACATCCAGCTTGGCGACCAGGTACAAAAAGAAATGTCGGTACTCTTTACTGATATCCGGGATTTTACTTCACTTTCGGAGTCAATGACTCTTCAGGAAAACTTCGATTTTATAAATAATTATCTTGGATTAATGGAGCCTGTAATCAGTCGGCATCACGGGTTTATTGACAAATACATGGGAGACAGCATTATGGCTTTGTTTAGTGGTAAAGTTGAAAATGCCATCAATGCAGCTATTGAAATGCGTCGAACCTTAAACGATTATAACCAGGTAAGAGAAACAGAAGGGAAACCTCATCTTAATATGGGAGTCGGGATTCACACCGGAGACCTGATGCTTGGTGTTGTAGGAGGGCATGGACGGATGGAAGGGACAGTGATTTCTGATGCCGTAAATTTAGCAAGCAGGCTCGAAGGGTTAACGAAAATATACAGTTCTGCTGTTATTATCTCTCAGGACACCTTAATCAAACTTGATGATCCATTCCAATACTCATATCGTTTTCTTGATATTGTAAAAGTTAAAGGTAAAAAAGAATCTGTATACATCTTTGAAATACTTGATGGCGAATCCGACAAGGAGAAAGAACTTAGAATGAAGACCCGGGCAGATTTCAATCATGGATTGGAATTATACCGTTCAAAACGTTTCGAGGATGCTCTTGAATACTTCAATGCGGTTGTACATGGAAATCCCTCTGATGGCGCAGCACGACTCTACCAACAACGTTGTATTACGAACCTCCACCAGGGCATCCCTGAAGATTGGGACGGTGTAGAGGTAATTAACACCAAATAGTCCGAATTATAAGGATGTCAATAGTCAATTCTGTTAAAAAGGATCTGCTGCTTCATCTCCTCGTAGGGCTTTTGGTGTGGTCAGTAACTATTAATAAAACAGTAGCCCGGATAAATGATACAATAAACAAGTCTGTTCCGGTTACAAGTTTTAATCTCCATACTGGTATAATCTTAAAAAACTATCCAACATTTCCGTCCCGTTCAATTGCCTTTCTCGGACAACTTAACCTCGGACAGCAAACGTTCGGGTATAAAAAATGGCAATCTGATATACTATTTCCTGAATCCGGACTTTCAGTAATGGCAGGGAGTCTTGGAGATCAACATGTATTAGGTAATGTAATTGGATTGATGCCTTATCTTATGTGGCGGGTCAACCGTTCAACAAGTTGGGACTTGAACCTCAGGTTAGGGATGGGGTTTGCATGGTTTACAAATCCATATCATGAAATCTCAAATCCTGAGAATACACTGATGGGATCTTCACTGGCGAATATGACCCAAGTAGCAGTGATTGCCGGGGTACCACTTAATGATCAAATAAATTTTGAAACTGGGTTTTCCTTTGTCCATTTCAGTAACGGACATACCCGATTACCCAATCTTGGAATAAATATGCCATGTCTTTTTGCCGGAATTAAGCTAAGAACTGACAAGGTCTTTAATCGAAACCGGTTTATACATCCCGACACTCTTCCAGACCGATACCAGATGGTTGTTGAACTACTTGGAGGAATACATGAGTTTGGCGAATCGACTGAGCCAACAGGAGGTATATGTTATCCGATCTATGGGTTTGGTATGGGTATTCGCTGGCTCCCATCCCGATTGCACACATTCACAGCTTCAATCGAGTATAATTATTACAGCAGTTTTTACGATTTCAGCGTATTGAACCATTTAACAGATCATCAGGAATGGCTTTATGCCTCGACAATTATTGTGTATGCTGGTCACGAGTTTATACTGGGACATCTGGGGCTTGATACACGCATTGGGTTTTATATGCACAACCCTTTTCGTAAAGATTATGATTCACAAATTTTGCACGTCGGCGAAGGGGCCAAACTCATCAACTCAAATAAACTAGGTTTCAACTGGTATATATTTGATCCAATAAATGCGTCATGGAACTTGAGAATCGGAATCTACATTAAGGCAAATCTCGGTCAGGCCGATTACACAGGAGCCGGACTGGCTATTATTTTTTGATATTAGCGTAATATAGTTTCCTGCTTCATTTTGATTATCGGTATCTGTCATTCCCTTTATAAGACCATGCTTAGGGACATTCCCCAAGGGAAGTCGAGAACGTCTATTTTTTCGTAACTTTACCGATTCAAAATAAATCATGGAAAAAAACTGGATAGTCAAACCGCAAGGCGACCCCACAATTACCAAAAGGCTTTCCAAAGAACTCAATGTTAATGAGGTTCTGGCCTCATTGTTGGTACAGCGTGGGATATCGACCTTCGAAGAAGCCCGACTATTCTTTCGACCTCAGCTTGACCAACTTCACGATCCATTTTTGATGAAAGATATGGAGAAGGCTGTTGCAAGAATTGAGGCTGCTATAAAAAATGAAGAAAAGATTCTGGTGTACGGCGATTACGATGTTGATGGCACAACAGCTGTTGCCCTGGTCTACACCTGGTTACGTCAATTTGTCGAATCACTCGATTTTTACATTCCTGACCGATACATTGAAGGTTATGGAATCAGTTATCAAAGCATAGACTACGCCTCAAAAAATGGGTTTTCCCTTATAATAGCATTGGATTGCGGAATAAAGGCCGTCGAAAAAATTGCATATGCTGCTACCAAGGGGGTTGATTTCATCATTTGTGATCATCACCGTCCGGGTGATGAGCTACCAAATGCAGTCGCAGTTTTGGATCCCAAACGTTCAGATTGTTCCTATCCCTTTGATGAATTAAGTGGCTGTGGTGTTGGGTTCAAGCTTATTCAGGCACTCTCTACAAAAAAAGGGCTACCTTTCGATTCTCTTACAGAATATTTGGATCTTGTAGTTGTCAGCATTGCAAGCGATATCGTTCCCATTACAGGAGAGAACAGAATTCTTGCGTATTATGGGCTTCAACTTATTAACTCAAAACCGAGACCCGGATTTGAAGCCCTGGTTTTAGTAACAGGAGTCGGCCGAACATCAGGAGGACCATTCTACTTCAACAAAGAACTTACAATCAGCGACCTGGTGTTTGGAGTTGGCCCCAGAATCAATGCAGCCGGGAGAATTGAGACTGGCAGAAATTCAGTGGACCTTTTGGTTACGCGTTCACTTGAAGAGGCACATATAATGGCGGATCAGATTAATAACTGCAATAATGAAAGGCGAAGTCTGGACTCTCAGACCACCCAGGAAGCCCTTGACAGCATTATCAACGACCCGACCCTTAAAGATAATCTTACAACTGTGTTATACAGGCCAGACTGGCACAAGGGGGTTATTGGTATAGTGGCGTCAAGGCTTACCGAAGTCTTCTACAGGCCAACAATCATTTTCTGCAAGAGTAATGGAATGATTACAGGTTCTGCTCGTTCGATTAAAGATTTTGATATCTATGATGCCGTTGATCATTGTTCAGATTTACTTGAACATTTTGGAGGACACAAGTACGCTGCCGGATTGTCCCTGAAGCCAGAAAACCTTGAGGCATTCAGAAATTGCTTTGAAGCATATGCACGAGAGGTATTTAAAACAGGGCCCCCTGTTCCTGAAGTTGAGATAGATGCCATCCTAACGTTAGGTGATATCAACCCAAAATTCTATACTATTTTAAAACAATTTGCACCATTCGGTCCAGGTAATATGGCGCCGATCTTTCTGACAGAAAGGGTTATGGATACAGGTTATTCCCGAATTGTTGGTAAAAACCATATCAAACTTTCTGTGGTACATCCTCACATTAGTGGCTTCCCAATTTCAGGAATCGCTTTTCAGTTAGGCGATTCATTTTCAGACATTCATAAAGGAACTCCTTTTAACATTTGTTATCAGATTGAAGAGAATGACTGGAACGGAAAGACAACACTTCAACTAAATGTCAAGGACATGAAAATGGGTGTTCCTTAATATCGCAATAGAAGCTCTTTGTCTACAAATTCCATATACAACGTAATAAAAGAGGCCATCCTTACGGATGGCCTCTTTTATTACTCTAACATTTAAGATGTTAGTTCTTATTAAACTTCATATTGGCTGTACCGTTGTCGGTGGTTACCTGAATGAGATAGGTTCCGGTAGGTAACTCCGATACGTTAACAGTAGAAGTATTGCTACTTGAAATCACCTGACCAGTCAGGTTCAATATGCGAACTTCAACAACACGGTTGGCGGTACGAATATTGAGGACATCATTAGCAGGATTGGGATATACAGCAACAGCTATATTCGAGCCTTCTTCTATTCCATCATACAGCCCCAATTTAACAGGAACATCGAGCTGTGGTGTTTCGGGATCATTGGAAAGAATACGAATAATAGCGTTATAAATATTACCAACTTCAAGATCAGTAGCATTATAATTAACATTGATATCTGTTGAGCCAGCCGGGATAACTGTTCCCGTTGTGGGTGCAACTGTAAGCCAATGAGGGCTGACTGTACCAGTAAGATTAGCTCTGATATTCCAGTTATAAGGAAGAGCTGGATTATTTGAGAGATGTGACCAAGCTATCCCAGACTTAATCCAGTCACCATTAACATCATTTGGACCTTCATCGGTACCAGGAATATAGATACCTGCATCGCTTTGAGTAAAAGTATAACCAATCCAAAGTTCTTCACCGGTTACAGTTACCGGAGTATTAAGAACAATGTGTTCCCAGCTGTTTCCAAATGGGGTAAATGTTTGAGTATAAAGTAACTCGCCTGGCTCATAACTTGTACCCATTCCATATATTACTACAGACATTTCATTACTACCTGTTGTATTGAGGTCATTCACCATCAAATCAACTGAAGAAACAACCATACCAGCATGAGGTAAAGTATGTTGATTCAGAAAACGTGCAGCGACTGTTGCTGTCACTGGTACAGTATTCCATCCTATAGCACTAGCGTTATCACCATCATAATGAAGCACATAATCATCCGTAACAGGGCTCCAGGTTGCAGGAGATGGTGTTGGATCAGCAGAAGCTACACCTGATGAGAGGGATTTGGGACTGATGTTCTGTTCTGGCATTACGGCTGCATTCTTTTTACCATCAAAAACGTAAATGATATTGGTATTAAAAGTGAGATCAGAAGCACCCTCATTTGAAATCGTTAGCACACTACTTCCGATGCCACCTGGTATTGTGTGCAGGTCGAAGGAAACGGGATTCACGGTTATAATTGGATCAGTTGATGCACCAGCCTGGGTAAACAAAACATCATCAAAATAATATTTGGGAGTTTCACCAGTTGCAGCACCGGCAAAGAAGTCAACACCTCCTAATTGCTTAGTTCCTGATGCACTGCTTGCCTGATAACTGAAAGGCCACTCATGAACTAAATTACCATTGACAGTAAGTTTTATATTATCGATATCAAGATCTATTTCATGTTTAACCTCAAACCAGGTATCTTTAGGATATGTAAAATTATAATCTACATCACCAGCTGTTAATAAACCTGAGCCATCAGCATTAAAATAGACTTCAAATGCAAATTCGGTACCAGGGGATTCAAAATGCTGAACGTTATAATAACCAGCTTTACCTGTCTCAACATACACCCACCAAGAAAGGTCATATTTACCAGACACTTTATTACCCAGTTTCAGAAGAAGATCAGTTGTTCCTTCGACGATAGCTGATTTAGAAGTGCTGTGACTGTATGTATCCTTAATCTTAGAGTCTTCAGCAGTTCCAGGTGCTCCGCTCCAGGTAGTAAACCATGTAGGATTCGACACGGCAAGATAAGCATCCACAGCATAAGCTTCCATATCTTCCCATAGAAGTGTAGTTGGAGCAGCTGAGTAACTTATATCATCAAAGAAATACTTGGGGGTCTCACCGGTAGGTCCTCCTGCATAAAAATTAACAGCCCCGAGTTGAAGAGTTCCTGTAGTGCTACCACCTTGATAACTGAACGGCCATTCGTGAACCATTGTACCGTTGATGGTAAGCTTTGCGTTATCAGCATCAAGATTGATATCACTAACAACCTCAAACCAGGTATCTTTTGGATAAGCGAATGTGTAATCAACATCTCCAACAGTTAGGGTTCCACTACCATCAGCATTCAAATAGGTTTCAAAAGCCCATTCGACACCTGGCGTTTCGAAATGTTGAATATTGAAATAGCCGCATTTTCCGGTTTCAACATACATCCACCATTTAAGTTCATAATGACCGGTAGTCTTGTTACCTAATTTCAAAACCTGATCGTTGGTTCCTTCAATTACAACAGCTTTTGAGGTACTGTGAGAGAATGCTTCACTGATTTTACCATCTTCGGCTGTGCCCGGAGCATTACTCCAGGTTGTCCACCAATCTCCACTCTGTTGAGCCAGAAAGCCACCAGTAGTATAGCTTTCAAAATTGTCGGTATAAGGCAACGTCTGTGCGGATGCGCCAAACCAGATGAAAAGAGAAACAAAAAGTAAGAGTTTTCTCATTTTTTGATTTTTTTAGGTTAGTATTTGGAAAAAAATGTAAACGATACACAAAACTAAACAAAAAATAAAACAAAAGGCAACTTCCTGTTCACAAAACCCAGCTTTTTTATATTTTTATATTGCTCGGCCAAATATATCAACGATCTAAATGCCTATTTCTCCTTTATATCAAGTCCTTTCATTGTTATAGAGCTTCCCTTGCCATGTATTTCTTTCTTCAAGAAGTTTTTCAATTTTGCGCGCTACCTCATCAGATCTCAGCAAGCCCCAATCGGGTGCTATGACATAAGATGGAGGGGCCTCCCCTGAAAATCTTTCAACAACAAATTCAGGATTAAGCCGTTCAAGAAAATCAACCATGAGTGCTACATAATCGTTCACAATAAACAATTGAAAACATTCAGGATGCATGGCATAATCCCTTTCCATTGAAGTTCCGCGAATTACCTGTAATTGATGAAACTTAATGGTAGTAAGCGGCAACTTTGATACAATCGAAGCTTCATCTAAAATCATTTCCCGACTCTCACCAGGTAAACCAAGTATTAAATGAGCTCCAGTCTTTATTCCACGTTGCGTGGTTGCCTCTATAGCTTTAACAGCATCTTCAAAACTGTGTCCTCGATTGATTTTTGAAAGTGTAAAATCATAGCAGGACTCTACTCCATATTCTATGATGATGTAGTACTTTTTGGCCAAAGTAGCGAAGTAATCCAGTTTTTCTTCGTCAACACAATCTGGTCGTGTTCCAATCACAAGGCCTATTATACCGGGAACACTCAAAGCTTCATCGTACAATTTCTTAAGTCTGGCTATTGGCGCATTTGTATTACTGAAGGCTTGAAAATAAGCCAAATAATTAATCGCGCGTCTATATCGCCAGGCATGAAACTGTTTTCCCTCTTCAAGCTGATGAGTTACAGTTTTTGAAGCCTGACAATACGAAGGATTAAATGCATTATTGTTGCAGAATGTACATCCTCCGAAGGCTTTCGTCCCGTCACGGTTAGGACATGTAAATCCAGCATCAATTGATAGTTTTTGTATCCGGGTGCCAAAAGTTCGTTTGAAGTATTCGTTATATGAATTATAACGCTTCTGCCCTGGGAATACTGGAAAATTCATAGCATCATTCTCAGTATAAAAAAGGCTGCCGAAATTGGCAGCCTTTTAAAATCTATTTACAAGATATTAACTGGCCGTTTTTTCAAGTCGTTTCATCATGAAGAAGATAAAGCCAGCAGACAAGAGACAGCAAATTACAAAGAAAGACCACAATTGCCACAGTTCTAGTTTTCCATAAAAAAGAGCACCAATAAATAGAAGCTGATTCCCAATTGCAGTTGCTGCAAGCCATCCTCCCTGCATCGTACCTTTATATTTGGGAGGAGCAACCTTGGAAACAAAAGAGATTCCCATCGGGCTAAGGAAAAGTTCAGCTATAGTAAGAATAAAATAGGTCGAGATCAATAAATACGGACTGACCAATTGATTATCAGGAACTGGATTTCCTGCTAAATCAGGTTGAGAAGTGAGCCCCAATGATCCCATGACCATTACAAAGAAGCCCAATGCGGCCAAAATCATACCTATACCTATCTTCCTCGGAGCAGACGGTTCAATTCCTTTCTTATTCATCCAGGAGAACATAGCGACAGCAACCGGAGTCAAAGCAACAATAAAAAAGGGATTCATATGTTGAAACAACTCTGGTGAGAAAAGATTAGTGGCAGGCATCGCATCTAATCGGTAATAGGATAGATAGGCAAGTATAATGGCACCAACAAGGCCAAGACCCCTATGTAAAAAAGTTGAACTCTTTCTGATAAGGAAGTATAAACCAAGAGCTGAACCAAACATAGGTAGCAGAGTCCATAGATCAAACCAGAAGAAAGTTTCAGCCCCGACAACCCGTTGCGTATAGTCCCGGGCAAAGAATGTAAGCGTAAGGCCATTTTGATGGAAAGACATCCAAAAGAAAATTACAACGGCAAAAACCAGAAAGAGGGCGGTTAACCGTTCTCTAACCTCTTCACGAGGCATGTCAGGGATATTAGATACAGTACCTGTAGCATCTTTTTTCCCGACAGTAAAACCAGGGCGCAACAGGTTGTTAAAGGCAAAGTACACAACCAACGAAATCAACATCATGAAAGCAGCAAATCCAAAGGCGTAATTATACCCTGTTGAAAATGCCTTAATATATTGGTCAGCAAAAGTTAAAACATTGAAATCTGTTGGTAAAACTCCTCCAATATATGCGTTGTGGGCAACCTCTGTCAATTTTTCAGCAGCCCCCGTCATCCCGTTCTTTACATTCCAGCAAAGTGCAGGAAGTTCAGCTTTGTCAACGAAATCAGACAAGCCAAGAACATATTTTTTTAAACTGATAGCTACTGTTGGTGCGAAGAGCGCTCCAATATTAATCCCCATATAAAATATAGAGAAAGCTGAGTCGCGTTTGCTTGCAAAAGCAGGATCTTCATACAAATTTCCAACAACTGCCTGCAAATTACCTTTAAACATGCCATTACCAAATGCAATTACAAATAAGCCTGCGCATGCCTGTATAAGCCCAGCTGTTGTTGAAGCTGTAGGGATAGCTATTAGAACATATCCAACTGCCATACTTACTATACCAAAAGCGATAGTGCGCTTCAACCCTACTACCCTGTCAGCCACAATGCCACCAACCAATGCCAGCGCGTAAATAGAAGCATAAAAAATGGAATAAATGATTCCGGCATTCGCTCCTGTTAGGCCGAATTTAGCCTGTAGAAACAATACCAAAATAGCCATCATGGTGTAGAAGCCAAAACGCTCCCCCATGTTGGCAAAGAAGGCTACCAGCAATCCCTTTGGATGTCCTTTTAACATAATCAGAGTTTTACGTGAATAATTTGATCGATTGAAATGTTTGCACGATACGTGATTGGCAAAAATAAGGAAAAACAATGGATCGAACCCGTACAAGGATCGTTAAATAAGAATTATTCAACATCATAAACTGTTAACGTATAATTTGGCCATATTCTATTTGAACGACTTCATGAACTAATTCTTAAACAAACTAGTATTCTATCCCTAATTATTTCATTTCAAAAAACTGAAAATGTAATATTAATTTTACTTATTCGTCATTAATTCGAATAATGCTATATGACCATTGAAGAATACACCCACAAGTTGCTCCCTCTGCGAGACAAATTGTTCAGACTGGCCAACCGCTTTCTTGCTGATAGTGATGACGCCTTAGACATAGTTCAGGACACCTATCTGAAACTCTGGTCGTCAAAAACTAACCTCGACGATGTAAGAAACATGGAGGCAATGGCTATGGCAGTGATACGTAACCTCTGTCTCGATCGGTTAAAATCACATGCTACAAAATACCGGTCAAATGAACAAGCAGATTTTGAATCCGCTGATCATGTAACACCTGATAGGTATACTGAACATTCTGAAATGCGTAACTGGATACAACGGCTAGTTAACTCTTTGCCAGAACAACAACGTATTGTAATGCACCTTAGGGATGTTGAAGGTTTAGAAATGGAACAGATTGCATTCGTAACAGGACAATCACACAATGCAGCCAGAGTCAATTTGTCCAGAGCCCGTAAACGAGTAAAAGAAGAACTTGAAAAAATCTATAACTATGAATCTGCTACTGAATCGCGTAGAAGTTGAAAAATTGCTTCAACGTTATATAGAAGGAGAAACCACCCTTGATGAAGAAAGACAAATCCGCACCTGGTTCTCTGAAAATGAAGTACCTTGTGATTTGCTTCATTACAAAGTCATGCTAGATTACTATTCAGCCGAGATGCAAACAGTATGTCCGCCAGAAAAACAACGACCCAATATGAAATTATACTTAGCCCAACATAAAATGAGGAGCCCCCGTCGTATCATTTACATATGGACATCTGTTGCTGCTACTTTAATTCTTGTAGCGCTTAGTATAAATTATATGCGTATTCAGAAGAATAATGAAAAGAATGAAACAATTTTGGCCAAACAGAACGAATTGAATCTGAAAACTTTCAGCGAAATGTCTGATGTGTTAATCATGGTATCCAACACACTAAATAAAGGACTGACCCCAGTTGCAGATGTTGCGCAAGCCACTGACATTTCCGCCAAAGGAGGTGCTTTAGCGGCTGTCGGTGATGCCTTTTCGAAGCTTAACAAGGTTACAGCCATGCTCTTTCCTCCATTGGATGCGGAAGATGAAAACCAAATTCTTGAGAATTCCGGGATTTAAACCAAAATATTGCATCTAATTAAATTACTTAAAAAACTGTAACGTGATGAATAAAATTAAATTATCCTTTTTAACATCTCTACTTTTTCTGTCAATAACAGGTCTTCGCTCTCAAACTATTATGGACAAACTTTTTGAGCGCTACAACGGTAAAGATGGTTACACAACTATCAACATATCGTCTGAGATGTTCAAATTGTTCGCCAATATGGAGGATAAAGATGGCAGAAAAAATGAAGCCACTGAACTAATCAATGCTGCATCAAAATTAACAGGAATCAAAGCCATCACTGTCAATACCGATTCTACTGACCTATCCCTTTCAAAACGCAGAGCTATTGATCTGTACAACGAAGTTAAACCTCTCATTGGCCCTGCCTATACTATGCTGATGGAGGTTAAGGATAACAAAGAAAATGTGCTAGTCTATACCCGACGGAGTGGAAAAATCATCTCTGAGGTTATTGTACTGGTAAAAGAACCGAATTCTACAGTATTCCTATGTATCACCGGCGATGTTGATCTCGAACAGATTGGCCGCCTTGCAAGCAGAATGAACATTCACGCTGCAAAAAAGCTAAATAAAATTAAGAAACACTAGAAAAGAGAAATATCCGGCGGGATCATCAACTGGATGACCTAGATTGTAATCTCTCATCTTGGTTAATCATGGGCATCTGCCTTAAAGTCTTCCAATGTATTTATCTGGAAGACTTTTGTTTAAATTAAGATTAGAAGTAATTTAATGAAGAACCATGCCAGAACGCAATCCCCGGCACTATTATAGGAAAGGTTTTACTGAATCGCTGTAATGATATTTCAGCTCCCTTCCTGAATCTCGAAACGGTAAAAAAGAGAAACAGAAAGAAAAAAGCCCAATTTTGTATCATCATTTACTAAATAGGATGGCAAAACCTGTACAAAAAGCCATTTTAGCCACATGGTTAAAGCACATATACTTCTTTACTTTAGAGCTTTATGTTTGATTTTAGACTTTTTTAACAGTTTTTGTTTGCATATATTTTGCAATATCTGTTTCTTTGCACCCTGTTAAACCAAAAATGTAAAACTATGTCTGACATTGCAAAACGTGTAAAAGCTATCATTGTTGATAAGCTAGGTGTTGACGAAAATGAAGTTACTCCTGAAGCAAGCTTCACCAATGATCTTGGTGCAGATTCTCTGGACACTGTTGAGCTGATCATGGAATTTGAAAAAGAATTCAATATTGCCATTCCAGATGATCAGGCTGAAAAGATCGGCACCGTTGGTGATGCTATCGCTTATATCGAGAACAATACGAAATAAGTCACTCACCAGTCAGATTTTCAATGGAATTAAAACGAGTAGTCGTAACAGGCTTAGGCGCACTTACTCCATTGGGCAATGATGTTCCCAGTACATGGGAAGCTATGATCAATGGAATAAGTGGCGCTGCAGCCATTACCCGTTTTGACAGCAGCAAATTTAAAAGTCAGTTTGCCTGTGAGGTTAAAAATTTTGATCCGCTGAAGTATTTCGATCGCAAAGAGGCTCGTAAATACGATCTTTTCGCGCAATTTGGAATTGCTGCAGCAGAGGAAGCCGTAAATGATAGTAACATTGATCTGGAAAAGATAGACCTGGATCGCGTCGGTGTTATTTGGGCTTCCGGGATAGGAGGCTTGGTTACTTTTCTGGATGAAGTATCCAGTTTCGCCAAAGGTGATGGGACTCCAAGATTCAGCCCGTTTTTTATCCCCAAAATGATTGCAGATATCACAGCCGGCCATATATCAATTAAATATGGTTTTCGTGGCCCAAATTTTGCCACCGTATCGGCTTGTGCATCATCAGCTAACGCTCTGGCTGATGCATTTAACTACATTCGACTGGGGAAAGCTGATGTATTCATCTCTGGAGGCTCAGAAGCTGCTGTAAATGAAGCTGGTGTCGGGGGCTTTAATGCCCTTCATGCCATTTCGACCCGTAATGATGATCCCGCTACTGCTTCTCGTCCTTTCGATCAGGACCGTGATGGTTTTGTGATCGGTGAAGGTGGTGGTGCTCTTGTGTTCGAGGAACTGGAGCATGCTCTGGCTCGCGGAGCCAAGATATATTGTGAAGTTGTTGGTGCTGGTCTTTCAGCAGATGCTTACCATATGACTTCTCCTCATCCTGATGGAATTGGTGCAGCAAATGCAATGCGTTTAGCTGTTGAAGATGCCGGGCTTAAGCTGACCGATATTGATCATGTAAATACTCATGGCACCTCGACTCCTCAGGGTGATCTTGCTGAAATCAAGGCAATTCAACTGCTGTTCGGAGAACATGCTTATTCCCTCAACATCAATGCGACCAAATCAATGACTGGTCACTTATTGGGGGCTACTGGTGCAGTTGAAGCCATTGCAACAGTACTTTCTATTCAGAATGACATTGTCCCGCCAACTATCAACCTCTTCAACCGGGATCCGGAAATTGATGAGAAGTTGAACCTTACAGCAAATAAAGCCCAAGAACGAGTCGTAAATGTTGCTCTGAGCAATACATTTGGCTTTGGAGGACATAATACTTCGATTGCTTTTAAAAAGTTTAAGGTATAAATTATTGAATGTTTAACCTGCTGAAAGAAATTCGGATACGTTTTTCAAGCGACAGGGAAATGTACAGAACACTTAAAAATATTTTCGGGTTCTATCCCGAAAATATTTTTTTGTATAAACTGGCATTCCGGCATCGTTCAGCAGCTACTGAAATAATAGGAGGAAGCCGAATCAGCAACGAAAGACTTGAGTTCCTTGGAGATGCTATCCTTGATGCTGTAGTGGCAGATTACATGTTTAAGAAATTTCCCCTTCGCGATGAAGGATTCCTCACCGAAATGCGATCGAAGGTTGTCAGTAGGTCTCAACTGAATAAGCTGTGTTTAAAACTAGGGCTTAACAATTTCATTACTGCCGGATCAGAACTTCATAGTACATGGCGATCCATAAACGGAGACGCTTTTGAAGCATTTATAGGGGCTCTTTACCTTGATAAGGGATACAACTTTACTCGTCAGATTATCATTCAACGCATTATTAATGTCTATTTTGACATGGAAACTCTTATGAGCACTGACTTTAACTTCAAGAGTAAGTTGATTGAATGGGGTCAAAGAGAAAAACGAAATGTTACTTTTCACACAACAGGTGAAACAGGAACCAACCATAACAGACTATACCTTGTTGATGCTCTCATTGATAGTGAAGTCTTCGGACGGGGACAGGATTTTTCGATCAAAGGAGCTGAACAGCAAGCTTCAGAAAAAGCTCTCACACGATTACGAGAGGAAAACCTTTTGACAACTGTCGATCCATCCTGAAGAAAACAACTAATACTCTTCTGAAACTACTCTCTTTCCAATTTCTTATTGTACAGATAGCCAACGATTACTATCTTTGGCATATCTGGTGAATGATATTGTGTCCGAGATATTCTGATTGATGTATAAACAATTAAGTAGATGACTTCACGAAAAATCCGGCTCAGCTTTGATCCTTCCGACGATTATCGTCTGATTGGTATCACCACCCCTTTGCCGGATTATAGACTCGTTTACAGAATTAACCGGCTTCTGCATTGGGATTTAAGACGTCTGGGTACTTTTCAAGTACACTACCTTAATGAAATTCAATGGTTTTTTCTCTTTGCTTACCATCCTGATGAATACACTGAGTATTACTTCACCGGGAACGCTCGCCTTACCCAATGGATGGCTGAACCACATCTCCTTATCGACAAAGGTGCACATCGAATAGACACTTTTAATAATATCCTGACAAACTGCGGTACCATTGAAGATGTATTTCTGGCTGATGATTACTCCCTCTTCATTCATTCAAACGATAAGCAGATTGACTCCAGACGTAAAAGAACAACTGACAGAATTACAAGCATTATATATGACCTCGAAATCTATTTAATGGAACTCTCTCGTCAATCAAGACCATCTCTGCCCAGAACAGAAACAATAATCGACCGGAACCGCGACAACCTATCCTCCAAATCCATAAACCCATGAAAACGAAAATCATTGCCACATTGGGTCCGGCATGTGAAGCCATTGAAACCATGGCTGATATGATCCACGCCGGGGTAGATGTCTTCCGTATTAACCTTTCCCATCAGGGTCCTCCAGAATGGCGTTCCAGGGTTACAAATGCGCGTATGGCAGGGAAACGTTCTGGCCGTATGCCAGCGTTACTTTTTGACCTTCAGGGACCTAAAATCAGAACAGGCGAGACACCTTCCTCTGGTGTTATCTTACATTCAAATCATGACATAGTCCTTACCAACAATCCGTGCCAATGCAATGAAGATCTTGTATATATAAATTATCATGGATTAATAAATGATACCAGAATCGGAGAGCGTATTCTTATTGACGATGGGAAAATAGCTCTTCAAATCACAGGTTCAGAAGGAGCGGACAAGCTCATTGCGAAAGTAATTTCCGGAGGACTGCTGACATCACGGAAAGGAGTCAATTTCCCGGAGACTCAACTAAATGTTCCTGCACTCACAGAAAATGATAAAGAAAATATTAAGCTTGCCATTGAACTCGAGATTGATTGGCTTGCTCTTTCTTTCGTCCGTTCTCCCAATGACATTGAAGAAGTAAGAGTACTTATTCAACAATCTGGCAACATGAATCAACCCGGAATTATTGCCAAAATTGAAAAACCCGAAGCAGTAGACAATTTTGACGAAATTCTGAAGGTTTCCGATGCCATAATGATTGCGAGAGGTGACCTTGGTGTTGAAGTCCCTTTTGAGCGCCTTCCTGTTATCCAGAAAGAAATTGTAAGAAAATGTATTTCGGCTGCCAAACCAGTCATAGTAGCTACACAAATGCTCGAAGGGATGATGGCCAGCCTGCAGCCTACGAGGGCTGAAGTCAATGATATAGCAAACTCGGTTCTAGATGGTGCTGATACCTTGATGCTAAGTGGCGAAACAGCAACAGGCCTTCATCCAATAGAATCAGTTGAAACCATGCAACGGGTTATCAACCGAATAGAATTATCGGGTGAGGTAAACCAAAACAACAGAGAAGCTTACCCGGGGACAACCGAAAGATTCATCACGGATACCCTCATTCAAAATGCAACTCAACTGGCAACTGAAACTAATGCGAAAGCAATTACAGCCTACACACATACCGGTTATACAGCCTTCAGACTATCAGCTCACAGACCTAAAGCAAGAATTTTTATCTTTACTGATAATCCATGGCTAACATCCAGGCTGAAACTTCTTTGGGGGGTTGAAGCTTTCTTCCTTCCTAAACCCTCCAAAACAGTTGATTACACGGAAATGATGCGTCTGGCTCTTTCCCGTAACAGGTGGCTTGATAAGGGCGATGTCGTCATCCACCTTGCTAGTTTTCCTCTAAGCGCAAAAGGAAAAACAAACATGCTATACCTTGCATCAGTTTGAGATATCTCACGAAATTAGCTGACTCTTGAACTTTTGCAATATGTTGTTGTTCGTGAAGCACACGATTGCAATCGGGTAAGTAAAAAAATTGAACCTGAACACTTCGGGGTTTCCTTTATTTTTAGTAATCTTGCATACGATTATCAGCTCCAAAACTGAGATTCATTATCATGAAAAGAACTTTAAAACAAGCCCTGTCCCAACTTGTGCCCTACCGAGCTTTATTGTTGGCCGGAATTATGATATCAACTGTTGTTCAGGGAGAACCAGCGCTTCAACAGAACCACCTTTCCTCAGAACAGGAAGCCTTCGCTGCAGGTGAAATGATTGTCGACCATGTAGTCGATGCCCATGAATGGCATATTGCTGTTGTTGGTCATACTCACATCACTATACCCCTACCGATCATACTTTGGCACAACGGCCAATTATATTCCTTCAGCAGTTCTAATTTCCACCATGGTAATGATGCTTATAGAGGATTCAGACTAATGAGTGAAGGGCCATATAAGGGCAAGGTAGTCAATGTTATAAATGGTTCAGATGGGAAAGAAGTTATCAACCCCATCCTGCCCCTTGATTTCTCAATCACTAAAAACGTCCTTTCCGTATTCATGAGCTCTCTGCTCATCGCTATTCTGTTTATTATTATCGCCAAAAACTACAAGCGAACCCGTGGTCACGCCCCGAAAGGGATTCAATCCCTTTTTGAACCTCTAATTATTTTTATCCGTGATGATATTGCCAAAGCATCCATTGGTCACCATTACGAAAGATTTACACCATATCTGCTTACGATCTTTTTCTTTATTTTTCTGAATAACCTCTTGGGACTGATTCCATTTTTCCCCGGGGGAGCTAATGTAACAGGCAATATCAGCGTAACAGCAGTATTGGCACTTTTCACTTTTGCTATCACCACTATATCTGGAAATAAAGCCTATTGGAAACATATATTTAATGCACCAGGAGTCCCCTGGTGGCTGAAACTTCCTGTTCCGCTGATGCCGATTGTTGAACTCGTTGGTGTATTTACTAAGCCTTTTGTATTGATGGTTCGTCTGTTTGCAAATATTACAGCAGGTCATATCATCATTCTTGGCTTCATGAGTCTTATTTTTATTTTCGGTAACATGAACCCGTTTACTGGCTATGGCGTTTCAGTTGTTTCTGTTGTTTTTGCCATCTTCATGGGTTTGCTTGAATGTCTGGTAGCTCTCATTCAGGCTTATGTATTCACACTGTTATCGGCGATATACTTCGGGATGGCAACAGAAGAACATCACGGATAGCGTTCAATAATTAATAATTGTATAACCATTTTAAATTCAAGTTTATATGTCACTATTATCCGTATTATTACAGGCTGCCGCTGATCTGACTCCCTACGCAAAATTTGGAGCAGCGATTGGAGCTGGTATTTCAGTTTTAGGTGCTGCCCTTGGTATCGGCAACATCGGCGCCCGCGCCCTTGAGTCGATTGCACGCCAGCCTGAAGCTACCGGCGACATCAGAACGAATATGATTGTAGCCGCCGCACTCATTGAAGGTGTTGCCTTCTTTGCTATTGTGGTGTGTTTGCTTATATTGTTCATCTGATTCACAAGCCAGTCGGGGACTCTGTCGGATAACGGTTGGTTATCGGACAGAGCCCCTCAATTTATCGAAATTAAACCTTAAAAATAATTTGGTATATGGAATTAGTAACCCCGGGAATTGGTCTGATATTCTGGATGACCCTTTCGTTTGGTCTGTTGCTTTTCGTTTTAACAAAGTTTGCTTGGAAGCCTATCATGTCAATGCTTAAAGAACGTGAAAAATCCATCGAGGAGGCACTTCATGAAGCCGATAAAGCACGCGACGAGATGAAGCAATTGCAGGCGCATAACGTTGAGTTGCTCAATCAGGCTAAAGAAGAGCGTGATGCCATCCTGAAAGATGCCCGGCAAATCAGAGAGAAACTGATAGAAGAGGCCCGTGAAAAAGCAGGTCGTGAATATAACCGTTTGATTGAGTCTGCTCAGGAAGCAATTAAAAATGAAAAGATGTCGGCGATTACCGAGCTAAAAAACGAAATTGCCACACTAAGCATCGAAGTAGCAGAAAGGCTCATTCGCGAACGACTCACATCTGCAGAAAAACAGGATGTCCTGGTTCAAAAGCTTATCAATGAGATAAAAATCAATTAACAGTTGAAAATCTTCAAACAATGAAAGAAAACCAACTGGCCCGCCGGTATGCTTTGGCGCTATTTTCTGTTGCCCGGGAACTCAACCTTACGAAAAAAGTTGCAGAAGACTTTAACCAATTGATTACTGTTATTAAGCAACACAGCGACTTCAGAACAATGCTTAACAGTCCAGTGATTCCGGCGTATAAAAAGATCAATGTTTTAAATTCGTTGTTTTCAGACCATATGCAGGATCTTAGCATTCGGTTTATGACACTGCTTACCAGACACGAACGTGAACAGTATCTTGAACTGGTTGCCGAACAGGTTGGTGTTCTCTACAATGAATTTATGGGTATTGTTGTTGTTCGTGTTACTTCCGCTGTTCCTTTAAGTAAAGGAAACCGTGATCAATTGTTGGAACAATTAAAAGAAACACTAGGCAACAAATTAGAACTTCAGGAGGTCGTTAATCCTGGCCTGGTAGGCGGTTTTATCCTCGACTGGAACGACCAACGTTATGACGCATCCCTGTTGCGTCAGGTGAAAGAACTTCGAAAAGAATTTCAGGAAAATCTATACGTCAGACAATTTTAAAAATTGATATATAATGGCAGAAATTAAACCTGCAGAAGTATCGGCCATTCTCAGGCAACAGTTAGCCGGCCATAAAAGCCAGTCTGAACTGGAAGAAGTGGGTGTGGTGTTGCAGATAGGTGATGGCATTGCCCGTATCTACGGATTGACTAATGCCCAGTCGGGCGAACTCATAGAATTTGAGAAAGAGAACCTGATGGCAATCGTTCTCAATCTTGAAGAAGACAATGTAGGAGCTGTGCTTCTAGGTGAATCAACCCAAATCAAAGAGGGTGATACCGTAAAGAGAACAGGTCGTATCGCCTCCCTTAAAGTTGGAGAGGGTTTACTTGGCAGGGTTGTTGATACTCTTGGCAATCCCGTTGACGGAAAAGGGGCTCTCAAAGGGCAACTCTACGAGATGCCTCTCGAACGAAAAGCACCTGGTGTCATTTTTCGCCGTCCAGTAAATGAACCTCTCCAAACCGGTATTAAGGCGATAGATGCCATGATCCCTATTGGACGTGGACAACGTGAATTAATTATTGGAGACCGACAGACAGGAAAATCTGCTATAGCTATCGATACAATAATCAATCAACGTGAATTCTACGAAAAAGGTGAACCCGTTTATTGTATATATGTTGCTATCGGTCAGAAAGGCTCCACAGTAGCTAATGTGATGAGAACCTTAGAAGAGCATGGCGCCTTAGCCTATACAACCATTGTAATGGCTACAGCGTCTGACCCTGCTGCTATGCAATTTTACGCTCCTTTTGCAGGTGCAGCTATAGGGGAATATTTCCGCGATTCAGGACGTCCAGCCCTTGTAATCTATGATGACCTGTCAAAACAAGCAGTTGCTTATAGGGAAGTTTCATTACTCCTTCGTCGCCCACCAGGACGTGAAGCATATCCGGGCGACGTCTTTTACTTGCATAGTCGGTTGCTTGAACGTGCTGCAAAGATTATTGATTCTGATGATATCGCGGCCAATATGAACGATTTACCGGATTCTATCAAGCCAATAGTTAAAGGAGGAGGCTCGCTTACTGCCTTACCTATAATTGAAACTCAGGCTGGTGACGTTTCTGCATATATCCCTACAAACGTGATTTCTATAACAGATGGACAGATTTTCCTAGAATCTAATCTCTTTAATTCAGGAGTAAGGCCGGCAATCAACGTTGGCATTTCTGTTTCGCGTGTTGGGGGTAATGCACAGATCAAATCAATGAAGAAAGTAGCCGGCACCCTTAAAATTGATCAGGCTCAATATCGTGAACTGGAAGCCTTCGCCAAGTTTGGTTCCGATCTCGATGCTGCTACCATGGCTGTTCTTGACAAAGGGAAGCGCAATGTTGAAATCCTCAAACAGGGTCAATTCAGCCCCATGACTGTTGAGAAGCAAATTGCTATTCTTTTCTGCGGAACACGTGGTCTTCTGCTCAAGGTACCAGTTAACAGAATTCATGATTTCGAACTTGAATTCCTGCACCAGTTGGAAGTTCATTCACCCGAAGCATTAAAAACTCTTAAAGCGGGTCAACTCACAGATGAAGTAATTAACCGTCTTGAAGAACTTGCCAAAGAGGTATCCCGCAAATACGAAAAATAAACCCCACTGACCAATGCCCAATTTAAAAGAGGTTCGCCTGCGCATAGAGTCGGTGAAATCGACCCAACAGATTACCAGCGCCATGAAAATGGTTGCGGCCTCAAAACTGCGTAGAGCCCAGCAGGCCATTATTGCTTTAAGGCCATATGCAGTTAAGATGACTGGTATTTTGCAAAATCTGCAGCAAAATCTGGGCGAACAGGCCGAAAACCCTTTCATAACTCCCAAGCCTGTCAAAAAAGTACTTATCGTAGTGCTTGCATCAAACCGTGGTCTATGTGGTGCATTTAACTCCAACGTGATTAAGGCCGTAAAAAACCTGGTGGAAACCAATTTCGCCAGCTACTATGAACAGGGAAATCTTAGTATTCTGAGCGCAGGAAAACACGCGACCGACTTCTTCATCAGGCGTGGATACCCTGTTGTGGAACGCCATGATGAGTTGTTTGAGAAGATGTCGTTCGCGAAAATAGCTCCCCTCGCTGGTAGATTAATGGACTTTTATGCTAAAGGAGAGTATGATCAGATTGTAATGGTGTACAACCAGTTCAAAAATGCAGCAGTTCAACTACTTGTTACAGAACAGTTACTCCCGCTGCCTGTTCCTGAAGCCGCTAGTACGGCTTCCAATACACATGCTGATTATATTTTTGAACCCGGGAAAAAGGAGATCCTTGACGAGATCATTCCCAAAGCACTTACCCTTCAGGTTTATAAGGCTTTTATCGACTCTTTCGCCTCAGAACAAGGGGCCAGAATGACCGCCATGCACCAGGCCACCGATAATGCCGGTGAATTGATCAAACAGCTAAAACTGTCATACAACAAGGCACGTCAGAGTGCTATTACAAACGAAATCATTGAAATTGTCGGTGGTGCAGAAGCACAGAAAGGGTAATTTCAACCTTCAGTACAAACCCGACCATGCTAATAATAAATAAATTAATATTAACTAGCTATGATTAACAAACGAGTAGAAGCTGCTGTAAATGAACAGATAAAACGCGAAGAACACAGTTCAAGGCTCTATCTTGCCATGGCATCCTGGTGTGAAGTGACTGGATTTCCTGGCGCTGCTGCTTTCCTCTATGCCCAGGCTGAGGAAGAACGTATGCATATGCTCAAGTTTGTCCATTACCTCAACGACCGTAGCGGTCATGCCATCATGTCGGCACTCGATATGCCAAAACCTGAATACAAATCATTAAAAGACGTATTTGAGCAGGTAATGAAGCATGAGGAATATATCACAGCCTCTATCAATGAGTTATACGGAGTAAGTTTTGATGAAAAAGATTTTACCACCGGAAATTTTCTCCAATGGTTCATTAATGAACAAATTGAAGAAGAAAGCACCATGCGTGGAATTCTAGATAAACTTAACCTTGCCGGAGATGGTCAATCGGGTGGGCTCTTCCACATCGATAAGGAGTTAACTACAATGGCTTCCGCACGTGCAACTACTTCCTCCACGGAGCAATAGTATTTTTGATATCGTGTAAATATAGCCTGACACTTTCTGTCGGGCTTTTTTTATGCTTATGGATTACCTCCTCTTTATTATCTGGTTATGATTGCTATAAGAAGTTTACTATAAATGAAGCGGCGAAAAACCAGGCTATCTTCTTAACCAGTATTGTGGTAACAAAAGTCTTCATGGTGTTCTGGCACCCTCCTAATATAATGTAGTAACAACAGGTACAAGCAACTGTAGCCATATTTTATATAGGGTTTAGATAGAAAAAGAGTGCTTTCAGCAGATTGTTATTCTAAGTCTTCTACTACTTATTGCAGTAAACCTGATTAATCGGGAAGGGATGGAAGTATTTTCAAAGATATTTTGCTTTCGATATAGCTCCATCTTCCTTTCGTAATTATACGGTCGAGCTTCGAAGCGACAACGAAGCGACAACGAAGCGACTATATATTTAATATCTGTTATTCAAGGTATCAGCTTATGAGCTCCAGTCATTCTTTTTGAGGTCATTCATGGTAATGGATTGATGAAAGCACAGGATAGCCGATGCCGGTCATTTTGAACTGGCAGACTATTTATCAGCACTTTCTGTTAGTTGATTTGTTTCGGTGGCGAAAATATCGGTTGAGCCTGTTGAATTACTAACTTCTCAAAAGAATCTGTAACCAGGCATACTGCGATTCATTATCATCTGCATGGGTATTAAACAGCCTGTAATAAAAACTCTGTCAGACCCACTTTCAACAAGATGAAAACCTTTCAAAAATGAATTTATTGAAAACTTTTGTATCGTCGGGGTACCTTTAGCCATCTATAGACATGACTATTTATCAAATAATAATGTAAAGAGAGGATACATTACATGAATACATCCACTTTACAAGAGAGAACCGTAGAGAAAAAATTCATGGTGAAGAATAGTCTGTAAAGTCCTGACTATCTCTTCCTGGCAAAAAAATCTTTAATCAACCGGGAGGCTTCTTCGGCCTCCAGGCCAGATTCAATACTAGTGTGAGGATGCATTGCCAGCGGGGCAAAAACAGTAAAGCCCCTTTTCACATCCGAAGCACCATAAACAATCCTACCGACCTGGGCCCATGCCAGTGCACCGGCACACATTACGCAAGGTTCAAGTGAAACAAACAGGGTACAATCAGTCAGGTATTTTCCCCCAAGTGCATTTGCAGCAGCTGTAATAGCAAGCATTTCTGCATGAGCAGTAGGATCCTTCAACCGTTCTGTAAGATTATGAGCCCGGGCAATTATCCGGTTTTTGAAAACAATAACACAACCAACAGGCACTTCATCAGCTTCGAAAGCTTTGCGTGCCTCCTTTAAGGCCTCCAACATGAAGCTTCGATCGGAGAAAACTGAAAATTCCAGTTTTTCATCCTTTTTTTCCATCTACGGTAAGATATTGATCAATAGTTGAAAACAAAACAGCCAGGGAAATCGGTTTTGTAATAAAATCGTCACAACCTGCCTCTGTACCGGCAATCGTGTCGGCAAGTAATACATGAGCAGTCTGAGCGACTATCGGGATGGTTTTTGAAATTGACCGGATAGTCCTGGTAGCATCCAGACCATCCATTCCAGGCATATCTAGATCCATCAGGATAAGGTCAGTTTGCGGATTTTTTTTATAAAGTTCCACAGCTTCAAATCCATTTCCTGCCCAGAGAATAGTAAGCTCCGAGTGCGAAAGGGCTGCAGAAAAATACTGGACACTTGTTTCGGCATCTTCCGCAATCAATATTGTTTTACCTGGCCAGCGATACATTTGTCGCATATTGAAAATGTTATTCAGATTGTTTGAAAATTATCGTTTAACGGCACGATTAATCACATCGTTCAATTGTTCTGCCTTGAATGGTTTAGTGATAAAATAATCCATACCAGCCTCAATACAGGTGTCACGATCATTATCAAGCGTGTTGGCAGTCATTGCAATGATTGGAATATGTGTCCCCAGCCTCTTTTCGTCTTCTCTGATTTTAATAGTAGACTGTATACCGTCCATTTCGGGCATTTGCACATCCATTAAAATCAAATCGTAAGATTTTTTCCTGAAGAGATTTAATGCTTCTATTCCGTTAGAGGCCACTTCGACAGAATGACCCGATTTATTAAGATTGATAAGCGCAACCTTTTGGTTAATTGGATTATCCTCAGCCAGCAGAATGCTAAGCCCTGGCAAAGGGCCTGAAGGTTCGGCAACTATATTGGAACCCGGCTCGGGAGGAGAAGGCTCTATTTTCTCAAATGTAGCAGTAAACCAAAAAGTTGATCCTTTCCCAAGCATACTATTGACGCCGATCTGACCATCCATCATTTCACATAGGCTTTTACAAATAGCAAGACCCAGACCTGTACCGCCAAATCTGCGGGTCGTAGAGGCATCGGCCTGAGAAAAAGATTTGAAAAGTCGATCCTGTTGCTCAGTAGAAATTCCGATTCCGTTATCAATTACTTCGAATAGCAATTTCAACGCATTTTCGCTATCCTGATTCTGTTTGACGCATACCTGCACCAGTCCTTTAGGAGAAAATTTGATCGCGTTATTCAGCAGATTCACGATAATTTGCTTTAGTCGGTATGGATCCCCAACAATGACCTCGGGAATATCCGGATCAACAAAATACTTCAATTGAGCATTATTATTCTGTGCATTTACCTGAAGTAATTTGAAAACTTCCTTTAATTCATTCCGTAAATTAAACGCGATACATTCAAGATCTATTTGTTTTGATTCAATCTTGGAAAAGTCGAGTATATCGTTAATGATAGAAAGCAGGTTCTTACCTGAAATCAGAATAGTGCTCAGGTAGTCGCGCTGTTCATCGTCAAGATCTGTTTGAGCTAATAATTCAGACATACCAATGATACCATTCATCGGAGTTCTTATTTCGTGACTCATGTTTGCAAGAAACAAAGATTTGGCACGTGTGGCAGCTTCAGCGGTGTCTTTGGCCTGTAAAAGTTCTTCATTCATACTCTCCTTTTCGCGAAGCAACTTAGAAAGCTCCTGCTTCTGATTATAGAGTTCAAGAAACACCTTGACTTTTCCCCGTAAAATTCTTGGATCTATTGGTTTACTAATAAAATCAACGGCACCGCTTTCAATTCCCTTTACCACATGAAAATCTTCCTTGTAGATCGCGGAGACAAATATTACAGGAAGGAACTGGGCCTGCCTGGTTTGCCGCATCAGTTGTACTGTTTCAAAACCGTCCATGCCGGGCATCTGAATGTCAATAATGGCGAGGGCGAAATCGTGGTTAAGAACCTTAACCAGAGCCTCGTTACCAGAAAGCCCTCTAACAAAAGTTACATCAAAGCCATCAAGAACTGTCTCAAGAGAAACGAGATTCTCAAGCTTATCATCGACGATAAGTATCTGAGGTTTTTGGTTCATAATTATTCTAATTAAACAACCAGACCCGCATCAGAGAGATTAATTTCTCAACATTTACCGGTTTGGAGATATAGTCGTTGGCACCAGCGTTGATGCATTTGGCACGATCTTCTTTCATTGCTTTGGCTGTAAGAGCGATGATTGGAAGGTTTCGAAACCGTTTGTCATCTCGTATTTTACTGATGGCTTCATAACCATCCATTTCGGGCATCATAATATCCATGAGCACAAGATTGGTATCAGGATGGTTATCGAGCATCTGGATAGCGTTTCGCCCGTTATCAGCTGCCTTAATATCTAGTCCTTTATCTTCTAATACACGGGTCAGGGCAATTACATTACGCATATCGTCATCGACAATCAGCACCTTTTTATCTCTGAAGATACTGTCTTTATCATGCAGATAAGATATTATTTGTTGCTGGTCAGAGGGGAGTTCACTTACAACGCGATGAAGAAACAGTGCAGTCTCATCAAGTAAACGTTCTTCCGATTTCACACCTTTGATTATAATTGACTCTGTATAATTGTGAAGTTCAGCATTCTCTTCGCGGGTAAGTTCCCTACCCGTATAAACAATTACAGGTGGTATTTCTACCGAGGGATCCCTCCGCAATTGCTTTAACAGCTCAAATCCTGTCATATCAGGTAAACCGAGATCAAGAATCATACAGTCATAATGGCCACTTTTAATATGTTCAATGGCATCTTTTCCTGTCGAAACAGCCATAATTGCAACACCCTGATCGCCGATCACTGTACGAATGCTTTTCTGGAGGTTGGCATCATCTTCTACAAGTAAAAGGTCTTTTATCTTACGATTAATAAAACTACCCAACCTGTCGAACGCTTTTTCCAAAGCTTCTGGCTGAGCAGGTTTTGTCAGATAACCGATGGCACCTTTGCGGAAAGCATCAATTGTTTCCTCGTAAGCAGACATCATATGAACAGGAATGTGGCGGGTGGCAGGGTTTTGCTTTAGCTCATCAAGTACTGCCCAGCCATCAATCCCTGGCAGATTAATATCAAGAATTATGGCGGCAGGCTGGTATTGAACCGCGAGCTCGATACCCTCCTCTCCTGTCGGTGCAGCCAAGACTTTGAATCCCTTATTTTTGGCTTCACCTGAAAGGACGCGAGCAAAATTTACATCGTCTTCAACGATAAGAATCTGTTTATCCGCTTCAGTTGTCGATTCTCTGTCGTCCGGAATACGTTCGATAGGTTTATCAGGTAAATGTGCCGGTTTGGGCATCTCAACATCCGGGGCCAGTGGATTCATTGCCTGCTTATATTGGCCGGGAGTGGTTGAATGTTCATCAGAAGAAGGATTAGAGGTACTCACGATGCTTTCGGTTTTTCTGTTGATGCCTTCTCTCTGGCCATCAATCGGAAGATAAAGCATAAAGCACGAGCCCTCCCCGGGAACACTCTCAAGCCCGATCTCCCCCCCTAGCAAACGAGCCAGTTCACGTGAGATAGATAAACCCAAACCTGTACCACCATACTTGCGGGATGTACTCCCGTCAGCCTGTTTAAAAGCTTCAAAAATCTCCTGCTGTTTATCTGATGAAATTCCTATTCCAGTATCTCGGACACTTATCCTGATTGTACCTGAATTTCTGAATTTCTCAGGATGTAGCAAGTCAGAAGGTAAGACTAAATCGATACTAAATTGGATACCACCTTTGGCTGTAAATTTCAAAGCATTCGACATCAGATTTTTCAGAATTTGTTCCACCCGTTGACGATCAGTAACAATTGTATCAGGAACGTCTTCAGCAAGGTGAAGGTCAAGGCTCAGGCTTCGGGCTTCAATCTGGTGAGCAAACGATCTGCGTACATAGTGAAGCAAATCGGACACAACCAATTGTTCGTAGTTCACATCCATCCGGCCAGCTTCTATCTTTGACAGATCAAGGATATCGTTAATCAGACTAAGCAACTCATTCCCGCTATGGTTAATTATTTCAGCGGCTTCAACCTGATCGTTCTTAAGGTTTCCTTTTTTGTTATCAGCCAGGCTCCTGGAAAGAATTAACAAACTGTTGAGAGGAGTCCTGAGTTCATGCGACATATTGGCAAGAAATTCCGATTTATACTTACTGGCACGTTCAACTTCAGCTGCTTTTCGTTCAATTTCTTCTTTTGCTTTCTGAAGTTCCAGGTTTTTGTTTGCAATTCCTGCCTTCTGTTGTTCGAGCATATGGGTTTTTTCTTCCAACTCTTCGTTGGTCACGCGAAGCTCTTCCTGTTGTGATTGCAGGTGTTGCTCCGATTCTTTCAGGGCCTGGGCCTGTTCTTCCAACTCTTCATTGGCTTCACGAAGTTCCTCCTGTTGTACACGTAATTCCTCAGCTTGTTCCTGTGTCTGAAGCAGAAGCTGTTTCATTTCCCATTTAACCCTTATGCCTTGGATTGAAATCGCCATTCCTTCAGAAATTGCTTCAAGCAATTTAAGCTTCTCTGGTGAGAAGGCAACTGTTGAAGCCATCTCAATTACTCCGGCAACTGCTTTTTCGTGAACGAGTGGTAATACGATAATATGTTGCTTGTCGGCTTCACCCATGCCGGAACGAATTAAGATAAAATCTGATGGAGCATTCTCAAAGCAAATCATTTTCTTTTCAAGAGCAGCCTGTCCAATCAGCCCTTCACCAAAAGCGAAAGACGAGACATCAGATTTACGGTGAGTAAAGGCATAACTACTCGTCAGTGTAAGTAGATTGTTATCACGGCACAAATAGAATGCAGCAGCCTGAAAACCAACAATCTGAGCCATCTCTGATAAAATATCACTGCCCAGTTGTTCAAGTGTTTTTTCCCCTCTGAGGGTATCGTTAATTTTCACAACACTGGTTTGCAACCAAATATTCTCCCTCTTTATCCTGTTCAATTCTGTAAGATTATCTCGCATACGGATAAGCGCGTTCCCGAGCAAATCTTTCTTGCTAAGTAAAGTATAAGAAGCATGGTCATCACCTTCACCAACAGCACTGGCAAACTGCGCAGCAGAAGCAAGGCTGGCCGAGAGTTTATTGAGTGCTGAGGCCATCATACCTAATTCATCTTCACTTTTAATAATTAAAGGATGCTCACGATCAACCACTCCAGCGGCAAGATCATTAAGAACAGAAGTAGACTGCACCAGCGGCCGGGTAATGTAACGGGCTACCAGAGCTATGACAATAGACAGAAGTATGATTCCAAATAATCCAACCATCATTGTTCTCGCTAAATCAGCATTCGCTCTGGCTGTTATTATTTCTACAGGAACAAGAACACCAATAGACCAGGGTTTGGGAGAAGAACCAATACTTACCGGGACAAAACTAATATATGCTTCTCCACCTGTAAACGGGTCGTCAAATGTCAACGAGAGATGCATCCCTTTCATTATTGATTCAGGGAAACCTAACCTGTTAATAATGACAGAATCAATCGTTGTAATATTTTTCCCTATCAGGTTCTCTTGTGGAAAAGAGACTAAACAACCATTATTTGCAACAAGAAATGCGAACCCATTTTCAATACTTTTATTTTCGCCAAAATCGGTGCGAAATCTGTCAAGACTTGCATCGATTCCAATAACTCCCTGAAACTTACCATCAACCAATATTGGAATTACCATACTTGTTTGGAGGATAGCATCTTCAGGTCGACCAGTAAAACTATAACTGTAGGGGGCAATAACGGTTTCTCTAAGTGACTTTTTGGGGATAGTATAATAATCATTTTGAAATAGGATAGCGTTTGGATCCCATTTTTCTAACAGAATACTATTTCCTTCGCGATAAAAAGTTACAGCGAAATTTCCCAGACGAGTACTGCCATCGCGGCGGGCAAAACGCTTATCAAGATTATCGATAGTGGCTGTATCCCATAACGTCCACACAGAGAGAAAGGAGGAATTATCTTCCATCGTCTTTTTCATCATTGCCATAAAAACTGATCGGCGTTCATTTTCAGGAATGACTTTAAACTGGGAAAAATTCTGTGCCAATGTACGGGCAGCCGTCATATATTCGTTCAAAGTATTGGCAGTCTGGTTGGAGAACTCCCGGGCTTTTGAATCAACCAAAGAGTGTGCAGCATCAATAGCCCTATGCCGGTTGGTACTCCCCACGTAAAACAAAACGATTCCAAAAACAAGCACAGTAGTACTTATAACAGCCCCCATCAATTTGGCATTGAGTGAAGCTTTGAGAAATTTGGAGCTCATCATGACGATTGGATCAAATGTTTATGATTGTATTTTCTGTACATCAAAACGGGTTATACGAAAATAATTAAATAAGTTACTATATTATATTTCACCGGCGGATTTCCAGCATTTCAACCGGGTAAATACGATTCCAAATATCAAAACTAAAGCAGCTACACAAAATGCAGGGACAAATGAAGATTTGGCTTCAAACTGCAATGGATGAATAACACCCAGGACAAAAAAAAGAATATTAATGGCGAATCCTGAAAGAATACTTGCCAGGGCACTCTTCCGATACCTGGTCGGTTTGTTGTCTATAAGTGCGAGCAGGGCAATAGGAACAAAAATCGAAATTGTACCCAACCCGACTACCATGAGGTTTACTATATCGGGAACCAGTAATGCCAATATCAGTGCCAGTATTCCAAATAAAACTGTAGCAATTCTAAGCAAGCTAAAAAAGCTTTGTCGGGTCATTTCTCTTCCTCTCCATCCTTTAAGGTCATTAAGCGCTGAAATCGAGATAATATTCAGAAAACTGTCCCCCGAGGACATAAGCGCCGACATCAGGCCTACGACAGAAAAAGCAAGAAGGCCATGCGAAGAATGACGAGTTAAAAAAAGAAAAGTTGTATCATCAGGAGCCAGTGAGTCACCATACTGAACCCTCATCGCCATACCAACCAACGGGAACAATAAATAAAAAGGGAGCATGCCGAAGCCTGACCATAATGCCGTCGAGCGGGCAACTTTGGCTGACCTGGCTGCCAGCAAGCGTTGCCAAATATCCATTCTAACCAGCACTGATGGAGCAATAAAAAGGGGTAAACCGAGGAGGAAAGCCCATCCATACATTGTACCATTAAGCATCTCTCCCGGAAGCTGACTTAATGCTTCCAATCCGTTAGTATCAGCCCATATACCAGGAATAAAAATTACAATAATCATCAGTACAATGACAATGAACTGGATCATATCAGTAATGATCACACCGGCCAATCCGGCCATGGCAGTATAAAAAATAACTATTATACTTGATATTACAGATGCAGTGACATATCCCAGAGCAAAGGCATACTTCAGCAATGACGCCATTCCCACAAATTGGGCTGACAATAGAAAAAAGAAAATAAAGATATTTACCCCGGCCACTACCGATGAAAACCAACGAGAAAATCCAGAGTTTGGCCCAACCCCATAAGACTGGTTGAGGTATTGAGGAAAAGAAAGAATATTAAACCTTACACCCGCTTCATGAATTCGCGGAGCGAACTTAGCAACCAGAAAAAAACCAAGGAAATATGCAATACCTACTCCTGTAGCAGCAAAACCTGCCTGATAACCCATCGAAATAAGACCAATAGAGGTTCCTCCGCCAACAAAAGTTGCTATCGTCGTAAAAACCAGAAGAGTCAAACCTGTATTTCGATTGTTAACGAGATATGACTCTAGAGTTCCACTGCGCATATGTTTGACTGCAAGGACAATCATTATCAGCAGAAAGACAGTTATCCAGAATATCAGCCAATTCATGCTCAGTTCAACTTCTGTTTCAGCAAATATATTGAATTGGATTGAAATTCCAACTGATTCCGTTTCAAGTTAAACTGAATTTCCAACAGGTGTGAAGAGGTTACTTTTTCAGGACGATCAAAGAATACCCGCTTCTAACCAAACATCCATCGATAAATTACAAGACATATTTTTTATCGGATATGTCATCAATCAAATTGAACTCAGTTAAAGCCTTAAGACAATCTATAGAATCAATATGCTTGTATTGCCTATGACAAAAATAAATGGACAATGTTCTAAAAATTCACACCCAGCATCTTTCCCAACCTATTTTCGATCTGGTAGTTGCATTTAATGGGGCCGGATGTCAATACGAAGTCTTTATCTTTGTGTCCCTAAAACGTGTATTCATGAAAGCAGAAATCATAACCATCGGGGATGAATTACTCATTGGACAGGTAATAGACACAAACTCTGCCTGGATGGCCTCACAACTCAGTTTGATAGGAATAGATGTTAAACAGATTACTACTATCGCTGATACGAGGCTACAAATCCTTCATACTTTATCAGAAGCAGGTAACAGGGCCCGAATTGTTCTGATTTCGGGAGGATTAGGACCAACCAGTGATGATATTACCAAACAAACTCTTTGTGAATATTTTGATACTCATTTGATTGTTGATGAAGCTGCTCTCGAAGATATTACAGCTTTTTTTAAGCGTAGAGGAATCCCATTGACCGAGCTAAATCGTAAGCAATCGGAAATTCCGGCAGGATGTATCCCTATCCCAAATCCTGTAGGAACTGCCAGGGGTATGTGGTTTGAAAAAGATAACACAATTTATATTTCAATGCCAGGAGTACCATTCGAGATGAAGTCTATCATGAATGAATATGTATTACCTACTCTTAGAAAAAGATTTCCAAATACGATTGTTATACATCGGACGATCATGACCAGTGGGTTAGGGGAATCGTTCCTTGCCGACCGTATCGAAAAATGGGAAAAAAGTCTTCCCGGGCACATCAAACTAGCCTACCTACCCCAACCAGGGATTGTAAGGTTAAGACTGACTGCACGTGGATGCCATGAAGATAAACTTCAAAAAGAAATTGATACCCTGATAGAAAGCCTATATGGTCTGATTCCAGAATTAATATTCGGAGAAGACTCAGAAACACTGGAAGGGGTAATAGGAGAACTTCTATTATCGAAAAGACAAACTCTTGCAACAGCAGAAAGCTGCACAGGTGGTTCCATATCGCAAAAGATTACATCTATAGCAGGTAGTTCAGCTTATTACAAGGGTTCAGTTGTAGCATATGCAAATGAGATAAAACAGAAGGTATTGCATATTGACAGAGAAACAATAATACAATATGGGGCTGTCAGCAAAGAAGTCGTTGAAAAAATGGCCCATGGAGCCTGTAGCGTTTTTGATACCGACTGGGCTGTTTCTGTTTCGGGTATTGCCGGTCCTGATGGAGGAACTGAAGAAAAACCTGTAGGTACTGTTTGGATTGGGGTAGCTGGTCCCGATGGGATAACAGCTCAAAAGTTTCTTTTTGGAGATAACCGTGAACGAAATATTACCAGGGCTACAGTTGCTGCTTTGCAAATGCTTCGCGACAGAATCTTAAACAACAAAAGTCAGATTGCAGGTCATTGACCTTTGTCCTAAATAACATATTCAAACTAAGACTGTCAGCTATTCACCTTACTCCTCAACAACGACATTCAAAAAAGCATTGAATTCTCTCATTACCTTGAAGACCTCTGCTGATAAATTCACAAGATTGGCATTTGCAAATACCTTTTCATCGGGAGAGTGGCCAACAACAAAATGTTTGTTCATCAAATAATCAATCCCTTCAAAAGAGCTGTCGTACCCTTTTGGAGGCCGAGTAAGGCGATCCCCCATATCGCTTAGACTACCAAAAATTTTCACAAATTCAGGGGCTGTAATAATTGACTTAAATTTCGGGTAGTTATAGAAAATCTCCTGACGTAATTTTTTCAACAGCGGAGGCATTGGCATATAAACACCACCTCCGATAAAAGAAGCTCCCGGTTCAATATGAAGATAATAACCTGCGAAGGAGCTCTTTCTTCCTCCTCGGGTCACATAAACACCCATATTGGTTTTGTAAGGGTCTTTGTTTTTGCTAAAACGAATATCCCGATTAATACGAAACAGGCAATCAGAAGCAGATAATGTGCCAATAGAGGGATCAAACTGCTTGATCTGAAGAATTAGTTCTTCAGTCATCTTTAGTAGGTCGTTACGAAGAGCTTGGTATTCGGACCGGTTTGCATCAAACCAATCACGATGATTATTAGCGGCCAAACGGGTTAGAAAATTGAGGAAAGGAGCTGCAGTCATCATATAATAAATTAATTTATAACTATTTCGTTAAAGTATACTAACACTTTTTCAAAAGAATCCGACAATTTTAATTAAATATCAAAGATACTATTGAAAATATTCATAAGGCTGATTGTAAAAAAACAGTTACGTTTGCGTCTTATCTATATAGAAAGACCCATTTCAACATGAAAATATTTCTTCGGCTTTTGCGTGAAAGCCTCATTTTTGCGCTTCACGAACTTAGAGTGAACAAGGTTCGCACGATACTTTCTCTTTCGGGAATAACAATCGGGATTTTCTCTGTTATCTCAGTACTTACAATCTTTGATTCACTTGAAATACAATTGCGTACAAGTATCAATTCATTGGGATCAGATGTGCTGTATATTCAGAAATGGCCATGGAGTATGGATAATAACTACCCTTGGTGGAAATATATCAACCGGCCTAATACTACCATTTCAGAAATGGAACAGCTTGTTGATCGCTGTCCGGCAGCTGGTCCTGCTGCCTATCTGCTGGGGACCAGTTCAAACATTAAGTTCAAGAGCAAAAGCCTGGAAGATGTCGGAATTTTGGCGTGTTCACATGAGTATTATAAATTACGCTCAATGGAATTTGCACAAGGGAGGTATTTTTCACCAGTTGAGTCGCAAAATGGAAGGCCTGTTATAATTTTGGGAGGAAGCTTAGCAGAAAACCTGTTCAAAGACGAGGAAGCCTTAGGCAAAACAATTAAAGTACTTGGGCGCAAAGTTGAAGTAATCGGGGTTATGAAAAAAGAAGGTAATGCTATTGGCGAGAGTTTTGATGATCAGGCAATGATACCAGTAAACTTTGCCAGGAATATGCTTGACTTTGATAGAGATGGAACAATAGTTGTGATGCCAAAAGAGGGCGTTACCCGTGCTGAACTGAAGGATGAACTTACAGGTGTAATGCGAGGTATAAGAAGACTGCGACCGGGGGCTGAAGACAATTTCGCAATAAATGAAATCAGCATAATTACCGAGATGTTTGATGGTTTTTTCAAGGCCCTTGCCATCATCGGTTGGGTGATAGGTGGGTTCTCACTTCTGGTTGGAGGATTTGGAATAGCAAACATTATGTTTGTATCGGTCAGAGAAAGAACAAGTATAATTGGAATTCAGAAAGCATTAGGTGCAAAAAACTATTTCGTACTGACTCAATTCCTGACAGAATCAGTGGTATTAGCACTAATGGGAGGTTTAGGTGGATTGATAATCATATGGCTCCTCACTTTACTGGTAACATATGGATTCGATTTTGAGCTGTTCCTTACTGTTAAAAATACTGTTCTTGGATTATCAGTAAGTGCATTTATAGGGTTAATTTCAGGACTTATCCCGGCATGGTCAGCTTCAAAACTTGATCCTGTGGAAGCCATGCGTAGTAATGGGTAAGGCAATAGAATAGGATGAAAATTAGAATACCCCGACTATTCTTAGCGACTTTTTTCTAATTTAGCAAACATCAAAACTGTTAAAGGTGAAAGTTGCCCTTTTCGATGATACGCTGAAGTACTATAATGCGCTTCTCAACGACATTGAGAAGGCACATCAGTTTATTTTCATGGAGTTTTACAGATTTGGCAACGATGCTATTGGATGCCGATTTCGTGATGCTCTGGCTCGGAAAGCGCGGGAAGGGGTAAGCGTTAAATTGCTTCTTGATTCTTGGGGAACCAAAGGAAGAGATGCATTCTTTGCCCCCCTTACAGAGGCTGGAGGTGAGGTGAGATTTCATGAAAAACTTCGGTTTTCTCCCGACTTTTTCACAAGAAATCACCGCAGGAACCATAGAAAAATAACCATTATTGACGATAAGATCAGTTATATTGGTTCATCAAATCTCACAGATTATAATATTGTCTGGCGCGAACTAATTCTTAGGCTAAATGGCCCAATTGCTCTTACTTTTAAAAAGATATTCTTTCAAATGTATGATCTGGCTGGTGGATACTTAAAAGTACCATCTGAAATGAAGATACCTTTGACCTTCCATGGGCTGGAAATTATCCGCGACATCCCATCTATTACCTTTCAACCGGTTAAGAAAAAGATGATCAAACTGATCAGAAATGCCAGGAGAAATATTGTTGTTGAGACCCCTTATTTCCTTCCCAGCTTCCTTGTACGAAAAGCCTTAATAAATGCGGTTCGCAGAGGTGTCGATGTTAACATCATAATTCCCCGTAATTCTGATGTCGGAATAGTCGACATACTACGTAACCGATATCTGGGGCCATTGCATGAGAAAGGAATCCGCTTCACCTTATATACAGGTCAGAATTTACACGCCAAGCTACTGATGACCGACAACAATACCTTTGCAATGGGATCTCCTAATTTTGACTACCGCAGTTTCAGATTTCAGCACGAAATATTGATGGTTGGGTATGAGAACGATATTACGCATCTGTTGATCAACCATGTTTCCAATACTATTGCCGATACAATTCCTTTTGATTATGAAGGATGGAAAAACAGAAATTGGTTTATCCGCCTGCGCGAATGGATTTTAATCCCCCTGAGGCACCTCCTTTAGGCCGGTAGATAACCAGAAATACCCCGGTGAATACAAGCATTGCTGCCCCAACTTTTTGTAGCGTAAGCTTTTCATCATAAGCAATCCAGGCAACTAAAGAAGCAATTACTGGTTGCAGATAGATGAAATAACCGGCCGCTGTTGCACTAACATGTCGTAAAGCCCAGGCTGTAAGACTGAAAGCGGTAAGAGTAGTGAGAAATACAACATAGAAAAGAGAAAGCCAGGTATTAGTCGTAAAATGGTCAAAACTCAACAAGGGGATGTCTTGAATTACATATGGTATTACAAAAAAAGATCCCCAGGAAAAGGTATGGGTCATAACTGTAAGCGCGCTGTAACGAGCCATTAGTGGTTTTACTACAACTAAGTAAAGTGAATATGAAGTAATATTTAACAAAATCAATAAATTTCCAGTGAGGTTTCCTTCAGCCTTTCCACTAGTACCAGCTAATACAACAAGCCATAACGCACCCAAAGCACCTGTCATCATTCCCGCAATTTTTCTCCAGGTAAGTCTCTCTCTTATTAATAATACAGCAAAGAGCATTACCATCATTGGACTAAGGGTATGTATTATCGATGTATCAACAGGAGATGTGCGAGAGAGTCCTTCAAAAAACATAACCTGATTGATCGCAATCCCTGTCAGACCACTTAAAATCATACGTAAACGATCGGACGGGTTAACTTTCTGCTTTCCCCGAAGCAGGTATAGGGGCCAAAGTACTACCAGAGTTCCGGCAAGTCGAAAAATCATTAATTGGCGTGGTGTAACAAAGAAAGGCATTAGGCCTTTGGCAACTGCATAATTTACCCCAAACAATATGCTCGTAATAGTAAGAGCCAGTAGCGCTTCACGCTTTTTCACGGTGTTATTTATTTAATTCTTCCCGAGGCAAAATAATGTCTGACATAGTACGGTTCTTCGAGGTTACTTATTATAACTCCTTTTGATGTTGAGGCATGAGCGAATTTGCCTTTCCCAGTGTATATGCCAACATGATAGCCCGTTCGTCCACCAATTTTAAAAAAAACCAAATCTCCTGGTCGTAACTGAGATTTATCAATAGGATCAATTTCTTTCATCATCTCGATCGAACTCCGCCGGAGAGTAATTCCTCGTACTTCATGAATAACATTCATCACTAACCCTGAACAATCAACACCAGATCGTGTGCTTCCGCCAAATTTGTACGGGACACCCAGCCAGGGGGCTATTGCTGATGACAATCTGGCTTCTTCATCCCTATTATCCAAAATAGAAACAACCTGCGTGTAATCAGGGTCATACGGACCGTCGGGAGCAGTTATTACAGGCTTATAGATTTCCTTCTGAGACTGACGAATCTGACTGCACCCAACCTCCAGTAACAGAAGTATAATCAAAATGCCCCACACCTTAAAACAATACTTCTTTTTCATGATATTTAAGATGCAAACCTACATAAAAAGGAGGTCTGAACAGTAATGCAAGGTATTGGAAAGTAATGGCATATTTGCAATCTTGTCAGGCAGCAGAGAGTATGGTTAGCATCTAATATAAACCAAGGCGTTGTTCCTGAATCTTTTCATTGGTAATGTAATCATCATAATCCATCTGTTTATCGATCATACCCCGGGGCCCCATTTCTATTACCCGGTTACAGACAGTCTGTATAAATTCATGATCGTGAGATGACATCAAGATATTGCCTTTAAATTTCACAAGTGTATTATTAAAGGCCTGAATTGATTCCAGGTCCAGGTGATTTGTAGGTGTGTCAAGTAACATCACATTTGCGTTACGAATCATAATACGGGCAATCATGCAACGAACCTTTTCTCCACCAGATAAAACACATGCTTTTTTGTATATCTCTTCCCCAGAGAAAAGCATCTTTCCCAAAAATCCCCTCAGATACATTTCTGTAGAATCATCTGAAAACTGGGATAACCAGTCAACAAGATTTAGATCTGTTTCGAAAAGTTTATCGTATTCCAAAGGCAAATATGCCTTCGTGATTGTCTGCCCCCAGGTAAATGTACCTTGATCTGGATCGGTGTGACCTTTTAATATCTCGAATAAGATAGTCATAGCTTTCGGGTTGTTTGAAAGAAAAACTATTTTATCGTCCCTCTGCAATGTAAAGTTAAGATTCTTAAATAACAGTTGCCCATCGACAGATTTAGACAATCCTGACACTTCAAGAATACTATTCCCAGGTTCACGCCCGGGGGTAAAGATAATACCAGGATATCTTCTGGTTGAAGGTTGAATCTCCTCGATGTTAAGTTTTGCAAGCATTCTTTTACGACTGGTAGTTTGCTTTGATTTGGAAGCATTAGCACTGAAACGCTGAATAAATTCAAGGAGCTCCTTTTTTTTCTCCTCTGCTTTTTTATTCTGAGTTTGTAACTGACGCAATGCAAGCTGACTAGATTCATACCAGAAACTATAATTACCAGAGAACAACTGAATCTTCCCAAAATCGATATCAACAATATGGGTGCATATAGAATCAAGAAAATGTCGATCATGCGAAACAACTAGTACTGTATTTTCATAATTACCCAGATAATTTTCCAACCATGTAACCGAATCCAAGTCAAGGTCATTAGTAGGTTCATCAAGCAAGAGGTTGTCTGGTTTTCCAAACAGAGCTCTAGCAAGCAGTACTTTTACTTTCTGTTTTCCATCAAGCTCTTTAAGCAACTTATGATGGCTTTCCTCTTTCACGCCTAGTCCACTCAGCAAACTTGCGGCATTACTTTCGGCATTCCAACCATCCATTTCAGCGAACTGCTCTTCAAGTTCCGAGGCTATAATACCATCTGCTTCTGAAAAATCAGATTTTGCATAAAGCGCATCCTTTTCAGACATAACTGCCCATAACTGTTCATGGCCCATAAGAACAGTATTAATAACGGTAAACTTGTCAAATTCGTTATGATTTTGCCGTAGTACTGAAAGCCTTTCATTAGCTCCAAAAATAACTTGCCCACGACTAAACTCCATTTCACCACTGAGCATTTTAAGAAAAGTAGACTTACCCGCCCCATTGGCCCCAATAATGCCATAGCAATTACCATGAGTGAATTTCAAGTTTACATCCTGGAATAGTATTCGCTTTCCGAACTGAATAGCCAGATTGGATACTGTTATCATTTACAATTATTTAATTTACGATTCCCACTTTTAAAAGAGCCGGCAAAGGTAGGTATAATTTTTTTGGCATTATCCCGCATGATATTCTCTGAATAAATGTCTTATTAGCTATTAGTTTGAATGAACAAATAAGTGCCAAGCTTGTAAGTTACATGAATACTGTATTTAAGGTGATATTTCTGAACTAGTTGTAATTATAATTCATCAAATTAAATCCAATGAAAACTCTTACCTCCCTTCTCATCTTTATGCTGATCGCTACATCGCAAATTAGTGTTGCTCAGATCTCTTTAGAACACACCTATTCTGGTGTATCGGCTGGCATTGCTCATACGGAGACATATGGAGACAAATACTATGTAATGGATGTACCCAATAGTCAATGCCTACTATATAACCTAGATCATTCACTTTGGAAAAGTGTTAACCTCAGCATTCCCTCAAATTATTACCTTTACGACATCCAATATGTAACCGATCATCTTTTCAATATGGATAATTCAATTGAAATGTTATACGTCTGTTATAATTACAATAGTACTCTTGATTATTATACATATGAAACACGGGTCGCAAGCGAAACTGGCACTATACTCCTAACATTACCAGGAGCCGGTTATAATTGGATTACCAATGTCGTTGGGTCAGGGACCAGACTTTTCAGTTACATTTACAATTATGCCGTAACACCATATACGGTTTCGACAAAAGTGTTCACATTAGGTGGATCATTGACCTCGGAGTCAACCAATGTCACGGAAACTATTGGAATGAAAGCTTTTCCCAATCCTGTAAAAGGAAACCTTAAGATCGACTACACGCTCCCGGAAGGGCTCAGACAGGCAGAATTATCTGTAATAAATATTTCCGGGCTTATCATAAAAAAATATACTATTGACAGCAATTTCGACAGCCTGATACTTGACACCAAAGACCTTACCCCTGGTATTTATTTCTGGAAAATTGAAGCACCAGGTTTTCACGGATCTAGCCAACAAATAGTTGTTACGCAATAACTTCACCTTATATGAGAATTAAAAAAAGTATCGCTATCAGCGAATCAGGATTCATGTTTAATCCAATTACAGGAGAATCGTTCACTGTTAACCCGATTGGTTTTGAAATAATACAGATGATCAATGACGGCTTAGAATCTGCACAGATTATAGAAACCATATGCAAAAAGTATCAAATCGATCCACAAACATTTGATAAAGACCTGACTGATTTCACAGGAATGCTTGACAATCACCATCTGAGCCAACATCATGATCAGGAAGAAGCTTAACATAGCAGTAACCGGGCTAAATGCCATTGACAGTCCTGGACCAGGTGTCGCTGTTATAAGAGGACTCTTAGAAGCTAAATCATTTGACACCAACATTATCGGATTAGCATACGAATCTCTGGAACCAGGGATTTATATGCACAATTTGGTCTCTAAAACTTATCAGGTACCGTATCCATCAGCAGGTGTGGACAATTTGCTTAGTCGGTTGGAGTACATACACCATAAGGAGCATCTTGATGTGATAATTCCAAATTTTGATGCAGAACTCTATTCATATATTAAAATAGAGGATGATCTTAAGGCAATGGGAATTAACGTTTTTTTACCAACAATGACGCAATTGGAAGAGCGGCAAAAGATAAATCTATTTGATTTCGGACAAAAATATGGCATTAGAGTACCTAAAAGTAAAGCGATCTTCGAGATATCGGAGATTTATGATTTGCAAAAAGAATTCGAGATGCCAGTTGTGGTAAAAGGGAAATTCTATGATGCTGGCGTTGCTTCTAATATAGATCAGGTGAAAAGTCTCTACAAAAAAATAAGCAACAAGTGGGGGTTACCTATAATTATTCAGGAATTCATTTCAGGGACAGAATTCAATATTACTGGACTGGGCGATGGAAAAGGAAATACCATTGCAGCTGTTCCTATGCGTAAACAATATATTACCGACAAAGGAAAAGCCTGGGGAGGAATAAGTATAGCTGATCAGACAATGCTCGATCTTACCTATCATTTTGTCAGTTCGACCAAGTGGCGCGGAGGATTTGAACTAGAACTCATGAAAGATAAAAACAATGAATTTAACTTACTGGAGATTAACCCAAGAATGCCTGCATGGATTTACCTCGCCGTTGGTGTTGGTCAGAATATCCCTGAAGCCCTTGTCCAAATGGCTTTGGGCGATAAGGTAACGCCTTTTACTACATACAGTATAGGAAAAATGTTTATCAGATATGCCTGGGATATGATAGTAGACATATCTGAATTTCAAAAAATTAGTACAACAGGAGAATTATAAACCCCATAACCATGGAGAAATTAAGATACGAACGACCTATAATCAGGCGACTCGACAGCGAGATGCCAAATAAGTTTGGGATGAGAACCGATTACCGTCCTACAACACAAATTGATGGAGTACCAGTAAAATCACTCATCGATAAATTTGGCTCTCCGCTTTTTGTTATTTCCGAAAAAGTACTCAGAAGTCAGTACAGGAAAGCCAGAAAAGCCTTCACTACACGATACCCTAAAGTGCAGTTCGCCTGGTCATATAAAACTAATTATATCAGCGCAGTTTGCAATGTATTTCATCAGGAAGGCAGTTGGGCTGAAGTTGTATCAGGGTTTGAATTTCAGAAGGCTCTAGGGAATGGTGTCAAAGGGAGTAAGATAATTTTTAACGGTCCCGACAAATCAGAAGAGGATTTGGAAATGGCTATTCAACACAATGCCTTGATTCACATCGATCATCTTGAGGAACTCTACACTTTAACTGAGCTTGCTGAACGACATAATACCAAACCTCGGGTTGCGATCAGGGTAAACATGGATACAGGCGTTTACCCAATGTGGGATCGATTTGGTTTTAATTATGAAAACGGTCAGGCCTGGGATGCGTTAAATAAAATCCTACATTCAGGAAGACTGGAACTTGTAGGGCTGCATTGTCATATCGGAACTTTTATGTTATCAGCTCAGGCATATGCTGTAGCAGCAGGTAAACTGGCTGAACTGGCAATAGGTGTACAACGAAAGTTCAACCATACAATTAAGTACATCGACATGGGTGGGGGATTCACTTCACGAAACACCCTCAAAGGAGCCTACCTTCCTGGTACCGATACGAACCCTTCGTTTGATGATTACGCCGAAGCAATTACAACGGCACTACTCAATGCCGATTTCTCGTCCGAATTCTTACCAACATTGGTACTTGAGACAGGAAGAGCTCTTGTAGATGATGCAGGATATATTTTAGGGACTGTCATTTCAAACAAGCGATCATCTAAAGGGAAACGGATTACAATAGTTGATATTGGGGTTAACCTGATGTTTACCTCCTTCTGGTACGATCACAAAGTAACTCCAGCACAGGAATTTACTCAATACACAGAAGACACCACGCTCAATGGACCTCTTTGTATGAATATTGATGTATTACGGGAATCTGTAAGTCTTCCTCTTCTCAATAAAGGCGATAATATTGTAGTGCATTCGGTCGGTGCATATAACATGACCCAGTGGATGCAATTTATTACCCTCAGACCCGCTGTGGTTATGATCGATAATGACGGTAACCCTCATATTATAAGAGAAAAGGAAAATCTTAATTCAGTGAATGGACAGGAGCGAATACCTAATCATCTTGATCATTTTGAACTTTAAAAAAAAGAAGCAACAGGTACCAAATACCGGAACCACCCTGATGGGTTTCGGTATTTGTTTCATATCGAACTAAATATACCGCAATTGTTTATACTTTTGCTGTATAAACCTATCTTTACGGATGGAAAACCGACTCCACATCAAGAAACTGCCTCATCTTCTTATTTTGCTTTTTTTAATTACAGAAAGCTTCAGCGCCTGGATTATATGGCAGAATTATCAAAAAAATCATCAGGTATATATCAAAAAAAACACCCGGGAATTTGAGATCGGATTAACAGCCACGCTTCATCATTTCGAAGAAGTTGCTATGGCAATGCTCTCAGAGATAGCCCCTAATGCCAACACAAAGACCTGTGATTCAGCAATTTTATTACTAACTGTTCAACCGGATTCAGGAAAACTTGTTGCCCAAAAACTATTAGGTGATATTTATTCTAAACTATTACATCGGGGATTTAAGGGTTTTACAATCATCAATAGCCAAAGGGAGGTGATGCTTCGTATGCATAATCCTGGTTATTTTGGCGACACTATTACAACCCTTAATTCATTACTTGATTCTGTTGATTGGTCGGGTAACAATATAACTGGTTTTTACGCCGGTGGGACAGCTGCCGGGTATTGCATTGCATTACCAGCCGGGAATAAACAAAGCGTTAGAGGATTTGTAATACTTTCCATTGATAACGTAGCGCTACAGCAAGAAATGAAGAAAATTTTCCCTTATGAATATGTCTTCCTTATAAACAAGGAAAGTGTACTACAGACAACTCCATATCCAATGTTAACTGGTTATACGTTCAGTGACCTGAGTGTAGATTACTTTTATGAAAAGAGCGACCGTGATTTGAACCGTCCCGGTATGAAACAATATATTGCCCAATCGGAAATCGTTCTGTTTAACAAAATCAACAAACGTGAAATCGAAAAAGGATTGATAAAAAACCTTCCATTCGGACTAAATGCAAAAACAAGTACTGGCAATAGTTATACTGGTTTATTTTTCCCAGTAGCAGGACCTGATAAAAATACTGTTGCATACATTATCAGCTACTCCTCTGATGCCACCCTTAGCGACTACCTTAAAGACACATTTATAATTCTGATTATTTCTACCTTACTTATAGCTCTTGTTTTCACATTCATCTTGTTCTCCATATCAACTTTCAGGCAATTAAAAGAAAAAAACTGGAAACTGGCTGAATCTGAAAAACAATTACAGGAACTCAATCTCTCTAAAGATAAGTTTTTTAGCATTATTGCCCACGATCTGCGTAATCCATTTCACGGATTAGTAGGCCTGGCTGAGGTGCTGACTGAAGATTTTGATGCAATGCCTCCTGAAAAAGCGCGTAAATTCCATCAACTGATTTATGACTCCAGTCGCCAGGGATATCAATTGGTCAACAACCTGCTGGAATGGACCCGAATGCAGACTGGAAGAGTCAGCTACCAGCCGGAGAAACTCAACCTGAACCGATTGATTGATGAAGTAACAGGACAACTTGACCTTATGCTTGGGTCCAAGCAAATAACCATTGAAAAAGATATGGCTCCGGCATTGTTCGTTTGGTCTGATTACCAAATGACTTCTGCTATTGTTAGGAATCTGCTTAGTAACGCTATTAAATTCTCATATCCTGGTCATTCTATCGCTGTTAAATCAACCAGGACAGCCGACTTTGCGCAAATATCCATTACAGATACAGGAGTAGGGATGGACAAGGAAACTTGTGCCAGCTTATGGAGAATTGAGATAAGTCATTCATCAAAAGGAACAGCAGGAGAACCTGGAACAGGTTTAGGGTTAATACTTGTTCATGATTTCATCGAAAGAAATGGAGGAACTATCAGTGTTAAAAGTGAACCCGATAAAGGAAGCACTTTTACTTTTACACTTCCTTTATTCAAAATTTAATTATCATGTACGAAGATCCCAAAATGATTGGCTCCTGGATAAGCCATATGAGTAACAAAGTAAAAACATATGGAGGAATCAACCTTGCACAGGGACTTCCCGGGTTTAATCCTCCCCGGGGTCTTCTTAATTCTCTTGCCAGTGAAATAGAAAGCACTCATCATCAATATGCTCCTACAAAAGGCTTTCCATCTCTTCTGACTAAGATTTCTGATTACATGGGGCTTCCATCATCGGCTGCTAATGAGAATCTTCTAATTACCTGTGGTGCTACCGAAGCGATCCATCTTATCTATCAGCATCTGGCCCGAAAGAAGAAGAAGAAGTTCACTGTGGCTGCATTTGGGCCAAGCTACGAAAGCTATGTCAACCTTCCTTCCCTTTTGGGTCATAATTTTGTTGCACTATCCTGGCAGGCTGATGGATCAATTGACTTTGACTATCTCAAAACAGCAATTCAAATTCAAGATATCGATCTAATACTTATCGGCTCTCCCGGTAATCCCTGGGGAAGAGTACTGACAAAATATGAAACCGAACAGTTTTGTGAGCTTACAAGAACCACCAATGCAAAAATTATCTTTGATATGGTGTATAGTGAATTATGGTTTGATCAGCCAGCTGTTTTCCCTCAACCAGTGATTCAAGATAAAGTCTATGTAGTTAGCTCTTTTTCAAAATTCCTATCAGTTACCGGGTGGCGTATAGGATGGTTGACTTCCACAGCAGCTGAGATGAAAGAGATATGTCTGTTACACGATTTCAGCGGGCTTTCTGCACCCCACCTCTTACAAGCTGCTATCTCAAATTACCTGGAAGACCAGCAGGATGTTAGGGTGTTTATTGAAAACCTCCGAAAATCCATAAAAAATTCATACACCCTATTGGCAGAATCTGTTACAAAGATGGGGTTCCATGTAATTCCTGCAGGTGGCGGCTATTTTGTCTGGGCCAATATCCCTGAGGGATTCTCTGATTCAGGACAATTCGTGCTTGATCTGTATAAAAAAGAAAATCTGGCGACTGTGCCCGGAATCCATTTCGGGACTCAATTTAATAGCATGATCAGGTTTAATGCCGCAAAGCCTATCGCTGACATCAAAGCTGCTGTTCTCTGCCTTTCAAGGTTCCTTAACGGACAAGAATCCTCTCACAGCTTTCCTGAATGAAAATGGAAAACCAGCACTTACTAAACAAGCTCAATCGTATATTCCCGGACTTCACAGGGAGTCTGCTCAATTCCTACAGCCAGGTTTTTTTTTCAAATAACCGCATTTTTGCACTGATGCTTATGGCCGTTTCTTTCTTTGACTTTTGGGCAGGTCTTAGTGGAGTAATTACTGTAATAACAACCAACATTTTTGCATACATAGGCGGTCTCAGCCGTAAAAACATTGCTCTTGGTGCATACGGGTTTAACAGTCTTCTGGTGGGTTTAGGATTGGGCGTTAGCTTTGAACCCGGATTAGCATACTTTATCATCCTAATCTTCTCGGCATTATCCTCACTTATTTTTACCCAAGCCCTTGAGGGTATAATTGGTAAATACGGACTCCCATTTTTAAGCATACCTTTTCTAATTGTTATCTGGCTTTTTACCTTGGCGACCAGAGAGTTCTCTGCGCTTGAATTCAGTACGCGTGGTATATATACTTATAACGAAATGTTTTTACTTGGTGGAGATCCTCTTGTTCAAACCTATTCTTTTCTCAGCGAACCCTGGTTACCAGTCTCACTTTCCACCTATTTCAAATCACTGGCGGCTGTCTTCTTCCAGTATCATCTGGTTGCAGGGATATTAGTTTCAATTGGGCTCCTAATCTATTCACGTATCGCTTTCCTCTACAGCCTGATCGGGTTCTATTCGGCATACGCTCTTTACGGTTTATTAGGTGCCGACATCAATGAACTTAGCTATGGATATATTGGATTTAACTACATACTGACAGCGATTGCAATCGGAGGCTTTTTTCTGGTCGCTTCCCGTTATACATTGCTCTGGTTATTCCTGTTAACCCCAATTATTACTGTCATAATAGTTGCTTCAGGCGCTGTTCTTGATTCACAGCAACTACCAGCCTATTCCCTCCCTTTCAATGTAGTAGTATTACTTTTTCTTTATTTCTTAAAATTCAGGGAGAGGTTTACCGAAAAACCTCTTTTGGTGTATTACCAGCTCTTTTCCCCAGAAAGAAACCTATATGCCCAGCACAATTACCATCAACGATTCGGGACCCCTCCCCTTATCCCCCTTTCGTTACCAATCTGGGGAGAATGGACAGTAACACAAGGACATAATGGTGAGTTTACCCATCGCGAAAAATGGCGTGAAGCCTGGGATTTTGAAATCAGAGATGAAGATGGTGATTTATACAGGAATGAAGGAACACGGCCTGAAGATTATTATTGTTATGCAAAACCTGTTACTGCCCCGGCTGATGGATATGTGGAAGAGATTCTTAATGGCATCAACGACTCTCCTGTCGGCGATATGGATCTGACGCATAACTGGGGCAATACAATCATCATAAGACATTCTGAGCATTTCTACACTAAAATGAGCCATCTAAAAAAAGACTCATTTAAAGTTATCAAAGGACAATGGGTACAACGGGGGGAGGTAATCGCCCTTGCGGGAAGCAGTGGTCGTTCTCCACGCCCACACCTTCACTTTCAGGTTCAGGAGTTTCCTTATATCGGGAGTTATACTCTTCCTTGTGCTTTATCATCTTATATCAGACATAATAAATCGGGTTTTGAATATGTTCAGACAGGGATTCCGTTACAGGATGAAGTCATTTCAAACATTCAACCCAATGAAGCCATTGCATCTGCCTTTAGATTTATTCCGGGTCAGCTATTGAAATTTAAAGTAAAAAATGATGATAACTCCACAAAAGAAATTGTATGGGAGGTAAAGTCAGATAGTTACAACAATACATACTTATGGTCAGAAACTGGAAAAGCCAGTGCCTGGTATAAAAATGATGGTAAAGTGATGTGGTTTACCCACTTTGAAGGCGATAAACGTTCGTTACTTTATTACTTTTACCTTGGCGCCTATAAAATCATCAATGGATTTTATAAAGGAATGGTGGTTGAGGATCAATACCCACTTCACATCATTTCAGATCGCCGTTGGTTATTTATGCAGGATTTCATTTCCCCCTTCTGCATTTTCATGAATAGTAGTTTCAAAATGCTTTATAGGAAAATGGATGATCAATTCTCTGATTCATATGTTTACCTTGATTCGAGTGCTTCTATGAAGATATTTGGAAAAACTACCAGTATAATTGACTTCAGGTGGCAACTGCACAACAATCTGATAAGCAAATTTGTCATTGTTAAGAACAACCGTTCTATTGAAGTCGAATACATACATGACTAAAACAAAGATTATGGTAAATAGAATAATTGCTCTGTTTAGTGTTTTGTTAATACTCTTTTCAAAGGGAATAGCTTTCTCTCAAAATTCTCCAGGTTTCAGGGAATATGACCAGACAACATGGAGGCTTTATCAGCAAAAGCAATGGGATTCACTTATCATTGTCGGCCAACAGGCTATGGCTTCCGGAAATGATTATCAATATCTGAATGCAAGGATAGGTGCTGCCTGGTTTGCGAAAAATAATTATCGTAAAGCGTCCAGATACTTTGGTAAGGCTCTTCATTTAAATCAGGGAGATGAATTTTCGCGTGAGTACCTGTATTATTCATTGTTATACTCTGGTCGATCAGGAGGTGCACGTTCAATCACCTCTGGCTTTTCAGAAGCTGCAAGGCTTCGGCTTCAACTTAAAAATCCTGTCAGGCCTTCTTATGTTTATACTGAATTAGGGCCTCTCTATTCCAACGCTATAGACCCGCTGAGGGATTCTTATATCAGTGGCTCAGACAGTATATATGGTGAATTTAATCTTCCGGGTAACGCTTTTTACTTTCATGCAGGCGGAGGATTTGAACTGGGATCTTATATTACTGCCTATGTGGGATATTCAAACCTTTCACTTGACCGATACCAACGAATCGAACTGGGAAGCCTGGATACAATAAGACGAAGCTATAGCTTTAACCAACATGAAGGATACCTCAATCTGTCCATCGAACCGCTCCCCGGATTAAGGATCATACCATCTTTTCACTTTATTTACAACCGCTCCAGGCCTATAACAGCAATATATAATCAAGACTCGGCTGCTTACTATTTCCGAGGTAAATCATATTCAAACAAGGATATTGCCACCGGAATTGCCCTGTATGCTGATTTTGACCTGTTCAACCTTGCACTGCACGGTAACTATGCGACCCTCCTCGACAAAACACAGGTAGGTGGTGGTGCAGCGATAACATGGTTTCCATCAGGGAACTTAAACTATTGGCTCAAAATACATGCAACCGTTCTCTCAGAAGATGATCAGCATCGATGGATCACTGAACCCTCGGCAGGTTTTAGGATTTCTTCTCACGTATGGGCGGAAACTTCTGTTGCAATCGGCGATCTTACGCGTTATGTTGATGAGAATAACTTTCTTTCGTTGAATACAGATGATAAAACAACATTAAGAGCACAAGGTGTAATTTATATTCCTGCTTTCGAAAATGTAATGTTTTCCTTCCGATACATCTATAACCAGGCTGAAGGGCAAATCTGGCATTATGACCTGAGTAATAATACTATGATTTCCGAAACAGTAAATTATCAAAAACACACACTTCTTGGAGGAATAAAATGGAATTTTTAAAAAAAATACTGGTCCTGGCAGTTCTGCTTGCAAATATGCAAGCGGCCTATTCCCAGAATTCAAGCACCCTGGAACAAGCATTCAGCCAAAGCTATACAAAAGAGAATGCCGGGGAATATGATCGGGCGATAGATGCACTTAAAAAAGTATACAATGAAAAATCTTATGCCATAAACATCAGGCTTGGATGGCTTTATTACCTCTCGGGTAGGTTTACCGATGGATTGGCATATTACCAGAAAGCAATCCGATTAATGCCGCAATCAATCGAAGCAAGACTCGGGCTTGTATATCCTGCTTCAGCATTAGGCAACTGGGAACAGGTAAAAAATGCCTATCTCGAAATCCTTAAGATTGATCCCGGACATAGTATTGCAAATTATCGCTTAGGTCTGATTTATTATGGACGGGAGCAATTCGCCACTGCGATAAGATATTTCGAGAAAGTCGCTAACTACTACCCCTTTGATTATGATGCGAACCTCATGTATGGCTGGACCTGCTTGAAACTAGGAAAATACCGTGAAGCACGTGTACTGTTCAACAATGCCCTGATGGTGAAACCCGACGATAAATCTGCTAAAGAAGGGTTATCCTTCATTAAATAAAAGCCTGAAACTATATATTTTCTGCTTCATCTGTTCTATACAGCTAACGTTGGATCGATGGCAATAAATCTGATTGCTACCTTTGCAAAAAATTCTTCATGCCAGTTCCTTTCGCTGAAACAGTCAATTCCGCCCCGAACAGACGTCTTAAAACCAGAGCTGTTAACATTGGCACGCTTGTATTGGGTGGTAATTCCCCGATACGGGTTCAGTCGATGACATCTGTCGACACTCTCAACACAGCATTAGTAGTTGCTCAATGTATCAGGTTAATTGAAGCAGGTTGCGAACTGATTCGTATCACTACTCCCGGGACAAGGGAAGCCCGGCTTCTTGCCGTAATTAAAAAAGAATTGTTGAACTCAGGCTTTACTACGCCTCTTGTTGCCGACGTCCATTTTAACCCGTCCGCCGCAGAAATAGCTGCCGGAATAGTAGAAAAAGTTAGGATTAATCCGGGAAATTATACTGACCACTTAACTGGTAAAACCGATTATACCGAAGCAGAATACAGCGAGAGTATCGATCGCATCCGTCAACGAATAAAACCTCTTATCAACATTTGTAAAGATCATGGAACCGCCCTACGAATAGGCAGCAACCATGGATCATTATCCGAAAGGATTCTTGGGCGATATGGTGATACTCCGGAGGGAATGGTTCAATCTGCTATCGAATTCATTGACATTTGTGAGGATTTAGACTTTCATAATCTGGTATTATCCATGAAAGCCAGTAACAGCCGGATCATGGTTCAGGCAACAAGATTACTTGTAAGACGAATGGTGGAACGAGGAACGGTATACCCTCTGCATCTTGGTGTTACTGAAGCAGGAGAAGGTGAAGATGGCAGGATAAGATCTGCCGCAGGTATCGGGACTCTTCTTTCTGAAGGAATTGGTGACACAGTTAGGGTTTCTCTAACCGAAGAACCTGAATATGAAATTCCGGTTGCACGACAACTAATCCGTTTTTTCTATCCGGTTGACTCACCTACATCAAAATTACCGGCTGATATTAATGGATCAAGAAACATTGCCATCACGAATGACTCCATAAATCAGGATTCATTCAGAAGAAATCCATCGTCTGAATTCATGGGAATAGGTAATGGACGACCCACGATTGTTATAGGAGACAATCTGGCCGACTTCCGATATATTGAATCTACAAAGACCCTTTTGAGTAATGTAACCGGCTATGAAATTCCGGTTGTTTCTTCCATCTTGCACACCCCAAAAGGGGCTTATGGATGGATGACCAATGCCAGACAATTGACTGAAATGCTTAATGATGGAGAATTAAAGAATCCTCCATCGCTAATTATCGTTCATTGTAACCAATTGAACCAGCTTGATGCTGTTAGGTGTTCCATTAACCAAGCAAGAGTGAACGGATCAAGGTACCCCATTGTTATAAAGCATTCGACAGACACGGATAAAGCTGACCAATTCCAGATAGAAGTGTCCGCATTACTCGGCTCCCTTCTTATCGACGGGATGGCGGACGGTATCTGGCTCTCAGGATCAGTATTACCCGCAGATCTTACAACGAAGATTGCTTTCAATCTGTTACAGGCTACGAGGTTAAGATTTACCAGAACAGAGTATATTTCATGCCCTTCATGCGGCCGGACAAAGTTTAATATTCAGGAGATGGTAAAACGGGTACGTAGTAAAACAGAACACCTTACAGGACTCACGATTGGCGTAATGGGATGCATTGTGAACGGTCCGGGCGAAATGAACGGGGCCGATTACGGAATAGTAGGTGCCGGTGAAGGTAGAGTAACCTTATTCAAGGGGCAGCAGATCAGCAAACAAAGAATAAGGGAGGTAGAAGCAGTGGAAGAGCTGATTGCGCTCATCAAAACAGGGGGTGACTGGCATGATCCGGCATAATCAAATTGCCCTCATAATTGTTTATCTGGTAATCTAGTTTGAATAAATGGTAAATTATCATACTCACACCCATTTTTGTGATGGATCGGATAACCCGGCTGAATATGCCAGAGAAGCTCTGTCAGCAGGATTCTCTGATCTGGGGTTTTCAGGCCATGCTCCCGTACCATTCAGCAATGGATTTGCCATTCCTGAAGATCGACTGAGTGCCTATTGCGAAGAAATACTCGAACTCAGACAAAGGTTCGAGCCATCCCTGAAGATATGGCTTGGACTTGAAATAGATTATATACCAGGAGTCACTCTCCCTTTCGATACATTTCGGAAATATTGCAACCTTGACTATGTAATTGGGTCAGTTCATTTGGTAAAATCAGGCATTAAAGACGATTTCTGGTTTATTGATGGTCCTGATAAGTCGAAATATGATGATGGACTACTGACTTGTTTTGATAACGACATAAGGGCTGCTGTTACTGCTTATTATCACCAGGTGACAGAGATGGTTATAAACGAAAAACCTGACATTTTAGGTCATTGCGATAAGATTAGGATGCATAATGCCGGCCGCTATTTCACAGGTAATGAGAACTGGTATCAACTACTGATAGATGAAATGCTCCACGCTGTTAAAGAAACGGGTGTAATTATTGAGGTCAACAGCCGGGGACTGTATAAAAAAAGAAGTGATGACTTCTTTCCGACGACGGCAATTTTGAAAAAAATAAATAAACTTAATATCCCGATAACCCTAAGTTCAGATGCACATAGGCCGGAAGAACTGACTCTTGGACTGAGTGAAGCTAAAGTATTGGCAGAGTCGTTAGGATTTACGCCTTCAAACGACTACGGGATGATCAAATGTTTTATATAAATTTCTTCAACTCTCATCAAAAGGAGTTACTTCAGCAGTTCCCCTTACACGGTACTCTTTTTTTCCTGTTAATGAATAACACCTGTAAAAAGTACGCATTTTCTCCCCTTTCCTGAAAAAATGACCCTGTAACTCAAAGACTGTTCCAGGAGGAAGAGAGTCAAGCGTGATAATACTTTGTCCAACACCTTCCAATTCTCTGAAGACCGCTAACAAACCAGCGTCCCCGGTTGTGGTGGCATATCCCTTTTTAATATGGTTCTCGAGGGCAAAAGCCAACTTTGGAGGAAGAATACCCTGTACAATCCAGGGCTGAATAACCTCTGAAAAGGCCGCTTTCCAGCGGGGACCATGAGGATCACCATGATTCCGGAAACGTTCGTGAACTAACAGATGTGCTGTTTCGTGCAAAAGAGTAACTAAAAAATGATATGGTGAAAGTGTGACATTGATGCTTATCTGATGTCGCCACTTACTTACATGGTTACGATAATCCCCATGCTTACTCGTCCTTTCCCGGGTAAGTTTAAAATTAATACTCCTGATCCCAGCTATCTGCCTGCAGTATATTGCAGCAGTTCCTTCCGGTAAAAAAGGCTGAAGACTTTTCTCAAGCTGCTCCAGATTCATAAAAGGTCACTGATAACGGAGTTGAAAACTGAAAACTAAAAGAGGGACACTCACGGCAGGGAGCTTTATGCTTAACCTTTCTTTTTGAACCCGATCTGCCGGATGACGCACAGGCCGTTAAAATTATCGCGACCAACAGGATAATAAATAACCTGATTCTTGATGAATTAAAAACAAAAAACATCTTCATACCAACAAAATTACCATTTTTGCAAAATTAAAACGTAGTAAGAATGCTTCTGGTCTATCTTCCCCGCGAAACTAATCGAACAAAATATATATTCAGGCTTATACTTGGGGACTTGCTCGGGCTCGATTTCAAAACAACGACCGATATTGAAGCCTTCAAAATCTACACGGGTCCACGCTTCTCGTATTGCAGGGTTGCACCCGATGATGCCCTTCACATTACCTCTCATAACCTCTTATTTCAAAGGGGAATTGAGACAACTGAAACAGGTTTCGGTTTGTTAAACGGCCATCCTATTCTGTTCAAAACATTCAATCCACGATCATCCCTTCCTTTTGACCTCTTCGCTGCATCCTTTTACATGGTAAGCCGCTATGAAGAATACCTACCTTACCGCCGCGATGAATACGGACGTTTCAGTGCCAAAGAAAGCCTGGCTCACCAAAAAGGGTTCCTTCACAAACCTGTCGTAAATATCTGGTCACTGCTTTTAAAAGATGTGCTGCTTCAACATTGGGCAGATCTCAAATTCAACCTTCCGGTGTACAGATGTGAACCAACTATCGATATTGATGCGGCTTATTCTCTCCACCACAAAGGACTTCTGCGAACTATTGGTGGTTTTGGAAAGAGCCTTAAAAAGCTGAATTTCCATGAAATTGCATTAAGAGCACGTGTAATTACCGGTGTTGTACCCGATCCGTTTGATGTGTTTGAACAATTTCACGAACTACACGAAAAACTGAACCTCAAACCCATATACTTTATATTATTTGCCGATTACGGACGATTCGATAAAAATATCCCGGTTCAGAACCAGACATTCAGGATGCTTGTTAAATCATTGGCTGATAATGCGAAAGTAGGCATTCATCCCTCTTTTCAGTCAAACAACAGTTTTTCAATTCTTAGAAGAGAAGTAGGGCAGTTTGGATCATTGCTAAATACCGAGATAACGCGAAGCCGACAACATTTTCTAAAGTTGGATCTTCCAGTTACATACCGTAACCTGATCAACATCGACATTTCCGATGATTATTCCATGGGCTTCGCGGCAGATGCTGGTTTCAGGGCAGGTATATGTATTTCATTTAACTTCTACGATCTTGATCTTGATGCAGAAACACCTTTAAGGATACACCCCTTCACAGTGATGGACGGTACAATGAAAGATTACCTGAACTTATCCAATCAACAAGCAGTTGAATTTGCAACGAAACTTATCAGGGAGGTAAAAAACGTAGGGGGAGTGTTTTCAACCCTCTGGCACAACGAAACCTTCAGTGAAACGGGCAGATGGATTGGATGGCGGAACGTATACACGCAAATTCTGGAGAACGCCATTATTTCAAAATAGCGAACTTTGTATTCGCTTAATTCGCCAATAACTCATGCTGATAAGGATATTTAAAACCAACTACCCGGCCCAGGTAATCTTGTTTGTAATAACAGCCATTCTGTTATGGTTGCACGGACTGTTAAACCCCTATCCCGTTGACACAGGGAGCCTTACCCAGATACAGCTTACATTACTGAAGCCCTTTGTTGCAGTTCCGTTTCTGGGAGTATTGACCGCCTTAAGCCTTACTATTGTTGAAGCTTTAATTTTTAATCAGTTCTTAAGTTCAAAAGAATTCGTTCAACGGAATACTCTTTTACCCGCTTTCCTGTTTTTACTGCTTTTCAGCCATGGGCCCCACCTTCTGCAGGTAAATGCTCTGACAATTGCTACACCCTTCCTGTTGTTGCTGTTGATGCTGATGATTCACCTCCCCGACACGACCGAACAATATGTAACACTATTCTTCTCAGCTTTTTTCACAACGGTTGCCACCTTTTTCTACCCGCCCGCGATCTTTTTCCTGGTTTTCATCTGGGTTAGTTTCATCGTGAACGGGGTGTTCACATGGCGAGAATGGATCATCTCTTTGTTAGGAGGCATCATACCGCTCGTCTTTGTGTGGTCATGGCTCTATCTATACGACCAGGCAGGACTTCTGGCAAATCTCGTCTGGCCAAAATATAACAATCCCTTTTCAAACAACCCTCTGCCACCATTTCCTGAAACAATTGTATCAGTTATGATTGGTATTATGTTCATCGCGGCATTCAGGCATCACCTAAGCTCTCTTCTTGAAAACGTGATGAGTTTCAGGCGTCAGTTCTGGACTCTCACCTGGTTTACCTTCTTCGCGCTGGGAAGCTGCCTCTTTACCGGACAACAAGTTTATCAAAACCTCGCATTGGTAAGTATCCCTGCCGTTGCACTTACCTCCTCATGGCTGCTTTCGAGAAAACGTCAACATTGGTTAGATATTCTGCTACTGACCCTTCTGACGCTAACCTTTCTCCAAAACCAACGAATCATATGAAAACTGTTAAGTTATTATCCAACTTCTCAGGCCTCGAACCTGAAGCAGGATGTGATGAAGCTGGCCGGGGATGCCTCATGGGGCCGGTTTTTGCAGCAGCGGTAATTCTCCCGACAGACTTTAATTGCCCAATGCTCAACGATTCGAAAAAACTTACAGCTGTTCAAAGGAGCCAGATCCGCCTCCAGATAGAAGAACAGGCTGTTGCCTGGGAGGTGGCCTCTGTTAGTCACGAAGAGATCGATAAAATCAACATCCTCCAGGCTTCTATCAAAGCAATGCACCTCGCTCTCGACAAATTAAAAATAAAACCCGCTTTTATTATTATCGATGGTAACCGTTTTAAACCATGGCGTGATGTGCCCTGGAAATGTCACGTTAAAGGTGATGGTAACTGGATGTCGATTGCAGCTGCCAGTGTTATTGCAAAAACGCATCGTGACGAGTGGGTGGAGAACATTCACAACCAGCACCCCGAATATGACTGGACTCATAACAAAGGTTATGCAACAGCCACCCATATTGCAGCCATCGATCAATTTGGATATACCAAATGGCACCGACGATCATTTCATCTGAAAAGACAAATCTCGCTTGATCTTACCTGATCATGTAAATTCTTCCCCGGACAGTTTTTCAGGACAGGACGCGGGAACAGAATATAACAGACCAGCGTGAATATATCAGGGAATTTCTTCGGGAAGAATTAGTTGCAAATCAAAATTGAAAAAGGCTTCAAGAACCCACTTGGGCATTTCCAGTCGTTTCAGTAAGTCTGTCCTTAAATAAAATCAGCCTTTTCAAAAACTGTACCAAAAATCACACACATTTACATCCGGTTTATATGTCCAATACTTCATCTTTACTGTAACCATAGGCATTTCATAGAGAAAACATATCTTTGGTATATCTTTGGTATGAATCTGAAAGCTATTTGCGAGAAAACAAACTTACAAACAACACGAAATCAATTTAATAGCGACTTAATAATCATGACCACTTATTGCACAAAAAACCTAAAAAAGAGAAAAAATCTTATACGAACGTGTTAAAATCAGCCATGAGTGACCATCCATATATTGGAATTTCGTCTGAAATCAGGAAAGAGCCTTACCAGAATAGAAATATTTCAGCGCTACATAAAGGTGGTTCTCACAGTCAGGGTTACCCTGGAGATTAAATCTATCAAAAAAGGTACCATTGCCAAGGTGAAGGATGTTCAGAACCGGGTTGGACTGAAAGCCACGATAAGTTACTTATTACAGCGAGCATTTACTGATAGGGTTTAATCCCGATTGTTGTACCTTTGAACCAAAATTGGCTCATTCTATTCATCTGTATAACATGATAAGAAAAAGACTTTTTACGATTGCCGGTATCTTCATATTTCTGACTGCCTGCATCGGTGTCTGGCTTGGTTATCAGCATCTTTCACAGCCAGCATTACCCCCGATCAATGCAGTTCCTGCCAATTCTATTGCCCTGCTTCAGGTGCATGGGCCTGCGTTGTTATGGGATAAATTATCAAGCGACAACCAGATTTGGAGTTCACTAAGGAAGACGAGTACTTTTAACCGGATAAGCCAGGTAATTCACACTGCCGACTCAGCACTCAGGAGTGACGAAGATCTTTATGAAATATTTGAAAACAAGAAACTGATCATTAGCATTAACCCTGTTTCTGATACAACAGCCGACTTTCTGTTCATTCTACAGTTGCCAATCCCATACTCCAAATCGTCGGTTGAGCGTTTCATCAACCATTATGGTACTACGAAAGAGCCGGCAGAGAACAAGGAGCTAAAGGGAATTTTATTTAAAAACGGATCAACCCCATTTTACTATTTCATACGTAATGGCCTGTTTATTGGAAGCTACCAGATTTCACTGCTCAATTCTTCGATTGCTCAGCTTGAATCAAAGAAGTCACTGGCTGATGATCCCGCCTTTGCAGAAGTCAGCCGTACGGCCGGTAAAAATGTAAACGCCAACCTGTACATACAGTTTTCAAGGTTACCAGGATTCCTCCGTTCTTTTTCAACAAGAGCATTAGTTCCTGGGTTTGAGAAACTTAAAAACTTTGCAAGATGGTCAGAATTAGACCTTGTGGTTCATTCAGACCAATTGCTTCTATCGGGCTTTACCAGGCCTATGGGTAGTGATTTCCTGAAACTTTTCCGCAACCAGGAACCTGGGGTTATCGAAGGGTTGCAGATGATTCCCGACAACACAGCGAATTTTGCAGCTTTCAGTTTTGCCGATTTCAACAACTTTGCCGATTCTTACAATAATTATCTAAGTGAAACGATCTCAGGAGATGATGTGGAACCTAGGCTCCTTCGCGCATCAACGATCCAGAACCTGAAGGACGCCAACCTGAGTGAAATTATCGTCGCGATGACCAATACCGGATTGCCCACAGTTCAGGAAAACAGTCTTGTGCTGGTAAAAAGCAGAAATGGCGATCAGTTGGAACGAATGTTGAACCAGACCATTCCGAATGCCCTCCAGAAAAATGTTCTTTCGATTAACGGACGTGAAATCAGGGCCATCAGGTTTGGAGACTTTTTCGGCAGATTTCTCAATAATGTAATGCCTGACTTTGATCAGGTTTATTACTTCAGGCTCGATGACTTCTTCATCTTCAGCCCCTCATCACAGAACCTGCATCAATTGCTGATGAACTACCTGACAGGCCAGACACTTGCTAACAACCCAGATTATCAAAAATTTGCGCAAGGAATGTCGGGACAATCAAACATCTATCTCTATTACAATACATCGCGCTCGATTGCCTTCCATCACTATCTTTTCGACGACAGTACCGCTGCCTCATGGGATAAAAGCAGACAAGGCCTGGAAGACATAGAAGGAGTAGGATTACAATTTTCAGGTGCAGAAGAACTATTCTTTACCCACATCGCGCTGAAGCAAAAAAGCACACCCGATACCATAGATCGGGGTTCAAGCGGGGTTTCCTATGCGCTGGCTGATAGTGGAGCAACTATTGTAAACACCGATACCATCATTTTTTCAGACTCACTACCAGTTAACAAAAACGCGCTGTGGGAAGTTATTGTCGACGGGAATGTTCTCAGGCAACCCTATCATGTAAAAGCGCACAGGCTACCCGGGAAGGAGGCTATGATAGTTTTCACTGCTAACCAGAAAGCTGCACTAATCGACCATTCCGGAAAACAAATCTGGAATATCGCACTCAACGAGATTCCTCTGGGGGAAGTTCACAGCGTCGACTATTTTAAAAACGGGAAAATCCAATATCTTTTCAATTCACGCAACTACCTGTTTTTGATTGATGCGACAGGGAAAACAGTATCCCCGTTCCCTATAAAGCTACCCGAGCCGGCCGCAACTTCTATCTCGGTGGTTAAACTTCAAAATGGAGATTATCGCATTTTTTGCCCGGGAGAAAGTCAGGTAGTATATGCTTTCAAAGCCAACGGCTCAATTGACAGGTCATGGAAAAAGCCCAAAACCTCGAACCCTATCGCCGGATCGCTTAAGTATCTGAAAGACAAAAACCGAGACTATCTGATTATTCCTGAGGCAAACGGGAATGTTCTGATCACCAACCTGAAAGGTGAGCAGGTTATGAATATTCGTAATTCTTTCTCAAATAATTCACATTCGACTTATTATATCAATGAGACTAACAGCAAAGGGGTAATGCTTACCACCGACACACAGGGAAACCTGGTGTATATCCCGGCATCGGGCGCAGTAGAGAAAACTGTGTTTGATAACTTCTCGAAAGATCACATTTTTGTGTATGGAGATTTCAATCAAGACCACAGTAACGATTTCATTTATGTTGACGGCCCCCAGTTAGTAGTTTATGACAGATTTAAAAAAATCCTCCTCCAATATCGCTTTCGGCGGCCAATCAGTTCGGCTCCAGAACTTTTCACAGTTGGCGGGCAAACATTGTTAGGCATATTTAGTGCACTGACCGGAGAGATATATCTCTTCGATCAAAAAGGGTTATACAGGTCTCTCCCCTTCGAAGGAAGAACCCCTTTTGTAATCATGAACAGTGGAGGAAAACATGAGCCTGCCACCCTGGTAACTGCCGATGGTAATCGCATCTGGGGTTATACTATAGAGAAATAGGGTTTTCTATAGATCTGGGCGAAACAGGAGGTTATTATGGGTGAAAAACGATAGAATATTGCCTCTTAACCATGTAGTACCCCTAATTAATCAATCCTCAGACCTTATCGATTTCACCTCATCGAGAAACGCTGCCAAGGCTTCATTTACCACCTGGTCTGTTCTCTGATGAAACCTGTCGAAAGCCTCCACCAGTAACTTCCCCTGGGGAGATAGGGCGCTACCACCACCATCCCTGCCGCCCCGTATTGTAGATAAAAGGGGAAATCCAAGCTGCAGGCCTATGGTTTGCAAATCGCCCCATGTACGCCGGTAAGTTATATTCAATGCCTTACAAGCGGCTACCAGCGACCCATACTCTTCAACAGCCTTTAAGATTCTCCATTTACCATCGCCAAGAATCCCGCATCCTTTTTCATCTGCAATCCAGATTTTATACTCAGGGAAAAGCTGGTCTACTTTTTCAACAATTTTATCCATAAGCCTGAAGGTTATTCAATCTTTCTGTAATTAAGCCAAATTTTATCACCAGGTGTAAGCGTATCCCTGCTATTTAATGAATTTCTCCGCTCCAGCAAAGTAAGTCTTATCCCATACAATTGGGCAATTGAGTGAAGAGTCTCACCGGGTCTCACAATGTGAAAATCGTGCTCAGTCCTTTTAGCCTTTTTTTGAATATAGACAACATCACCCGACTTCAGCATCGCACCATCTACCAGGTCATTAAACCGATAAATATCTTCAAGCGATAACTTAAAGTTGACTGATAAGGCAATGTATGTATCTCCAGGTTGAGCAACAACACATTTAATACCATTCTTCAGGAAAACCTGCCTGTCAGACGGGCCACTTCTGTATCGCTGTAACGCCATGTCATTACTTTCAGCTGCCGTAGTTACATCAGGTTCATCAGCAAAATCGTGACTTGAGACAGAATCAGGCTTAGGTTCCAGATTCAGCCCGATACTATCGTATGCATAAAGCTTATGCTCTTCAATTATTTTCAATAGTAATTGCGGGTAGTTAGGGTTTGTGGCATAACCGGCGGCTTTCAAACCATAAGCCCAGCCTTTGTAATCGCTAATATCTAACTTAAACAGAGGTGCGTAGTGAGCACGGGAAGTCAGAAACAGAGAATGGTCGCGAAAGGACTCATCTGCCTTATTGTACTTTCGAAAGCACTCCCCTTTGGCATCATCATCCTTGATAAAATAATCGCCCTCCCAACCCTTATGGCACTTGATTCCAAAATGGTTGTTGGCGTAACGGGCAAGATCACTCCTTCCTGCCCCAGATTCCAGTACCCCCTGAGCAAGGGTAATGCTTGCCGGGATCTTGAACTCTCGCATTTTATCTATAGCTATCTCTCGATAAGTCGCTATGTAGCGCTCTCTTATATAAAATGCACTATCATTCTGGGCAGCAATAGACAGTGTGATCAGAAATGCTGTAAAAACAGCCATTATCTTTCTCATTCCGGTGATTAATTAAGAGGGCAAAATTAGCCCATTTCAATTTGAATACAATGAAAGAATAACCAGTGACACATTTTCTTAAGAACGCAAATGTGATAATTTTCCTAAATTTACAAAGTTTTTCCAAATCCCGCAAATTATACGACCGTTGATCCAAAACCATGGAAATCATCAGCAAATACTTCCCGACACTCACAGCCGAACAGAAAGAAAAATTCGATCGATTGCAATTGCTGTACACTGAATGGAACCAAAAGATAAATGTGATTTCCAGGAAAGACATTGACAATTTATATCTTCACCATGTCCTTCACTCTCTATCAATAGCCCGGATTGTAAGGTTTCAGCCAGGCACCTATGTACTTGATGCAGGAACGGGAGGGGGATTCCCGGGAATCCCGCTGGCCATTTTCTTTCCCGAGGTACAATTCACACTATTAGACAGTATAGGCAAGAAAATAAAGGTTGTTGAGGCAATATCTTCGGAACTGGGGCTTGAAAATGTAGAGCCCCGATGGGGACGTGTTCAGGAAGTAACCGAGAAATACGATTTTATTGTCAGCAGGGCGGTTACCAGACTTCCGGAGTTCTGCGAATGGGTCAGTGGTCGGATACGCAGAGAAGAGATCAATCATCTGCGCAACGGAATCCTTTACATCAAGGGAGGGTCCATGGAAGAGGAGTTACAGGATATCAACAGGCATTACCATGTTTATCATCTAAGCAACTTTTTCTACGAAGACTTCTTCGACACAAAAGCAGTAGTTCATATTTACTGATCGCTCTCAGCTTTTTACTTAACTTTGTTGCAATAAAAAAAATATACGCACCATTAAATAAAATTGATAAATGAACGAAATACTCAATCAACTTCAACCACAGGCTATTTGGAAGAACTTCCGTAGCCTCACCCTGATTCCGCGTCCCTCGAAGAGTGAAGATAAAATCCGCGAATTTATGGTCAACTTTGGGAAAGGGCTTGGTCTCGAAACGATAATGGATGAAGTTGGCAACGTGATCATCCGTAAGCCTGCAACCAAGGGTATGGAAAATCGTAAAGGGATCGTGATGCAGGGGCACCTCGACATGGTTCCTCAAGCCAATTCAGAAAAAAAACATGATTTCACCACTGATCCCATAGAAGTAAAAATAGACGGTGAATGGATTAAAGCCAACGGCACCACACTTGGGGCAGATAACGGAATTGGCGTAGCTGCAGCCATGGCTGTTCTTGAATCGAAAGATATTGCACACGGTCCTATTGAAGCTCTCTTCACTGCTGATGAAGAAACAGGGATGACAGGGGCATTCGGTCTGAAGCCGGGTATACTTCAATCTGATATTCTGTTAAATCTGGATTCAGAAGATGAGGGTGAATTATACGTTGGTTGTGCTGGTGGTATTGATGCCAATATCACTTTTGATTATGATGAGGAGGCTGTCCCCGGAAATCTGGCAGCATACACCTTAAAGATTTCCGGCCTCAAGGGAGGCCATTCTGGTATGGATATTATTCTTGGACGGGGGAACGCAAATAAACTGCTGTTTAGATTTCTAAAACATTCTGCCGACGAACACAGGTTGCGTATAGCTTCTGTTAAAGGGGGAGGACTTCGTAATGCCATCCCGCGTGAAGCAGTTGCAGTAGTAACTGTCCCGGCCGATCAGGCTGAAAAACTTGCTAAATGCGTTGCTCATTATGAAGCCATATACAAAGCTGAGCTCAGCGCTACAGAACCCAACCTTTGCTTTACCATTGAAAAGGCTCCGATACCTGCTGCTCTGATGGACAAAACCTCTCAATGGTCAGTTACCAATGCCATATATGGTTGCCCCAATGGTGTCATTCGTATGAGTGACTCTATGCCAGGGTTGGTTGAAACATCAAACAACCTTGCCAGTGTAGCCACAGAAGCTGGAAAAGTAAAAATCTCCTGCTTACTACGTAGTTCTGTTGATTCAGCCAAGGAAGATCTGGCTGCCATGCTATCTTCGGTATTTGAGCTGGCCGGTGCTGATGTGCAGCTTGATGGGGGTTATCCGGGCTGGAAACCCAACATGGATTCACCCATCCTGAAAAAGATGCAGGATATATACCAAAAATTATATGGCAGAATTCCAGAGATTAAAGCTATTCACGCCGGACTGGAGTGCGGTTTGCTAGGCGGAGTTTATCCCAACTGGGATATGATTTCATTTGGTCCAACAATCAGGTCACCTCACTCCCCTGATGAGCGGGTAAATATTGAAACTGTTCAGAAATTCTGGGACTTCCTTGTAGCTACACTCAGGGATGCGCCCTTAAAATAACCCGGAAGCGGTTTGTTAACCTTGGGCAGCTTATCCGGTTGTTCCACACAGCGGAAATAAGCGAAAACCCGTCCGAATGTATAGCATCGGGCGGGTTTATTTTAATAAAAACCCAGCATTTATAAAAAAAGATAACCAGTGGTTTGCAACGTAGAAAAAAAACGCTACTTTTGCACTCCCAAAAAAGAATTAGTGTTATGAAGAGGACATTCCAGCCATCCAGAAGAAAAAGAGTGAACAAGCACGGCTTTCGTAGCCGTATGGCCACCGCTAACGGCCGCAGGGTTCTTAAAGCCAGAAGGCTCAAAGGCCGCTGGAAACTAACTGTTTCTGACGAGAATCTCGACCGGAAATAATTCCGTAAGCATACGAACCGCTGTTTGTTTTAAGCGGAAGGAGGTAATGGAAAATCATTACCTCCTTTTGCTGTTTAACTGATCAACACAAACTATATGAATGCTTCACTTGGTTTTTTTGAAATATTACTGATTATCATCCTGTCGTTTTATTTATTGGGATTGTTGAGCCGGATTCTGCTTCCAATCCTGACCAAAGCCTACCTGACAAGAATGTCGAAAAGGTTTGGATTTCAAATGCCGGAACAGGAGCAACCAAATCCAGGTAAACCAGGTAAAGTAAGCATCAAGAAAGAGCCGTCGCAGGAGAGCATTCGTTCCGGTAACCTTGATAATGTTGGCGAATACACGGAGTATGAAGAAATAAGAGAATAAATCTGTTCAAAAAACCGGCATTGCAGTAGGTTAATCCTTACATTAACCCTTTTTGCTACCTTTGACTTGAAATTATTAACCGGTTTATCACAACCAATCATCATTTACCGATTCTGACCCAGGCTTAAACTAATTATTATGGAAAAAAGACCGTTAACCCGTCTGATCCCTATTATTACCGCGATCATTATTTTCCTCGTTATTTCGCTCGTGTACTTTGCTCCATTATTAGAAGGGAAAAAAGTACAACAAGGCGATATCAGGAATTGGACCGGAATGTCCAAAGAGATTATTGACTTCAGGGCAAAAACCGGTGAAGAACCGCTTTGGACCAATTCAATGTTTGGAGGAATGCCGGCATATCAAATTTCGACCCAGTACCCTGCTAACCTGATGAAAAAGGTTGATTCTGTTCTCAGGCTTGGGTTACCCGGGCCGGCAGGTTTGCTTTTTATCAGTTTTCTCGGCTTTTTTATTCTGTTACTTGTACTAAAGACTGACCCATGGACGGCTCTTGTCGGAGCCCTTGCCTACGGGTTCTCTTCCTATTTCTTTATAATTCTGGAAGCAGGACACAATTCCAAAGCACATGCCATGGCATATATGGCACCAGTGGTGGCAGGTGTAATTCTGACATACCGTGGGAAATACCTGGCAGGCGGAGTCCTTACTGCTTTAGCTGCCTCGTTACAACTTACGGCCAATCATCTTCAGATTACATACTATCTGCTATTGACATTGCTAATCATCGCGGCAGGATTAAAGATCGTTGCCTTCAAAGAAAAGCAGTTATCCACTTTTCTTAAGGCTACAGGGGTGCTTGCAGCAGCAGCACTCATTGCAGTTCTTCCTTCCATAACAAATTTATGGGTAACATGGGAATATGGAAAAGAGTCTACCCGTGGAAAATCGGAACTCACTGTTAATGAAAAGAACCAGACTGCCGGTCTTGATAAGGATTATGTTACGCAATGGAGTTATGGTATCGGAGAAACATGGAGTTTACTCATTCCCAACATTAAAGGCGGGGCAAGCGATGCACTCGGTAATCATGAGGATGCGCTTCAAAAAGCTGATCCCCAGATGAGGCAATATGTAGCACAAAGTAACGCCTACTGGGGAGACCAACCATTTACCTCCGGACCTGTTTATGTAGGAGCTATTGTTGTTTTCCTGTTTGTGCTCGGGCTCATTATCGTGAAAGGGACTTTAAAGTGGGCACTGTTAATTGCCACAGTACTAAGCATTACGTTAGCATGGGGACATAATTTTATGCCTCTCTCCGATTTCTTCCTCGATTATATTCCTGGTTATAACAAATTCAGGGCGGTATCCATGACGCTGGTCATAGCAGAGCTCTGTATGCCGATTCTTGCTTTTTTAGCTTTGAACCAGATAGTCAATGGAAAAACAACTTTCAATGAATTCCGAAAACCCGTATTGATTGCTATAGGGATCACGGCCGGGGTCACATTAATATTCGCACTAATCCCCTCTGCATTTTTCGATTTCATGAGTGCTCAGGAAGCTATCCAGTATGCAGATATGAAAGCTAAAAGTGCTGATGCTGCCACACAGGTTTCGCTCTTTACCAACAGCCTGGAAGCGGTCAGAATTGCAATATTTAAAGCCGACGCTTTCAGAAGTTTTCTGTTCATACTGCTTGCCGGGGCAGTTATCATTGTCTGGAGTTACATGAAACTTCACAAGGCTTTCTTATTTATTACCCTCACACTGCTTGTGATTGGTGATATGTATACCATCAACCGCAGATATCTTAATGAAAAAGACTTTGTAAAGGCTTCATTGGTTGACAAACCCTTTGTTCCTACAAGTGCAGACAAACTTATCATGAAGGATACAGACCCTGATTTCAGGGTTCTGAATCTTGCCACCAATACCTTCAATGATGCCTCAACTTCCTATTTTCATAAGAGTATAGGAGGTTATCACGGGGCAAAACTTGAACGTTACCAGGAGCTTATTGATCATCAGATATCGAAAAATAACATGAATGTTCTTCATATGCTCAATACCAAGTACTTCATCATACCCAATGAAAAGCGTCAACCAGAAGTACAAATCAATACAGGAGCATTGGGAAATGCATGGTTTGTTGATTCATGCAGAATAGTCGACAACGCGAATCAGGAAATGGAGGCTCTAGGCAGTTTTGATCCTAAAACAACTGCCATTGTTGACAAACGATTTACCAACCTGCTTGATGGGTTAACTCCTGCGACCGATACACTTTCGGTTATCAGTCTTGAGTCTTATACACCCAATCACCTTGTTTATAAATCGAATACAACAACTAACCGGCTGGCTGTATTCTCTGAGATTTATTACCCACATGGATGGAATGCATATATTGACGGTAAGCTAGCACCCCACTTCAGGGTCAACTATGTACTTCGCGCGATGATGGTAACTGCCGGGCAGCATACAATTGACTTCAGATTTGAACCGAAAGCTTATCATACAGGCGAGACTATTGCTTACTTTGGATCATTATTGATTCTTTTACTAATAATAGCAGCAATTTTCTTCGATCTCAAATCCAAAGGTGGCATTCTACCAGCGGTCAAAAAGAAATAAACTCATTTGGCCCGGCAAACTGCCGGGCTTTTTTCACCACATGAAAAAAGCGCTGATTATTACATACTACTGGCCTCCTAGTGGTGGAGCAGGGGTTCAGCGATGGCTGAAGTTCACGAAATATTTAAGAGAATATGGCTGGGAACCGATAATTTACACACCCGAAAACCCGGAGTATCCTGCCATCGATCAGTCACTTTTGGACGATATCCCTGTAGGTGTTCAAGTAATAAAACACCCTATTTGGGAACCTTTCGATATTTATAAACGGCTTATCGGATTGAAGAAGAATGATCGGCTTGCAGCAGGGTTCCTCTCAGAAAGGAAAAGACCATCAAGAGCTCAAAATCTCATGGTCTGGATAAGAGGTAACTTCTTTATACCGGATGCCCGGGTATTCTGGATCAAACCTTCAATCCGGTTTCTAAAGAACTGGCTAAAGGAAAACATGGTGGATGCTATTGTCTCGACAGGACCTCCACATTCGATGCACCTGATTGCCTTAGGGCTCAAGGAGGCAACAGGACTTCCCTGGCTTGCCGATTTCCGTGATCCATGGACCCGAATCGACTTTTACAACGACCTGAAACTCACATGTTGGGCAGATAAAAAGCATCATCGTCTTGAAAGAGCTGTATTAAATAAAGCCGACAGACTTGTCACAGTCAGCCACAATTGGGCAAATGATTTTCAAAACGATGGGTCTCCCGAATTCAGGGTAATCACTAACGGATTTGATCCTGCCGACTTCCCAGAACCCGCCATATTGCAACCCCAAAAGTTTATACTCACACATATAGGGTCGTTAAATAAAGACCGAAATCCTGCCTTTCTTTGGAAAACTCTTGGCGAAATATCCAGAGAATCTAAAGAATTCAGAGATAATCTTGTTATACGGTTTATTGGTAAGACAGACATTTCTGCTTTCGAGAGCATTGAGGAAAACGGGCTTTCATCTTGTGTTGAAAACATTGACTATGTACCCCACCACAAAGCATTAGAACTTTCAGGCGAGTCGGCAGTATTACTGCTACTTATCAACAATACCCCAAATTCGATGGGTATAATCCCTGGAAAGGTCTTCGAATATCTTGCTACCCGCAGGCCTCTGCTTTGTATCGGCCCGACTGAAGGAGACAGTGCCAGAATTATTAAAGAACTAAATGCCGGCGAGTTTGTTAACTTCTACGATTCAACAAGTTTAAAATCTGTTCTTCTTTCTCTTTTTGAGCGTTATAAAAAAGGGATGAACACCATTACCGGAGATATTAACCGTTACTCCAGAAGAAAACTGGCAGAAGCGATTGCCGGCGAATTAGATCAGCTAACGTCACAAGAAGCAAAGCAATTACCATAAAGCCTTTTAAGAAGATATATCATGTTGCAATTTATCTGGATAATACTCGTACGGGCTTTAAACCCAACATGCAAAATCAGGGCTGCCAGTCTTGGCCGATCAGTCAGTTTTGGAAAAAAAATAACTATTGAAAGTGGATCTCATATCATTGCCGGACGTATAGATGACTATACCTTTATTAATAAAAACTGCCACATAGACAGAAGTGTCAAATCAATTGGTCGGTTCTGCAGTATTGCCTACAATGTAAAAATCGGATTGGGAAACCATCCTACCGAATGGGTCAGTACACACCCCTTCGCATATGAAAAAAAGTATGGATTTGTTGATGCGGGAAGGAACTTTAAAGATCAGATAGTGAAGCCAACCACTATTGGAAATGATGTATGGATTGGAGCCAACAGCACAATACTTGCCGGTGTTAATATAGGCCATGGCGCAATCATCGGGGCTCATTCACTGGTTACCAAAGATGTTGAACCCTATAGTATTGTTGTCGGGACACCTGCCAGACACCTCAGGTACCGGTTTGAAACAGCATTGATAGACCGGTTACTTAAATCGGCCTGGTGGAATATGGACTACTCCGTACTTAAAAAAAACATAGGCCTAATGGACAATCCTGACCAATTCCTGGATAGTATTTCAGGAGGCCAGAATACGACTGACAAATGTTGATATATTATAGGGCTCATTGAACACTTTATAGAGCTCATTCATAAGAAAATATTTCTCTTCAGGGACCCCGCTTCTTCTGAATTTGTCAACGAAAACACCAACGGCTATTTTACCCTCCAGAACCACTTTATCGGGGATGTCGCTACTAAAAAAGCCTTTCCCGATCAAGAGTCCGAGAGTACGATTACGACTCAGATCATTGAGAGCAGTCAACCCGAAATCCCCAATCCCGCAATAACGAAACATCGTTTCTTCGTGTCCACCCGAATAAGCCAGGATATGTCTCATTTCGTTGAAAGCTTTGGTAAACACTAAGAATCTAAGATTGGGTGAACTGAACTGTGCATCGACTATGCCAATTATAATAGCATAAATATTCTTAAGAATACTCACCAATTCTACTCCCGTAACATCTGTGGTTGAATCGGTACAAATGATTGTTGAAGAAAACAATTTGGTTACCCAATCCACCACCTCTATGTCGGCAGCACCTATTGTCATGGATGTAGGAATATGGTTAATCAGCTCCCGGGCAAAAGTTGGCCCTTTTAATGTACAAACCGGGTTAGGAAGCAATTGTTGCAGGTTTTCTACGATAGTATGATTATCGTTTCCAAACCCTTTCGACAGATTAACGAGCAGTGCGTTGGGATTCAAATCACCCTTCATCTGTAACAGATAGTTAACAACCACTACCGAAGGGAGGGCCAGAAATACAATATCAGCATTATTCAGAATCGATGAATCGGTAGTGGCCTGGAGCCTTGGATTGAGTTTAATCTGAGGGAAATAGGCAGAATTATAATGACTGATATTTATCTCCTCAACTACAGATGCCTCCACCGACAACAATGTTACATCAAGGGATTCCTTATCTGCAAGAATATGACCCAAAGCTGTTCCCATAGTACCAGCTCCGGCAATACATATAGTTTGACAATCACTCATCGCTTTAATAAAAGTGCAAAGATAGGTTTAATCCAGATGCCTGAGATAGACTTCCACGATGGATACCCCATCTAATGTTTCCATCCGTTAAATAATTTACCTTTGTATTATGATCTGTCAGGCAAATAAGGTAATTCTTGCCAAAACAGGAGCTGACGATCAGTAACGATTGATTTCTGATGCTTTAAACTGCAATATTTATCGCCTCTAATCTCAAGTACCTGAATGACAAAAGAAGAAATAGTATTAATCGGAGCCGGAGGCCATTGTAAATCCGTCATCGAGGCAATTGAAGACGGAGGTTATTATAGTATCGCCGGAATCGTTGGAGAACCGGGACAGCTTAACGAAAATGTACTGGGTTATAAAGTAATTGGCCTGGATGAAAATCTACCGCAATTAGTTAAGGAATACAGACACTTTTTCGTGACCATTGGACAGATTCGAAAATCAGAACCAAGGGTTAGAATCTTCAATATCCTTGTAGAATCAGGATGTCATCTTCCTGTTCTCATCTCTCCCAAAGCCCATGTTTCAAAACACGCGAAAGTAGGTCAGGGAACCTTAATCATGCCTTTTGCATTTGTAAATGCGGGGGCGATTATCGGTGCGAACTGCATTATAAACACAGGAGCCATCATCGAACATGAAACCAGAATTGGATCGCACAATCATGTGTCAACGGGATGTGTTGTAAATGGAAACTGTACGGTTGGAGACAACAATTTCCTGGGTACCAACTCAACACTTCTAAACAACATCTCTGTTGGCAGCTTCAACTTAATAGGAGCCAGTTCAGTAGTTGTAAAAAATGTGGGCGATCATCTCAAACTTTTCGGAAATCCCGCAACAATCATTGGATCTTCTCATGAATAGAACACTTATCATCGCCGAAGCAGGTGTCAATCATAACGGAAGTTCTGAACTGGCATTCAAATTAATAGATGCTGCAGCCAATGCAGGGGCAGACATCGTCAAATTTCAAACATTTAAAACGGACCTTCTGGTTACCGTCGACGCCAAAAAAGCAGGATACCAAAAGAAAAATACAGGTATTACAGATGAAAGCCAGTATGAGATGCTTCGAAAGCTTGAACTATCCAAAAGCCAGCATCTTGAACTGATGAAATACTGTGAATCCCGAAACATCCGGTTTTGGTCAACCGCCTTCGATAATGACAGCATCGATCTTTTAGCAAAATTAGGAATGAGTTTGTTTAAGATTCCCAGCGGGGAAATCACCAACAAACCTTATCTGCAAAAAATCGGAAAAACGGCGGGAGAAGTAATCCTTTCAACAGGTATGGCTACGATTGAAGAAATTAGTGAAGCGATTAACGTGCTTACAAACGCAGGCCTGCCGAAAGGAAAAATTACGCTGCTTCATTGCACTACAGAATACCCTGCCCCCATTCATGAAGTTAACCTGAGAGCCATGGTCACCATGCGCGATACTTTTGGGCTCGAGACGGGATATTCGGATCATACCCAGGGAATTGAAATTCCAATTGCAGCTGTTACACTAGGAGCTACAATCATTGAAAAGCACTTTACCCTAGACCGCAATCTACCGGGACCTGATCACAAATCCTCGCTTGAGCCCGATGAGTTGAAAAAGATGGTTGATAGCATCCGAAAAGTAGAAGCAGCTCTCGGTGATGGTGTCAAAAAGCCGACACCTTCCGAAATAAAAAACAGAATCGCTGCACGAAAAAGTATCCACCTTGCCCATGACCTTCCAGATGGCCATGTTTTAACATCTGCTGACCTGATCATGAAACGCCCTGGTGACGGAATCAGCCCCATGCAAATGGAACAGGTTATTGGACGAACTATACAAACTAAGGGAATTGCCAACACTAAACTTCTATGGGAGGACCTGCTGTGAAAATAGGAGTATTAACAAGTTCACGGGCTGATTTTGGTATCTATCTTCCACTAATTCGCCAACTCCAACACGATTCTTATTTTGATCTTCATCTGATTGCCTTCGGAAGCCACTTGAGTGAAAAGTTTGGCAAGACCATAAATCATATTTTAGATGAAGGATTTTCAGTGAGTTATCAGATCGATATGATGCCGAAGGATGATACTCCCGGAGCTATAGTTGAAGCAATGGGGAAAAACATGGAAATGTTTGCAGATTTATGGAAACATGAATCATTTGATATAGTCCTTGCTCTTGGGGATCGATTCGAAATGTTCGCGGCTGTTGCATCCGGTGTTCCATTTAATGTCAAATTCGGGCACATTCATGGCGGGGAAACTACAAAAGGAGCTGTTGATGATGCATTCAGAAATGCAATTACCCACATGTCAATAGTCCATTTTACCTGTACAGAAGAATACCGCCAACGAGTTGTCCAACTAAAGGGCAATGAAATGCATGTCTACAATACAGGCTCCCTTAGTCTGGATTATCTTAGACAGACCAACTTACTCACAAGAGAAGAATTTTTGGAAAAGCATGGTATTGACCTTTCAAAGCCCACAATTTTAACAACTTTTCATCCCGAAACCGTATCTTTTGAAAATAATCGCAGACATGCTGAAGAACTGATCGATACACTCGATCAACTAACCAGGTACCAAATAATCATCACCATGCCCAATGCTGATACCACAGGGTTAATGATCAGAGAAAAGCTCGAGCAATTTGCCTCTCGAAAACCTGACATAATTCTAAGGGAAAACTTTGGTTCATTGGGATACCTTTCTTGTATGAAATATTGCAATTTCCTTCTGGGCAATACTTCAAGCGGCTTTTTTGATGCTTCCTTTTTCCCAAAATGGGTTATTAACTTAGGAACCCGCCAACAAGGGAGAGTACTTACACCCAATATCATTTCATGCGATTTTAATCGTGATCAGATTATTCAGGCAGTAAAATTGATCGAATCTTCAGGTAATCCCACCTATTCCAATGTATATGGCAACGGCCACGCCGTTGAGAAAATAATCGAAATTTTAAAATATGAACGCTTCTGAACTTAACCGTCACTCCATTCATTCCCGGAAAACCATCAGAGAAGCTATGGCCATGCTGAACGAAGTTCCGGATACCTTAACCCTATTTGCTGTTAATGAAGAGGGGATTTTGCTGGGTACAGTAACTGATGGTGATATCAGGCGCGGGCTTTTACGTGATGTGACACTCGAAAACGCTGTCGAAGAGATTATCTACAGAAACCCAAGATTTATCAGAGATAAGGATTTCTGTCTTGATGACATTGAACGCTTCAGGCAAAGCCGCATAAAACTGGTTCCTGTTCTCGACCAGCAACACCGAATCGTACGAATTATTGATCTGAGCCGCAAAAAGTCTGTCCTTCCTCTTGAAGTTGTTATTATGGCAGGAGGAAGAGGTGAAAGGTTGAGGCCACTAACCGACACAACCCCAAAGCCAATGTTACTGTTAGGCAACAAACCTATTCTGGAGCACAACATTGATCGCTTGATCGAATTTGGCATCAACGACTTTCATTTAACAACACGTTATCTTAGCCATCAGATATCTGATTACTTTGGCAATGGTTCAAAAAAATCGATTAAAATTGATTATATAACCGAGGATCAACCGTTAGGGACTATTGGAGCTGTCAGCCTTATCAAAAACCTCACCTGTGAGCATGTTCTTGTAATGAATTCAGATGTACTAACAAACATAGATTATGAAGATTTCTACAAAACATTCCTGACCGAAGGAGCCGATATGGCTGTAGCCTCAATACCGTATAAAGTTAATATGCCCTTTGCCATCCTTGAAACGGAGGGCAGCCGTATTTTATCATTTCGGGAAAAACCGGTATTCACCCATTTTGCCAATGCAGGCATCTATATTATTAAAAGATCCCTTTTAAACCTGGTCCCGGAAAAGAAGAAGTTCGATGCTACTGAACTCATGAACGATATCATAGAGAAAGGGCTAAAAATGATTCACTATCCTATCATTGGTTACTGGACAGATATAGGCCGGATTGAAGATTTCGAAAAAGCAAACAAAGACATTCATCATATCCGGTTTTAACAGAAAAATAAATCCTTTTCCGTGAATAGTATGTTAGAAGATACACTCTTTATCATTCCAGCCCGTGGGGGTTCAAAAGGAATACCCGGAAAAAACATCCGTTTGTTTGCAGGAAAACCGCTTATTGCATATAGCATTGAACTTGCCAGAACTTTTGTTTCCGATAAACACATCTGCCTGTCAACCGATAGTGGTGATATCACCAATGTTGCCAACCAAATGGGGCTTCCGGTACCCTTCCGTCGTCCCGACAACCTTGCTACCGATACAGCATCAAGCCGCGATGTAATATTACACGCGTTATCTTATTATAACAGTATTGGAATTCGCTATAAACGCATCATACTTCTTCAGCCAACTTCACCGCTTAGGCAACCTTTTCATATTGCAGAAGCAATTGAATTGCTTAAACCAGGGATTAATGGTGTCATGTCGGTAAAAAAAACGGAGGCTAACCCATACTTTGTACTTTTTGAAGAAGACGAAAATGGCTTTTTAAAAAAGTCAAAAACCGGAACTTATACACGCCGGCAGGATTGCCCGGATGTGTGGGAAGCTAATGGAGCCGTGTATATTTATGATACCGATTGGTATGCAAATGCTGAAACAGGTAATGGCAAAATTATAAAATATGTAATGGATGCTCAATACTCTGTTGATCTTGATACTGAGACCGATTGGCTCTTTGCCGAATTTATGTATCAACGGTTGGTAAACTCTGGCTTCTGATGTATTCTGTCGACTGGCTCGCTCTTGCTCATTGAATTTGACAGAACGCAATCTTTAATCAAAATCAAACAATTCGCATCCTTTAATCAGACAATTAACTTCTGCCTTAGGGTTCAGCGTATTGTCTTTGCACATCTACCTTCATCCTCATAGAGTACAATCCATTCCGTTATAACAGTTCAGGTGATGCCTGCAGATCTTTCTCCACTCAAATTAATTCTACATACTTTTTACCCATTTCACAGGCTCCCTTTTTAAACATGCAGCCATTTCTCAAATTCAGCCGGGTTTTCATTTCATGTCGGGTTAACCATCCAAAATCATATGAATACGCAAAATTTTCTTCCATCATCAGGATGGTGCGTCCCCTCTTACCATGAGACCCGAAGGAAAATAGCCTGAAGACTGACAACTATCTTTCTCAACCAACATCCACCTCACCACTTGCGGTATAGTTAAATTTTCCAGCATTTTGACAGCCAGCTTCCTGAGGGACATAACCATTCTTCCCTCTAAAACAATGGTTAGTTATAATGAGGTAATAACACCCGGGTACACGATCACAATCCTTCGGGGCTGTTCCCTGCTAACCAATTATTATCCACATTCCATTACTGATAAAGCAAGGACAACTTGCTTTATCGCAATTCCTGTCCTGTTTCAACAGTTGTTTAAAAGAATATCAACCGAAAATCAATCGTGAACTGACCATGACCGTACGGTCAATCTACGGTTGATCTACGGTTAATCCGCGGTTAATCCGCGGTTATAATTTTGAGAGACCCCGGTATAAATACACATAGCGATCCCGGAACAAGATGCATAAACCTTCAGTTGCCTTGCCTTAAAATTTGTTGACGATCAGGAGGAAAATGAAACTAGGTCATTAAAATTGAGACGGGGATTTATTAAAGCCCCAACAATCACCAGTGTCGTGTGAGTAACGGATAAGCATATCCAGTTCACCAAACAAGCGAAACAGACAGATAAGAAAGCTCTGTTCTAAAAGCAACATTCATCACGTTTATCACCCGCTATATTGCCGAAGGTTCCTGGCAAATTTCTACACTTAATATTTTAAAACAGAAGTAGATGTAAACCTGCTAAAGTCTCACATCCGCCAAAAAGGTGATGCATAATAAAAATGAAAGGGCTAAACTGATACTTATCGGATTGGTTGACAAACAGTACTAATGATTATTAAAGTATCAGGCTGTACAGCAACTTGCATATCTGTACAAAATGTCAGGGTGTCTATATACCAGATTTATATGTCAAAAGCGATTTAGGCCAGGCGTTTGATATAGTCGATTGATCGCTGGGCAGAATTCCCATCTATTTTCCAGGCATATTTTCTGATAAAACTATCATAAGCTTCAGGGTTTGCCACCAGATCACCGGTAATAATTCTCCAGATTAATTCGCCTAATGAGACAGCATCAACAGCCTGAAAAGCCACACCTTCACTGCAATAATGAAGCAGGTCTTCTTTCATATAATCCAGAATAATTAATGGTTTTCCGAAGTAAACTGCCTCGGTTCCCACTGTTGAAAAACAGGTAACCAGCAAATCGCAGGCAGACAACAGGAGATACAAATCTATATTATATAGAATCTCGAAGTTTTTACATCCAGCTTCCCCGGCAATCGACTCATAATACATCACATCATTACGTTCAGCAGGATGAAGTTTCACCACGATCAACGAATCTTTCAAAGACTTACCAGCGGAGAAAACATCAAGTGCTGCCTGGTACCTTAACGAAGCATCGGGTTGAGGTTGTGAAGCGAACACGATAATCTTCTTATTTGTCCAACGATCTCCCAGTAAATCACTTCGGTCGTTTTTCAGAAGCCAGGGAATAACATCGGTCCGTATCTGGCCTGTGACAACTAATGAATCGGGCCTGAAATTACCGACAGCAGCTAAAAAATCACGCCAGTATTCACCCCAAACCAGTGTATGATCGGCCATGCTGCCTGCTAATCTGTCGGCAACTGTATAAAGATAAGCAGGGTGGCTATTACCAAAGTTGCCGTGTTGAATTCCGATCGTTTTCATCTGGTTAGCCTTAGCAGCATCAAGTATAGACTTTACAATAGGCCCGTTCTCGTCAATTGAGCTTATCGTAGAAAAAGCATACCGTTTAAAAAACTGATCAAATGCCAGGTAACGGAATACATAAAACCTGCTTGTTTTATGATAACCTACGTAGTGTTTCAGGATAAGTCTTTCGTACATACTGAGCGGAACTGCCTCCACAGCATTATAACCGGCAACAAGCCGGGCCGAGGCCTGTTTTACTTTACTTCTGATCTTTGACGAAAGCAATGCTCTGAAAAGAATGACCTCATTAAAAACAATATTACGGTTCTTTCCAGCCCTGAAGTAATATTGCCAACGCAAACGAAATATATTCGGGCCATCAAATTTGGGCATAACCACCTCCGAAAGGAGTAGAAAATCAGCATCAAGTTTGTCGAATAACCCTGATAGAATGTAGTTATCATAGGAAAAATTTCCTTCAGGCACGTGAAGGCATTTCTGGAGGCCAGCATGATCGACCACCACATGCCTGCGTTTTGAGGGATGGGCAAATTGAAACGGCTGCATAACCAGCCTGAGAATAAAGTGTATCAGATAAATAGCTATTCTGGCATAATTCACTCTCGAGACTGAACCTTTTATAGGAAAACAGAGAGTCACTCCAGGCGGTAGTTCGTCTATCTGTTTTAATCCATCTTCCCCTGTATAGAAATCTATTTGGTCATATACTTTCAATAGCTGTAAAATTTCCTCATATTCATACCCAATCTGCCGTACCCTGAAATAGCTTCTAAATCTCTGATAATACCATACCCCAGCCTTTTCGAATGACAGCAGATCAGCTACCCGTTCTCCTTTGACCAGCTTATCACCCATGGCAAGCAACTCATGAAGTACCACTTCATTGACCATTTTCTTAATCGAATAAAGGTCAACCGGAGCAGGCGTGTTTAATGCCATCAGTTTCTCATCGGCTATACCTGAAATGTGCAACCTGATATCGACATTATCGCTTAGCTTTGTCAACAATTGGGCTGTTTCATCTCCGGAAAGTTTCCTCTTTATTATAATGGCTTTCATAATCAAATTTCATTTGCTGCAAATAACAAACAATTGAGCATTAATATGTCAATCTGTATTTAAACGGAATCTAAAATACTTGTTGACAACACCTCTGACCTCACGACGATAAAGGAAAACCAGAGCAAACAACATAATCACCACTGAAAACACAGCGGGAATAAACGGACTAACACCAAGCTTATCTTTGATCAACTCAGTGATAATTACCAAAACAACACATATCAGGGGGCTGTACAACATCTTGCTCAGATTCCAACTGATTGGAGCAACACGCTGTGCATAAATATAAGTCCCAGCAACCTGAATTAGGTCTGAAACCAATACAGCGATAATTGCACCATAGATTAGCAAATGGGGTATAAGTAAAAAATTCAACAACATATTTACAGCCAGTGTAACCAGATTCAAATAGAAGAAGAATCGGGTTTTCTTCTCATAGTAGAGTACAAATGAGAAAATAATATATTGAGTTCGCGGCAGATACCTGATATAGATAATGGAAATAAAAGAATAGGCCAGTCTTACATCTGTTTCGTAAAAAAGGTACAAGAAGAGCATCACCGGAATAATGGTTATGGCGATCAGGGCTTGTGTTTGTGCCATCAACATATTCGAAAGCGATTTAATTTCCTCTTCCCTGGCTTTAATCCCTTCTTTCATGTAACGGAAGATCTCAGGTTGAGTTGCCCCCTGCAATCCTTGTAGAATAATCTGCATCCCTAATGCGAAATTGGCAGCTGTAAAATAGATACCCAATTCTGATGGGAATCGCTCCATAAAATACTTATCGGCAAAGGTCAGGCCCCATACCAACAAACCATATTGAAAAAGCGGGGCTGCAAACTGGAACATCGATTTCAACAATCCCCGATCGTAATGAAAGCCGGATTTCCGGTAAGAATACACCAGTATACCAAGTGTAACAAGCGACCCGCCGATAGCACTTCCGTATACATAGCCCAGAAACGACATATCGAAAAAGAACAATCCGACAAGCTGAAAACCCGTCCTGAGCAGAGCCATCGAGATATTAACAATTACAAATGCGGAAACTCTTTTCTCGTTACGGTATAAAGTTGCTGCAGTAATATTGATTGCTCTGTTTATTCCAATAACTATTGAAGCAAAACCATAGCGGGTGAAATCCTTCAATTCAACCTGCTCAAATAGATTACCTATATAGTTTCTGAATACAAAGGCTACACCAAGGAGTAAAACTCCTCTTACCAGCATTGAACTATACACTGACGACACCATTCGGTTATATCCCTTTCGGTCGTCAGTATAATCATAATAGAAGCGGGAGACTGCATTACCCATCGAAAACAATACCACTGTAAACGCCAGTGAAGTAATCATTTCTGCTATCCCGATGTGCGCAAAATCAGTGGCATTAAGTCGGGAATTCCCTTCGGTAAGAGGTTGAACCAAAACCTGAAGCAGCGAAGGCACCGCGGCTACAGCCGAATAAATGACCGACAGCTTAAGATGCTCTTTTACATTTACCTTCATGGATTAGGGGTCATACAGATTATGACGCAAAGGTAGAATTAATCGACGAAAACCACTTCAAGAAAGCCGGTTAGATTACATATTGAAACTAAGAAAGGAAAATGCGGGCGGGAAAAATTAAATACTAAAAACGATCTCAGCTCTGTTGGTTTTACCCTAAGAACTACGCACCTCTTCAGTTTTTTGAACCTGAACTTTAGTTATATTAATAGCAAATCACCGTTTCCATCAGCAATTGAAGCAGAACCCTCAAAAGATTCCATGGCACTATTCTCCAACACAACGGGAGATCCAGAATTGAAATCAAGACCACCATTCGTACCAAAATACCATATATTCCCTTCACCCTGTCCCAGAGTTACTAATGAAATTAATAAAAAAGGTATAATAGCAATTCGTCTCATAATCATGAGTCTCTATAATGTAAGTACTTTTTTTCTTGAGAACTAATTAATATGGATTAAAACGGCTGAAATGGGATTTCAATTATTCTGTATTGCGACGGATAATTGAAATATGCAATATCACCGGGAATGCAAAACAAATTCTACCAATTATACATTACATGGAAGGGCCCGTTATTCAATTTCATCTCTCGATGAAATTGAAATACCCCTATCAGCAATCACTTGCTGTCGTGCATGGTATATGCTCGCGTTCAACTCAAAACCAATTAAAATAATCAATCCATTGAAATATATCCATAGCATCACAATCATGAGGGTTCCAATTGAACCATACAGCTTGTTATATGATGAAAAATTATTGACATAATAATTGAAGCCCGACGAAAGGGCAATACTCAGAAACGTGGCTAATGAACTCCCGGCCGAAATAAATCTGAATGTTTTACGCTTGGATGGACCCAGGTAATAAAGGAAAGAGTAACCAAAGAAAAATAGCGATAGTATTATTAGCCACCGGGAACCCTGCAATAAATAATATACAAAATCCCTATGCAATAAACCCAGATCAACCAACATTTTCATCAGAGGAGGACCTGCGGTAATCAAACCTATTGCCAGAATAACCATTACGGCCATAATTAGTACTAATAAAACAGACACCAGTCTCTGTAAGACAAAAGAACGATTTTCGAGGGAATGGTATGTCTGGTTAAAGGCTTCAATTAGGCTGTTCACTCCGTTGGTAGCAAAATACAACGCCAATACAAACCCCAGTGAAAGCAAACCACCGCGAGGTCGCTTCACAATGTCAAACAACGTACTTTCAACAGTCTCGTATACCGAAAAAGGGATCAAATCCCGAAGTAGTGCAAGTAGGTTATCCTGAAAATGCGGAATCGGAATGTAAGGGATAATAGTAAAAAAGAAAATTATGGCAGGAAAAATGGCTATAAAGCTGTTATAAGTAAAAGCAGCAGCACGGAGGGTAAGGGCTCCTTTCGATAACCCTTTTACAAAAAAGGTCAGGACATCATATAATGGCATACCATCAAAACCAGGCAAGACTAACCTGCGAGCAAGCCGTTCAACTCTATCAACCAAAGGACCATTCATAAACGAACGGTAACGTTCGGTTGCTCTTTCCTCTATGTTTTTAAACAATTGGTTGACATTCATCCTGTTTGATATATCAAAATGCTTTCAGACTCAAATCAAGACTCTTAATATGGTGGGTTAGAGCCCCAACTGAAATAAAATCGACACCTGTTTCAGCATAAGATCTTAGGGTTTCCTCCGTGATTCCTCCTGAAGCCTCTGTTTCATAACGGCCATCAATTATTTCAACTGCTTTCCTCAAATCTGTTGGAGAAAAATTATCAAGCATGATACGGTTAACCTTTCCCGTCAATAAAACTTCATCTAACTCATTAAAATTCCTAACCTCTATCTCAATGGGCAAGCTCTTCTTGTTCTTCATGAGATAAGAATTGGCGGCTTCAATGGCCTGATTTATTCCACCAGCAAAATCAACATGATTATCCTTTATAAGAATCATATCGAATAGTCCAAACCTATGATTACTTCCACCTCCAGTTTTTACTGCCATCTTCTCCAATTCCCGCATTAAGGGAGTAGTTTTTCGGGTATCAAGCAAGCGGGTATTAAGTCCATCAAGCAACATCACTAAACGGTTTGTTGCAGTAGCTATTCCACTCATCCTTTGCATAAAGTTGAGTGCTGTACGCTCGGCACCTAGCAAAGAGATGGATAGACCTTCAACTACAAAAGCCACATCACCAGGCTTCACAACAGTACCATCAGGAAGGAATTCTGTAAAAACAATAGAATCGTCTATTGTTAAAAAAACTCTACGGGCAATATCAATACCAGAAAGAATACCAGCCTCTTTGACCAGTAGCCTGGCCTTTCCTCTTGCAGTTGCCGGTATAGTTGAAAGAGAAGTATGGTCGCCATCACCCATATCCTCAGCAAGGGTAAGTGCGATAATCTCGTCAATAGTCATGATGTAATTACTTAAAAATTCTAAAATGTTGAATTAATCTTCCTCAACCTGGAACTGTTTAATAGTTGATTTATTGGCTGCATTGTGCATGAGGACATAAAGTGAAAACTTTTGGGATCCACATGTAAGTGCTCCTACAAAATAGGAAGCCCCTTCACCCGATTTTCCCTTGTGTGTAATTTTAAACTGGGTTGGTTTATGACGTTTAAAAAATTCTTTTAATATAACCCCAGCCTGTTCTTTGCTGTATACGCCATCGGCACCTGGCAAAGAGAGATTGACATGATCAGAGAAATAAGATGAAATAAGCTGCGAATTTCCTGCCGTTAATGCTTTTTCTACTTCCGCAATAATATCTTTCCCCTGTGCCTGAATCGATTCTGCACCGATTAACACAAAACCCAAAACAAGAAATGCTACACTGAGTCGCTTGATTACAAATAAATTACTATTTAAACTCCGCAGTACATATATCATGGTTACTTATTTTTAAGCGTTTCGAATTCCGATTCTAAGAACATAAAAAAGCACAAAAATCAAACCAAATCAATTACTTAACAAATCTTCGGCAAATGTAGGAAATTTTCACTGGTCAGGGGTATTACCTTTAGAGTCTTATCATCGGGGTTGTTTGTATCTTTACCGTCGAAATCAAAACTTATGAAAATTGTTTTTGCTCCCACCGGTCGTACCACTGAATCTTATGTCGCCAATGGATGCGACATCTACGAAAAACGTCTGACAAGGTACATACCCTTTTTAACTCAGATACTACCAGTGACCAGTGGACAAACATTACCCCCCTCAACTGTAATTCAACGTGAGGCTGAAGCGCAATTAAAATTAATATCTAATTCCGATTATACAGTTCTGCTAGACGAGGGAGGAATTGAGTTTACCTCAGTAGAGTTCTCTAAATTCCTTCAGCAGAGGATGAATCAAGGAATTCGACAACTCAGCTTTATCGTTGGAGGAGCCTATGGATTCGATCCGGAAGTAAAACAAATGGCTTCCTTCAAACTCGCATTATCAAAAATGACCTTCCCCCATCAGCTGGTTAGACTTCTTTTCATGGAACAACTCTACCGCGCTTTCACAATATTGAAGAATGAACCCTACCACCACATCTGATAAAATAGTTCGACATTTCAGCCGTTTATCAAAGATATTAGCAACCTCGCTTACCTATACAGACATTAGCCGATGAATCCGGCCAACCACAAACAGGAAATATGAACAGATTAAACGCATTATTTATCAGCTTGTTGCTGACATGCATTTCCGCATTCGGACAACAAACTGCCATTTACGAAGAACCTGGGAACAAATTTACACGGGCACTGGAGCTATTTGACCGCGATAAATTTGCACCAGCTCACAAGCTTTTCACAGACCTGTCAGCACAGTTGGAAGGAACTGGATCGCAAATGGAGACCAATGCCGATTTTTATGCCGCTTTATGTGCTATTAAATTAAAAAATGGTGATGGAGCACATCTCATGGAACAGTTCCTGCTAAAGCACCCTTCGGCTTCCAAAAGTCAACCGGCTCATTTTTATCTGGGTTTACACTACTTCGGTGAATCGAAATGGAAAGATGCAATAGAGCATTTCGCTATAGTTGACCCTTCTCCGTTAAATCCAGAAGATCTGAGTGAATATCAATTCAAAGCTGGCTATGCCTACTTCATGATCAAAGACAATGCTCGTGCATCGAAATATTTCCATGACATAAAAAACACTAACAGTAAATGGGGTTCTTCAGCAACGTATTATTATGCACACATTGCCTATAGTGAGAATAAATACGAAACCGCTCTTACCGAATTCAGGCGACTTCAGAAAGACAGTAATTACGAAGATGTTGTCCCTTATTACATCGTACAGATATTATACCTTCAGCAGAAATACAATGACTTACTGGCTGAAGCACCCCCACTTTTGGAAAAGGCCGAGCAGAACCGTAAAGGGTCCATCGCTGCAATGATTGCTGATGCTGCTTATAAAACAAATGATTATTCCAAAGCGCTTCTCTACATCGAACAATATGAGTCATTGTCAAAAAAGCCACTCACACGTAACGAGAATTATCTGCTTGCATTTTCAGCTTACAAAACCGGTGATATTGAAAAAGCCATCCCGGCTTTTCAGAATGCTGTAAGAGGGAGGGACTCTCTAAGCCAGAATGCTATGTATCATATTGGCGATTGCTATTTGAAAACTGGACAAAAAGCATTGGCTCAGAAGGCATTTTATGATGCGTACAAGATTTCTTATGATCAGTCATCAAAAGAAAATTCCCTTTTCAACTATGCTAAGCTATCTTATGAACTCTCCTCTGACCCATACAATGCAGCTATTATAGCACTTCAAGAATACGTCTCCACTTATCCTGAATCACCACGTGCGGATGAAGCCTGGCAATATCTTGTAAATCTGGCTCTTGTATCGAAAAATTATAAGGCTGCCCTCGAGGCCATGGATAAGGTCAAATTTCAGGATATTAAAATCAAAACGGCCAGACAGAAAGTATTATACTATAGTGCCATCGAACTCTTTAATGCACGTAAATACAATGATGCTATCGAAGGATTTACAAGAGCTTCAGAGATGAACTATGATAAAATGATCAAACCTATGTCACTCTATTGGGCTGGAGAAGCAGCCTATCGAATGGGGGAATACCGCCCAGCCATCGGGTGGTACAACAGGTTCCTGATTAGTCGAGGCGCATACGATATGCCCGAATATCCAATTGCTATATACAACAGCGGTTATGCATGGTATAAAATGAAAGAATATGGCGAAGCGATTATCTCTTTCCGAAAATTTCTTGGAAATACTGCCAATAAAGACCCTCAAATGGTATCCGATGCACAGCTTAGATTGGGCGACTGCTACTTTATCACTAAACAATTTGCCGATGCAGTAAACTGGTATGAAAAGGTGAGCCGGTCAGGAAGCTTCGATGCCGATTATGCGTTCTTTCAGTTAGCTATGGCCAAAGGGGTAACAAAAAACTTTGAAGGCAAAACTATTGCTCTGAAACAACTTATCCGGCAATTCCCGAAATCACCTTTGGTTGATGATGCTTTGTATGAATTAGCTGTTACCTATCTTATCATGAACGAAAATGACGAAGCCCTGGATAATTTACAGGTTCTCATCTCCAAATTTCCGAATAGCAGCTTTACCAGCAGAGCCATGCTTCGCAGGGGCTTAATATTCTATAACACAAACCAAAATGAGCAGGCGCTTCAACAGTTAAAACAAGTAGTAACCCAATATCCTGGCACCCCTGATTCCCGAGAAGCACTTCAAACCATAAGCAATATTTATGTAGAGTTGAATGATGTTCCAAGTTACCTGAGTTATATCCAGACAGTTCCATTTGCAAAGATTCCAATGGCACGTCAGGACTCACTCACATACCTGGCTGCCGAAAATCAATATATGAAAGGAGATTGCAACAATTCTCTGAAAGGGTTCTCCGACTATCTGCAGAAAAATCCACAAGGTATCTTTTCAGCAAGTGCATATTATTATCGGGGTGACTGTCGGTATCGCCAGGGTGAATTAGCCTTAGCCCTTCCCGATTTCAAAGCAGTTGCAAAAATGCCAAGGTCTCGTTTTACAGAAAACGCACTGGCCCGTGCTTCCGAGTTAGAATATAAAGAGGGGAAATATGGAGAAGCTCTTCGACTGTTTGAACAACTAAATCAGCTGGCTGACAACAAGGACAACCTCCTTGAATCGACCGCAGGGATGATGAGATGCTACTTCCGAACCGGAAGTAACGATTCAGCTATCATTGCAGCGACCCGTCTGATGACAGCAGATAAAGTTACCACTGATCTGCTTGTCGAAGCACATCTTACCATTGGTAAAGCCGCTCTAGCCACCAATAACCTTCAGCTGGCAGAACGTGAATTCAATATCACCCACAAACTAACCCAGACGGAAGCCGGTGCTGAAGCCCTTTACTCTATGGCCTACATATCGTCGTTGAAAAAAGACTGGAAACAAGCTGAGAAACTGGCTTTTGAAGTAATAAACACGTATACCCTTTATGATTACTGGAGGGTTAAATCATTCCTGCTTTTATCTGATGTATATACCAATACCAACAATGCATTCCAAGCTAAGCAAACCCTTGAAAGTATTCTTGAGAATTATGATGGTGAAGACCTGAAACAGGAGGCTCAACAACGGCTCGACAAATTAAATTCTTCAGAAAACTAACTTACGACTGAAATTCTATATGTTACAAGCAGAAAAATACTATCAAATGAAGATATTCCGAAACAGCCGATTCATTGCTCTGGTCTTCCTTTCCGTATCCATCTGGTCTTCTGCTGTTGCTGTTGCGCAAGAAGAGATCAAGCAGATTGAAGAGGTGACCATAATTGGCGATTTTTCGCCAAAAGTCACTGAAGCAAACAAAATTATAAAAAGTCCGGTAGTTAAAGATACCTCCATCGAAATGCCGGTAATGCAGTATAGCATAATATCAATACCCTGGCAAATGCATTTTCCTGTATCTGATATTCAACCTCTAAAAAACAGAACTGATCCAGATCTAAAATACCTCAGAAATTATGCGAGGCTAGGCTTTGGAAACTATACAACACCTTATCTTGAATTCTTTGCTGGTAAAACCCAATCGAAAAGCAATGCATTCGGGCTTCACTTTCGCCACTTATCATCTCAGGGAGATGGTGAAGGAATTTTCCAAAATGGTTTTAGCCTAAATAATTTTGACATATATGGAAAGATCATAACCAGAAGCTATGCCATTAACATAGATGGTGCCTACAACAGACATGCCATTCATTATTATGGTTTCGATACAGTAGGGCTGGCCAAAGGTTTGGTCCCTTCGGAAGACAGCCTAAAACAAGTGTTCAATCGCTATAGTGCAGGGATAACCTTCACCAGTCAGAATAACCGTCGCTCTGCCTTTAACTATTCTTTTGGAACCCGTTTTGCCATACTCACCGATCATTTTAGTACCAACGAACTAAATCTTAAATTAAACTTCGATGCTGATGTCGATGTTGATATATTCGATGGTAGTCAGAAACAGAAAATAGGTATAAAGTCCGATTTTGATTACTACAACAATCAATGGGCTATTGCTGCATCATCAAACAGTTCATTGTTGAATCTGCGTCCATTCTACCTGGTAGAATTTGCAGAATACTCCATCAGAATAGGCGGCAACATAGAAATGGCTAATGACTCTTCAAGTACATGGCATATATACCCCGATGTCCGGGCCGGATTGAATGTTATAAAGGATGTTCTGGAAGTTTATGCAGGGATTCGGGGTGGTCAATATCGAAACAGTTTCGACCAGCTTACGCTTATTAACCCATATGTTTTAAGGGAATTGCCTTTGAAATTTAGTAACTCTACATTAGAACTCTATGGAGGATTCCATTCCAGTTTCAGCAGGTACATAGATTTTAGCGGCACTTTCAGTAATGGAAAGGTAGAAGATATGGCTCTCTATTACCATCCAGCTGCCCTTTTTCAACCTGGTAACCTGATGAGTGTAGTATACGATGATGTAACACTGATGAGAATTTCTGCAGAATTTTCATACCAAAAGAAAGATATAATCCGGCTAATTGCAGGCGGGGCCTATCAGTCGAGTAGTCCTACCAGGGAAACTCAGGCATGGTACACTCCTGAAATCGAGGGTTGGTTAAATAGTGAAATCAACATATCGCATGAACTCAAAGTCAAAGCATCAGCAAAATTCTTTAGTAAGATGTATGCCCGAATTGATACACTCTCTCTAAATCCGCTTGCTTCACCAGTTGGTAAAAAAGTTATGGAAATTGATCCATACCTTGACCTGGGTGTTGGAGCTGAATACCGTTTCAATCCACGTTTCTCCATATTCCTTGATATCAACAACCTTCTTTCGTCCCGATACGAGTTCTGGTATAATTACAAGCATTACGGTATTAATATACTTGGAGGCATAACCTTCGGCTTTTAGATCCTGCTACTAGCTAACCCAACATTTCCTATCTAACGAAAACATCCGGTTCTCAGGAACCGGATGTTTTCGTATTTAATTATTGCTTTTAATAAGACTCTTAAAACATTTAGACATTATACAGTTATTAACCTGATAACAGATTGAGCAATAAGCCGTGTTTGTATTTGAGCCTTTATAATCAAACATACCAATCCATTTGAAGATACACAGATAATTGTCTCATACTAGAGGTTCCAACTGAACATGTCTACCGGAACACTTTAATATTCAACCGAAGAAATTTTTGATTCTATAATCCGTCACCTTACTGTAAATACAACTTGAGTTTCAATTGAACATTGCGGTATAGGAGTTCGTTTATAGGAACTTATCACATCACTGTTACAACAGACTGATAAACTTATGTGACAAGTCATAAAATATTTATATTTGCGCTCGTTATGCACCATGCTGCATAACAAAAATAAATCACCTTCATGAATAATGCACTATACAATTTTGAACGACCTAAAAATGAACCCGTTCTGTCATATGCTCCTGGTAGCAATGAACGAGTATGTCTGAAAGATGAACTTAACAGACAATTATCGCAGGTTGTTGATATTCCGCTGATTATTGGCGGAAAAGAAATCAGAACAGGAAAAACACAAAAGGTTGTCATGCCACACAACCACTCACATGTTCTTGCCCATTGTCACCAGGCAGGTGAAGCCGAGGTAAAAATGGCAATTGATGCTGCCCTGAAAGCACGTGATATCTGGGCAAATTTCACATGGCTCGATAGAACTATCATCATGATGAAAGCAGCTGACCTGATCAGGAAGAAGTACCGTCCCAAACTGAATGCTGCCACCATGCTCGGTCAAAGTAAGTCTGCACATCAGGCGGAAATAGATTCAGCTTGTGAGACCATTGACTTTCTGACATTCAACAGCTATTTCTGTTCAAAGATATATAGTGACCAGCCCCTATCGGAGGTAGAAAACCTCAATATGCTCGAATATCGTCCACTGGAAGGATTCGTATTTACTGTTTCACCGTTTAACTTCACTGCCATTGCAGCCAATCTTAATGTTTCACCTGTCCTGATGGGAAACACTGTAGTCTGGAAGCCGGCATCTACCGCATTACTTTCAAATTATTACCTGATGAAAGTTTTCGAGGAGGCTGGACTCCCGGCCGGAGTCATTAACTTTGTACCAGGTTCAGGAAATCTAATAGGGGGAATTGTTCTTGAGCACCCTGAACTTGCCGGGATTCACTTCACAGGATCGACAGGCACATTCAACCATCTATGGCGAAAAGTGGGTGAAAACCTCTCTAAATACCGCAGTTACCCTAAACTGGTTGGCGAAACTGGAGGTAAAGACTTCATTTTTGTACACAGCTCTGCTGACTTTGAAGAGGTAGGAACAGCTATCATCAGAGGGGCTTTTGAATATCAGGGGCAGAAATGTTCAGCTGCTTCGAGAGGTTACATCCCTGCCTCCATGTGGCCATCACTGAAGGATTTGTTAACAAGGGAACTCAGTCAGATAAAGCCCGGTGACCCTATTGATTTCACGAACTTCATGAATGCCGTGATCGATGAAGCCTCTTTCGACAACATCTCCCGGTACATAGAAGAAGCAAAAAATTCACCTGATGCCGAAATCTTTGCAGGTGGGGGATATGATAAATCGGTCGGGTATTTCGTCGAACCGACAATTATAAAGACAACTGATCCCCATTTCCTCTCTATGGAAGAAGAAATCTTCGGACCGGTATTCACGCTTGTGGTATACCCCGATGATGAATATGAAGACTATCTTAAAATATGCGATAAAACCTCGCCTTATGCTCTTACGGGAGCCATTTTTGCACGGGATCGTCAGGCCATTATCAAAGCTCATGACCTATTGCGCTATGCCGCCGGCAACTTCTACATCAACGACAAGCCAACCGGAGCAGTGGTCGGACAGCAACCCTTTGGCGGCGCCCGGGCTTCAGGAACCAACGATAAAGCAGGCAGTATGCTAAATCTGACTCGTTGGACAAGCCCACGTATCGTTAAAGAAACTTTCCTCCCCTCAAAAGTTTATTACTACCCCTTTATGCGGGAAAAATAATAATCAACCGATAACCGGTTTTTCAAAACATGAACTTTTTCAAAGGGTTCATGTTTTTTTATGCCTATACCTCTACTCATGAACCACAAACCCGTCCATCCTGATATTACAGTTGCCGACCTCGTAGAGCAATATCCCGCTTCAGTGGGCTATCTGAGTGAAAAGGGAATCCGTTGCCTGCGTTGCGGAGAACCTGTCTGGGGAACGTTGGCTGAAGCGGCTAAAGAAAAAGGGTTTAATGATTCTCAGATTAGACAATTCACTGACGATTTAAATACTCTGCTTCTGGGGTAGTTCTACCGCAGGAAAGCTAAAAAGAAAAATAAACAACATGATAAATAAAGATCAGAATACAATACGCATTGTTCTTGAAAATCTTGGAATAAAAGAAGTCAACTGCGGGCTTTCAGATGGCCTTGCCTGGAAGGAAACAACGGGTGAAATAGCTACCATGATTTCACCGGCTGATGGTCGCTCAATTGCTCAGGTACAACAAGCCACAAGCGAAGATTATGAAAATACCGTAAAAATGGCTCAGGAAGCCTTTAAAGCCTGGAGAATGGTTCCTGCTCCCAAACGAGGTGAACTTGTAAGACTTATAGGGAACGCTCTTCGTAATCATAAAGAAGATCTGGGAAGGTTGGTCTCATACGAGATGGGGAAAATATACCAGGAAGGGCTGGGCGAGGTTCAGGAGATGATTGATATTGCAGACTTTGCCGTAGGACAGTCACGACAGCTCTACGGTCTGACCATGCATTCGGAGCGTGAACGGCATCGGATGTATGAACAATATCATCCATTAGGCATCGTAGGGGTGGTGACTTCATTCAACTTCCCGGTAGCAGTATGGGCATGGAATGCAATGTTGGCGCTCGTGGCTGGAGATGTAGTCATCTGGAAACCGTCATCAAAAGTGATGCTGAGCGCAATAGCAGTCCACAATATTATAAAAAAAGTATTGATAGATAACAGCATACCTGCGGGAGTGCTTAATCTGATCATTGCAGGATCAAAAGAGATTGGCAACAATTTCTTTGCCGATAAGCGTGTACCTCTGATTAGCTTTACCGGCAGTACAGAAGTCGGGCGAAAGGTAAGCAGAATAGTAGGCGAACGGTTGGGGAGATCATTGCTGGAGCTGGGAGGTAATAATGCCATCATAATCACACCCTCTGCCAATATTGACATGGCGATCAGAGCAACTGTGTTTGGTGCTGCAGGGACAGCCGGACAGCGCTGCACCACCACACGACGTATGATAATACACGTAAGCATTTATGAAAATTTCCGAAACAAACTTGTGAAAGCATACAGTCAGCTTCAAATCGGGCATCCGCTTGAAACCTCAACTCACATCGGCCCTCTCGTTTCTAAAGCATCTGTAAGCGACTTTGAATTTGCTTTAAGAAAAGTACAACAGGAAGGTGGCCGAATTCTTTATGGAGGCACGAAACTACAAGGAGATGGATACGAATCAGGTTGTTATGTAGTTCCTTGTATTGCCGAAGCAGAAGGGCACTACCAGATAGTTCAGGAAGAGACATTTGCCCCGATTGTCTATCTGATAAAATACACTTCATTAGATGAGGCGATTGAAATTCAAAACGGAGTACCACAAGGTCTTTCATCCTCAATATTTACCACCAGCATACTGGATGCGGAGACGTTTCTGAGCCCTGAAGGGAGCGATTGCGGAATTGCAAATGTTAATATTGGAACCTCTGGTGCCGAAATCGGTGGAGCTTTTGGCGGGGAAAAAGATACTGGCGGAGGACGGGAATCCGGCTCTGATGCCTGGAAAGTCTACATGCGCAGACAGACCAATACCATCAACTACAGTACAAAACTACCATTGGCCCAAGGTATAAAATTTGATATCTGATCAGGAATTCTTTTTACAGATGAATCCCGAAACTCTTGAATAGATATTTATAATTCTTACTGTATTATTTATCAACGATTCCGTTAAGAGTTATCGTATTGTTGTCGAACCGAAGGCTAGGTCTGTTCATGATTTAGCTATAACCCCTCATTAGGCAATAAAACAAGGATAAAATTCCCCTAACATACTGTAATCCTGACAAAAAGATATATGCTAAATGACCTGGCTCAGCTGTGGCTTATCTTTGGTTTACTAAAAATCAGATTATCAGTTTATTCTATATAATATCATAGTACGATAAGAATTCCTTTCAACTTCGCTCGACTATTCTAAAAAGACAGGAATTCTCTAGGTTCAAACATGATAGAGACGAAATTTTAACAACTGGTTATCACAGAAATAATCCAAATCAAACTTAGCATAAAATTAAAATTTTCAGCAACTTATAAGCGGCGAAATGCCTATCTTCGCCCTTTAAACGCCAAAACGTTATGCTGAGAAAACTTTCAATAATGCTTGCTGCCCTTTTGCTTATCTCTGGCAGCTATGCCCAGACAATTAAATCGCCGGACGGGCGGTTAAGTCTCTCCTTCAGCCTCTCTTCAGAGGGAGAACCTACCTATGCACTGAGTTTTGGTAGCAAACCTGTCATTCTACCTTCAAAGATGGGACTTGAAATAAAAAATAAGCCCCCTTTCACGAATGGCTGTGCCATAAAACAAATCGACTCGGCAATATTCAACGAAACATGGATACCAGTTTGGGGAGAAGTAAACCAGATCAATAATCATTACCGTGAACTTGCTATCACGTTACAGCAACCAGCAGTAGCAAATCGATGGTTTCGCATTGTTTTCAGACTATTCAACGATGGTGCTGGTTTCCGGTATGAATTTCCCGAACAACCAGGCTTACAATACATCACAGTTACCAACGAAAGAACCTGTTTTCAGCTTACAGGCGACCACATGACCTTCTGGATTCCCGGTGATTATGAATCACAGGAATATACCTATAACCACACAAGGCTAAGTGATGTGGATGCTGAGATTGGGAAAAAGGTATACGAAATAGGCACGCGGACCATCCCAGGTTCTGATTACGTGCAAAGCCCATTGATGATGAAAACTGATGATGGCCTGTACATCAACATCTTTGAAGCCACGCTGGTAAACTACCCTGCCATGCACCTTCACATTGATAAAAAGACATTCTGTCTCGAATCGCAACTGGTACCCGATCCTATCGGCAATATGGCTTACCTTCAGGCTTCTTGCAATACGCCATGGCGGACTATACTGTTAAGCGATAAAGCCACCGATATTCTGGCCTCTAAAACCATACTAAACCTTAATGAACCTTGCAAAATTGCGGATCCTTCCTGGATAAAACCTATGAAGTTTGTTGGAATCTGGTGGGACATGCATGTTGGTACAAAATCATGGAACTACGCAGATATCAACAATGTTAAACTTGACGAAACCGATTGGAACAAACTTACCCCTAATGGCCGGCATGGGGCCACCACTGAATACACAAAAAAATACATCGATTTTGCGGCCGCTAATGGTATAGATGGCGTTCTGGTCGAAGGCTGGAATGTTGGATGGGAAGACTGGGCAGGTAATTACAAAGAAAATGTTTTCGATTTTGTTACTCCTTATCCTGACTTTGATGTGGCAGAAATTCAACGTTATGCAGCAGCTAAAGGGGTAAAAATGATAATGCATCATGAAACGTCAAGTGCAGTAACAAACTATGAACGATGGATGGATACTGCATTTCGCTTCATGAAACATTACGGATACAATGCTGTAAAATCGGGCTATGTAGGCAGAATCATACCCCGAGGGGAAAACCATGATGGTCAATGGATGGTAAACCACTATCTACGGGCTGTTAAAAAAGCAGCGAAGTACAAAATCATGGTCGATGCTCATGAACCAGTTCGTCCAACCGGGCTTCACAGAACCTGGCCAAATTTATTAGCCTGTGAGGCAGCAAGGGGCAACGAGTTCAATGCATGGAGCAGGGGGAACCCACCTGAACATGAAACCATCCTTCCTTTTACCCGTCTGCTGGGTGGCCCCATGGATTATACCCCCGGAATCTTCAGGATGAAGATGTCGACATATGATCCGCAGAAAAAAGATATGATGGTACACACCACCCTGACCAAGCAACTCGCTCTTTATCTGACGATGTACAGCCCATTACAAATGGCTGCCGACCTGATCCAAAACTATGAAGCCCGACCCGATGCTTTTCAGTTTATCAGAGATGTAGCCGTTGATTGGGACAACAGTTGGTATCTTGAAGCTGAACCCGGAGATTATATTACTGTTGCTCGAAAAGCTAAAGGAAAAGACGAATGGTTTGTAGGTGCCATCACCGATGAAAATGGTCGTATGGCCACTGCTTCACTTAATTTCCTGCCGGAAAAAACAAAATATGTTGCTACCCTCTACACCGATGCTCCGGATGCTGACTGGAAAACCAACCCCGAATCGTACACCATCAGCAAATGCCTGGTTGATAAAAATACAGTACTTAAGATTAAACTTGCGCCCGGAGGAGGCGCAGCTATAAGCATCAGACCGGCTACTGAAACCGACAAAAAACTTAAGAGATATAAACCCTGAACGAACCAGTATTGAGAGAAGCCCCGTCACAAGAATATTTGTGACGGGGTTTTGTTATTATATTCTGATTCTCTCTGTTTCCTTAACATTCCATACAGGAATCTATCGGGCTATTTTCTTTACAAGTTCATTCAAAACTCTGTTAATAGAAAAAATTCATCTAAAAACCGTCTAATTTACATTGCTATTATTTAAAAATGACAGACCTTTGCCTCAACCGAGGGAAAACCGCCGGAGTTTTGCAAAGTTTATGTAACCAAAAACTGATGGCTATAATCAATCTTATTCTTTTTCTGATAGCCGGACTCTTTATGGTGTTGTTCTGGATGACTCCATTCTGGTTATTATACCGTATTTCCGATTTATTCAGGTTGATTTTCTGGCGTATGGCAGGTTACCGCAGATCTGTTGTCATGCAAAATCTGCACAGCTGCTTTCCGGATGAACCAGAAGAAAACCTTAAAAAAATTGAAAGAGCTACCTACCAAAATCTTACTGATATTCTTACAGAAGGGATCAAGGGCTTTACGATGACCGATAAACAGTTCATCAAACGTTATCGTATATCAAACCCTGAAGTGATCCAACCCTATTTCAAAAAGGGGCAAAGTTTCATTGCCGTAACGGCTCATTTTAACAATTGGGAATGGGGAGCTTCATCAGCCAGCCTTCAGGTACCTTTCGGGGTAGTTGCCTTTTACAAAACCCTTTCCAATCCGTATATAGACACGTTGTTACGACGTACACGTGAACGACGGGGTACATCACTGGTCTCGATCAGGGAAACGAGCCTTACCTTTGAGAAACTTAAAGATACCCCAACGATTTATCTGATGGCGGCAGATCAGAATCCTGGAAAACCTGACAATGCAATCTGGGTAAATTTTTTAGGACGCGAAACAGCATTTCTGCATGGACCAGAAAAGCATGCGCGTGCAAACAACCTTCCGATTGTCTATGCCCACATAGTGAGGAAGAGGCGTGGCTGGTACGATTTGGTAATTGAACCTTTGGTTGATAACCCTAATGATCTCCCATATGGAGAAATAACGCGTAGATATGCAAATATGCTGGAAAAAGAAATAAGAGCGAATCCTGGGAGTTGGTTATGGTCTCACAGGCGATGGAAACACCGCCGTACAGAATGATTATATAAACCGTGAGTTACATAAAATTCAGCAAAACCTAACCAGCCTTTTCACCCTGGGGAGCTTTAGCATTGGGAGGGTTTGTTCCTTGAAGGCTAAGAACATAGCTGGCTACCTGAAGAATCTGTTCTTTAGTCAGTTGATCCTTGAAAGGAGCCATTCCCTTGGCCGGAACACCGTTTATTAATACTTCGACAATTTTGTCGATAGATGAACCATGTATCCAATAGTCATCCGTAAGATTTGGTCCGACAGCATTCCCCTCACCAGCCATACCATGGCACGAATAACACAGTTTCTCATTATATATCTTCTTACCGGCATCAAGGTTGACCTGATCAGTGAGTTGAGCCAGCTTAACAACAGATGAATCAGCATCTCTGGCAGCAACTGAAGCAGCCATCTCAGCCAGGTATTCTTCATCCTGTGTTGGGCCTTGCCTGAAAGTATGGTAATGAACCCAGTATAATGCAGAAAAAAAGACTGTGATATAAAGTATATACATTAACCATCTGGGGGGTGGATTATCGAGTTCACGGATGCCATCGAATTCGTGAGGCAACAGAAGGCTTTTCTCTTTATCAGTAACAGTAGAATCCTCTTCGGATTGCATACTCTTTTCTTTATTGATTCCTTCGTAATTCATAGTATATGTTTTATTCTATATTTAGATTTCTGTCCTCCTCCTCAAGCAACGGAGCTTTTTTCATCTGATCAACAAAACTTTTGCTGAGACCCATTACAATACAAATCATTACTGTAAAAAACAGAATAAACAGAAGGAGTGAGCCTATTGCCCAAAGCCAACCTGATTCCGACTGATTGAAAAGTTGTTGAAAAAACTGCATATCTATTCCATTTTTTGAGGTTTCTCTTCCAGACCCTGAGGAGCCCTTCCCCCACTCATATTTGTACCCTTTATCTTCATCGAGAAGCTGAAAACCTGTTGTAACTGATCTTTTGTGAGCAAATCTTTCCATGCCTGCATTCCTTTTGCCGGCACTCCATTATAGATAGTATTATAAACTGAATCAGGTGCTCCCCCATGTATCCAATAATTATCGGTAAGATTAGGACCAATTGCATTACCTTCACCTGATACTCCGTGGCAGGCAGCACAGTTGGCTTTAAACAACTGCGCTCCGAGATCAACCGACTCCTGATCAGTAAGAATTCCAGGAACATCAGTTTTCATGACCAATCCTGTTTTCACAGGTTTTTGTTCGCTGATATCCCTCCCTAATCGGTGCATATAAGCAATCATAGCAATAACTTCTCGATCAGGTTCAACTTCAATTCCTGATTGCTTCAGGTCATCGGCAATCATTCGGGCCTGATTCATAAGACTATCAACAGATCTTTCTGCGAATCCCTCGGGGTAAGGAACACCAAGCATAATCATTGCATTAATTTTAGCCGGTGTAGAACTTATGTTCATTTTATTGGCAATCAGCCATGGGTAAGCAGGCATCCGGCTTTCAGCGTTCATCTCTTGTGGATTATAAAAATGGTTAAAATGCCATGCAGCAGTCTTATACATTTTACCTTCTACAACACCAGTGCGGGCAAGATCTGGCCCCATTCGGCGTGAACCCCACTGAAAAGGATGATCGTACACAAATTCGCCCGACTTGCTATATTCACCATAACGTTCTGTTTCACTGCGGAAAGGTCTGACCATTTGACTATGACAAGTATAACACCCTTCCCGGATATAAATATCACGACCTTGTAACTCAAGGGGGGAATAGGGTTTAACACTACTAATAGTAGGAATATTGGTCTTTACCACAAACATCGGAACAATACTGACTATACTTCCAAAAAGTAAAGCAACGGCAACCCAGAAGGTAAACTGTACTGGTTTTCGTTCAACCCATCCATGAATGGTTTCACCCAAAATACGGTGTCTGTTGATTTTCTCAAGCGGCATTGCACTAACCTCCTCCGAGGCAACAAAAGAACCCTGTTTGATCGTTTTAACAAGATTATAAACCATTAGAACGACGCCAACGATGTATAATACTCCACCAGCAATTCGGGTAACATACATGGGGATAATCTGTACGACGGTTTCAAGAAAGTTTGGGTAACGCAGAAAACCCTCCGGGGTAAACTCCTTCCACATCAGCCCCTGCGTGATGGCCGCCCAATAGAGCGGAATAGCATAAAACAAGACTCCAAGAGTGCCTAGCCAAAAATGGATATTTGCCAGTTTATTAGAATACAGTTTTGTACGCCATAAAACGGGAATCAGCCAATAAAGCATAGCGAATGTAAGAAATCCATTCCAGCCTAATCCGCCAATATGAACATGCGCGATAATCCAGTCGGTAAAGTGCACGAGGCCATTGACCGTCTTGATGGCAAGCATAGGGCCTTCAAAAGTCACCATTCCATAAGCTGTTACCGCCACAGCCATAAACTTGAGCATGGGGGTTTCACGAACCTTATCCCAGACACCGCGCAGAGTAAGCAAGCCGTTTATCATTCCACCCCATGACGGAGCAATGAGCATCACCGAAAAAATCACACCAATGGTTTGAGCCCAATCAGGTAAAGCCTGATATAGCAAATGGTGGGGTCCCGACCAGATATAAATGAAGATCAGCGTCCAGAAATGAATGATAGAAAGTTTATAAGAATAGATAGGTCTGTTAGCGGCCTTTGGCAGAAAATAATACATCAGTCCAAGGAAAGGGGTAGTAAGGAAGAAAGCCACAGCATTATGTCCATACCACCATTGTACCAAAGCATCCTGGACACCTGCATATACCGGATAACTTTTAAATAACGAAACGGGTAATTCAACAGAGTTAAACACATGAAGTATGGTAACAGCTACCCATGAAGCAATATAAAACCAGATAGCAACATAGAGGTGTTGGACTCTGCGTCTCGCAATAGTTCCGAACATATTCCAACCAAAAACAATCCAAACAACAGCTATCAGCAGGTCCACAGGCCACTCAAGCTCGGCATACTCTTTGCCCGCGGTAAATCCAAGGGCAAGTGTCAATGCTGCTAAAACGATGATTAACTGCCATCCCCAGAAGTGAATATAGCTAAGCAAATCACTATACATCCTGGTCTTCAATAGCCGCTGCATTGAATAATATACGCCTGTAAAAATGGCGTTCCCCACGAAAGCGAATATCACGGCATTTGTATGAATGGGACGAAGCCGACCATATGTCGTGAAACTTATATCAAAATTAAAATACGGAAAAGCCAGCTGGAGGGCGATTAATAACCCTACGATCATGCCTACTACTCCCCATATGATTGTGGCATAGGTAAAATACTTTACGATTTTATTGTCGTAGGAAAAAATTTCTGGTTGCATAGATACTACTATTTGAATTTATGTATTATCACTTTCTGCTAAAGAATCATCATCTGATTGCTCAATATCTATATTATTTTCTGGAACTTTATCTTCATCAAAGAGTATCCTTACCGATGGGGTATAATCATCATCATACTGACCATTACGGACCGCCCAAAGGAAAGCGACCAGAAATCCTGAAGCAACTAATAAACTGGCCGCAACCAAGATAAATATTACTTTCATGGTTATTAATTAAGCATCAGACTACCTAAAAACAAAGATATAATAATCAAAGGTTGCTTAACACCTTTTTAGTGACAATCAATAATTTATTTTAATTTTAAATTAGTCGATATCATTTTGTTATAATCCCTGTTCATCAATACATTAGAACAAATTCTCTCTATTTAAGAACAAACCGTCGGGCAACCAGATGAACCATTCCGGTAACAAATACTACCACAGTAACAGAGCTTAAAGGCATTAAAATGGCCGCTATAACCGGAGATAGTACACCACGGATGGCAAATGCCAATCCTATGACATTGTATGTAATGGAAATAAAGAAACTCATTCTAACGATAGAAAGGGCTCTTTTTGATAGATAAAGAAAATCTACCAGTCTGTTAAAAGATTTAGCTTCAATGATAGCATCACTGGCAGGTGAAAAATGATAAACATCATCTGCAAGAGAAATTCCTGCATATGCTTCTTTTAAAGCTCCTGCATCATTGAGGCCATCACCAATCATGAGTGGTTTCAAACCGTTCTTTGTTAAATTCCTTATATAGTGAAGCTTATCGGAAGGCGACATATCGAATGACAAGGACGTATCTCTTCCCAGTAAATGCTGTAGTGTTGCCCTCTCAGCATCATTATCGCCACTGATTACATGTATTGGTCCCATTTTTTTCAGGTGAGGGATCATTAAGTCAAGCCCGGTCCTGTAGCTGTTACCAATAGAAAAAAAACCACGGTAATACCCGTCAAACATAATATGAACAGCCGAAACATTTCTGTTTATCAATTCATCAACAGGAATTTCAAGCCATGTAGACGACCCAGCTCTTACCTCCACATCTTTTACAATTCCTAAAATTCCCCGCGCTGAAAGCTCTCTGAAATTAATAACAGGCAGAACTTCTGAATCAGTCAGGTATCCGGTTACTGCCTGACTCAATGGATGGACTGAATTACGACACAAAGATCTGATAAGTTGTCGCTCAGTACCTGTTAATGGGCTTCCCTCCCAATGCACCTTGCGATCGTCGGCAAGAGTCAGGGTCCCAGTTTTATCAAAAACAACAACATCAATATTTGCCAGACTTTCAACAACCATTGACTCCCTAAGAAAAAGTCCACGTCGACCAAAAATCTGCATAGTGGTTCCGTAAGTAAAAGGAAGAGTAAGGGCTAATGCGCATGGACATGCAACAATCAGTACAGAGACGAAAGCAATCATTGCGCGACCTGGATCTATAAGAAGCCATCCGATAAGGGTTAATAAAGCAACTAAAAGCAGTCCCAGGGTGAAACGTCGGCTAACAAAGTCTACCATTCGAACGATCCCCTGTTTGGGATGATCATCATTTCTCTGGTTCCAAAGCCTTGTTAATTTACTTTGCTCTACCTCTTCTTTAATCTCAATAACAATTGCGCCTCCGGTTTGACGGCCTCCGGCATAGACCTCGTCTCCTGCTCGTTTACTAACAGGTATTGATTCGCCGGTCACAAAAGAATAGTTTATAATAGCCTCACCATCAATTAATATGCCATCAGAAGGAATAAGCTCCAGGTTATGTATTAAAAGCAAATCCCCTTTTGCAATGTCCTTCAATAACACCGACTCCTCGTTACCTCCCTTTAACCTTGTAACTGCAACCGGGAAATAGGATTTGTAATCACGTTCAAATGACAAAGCATGGTAGGTTCTGCCCTGATACCAACGTCCAATAAGCAGAAAAAAAACAAATCCGGCCAATGAATCAAAATATCCGGGGCTTATAGCAGCCGACACCTCGTAGATACTTTGAATAAACAGGGTAATTATACCTATGGCGATAGGAACATCAAGGTTCAGGACACCCTTTCTTAAGTTACCAATTGCTGATTCATAATAATCTCTGGCCGAATAAATAACGACAGGAAGAACCAGTAAAAGATTTATCCATCCGAAGAAATTGCGGAATGAAAGTTCAAGCCCTTCTCTGTGAGCTAAATAATCTGGCAGACTCAGCAACATTATATTTGAGAAGGCAAAGCCGGCTACTCCAATCTGGTATATAATTCGTCGGTTCTCTTTCCGTTTACCACTTCGGCTCATGGCTTCAAGCGTAATCTCGGGCTCATAGTTCAAATCTGCCAGTAATTGAACAATCTGCTGAAGTGTTGTTTTCTCATTATTCCAGGTAATAGTAACCTCCTTTTTAACAAAATTGACGACTGATCGACTTATCCCGTCATCAAGTCTTTCAAGATTCTCCAACAGCCAGATACAACTACTACAGTGGATTGCAGGGATATAAAAGGTTGCCCTGTAAATACTATCTTGCTTGAAATCGATTAGTTTTTCAATAAGTTCTTCATTTTTCAACCATGAGAACGATTTTTTCAAAGGACGGTGTTCCGGTGTAAATTTAACCCCCGGGGTTTCCATGATCGTATAATACTGTTGCATATTATTCTGGTTGAGCAATTGGTATACTGCCTTACAGCCATTACAACAGAAATATTTCCCGTCGTAAATAACAGGCACAGTACCACATGCCTCGCCACAATGAAAACAAGGCATGTTTTTTGAATCAACCATCGTTAATACTTCTTTTATAGATCGTGAAAGGGAATGAAGCCGGGCCGGATTCTTCCCTGTATCGAATTAGAAATTTAAAAATATCCTAATAACAATTCATCAAAATCATATTCAGCATTTAAACGTCCTTTTGGGCTATTTTCAGGACATTTGACACAACATACCCCATTGTACCCCATACTGCCGCCAAGGCTCCAAAGAAGGTGATAATAATGTAAAGAGGAGCTACACGGGAACGTCCCCATAAAGTTCTTTCCTCGGTAATATTAACTATTACCAATGGTTTTCCGCATGAAGCACCAATTGAGTCCATGGCAATACCATACACCTCCGGATCAGTGACCCTGGCAATAAAATGAAGCAATCCCGATGTATCACCTGGCAGGTTGCGGGGAACCGCAACCTCAATACGACCATCTTTATCAGTACGACCAATTTCCTCTCCAACAGGAAGACTTCCAAAATAACGCTTCAGAAAAAAACCAACAGGTACTCCTTCAACTGGCAGTAAATCACCATCTTCATTTAATGTACTAACCGTAGCAATCAAAGTGGAATCTGGTTCATTAAACTTTAGTTTGAGTGTGATCGGTTTTCCATTCAAAGAAGTTGAGGTAAAGGATGAACCAGCAGGTAAAGTATCGGGCATTATCTTACCTGCATCGGCACTATTTTTTTTTTTACTGAACGTACGTACAAAATGAATAATGGCCCATTTATCATTATCTGGGATTACCTCGGCAAATTTTGGCATAGCGCCGCGACCATTCTGCATCTTGTAGAACATTTCACCATCAGTCTGAGCCTGATATTTATCGCTTGCTGGGTCAGTTGGTTTAGGAACCAACGGCAACCCGTTTCCTTTACCTGGATCCCCATGGCATGATTTACAGTTTGCCATGTAGAGACTCTTCCCTTTTTCAATAACAGAAGTAGAAACAGCAACAGGATTTTTAACACTCTTTTTTGCTGCAGGTACCACCCAAGGTTCAGTTGCCTGTCCCATTACTACAGTCGCGCTCAACAAAAAATATATCGCTATCAAAACTTTTGAGTTTGATTTCATCATTTCGGGTATATAATTATTTGATTATTGATTCATCAACGCCCTTTTCATGGGCAACCTCCCAAACAGATATTACCGGAAAAAGTTTGGCAATAATGGTAATAATTAGCAGAACACCAACAATTGGCAGAATGGTCAGGGTTATTTCAATACCTGTCGGAATGTAATGATGGAAGCTGTCAGGTACATTCTGGATAGGCAGATAAGGATGTTGCTGAACCGGAACAACAATAAGGAAACGTTTCAACCAGGCACCTAGCAGTACAAGCACTGATAGCCACAGCATAATAGAAGGACGTCGCATCTTTTTAAAAATCAATAAAAACGCTGGTATCACCAGGCAGATAATCTGGGTAAACCAGAAAAGAGTAGACCAGTGACCAGTGAACATTTCAACCAGGTGTACTTTCTCGGCTATCCTCATTTTGTACGCCGGAACAAAGTACTCATTCAAATTGAAGTAAATATAAATGGCTGAAACCAAAACAAGCACCTGTCCCATCCTGTTGAAATGAAAGTCGGTGATATAATCGCCCAGCTTATAATTATACCTGAAAAAATACATTGCGATAATAACAGCAGCGACACCAGCAACAAATGCTCCACTAACAAAATAGGGACCAAAAATAGCTGTATCCCATCCTGCACGTAGTGTGGATGCAAAAAGCCAGGAAGTAACAGTATGGATCGCAAGAGCCACCGGGATAATCAATATTGCCAGAATCCGCATCGACTTTTTTATAATAAGGTATTGCCCTGGTCGAGCCTCCCAACCCAGATAAAGAAGATCATATATCTTCATCTGCCATTTTGGAAGACCGGGTAAGCGACGGCGGATAACTGCCGCATCGGGAATAAGAGGCAAAAACAACAACAGAAAGCTGATAGCTACATAAGTAGATACTACTGTTACATCCCAGAGAATGGGTGATTGAAACCTTCCGTGGAGAAAAACATTGAGCAATCTGTCCGGACGCCCCATATCAATTACAATAACAATGCCTGCCCACATTGCAAAAGCCAGTGCTATCATTTCCGCAATTCTGGTAATTGGTGTAATCCATTTTATTTTCAGCAAGCCAAGAACCGAACTGATGAACATACCGATAAGGCTCGCCGCTACAAAAAAGACGAAGTTCCCGATATACATCCCCCACGAAGTGTAATCCCTCATTGCCGTTACGCCTAACCCATCACGAAGCTGGATGAAATAAGCGTATCCTCCAATGATAAAAAATAAAACCAGGAATAGAATCCACAATTCCAGACCTTTATGATGGGTCATCGGGCGAAGAAGATCCGTCTCTATTTTGTTGAGCGTTTTGTAGCTCTCTTCAGTCGAAAGTTTATTAACCGACATAGGCAGGTAAATTTCAAAAAAGTCAATTTATCAAGACCGGTAGATATTACCCTCTTCCTCCGCCAACGCGGCTGTCATCAGGATCAATAGTAGTTTTACCCTCATATTGATAGGGAAACAACCTGTTTTTTGGAGGCAGGTAATAAACCTGAGGCTTGGTACCAAGTTCTTCAAGTACTGTATAACCACCATTCTTCCTGATTAGTTCACTAAAGCGTACAGTTTCTCTTGTAGTACCATTGGTAACGGTATCCTCATTCAGGTCCCCGAAGTAATAAACACCATTGGGGCATGCCCTTACACAATAAGGTAATTCACCTTTTCTCAAACAATCTGCACTAAACAGGCATTTTGAGATAGTTCCTTTCCTCTGTGGTACATTCAGCTCAACATCATAAGGCAGATCTTTATCCTCTTCAGACTTGAGCGGCTCTATCCAGTTAAATACTCTTGCTGAGTATGGACAGGCAGCAATACAGAACCTGCAGCCAATGCAACGTTGATTATCAATCAGAACGATACCATCCTGGCGCTTGAATGTCGCGTCTACCGGACAGACCTTAGTACAAGGCGGGTTGTCGCAATGAAAGCAAGGCTTGGGCATAAAATAAGGCTCGGTATGTTCAGCATCCTGCATCCTCAGTACATTTATATGATGCTGTTCTGGCCGCAGGTGATGAGCTCCCTGACAGGCAGCCATGCACATACGCGCGTTCCTGCATTTCGATAAATCGATTACCATCACCCAATGCTTACCGGGCAAACCTTCACGGCCACGACGCTGAAGTTCACTTTCCTCATCAGCAGTTTGATTCTCAGCCTGAATTAGCTCGGCCTCACTTACTTCCATAAGTTGACCGTCGGCTGTTAAAACTCTGACTTTCTTCCCATCGGGATTTTTCTTCTTTTCATGGTCATATCCCAAATACACTGCTCCGGCGGTCACCGCAGCTCCTGCCCCTACCACCAGTCCAAGTTTCTTTAAAAATCCACGTCTTGCATTATTCTCATCCTGTTGCGGACTGTCTGATAGATTTTTGTCTTCCTTCATGGTATATATTGTTTAAGTTTATTCATCGTAAATGTATAAATTTTAGAAACTCTCAACAATTAATTAAGCAAATGGATACCACAATTTAAATATTTATATTCTGTTTAAATAACACGATAAAGAGAGAGAGCAGTAGAATGATAAATCATGTAAACCTGATTAGAGGATAAATCACTAATTTTGCTTTCTAAACGTTGTAACCCATGAAGAAGCTCTCAAATTTTGTGATTCTGATTATCATCCTGATGGCAGGGTGCTCAAAACCTGTTTCAATAAAACAAGAGCATCAGTTTGTCAACGAAAACTGGCAAAAATTCGACACATTAACTTTTATTGTTGAGGGATTTACTGAAGAGTCTCCCCGTGATCTCAACCTTGTTATTCGATTCAATGCGAACTTCACGCCCAGAGTACTTCCTGTGAATATTCTTATTCTATCGCCCGATGGCAGTGAAAGTTATCTGGAAAAGAAAATCTGGATCAGGAATACAGATGATACACCACGGGGCGAAAGATTTGGTGAAGCAAGCTGGGATTATACTTTCTGCTTCAGAGAGTCTTTTGAATTTACCTCGGAAGGGAGATATGAAATACTAATCGACAACAACACCGGAAAATATGATAATCCGGGTATAGAACAGATTTCTTTTGAAGCGGTACCAGTTATTGAAAAGAAAAAGAATAACCCTGATACAGCAGACTAACTCTTAACTTTGGCTACAAGGAATTCTGTCAGTGTTAATAATGCTACTGTAGCAATCCCACTCGTAATGGTCCGGAAAAAAATAATTCCCCATTGCCCGTTACCAAAGTCCTCAAGCACGAATAAGGTCATATGATGCAATAGTGTAGTCATCACTACAAATACGAACCAACCGGAACCCATTTCGCGAATGGATGGAGATGAGGTATTATCAGGATCACGTCGTCCTGTGGCCATCTGGAGAAATAATGGCCGGGTAAATGCAACTACCAGGGTTGCTGCTGCGTTCATTCCCGGCGTTCCGCAAAAAAAATCTATCGTTATTCCCAACACGAAACCCCAAACCAACAATGCCCATTTCGGAGTCTGATAAGGCAATTTAATTATAAAAAACAGGTATAATAGTGGATTAATTGACTGCCATAAATACCTGTTATTAAGCAGCAAGACCTGAACAGCAACGATGATAATAAAGCGAAATATGGTAATGATAAACGAATTCATGGATATCTATTTAGCCGATGATCATTCCAACTCCAACAGTTTCATTTGTCCCCTCATCTACCAAAATCACGCTTCCTGTCTGACGGTTTCGGCTATAAGCATCATAAACCAACGGTTTGGCAACCTTTAGATTTACCAGCCCTATTTCATTTGCAGCCAAATTATTAGTATCTGTTCCCGGTTCCAGGGTGTTGATATCTATCTTATGATATAACTCTTTTACAATACATTTCACTTCCCGCGTTGTTTGTCTCAACACATAGGTTCCTCCAGCTTTCATCGGGCGCAGGTTCATCCAGCACATCATTACATCGATCTCCTGACTGATTTGCGGCAGAGAATCGACTTTAGAAATCACATCTCCCCTGCTTATATCTATGTCATCTGCCAATCTGAATGATACCGATTGTGGAGGAAATGCCTCTGGCAGGCTCCCTTGAAAAACATCAATTGATTCAATAGTACTGGTTAGTCCGGAAGGCAGAACCACTACTTTATCACCAGGTTTAAATACGCCACCTTCCACCCGGCCGGCATAACTCCTGTAATCATGATACGAGTCATCATGAGGCCTGATAACATATTGAACAGGGAAACGTGCATCGGTATAGTTTAATCCGGTCTGAATATCAAGTGTCTCCAGAATATCCAAAAGTGTACTTCCCTGATACCAGCTCATCATTCCTGATTTTTCAACCACATTGTCACCCTGCAGAGCACTAATCGGAACAAAAGTGATATCGTTAAAAGAAAGTTTGCTCCTCAACAAATTGAAGTCCGCAAGAATTTCATCATATACTTTTTGATCAAACCCGACCAGATCCATCTTATTTACACAAACAATCAGATATGGTATGCGAAGCAATGAAGCAATAAAACAATGCCGGCGGGTCTGCTCTGTAATTCCATTACGGGCATCAATCAGGACAATGGCTGCATTTGCAGTTGAAGCACCCGTTACCATATTACGGGTGTACTGAATATGGCCTGGGGTATCGGCGATTATAAATTTACGTCTGGGTGTTGCAAAATACCGGTATGCCACATCAATAGTAATTCCCTGTTCACGTTCCGACCGCAAACCATCTGTAAAAAGGGAGAGGTCAAGATCCTGATTACCCTTGCGAAGGCTATAATTCCTTACAGCCTCCATCTGATCTTCGAAAATTGCTTTACTATCGTACAACAGTCGGCCAATAAGAGTACTCTTCCCGTCATCAACACTGCCAGCAGTGGTAAACCTGAGCAGTTCCATATCAAGGTATCCCTGTGTAGGATTATGCGTCATAATTCAGATTTGATTAAAAATACCCTTCACGTTTTCGATCTTCCATAGCAGCATCAGAACGACGGTCATCATAACGGCCCCCACGTTCGGTAACGCGGGTTGCTGCTATTTCATTGACGATATCCTCGACAGAATCAGCCATACTCAGCGTCACACCTGTACATGTCACATCACCAATTGTTCTGCAACGTACATCCATTTCAACTACCTCTTCTCCCTGTCGCTTCATCATAAAAGGGGCATCAGCCAACCATACACCATCACGCTGGAAAACCTTTCGCCGGTGTGTAAAATAGAGGCTTGGCATTTCTATCTGCTCAAGCAGAATATACTGCCAAACATCCATTTCTGTCCAGTTGCTGATAGGAAATACCCGAAAGTGTTCTCCCATCAATTTCCGTCCATTAAAAATATTCCAAAGTTCAGGTCGTTGATTTTTAGGATCCCACTGTCCAAATTCATCCCTGTGCGAAAATATCCTTTCCTTCGCCCTTGCCTTTTCTTCGTCACGTCGGGCTCCCCCAATAGCCGCATCAAATCTATATCGGGCAATTGTATCGAGCAAAGTAGTAGTCTGTAATACATTTCTACTGGCATTTACGCCTCTTTCCTCTACTACGCGCCCCTGATCAATGGTTTCCTGAACCGAACCCACCAACAAAGTCGCTCCGATCCTTTCAACCAGTCTATCACGATAGGCCAGCGTTTCAGCAAAATTATGGCCGGTATCAATATGAAGCAACGGATAGGGAATCCGTGCTGGCCAAAATGCTTTCAGAGATAAATGAACCAGAACAATCGAGTCTTTACCACCCGAAAACAACAGAACTGGCCGCTCAAATTGAGCGGCCACTTCTCGAATGATGTATATCGCCTCAGCTTCAAGTTCCCTGAGATGTTTTATACGGTACGTATTCACAATTTATGTTCAAATTACAATGTCGAAAATATTATGATTTCTTAAAAATCTTACGAAGAAATCCCTCCTTTTGCTGTTCATTCTCGTCGGAATAATAGCCATAACCATAGCCATAGCCGTAACCATAACCGTAACCATAACCATAGCCGTAGCCATAGCCATAGCCGTAGCCATAGCCCTCCCTCGATACTTTGACATCGTTGATTAATATCCTGAGATTGGTTAGCCCTCTGGATTCAAGATCCTTAGAAACCTGGGCAAAAATTCTTTTATTCGTATACCCCTGACGAACAACATACATGTTAACATCAGAGTATTTCATCAGTAATATGGCATCTGTAACCAGACCTATCGGTGGTGTATCAATGATGATATAGTCGTATATCTCCTTGAGTTCCCTGAACAATTCATCTGCTTTCTCTGATGCGATCAGTTCTGCAGGGTTAGGTGGTACCGGACCAGCCAACAACACATCGAGGTTTTCGACAAAAGTTTTATGAATAATTTTATTCAGCTGGCTTTTCCCGATCAGATAGCTACTGGCACCTTCTGTATTCGACAGGCCAAACTCCTGAAATATCTTTGGTTTGCGAAGGTCGAAACCGATCAGCAGTGTTCTGCGACCATTCAGTGCATATATTGTGGCAAGATTAGTGGAAATAAACGTTTTTCCTGCAGCCACCATATCACTCGTTACCAGTATCGTCTGCTTTTCACTCCCCTTTGTCATGTAGAGCAGGTTTGTTCTGACGGAACGAAAAGACTCAGCAATAGATGACTTTGGAGATTCTGCCACGACAAGTTTTGAATCCCGGTTATTGTGCATAATCACTCCAACAAGAGGATAATTGGAAGCCCGCTCGACGTCACTCCGATCCATAATCTTGTCGTTCAGATAGTCCTTAAGGTAAATATATACGGCCGGAAGAATAAGCCCTAACAAAAATGCTATCAGATAATTAAGACTCTTTTTGGGATATACGGGTTTTTTGCCTTCCGACAACGCCTGATCTATAATTTCGTTGTCAGGCAAATTTGATGCTTTCGTTATCTGGGCTTCAGCCCTGCGCTGTAGCAGGAATGTATAAAGATTGTTATTGAGATCAAACTTCCGCTCAACAGAAAGTAACTCTCTCTGGCTGGAAGGCAGATTAGAAATCTTGGCCGTTTGGGCCGCAATCCGTTCTTCTATGTCGTGTATAGCAATGTTGGAAGTATTGACAATGTTTTTAATGTTCTCAACAAGATTAGCCTTGGCATTTCTGATCTTTGATTCAATCTGTCCGATAGCCGGATTCTTTCTTGTTGAAGTAAGCAACAACGCAGCCTTTTCTTCATGCAAACGCGTCAGGTCACCCAATAATTGAGTGAGCAAAGGATCTTCAACACCCATGCTCGACGGTACTACCAAATCATCTATATCATTTTTCTCTTCGATATAAGTCTTGAGATATTGGTAGTACTTACCTTTCATTAAAAGCTCTGACTTTTGTTTATCAAGATCCTTCATATACTCAAAAACTTGTTGAGCCTCCACATCCAGCTGCATAATCTGGTTATCACGCCTGAAATTCTCGAGTTGTATTTCAGCCATTGTCAGACTATCCCGTATTCCTATCAATTCCCTGTCTATAAATTCAATGGTCTTGATCGCGATCATATTCTTTTTGTTGAGCCCCCTTGCAAGGTATTCGCTGGTTAGGGTATTCAGAAAATCGACTGATTTCTGCACCGAGTTTCCCTTAAGCTTGATTTCTAAAATAGAGGCTTCCCTGTTGATCGGCTCAATTTTGTAGTTTTTAAATAATTGAACCTGACCAGGAAGATCATTAAACTGAAAAAACAACTTCTTATTCAGATGTTTATCGGCATTATAGTTATAATTTAATAAAACCTTGAACTTAAGATATTTAGTTTCTATCGTCTCACCAAAAGAATAGGTTTTGTTCAGATTAATCCTGTCGACTATAACTTCCTGATCATTTTCTCTATAAAACTTATCCAAACTGAAATCGTAAAGCTTTGCATTTTCACCGTCAGCCTGAATTTCAAACTGCCTGGTATTCTTTATCACAACATAAAACTTAATATTGGCAGGCTGAGGATGTGTTGTATCGGGGATTACTGTGATGGGGTTGGTCTTATATAACTCCGAGGTAATAAAATTCTCCTCACCAAAATAACTGACTTTCTGATTTAACGATTTAACAGCACTTACCACAAGAGAGTTTGAGTTAAGTACCCCTATTTCATTCTGCAAATTTTGCTGGCTATTTCCGAATCCTACTCCCAACAACGACTGAACGTCAGCCATACCGCCCTTTTTCGTATCCTGTACCAGCACTGTACTGGAGACTTCATATATCGGCTTTGTATATTTATTAAATAGGAAGGCAATAACAAGGGCTACAAATACTGTAATGGCAAAAAAATACCAGTACCGTAAAAACTTGAACAGCAACTGTTTTATATCTACAGTTTCTTCTCTTGAATCATCAAGGAAAGGCCTTTGATCATTAGTATTCACAGTGATTTCTTTATTTGAAATAATTCATTATTAACAACGTACTGCTGATAAGCGAGAAGAGAATTGTATATGGAAACTGGGAGAAAGCAAATTGCTTCCCGCGCAGAGGTTCTATATACAGAATATCATTCGGTTGCAGAAAGAAATAAGGCGACTCCAGAATATCCTGCCGGGTAAGATCAAGCCGGTGCATCTGAACGCCATCCTTTGTCTTCCGAAGCAGCACAACACGCGACCGGTTTGCAAAATCAGACAGATCACCTGCTTTCGCAATAGCCTCAAATATATTGAGCCTGTCCTGGTAAATAGGATAGCTGCCCGGCATCTTAATCTCACCCAGAATTGTAATCTTAAAGCTCACCATTTTCACAATCAGGGTTGTTTCTTTCAGGTACTGATCGATAATCGACTGCATTGTTGCCTTAACTTCATCAACAGTTTGATTCAAAATCTGTACCTTCCCTATGTAGGGAAAGGAAATAAAACCCTCATTATCTACCAGATAGCTGTTGAGGTATATACCAGCATCATTGTACATCGCGTTGGAGTTTATGTTTCCCCCGTCAGGATTGAAAAAACGATAAGTCTTTTCATCAAAACTCTGAACTTTAATATACAAATTGTCTCCTACCCGAATTCGGTAATCCGGAGAAGGAGTGTAGACAAAACTCCTGCTCGAGTCAGTTTCTACGACAGATTGTAAATATTTAATTTTCTTTTGAGGAACACAGGATGCTGTTAACAAGACAATAAGGATAAGTAGCCATAAGGAGTTTCTGCTCCTTGATAAAAAGTTGTTTTCCATCAGGAATTGTTGTTCACTAACGTTCATGAAATAATCGTTTATATGTCTAACGAGGCAAAGGTAAGTGTTTTTACCTAATTTTACACACAAGTAACCAATCATCAGCTATATGGTTCGATTGATCACGATTATTTCAACCTTTTACCCCTCTTTAACGTTGTTATAATATTAGATTACTTTTTTCCCCAGTTAATATCGAAAAAATGGCCAACTCAATCATGGATCCCATCGGAAAACTGATGGGACTTCGCTACAAAAGTCACCCCTGGCACGGGGTAGAAATAGGTGCACAAGCTCCGGAGGTAATTACCTGCTATATTGAAATGGTTCCAACAGATACTGTTAAATATGAAGTGGATAAAGCCACTGGCTACCTAAGGCTCGACAGGCCCCAGAAATACAGCAACACTGTTCCGGCACTTTATGGATTCATCCCTCAAACCTACTGTGCCGAAAGGGTTGGAAACTTCTGCGCCGAGAAAACAGGGCGCGAAAATGTAAAAGGAGATGGCGATCCATTAGATATTTGTATCCTGACAGAAAAGGATATAACCCATGGCGATATCCTTGTTATGGCAAGGCCAATAGGCGGATTGAGGATGATTGACGGGAGTGAGGCTGATGATAAAATAATCGCCATTCTTGAAAACGATCTTATATACGGCGAATATAAAGATCTGGAACAATTGCCCGAGTTGATTATCGAACGGCTAAAACACTATTTTCTAACCTATAAAGATCTGCCTGGCCGTGACAAACGAAATGCTGAAGTAACCCATGTATATGGCGCAGATGAAGCTCAACAGGTAATCAAACTGGCCATGGACGACTATCGCCATAAGTTTGATAATCTGAGATCAATGCTGTCAGACTACTGAGCTGTTATGTAATACTTGAAATAAAATCAGGAAGAACAACCTTCTGGATTCTTAGCTTGACCACAATCCCTGATATTCAATCACTTTAACTTAACTCCCTCTCCACTTCCCCGGGTAAAACCTGAAACAAGGGCCGAGGCCTGAAATCATATTCAGGGTCAGTCTCAGAACAGAGAATTAATAATTTATTAACGCAATCTCTTCATGAAGCTGAACCGATACCCGGCTTTAACGGAGTATAGCACCCACCGGTTTTGCTGTGCAAGGCTTACTTACGTATTGGGCACGCTCATGTAAAAAACATGCTCGTCCGGTTCCTCCTCCATTTCCTTTAAGGTGTTGGAGAAGTCACTGGCCGGGGCAAAGGACCGATTGTTGCCTCCTTCCAGAGAACTGGTTAAGGTATAAACCTGGCCCGGGTTATTCGTCAATTCCCTGGCAGAACAACACCATTCATTGGTAAATACATTATACAAACCGGAAAGACCGCCAACATCTCACCAGATATGCGATTAATCATGACTGTAAAGGCTCTGGCAACAGGCAGATTGTATTCAACAATCTCATTTCCGACTTAAAATGTAATCATTCCTCAATTCGGTATGACCCTTCCAAAATCCGGGCTACATGCACGAATCGAAATGATCGCAAAACCCCATAACAAATTGATCATTTAACATTCTAATCATCAAATGAATTTGCCATTGTGGTATTTCTGAACAAATCGGACGCCTACCAGGGTTATACCAAAACAAGGGTTCGTCCGATATGGTTTCGGTTCGGTTTCGTTTTTCAACGAAACTGCTTCGAAGCTGCTTCGAAGCGAGAACGAACCTACACTATGTATGACCCCTGTTTGTCAATGATTTGACAAATTGTGGTTTGTGGTAGAATAATGTGGTTTTCTGGAGAACGTCAGCCCGAATACCAGCCCCAAAAAAGCTGGTGATGTAGCTATCGGCCACATACTTTTATACACACCTGAAGCGTGAAATCTGAAATAGTTTGTAATTACCAGTATATACAACTGATTACCAACATCAAACGCTGACGCTCCTCTATACCGGAGTTTTGCAGTTTGTTTAAACAGCGGCTATTATGCCTTTCAGTGTAGCCGGAGTACTCCCTGTAATCTTAACCATAACGTAATCACCCGGTTTATTTCCCCTGTCGGGAAACACCACAACCTTATTCCCGCTTGTACGGCCCATCAGGAAATCAGGTGAGCGCTTTGAGGATCCCTCCACGAGTACTTCGAGTACTTTCCCGATATCGGCACGATTTGACCTGGCAGATAATTTCTGTTGAAGGGCGATGATCTCCGAGAGCCGGGCAGCTTTTACCTCATCCGGAACATCATCAGGGTAGCGCTTCGATGCAAGCGTGCCCGATCTTTCAGAATACCTGAACATGAAAGCGCTATCAAAGGCAGCTTCCTGCATCAGGCTAATGGTATCGGCATGATCTTCATCGGTCTCGCTGCAGAAGCCGGCTATAATATCGGTTGAAAGGGTACAGTCGGGCATATAGTGCCTGATAGAAGCCACCCTTTCCAGATACCATTCGCGGGTATAACGACGGTTCATCAGTTTTAAAACACGATTGCTCCCCGATTGTACCGCGAGGTGTACCGACCTGCATATATTGGGATAAGAAACCATTACACGAAGCAGATCATCGCTGAGATCCTTTGGATGCGAAGTGGTAAACCTTACCCTGAGCATAGGGCTGATAGCAGCCACCTGCCCCATCAGATCCGGAAAAGATGTCACGACACCGTCAGCGTCCCAACGATAGGAATTAACATTCTGGCCAAGGAGAGTCACTTCACGGAAACCTTCGTCAAATAACCTGGCAGCCTCATTCACGATAGTACGCGGGTCACGGCTTCGTTCACGGCCCCGTGTAAACGGGACAACACAGTAGGCACAGAAATTTTCACATCCACGCATGATGCTGATAAAAGAAGAGACACCGTTGCTGTGGTACTTTACCGGCTGAATGTCATCATAAGTTTCCTCGGCCGATAACTCTATATTGGCCGCCTTCTGCCCCCCGTCGACTTCAGTCAGTAATGTCGGGAGAACACGGTAAGCATCTGGGCCTGCAACCAAATCAACCGAAAAACCACTTTCGAGCAACTCATCTTTAAGCCTCTCAGCCATGCACCCGATAACACCAATCTGTATAGCATGATTCTTCTTACGAAAAGCATGCAATTCCCTTAACCGCTTCCATATTCTCTTTTCAGCCTTATCACGGATAGAGCAGGTATTAATCAGAATTAAACCAGCCTGTCCGGCATTGTCAACAAATTGATAGCCGGCATCCCTCAGAACCGATGCCACAATTTCGCTGTCAGAAAAGTTCATCTGGCAGCCATAGGTCTCTATATAAAAAGCCTTACCCTCAGACATATATAACAGGTTAAAAAATTCATAAACCAAAACGCTTCCCGCTAAAAGGGAAGCGCTGCTGCAAAAATACTCAAAAGAAACAACCCGGTTGACTAACAGTTTACACCGCCAAGTGTTGAATTGCATAACTGTATTGTTATACCTTTGCACCGCAATTCCGTACATACATAATATAAGAAGTAGTGAAAAACCTAGTAATCGTTGAGTCGCCAGCAAAAGCAAAGACCATTGAAGGCTTTCTGGGAGAAGACTATGTGGTGAAGTCAAGTTTCGGTCATATTCGTGATCTGAACAAAAAACAACTTGGAGTAGACCTCAATAAAAACTTTCAGCCCGACTACGAAATACCATCCGACAAGATCAAGGTTGTGAACGACCTCAGAAAAGCGGCTAAAGAGGCTGAAACCGTCTGGCTGGCTTCCGATGAAGACCGCGAAGGAGAAGCAATCAGCTGGCATTTGGCAGAAGCATTAAATCTTGACATCGCGAAAACCCGCAGGATTGTATTCCATGAAATTACGAAACAGGCAATCACCAGAGCCATAAAGGCTCCCCGTTCAATCGACATCAATCTTGTCAATGCGCAACAGGCCAGGCGTGTACTCGACCGGTTGGTCGGTTATGAATTATCTCCTGTACTTTGGCGGAAAGTGAAGCCATCTCTTTCGGCAGGCCGGGTTCAATCGGTTGCTGTAAGGCTTATTGTTGACAGGGAAGAAGAAATCAAAGAGTTTAAAGTAACGAGCTGGTATCGGGTTGTTGGTAAGTTTTTTGTAAACAACGATAAAGGAGAAGGCATTCTGACGGGAGAATTAAACCGTCGTTTTTCGAATGCTGAAGAAACAATAGCGTTTCTGGAATTGCTTAAAAATGCCGGGTTCCGGGTATCGGAAGTGGAGAAAAAACCTGGAAAGAAATCACCTGCCCCACCATTCACCACCTCCACGTTACAACAGGAGGCGGCAAGGAAGCTTGGCTACCCGGTAGCCCGTACAATGGCTCTTGCCCAGCAGCTTTACGAAGCTGGTTACATCACCTACATGCGTACCGACAGCGTCAACTTAAGTGAGTCGGCTATCGCTTCGATAAAGCACGAGGTGGTTACAAACTGGGGAACCAATTATAGTCAGGTACGTCAATACACTACAAAAACGAAAGGTGCCCAGGAAGCCCATGAAGCTATTCGCCCAACATACATTAACCAGCAGGCAGTAGGTTCGGATGATGGACAACGAAGATTATATGACCTGATCTGGAAACGGACCATTGCTTCCCAGATGGCAGACGCCGAACTCGAACGTACCAATATTTACATTGGTATCAGTACAACAGAAAAGGAAGAATTCATTGCCCGCGGAGAGGTGATAAAATTCGACGGCTTCCTGAAGGTTTACACCGAGTCGACTGATGACGACTTTTCAGATGAAACAGAAGGATTGTTACCACCAGTAGCTAAGGGTGAGGATCTGAAGGCAGGAGAAATTACTGCAACCCAGAAGTTTTCGCAACAACCTCCCCGATATACTGAAGCCAGCCTTGTGAAAAAGCTTGAGGAACTGGGAATCGGACGCCCGTCAACCTATGCCCCGATTATCAGTACCATCCAGAAACGAGAATATGTTGAAAAGGGTGAAAGACCAGGGATTATTCGTCAGTACGATGTTATCACATTGCATAACGGCAAAACTGATTTTAAAGTCAAAACTGAAAAAGTGGGAGCAGATAAGGGAAAGTTGTTCCCGACTGATATAGGCTCACTGGTAAACCAATACCTTGTAACAAACTTCCCTGATATTGTAGATTACCAGTTTACTGCCACCGTTGAGAAAGACTTCGACGAGATTGCCGAAGGAAGGTTGGTTTGGAACAAAATGATCGCATCTTTCTATACCCCTTTCCATAAAACTGTTGACACAGCACTCGAAAGTACAGAGAAAGTGAAGGGAGAACGTGATCTTGGAACAGACCCGGTAACAGGAAAGAGGGTTTGTGTTAAACTAGCCAGGTTTGGACCCATTGTCCAATTAGGAGAAACAGAAAACGAAGGAGGGGAAAAACCAAAATTTGCAGGTCTGCGTAAAGGCCAGTCGATGGACACCATCACGTTGAACGAAGCGCTGGATTTGCTTAAATTTCCGCGTCTGGTTGGCCGGTATCTGGACGATGACATTACTGCCGCCATAGGCAGATTTGGCCCTTACCTGCTTCATCAGAAAAAATTCTACAGCCTCCCTGCTTCTGTTGACCCCATCACAGTAACCGAGGAAAAGGCAATAGAGATTATGCTTGCCAAACAGGAAAAAGACCGGCTGAGCATTATCAGAACATTTGCCGAAGACGAGAGTATTATCATCAAGAACGGACGTTTTGGACCCTACATAGCTAATGGAAAACTGAATGTCCCAATTCCAAAGAAAACCGACCCGTCCACCTTGTCGTTAGATGATTGCCGGCAACTTTCGGAAGCTTACATGGCTGTGAAGGGAAAATCGAAAAGCCCGAAATCGGATGCTGCAAAAAAAGAGACTGCTCCAAAAAAGAAAACAGCGACTAAAACCACTGCCGATAAAAAGCCTACAAAAAAGACAACCAAGGATGTTGCGACTGAAGCAAAGGCCAAAGTAAAAAAAACTTCCGCGAGCAAGACTAAATCAAAGACATCAGAAAAAAAGCCTAAAAAAGCTTAAGGGTCGACAAATACCATAACTGATATAGCAGGCAGGTTGCCTGTTGTACGATAATATTAGGAGTATAATACGCCAAGCGGCAACTTTTTTGTCCAAGAAACAGTATAAGCCTTGTTGAATTCAAAAGAACAATGCCTAACATGACCGATCTTTCGCTGTACTTCAGCCCGGTGTCATCCGACATCTTCGAATCCGAACATTTTTCCCATCAACGCATGGGCCATCTGATAAGCACCTATTCAAACGAGAAACCGTTTCCAGATCTCGATGATGCAGAGATTGCCATTATAGGTGTTCCGGAGAACCGGGGCAGAGATTTTCAGGGTACCCGAATGAACGGGCCCGATGAAATCAGACGTTTTTTCTACCAGCTTTTCCCCGCCAGGAAACAACTCAATATAGTTGACCTTGGAAACCTGCTCAACGGGAACACACTTGAAGACACATGGGTTGCGGTTGTTGAAATAGTCGGAATGCTTCTTGAAAAGAGTATTCTGCCCATCATAATCGGAGGTGGGCAACATCTGTCATGGGCTAATTACAAAGCATACGAAAATCTAGGGCAAATCATCAACATTGCCTCCGTTGATTCAAGATTCGATATAGGTGAGAATTCATCCGACAGCCTGTCACGTTCATGGCTCAGCCGTATCATTCTGCATCAGCCCAATTACCTGTTTAATTATACCAACATTGGTTATCAGACCTATTTCGTCGATCAGGATGCGGTAAGGCTTATGAAAAAAATGTTTTTCGATACCTACCGTCTAGGTTTTGTAAATCGAAACATCGAAGAAATGGAACCAATGGTAAGAAACGCGGACATGCTTTCTTTTGACATTTCTTCAATCAGGCAAAGCGATGCTCCGGGATGCGCCAATGCCACACCGAATGGATTCTATGGTGAACAGGCATGTCAGATTATGCGGTTTGCCGGTATGAGCGACAAACTTACCTCGTTGGGTATCTATGAATATGACCCTGAATTTGACAGTAACGGGCAAACCGCCCACCTGATCGCTCAAATGCTATGGTACTTTGTTGAAGGGTTTTACAACAGGATGAATGATTTCCCGGTTAAAACAAAGGAACAGGATCATTACTTCAAATATTATGTCGCCATAGAGGGACAAAAAGATGAAGTAATTTTCTATAAAAGCACGAAAAGCGACCGTTGGTGGATGGAAGTAAACTGCCCGACCTATCTGCAAACCAAATTCGCCCGGCATTACCTGGTACCATGCTCGTATAGCGATTACCAATCGGCATGTTCCAACGATCTTCCCGACAGATGGTGGCAGGTATATCAGAAGTTAATGTAAAGCTGGCATTTATGACTAAAGACGATTGCTTCCAACTGGGAAATATAAGCCGGACTCATGGCAACCTGGGAGAACTCTCCTTTTGGCTCGATGTTGATGATCCGCTCGCTTACCAACAGCTCGATAGCGTTTTGGTTGATATAGATGATGCTCTGGTACCTTTTTTCATACAGAAAATCAGTATGGGCAATAAACAGCTTGCCTATGTCAAACTTGAAGATATAGACTCCATTGAAAAAGCTCAACAGTTAGTTGGCTATGATTTATATCTCCCGTTAACCCGCTTACCCCGGTTGGAAGGAAACAAGTTTTACTACCACGAAATTATTGGATTTCAGCTAATAGATATCAATACCGGATTAGTAGGCTCCATAGCTGATGTTTACGACCTTTCCAATAATCCGCTCCTCAGCATTGATCGCGAGGGGACCGAAATTCTTGTCCCTTTGGCCGATCCTTTCATTGACCGCATTGCACGCGAAGAACAGAAATTTTATATGAACCTGCCTCCTGGCCTGTTGGATATTTACCTAAAAAAATAATGTATTGAACCGGTTTCGTTTCAAAACCTTTGAAGTCGAACACCACAGGAGCACGATGAAAGTAGGCACAGACGCCGTGTTGCTTGGTGCATGGGTCGAGTTGGATGGTGCGGCAAATGCCCTCGACATAGGAACCGGTTGCGGAGTAATTTCACTCATCCTGGCGTCGCGTTCTACCAGCCTTACAATTACAGCCATTGATATCGACAGTGATTCAACAGAAGAAACACGATTGAATTTTGCTTCAAGCAAATGGGAACACAGACTCATGGTTTATAACCAGTCGTTACAATGCTTCGCCTTATCGCCAATTAAAAAGTTTGACCTTATAGTCAGTAACCCGCCCTGGTTCATCAACAGTTTGCGTGTACCCGGTAATACACGCCGCAACAATGCCCGGCACAACGATTCACTTAATTTCCCGGATTTGATCGATGGATCGTTAAAACTATTAAACGATAATGGCAGGGCAGTATTTATATTACCCTCTGCCGAGGGTAATATCTTCGAAGAATTGGCTCATCAAAAAGGTCTTTATCTTACCCGTAAATGCCTGATTAAATCTGATCCGAAGAAAGCTCCACACCGGTGGCTGTTAGAATTCAGACTACAGCATCCCGACGCTGTGACCATTACCGAATTGTATGTTCATAATGAGGATGGATCGTTTTCAGAGGCCTATAAAACTTTAACGGGCGATTTCTATCTCAACTTCCAGACTCGATGACAGTACTCCTTTCAGTGGATCTGGGTGTTAAAACAGGGCTTGCCTGCTGGACATCAAACGGTAAGCTGCTTTGGTACCGGTCGCAGAATTATGGTTCAACAGAACGGCTGAAGAGGGCAATCAGATCGATCCTTGTTCAATTCAATGAACCCGGGATTTTAGTCCTGGAAGGTGGTGGTCGTATCTCAGAATTATGGATAACAATGGCTGTACGGACAGGGTGGACGATAGAAACCCTTCATGCAGAAGAATGGAGGCTAAATCTGATAAATCAATCAGAATGGCAGTATTGCAGAGATCTTAAAGGGCTATCGGTCGCCTATGCTACCATTGCATGCCATTGGGGCAGTCAGCCTGTCGCAGGAGTTCTAAACCACAATACAGCTGAGGCTATACTGGCCGGGTTATGGATTTTGATAAAGAATGGGTTTATAACCAATCCTCCCTGGTCCCTTCCGGTTTATCGGTCAAAGTAAGGGCTCTTTGAACTTACACTGAGCGGAATAGCAAAAACGACCGAAACTCCTTCTTCAAAAAGGCCAATTTCAAGTGCACCCCTCCCGGCAGAATACATGATGCGGTTATCAACGTGGTATTGAGATGCCACATTCACGGCAGAGCCAAGTGCAATTCCAAGATCGGTAAGATTTATAGCACAGGGAACGGCAGGGAAACCATTCTTGGCTCCACAACTATCAAACCCGCAATAGCCACAATATGTTAACCCTAAAGGTTCAATCCGGGTTCCCAATAAAATCAATGCATCACTCCTTCTGAGATTAGATGCATCACGGGCGAAAAATGTCAGGTTCTCACTAATGGCAATCTGCTCCATTTTATCAGCAATTCTATACCGTTCTTCATCAGTCGCCATCGCGGCAATAATAGTGTCTCTGCCACGTCCTTTGGGGGCAGTCCTTGCAGCGATCAGCATCTGGCGGGCAACGCTGGTTACAGTTTCGCGGCGAATATCTTCTTCATTAACCATAACAGTTTTTATGCGAAAATAGCAGAAACCTTCGTAAAGGCAATGATATAGTTTCTGATTTTGTACTTTTGCCATTGAACGAATATTTACATTTTGGCCGAAATTCTCTCTAATAGAAAAAAAGGAAAACCTAAACCTGAGACGCAGCGGGATATGTCGTTTTGGGATCACCTTAGCGAGTTACGATGGCGTTTGGTCAGGTCTGTTATTGTGATAGTAATTATTGCCATCGTAGCAATGATGAACAGGGAGTTCATTTTCGACCGGATTATTCTGGCGCCACTGAGCCCCGACTTTCCCACGGTGCGATGGCTTTGCGAATTCGGCCAATGGATGCATACTCCCGAATTATGTCTTGACAATTCCTCATTACAAATTATCAATATTACCATGTCGGGACAGTTCATGACCCACATGTATATTAGTCTAATGGCTGGAATAATTGCTGGTTTTCCATATATTATCTGGGAACTCTGGAAATTCGTAAAACCAGCCCTGCATGAACGTGAACGACGCTATTCCTCAGGAGCGGTTCTGATCATCTCTGCCCTGTTTCTTTTTGGTACCGCCTTTAGTTATTACCTGTTGGTTCCACTTACTGTCAACTTTCTGGGTACTTATCAGGTATCAGGGGCTGTTCAAAATCAGGTTTCGCTCTCCTCTTACATTTCTACTCTCACTTCGCTTACATTTTCAGTGGGGCTTGTTTTTGAACTACCTGTATTGGTATTTGTGTTGGCGAAAATTGGAATTATTACAGCCGGCATTATGCGAAAATTTCGTAAGGTCATGGCTATAATTATTCTTATCCTTGCAGGAATCATAACTCCTCCTGACATTTTCAGCCAGATCATGGTAACTATACCATTACTGGCACTGTATGAACTCAGCATCATCATAGCAGCCAGAGTAGGAAGAAAACCAGAAGATGTTTCGCAATCAGAATCTTCTGATAAATAGAAAACAAATCATCTCTATCAACGTTGATTTAATTGTAACCTATTATCAACATTTAAGGTAAAACGGGCATGGACTTTATGAAACGAGTGGAGAATGCTTTATCACCAATTATAACATTGGTGCTGATATCTGCATTTATTTTTCTCGGAAATACAGCCCCTGCACAATCCAGAAACTTAGGCTCAAGAAATACTTTCAAGAACAAATTAACCAGGTTAGTTACTGAAAACTGGTCTGTTCAGGTCGATATTGGCCCGGGGTTATATTACGGAGATCTAAGTATGGATGGGAAAGATGCATTTAATAAAATCCTGAATGAAAGCAAGCTTTCGGGGCAGCTTGTAATTGCTAACAAGATCAATCCATGGCTCGCGCTGCAGGCAAGAGTCACATACGGGGGATTTACCTCTGAAAACACTCAGGTAAACCGATTAGTTGATGGATCAAGTATTCTGATCGGGGGAAACATTATGGTTGATTTTATTAACCTATTCAGTGTACCCAACGAAGTTTTCCCCGACATATACTTATATGGCTTAGTAGGTGGCGGACTTGTGAACATAAGAACAAAACTCAAAAACCTGGATTCAGGAGAAGAAATTCTGACAGACAAATGGAACCGAGAACCAATAAATGAGACTGCCTTATATGCCGGTATTGGAATCAATAAATATCTAACACCAAACTGGGATGTCGTATTTGAAGTAACATTCTACCATATTAAAAGCGATCGCTTTGATGGGCTTCAGGCAGGGACACAGGATGATTATTTTGTTTTTCCGGCGTTTGGACTTAAGTACAACCTCAGCAGAGGTCTTTTGCTCTCGAAGAAGAAATCCACATACTACAGAACATCAAGACGCAGGCCTTTAAGACGCTAACAACCGATGGCAATGATGCCACTTTTCCTTCAAACTGATTAGAATAATCCTCGTCGAAACCGACAAATGGAAAAGTACTGCAATACCAAAATCATAAATAAATTCAGGATACCACTAAAATAGGCTAAACCCGATTGTGTCACTGTAACGAGGAGTGATTGGAGTTTCTACTTAACCGAAAAATTACGGATAAACATCTCCGGTTACTCCTGACTGGCATCGGCATGAACTGATTCCAGACAATTTAGTCATAGGAAAATGATTCACTAACAGCCGCAAAAAAGCAAAACAACAGAGAGCCCTAAAACTTCCTGGTCAGTGAATACCACGTAATCAACTGCGTTTATTAATCAATCATGATATTTTTGAATAGAAAAACAAAGAATCCAATTCTTTTCAGTATACATCTGATCAATTAATCCTATATGTTATACTGATCAGGAAGTAAGAAAATCAAAGACATACCGGGTGAATACTTCTGTAGCATCAGCATGTATCCAATGGCCTGCATCATTGATAGTCACGATACTGGCCGAGGGGAACTGTTTATATATTATCTCACATTGCTCTTCAGATATATAATCTGACAAAGCCCCTCTTAAAAACAACGACTTTCCAGTGAATAATCCATCCGGGGAGATACCTTCCAGTATTTTTTGACTTTTTGATAGCAGAACTGACAGATTTGCTTTCCAGGAAAGTTTATTGTTTTCATTTCTGGTCAGGTTCTTAAGCAGGAACATTCTGGTTCGCTGGTCAGTAATCTTCATCGATAACGCTTTATCGACTTCGCTGCGTGTAGTAAAATCCCCGGGGCGAATACCCATCATCACATTAAGGAGGCTTATATGACGGCTTGCATCAGCGTATGCGCCAGGGCCAATATCAGCAACGATGAGTTTGTTCACAAACGAAGGTTCGCTGCAGGCCAATGTCATGGCTACCTTCCCCCCCATTGAATGACCCAGCAAATGAACCTTTTCGTACCCCCTGGTTTTACAAAGGTTGAAAATATCCTCAGCCATTAATTCATATGAATGGTCGATAGTATGCGGCGATCTGCCATGATTTCTCAAATCAGGTACAATTACCCTGAAACTCCCGGAAAGTTTTTTGGCAATCATTGCCCAATTATCACCCATTCCCAATAAACCATGCAGAATGATCAAAGGAAAACCATCTCCTGTTTCGGATGTATATAGTTGTAGCATATCTCTATCTGTTCTGCAAAGGTAATAAAACCACCGGCAAACCTTAACCGCATCACCTGAGCCCTATTTTATGTACTTTTGCACAATATCCTGGTATAAAATCAATCGTTTCATTCTATTTCTATGAAAAAGAACCTCCGTTTATTACTCATATCTTTTGTACTGGTGGCGTTAGCTATTTTGGTTTATTTTAGCCGCAATTCATCAGCTTTCAATGAATCTGACAGCCAGTTTGCTATTGATGATACAACAACAGTTACCCGATTTTTTATGGCCGATAAGAATGGTCGAAGTGTACTTATCAGTCGTGACAGTGCCAATGGAGGTTGGCTTGTAAATCATTCCAGCAAAGGTCATAAAATGATAATTGAATCCTTTCTTGGCGTTGCCTCTCAACTGGCAGTTGAAAGTCCGGTTGCAGAAAAAGCATCTGCCAATATATTGAAGATCATGGCCGCCAATGCTATTAAAGTGGAAATATATCAGATGAAACCATTGATAGACTGGTTTGGGCTCAACCTGTTCATGAAGGAGAGACTAACAAAGACATACTATGTGGGCGATGTTGCCCGTGATAATATCGGCACCTATATGCTTATGGAGGGCTCTTCAATACCTTTTATAGTCTACCAACCCGGTTTTCGGGGATTTGTACAGGCACGCTATTTCACCAATCCATCCGATTGGCGAGACCACACGATATTTGCCATGCAATTGGATCAGATGAAATCTGTAAAGATGAGTTATCCGGAAACCCCCGAACACTCATTTTCAATTGTCAACAATGGTAATCGCACGCTTTCCTTATCAGGAGGTATTCATTATGCACCCGTAGCACCCTTTGATACACTGAAAGCACTCTCCTACCTGACTGCTTTTAACAGTGTAAAATTTGAAGCATTCCTCAGTGATATTAATCCGCACAAACGCGATTCAATAATCAATAGTCAGCCTTTTTTTACGCTTAATGTCATCGACAATGATGGGAGTGAAAGTTCAATGACAGCCTGGCGAATGGAAGTGGGTGAAGCAAATACTGAGTTATATGGAAACCAGTTCAATATGGACAGAATGTATGCACTGGTTGGAAAGGATAGCTCTTTCGTCATGATCCAATATTTCGTCTTTGACAAGTATCTGAGAATATTAAGCGATTTTTCTCTGACTGATCAAAAATTAGGCATCAAATAGGCTTCGCATCACCCAAAGCCAAAATAAAAATAAATGGGTTGTTTTCTGAACTTGAAGAATAAATAGTCAGGCATATTTGACACTATATACAGAACTAACAGACAAGACAAAAGGCATGGGATCACTTAAAAACCTGACATGAAGACTACTGATGGTAAAATTTCGTTTTATAAATAACGAAACAGCCAGGAATTTTTTAACGCTGTTTACGGGTAGTGCTCTTGCGCAATTGATCCCATTTGCTTTTGAACCTATCCTTACCCGATTATTTACCCCTCCGCAATTTGCTGTTCTGGCCCTCTATATAAGTGTAGCCAATCTGTTTGTTATTATAGCTACCGGACGCTATGAACTAGCCATCATGCTTCCGAAGACCAACCGGCAATCTATCAACATTGTTGCACTTTCTTTTATGATATGCTGCGGAGTAGCAGTAGTTTCTCTGATAGTGATATCAATATTCAATCATGGTATATGCACTTTGCTTAACAATCATACCGTCGGGCCATATTTATTTCTTATTCCGCTCAGTGTACTATTAACGGGGAGTTATCAGATTGTGAATTACTGGATGACAAGACAAAAACAGTTTGCCGGAGTTTCTACAGGCAGAGTAGCCCAAACTACAACCAATGCTTTATTAAATCTTGGAACCGGGTTTCTTAAGACTGGTCATGCCGGGTTAATTTGGTCCTACCTGGGTGGTATATCGATTTCTTTTGTTACAATAATTAGTTTCGTGAAAAAGGCGGATTTTCGGCAGCTGAGACTGATTAATCGAAAAGAAATATTACTAATGGCAAAACGCTATAGTGATTTTCCGAAAATAAACAGCCTGCATGCCTTTACCGACATATTGCAACAAAGTCTGCTGATCTTCCTGTTGTCTTACTTTTTTTCAGATACAATTGTAGGATCATATTCCAGAACATTTAGGTTATTGGCAGCACCATCATCACTTATCGGGACTGCTATTGGCCAGATTTATTTCCAGCAGGCTTCCAGTCGCATTGCCAGAGGCGAAAGCATAAAAGACTTAACGCTTAAACTAATCAAAGGTCTTGCATTTATAGCAATTCCAGGATTTAGTATGGTGGTGTTGTTTGGTGGCCCACTGTTTTCTTTCCTTCTGGGTAAGGCCTGGTATTCAGCAGGCCTCTATGCCGGAGCTATTGCACCATGGTTATGTGTTAATTTCATTACCAGCCCTGTTTCTACTCTCCCGCTAATCATCGGCAAACAAAAGATTGCCTTTCTTATTAGTCTTATTGGAAATTCTTTGATTTTACTTTCCATATTTTACGGTGGTTATGTATCTCACAATGTTATGACGGGTTTTTACATGCTTAGCGGGGTAATGCTCGTGTACTATACATTTTTAATCAGATGGTATCTGAAATTGGCAACATTATCCCAACAAACATAACGCATGCGAAGACTCATATTAATCACCGGCCTTCCATTTTTTGGCAACAAAATTGCAAAGCAGCTACAGGAATTCGACCCATCATCCAAATACGTTTACCTCAACACATATTACTCTATAAAAGACAGGTTACAATATCTTCTGTTAGTATGGTTTTGCAATTGTCTGTATTCGGTCAACGGAGCCCTTTCAGGGAGTAAGGTCATATGGTTAGCAGTGATATTGCGAAAGAGGATAGTTTTTCATTGGGTGGGGAGTGATGTAATCCAGGCTCTTGAGGATATTCGTGTTAAAAAGGCTAAAAGAAAGTTTATCACGAGACCTATACATTTAGCTGTTGCCCAATGGCTTATAGAAGAGCTGGAAACGATTGGAATAAAAGCAACTTTTCAGCCGCTTATGACTGTGGAGCAAAATATACCAATGATTCCGTTTCCCGATAATTTTGGCGTTCTGATTTATATTCCGGAATCAAATCCAGAGTATTACGGATTCTCCAGGTTGATTACTATTGCCCAAGAATTACCTGAATGCAGGTTTTATGTTGCCGGAATGGATGGCAAAGGACAAGAAGTCCCTTCCAATATTATTTTCCTTGGCTGGGTACAGGATATGACAACTGCCTTTGCCAAAGCCTGCATCACACTCAGAATTCCCTTGCATGACGGATTCGCATTTTTTGTACTTGAGTCATTACTCTATGGTCGCTATGTATTACACTCTCAACCTTTTCACCTTACCTTGCTTGTGAAAAACGACAACGATATCATCAGGAGAATCAGGCAATACATGGACCTATTTCAAAAAGGAGAATTACAAAAAAATATTGAAGGGATAGATTACGTAAAGAATCATTTTACCCGAGAAAAGGTGCTGAAGCCAATTATTGACCTATTAAAGGGCTGAGACAATATGTCAAAAACCAATAAGAGACATATCATAATTCTCTCCACTTATTTTCCTCCGATTGTTTCGGTTGCAAGCAATCGAACATTGGCATTTGCTGAATATTTAAGCAAAGACCGATATTCCGTGGACGTGGTTACACTAGAGGAGAATAATAAGACAGCTAAATTCGAAGAATTTAATGTAATATATCTTCGAAATCGTCAATTTATCAAACGGGCAAAATTCCTCAGAAATTATTCTTATCTTATGACGGCCGCCTGCGAAGAAGTCCTCGACCCTGTCCACGCCCCCCGGGAGGGCGAACACCACGACGTCGTCGCCGGTC
>QKGM01000015.1 GCA_003250395.1 Bacteroidota bacterium | reverse complement strand
CGACATCACTGCTCTTGTCAAAAAGAAACTGGGAATTAAGTAATTATACTTTTCTTTTGTAAGAATTAAAACCGGCCTAAGGCCGGTTTTTTTTATCTTTAGAAATAAAAATTACGATAGGATAAAAACATGATCATCGCTGAATCAACCTGTACACCTTACCTGGCAGTGTAGTGATTATACCAGAAAACTCCAGCCCAAGGAGAGCCGCAGCCACCCTTCCAGATGACATTCTCAGTTCACTGATAATAGTATCAATTCCTGAATCGCCGGTATTTCGCAGAAAATCGACAATTACAGCTTCATCGGGTTGCAGTTCACGGAATAATTCCTGCTGTTGTTTCATCTTGCGATTTCCCGGATCCTCCCACGACATCAGGTAAGTAAGATCACCTGCGGTTTCTATCAATCCGGCCCTGTTGGTTTTAATCAGCCAATTACAGCCAGATGAACGATCCTCCCCAACCTTACCGGGGATTGCAAAAACATCTCTGTTATAGGAGATGGCAATATCAGCAGTAATTAATGACCCGCCTTTCATTCCTGACTCTACGACGATCACAACATCGGATAAGCCGGCAATAATCCTGTTACGCTGAGGGAAGTTTTCTCTATCAGGTACAGTTTTACTCATATATTCAGTCAGCAACCCACCATTCTCTATCATGCGTCGGGCAAGGGATGCGTTCTGCGAAGGATATATTTTGTCGAGTCCATGACCTAGAACCCCTATCGTTGCCATACCATTCTCTAAAGAATATTTATGAGCACAGGTATCTACACCAAAAGCCAGGCCACTGATGGTAATTACATTCAATGCCGGTAGTCCTTCAACCAAAGCCCGACACACTTCCCTGCCATAATCAGTAATTCTTCGTGTCCCAACTATACCGACAGTTCGCTTCGCGTTCAGATCAGCATTGCCTTTATAATAAAGCACAACAGGTCCATCAGGACAGTTTTTCAGCCTCCACGGGTAGTCTTCATCCAGATAATACAATGGTTTTATACCGAATTTCTCAATAAACGCGATCTCCTGTTCTGCTCTCGATAGCACATTCTGGTCAACGATGCTGGCGGCAGTTATTTCACCAATCCCCGGAATTCTTTTCAAGGCAGACCGCCGCTCCTTAAATACAGCCTCTGCGCCTCCACAATATGCTACCAACCGACGGGCATTCACATCGCCCACTCCCGGGATCAATGTTAACGCAATCTGATGGATTAACGACATAACTAAACAATTATATAATCTTTACCACCACCGAAAGTAATAAATATGTTCTACTTTTGAGACGTTTTTCAGCAGAATTGAATGAAAAAAAGAACTGTACTTGTAGCCCCTCTGAACTGGGGATTGGGTCATGCAACCAGGTGCATCCCTGTTATCAACGAACTACTTTACCAACATGTCGATGTGATCATTGCCAGTGATGGTTCCGCTCTTAAACTTCTCCGTCAGATTTTTCCTGACCTTAAGTCGGTTGAGCTTCCTGGTTACAATGTAAAATATCAGAAAGGGGGCAGTTTTGCATGGACTATGATTCGTCAATTTCCTTCCCTCCTGAAATCGATAAAACAAGAGCATGAACTAACACTCGGTTATACCAGTAAATACAGAATTGATGCCATTATCAGCGATAACCGTTTCGGAGTATGGCACCCTTCGGTTCCCTCTGTAATTATGAGCCACCAGTTATATACTCACCAGCCCGGAATATGGACAATACTCGCCCCAATCCTTCATTCTATTAACCATTCCAAACTTCGTAAATTCAACGAAATCTGGATTCCCGACACCAACTCCCCCCTGAATCTCTCTGGCGCACTCTCACACAGGCCGAATACCACCCTGAATACTCATTACATAGGTTGGCTGTCCCAATTTGCCAATTCCCCTGCTTCTGGGGAGTCTTCTGTTAAATATGATCTGGCTGTTGTGTTATCTGGTCCTGAACCTCAAAGAACTGCAATAGAAACTATTCTTCTCCCGCAATTAAAATTAACTGGTAAAAAGGTAATTCTTGTTCGTGGCCTTCCGACAGATTACCAAAAACTTAATTACACCGGGATTAAAATTGTTAATTACCTTACAACAAAGGAACTCCACGAGGTAATGGCAAATGCTGAGACCATTATTTGCCGTTCAGGATATACCAGCCTGATGGACCTTGCTTTTCTCCAAAAAAAAGCTATCCTGATCCCAACACCTGGTCAGATAGAGCAGGAGTACCTTGCCGGATTATGCGAAACACGTGGTTATTGCCCCACTGCTCCACAGCATCAAACAAATTTGCCTGAACTAATGCAAAAATTACCCCTATACAAAGGGTTCCCGCTCCCCGTCAGCAGCGAAATACTTCAACAAAGGATTAGCGCGTTACTTAACAAAACAGTGCAGTAAAATTTGCTACCTTTGCCTCAAATAAGATCCTATGACCCTCGCTTCTATAACATGGACTGTTGACCCTGAGATCTTTTCTCTCGGGATAATTCACATCAGATGGTACGGACTCCTTTTCGCTCTTGGTTTCGTGGTAGGTTACTATATAATGGCCTGGATATTCAGACGTGAAAAAGTTGACATCAAGATACTCGATTCGCTGACTACCTATATGGTAATCAGCACTGTTGTCGGAGCCCGCCTTGGACATGTCCTGTTCTATGAACCTGCCTCCTATTTTGCCCATCCATTAGATATCCTGAAAATATGGGAAGGGGGGCTGGCAAGTCACGGGGCTGCCATTGGAATCCTGATCGCATTGTGGCTGTTTGGAAGAGCCTATAAAAAACCCTGGCTCTGGACTGTTGACAGGATTGTAATTGTTACCGCGCTTGCCGGTGCTTTTATCCGCATGGGAAACCTGATGAACTCTGAGATATATGGCCATGCAACAAGTCTCCCCTGGGCCTTCATTTTTGCCAATGACGACAATATTCCCCGCCACCCTACCCAAATTTATGAAGCACTGTGTTACGTAGCCACTTTCTTCTTCCTGCTTCACAAATATCGCCGTACTGCAGCGCAACCAATGGGGCGCATATTCGGATGGTTCCTGATTTGCATTTTTGGCTCAAGGTTTTTCATCGAATTTTTAAAAGAGCCACAGGTAATGTTTGAGCAGACGATGGCTCTCAATATGGGACAGTTATTAAGCATACCGTTTGTTATAGGTGGCATCTGGCTGGTGATGAGGAAATCAAAGAATTACTGACTGCAATGCCTGTAATCGATCTGACGCACCGGATTGAAAACATTATGCCTGTTTTTCCGGGAACCCCGAAACCATTACTTCTCAGACCTTATATTCTTGAACGTGACGGGTATGCCGAAACCAGCCTGAATATGATGTCGCACACCGGAACGCATATGGATGCTCCGGCTCACATGATTAATGGCGGGGCATCACTTGATCAGTTACCTGCAGAAAGATTTACAGGTAAGGCATTTTGTATTGATGTAGCCCATTTATGTACCATTGAAATTGAAAATCTGCTACCTTTCAGGGAACAGATAAACAAGACCAGTTTCGTTTTATTTTCAAGCCGTTGGGATGAGAAATGGGGACAGGATGACTATTTCAGTTCGTTCCCGGTACTCACTGAATCAGCGGCAGAATGGCTCTTACAGTTCAACCTTTCAGGTATCGGAGCAGATTGTATCTCTTTCGACCCGGTAAGTTCTCCCGACTACCCGGTACACCGGATTTTACTCGGGAACGGGCTGCTTCTTATTGAAAACCTTACAGGTATAGCAAAACTATCGGGCAAAATCTTTGATCTGGTAGCTGCCCCGCTTCACTATTCTGAGGCTGATGGAGCACCTTCCAGGGTATTTGCCATTACCCAATAACACCAAAACTCTTTAATTAACCACAATACCAGATTTGTTCAAGATGAAAAACAAACTTTTGATTGTACTCTTCGCCGGTCTTGCACTAAGCGCGTGTAAACAGAACACGTCAAGCAAAGACAATCCGTTCTTCTCGGAATACGATACTCCATTCGCCATTCCACCATTTGAAAAGATCCAGAACAAACATTACATCCCGGCATTTGAGGAAGGGATGAAACAGCAGGCTGATGCTGTTAAAGCAATTGTTGACAATAAGGAGGCGCCAACTTTTGCCAATACCATTGAAGCACTCGAAAACAGCGGTGATCTCCTTACCCGTGTAGGTTCAGTGTTTTTCAACCTGACCGAGGCTAATACCAACGACTCGCTGCAAAATATTGCTGAAATTGTCTCCCCCAAGCTATCGAAGCATTCAGATGATATCAACCTCAACCAGGAGCTGTTCGCAAAGGTGAAGGCCGTGTATGACCAGCGTGAAGATTTGGGGCTGAATGATGAACAGATGCGTCTGCTCGATAAAACCTACAAAAAGTTTGTAAGGGGTGGTGCCAATGTTGCACCTGATAAACAGGAGCGTTTCAGGCAGATTAACGAAGAACTTTCGTCATTGGGACTAGCCTTCGGAAAAAATCTGCTCGCCGAGAACAATGCTTTCAGGCTTGTTATTGAAAATGAAGCCGACCTGAAAGGACTTCCTGAATCGATTATAGCTGCTGCAGCTGCCGATGCCAAATCTCAACAAATGGAAGGCAAGTGGCTGTTCACGATGGATAAACCTAGTTGGATTCCCTTCCTTACCTATTCAGAAAATCGCCCGTTACGCGAGAAATTGTACAATGGCTGGATGAACAGAGCCAATAATGACAATGTAAACGACAACAAAGAGGTGGTTGCCAAAATTGTGGCTCTTCGCGCTGAACGGGCTTCATTGCTTGGCTTCCCCACGCATGCCGACTATATTCTCGATGTCAATATGGCTAAAAATCCGGCAGCCGTTTACAACCTCCTCAATCAACTCTGGACACCTGCACTTGCTAAGGCCAAAGTCGAAGCAGCTGATATGCAAAAGATGATCGATGCCGAAGGTGGAAACTTTAAACTCGCTTCATGGGATTGGTGGTATTATGCTGAGAAAATCAGGAAACAACGTTATGATCTCGACGAAGAGATGTTGCGCCCCTACTTCCCCCTTGATAAAGTGATTGAAGGAGTATTCTATACAGCCGGCAAGCTCTACGGACTTACTTTTACCGAACTGAAAGATCTGCCAAAATATCAGGAAGATGTGCATTCGTACGAGGTAAAAGATGGCGATGGCACTTTAATGGGTATACTCTATATGGATTATCACCCGCGAGCCAGTAAACGTGGTGGTGCTTGGTGTACAGGATTCCGCGAAGCTAAAAAAGTCAATGGGGAACGCATTATTCCCATCGTCTCTATCGTTTGCAATTTCTCGAAACCTACAGGCGATACCCCTGCCCTTCTGAACTTCGACGAAGTGAGTACCCTCTTTCATGAATTTGGTCATGGACTTCACGGCCTGCTTAATCAATGCACCTACGAGACCACAAGTGGTGTTCCCCGCGATTTCGTTGAACTGCCTTCCCAGGTTATGGAGCATTGGGCTTCAGAACCCGAAGTATTACAGGTTTATGCACGCCATTACAAAACAGGTGAAGTCATTCCCCAGGATTTAGTTACCAAGATGGAACAGAGCGGCACATTCAACCAGGGATTCGTTACTGTAGAATTCATTGCTGCTGCTCTCCTCGATATGGATTACCATACCATCGGCGTTAATACGGCAGTCGAAACCGCCTCATTTGAAAAAGCCTCCATGGATAAAATTGGGTTGATTACCGAAATTATTCCCCGCTACAGAAGCACCTATTTTTCTCATATCTTCGATGGAGGTTATTCAGCCGGATATTACGGGTACCTGTGGGCAGAAGTTCTCGATGCAGATGCTTTCGAGGCTTTCAAGGAAACTGGCGATATCTTCAATCCTGAAAAAGCGAAAGCTTTCAGGACCGAGATACTTGAAAAAGGTGGTATTTATGAAGCCATGGATATGTATAAAAAATTCCGCGGCCATGAACCTACAATCGATGCGTTGTTAAAAAACAGGGGATTGAAATAATTGGAAAGCTAATTTTAAAAAGAGCAACCTAAACCGGTTGCTCTTTTTTTATACATCCATGACCGTCAGGAAACCTTATAAACGATCATAACATTGCTATTTACCGATAGGCATCCCAACCAATACTCCAGCTATCAATATCTTCTACTCTTAAGGCATTTCTTCGCGCAATCTTTTACACGATTATTACCGAGTTAACGAAATCGCATTTGAAGGCTACTTCCCCATCTATTGACCCTTTTTATAAATGAAAGCTGGCTATTACCTAGGACAAGAGTTGTCGCTCAGCCAACCACAATACAATTCATTCTCCGTTGGTGGTACCCGCTTGTAGGACACATTACCCAAGGCGATATAGCTTCGGGTTAAAGCGCAACACTTCTCCTCTTCTAAAATATGAAGGTCAGTTGGCCTACAAGGTCTTTCTCAACTGCGTAAATGAATAAGCATTTATAAAACCTACGCCAAACGAAAATCAATCGTTAACTAACCCAATCTGTACGGTCAAAGTACGGTTGATCTACGGTTGATCTACGGTTAAACTACGATAATAGCACCTCCTGCCGTGATGCAATTATGAGACAAGAGATAAAATAAAGAAGGATCTGAAACGGTAGAGAAACTAACTCAGGTACTTTATTGTAAAGGATCTGATATTGAATAGCTCATGAGGTAATGATAAGATAATAGGACGCAATACACTTTACCTTACATAAAAGCGGCCAAAAACTAATTCTATTATATAAAGACAATGGAGGAGACAAAACAAGAATTCCGTTCGGCTATAATCCACTTTAACCACTTCAATGGACTCCTTTGCTCCAGATCGTGGGCTGAATTTTCATCCTATTTTTTCTAAAGGTCAAAAAACCATAATTCTAATTTTCTACCTGATTTATTAACCAACTCAACTACCATGACTAAAAACAGGATATTAAATAAGTTATAACAGTCTGGGGCATCCTGCCATTTCTCACATAACAACCTGGCATTCTATTTATTAAAAAAACAGTTTAAACAGAAAACCCAACAATCGGGTACTGCCGAAAACAAATTGAACATTAGTAATCCGGGTTTGTTTGTCAGACGTTTTATATTAAACACATCCATGGCAATATGACATACAACAGGTATAGATTTGAAAGAGCCACAGATATGAATTTGTCCTTTGACTTAAACGATTATAATATCGGAGATAAAGAATTGAGTAAGGACAAAAACGTATTTTACATTGTTAGGAATAACTGCAACGCAATCAAAATGAAGCAATAGATAAGAAGGCAACGATAATTTCCAGTACTATCTCAGATATCAATGGAGCATGGAAGGAAATTTATCGTACTATTTTTAAACCATTTACGAAATTGCTGCATAGAACACCTGGTGGATTTGTTTATAACTGACAAAACCGGCAAATAATGCTATTTAAGGAATCTCGGGTAATGACAAACATTTATGAGAAATTTCGTTTGTAAACAGATGGTGCATACACTAGTTTTATAGCGATGTGTTGATGATGAACATTTTATCCCTATATATAAAATGATTAATAACTAATTTAATTACAAGTATGAGACACAAAAAACTAAAATTTGGTGCCTTGTTGGTGTTAGGACTTGGACTATCAGGGTTGCAAGCTCAAAATTCTGTACTTCCATCTGGGGGCACTGCCTCAGGCAGTGGAGGTTCAGCGAGCTACTCCCTGGGACAATTGGTATACACTACTAACACTGGAGAAAACGGATCCATAGCACATGGGGTACAACAACCTTATGAAATTTCTGTTGTGCTCGGCATTGAAGAAGGAAAAGGAATAAGACTCGACCTTTCTGTTTATCCCAATCCCACTGAAGATATTCTTTATTTATCAGTGGATTCCGACGATACTATTAACATAGAATCACTAAACTTTTTGCTGCATGATATAAACGGAAAAACAATCGTGAAAAAGAAACTCGAAAGCGATAAAACGCGGGTTGATATGACCAAACTTCAACCAGCAACTTATTTCCTTCAGGTAATGAAAAACAGCAGAGAAATTAAAACATTCAAGATAATTAAAAACTAAACAATATGAAAAAAATTTACATCGTAATAACAGCCATATTATTAGCTGGAAGCGTGTTTGCTCAGGCTCCTCAAAAAATGAGTTACCAGGCAGTTATCAGAGACAACAATCAGGTTTTGATAACAAACACTCAGGTAGGAATGCAATTAAGTGTTTTACAGGGATCTGAAACCGGAACTCCCGTGTATATTGAAACACATACTCCTTTATCTAATCTTAATGGATTGATTTCTTTATCAATAGGTGATGGAGAGGTAGTTCTGGGTTCTTTCGAGACAATTGACTGGGCAAATGGTCCGTATTTTATAAAGACAGAAACCGACCCAACTGGTGGAACTAATTATACTATCACCGGAACCAGTGAATTACTAAGTGTGCCTTATTCATTGTTTTCGTTAAACAGCACTCCGGGCCCACAGGGACCGCAAGGGCCACAAGGTGAACAAGGGCCGCAGGGCGAGCAAGGACCTCAAGGCCCCCAGGGTGATCAGGGAATACAAGGACCCACCGGTGCAACAGGGAACGGGATTACCTCAACAGTTGATAATGGTGATGGCACTTTTACATTCAATTATTCAGATGGGTCTTCATTTACAACGTCTGATCTGACTGGACCTATCGGAGCAACCGGAAACGGAATTACTTCGACAGTGGATAATGGTGATGGAACCTTTACCTTCAACTATTCAGATGGATCATCATTTACAACATCTGACCTGACAGGTCCTACCGGTGCAACAGGAAACGGAATTACCTCCACCGTTGATAATGGTAACGGTACCTTTACCTTCAACTATTCCGATGGCTCATCATTTACAACATCTGATCTAACCGGACCAACCGGCCCTATAGGCCTTACGGGTCCAACAGGTGCTACAGGCGCTACCGGTGCTACCGGAAACGGGATTACCTCAACAGTAGATAATGGCGACGGAACCTTTACTTTCAATTATTCAAATGGTTCTTTCTTTACAACTTCTGATCTGACCGGACCAACTGGTCCGGTAGGCCCCACAGGTGCTACTGGAGCGACAGGCGCTACCGGTGCAACTGGGAACGGGATTACCTCTACTGTAGATAATGGTGACGGAACCTTTACTTTCAATTACTCAAACGGGTCTTTCTTTACAACTTCTGATCTGACCGGACCGACTGGTCCAGTAGGCCCGACAGGCCCCACAGGAGCAACTGGTGCTACAGGAGCAACAGGTGCTACCGGTGCAACCGGAAACGGGATATCCTCAACAGTAGATAATGGTGACGGAACCTTTACTTTCAATTACTCAAACGGTTCCTCCTTCACAACTTCTGATCTGACCGGACCAACCGGTCCAACTGGCCCCACAGGAGCTACCGGTGCAACCGGTGCTACCGGAGCTACGGGTGCTACAGGTCCTCAGGGGCCGGCAGGTCCTGTAGCCGGATCTGACACACAGATCATATTTAACAATGCAGGTGCAGGTGCTGGCAGCGCGAACCTCACATGGGACAATACCAGCAGTATTTTTACTGTGGCTGGAACATCTGTGACAACCAATGCAACAATTACTGGACTGGGTGGTTCGGGTACCCGGTTTGTACAAACTGATAATTCAGGGAACCTTACTGCGGTTTCATCTGCCGGAGGTATTACCGGAACAGGAAATAGTAATTACCTTACTAAATGGACAACAGCTGGTTCTGTGATTGGGAACTCAATGATTCAGGATAATGGCACAGGGGTTAGTATAAATTATCCTCTTCAAGGAGCATCGCAATTGTTCGTGTATCGTCAGCAAATAACTGCCAACGGAGACGGTCAGCATACTCTTTTAGGATATCGTGACAGGAATAACCAGAATAATGGGACAAGCTATGGACAAAATGGCTCAAATACGGGATCTACTGGTCATAGCTTTTGGGGTGATCAATACAGCTTTGGAACAGGCGGGTGGAATTATAATGACTATACAAGGTGTGGCGGAGTAATTGGATCCGAAATCTATGGATTATACTGGGGTTCACTGGGATATAAATCAAGTTCGACCCAGACTTATGGTGTTTATGGATCAAATTCAGCCGGAACCGGCTCTGGCAAATCAGCCACTGGTGGGGCTTCTTCCGGAATTGGAGGCGGCTTTTTTGGCAACATGATTGGTAGTACCTCGCAGGGGGCTGTGATAGGTCAGTTGAATTCGGGAGACCTTTTTGCACAATACAATGTAGGGAATGTTTATACATTGGGGAAAAGTGTTGAACTGGTAAAGACAACTGACAAGGTTGTACCGGTTTATTCCGTTTCGGCTACAGAAGCTACAGTATATGCCAGAGGTACAGTTGAATTGAAAAATGGAGTTGCTACAATCAAATTTAGTGATGACTTCCAATCCATTATTGCTGAAACACCGATCATTACTGTTACACCTAATGGGGAGTGTAATGGTGTGTATATTGCCTCTTCAGATTCTAAAGAGTGCGTAATCAAAGAGCAAAAGCAAGGGAAAAGCAATATCACCCTTTCATGGATTGCAATTGCTAAAAGAATAGACAATGTACCTGACAGGGCAACACAGATGGTCATTGCTCCTGATTTTGAAAGCAATGTACAAAAGGTACTGTACTCAGATGGGAATCTGGAGGGTAAGGCTCTTGGAATCTGGTGGGATGGTCAGTCGATACAGTTTGGTGAATTACCAGCGAATTTAACACAAACAGCTAGAGAACGGGGCAATTAGTCTGACATTATAAAACAGTATAGAAAATAGGGGGATAAATTTAAATTTATTCCCCTGTTTTATTTAGAGATAAGAATCAAATCCTAACAACAATATTACAATCTTCCCAATTGAGTATTTGTTTTTACCTCCCATTAGTTAAGCACTGTAACAAACCATCGTCTGGAATTACGTATATTCTTTCTATGTTTTACTAATATTGCCAAAACCAAAGGATAAAACAAAATCCTGAGAATAATTACAGTAATATCCCAAATAATTTTAACTGCCAGGTCTATATAATAAAACCATATATGCTGCAATGGTTAGCAATAGACTGGCACCTTAAAAGAGAAAATAAAAAACGTCCTCAAAGAGGACGTTGTGGAGCTGGCGGGAGTCGAACCCGCGTCCAAACAGGCAGCCAACCTGCTTTCTACATGTTTATGCGCTGGTTAGTTGTCGGGCTTTGGCTGGCCAGTGTCCAACCTACCATAGCCTTATCCTCTGTTTTCTTACCGGTGCTTAGAGAAATCACACCAGCCAGCCCCTCATTTGCGATGCTCCGGTCGGGACGCCGAAAGGCAGGGCTTCCCGGGGAACAGCAGACGGCTTAATCTTCCAGATTAAGCAGCCATTGCGTAGTTAGAAGTGTTGCCAGTTATGGCTTTGAGAATTGGTTTGACGGGCCAGATTCACAACGCCCGACATGCTTACAAATCAACCGTCCTGCTGTCAAAACCAGTCAGCCCCTGACGGAGGGAATCTTAAAGATTATAAGGCAAATTTACATCATTTTAGCTTTCGATTAAAGTTTGGCAGAATATTTGATACTTTTGTGCGGTTTTAACGTGGCACCAATCCACGGATTAAACTTTTGAGACCAATAATAACCTTAAATTATTTCAGTACTATGAAAAACTTTAGAAAACTGCTTATGCTCGCCTTCGTGGCAACTACCGTTGTTTTTACATCATGTAGCAAAGACGACAGCACGGATCCTACAGTGAATTATCCTATTGTAAATTTCATGACCAATACTGGTTATGTTAAAGCCGACATTACTTTAACTCCCGGTGAAGAATTTACAACCGGTATCAATGCCTCTATGAATGCAACAAGCAAGGAGAAACTGGTAAAGATGACAATTACACGTGTATTCAACAATACACCAACAATTGTACTTGACAGCACAATCAGTGTTGAGGTTCTCTCATATTATAACACCTATACTACCAAAACAACTACAGGTGTTGAAAAATGGATCTTCGCTGTTACAGACAAAGCCGGAGTAAAATCAGAAATCAGTTACAACATCACAACTGCAGAAGCAGCCGGGGATATTTACAACTATGAGGCTACGCTGATGGGTGGACGTTACAATACAAATGTTGGTAGTTTCTGGAGTTCTCTCAACAACCAGGTAATGTTTCAGAATGTAGCTGAAAACAATAAGAATAAGGTTGACTTTGTATATTTCTATGGCGACAACAGCCATGCCAGTATTCATTCACCTGCCAATGAATATGCCAATACAGAAGCATGGGGTAGCCTGTTCACCAACTGGAATCCCCGTAATGCAACTACATTCAAAACGACCAATGGAGTTGATTGGGCTTCTGTAACCGACGATGCAATCATCGTAGCACAAGCAACAGGTATGACACTGACCATTATCAGCGATTTGACTGTCGGACAAATTATCGCCTTTGAAACTGCAGCCACTTCAGCTAATCCTGGTAAAAAAGGGTTGTTCAAGGTGATGGCTATCGAAGGAACCACGGGTACGAACCGCACGATCAAACTTGATATTAAAATACAGAAATAAGCATCAACATACTGCTTTTCAAAAGCCCTGCCGCAATATCCGGCAGGGCTTTTTTTGTGTACGATATGAACAATTTAAAGCTAAAAGTATTTAACTAACCAGACAGATTAAAATCCAACTATTATCCAGCCCTTCATGCAGATTAACGCAAACTCATACAAACCCTCATTCCCGATCAGAATTGTGACAGCGACCTCGCTGTTTGACGGCCATGATGCATCAATCAATATTATGCGCAGGATACTCCAATCTTCAGGAGCTGAAGTCATACATCTTGGCCATGATCGCCCGGTTCATGAAATTGTCGACTGTGCTATACAGGAAGATGCCCAGGCCATTGCAGTTACGTCATACCAGGGAGGACATATGGAGTTCTTCAGATATATGTATGATCTCCTCAAAGAAGCGGGATGTGAACATATCAAAATATTCGGAGGGGGCGGCGGAGTTATATTACCTGATGAAATCAGGGAGTTACATGCATATGGTATAGAGAGGATATATTCCCCGGATGATGGCCGCGAGATGGGCTTGCAGGGGATGATAAATGATTTGCTTAAAAGGTGTGACTCCCCTGCAGGTAATTTAAAAGGGATAAGCATCGATAATATCCGGAACGGAGAATTCACCGCGCTTGGACAATTAATAACTGCTGCTGAAAACAACTATGAAGGTTCGGTTGAACTCCTTGCAAAGTTATCAGGCACCTGCAAAGAGAATCAGTCACCTGTTCTCGGAATCACAGGCACAGGAGGAGCGGGAAAATCGTCTTTGACTGATGAGATATTGCGAAGGTACCTTGATGATTTTCCTGAGCGTAAGATAGCTGTCATCAGTGTAGACCCTACACGACGAAGGAGCGGAGGCGCTTTGTTGGGTGACAGGATCAGAATGAATTCCGTTTCGGGTAATCGTGTATTTATGCGTTCACTTGCCACCAGACAATCAAACCTTGCGCTTTCCCGCCACATTTCAGAGGTTCTTTGTATTGTAAAAAACGGAGGTTTCTCGCTGATAATACTTGAGTCATCGGGGATTGGTCAGTCTGACACGGAAATTGTTGACCACAGTGATTATTCTCTGTATGTTATGACACCTGAGTTTGGGGCAGCATCTCAGCTGGAAAAAATTGACATGATTGATTATGCTGATGTTATCGCGATTAATAAAGCCGACAAACGAGGCACACAAGATGCCTTACGTGATGTTAAAAAGCAATTTCAACGGAACAGGAAGCTCTTCAATCTGATTGCTGAAGAGATGCCGGTTTATGCTACCATAGCCTCTCAATTCAACGATCAGGGGGTAAACAGGCTCTACAGGCACCTCATGGATGGTTTAAACCAACTATTCCCAGGCAAATTTGAATCAGGCTGGAATGCATCCTACAAACCAGAAAAGCCCACCACAATCATTCCACCCGACCGTATCCGTTATTTATCTGAAATTGCAGAGACAATAAGAAAATACAACGTGTTTGCTGAAAACGAAGCACAATTGGTTAAACGATATGAGGCATTAACAGAGACCCGGATTGTTATAAAAGAACAAAATACCAACCTGAAATTGTTGGCAGAAGTGGAAGAGCTGACTAAAGACGCTAAACAATCTTTACACCCAGAAACGGTAGAAATAATCAACAATTGGGTAACGAAAAAGCGGAAATATCATGATCCGGTGTTTACTTACGTAGTTCGGGGTAAAGAAATTCCAATTGAGACGCATACACAATCCCTATCGCATCAACAAATACCAAAAGTTGCCCTGCCTGGTTACAGAAGCCTGGCTGATACGGTTTACTGGAGCTATATGGAAAATGTACCAGGTGAATTTCCATATGCAGCAGGTGTTTTCCCTTTTAAAAGAGAATCAGAAGACCCTACCAGGATGTTTGCAGGAGAAGGAGGGCCTGAAAGAACCAACAAAAGATTTCACTATCTATCGGCAGGAATGCCTGCCATCAGACTATCAACTGCTTTCGATTCAGTAACACTTTATGGGCGTGATCCGGAAACCCGACCGGATATATACGGAAAAATAGGGAACGCTGGGGTTTCGGTAGCCTGCCTTGACGATGCAAAGAGACTCTATTCGGGTTTCAACCTGACGGATACTGCTACTTCAGTATCTATGACTATTAACGGGCCTGCACCTGCTATGACTGCTTTCTTTCTTAATGCTGCCATAGATCAGCAATGCGAGCTGTATGTCAGGCAACAGGGGTACGCAGGAAAAATTACTGGCCAGATCGAGAACTTTTTCTCAGAGCGTGGAGTTGAACGCCCCGGTTATCAGGGCGAATTACCCGACGGAAACGATGGTCTCGGATTGCTTTTTATTGGAGTACCAGCATCACATTACCTGCCAGAGGAAACTTACAATAAAATAAAAGCTGATACACTATCCAGAATCAGAGGGACTGTTCAGGCTGACATTCTTAAAGAAGATCAGGCTCAAAACACCTGTATCTTCAGCACCGATTTTGCCCTGCGTCTGATGGGTGATATGCAGGAATATTTCATTAACCACCAGATCAGCCAGTTCTATTCAGTATCTATTTCAGGTTACCACATTGCTGAAGCTGGAGCAAACCCTTTATCCCAACTTGCCTTTACACTTGCAAACGGCTTTACGCTGGCTGAATATTACATATCGAGAGGGATGAAAATTGATGATTTCGCTCCCAACTTTTCTTTCTTCTTCTCCAACGGGATAGATCCCGAATACTCGGTTATGGGAAGAGTGGCAAGAATAATATGGGCAAAAGCTATGAAGAAGTTGTATAAGGCCTCCCCACGATCACAAATGCTGAAATATCATATACAAACGAGTGGTCGTTCATTGCATGCTCAGGAAATAGACTTCAATGATATCAGGACAACGCTACAGGCATTATATGCCATTTACGATAATTGCAACTCATTACATACAAATGCATATGATGAAGCAATAACCACACCGACTGAAGAATCTGTCAGAAGGGCTATGGCCATTCAACTGATCATTAATAAAGAGCTTGGGCTTGCTAAAAATCAGAACCCACTACAAGGGTCCTTCATCATAGAAGAACTAACCAGACTTGTTGAAGACGCTGTATTGGCTGAATTTGACCGTTTGACTGAACGTGGCGGTGTACTTGGCGCAATGGAGACAATGTATCAGCGAAGTAAAATTCAGGAAGAATCTCTCTATTATGAACACCAGAAGCATAGTGGAAGCTACCCGATCATCGGAGTCAATTCATTTCTGTCGGCCAATGGTAGTCCGACAATTATTCCGGCTGAAGTTATCAGAGCAACACAAGCTGAAAAAGATCAACAGATCAGGACTGTGAATTTGATTAAGAAACTATGGAACCCGGAAGCAAAACAAGCGCTTATAAATCTCCGTAGTTGCGCTGTTTCGGGTAACAACACTTTTGAAAGCCTGATGGAGGCAACAAAATACTGTACAATTGGACAAATCACTGAAGCCCTGTTCGAGACCGGAGGTCAGTATCGCAGGAATATGTAGTAACATGACATAAACACGATATTTCACCAAACTGAACAAGTACCCGATTGTTAAATATAAAACATATTGCGACATCATGGAAAACACCTCTTCAAATCAAATAAACAGAATCCTGGTAGTAAACCCCAGAACCTGTTTTACCAAAATTGCTGTATATGACAACAATCGTTTGGTCTATTTAAACAAGATTAATCACAGCAGTGAGGACTGCAAAAAATTTACAAGTATACTTGACCAGTATGAATATAGAAGGGAAGCTATACTGAAAGATCTTGCCAATGCTGATATTGACACCTGGCGAATTACAGCAGTTGTTGGCAGAGGAGGCTACCTTAAACCGCTGGAGTCGGGTATATATGAGGTAAATGATAAGATGAAAGTTGACCTCATTCAAAACCCTGCCGGACAGGATAGTGTAAACCTGGGGGCTTTGCTTGTTGATGAAATTGCAAAAAAACTTGGTAATATTAAAGCCTACATCACCAATCCTATTGTAGTTGACGAACTTGATGAAATAGCCCGGATATCAGGACATCCACTTTTCCCAAGACGTTCGGTTTTTCACGCCCTTAATCAAAAGTTCCTGGCAAGAAAGTTTGCTCGTCAAAATTCAAGATCCTATGAAGAGATGAACCTTATAATAGCCCATCTGGGTGTAGGTTTCAGTGTAGGTGCACATAAAAACGGCAGAGTGGTTGATGTCAATCAGGCTTTTGATGGATATGGACCTTTCAGCCCGAAGAGAGCTGGAACGTTGCCAGCAGGAGAGTTGGTAAGGATGTGTTTCAGCGGTAAATATACCAGGGAGGAAATGGAACGGATGGTGATGGGTGATGGCGGGCTTGTCGCCTGGTTCGGTACAGAAGATGTACAAAAAGTTGAAAAAATGGCTTTTGAAGACGGTGATAAACAGGCGAGGATAGTTTATGAAGCAATGGCTTATAACGCGGCCAAAGAAATTGCTTCATTATCGATAGTATTCAATGGCAAGCCAGATGCAATTCTTTTGACCGGAGGACTGGCTCATAGCCAACGATTTATAAACCTTATCATCAACAGGGTTCAGTTCATTGCACCTGTTCATGTATTTCCCGGAGGTGACGGAATGGAGGCAATGGCAATGAACGTGTTAGCCGCACTTAAAGGAGAACGTCCCGTCAAGCTATATACCTGATTAGATCTGATTTATACACTGAAAACCATTACACTTAATCATGTAATGGTTTTTTTATGCTATAATTATTACATTTGTCATATTCTGCTGTCAGCAAAATGAGTGTGCCGACAGGTGGTTCCGACTACTGAAAAACAAAACCGGACAATAAAACATAACCGCAGAAGTTAAATTCTGCAACTAAATCGTTATAGAGATGGAAGAAAAGAAAAGCCTTAAAGGCACCAGAACAGAACAAAACCTATTAAAATCATTTGCCGGCGAATCACAGGCCCGTAACAGGTATACCTTCTTTGCCAAGAAAGCACGCGAAGAAGGATATGAACAAATTGCAGCCATTTTTGAAGAAACAGCACGGCAGGAAGAAACTCACGCAAAGCAGTTTTTCAAATTTCTTGAAGGAGGAATGGTAGAAATCACCGCAAGTTATCCTGCCGGTATCATCACATCGACAGCGGAAAATCTATTAGCAGCGGCTAAGGGCGAGAATGAAGAATGGAGTGACCTCTATCCGGAATTTGCAAGAATTGCAGAAGAAGAAGGCTTCAAACAGATAGCCGTAAAATTCAAAGCCATTGCAAAAGTGGAAGCCGAACATGAAAAGAGATACCGTAAACTATTGGCCAACATCCAAAATGGTGAGGTATTCAAAAAAAAGAAAAAAACTCGATGGGTATGCCGTAAATGCGGATTCGTACATGAAAGCGAAAACGCCCCGCAAAAATGTCCGGCATGTGATCATCCGCAGGCCTACTTTGAAGAAATGGCAGAAAATTATTGATCTATAGTTGAAAAGCCCTCTGTAAAAAAGAGGGCTTTTTTATTGAAAAACGGATCTTCAAACAGATAATTATCAAATAAATAAACTGGCCCAAACGGTTTATAATCCATCTGATACCAATATCATCACCCGGATTTCAGATACTTCAGGCAACGATATATCGAAAACTGGCAATTAGAAAAATAAAAAGTGTGCAATGAGCCAAGTCTCATTGCACACTTAATATAACTCCTATAGAAAGATATCAAAGGATAAAACTACCTGCTGATAACCAGTCTGAATGAATCACTTCTACCAGATGCTGTCTTTAATCTGCATGTATAAATACCTGACATAATTTTCGAAACATCTAAACGATAAAGTGTATTATCACCAACATTTGCAGAAAGGACAATTGCCCCATCCATATTGAAAACTTCAATTACACCTCCTTTAGCGGCTTCAGTAAGTTTAATCCAGGTATAATCAGAGGCGGGATTTGGATAGTTCTTGCCAGAAATTAAAGCACTCAAAGCATTATTATATTCTACACCTGTCATATCACCAGTCAGCCATATTCTGCTGAGTCCAATGATTTCATTTCTGACGGTTCCATCGCTTAGCATTTCCAGACCAATACCGAAATAAATAGTACGGTAATTTTCGGCCTGATGTTTTATAGCTGATGTGAGTGAAGAGTTGCCATTGTAATTAAAAATAACATCAGAACCTTCAAGTGCTGAAATAACGTCAGGGTACATATTTCCCGAATAAACATCAACAATATTGGACTGAGCAACTGCACCAAAAACAGGATCCGTAGCATTTGCCGTTAATTTATTATTCGAAGTAGAACCATCATCAATAAACCCTGCATTAAGATAATTTGTATAGAAATTTCGGGTAATTGCTGTGCCATTTGATCCTGAAGCACCACTCATAATATCCCAACCAATATCCTGACCAGCAATAAACACATTATGACCAGCATCCATAAAAGCCATGACAGCTTCTGCCTGATCATCAGTAAGTGCCGGGAAAGTCCATGCTATGTTAAGCCAAAGGTTAAAGACATCCCAAAACGCATTTGATGTGATCATATCGCGCATAACATTAGCATCAGTTACAGCATATGAATCGATTCCCGATTCAGCAAGGCCATCCAGGTAAACAAGCTGATGCTGGGTAGATTCAGGACCGCCGGTTCCATTAACCACGAGGTCAGTTACACCAGAGATTACCATTACCCTGTATGTCTTTTCAGGGGCAGAAGGATTGTTAACAGATTTCATTTTTAGCACATAGCCGGGAAATCCGGCCAGTTCGCCAGATAAAACCTTAACAGTAACAGATTTAGCAATACCTTTACTCAATGTAATGACTGCCTGAGAAGTGTACTCCTGGTCATCAATTATGAAAGAGGCCTGCCAGTCAGCAGGTGCATTCTCCGGCACAAGAGTAAACTCAAACTGCTCATCACCCGTAACATTACTTAATGCTTCAAGGTTAAAAGTACGCTGTTCACCAGTATATCCCCTCTTGATGTATGGCTCAACAGACGATATCTTACCAATATACAGGTTTGTTCCACCAATAGCATCAACCTCATCACCGGTATAGATCTCCTGATGATTCTTGGTAACAAAAGCCACAACCTTCATGTTTTCAACAATAGCAGGAACGCTCCGGTAACTTTCCGGAACAGTATAAACATAAGTTCTGTTTACTAAAGACCCGGCTGTAGTAGTAGTTACTTCATCACCCCATTGACCCGTTATTAAATGACGTAACATATGCATATGACGATAATTGCTTCCAGCACCACCTCCAGTCTGAGGCCCATAAATACTATCCTGTATCAGAGCAACATTGATGTAATTAGTAGTAGCAGATGCATCAGCAGTATAGTACAACTCCACATTAATTGTCAGTTCTCTGGTAGCTTCAACATAACTACTAGAAATCCCAACATTGACGGGAGAAACTTCCTGCCTGACCTGAGCAGCAGCTGCACTCCACGCACTGCGACTCAGAGCAGTCTGACTTCCGCTAAAGACTAACCGATTAACAGTACCGGAAGGATAACCTGTCAAGCCTGTTTGACCAGCGAGTGCATCTCCGAATTCTGTCCGATAGTCAGGCTCACTACCTGAAGGATTTGCAAAAGAGCCCTGATGAATTGCGATGGTAAATGCACGACCTGGATTGGCTTCCATGATAGATTGTGCAATAGCATGACCATCGGGGCAATAAGTACAGTGAATTCCTGTGTACTCTTCAAGAATTGAGTTCTTGAGCATAGGATCGGTTCCAACAAGGACCTGAGCCGAAAGCCCGGCAGTTATCATGATGCCAAGCAAAGCGAAAGATAATTTTCTAATCATAGGACAAAAATTGGTTTGTAATAAATGATCCGAAGTTTGTTTCTGGATTCAATTACAAAGATTAAAAAAAATAACATTCATACCAACTATTCGCAATTTCCTGAACAATAATATTGTACTTAAGCAATCTAAAACTTTACAGTCAAACATTATTATTAAATCAGTAATTCTTTTATCAAGCAAGTATAGAGAAAATCCGTCACCAACATCTTCTGGAGAATTTAAAATCAAATGGTATCTATTGTATCAAATAGAAATATTTAGCACCTTTACTGTCCTAATTACCTTACCATGTATAAATCAATTGTCTTAACAACTCTAATTTTGTTATCAATTCCTGTGATTTCGCAGGAAGGAGTTCGACGGTCATTTTTTATTCCGGATGTAAATGGTTACCATGTATTAAAAGCTGATCTTCATACTCACTCAGTTTTTTCAGACGGAATGGTTTGGCCTTCATTTCGGATTGAAGAAGCATGGAGTGAAGGACTGGATATTATTGCGATTACCGAACACATTGAATACCGACCAAACAAGACAGATGTGAATGGTGACCATAACCGCTCTTTCGATATTGCTAAGGAGTATGCAGAAAAAGCTGGTATTATGGTTATACCTGGTTCAGAAATAACCCGAAGGATGCCTCCGGGTCATTTCAATGCGCTTTTTGTAACCGATGCCAACAAACTGGATGTTCCTGACTGGAAAGAGGCTTTCAGAGAAGCAAAAAGACAGGGGGCATTTATCTTCTGGAACCATCCGGGCTGGAAAGCGCAGCAACCAGATTCAGCCCAATGGATGCCTGAACACCAGATGTTATTTGATTCCGGATATATGGATGGTATAGAAATTGCAAATTATGGCGAATGGTACCCTTCTACTTTGAGGTGGGCTTTGAACAAAAACCTGACTATGTTAGGCAATTCCGACATCCATGGTGCGATATTTCAACAATATGAAATCCAGAAGGGAAAACACCGACCCATTACACTCATTTTTGCTAATAATAATACTACAGCAGAAATCCAAAAGGCATTAATGGAAAAACGAACTGCTGTATTATTTGACGGTATGGTAATAGGTAGGAAAGAATGGCTTAACCCCATGATAACAAGCATTATCGACATTACACCTTGTCCATCAGCCTCAAGCAGTTCAGAAATTAAAATACTTCTGGAAAACCGGAGTGACATCGATATAGTACTTCAGCCAACTTCTCAATCGATTAGCAACGGAATTATATATCCTGTTGTTTTACCAGCCCGATCAAAAGCATTCCTCTCTTTACGATTGAAAAACGAGAATATGAAAGCAGCCAGTTCGCACACAATAAAGATGGCTGTTGAGAATTGGCATACAGATGAAATCTCAGAATTTACAATGGAATTAGTCTTTAAACGATAAAATAATCATCATCTTCTTCAATTTATTTTCGTGATAGAATATAAATCAACCATTTTTCATAGATTCTTATGACACATTGAACCTTCTGCCACGAAATCAATTATATTTGAAGCATATTGATTCATCGTCTCTACTCTGCTTTGCAAAAGGAAACAGGTTATTATTTAATTTCTAACGCTATGAGCATCAGAAGCCTTATTTTTTCCATGCTTTTTATCGTAGTAGTCTCTCTCTCCGGCTGGTCACAAACCCAATATGATTCTACCCAATCCACCTGGGATCTAAACTTCGGAATGGATATAGTTAGCAGATACATCTGGCGTGGTCAGGAGTATGGTCACTCTCCAAGTATTCAACCTGAGATTACTACATCTTGGAAAGGTTTTACACTGGGTGCATGGGGAGCATATAAGTTAAATGGAGAAGGGATGCAGGAGACAGACTTCTATCTTTCTAAAACTGTTGGTCCGGTAACAATAGCGGTATGGGACTACTGGACCTTCCAGGACACATTAGCTATGGATTTCATGGACTTTGATAAAAAAACGACCGCTCATGTATTTGAAATTCAAGCTTTAATAGAAGGAGGAGAATCTATTCCGTTCAACTTCCTTGGGAGCTATCTATTCTATGGCAGTGATACAACCAGAAGCCTCTATTTCGAGTTACAGTATGTCAATCAGTTTAAGGATATTGATTTTATGGCTTTTGCAGGTTACAGCCCGAAAGGAAATTATTACAGTTCTCAAGAAGGTTTTGTAAATATTGGCTTAACTTTATCAAGAGATATTAAGGTAACGGATACATGGGAAATTCCACTTTCAATGAGCCTAATATACAATCCTGATATTAAAAGTATGTACCTTGTCGCGGCAATTTCACTTTAAACGGAAAATGTTAAACCAGCTGAAGATGAAGAAAGATTCGACCATTTCACAACGTATATTATTATTGTTGTTTTTGTCAATGGCAACAGCCATTTTAATATTTTCAATCCTCTACACATACAAAAACATACAGGAAAAAGAAATCTCACGTGTTTCACTGAAGCAATTTACGCATGAAGTAAACTCAATAATCTCTCTACATGAAGCTTCTCTTAAGCAGGTAGTATTTGATTACACATACTGGGATGAATTTGTCGAGAACATTAAACCACATAACGAGAATTGGTTCGAACATAACATTACTACCATTGTTGGCTCTTTTCATTTCGATTATGCTGGAGTATATAACAACTCTAAAGCACTCCTTCATGAGTCATTTTCTGAGGGATTTCAACCTGACACAATTACAACTGCCTCTGCACTGAACTTCATCCATAAGAACCGGTTTGCAGACTATTTCAGATGGACCAGCGATGGATTGGTTTCTATCAGTGCGGCTACAATTCATGGCACAAATGATCCTTTTCATACCCGCACACCTGTCAGTGGGTACTTTATACTGGCCAAACGTTGGGACAATGCGCTACTTAAAGAACTCTCCACCATGCTCGGGGCTGATATCAGATTAATTAAGCCAGGAGACAAAATATCAGCCGACCGCAAGTACTCCCTCAGTGTTTCACGTGATATGCTGGACTACAACAAACAACCAATTGCAAAACTTATCATTACAAGAGAGTTCCCTGTTTTGAAACTGTACGATACCATCTCATTGTATTCGCTTGGTGTCATTCTACTCATGATCATTGTCGCGTTAATTATATTTTATTATACTTCAAATCATTGGATTCTTAAACCGTTACAAATTGTAGGAGACATATTAGAAACCGAGAATCCAAAATCACTTGATGCACTTAAAAAGAACGCTATTGAATTTAAACGAATTGGCCTGCTTTTCGATTCGTATATGGAACAAAAGGCAGAATTGGTAAAAGCCCGTGAAAAGGCGGAAGAATCTGATCGTCTAAAATCGGCTTTTCTGGCCAATATCAGTCACGAGATCCGTACCCCAATGAATGGAATTCTGGGATTTACAGAATTACTGCGTGATAATACGCTGGACCTTGAATCGCGGATGGAGTATCTTTCAATAATTGACAAAAGTGGTCGACAGTTGCTCAATCTTATCAACGATATTATTGATATTTCCAAAATTGAAGCGGGTCTGATGCATATCCAGCCGGTTGATTGCAGTCTGAACAAGATTTTCCGTGAAACTGCCATGATGTTCAACAGTAGTTCTAAAATAAGAAATAAGGAAATTGAGTTAAGACTTAAACTTCAATTCTCTGATGAAGCCTCCTGGGTACGTATTGATCCGATGAGATTATCTCAGGTCTTAACCAATCTGGTTGGCAACGCAATTAAATTTACACAGAAAGGATCCGTTGATTTCGGATACCGGCTATCAACAGATAACCAACTACTTGTTTATTGCCGCGATACTGGAATTGGTATACCAGCTGATAAACAGAAGGCTATTTTTGACAGATTTATTCAGGTCAATAATACCAGTTCCCGTCCGTATGAAGGTACAGGTCTTGGCCTTGCTATCTCACAATCTCTTACGGAACTAATGGAAGGACGGATGTGGGTAGAATCAGAACCTGGAAAGGGATCTATTTTCTATCTTTCGCTTCCTTTCATACCTGTTGATCGTGGAACATCTGACATATTTACCAGTGAAATAACCATAGAGGTTCCAAATCTGGCAGGAAAACTGATCCTTGTAGCTGAGGATATCCCGGTTAACTTTCAATTTTTGAAGGCTACCCTTGAAAAGACAGGTGCAGAGATTGTTTGGGCGCAAAATGGAAATCTTGCTGTAGAACGGGCCCTGACTGAGCCTCATCCTGACCTGATCCTAATGGATCTAAAAATGCCTGAAATGAACGGATATGAAGCTACTAAACTAATAAAAGAACAATTTCCCGGGATTCCAATCGTGGCCCAAACAGCATACTCATTGGACGGTGATAAATTGAAATCTATCGAAGCAGGGTGTGATGAGCATATTGCCAAACCTATACAAACCAATGAATTGTATCAGATACTATCATCACTGTTAAAACCATTAGGCTGAAATTTCTATTTATGCTTTTCTTACGCCGCGAACTCATTGCCTGGCCTGCTTTCAGGTCAGGCAATTCTTTATACCTTTGCCCCGGATTCTGGTATGGTATATCTAAAACCCCCACCAATCCAAATACCTGAAAACCAACTTAATCATTTATAGATCACCATGAGAAAACTCATCGAATGCGTTCCTAACTTCAGTGAAGGTAACGACATGAATGTAATCAAACAAATTACCGACCAGATTGAAACCGTTGAAGGTGTAAAATTACTGGATGTTGACCCGGGACAAGCTACTAACCGAACGGTAGTTACTTTTGTCGGATCTCCTGACGAAGTAATTGAGGCAGCTTTCAGAGCGATAAAAAAGGCTAGTGAAGTTATCGATATGCGTCATCATAAAGGAGCACATCCCCGGTTTGGAGCAACCGATGTTTGCCCATTCGTACCTGTTGCCAATATCACGATGGAAGAAACCATCACCTATGCCCGTAAACTGGCAGAACGGGTCGGGAACGAACTTAATTTCCCAGTATATTGTTATGAAAATGCTGCCTTTTTGCCAACAAGGAAAAACCTTGCCGCAGTACGTGCCGGAGAATACGAAGCTCTCCCTGACCGACTTTCCAAACCTGAGAACAAACCTGATTTCGGACCAGCATCCTTTGTTCCACAGACAGGTGCAATTGCAATTGGTGCACGTGATTTCCTCATCGCTGTAAACTTCAATCTCAATACTACATCAACCCGTAGGGCAAACGCGATAGCTTTCGACGTTCGTGAAAAAGGGCGCCCTATGCGCGAAGGGAATACGATAACAGGGAAACCTATAAAAGACGACAAAGGAAACCCGGTCATGATACCCGGAACCCTGAAGGCTACAAAAGCCATCGGATGGTTTATTGATGAGTATGGCATCGCGCAGGTATCTATGAACATTACTAATATTGGCGTTACACCTCTACATATCGCTTTCGACGAAATATGCAAGAAGGCGCAAGAACGTGGCATTCGTGTTTCCGGAACCGAAATCGTAGGACTGGTTCCAAAGCGTGCACTCATCGATGCCGGGAAATATTTCTTAAAAAAACAGCAGCGTTCAGCTGGCATTTCGGAAGATGAAATCATCAAGATCGCTGTTAAATCTATGGGACTTGATGACCTGAAACCATTTAATCCGCAGGAAAAAATCATTGAATATCTGTTGGCTTCCGAAAACAAACAGCATAAGCTGGTTGATATGACCTGTACCGGATTTGCTAACGAAACTGCCAGCGAATCACCTGCTCCTGGTGGCGGATCAATCTCAGCCTATATGGCCGCACTAGCTGCTGCCCTTGGTACCATGGTAGCCAATTTGTCATCGCATAAAGCCGGTTGGGATGAACGCTGGGAAGAATTCTCTGAATGGGCAGAAAAGGGACAACAGTTAAAAGAAGAACTTCTTGCCCTGGTTGACGAGGATACAGCTGCTTTCAACAAGATAATGGATGCTTTTGGTTTACCAAAATCGACAGATGAAGAGAAACTTGCCCGTAAAAAAGCTATCCAGGATGCTACCAGATATGCTACTGAAGTTCCATTCCGTACAATGGAGAAGGCTTTTGAAATCTTTCCCCTGCTTTCTGCCATGATCGAGATTGGAAATCCAAATTCAGTTACAGATGCAGGAGTGGGAGTATTGGCTGCACGTGCTGCTGTAATGGGTGCATATTTAAATGTAAAAATAAATGCATCAGGCCTCACCGATACGACCTTTGCAACCGATATTCTTAGTCGGGGTGCAATAATTGAAGCTCAAACCAGAGCACTGGAAGATGAGCTTATCAATGCAGTAAACCTTAAAATTATCGGGTAATAATTGAAAGGAACCGGGTATCAACCCGGTTCCCTGCTTTAAACAATATGGAAGTTCATTTTCACGATTATATCACTGCTTTTCTGCTGTACTTCACATCGTTCTTCAGCATCATTAATCCATTGGGTTCCATTCCCGTTTTTATGTCAATGACGGCCAACTTCGAAGAACGGCAACGTCGTGCTACAGCAAGAAAAGCTACCCTGATGGCATTTATTATCCTGGTAGTATTTGCCCTGACAGGTCAGGTTCTTTTTAAAGTGTTTGGCATTTCCGCCAACGGCTTTCGTGTTGCAGGGGGTGTAATTTTCTTTGTAATGGGTTACGATATGCTTAATGCCCGGATAAGCAGGATGAAGATAAAAAAGAAAGATGTACGTGAATACGTTGAAGATATCTCCATCACCCCACTGGGTATTCCTATCCTTGCTGGTCCCGGAGCGATTACCAACAGCATTGTTTTGATGGAAGATGCTTCAGCCTTTGCCATGAAAGTAATTCTTATCCTCAGCATGCTGGTTACCATTGTTATCACTCTGGTTTCATGGTACAGTGCCGGGAAAATCATGAAAGTTATCGGCGAAACCGGAAATAAAATCATGATGAAGCTTATGGGACTCATCGTGATGGTTATTGCGGTAGAATTTATGGTTGCCGGGCTGACTCCCATTATTCGTGAAATATTTATGATTACTCCGGGGTGAGCCCAAGTATAGTTTTCTCATAGTGGCAGAATGAATTGAGTAATAAAACCAAAACAGCAATTTATTAATCTTTCAATATTGAATAAGTCGCCTCTCTTCCGTCGAAAAACCATTGCACACATACTGGCGCATGCCTCTTCCGGTGATGCCATGAAAAGAACGCTTGGAGTCAAAGATTTGACGGCTATGGGTATTGCAGCCATCATAGGTGCCGGCATTTTCAGCACAATTGGCAATGCTGCTGCAGATGGAGGGCCTGCAGTTTCACTCCTGTTTATCTTTACTGCCATCGCCTGCGCTTTTTCTGCTATGTGTTACGCCCAGTTTGCTTCTTCAATCCCGGTCAGTGGAAGCGCGTACACATATGCTTATGCAAGTTTCGGAGAGCTTATGGCCTGGATTATAGGTTGGGATCTGATCATGGAGTATGCGGTTGGAAATATAGCAGTTGCTATATCCTGGTCGGAATATTTCACAGGATGGCTTTCAGGAATTGGCGTTCACATTCCCGAGTGGCTTACCATTGACTACCTGTCAGCATCCCGAGGCTATACTGAGGCTGTTTCTCTTATCAGTTCCGGCACCACAATCGAATCGCTTAGCCGTCCCTTATATGATGCCTGGCATGCATGGCTCACTGCGCCTTCCCTGTTTGGAATCCGAATGATTGCCGATATTCCTGCCTTCTCAATCGTCGTTGCTATTTCTTACCTGGTCTTCAAGGGAATATATGAATCGAAAACAGCAGGCAACCTGATGGTTTTGCTTAAGCTGGCAATTTTACTTTTGATCATCTCTGTTGGAGCTTTTTATGTCAAACCAGAAAATTGGAGCCCCTTTGCGCCAAATGGTGTTGGTGGAGTATTGAAAGGTGTTGCAGGCGTATTTTTTGCCTATATAGGCTTTGATGCAATCAGTACAACTGCCGAAGAATGTAAAAACCCACGCCGTGATCTGCCTCTTTCTATGATTTATGCCCTTGTAATTACTACTGTAATATACGTCCTGGTTAGTCTGGTATTGACAGGGATGGTTCCATCGGGTGAACTGGGGGTTGCCGATCCACTGGCCTACGCATTTGAAAAGCTTAACCTGAACTGGCTCTCAGGATTCATTGCTGTGAGTGCAGTCATAGCGATGGCTGGTGTAATCCTTGTATTTCAACTTGGACAACCACGTATATGGATGAGTATGAGCCGTGACGGCCTCTTACCTCCCATCTTCTCCAGATTACATCCACGCTACAGAACGCCATGGTTTAGCACATTGATAGCTGGAATTATTGTTGCGGTTCCATCTCTTTTCATGAACCTGACTGAGGTCACTGATCTTACAAGTATTGGCACATTATTCGCATTCATGCTCGTATCGGGCGGCGTATTGATTTTAGACAGAAGAGAACCAGGGAATCCTTTGCATGAGAAAGCCTTCAGGGTACCATACTTCAACAGCCGTTGGTGGCTTCCCGCTATCTGGGTCTTGGTTATCATAATCATAGCATGGAATCAGGAAGAAATTACATTAAATGGTAGTGGTCTGTTTAATGAACCATGGGATACTTTCCGTCACAGAATCCCAAACCTTATTTTCTATCTCTTCGCATTTTTAATTACCATCCTGGCTGTTATAAAAAAGTGGTCGGCAATCCCCGTGCTTGGACTGCTGACCAATGGGTATCTCATCGCTCAGTTAGGCATTACAAACTGGCTTCGCTTTCTGGTTTGGCTGGCTATAGGATTGGTATTGTATTTCGTTTACGGATCGAAGCACAGCCTGCTTAGAAAGAATAGTAACCCCTGACAACAAGCTCAGATACAGAATCTAGCTGATGAGAAAAGTGAACCAGTCAATTAATGATTTGTAATATCCCTGGTAAGTCGTTAAAAACATAATTTTTAAGGAATTCTGCCCCAATATTAAGAACAAAGCTATCCTTAAGAATAACACATGCTACAGTAACGATAAAAGGCTTAACCAGAAATCTATCAACATATAGTATGCTCACGGATGACTCAGTTAAGCCCTTTTCACAAAACGATACTGACAGAACGGTATTCTTATTCAACGGGTGCAAACATCGGATCCCAGGCAGGCAACAGAACGGCCGGTTGCTCGAGAAGCTTCAGAATCTGCGGATCAACATATTTCTTATGTACAATCAACCTGAACATATAGGCATCAAACCACCTGTCGGTCATTATCAGAAATCCATCGTGACCAGTTTTTCCCCATGAGTTTTCCACCAGCCATTTAACAGGTTTGCCTTCAGCATCAAGATCAACACCACAAAGGGTCATCCCATGACTGCTTGAACTCTCAAAAGTCTGGATCCTCTCTTTCTTTGTCATCGACAGAGTAACTCCAAACAGACTCTCGGTATCGTAGTTTGCCAGGTCAAGAATACCGTTTTCACGGTCAAGCTGCTTCCCAACATCACACGAATAATACATAGCCTCACCAGCTTTGATAGATGCAATGGCTGCCGGTTTCATCTCATTTACAGGAATATTAAGATATTTCCAGTTAGCCCCCTCATAGGTGTTCCGATCATACTCTATCTCGTAAACTTTATAATATTCACGGGAAGGATCGTCCATTAACTGAACATAATCATGCAAATCAACCTCTATAAACTCCTTAAAAAAGGATTGTGGTGTATAGGTGGCCAGTTCACTCACCTTGCCATCTTTATCTTCGTAACGCCAGGTAAACTGCTGGGGTGGCTCCCCAAGACTGACAGATAATATCCGGTACACTTCGCCCAACATGTCTGTTTTGGCCTTCCGGATATCTGCCTGCTTTGATCCGGAAGAAATCATTGCCCTTAATTTCAAAGCGTCGCTTCTTAAAAGAGTTGTGAGAACATTGTTGATAGATCGTGTATTCTCCGCCTGTTTCGAATCAGGCATTACAGAAGAAGGAACCACACCGTATTTTTCTACGATGTTGACAAAACTACTCCAAACACCTCCATCGGCAGCTGGATTCTTAAGCAACCATTCAACTTTCCGGTCACTAAGTGGCAGATTACCGGTCTGTATAATCTCCTGTAAAAAGAGATTCGACTTTTCAAGCTGATCGAAAAAAAAGGAATAACTCTGCGAAAAAAAGAAATTTTTCATCTTGTGCTTCTCAATAGCCAAACCACGCATAGCATTGAGACTGGCAAACAACCAGCATCTTCCCGATGACTTCTGGTCGCTGATTCCATCTACTTTAACTTTATAGGTAAAGAAATCATCTATCTTCCCTTTGTTCTCATTGTTTTGCACAAGCTGCCCAACATTTCCGCTGGTTACAGCATTCCTGATAGCTTTAACGGAAGGTTGATTCGCAGTCTCAGCCCGAAATGCAGCAAGCATCTCTGGTGTAATACTTCCTTCTGTTATTCTGGTCTGCGCAACCAATGTTGTTATGCCGAAAATGCCAACAATTGAAAGCAGTACCTGCAATTTAATAAAATGGAAATTGTTTTTCATTATATAATCATCAGTTAGAATTATCTGATTATTACCTTGCGTGTTACCGGTTGACCATTCCAGTCAAAACACAGCAGGTAGACGCCACTGCTCAATCCATTCACAGGCAAACGATAACTGTTATCACCTGTAAATACCTGGCTGAAATCCCTCACAACCCGGCCTGTCAGATCCAGCAGATTCAATCTTCCTGAATGCGCACGATCGCCTGTCATAATGCGCACCACAAGCTGGCCATTCACATCGGTCGTAACAACATCCATAACTGGCCTTCCTGATTCAGCTTCGCTTTCGCCAACAACGGTTGAGCCCTGTTTCAATACAATATCGTTATTAAAGTCGAAGAACAGCTTTGTTATCTTTTTATCTGTCTCGAAAACAAACGTTTCATTATTCTCATTATTCATCACACGCAGAGTTGTATCAAGGCCATCCTGTCCGATGATTTTTAACTCAATAGGCATCCTGAAGAATTCAGGATTACTCTGTATCTGATGTACGGTGAATGTTACCCGCCATCTCAGGTCAGGAAGCTGTTCAATCCAATACACATTGTTGTAAACAGGGTGATTGGGTTCAAATATCCATTGATCGAAAAACCACTGGTAATCTTCACCTGTAACGCTATTCACCACATCAATAAAGTCTGCAATTTCAGCCGATTCGTATTGCAGAACCGGATTGCCGGCATATTGCTTCATGACTTTAAAATAAAGTGAGTCGCCGATTGTATAACGCAGCAAATGATGAATACAAGCTCCTTTAGCATAAGTAATCGCATAATTAAACAAGACATCGGAAGAAGGAGTAGTCACTGCCCATTCAGGATTTGAGATTGCCCAACCCGGATTACTGTTCAGATATGAACTTGCATTATTAAGAACATCTTGTTTATACAGGGTATATCCTGAAGAATGCTCTGCCCACAGGCTTTCACTGTAGGTAGCAAATCCCTCGTTTAGCCATAAATCTGCCCAGGTCTTACATGTTATCATATCGCCAAACCATTGATGAGAGAATTCATGTACGGCAAGATATTCACCCCAACAACCTTTGCAAAGACTTGTCAGGGTCTGGTTCTCCATACCTCCCCAGGTAAATTCATTCCCAACTGTTGCAAACCCATTCTTAGGGAATGGATGATCGCAATAAATATCACTGAAAAACTCAACAGCATCCATTATAACAGCCTCAACAGGCCCGGGGTTCTCGTTGGGCTGATAATAGTACCGGAACTCTACAGAATCGTCAGGGTTCGATGTCCGGGGCCAGTACAAAACATCAAGACTATAATTTAAAGAAGCCGAAACCACCATGAGATATGTGGCCACATTGTCGGTGCTAACCCAATGGTAAACCAATGTATCACCATTCATTGAAGAATCGGTAAGGATACCATTTGATCCCAGTTTTGCAGTAGCAGGAGTCCCTGCTTTAATCGAAAACATAGCTTTATCACCCGGGCTGTCGTAACAGGGAAACCAATTACGGGCTCCTTCGGGCTCACAGTCGGTAAATACGAAACCATTGCTTGCATAAAATGCATTGTCATTAATATCGTTATGATGATATCGTATTGTAAGATCTATTGTATCTCCCGGTTGAAAAACATGATCAAGACTGAGGGTAAGAACATTCCCGGTGTGGGTAAATGAAACAGCATCACCCCAAACCTCTTCAATAACAAGAGAATTGTTGGATGCATTGAAAAGTATTGAGTCGGTAGCTGATAAAGTCAACAGCCTGCTACTAACAGTGGCGTCAAAACTGTTAGGATACGGAGGCAGAAAGCAGTGGTAAAAATTGGCATCAAGGTCATAGGAAAGCACATTTGCAGGCCGTGCGAGCGGAGTCAAAGTTGAATTACGATTCAACTGACGGGTACTCTTACCCTGTGCACACAGCTCAGAACCCCTTTCAGGGGAGAAAGTCTGGCCGGTAGCAAAACCAATGGCAAGAATAAAACAAAGTGATAAATATAGCTTCATAGTCAACAGGTTTAGAATGCTAAAATAGTAATTTTCACTATTGCAGCCACAAGAGCACCCCATAATCTTCGCTACAAAAACACATAACCTTCTCGTAATCTTCCCTCTACTCATATATTAAACATTGATAAATAATCAGAATTTACTACTTAAACAATTCCATCAACAACCAATGAATCAATTTCTTAGTAATTATACTCAACATACTTAAAACGCAGAACCGAAAAATTAAAATCCAGGCTCTAATTTTTACTCTTTCAGCCCGAAACCAACCTCCCAGGCAACAGTATCAAATATACCTGAAGGAGCATGGTAAGATAATTTAATCACCCCCTCCCCTTGCCCTGATTGCATTTTATTTCTACAGCTTAACAACTTTTACCCGGGCACACCATTAACCTGTACCCGGAATTTGTTTTACCCTGATATGAAAACTTGCCGGTAAAGCTGGTTATCAGATCGATTAAAGCAAAAGGGCAACTGGTTTACCTTCAATTATAATACCCGGGATCAATCAGGGAACTTAAACCGAATAATTCCCTGACGTGAACCAATCAATACCATTCTGCTGATTAAGGACGATGAATGATTATTGTCTGGCAAATTATCACAAGGTAAACTGGCTGGTAAATACCTATTGGTTGATCATTTTATTTTCTCTCTCATGTAATTACCGCCTTCCGGCACTCCTGCCTTCTTTCCGGAAATGATGTTTTTCAAAACCTTCATGCCTTAATTTTTGTCTGGTTTTTATTTACAAAACAGGGCAAAAAACCACAATATTCTACCACAAACCACAAAAATCATAAAACACTGAAAAACAATTACCATACATATTGTCGGTTCGTTCTGGCTTCGAAGTAGCTTCGAAGTAGCTTCGTTTCGTTTTCGTATTTTTTCGAAGCCAAAACGAAACCATACCGGAAGCATACAGGATTTGGTATAACGTCTTTAAAAAAGGGAGCCAACCTGCTTTGGTATAAAAATCAAATCTTGTGAAAGGAAAGGTCGTGTATCGTGATCAGGCAATTCAGCCTACACAAGATAAGTTACATGAAATCTCTTATCCTTTGCCAATAACCTGTAAAATCACGGAGTGCTAAAACCCTGATATGCTCATCATTGTTTGCTGTTGTAGCATGACTACAATTCGGTCAACTTCATACACTAACCACTATTGGGTAAAAAGTACCGTTCAAAGGGAATAAAACTCTTGTTTACCAGATACAAATGTCCATTTTCATTTGCCGGTATCTTCTTTCCGCATCCGTTCGATGATATCCAGAATCTGGGTGTAAGACGGAATCTCGACATTGGATGCATATACCGCAGGGAAGAGGAAATTACCATACTGGTTTATTTCCTTCAGGCAACTTTCAGCCTGTGGCCTGAAATCGGCCATAACCGGGAGTAAGACTACCATGGCCAGAAACAAAGGTTCTGCATCAAAAACTTCAGGCGTACCGCCAGCATTCGTAAAAGCCTGTCGAAACTCATCCTGGGTGAGTTGAAGCTGGCTGGGTGTAAAACCTGAATCGTCGGAAGGAAATACCAGTATAAAAAACCTCAGCTTCTGGTCATGCCCTCCCAACCCGCCGGCTATATAACCAACTTCTTCATCGCTTAGCGAAGATTCAATCCGCATGCGCGATATCTCAAGACATAAAAGCGCGAACGATCGTAAAGATTCAGGGGCAGCAGAAGCAAAACTTTCAATACTTCTGAAAGCTTTTACATCGGCAGAATTGGTAAGCCTCACAAGGACTTTCCTGATCGTTTCGGCGGGAGTATTCTCATCCGCCAGGAACTCAGAAAGCAACCTGATTTCATCATCATCGGGCGAATCAGTGTTTTCTTTGTTGAGATTGAAGTATTCCTGCTGCGTTTCCGGACGGACAGGAGTCTCCATAACCCTGATGATCCCACGAAAATTTCTTATCTGGGCAAGAGCATCATCACCTTCATCAAATTCAATCATGATTTCAAAACGTGTCAGGAACAATGATGTTCAATGAAGCTGGTTTAACCTTCATGTTAAGAGCCTTGGCAAACTTAACAGGCTCTCCGTCAAGATTCAGATACTTACCTTTTTTCCTTGAAATGGTAGCTTCAGAAGCTTTAATAATCTGAACATATTTACTTCTGTCAACACGCCTCGAATAAACCATCCAGGCTAATTGTGGAATTCTCCAGAAAGGGATCTTTTGAACTATGCAGATATCAACCTTACCATCACAAATATCGGCAGTCGGCGAAATGGTTGTCTTGTAACCAAACTGGTCACTGTTGGCAAACGTGATAAATAATGCCCTGGTAATGATCTCGGCACCGTCTGCCACAATGTGATATTTCTTCGGGCGATAAAGAAAATATTCACGTACCACAACCTTCAGGTAAGTCAAAAATCCACGTCGTCCTTCACTGGCAAACCTGCGTGCCACCAGTGCATCGAAACCAATACCGGCGACCGAAACAAACAACTCGTCATTCAGCATCACCGTATCTGCTTTTACCTGGTGATTGCTGACGATTACAGCAAGAGCCTGTTTAATATTAAACGGTATCTTAAGATAATGGGCAAGTCCATTACCCGACCCCAGGGGGATAATAGCCAGAACCACAGGAGTATCGACCAATACTCTGGCTATTTCATTGATTGACCCGTCGCCGCCTACAGCAACAACCACATTAAATTGTTGCTCCACGGCTCTCTGCGCTAATTCTGTAGCATGTCCGGCATGTGTGGTATAAACTACCTCTACCTGATATTCAGGTGCCTTTAAAAAATCAGGAGCCAATTGCGCCACCTGATTTTTCATTTTATGATGAACCCCGCTCACCGGGTTAATAATAAACAACACTTTTTTCAACATAGCCTGTAGATTATTTCGGTACCAGCTGATTAAGGTTCATTCTGTCATTGTATTGCTGAATTACCGATTTCATCAGCTGCTCATCCTCAAACGCTTTTGTACTCATTGCTTTCACCCTGTTTTTCTCCTGCATCCTGTCGTCCGACAGGTTATAGTATGCATTCGTCTGATCATTGGCAAACCGAAGAAGAGTATTGCCACTAAAAAACTGATAGTTACCTTCGGCATAATTCATCGCGAACCGGTTAGCAGTACTGTCGTATATATTAGAACCAAAAGCCGTGAATTTCCCTTTATAGCCCAGGAGATACAGTAGTGTTGGCATAATATCGGTTTGCTGGACTGTTACAGCCGTATCGGTGGGCGGCAGACCTTCGGGGCAAAAAAGAAGCAATGGTATATCATATTGTCCGGCACGCGTCTGAAAATAGGGAGATGCCCCTTCAGAAGTGTGGTCGGCAGTGATTACAAAAATTGTCTTTTTATACCAATCCATACTTGCTGTTTTCTCAAAGAAGGTACGCAATGCAAAATCACCATAAGCTATTGCCTTCTGAATTGGAATCTTCCCATCAGGAAATCTGCCTTCATATTGATCCGGAATTTTATAAGGATGATGAGACGACAGAGAAAAGAAGGTTGCAAAAAATGGCTGTGGTGTCGATTGAAGAACCCTGGCCGTGTAGTCATAAAACCTTTCATCCCATATACCCCACTTACCATCAAAATCGTCATCATTATGGTATTCATCACGACCGTAATAGCTGTCAAATCCTGCCAGATTACAGAAAGCGTTAAAGCTCATCGTTCCATTATTGCCTCCATGAAAGAACATACTCGTGTAGCCCAATGGTTTCAGCAAAGAGGGCAGGCTATTGATCTGATTGGCGGCATAGGGGGATGAGATAAAATCGTAATCCATCCAGGTTGGTAACGAGGCAACTACAGCAGGAATTGCTTCGATGGATCTTTTACCGTTTGCATGTGCTCTGAAATATAAACTATGCCTTGCCAGGGAGTCAAGAAAGGGAGTAAAACTCTTTTCTCCGCCTGCTGCAGTGTGCTCAAGAGAGAAACTCTCGAGAAGGATAACCATGAGGTTATAATCCCTGTAGGTACCTGAGATGGTATCATTCATCACCTGTTGATCAGGATTAAACAGTTTGACAGCCTCGTTGGCAGGCATATAGTTTTTGTTCTGAAGGCGATTGTTTTTCAGGGTTTTCATCATAACAAACGGGGTATTCAGAACTCCGGGGATTTGTTGGGCAGGAGCAACAGTAGCAGCATTTACCACAGAAACAGGTTTCAATTGAAATCCCCCCCTGATGCCAATGATCACCAATCCTGTCCAAAGGAGCCAGACAGGAGCATTCCAAAGGAGAAATACATGCCTGTTGGAAAATGTCAGTTTATTGTCAACCCTGATAAGCAGTACCAACCTGATCGATATCCACCCTATTGCAAGCCACAATAAAACAATATACCAATAATTGATTATAAAATCAGGGATAAGCGACAAGCTCATAGCATCATTACGAGTCAGGTAGTTGAATACATCACCGGTTGTTCGCCTAAGCGTAAAAGGGAAATAGGCAATATCTATCATATTGACCGTAAACGCGGCTATATTGGGTACAAAATACAGCCAGTCAGTCATAAACCTATATATTGGTTTATTGCGGAAAGAGAAAGGTAATGAGGCCACAAAAACCCACAACCCGTTGATCATCATCAGGGCAGAAAAATCGTACCTTAATCCGGCAACAATCATCCAGATGAAATCACCAAACGGAAGGTCAGAACCAAGCAATCTGTTATTGAAAATAATGAACAGGATACGCGACAGTATCAGCACCGCAAACGATATCAACAATCGCAGGCTTATAAGGGCATGCGTTGATCCAACCATGTGGTGATTTTTCATTGGAGAGAAGTCCTAGTTAACAGTATCGTTTTCCGTAATGTGTTCCATAAAATCAAGCCGTCCCCTCACGGTATCGGTCAATAAATTATGGATTGTTAATATAAGATACTCTACATGAAAGGTGGTTCCGTCGTCGGCCACCTTTCCACTACCCCTTATTATTGTCTGGCTGGTATCAGTATACGACAACACCTGAGAAGGGATGTAGAGGGTATCGCCAGTCATGCCCTTCAACTCAATTTTAACCGGGCTTCCCGGCACCAGTCTGGTTAGGTAGACAGCTTGTGTTGCCGGATCAACAAGTGAGTCATAGTAGTTAATTACAGTTCCGGAAGGCCATGGAGAAGTCTGCGTACCGTTCCAACGCCCTTTCAGTGTTGATCCCTCAATCCTTACTACAAAGTCACGACCAGCACTTCCAACATTACCTTTTGCATCTCTGGCGTAGTATAAGACCGTATAACGACCAATATGGTCTGGATCATAAGCGGTTGTATCATTCCATGCAGACTCGATACCACTGGCATCATTAAAATAAACGAGGCTGTCCTTGTAAGGTGTATGTAGTTTAACATACATTGGATTTCCCCCTCCAAAGGTGATCTGAGGTGCATCGGCATCATCCACATCGGGTGAACAACCATTGAAACCCAATGTAATTGTACCGATCAAAAACAAAATGTTCAAAAAACGCTTCATTACTATAAGGTTTTTGCGTATCATTGCCACAATGCAAAAATAGCTTGAATATTTCAGTTTTCCAATGGATTGAGCCGTTTATACGGACATTCTCCTCAAAAAAGGGGCGGATTGTCTTTAGGATATTGATCTTTGCGATTGGCTCCTTTATCCTGTTCATTGCCGGAGATATTTTATTCCCGCTTCCATCCTTTCAGCAAAATAGCCAGGCAGTATTTGCTGCCGACAGCACCCTCATGAACCTCTCGCTGTCACCTGATGAGAAATGGAGATTGCGGAGCAGGCCGGGCGACATTACCGAAGATATCAGTCGGGTAATCCTCTTTCGTGAAGACAGGTGGTTCAGGTATCATCCGGGGGTAAATCCAATAGCCATCGGAAGGGCAGCCTTGCAGAATCTGAAAAGCGGAGGAAGAGTCAGCGGAGCTTCTACCATCACTATGCAGGTTGCCCGGCTTCTGGAACGGAGACCCCGAAACTATATGTCGAAGATGATAGAGATATTCAGGGCGCTGCAACTTGAATGGCACTACAGCAAACAACAAATTCTGGGTCTATGGATTGATCATGTTTCCTATGGAGGCAATATTGAAGGAATCAGAGCCGCATCGTTGTTTTATTATGGTTGTGAACCCGGGGTTCTGAGTTGGGCTCAGTTGGCTACACTACTGGTAATTCCCAACAATCCAAATGCATTGAACCCAAACAGATACAAAAACAGGCTATTGGAAGAACGTAACCACTGGCTCAAAAAAATGGCAGAAGGCGGACTCCTTAACAGCCAGGAATTATCCAATGCATTAATCGAGCCCGTTACCATGCAACGCAGACCAGCCCCCTCTTTCATGCCCCAATTAGCCAGACAGCTAAAAAGAGAGAACCCGCATAAAGAAGAAATCTATACCCTGATCAGACCCGGTGTTCAAAAACTGGCTTCCGATATTGTAACGGATGCATCCACGTTACTCAAATACAAAGGGATCAGCAACATGGCCGTGATGATAATGAACAACGCTACAGGTGCTGTTGAAGCTTATGTAGCATCAGCTGATTTTTACGACAACTTTTCTTCAGGACAGGTAGATGGTTTGAAAGCAATCAGGTCACCCGGAAGTACACTGAAACCATTTCTCTACACCATGGCTTTCGATCAGGGTACTATTACCCCCCTGATGACCATCAATGATGTCCCGGCAAACTTCATGGGGTATGCCCCCGAAAACTATGACCAGAGGTTCAATGGAAGAGTAACTATCAGCGAAGCACTGGCCCGGTCACTTAATATGCCAGCGGTCAAGATATTGGAACTGACCGGAGTTGACAGATTCAACCGCTTCATGGCTTCTGCCGGTTTCAAAACCATCGACCGTGATCGCGATAAGATGGGCCTTTCAATGATTCTGGGCGGTTGTGGTGTAACCGCGATAGAACTAACACGTGCCTATTCAGCCTTTGCCAGAGGAGGTATTTCAATCAAACCAAGGTTCAGGATGACAGATCCCATCCTGACCGACACGCTGTTCAGCGAAGCTGCTGCATGGATGACAACCAGGATATTAAGTCTTCCAACTCGTCCCGATCTGCCACTGATGTTTGAAAACAGCACCAACCTGCCACCTGTATCATGGAAAACAGGAACCTCTTATGGCCGTCGTGACGGCTGGGCAGTTGGTTTCAACAGCCATTATACCATCACAGTCTGGGCTGGAAATTTTGATGGGCACGGAGCAGCATTCCTTTCAGGTGCTGATGTTGCAACCCCTGTATTGTTCAGGTTGTTTCAGGCTGTTGATCAGCATCCTGTAAGGAACTGGTTAAAACAACCAAAAGAGGTAAAATTCAGACAGGTTTGCAATGAGACCGGACTTCTTCCCGGAGATTCCTGTCATCACCTGGTTACCGATGCTTTCATTCCCGGCCATGCTCCTACTATTCACTGCGAACATCTAAAGGCAATCTGGACTAATAAGGCGGGGTCAATTTCATACTGCTCCGATTGTATGCCCTCAAAAGGTGTAATCAGAAGATGGTATCCTAACTATCCCCCGGAGCTGATAGCATGGTTTACCGACAACAATATCCCATTTAAAGCAATTCCCCCGCATAACCCTGTTTGTGAAAGGGTGATGAAAGCCGGAGCACCTCAAATCGTATCCCCTGTTGATATGGCAGAATACCTGATTTCAACCGCCGACTCAACTCCTCTTATGCTTAACTGCCATTCAGAAGGTGATGTAACCACAATATATTGGTATATAAACCACCGCCTGTTAAAAAAAACCCGAAGATCAGAACCGGTTTTTTTCATACCACAAGAAGGTGTACTACGCATCGGATGCGTTGATGATAAAGGACGATCCTCAAGCATCAATATCACTGTCAGATATTACTAAACGAACCGGCAATAATTTTGTACAGGGTGATAACTTTGGCAATTCTCTACACTTTCATCATATTACTGATGATGAAAGTGATATGATTAAACCATGAAATCAGCTTAAAATATCCGTGTAATATTTCAGAATACGAAGTGCTTCATCATTAAGTATGATTGCGGCCCAACCTTGCACCCCGTTTCTGAAAGTGCTACCTTTGCAACTGAAATATAAAAAATGACTTCAATATGGCATTAACCTGTGGTATCGTGGGATTGACCAATTCGGGAAAGACCACTATCTTCAATTGCATATCCAATTCTAAAGCCCAGGCATCGAGTTTTACCGTTGCTCAAAAATCAAATATCGGTATGATCAGCGTGCCCGATGAACGGTTATACAAGATCGATGCATTGATAAAATCAGCCAGGGTAGTTCACACAACTGTTGATATAGTCGATATTCCTGGTTTGACAAAGGGAGGCTCAAAAGGTGAAGGCAATAAATTCCTGTCGGATATCCGTAATGTCGATGCACTTATATACGTACTCCGTTGTTTCGAGGATGTACAACTCCCGCATATTGAAGGATCGATAGACCCGCTTCGCGATAAGGAACTGGTTGATTTTGAATTACAGGTGAAGGACATTGAATCGGTTGAAAAAAAAATCATCAGACTGGAGAAAGCCGCAAAGACTGGTGACAAAGATGCAAAACATGGTCTTGAGGTCTTGGCAGTTTACAAGGAACATCTTGAAAACCTTCAGCCTGCACGTACAGCGCCTGTGTCGAACGACGACAAACGTTTTATAGAGGATATTTTTCTGCTTACCATGAAACCAGTGATGTATGTATGTAATGTGGATGACAACTCAGCCCTTAACGGGAACCGCTTTTCAGAAAAAGTGCGGGAGGCCCTCTCTGGCGAAGGAACAGAAATTCTTGTAATCGCGGGAAAACTGGAAGCTGAAATTGCCGAACTCGAAGATGCCGAAGACAGAAAAATCTTCCTCGAAGATGTCGGACTTGCCGAACCAGGAGTAAACAAAATGATCAGAGAGGCTTATTCTCTTCTCGACTTACAGACCTTCTTTACCGCTGGCCCCAAGGAGGTTCGGGCATGGACAATTCACAGGGGAATGACTGCCCCTCAGGCAGCAGGTGTCATTCACTCTGATCTTGAAAGAGGCTTCATAAGGGCTGAGGTAATTAAATACGACGACTTCATGAAGTACGGGACTGAACATGCATGTAAAGAGGCTGGAAAGCTTTCGGTTGAAGGGAAAAACTATGTGGTAGGTGACGGCGATTTGTTGCACATCCGTTTCAACGTATAGACCTCTTTTCCCTATTAATCGTTTTTCGATAATATACCGACTGTGATCATGAATATCTCCCCTGTTGCCTCAGCCACATGATCCTGCTTTCAAAACTCTACAACCACCTGTTGCCTCATAGCTTACCGCCAAATGAACGGCGTACGCTTAAACTGCACCTTGCTTATTCGCTGGTTGAAGGAGTAATACTGGGCGTTCTGGCTCTCAATGAATACGTGTTTCTAAGAAGTATGCATGGGAACAACTACCTGATGAGCTTATTGTTCCAATCGAGTATGGTTGTATTTCTATTGCTTATTTTCTTCAATGAATTTATCAACAGATCACCCGACAAACGAAAGCTGCTTCGCGTAACAGCCATTGCGACAAGAGGCCCTCTTATACTTCTGGTTTTCTTTCCCTCTGATGAAATTCTACTTTCAGGCAGTCAGTTTTACCACTTTGCCTTCCTGTTCATATTTCTGATTTATTATATGGGAAATCCGGTTATCTACCCGACCATTAATCACTTATTAAAAAACAGCTATTCACATCAAAATTTTGGCAGATTCTATAGCCTGACACAGTCATACAACAAGGCTGTAATGATGGTGATAACGCTTATTTACGGGATATGGCTGGATGTGAACCCATTTGCTTTCAAATGGGTATTCCCTCTGATAGCATTGGCAGGTATTGGCTCAATCTGGCTGCTTTCGGCCATCAGACCAGCTACGCAACAATACTTAGCAGTAACAATCGGCTTTTTCAAGGGAATAAGGCAATCATTTGTCAGGATGACTGACATACTACGTACTAACCATCCATTTCGACATTTTCAGATCGGGATGATGTTTTACGGGTTCTCTTATATGATTTCGATAACGATAATCAATATTTTCTTTAGGGAAGGGCTCAATCTGAATTATACAAGCGTAGCCATTTATAAAAATTTCTACAACATTGAGGCCATCTTCCTGTTACCCTGGTTTGGAAAAATGATAGGGCGGATTGATCCACGGTTATTCGGGATCATTACTTTCGGGTCACTGCTGGGTTATGTGCTTTTTCTTCAGGTTACCCACATGGTCAGGTGGAAAGCAGATGTTGGCGATTTTCAGTTGTATGTTTTTCTGGTGTGTGCTTTTCTAATTTATGGTTTTTACGCAGCCAGCATGGCTCTGCTATGGAATATCGGTTCAGCCTATTTCTGCACCCCTGAACAATCAGGCGACTACCAAAGTGTACATTTGTTCCTGACAGCAGTAAGAGCACTGTTTGCACCGCTCTTTGGAGTATGGGTTTACGAAGCATTCGGTTTTTCAGCCACCTTCATGCTAACTGCATTCTCTCTTGCGATAGCCATTGCTATATTATGGTTCTCCTATGGAAAAGATAAAAGAAAAAGCCAACATGCCTTAGCCTGTTCCAAATAGTTTTATCCAGCAAGTCGCTGGTTATCTCTTCGGTCATTAGGATATTAAAAACAGTATTGTTCAACGTTTCAGAATTGATATAATGCCGGGAGTTAAGATATACTTTTTTCTATTATTTGCATTATCCGCATCTTAGGAATAATATAGATCAACCGGCTTTTAATAACAGGTTACCTGTTCATCGTTTTTTTCATCTCTTTTTTTTAAAAAATCCAAATATCGGAACAACTTCATGAAAAGTACCCATCCGGTGGTAAATATTAAAATCAGCTGATAAAATAAAGGAAACGGGCTCAAATATTCACCAAACTTAAATTGTTAATAACTCTGTCAAGACATACAATTTTCGTCCATTTCACCTAAATCAGCTGAGTTTTCAACATTTACAAGTCAAGTTATCAACAATCCCTGATAACCGCGGATTATTAGACTTAAATTTACACGAAATATGAAAAATCTGACCAGTCAGTTATTGGTATTGCTGTTGCTTGTTTCAGGAACAATAGCAGCACAAAAGAGTGACCGTTCAGCCGACAATCTGCCGGCTATTGGTGATGTAATGTCTGCTCTCAGAAACGCTACCGGCTGGGCTTTGCAGGATAATGGAATATGGATCAGCAGCCATAACTGCATTCCAAATTCAGATGCAGATAAAAACAAGTCGTCAGAACCTCAGAACAAACTAGGGCGCCATAATTTCGACATCATTGAACTTCATGAAGTGATGGTTCATGGAAGGCAACATGTTGTCATGATCATGAAATCGGAGAAAGGAGAATACGAGTTTTCGACGTTGCGATATAATTGGAGAAAGACAGATCAGCTTGATTATTACGTATTCCGGGCTGAAAAGCTGAGTGAACTGATGCCCGAAAATATGTTGCCTGATCACACCTACCTGACTAATCTGTCGTTGGTTACAGGAGGCACACTCACTAATTACAATAAGCACACTTATCTGACCAAGATAAGTAGCGACATTCAACGGGCCTGGGTTCAAAAAACAAAAAGCGACAAGACACTTCTATGGGCTATGATGCGTACACAGATCAATGGAAAATGGGTAATACGCTTCAGGCCTATCGATGTCTTCAATAAAAAGGAAATCTATTTCAGATATTCCGATCCAGACAATCAGACTAAGCTATTAAAAAGCTATTACTATGAAGTCCCTCTTGAGACATACAGTTCCTTTGTCAAAGGATTACCAGTGTATGATGCACTTATTGTTCAACCTGCTACCTTTCTTGAATATTTCAAAAGGGGAATCGCCCAATACGATCGTGAAGACTATAACGGTGCACTCCAGGATTTTAATCGTGCAATAGAGGTTGATCCCTTACAACGTACTTTTCTTATTTATGCTTTCATGGGTTCTTCGTGGCATAAACTGAAAGAGTATAAAAAGGCTGAACAGATGTTCAACATAGCCTACGATCTTAAACCGGATGACGCGTCACTATCGAAAGACTGGTACAGGATGATCTACAACAGGGGTCTTAACCGGTTAGCAATGAAAGACCGTGATGGTGCATGTGCTGATTTCCATCAAACCTCTGTTTTCGGCATCGAAGAAAGCGATAAATTGATTAAAAAATACTGTAAATAAGCCATTGAAATAAATGAATTGCATTACAGGTAAATATATTCCCCCGGTTTTAATTGCTCTGTTCATCATGGCAACTGCACCAGTATTGGGTCAGAAGAAACAGACTGCCGGCTGGTGGCAGAAAGACTGGATAATTAATGTAAGCGGAGGTGGTACATTGGCAATGGGTGATATGAAATTTATCTGGGACGGAAATGCTGATATTAAAGAGGGGTATAGCCTGTGGTTTGGAAAACAACTTACACCTTCTCTCGGACTAAGATTTCAGGTAATGAATTCCCGCCTGAGCGGAACCGGAATGCTGTACCAAAATTCAATAGCCAGTGATATCCCTGCTGAATTCAAAGCAAATATCTTTGAATATAACCTAAGTGCATTCTATTATTTCCTCAAGCCACACGGTCAGAATGAAGCACCACGCAGTTGGAATATATATGCAACTGCAGGAGCAGGGTATGTACATTGGATAACAACAGCAACCAGCCTTGTAGATAAAACATTTATTGCCTCAAACGGCAACAAACCTTTCGGAAAGGGGATCAATGGACGTACACTGGAAGCTGTCTTCCCCGTTGGCTTAGGAGCGGATTTCATGTTAGGAACAAATCTTAAACTTAATCTTGAAAGCAACCTTCATACGGTATCCTCCGATAAGCTCGATAACAAGGTTGCAGGATTTCCATATGACCAATACCTCTATACATCGGCTGGTCTCTCCTATCGGTTTAATACCAATTTTAGAATCTGGGAACCTAAAACCATAGAACTTGCAAGATATCAAACAGATCCCGACCTTCTTCCATTGCGATATACACAGTTCTCCTCTCTTACAAAGGGAATTGTTGCCCCCTACTTCAAAGATAAAACACCTCAACTGAGCTTGAAGGTTCCCACTATGTTGACCACTGAACCTGAAGTAAACATCGCGATTACATTTCAAAACGCAGGACGGGAAGGGATTCTTGACCTTGATTTCGCTTTTCAGCCTGAGTTCCAGATGGAGGTATCAGACAAAAACAGATTCCTGTTGAGTCCTAATGGCCAGGGAGCCAATTTACAGTTTAAAGTTAATGCAGGAGATACCAACAACGTGTATACGCTCAGGCTCTTAACCGCAAGTGTCCCCAATGGATCATTCCCCTTCTTTATGACGGGACGGTTTGTAGCATACAGCGGTGAAACCTTCCATTTCAAAGAAATGGAATACATTGAGAAAGACGCAGGAAAGCGCATTCATCGATCAGGTTACGATTCTGTACCTGAAGGTCTGCTTTCCGGTATTAAATTCAGGGTACAGGTACTTAGCAGCAAAGATAATCCTATACCGGAATCGAAGATAAAAACGCTGTTCCCAGATGAAGAAAAGATACGTGAAGAAAATGAGAGTGGATGGTATTATTACACTACCGGAGAATTTGGCTCACGTGATGAAGCGGATGATTACAAGAAAATGCTGGAGAAAAGAACAGGGCTCTCAGGGATGTACAGTGTCATGTACCAGAATGATAAGCGGTCGCATAAAATGGAGGAAATTTACGAAGGCTATCAGTCAGAACTTGGAAAGTTTGATGCACTGGGAAAACATACCAAATCTCCGAAAGGTTCAGTTACCAGCAAGCCATCTCTGATTGATGAATACAGGGTACGTTTTCACTCTTCACATGAATTCAGGGCTTCGTTGGCAGAACTTGAAACAAGAATGGGAACAGATGAAAAAATAACTGAAATGGCAGAGGGTGAGAATTATGAATATTATGCAGGAAGTTTCAGGAAGAAAACATCTGCGATCGCCTATGCGGAGTACCTCCGGCAAATAGTGGGATTCACTGATGTGGATGTCGTCGCCTTTAAAAAAGGGAAGCCGGTTCGATAATAGTTTATTTTAATCACCGGTTTTCATAGCTTGTAATTAAATGTCAACCAGGGTAAAATCAGGAATAACAGTTAGATTTAATACATTATAAATGAAAGGAGAAATAAAGGCCAGGAGTTAGATATTATTGCCGGAAAACTACGTGTATTATTATCACCTGAATTTATTCTACATTTACATCCGAGTTATCATCAATACAGAATAAGCTTTCTCAGTTAACAGAAACTTATTAAATATTTGTATCAGAACATATCACACATAAGATCAGGAAAATTATAACAAAATCAAGAAAAAAATGAAAAAACTTACCAAGGTATTAAGCCTTTTAGTAATGCTGTACGGCATTGGGGTGTTATCATCCTGCAAAGATTCAAAGACTGAGGGTCCGGCAAATGGACCATTTAACAATGGCAGCGGAGTGAGGAATATGATTGTAGTAATCAGTGACATTCACCTTGGTGCTGATACAGCTTATGCTGAGTGTAAAAAGAATTTAGGGCCGCTTGAACATCTGCTTAACCAGATTAGAGTATCTGAGAATGTTAAAGAGTTGGTAATTGCAGGCGATTTACTCGATGAATGGTTTGTCCCGGCAACCATCAACACCTATGCAGGCAGTGATCAGTCAGATTTTGTAAAAAGAATTGCAGCGACCAATAAAGGGGTGATTGATGCTTTTAACAACATCATTCAGGATAAAAAGATTTTGGTCACTTATGTCCCCGGTAACCATGATCTGACAATTACAGCAGAAAACGTCGAAAGCATTTTGCCAGGTATAAACCAGGTCAGGGATGACGTATTGGGCCTGGGAACCTATTCTCCGGCTGACTATCCAACAATAGCCATTGAACACGGACACCGTTACAACTTCTTCTGTGCCCCCGACTATGCTTCAAATCAGGAAATAGCTCCCGGAACTATTCTTCCTCCCGGTTATTTTTATACCAGAATTGCCGCCCTTTGGGTTTCCCAGGGATATCCCCCTGCAAGCCAGACTGTACCGGTTGTAACACCGAATCCTAATGGAAGTGAAAGCCAGGATGCATTGTACAAGTATTGGCATTGTTGGGAAAATTCGCTGAACCTGTATACAATTAATAACAGCTTTGACGAAAAAATTATTGTAACAAATGTCAACGGATTTAATGGTGACTATTCAGTAAAAGACCTGCTGCCATACCAGGCATCTCCGGGAGAAGAGATCAAGGTCGACTTGTATAATGGCATTCAGGATACCTGGGAAGGAAGACAAACTACGAATCATGTACCTGTTCACACTCCTGTAACCAGAGCCATTGACTCGGTTTCTTCGGCTACTGAAACGGATAATCAGGCAAGCCTCCAATATTTCATGAATCCTGATTCCAGTAAGAGAATAGTTGTCTTTGGTCATACACATGTGTACAGGATCAAATCTATGCTGAACTACAAAGGTGAAAAGTGCATTTATGCAAACTCCGGAACATGGATTGATCATAACCCCAAAAGAGTATCCAGGACTTTTATCGTTATCACACCTCAGAATGATGATTTATCATCCCAGACCTACATTAATCTTTACAACTTTGAAAACGAAGTTATAACTGAGATGGAGAAAGACTCATTCCGGTATTAACTCATGGCAACGGGTAGAATCATATGCTAATCAGCGTATGTATCCTCCAGCCCGGTTCCCTGAAAGTAAAACACTATCTGTAAATAAAAGCAAAATGAAGCCTGTTATCAGGCTTCATTTTGCTTTTATATTCTTTTTATTACTTCACCTCTCAAAACAGCCTGCTTTGCCAGATAAAGAACCTGGTAGGAAATTCTGAACCGGTTTCTTTATTCAAGGTGCATCTTTGTACTTCTATTCTTTTCTTTTGATAACCATTGTTGAACAAGAAATTTCATTCTTGAGATTGTCATACTCTTCTTTCTGCCGGTTGCTGTAATTGGCAAATATTCGTTCCTTTTCCGGGTATTTTTGACTCAGTTCCTGACAACGTTTCGAGAGATTGTCAAATTCAGTATCGTAATTATTTGTACTGCTTTCTTCCTTTCCAGCAACAACTTCATCAATCAAATCCATCCCTGCATCCGATATCTGCTTTTGCAGTTCGCTTTTGCTAAAAAGATGCTCATTCTTAAAGTTGCTGTCGTCATCGATATACCCGTCATCAATTATCAGAATGCCTCCCTCCTTCAGGTTACTGTTTAAAATGGTAAGAGTCTCATGATAATTACCAAAAACCTGACCAATCGCGCCTAATATTATTACATCGAATTTCCCGGTGGTTTTGACCTTTTCCCTGATATCTCCAACCTCAAATCTGCATAATCTGCCGACCCCATATTCTTCAGCTTTCTTGGCAGAATACGAGATAAAATCCGCTATTGCATCAATACCAACACATTCGCAGTTCAGTTGCTTTGCAATATTGACCGATATAGCACCTTTCCCGCATCCCAGGTCGAGAACCTTCAGGTTACCTTTGTTTATAATATGCTTCTGTATCAGAGCTATCATCACTTCCGGGTCAGAGCCTATTTCCCAGAAATCCTGAAGTATGTATGGAAGGTAAGGGAGTATCTCTTTATCGGCACAATCCATCGCGGTTAAAACACTTTCTTCAGTTGTTTTCATTCCTGTATCAAAATTCAAATTATTTGGTTCTTTTCTATTAACAGTAGGTAACTCATCTGCAAAATAGATTAATTTTTCAGGGGCGTAGCCCTGCGTTCTTCGTAACAAATAGATAGTGTAGAATAGGTTAGGGGCGTAGCCCTGATATCTGTTCGCTATATTACTGTTATTTTCATTTATATTACAAAGGTTTTAGGGCTTACGCCCCTTTTACTTACAACTACGCTCTTTTTGCACTTTCTTCAATTATTTCGTTGTCATATCATATAATTGATAAGCCAATTGGTCTATTTGCGGCTCTTCCGGATACATATCTTTATTTTCCTGCTCTTTATAAGGTTCTTTTCTATCTAAAGTGGGTAGCTCTACTGTAAAAGGCTTAATTACATCAGGCAAATACTTGCCAATTCCATCATATCCTCAAATAACCGACAAATATAAAATCTATTTTCTACCAAGTTATCCTGACTACCTGACAAGCAAAACTGAAATTAATGAGAGAACATGCCGTCTGCTCAGGATTTATTCTTTTATCGGTTTGTACTTTCTTAAATCAATTCATCTATCAGTTTCTCATTCCTCGCCTCAATTGTACTGAAGATTTCCTGTTCAAATCTGTCAAATCCACCTTTATCACAGCTATATCTGATTTTCCCGTTTTCAAGATAATGTATGTAATCGCACAGGTTGGTCAATGTTTCCATTATGTGTGATGTGATAATAATTGTCTTCCCTTTATCTTTAAGTTTGATTAAAACTGAACGGATTATCCTGGCAGTTTCTATATCCAGGCCATTAAATGGCTCATCGAGTATCATGATTGGTTTATCCTGTTTTAAAATGCCAAGAATTGCCAGTTTCTTTTTCATTCCTGTTGAGTATCCGTCGATGATCTTATCTATGGGCAGGCAAAACAATTCATTCCACTTTTCTGTATCGAAGCCAGTATTTTCAAACAATGATAAGTACTCCCGTGCAGTAATATGCGAATAAAAAAAGTTCTCTGTAACTAAATATGCAACATATTGTTTCTTCAGTTTCTCGCCCTTAAATGTAATATTTCCTGTGTCCTGTTTTTTAAGCCCGTAAATGGTATTCAACAAAGTAGTTTTCCCCGTGCCGTTCAACCCGACAAGTCCATGGATAAAACCTCTGTCGAGTGATAAATTAAGACCATCTATCACTTTGGGGTTTTGCGGATAGGATACCGTTAAGTTCTCAATTAAAATCATCCAGGTAATCGTTTAATCTGTTGGTTGCTCTAAAGTAAAATACAACTGAAAATAGCCAAACAGCAGGTAAGAATATTGGGATTATTACCCCCAGTGCACCCAAAGCATTGATGGTTTGAGATGCAGGATGGGTTTCATTTGGTTCGTAGTATGCATATTTACTGAGAATAACGTAAATATGGAGCGATACAAAAAGGAGGTATTCAATCACGGCAATATACCATAATTCACTATGCAGCCATACAAAAGCCACAATCAAGGGGGCTACAACTGACGTGAAAGCCATGATATGCAATTGTATTTTCCGGATCAGAAATTTACCAGGACTCCTTTCAAATGCCAAGATCATTTGATAGGGTTCACCCGTCTCGTATAAACCTAAAACAGACATTCCCAAAATAAAAACAATCACTGGTACGCTCCCTGTAAAGAAAGAAAACAAGAGGCCGATAATCCAGAGAGGCAGAATGAAAAACAAGAGCTTCCTGCTGCCAGCCTTCCATTCGTACAGTTCATCGGGTATCATTTTTTGCAGGGGTGTATTCAGGCTCCTTTTCTGAGGCTGGTATTCAATGAATGAAACCACGATACTTCCGGCAAACAGCATTGCCAATGGTATCAGGTGAGCATGATAAATTAATACGGCTGAAAATGGAGCAGAAAGCAACAGGTACTCTGCTTGAAAGATGTACCTGTACTGCGAAAAGTGAGTGATTAGAAAATGCCTGTCCTTTCTTTTTACATGAATTAACAGAAACACCAGTAAATTAGCCATAACCAGGTAATGCGCGTTTTCTCTTTCCCGTGATGCCAGAAATAAAACAAAACCAAGAAATGCGAACAATCCCGACAAAAAGACAAACCGCAGGATTCCTATCCCCTGCAATTCACGGGAAATCTGTTTTACCCTTATTTTAATCAGCGATGTGATCATGTTATGACTATTCACACATCTAACGGTTAGGTGGTTTGTTTTGTTGCCGGTCGCGTTACACCTCCATGCCTTTTTATTACAAATCCCGATGGCAACGACTGGATCGTACTTTAACGATGTCTGGTAAAAGCAAGATTCTGCCAACGATAGTCTGGTTTGTATTCACAAATCCAAATTTCCAGATATACTTGCAATGCCTCATTCCGGATATCAGATATCACTATTTTTCCTTTCTAATAACATAACTATCAGCATTTGTTATGAATGCTATTTCTTTAGTCTCTCTATTCACTAATACAAGTCTGCCATGGATTTGACATATCAACTCGTTATTATTAATAACCGACACATGTCCTATAGCCCAAAACATCCAGGGGACTTCAAATGCATAATTCTCTTCTTTCTCTTCTTCGCTATATACTGTCAATCCATCAATGGCCCATCCTATGGCAGAGACTTTCCAATTACGATCAGTTGTATCCCTAAAGTCAGCAATCAAATTACTATACCGACTATTTAACTGTGGATAACTTACCAGATCATTTCTATCAATTAAAGAATCTTCAACGACAATTGTATCACCTTTGTAGTTTATTAAAGCCAGTCCGATAGTCCCATTGTTGTGATTTCTTATCAATTTTAAGTTTGAAAATTCATATTTATCGGGAATCTGATATATTAATTCACCATTAAAATTACCAGAAACCTTCCCTTTAAATATTTCTTTACCTCTCATCAGGTAAAGCTCTGCATGGTAATCCTTTTCAAGCAGTAACTGGTTAACTTTAAGATCGGTAAAGAAGCTATACTTACTTACACTTAAGTAAATAAGAATCATTGCTGTATAAGTAAAAATATTAACTATCAAGGATAATTTCAAGGATCGTTTCCAATCTCTGTTTCGTGCTTTAAAAATCCAGTTAAAAAAAGGCAGTTCAATGATAATGGTTAAGAAGTACAGAATTATTAAGCTGAATATCCATGCGGAATATACTCCTTTAAGCTGAAATACAGAATCAATTAAATATTCCTGAAACAGTAATATAATTCCGTTTCCAATTAACCAGGATGCATAGTTTCCTCCAATCATTATCAGAACTGAGCGATACCATTTTGCTTTGAATATCAATGAAACAACCAATCCTTCAATCAATCCAATCAGAACATTTCCGAACATTAACTGAAACAGGGGCATCCACATTAATACTGTTCCTGCATTAGCTAATACAGCCCGAGGGATCAATGCTGACACACCAATTAAGGATATTTTATGTATTTGTTTCATTGCTAATTACATATATCTGATAAATTATTTCAGAGGCCTTCTCCGGATTATTTTACAGATTTTGAAAAGTGTTCATAGAAATGTGATAGTAAGACAGTCTGGATAGCTCAATATTAAACCACCTGGAGATTGGTCTACTGTATTACCCACCTGATTGCCTGCTTAAATCTTTATAAATCTGCCATATTAAAAATAGACCGATTCCGGTTTCAGCACTAAAAAATGTTATAATGACTATAAGCCAGTCGACAACTATTTTCTGTTTGGAATCCACAGCAACAAAAATTGCAAGAATCAGATTTAGTACAAATGTTATTGTAATTAAAGCTGATTGTACGGCCTTAATACTTCCTGGTACCAAATCAGGCTGAGAACTCAGTGTATAATATATATAAAGCCCGTATGGTTGTAAAAAACAAACTAATACTATATATACTAACAACAAAATTGAAAACTTAATAAACGTTTTTCTAATATTCATCAGACCTAAATTTACCAAATCACTAACCAATACATTATTTTACGCTCTTTAATATTAAAAGCATATCCTTTCGAAAAGCCGTTCTTCCAGTTCTCCGGGAAGTACTCTTTTTCTTTCAAAGATTCATTGTCAACAAATACTCACGATTGATAATCCAATAAAACCACTTCGCAGTTTTCTTTCATTATCCACCCACAAGAATCTAATTTACAAATCGATTCCTGCGGAACGGGATAACAATTCTCACAATTCATTAGGCTTTGACCTTCTTTCGAATTCACAATCAACAAACAACTATCAGTGGAATTCTTAATAGCCTGAGCTTTTTCTTTAAGTTGATTTCTAAGTTCTTCAAATTTAACTTCAGAGGCTACCTGAATTTCTAAAATGAAGTCAATACTATTATAATCTTTTATCCAATCTGGAGTGCCATAAGATATCATTGTCCAGTTGTTGGGAATCTTCCTGGGAAAATGGTTTACCAAATTAATATCAAACGACTTATAGCTATGTATATACTCAGCCTGATGTTCAGGGTCTATAACGTTCAGGCAAGACTGGAAAGTCAACATGAGTACGAATAAACACAGCGTTTTTTTCATTGAATTAGGTCGCTTTAACTTTAGACATAGCTTTCAGAATATAAAAGTATCATTTATATCAATCAACAATTTCAATACACCAGAAAGTTGAGACTGACAGCAAGCCCGGGCATTCCCCTGAAACCCTTAACAACTAGGTTACAGGTTGAGCATAGCACCTCTCAGAAGTTCAATGTCACACCTATTCCGTTCTCGGTAAATGAAAAATTCAATTCATTTTTATCCCAGAAAGAAGTTGTCTGTAACCCTCTGTTATAGGTATCAATTGCTTGTTCGGTTTTTTTAATGTAATTTCTATAGATTGGTATAGATAAAAGAACCAGTCCCGCGCCGATACCAGCCATTGCCCATACAGGTTTTTTACCACTTATTGCCGCCCCGATTGGATAACCGATCAAAAATCCCCCGGAATATGCTAAAATAGATCCCCACGTATAAGATGATCGCGCTGAATTTAGCAGTTGATAGGCTTTATCGTTTGGCTTTATTTTCATAATAAGCTGATTCATGGTAATTTCATGCCAATCCTTATAGAAACGCATACCACCCGGACCTTTTACCAGCGAAATTGTATCAGAAGCTGTTTGTCCAAACGTAAAAGACATACTTATAGCCAGGAAGGCCAAAATAAATGCGATTTTTCTCATTTTGAAAAGATCTGTAAATAATTAAAAAACATATAAACTATAAATGAATACATTAACTTAACCAAAGGTTGATTATAATTACACAGAGGCTTAAGGATATTGTACTTTTCGTATACTCCTTTCGCTCATTCAGTTATAAACCATTTCAGTCATGCAGCTTTTGCGCCAGGGTAGCTTATGAATACAGATGAGTACAGTTCCGATGTTCGTCAGGACAAAATTCAATATGCAATCGCTTTGCGACAAGACATAGGTAAACTTAAGTCACAAAAATAGTCTTTTAACCTATCCACTCCAACTCCTTTGTTCGGCTGAGGCTCCTGCCTCAGTCAAACCTATGATTACAGGTTTTACCTGCTTCTTTATCAGTATATTTTCTGATTTATTATTTTACTTTTTTTGCTTTTACTATAGGCTGAGCCTACAACGATACATTCTGCTGAGGCATGAGCCTCAGCAGAACCACCTGAAGCTTTATTACAGCATCAGACCAACGGGGTTAATTTTTCAGGGGCGTAGTCCTGCGTTCTTCGTAACATATAGATAGTGTAGAATAAGTTAGGGGCGTAGCCCTGATATCTGTTCGCTATTGTATTATTTTATAACAGGGCTACGCCCCTTTATTACTGACATTTTCATTTGTATTACGAAGATTTTAGGGCTTACGCCCCTTCTCTTTGTCCGGTTGAGGCTCCTGCCTCAGCCACACCTATATTTACAGGTTTTACCTGCTTCTTTATCAGTATGTTTTCTGATTTATTCTTTTACTTTTTTTGCTTTTACTATAGGCTGAGCCTACAACGATACATTAGACTGAGGCATGAGCCTCACCTGAACTACCTGAAGCTATATAACAGCATCAGACCAAGGGGTTATTATTTCCTTAGTTTATATTTCAACGCTTTCAAACTGTTATTCCTTTTAACATTTTCCAAACCTCCTATAATAAATTGGATAGTAATTGGATTACCTGTAAATTCAACAACATTATTTAAGGTATAATCCACAACATTATATTTCACTCTTAATCCAAGATAAAATCCATCTGTGACATAGTATCTGTAACCAAGACCAAAATTAAAATTGTAAGTCCAGACAGATGATGATTTTAAGTCCAAATCATCATTTTCTTCCAGTGCATCAAAACCATCTAATGCAATTCCACCAGTTAATTGTATTTCATGAGCATTTTTAGCAAAAATATCCCTCCCCACATCAATACCAATCAGACCACCCAAAAAATGATCAGTTAATTC
>QKGM01000017.1 GCA_003250395.1 Bacteroidota bacterium | reverse complement strand
CACCTTTGGTAACACATAAGGAATGAGTTTGCATAAGATGTTGAGGCGCTGGATAGTATCAAGATCCTCTAATGTTTTGGGTAGTTTTTCTATCTCAGTGCATACACCGGCGTAATTGAGCACCCTACTCCGATTTAAACTGAGCAGTCTTCTCCGGAGTAAATTGAGCAGTCATTTTTCAAGCCAAAAAAGAACTTAAACCAAACCATCTTCTTTGATTTAAATTTATCTGTTTTCTTTTAATATTTCTAATTCCTGATTTCTATCTCATTTTCTTCGGGCCTTTTTCTGGTCTTTCTCATCGATTCTCCCATCAGTTCGATGCGATGAGCATCATGGACCAGGCGGTCGAGGATTGCATCTGCCACAGTCTTTTCCCCGATGATTTCATACCAGCCACTGACAGGGACCTGAGAAGTGATCAGTACAGATCCTTTCCCATGTCTGTCTTCGATTATTTCAAGTAATGAAAGTCTGTTGGGGCTATCGAGCGGTTGTAATCCGAAGTCATCCAAAATCAGGAGATGTTGCCTTTCCAGTCTCGAGATTTCCTTCAAATAGGATCCGTCTCCTTTAGCCATTCTCAGTCTTGCAAAGAGTTTGGCAGTATTGTAATAAGCTACCCTGTATCCTTCAATACAAGCCTGATAGCCCAGAGCGGATGCAATATAGCTTTTACCTACTCCTGTGCTGCCAGTGATCAGAAGGCTTTCTCCTTTGTCGATAAAACTGCATTCAAACAGGCGCATTAATTTGTTCCGGTCGATATTCCTGGACTCATCGTAGATAATATTTTCAACCGAAGCCCGGTATCGGAACCGTGCGTACTTAATATTCCTGGAGATCTTTCGGTTTTGACGATCATCCCACTCTGCTTCGATCATCTGAGCCACGAACTGATCAATGGTGTAGCTGTCACTCTTGCCCGTCTCGATAGCAGTCTTGAAGGTATCATGCATTCCAAAGAGCTTCATCTGCTTCATTTTACTAAGTGTGGTTTCATTCATCTCCTTTTTAGATTAAGTTATTTGTAATATTTGCTTCCTCTGATATTATGGTGATCCGGGAGGTCCTCCGGATGATCCGAAGATCCGTTGATCTTATCCAGATTTTTCTCCAGGATATTCTGGACGATCTTGTAGTTGTAGAGATTGTATTCAAGTGCCCGGCTGCAGGCATTAGTGAGGCGTTCCTTCCCTACTTTCTTTTCCAGAGATAGGATGCCCATACAACTCTTATAGGCTTGTTCGGGATGTTGCCTTTTCTCCAGCACTTTAATAATCAACTGTTTTACCGGCTCGCCGATCGACTCTCCCCAGTTAATAAAGCGCTGTGGGGTCCAGTCGGTCATGAACTTATGGGTCGAGGCCATGTGTTCGGGGATGGTCGTGTAACTATACCTGACCCGGTTCCTTCGATGAACAGCTATCCGGTTGTACTTGTAAAAAACTTCAACATGCCCGGAGGTAAACAGTAGTTTGACTTTCTTCCGGATGTAATGATATGGAACACTGTAATAGTGTTTATCAACCCCCAGGCATACATGACCATTCTGCATCACGGTGACATAGGCCATTTGTTTGATCTCATAACGGTTCTGGGGAAGCGGCGTGAGTTCTTGTTTTTCAACCTCATTAAACAGATCATTCCGGGTATAGGAGCGACCACTGAACCTGGTACGGTTATGGATCCCCAGTGCCCCCCAGATGGCTTCATTCAACTCCTTTAATTCATAGTAGATCTTCTTGCTAACCACACTGTATATGCGTGTATACAAGATCTTAACAGCTCCTTCTACAAGGGACTTGTCCCTCGGCTTGTAAGCCCTGGCTGGCAACACGGTGGTGTTGTAATGTTCAGCAAAATCAAGGAAGGTCTCATTCAGTGTAGGTTCATACCGGTTGCTCTTGGTTACGGCGGATTTAAGATTGTCCGGTACAATGGCGGCTGGAACTCCTCCATAAAATTGAAGTGCATTTTCGACTGAAGAGATAAAATCCTCCTTCCCTTGACTGGGTGTGGCTTCCGCATAGGTATACTGGCTTGCTCCTAAGACCGCCACAAAGAACTGAACCTCGGTTACCTCTCCGGTTTCTTTGTTTACGATCTCAAGGGTTTTGCCAGCATAATCCACATACATCTTATCACCTGCTTTATGGTTGATATGCATAACCGGATCCGTGCGTTTGCTCCATCGGTTGTAATACTCGCAGAACTGGCTGCTTTTGTATCCATCCGGATGTAAGGCAATGTATTCCTGCCACATCATGGCCTTGGTGATCCCGGTTTTCTTCAGCTTCTTATCCATATAGGGAAAGAAGCTATTGAGATCTTTCTGTTTCTGTGAAGGATCAGGGGGTGGCTTTTCAATGAATAATTTCTCCAGATCTAAATCGCTGATTGCTAGTATCTCCTCGATTGGTTTGCCAAGAAGCAGACATTGAGTGATGTATTTATCTACCGTATTCCTGGATAGGCCCAGGTACTCACTGATGAACTTCTTACTCTTGCCTTGATAATAAAGCTGTAGGACTCTCCTTAACTTACTCATAACTATTGGTTTATTTGCCATAACCTCCGCTGTTTAGTTGAAAAACAGCTGCGAAATTAGGCTTTCAATAGCTCGGTAAGTTCTTCTGGCTTATACTGCTCACTTTGGTCCGGAGAGGGGTGCTCACTTTGCTCCGGAATCAGGTGCTCACTTTGGCCCGGAATGGGGTGCTCAGTTTACTCCGGTGGGAGGTGCTCAATTTTCCGGAATTTCCACTGCATGTGGCTTTCATAATTTTTCAATGATCATGGTCATGTCCAGTGACAATTCGCTTGATATGATTTAAAGCTGCAATAGAAAATAAATCTGATTCGTAAGTGACATTATACCCAGTTGCGCTTTTTATATTTTTAGTGCCTACGGGCTGTTTTTTACCTTCTACAACAGTGCCCCAAACTATTATATCTTTTATTTTTAAAGGGTCACAGGTAGCGGGATTATCGGACAGGATAGTAAAGTTTGCCAATTTTCCTGATTCAATGGATCCTATCTGATCTTCCATTTTTAATGAATAGGCAGCCTCAATTGTTACGGCCTTTAAAGCTCCTTCACGACTTACTATTTGGTCAGGTCCAGCCACTCTTCCACTGGTCGTAATACGGTTGACACCACACCACATCAGGTACAGCGGATCTGCCGGTGCCATGGGCATATCACTATGATATGAGAAAGAGACACCGGCTCTTTCCACATCTCCCATGCGCACCATATTGTCTGCTCTTTCGGGCCCTAACCCATTCTTGCTGTAATTATCGGCTAAAGCAGCAGTGTAATAGGGATTGCCGCTAACAATACAACCTAGCTTGGCCAATCGGTCAACCTGGTCTTTTTGGCTTACTGCAAAATGAACAATTACGGTCCGATGATCGTAACGGGGATTCCTGCGTAAATTTATTTCCAATGTGTTAAGCACCCGGTCTAATCCAGCATCACCGTTTACGTGAATATGGAGTTGATATCCGGCATCCCAGAAAATCCGAAAGGCTCTTTCAAATACATCCTTATCAGTCATCCATTCACCATGGTGATTATCGAGATAGGGTTCTCTCACTTGCATAAGCTGTGAATAGATTGCACCATCAGAAAAAAGCTTTATCTGATTTTTAGCAAGTGACGTTTTGCCATAGTACCAGGTTTCTAATTTTCCTGCTTCTTCCAATACCTGCGCGTCATCCTTATACTTGTCGCAAAGGGTTTTACCATCTGCAATAAAACTCCACCTGAAAGGCATATCATTACCAGACATCATTGAGTTAACAGCGTCCTGCAGTTGTTTCACAAGTATTCCGCCCGGTTCATTGCCAAACGTAATACCCTTCGAATGCATATAATCTCTCATGATTTCCAGACCGGTTTCCAGTTTTTCAGGTGTTGCCAGTATGGTTGCAATTTTAGGGGCCACAGCGAACATACCTTGCTCCCAGAAACGCCCTTCAGCAAGATTTGATTGTTTTTGAGGCGTTTCTCCCCAGGTTTTTATAAAGCCCTCATCTATTCCATATGTGTTGAGTGCCTTTGTATTCAACACAAACTCATGGCAACTGCGCAGCCAAGCCAGCACTGGCCTGGTTGTGCTGATCTTATCCAAATCGGCTTTGGTAAGTGGCCCATAAAAACTTGGATGATACCCCCAGGTGATCAATGGTTCATCGGGATCTTCCATTAGTTTCTCGGCTGCGGCCAGCCGTGTCATGAAGTCGTTTTTATCTTTGACTGCGGTTTTTGTGCCGCCGGGTAAGGCCCAATCTTCAATTGATAATACCTCAGAGGCCATTGTCAGTGCAGCAAGCACAGGGTGATCGTGCTGTGCAATAAATCCCGGTACGATTACTTTGTCGTTGAAAGTTTTGTCAAGCCGTGTTGGTTGATCTCCTATCAATTTCCCCAATTCTTCACGTGTGCCTACAGCAAGAATTTTACCATTGACCACGGCAACTGCTTCTGCTTTTGGCCTGGCAGGATTCATTGTGATAATCTCCCTGGCAGTATAAATGGTTACCTGCGGAGCCGATTGAAAATTGCTTCCTATGTCTTGTAAAGTCTGACCATTTGAAGGAATGGTCATGCTGATAATGCTTGCTAAAGTCAGAAACATTAGCTTATGCAATTGGATTTGTTTACGGAGAATCTTCATAGAATTTGAATCATTTGTTTTTAAACCACTTGTAAATCATATCAATTTTAGTTGGGTGAATATTTCACTTCACTTTTTGCCATTGTTTTCTGGATAATTCTGGTCTTAACCATAGCAGGTAACATAGTGATAAACAGCAGATGGAACATATATCCTACCATTATTGTTCAAAAATAAACCTGTTACTGATTTTGATCAGGGCAACTTCTGTGTAAAAATCTCTGCGTATATGGGACCGGTTAAAATAAGAGGAATTGGTCTTGCATTAGCCCCTTAAAAAACTGAACAAAAAACTAAAAACAGATTAGTAGATTGTTCAACTTAAAAATAGAAGTTGAAAAAAGCGCCAGTTTCTTCGCCAGTATCCCTGCAAATCCA
>QKGM01000048.1 GCA_003250395.1 Bacteroidota bacterium | reverse complement strand
TTGATATGGATGGAGTTCTCATTGATTCTGAGAATTTATGGAAGAGAGCTGAAAATGTGGTATTCTCTTCACTTGGTGTTGAACTTGATAAAGAATCATGTGAACTGACAAAAACAATGACTACAGATGAAGTTACAAGATACTGGTATAATAGAAACCCATGGAAAGATAGAACGTTAAAAGAAGTTGAGCAATTAGTAATTTCAGAAGTAGTTGATTTAATAGAAAAGGAGGATTGCGATATTTTCGGTATAACGGATTTTATTGCAAAGGTCAAGTCCTTGGGGTTTAAGATCGGATTAGCAACAAATTCACCACAGCGTGTAATAGATTCCGTTCTGATCAGAACCAAAACGTCTCAGTTGTTTGATTCTGTACTGTCGGCGGAAATGGAAGAGAGGGGGAAACCAGCACCTGATATCTACATATCTGCTTCACGAAATTTAGGTGTTGCTCCGGAGCATTGTATCGTTATTGAAGATTCCAATAATGGTGCATTAGCCGCAAAAAGAGCCGGTATGAAAGTTATTGCTTTTTCAAATAATAAAAGAAATGAATTTGTTAAGTATGCAGATTTGGAAATAGATCGTTTTGAACTGGAGAATGTCGGTATTTTGGATGGTTTGAAATGAAACGGCTAGTTTAATTTCCTTAGGCATACTGTTTATGATGATATTTTGATTTTATTGAGAAAGGAATTTCAATTCTGTGGTGAATTACCTGATTTGTAATAAATAGTATAATCTGATGATTTTATGATGCCTTTCAGGTACGATGCTTTAATAGTTAGTAATAGTGCTTCACTGGATTTTTACCAGACTAACCGAGATGAAGACTCGTCTGAAGTGATTGGAAAATCTATTGATACAATTATTTTGGAGAATATAATACCCCACTTGATTCTTCTCTTGTTTCCTGGAGTAGAATTCAGAAGGACGGTTTGCCTTCATTGACTAAAAAAAGTTACCTTGGTAGTTGGTAATCCTGGGATTAGTGTATTATTTGAGTTACATAATAAGTTACCGTTGTGATCAGGCGTCAGGTAGTTATACTACTGAAGTATCCGCAAAATACCACAGGATAACTTACGGTTTCTCTTCAGTCTGAGGTTTTGAAATTGCTGTTTCAATTATGCAGGTTGTCGGTTGCTTTTCATTTTGTTTTGAAGAGTTATTGAAGTGTTCAAATGCTTGGTCTTCAATTAGAATATGATTATTCCACCAATTTTCAATAAATTTAACAATTTCTGATACCTCCGGGGGCTTTCCGTTCGAGAAATTCACATTGTACATGGCGACTGTATAGATGAAAACCATATGGAGTTTTTTGTGAGAAGCAAAATCCGGATAATCCATCTTCTTCATTGATAACTCTTCCCGTAAAAACTGTGTGCGTGAATAATCATACAATCCGGAAAGAATTCTTGCTAATTCCTGCCGGTCAAAAGCAGAGCCCACTAGTTTAACCAGTCTGTTATAGAGATCCTTTAGCGGTTTGTGGTCGAAGTCTTCGGTCTTTAGGTTGACTGGAAGATACTCTGGCCGATCAATATGCTTTTTTGAATTCACGTATGAGGTTAGATTAGGTGTTGAACAAACGATAGACGGATTTTTCTGCACAAATATACACATTCAGGGAAAAGGAAGTGTATTATTTGGATTAATCGGTTCAGAAAATGTAAAATCTGTAATTTCGGAATAGCTGTTACTTTTCATTGAAGTAAGAGCCCGCTGTGTTATCTGTAGGATTGAAAGAAGAATGGGAGTTTGAACTCAATACTATTTTTTATCCTCTAAACTATGGATATAATATAGATTCTGAATTGTAAGTTTTTTGGCCGTGTATAACGCCCGAATATCATCATTAAGGTTGTTATACCAGTTAGTCATATAAGCTGGTAGGTTTGGGGTATTCTGTAAGACAGGCTTCTGAATCAGGTGAACTATTGGATGCAATAGTCGTGAATGTTTAAACTGTTGACGCAGCAACAACATGTGAATGGATCGGGTATTTGTGACAGAAAAATTCCAATTGGCATTTGGAATACGGGCTAAAGATTGATTATAATGTAACAGGACATCCCGATATAGCTTGTAGTCGGCTTTTAGCGAGTATGGCATCTGAAGCATCAGGGTAGCCAGTTCCTTTGACCATAACGGAGCCTGGTGATTCACAAACCAACGATTGCGGTCCTCCCCTTCGAATAACCATTTAAATGCTCTTTGGCGGAGCAGAAAGTCGGCATAAGTCTGCTGAAGGTTTGTTCTGAAGATTGAGTGAAGCAAACTTTCGAATTGTTTCATGATGACCTCAGGTTTCGTGTTAGTAAGCGTTGCTGCCAGGACAGGCGACATGATAGCATGATGTCTGAGGATGTATCGTGCAAGTTGATTAATGTTATAAAGGAGGGGTATATTATTCAGAGGAGCCAGTAACTTATCACCGCCATCACCAGTAAGAATACTTGCTTCGCCCGGAAGTTGTCTGAGGTATGGTAAGATGAAAGCCATTCCATCGTAATTCATCCCTCGCTTTAAGAAATGAAGATATTTAAAATCTGATTCTTCAGGGTGGGTAAGTTCGATTACTTCCAACGGGAGTTTAAGGGCAGCTGCAATTTGTCGGGCGATAATCAGATCATTTGCTGCAGATGAATCAGCGTCATCATAACTTATCATCCGGAAAGGGATCTGGTTTTTGTGAAGGGCTCCTGCCAATAATCTTGAATCAAGTCCTCCACTCATCGAAAGGATAGTCTTACCCGCAGTTTCGTTTTGTACAACCTTGTCGAGCAATGTAGTGACCATTTCGACCGCATCCTTGATATTAATTTGCTTATCCGGATTTACGCGAAGTGTATCAGCAACGGACTCTATCGTAAGCATTTTCTGGTTGATGGAAATAATGCTCCCGGGCATAACTCTTTTAACATTACCCCAGAGCGTTGTGTCATTTAGTGGATACCCCATCATAAGGTAAAATGCCCTGGCATGATTGTCAGGTGGCATTACCTGCAGGGTCTGGTGTAGATGAAAGAGCTGACGTGTTATCATTACGCTATCCTTTTCTTTGCCAATATATAAAGGCAGGCGGCCAAAACAGTCATTAAGCACGAGAATTCTTTCAGGACTCATAGATATTACTACCAGGACAAACTCTCCCTGTATGTAAGATTCTGCTTTGCGATAAAACCTTTTATATTCGTTGATACTGGATGGCCATCCAGTATTTAAAGAGTGGATCAGCATATTGAGCTTTTCTGGCTGGACGACTATTCCTCCTTCTACAAGCCAGATAATACCCCCGGTACTTCCGCTATTCCTCAGGAAATGCTCCGGACCTGCCATACGATAGGCTATTCCTTCAAGTTCTCCTTCAACAGATGGAAAGACTTTTCCATGAGAAAAAGGAGCATTGACAAATCGGCTTCTGAGCAATGGATCAGTTGAATTGAGGATGCTTATCAGGGCCATGGTATGAATGAATTTGAAGGCAAAGGTAATGAAGATGCTAATTCAACTCATTTGTGGTTTTTAATGGTCAAATTAAGGATTCTTTATTGCCAGAAGATCAACCAGGGCACTTCTTAATTCAGGGTATTTAAATTTATATCCTGATTTTATTATTTTAGCAGCAGAAATACGACTCCCGTTAAGGAGCATCTCAGACATTTTTCCAAATATGATTTTTATTACAAAGGAAGGAAGGTTGGGAAACCAGAAAGGTTTTTTGAGAACTTTTGCAATCATTCCGGTAAATGTACCATTTGTAATATAATCAGGACTTACCGCGTTATAGGCCCAAGTCATCTGAATGTCTTCAATAGCCTTTATATAAATATCAGTCAGATCATCTATATGAATCCATGGCATGTATTGATTCCCGCTGCCAACAGGGGAACCTAATCCAATTCTTATTGGTGTAACAAGCTTTTTAAGAGCTCCCCCTTCTTTTGTCAGAACGATACCAGTCCTGATTTTTACAGTTCTGATACCTGCCAAGGCAAATTTGTCAGCTACTTCTTCCCATAACCGACAGGTTTCTCCCAGAAAATCATTCCCAGGTAAATCGTTTTCGTCGAATATTTGATCAGAAGTTATAGCTCCATAATAACCTATAGCAGACGCGGAGATGAATGCCTGAGGCCGGCTAAGACTTTCAATGGTTTTCTCATATAGCATTTCTGCCGTATTGATGCGACTCTCCCTGATTTTTTGTCTTCTCCTTTTCGTCCATCTCAGTTCGCCTATATTAGCTCCTGCCAGATGCACAATATAATCAGCTGAAATTATAGCATCCTTGTCAATTTCTTTTTTCTCTGGCGACCAGTAGTAGGTTTGAAACGTTGAACTTTTCCGGATAACACGACTCAGGTGAGTCACATGATACCCTTTCTCAGTAAGTTTTATAGACAGGTGCTTGCCAACTAGTCCGGTACCACCAGTGATCAGTATCGTTTTCATGTTTTGGGTTGGATTTTTCTTCTTTAATCAATGCGGTATTACATCAAAGAGCAAATTTTAATCATTAGATAACCCGGAGTTGTATTTACCCGGGAGTTTGTAATTAATAGGTACTACCTGTTTTCGAGCCTTCCGTCTGCATATTTAGCGAATCTTCCGGTATTCCTTTCGTGAACCTGGTCGGCTCTGTTCCAAGGCCATCCCCCGAAGGCAGTCTTCTGATAATCATCAATCGCTTGTCTGATTTCATTTTGGGTATTCATGACAAACGGGCCATATTGGACAACGGTCTCTATTATAGGCTCCCCTTCCAGAATAATCAGATAACTTGCAGATTCTCCATTGGTGATAAGCGTTTCTGTATTTCCGCTCAATTTAACGCGGGTTGAAGAGCTTATTTTTTTGCTGCCAATTTGGATCAGATCTTCTCCACGGTAATAGTAAACATTTCGGATAAGTGTTTCAGAGATAGCCGGTAAGGTAACAGAAGCCCGAGGTTCCATTTGAACCATGAAAATGCCAACATGATTTTTTTCATTGCAGGCATAAGAATCAGGGCAGCATTTCAAGCTCTTTCGGCCATCAAAGGTTCCTGCAATTAATCGGATAGTTGATTTCATTTTATTTAATCCGGTTATCTGGAATTCGGGAATATCTTCAGCCCATAACATCTTGTAGTCTGGTTTTGCGAATTTATCCTTCGCCGGGAGGTTGAGCCAAATCTGGAAAAGCTCCAGCGGATTCTCTTGTTCTTCATTAACAAGAGGGAACATCTCATTATGCTGGCATCCTGCACCTGCAGTCAGCCATTGAACATCTCCGTTTCCATACCTGCCTTCATTCCCATTAGAGTCAAAGTGATCAATAAATCCTTTAAGTACGATGGTAATCGTTTCAAATCCACGATGTGGATGGGCCGGAAATCCTGGTACTTTATCTCCATGATACATGCTAAACCCATCTTTCCCTGAAAAATCGTTCCCGATGTTTCGACCCGAAAGAGATACAGCAGGCCCCATTCCATTATTCCCTTTAGGATAGGCATCCTTGTGATGTGTACAAAATAAAAACGGGTTTTCCATACTCCACTGTGAATGGAGTTTGTGGATTTCGAGTACGGGTTCGTTAGTTTTACTATTCATAAATTTATGCTTTAATCTCGATAAGGCTGGTACAGAAAATCATAATTGAACCGAAAACAATATTGTAATATCATAAGATTTTTTCAAGGAAAAAACATACTTCCATCCAGTGCTGACCTGATCGAGTCCTTTCCGATAAAATGTTGTGCCCATTCTATGGTGGTCTCTGTTACCCGGTAAGTGTCTTTTTCCCTGATACAGTTATCCGCTGACTATATTGGAATACTGAATATCAATCTAAAACAATTGTTTAAGGGTAAATATAGTAACAAAAAAGCAGGTATTCTGTTTAAGCTTGTCATCGCTTCGATGTAATAAAGAATGGATAGATTTGCATTATGAAAAAAGCGATAGCTTTGTGCCTGAAAAACTTATCACCAGATGTCGGAAATTATTGACTTAAATCGCGATACCTTGGAATGCCCTTATCCCGAGACAGGCGATTTTATTGTACGATCGCGTATTGGTAAAGCAGAGAAAGAAGCGGTATCTGAACACTATGCTTTGAAATTAGTGACAAAGGGATCTGAGACATACCATTTTAATAAACAGAGGCGGAACCTTAGAAAAGGCGAATTTCTATTACTGAAACCAGGTACACCTTTCTCGGCTGTTGTTAAAGAAACAAGTCCGGCAGAGGGGTTGTGCCTCTACTTTTCGCCGAATACGATTAAACAGGTTGCAAACGTAATTACACATTCTTCTCCAGAATTGTTGGATAAGCCTGATGGAATAGCTACACAAGAGGTCATATGGGATGATTCAGTTGTAGTGCTAAATCCGGGAAGGCTCCAAAGAAGTCTGGAAACTCTCACTAATATGACGGACGATGCGCTGAATTATTCAGGAACCCCGATCCCTGACTGTATCATGCTGCAGGTAATTGAGGACATTTTTCATGAAAACAAGGCCATCAGGCAAAGGATTAACAGATTACCTCAATTAAAGCCAGCTGTCCGACAGGAGATTTATCATCGGGTTCAACGGGCTGTAGCAATGATTCATCGTGACTATGCTTTGCCACTTACACTTGCACAACTTGCTGCAGAAGCTTCGCTTTCGGTTTTTCATTTCAGCAGGCTTTTCAAGCAGGTTTTTGGTTGTTCCCCGTGTAATTACCTGCTGAAGGTTAGAATTGAACAGGCTTGCCAGCGACTGATTATTACATTGCTACCGATTGGAGAAGTGGCTCTCAGATGTGGTTTCCCTGATCACACCTCTTTTTGTCGTGCATTCAGGCAGATAACAGGTGTTACACCTCACCAGTACCGAATTAGCAAGATTTGACAAGTATATACTCCGAAGCTTATTGTTACTTTGCATAAAAACATTTTGTCATGAAGTATTATTATCGTTTTATAATGACTTTATTACTGGCACTGAGTGCACTTGCCGGCATTAGCCAGACAGTCAATCCCATAACAGCAGGTTTTCAGGCTATGAGTTTTTGGCAAATTGAGCCGGTCAATGGGAATAACCTGAGTATAGAGCCCATAGCCATGAGAGATACTACAGTTGCATGGCTTGTGTATAGTCCCGAACAAGGATTCGTTGTTATCAGTGGTGATTCTTTACTTAGACCTGTTTTGGCCTATGGTGATTTTGTGCCTGATCAGTCTACTGAGAAATATAGTGCATGGCTGACCTTACTTGCTTCTGATTACATAGGGCGCCTTAAGGCAGTTACAAATGGATTGATTCCGTCTGAAAAGGATTACTGGTATAAATCTCCACGTATTCTTTTTGAGCAATGGCCTCCCGAGGGATCGACACCTACCGGTGGCTGGATTTATACCAATTGGACGCAATCTTCGCCGTATAATAAATTTTGCCCAATGGATCTTAATGCTGGAAGCAGATCGTATGTAGGATGCCCTGCCACTGTTATGGCCCAGATCTTTAATTACAACCGATCACTGAATTATACTCGTTTTGATGATTCTGATGACTATTATCACAGCTATGGTTCCGGAAATCAGTATTGGATTGATAATGACTATGCTACCCGACTGTTCCCTTCTTTTCCGGAGTTAAATGCCTGGCTTGATACACTGGAGAAATGCTATACTCATGGTTATTTCACTACCGATAGCATGCATGCCGCGCTCAGCTTTGCTACTGGTGTAGCTGCTCATCAGGTATATACAGCTTCCGGGTCAGGAACGTTTGGTGTCGATCAGGCATACATGGCTATTTTGAGATTTGGCTATGATCAGGCAGAGTTACTTATGCCTCCTGACACGACTATCAATGCGCGTGTTGCTGAAGATATGAAAAATGCAATGCCAGCCCATCTGGCCGTTGTCGATGAAAATAGCACAACCGGGCATAATGTTGTGATTGATGGATATAATACGGATGAGTTTTATCATTTTAACTTCGGTTGGGGAGGATCGGCTAATGGCTGGTACACTCTGCCACCTTCATCTATGCCTTATAATCTTAACTATATTGAGGGAGTTGTGGTGAAGATTAAAAGCACCTATGCAGGTATCGGGCAGGAATCAGTCAAGGCTTCCCGCGTTATATTCTTATCACCCGAACGCGATAAGGTCGCCATTACTGGTCTGGAATCCGGAAAGCCGTATTTGCTGCAACTATTCAGTGCAACAGGAAGTCTGGCTTTAGAATTCAGGTTCGATGCAGTTGATGCTGAACAGATTTTTGCTGTTAAATCATTGGGGCCAGGTATGTATGTGTGCAGGCTTACTACACCGGGACACGAATTCAATGGTAAAGTAATCTTGCTGTAAAAATCAACCGGTTTTACGCCAATCCGGCAACCCTAAATTTTTAAAACGCCTCCTGATTATTCCAATTTGCAGGAGGCTGTTTTGTTATGAGATTATGTAAGATAAATCAGCAGAAGGTCTGCTTTTACCTCAGTTTTATTTAAAGAGGTTTACCAGGACTTTCTCTACATCTGCCTTCGGAGGATTGATGTTGAAAATATGCGAGGGCTTTATTTCGTGAAGGTGTTTTTCTCTTTTAAGCCGTTGTTCTCCTCCTCCTGTAATATTGAGCATGATGAGCGCACCGGGAGAGATTCGCCCGGCATTTTGTTCATTGATTAAAGATGCCAGCGCGATACCAGCTGCGGGATGAATATCAATACCTTCTGTTTCGAAAAAAAGTTGCTGAGCTTTGCGTCCCTGCTGATTCGAAACCCTAAGGATGGTTCCTCCGGTTTGGGTAAGGGCATCGAAGAGGCCACCATTTATGCTATAAGGGGGTTTACGGTTCGAAAGAACCTTGGCATCGATTATTTCAACATGGCGACGTGCCTCATCATCGTTTATTGAAAGCATTTGCCGCGATCCGGCATGCCAGGCCTCATACATCGGAAGAAATGGTTCATTTTGAGAAACCATTAACTTCATGGTTTGCCGGCCAAAACGCCCGTCATCCAGTAGTCGAATATTTGCTTCCCAGGCAGCGATTGCTCCAGTTCCACTGCCTACAGCCTGGAAATAGTATTCTGGTATTTGACCTATGGTTGTAACTGCTGAAAGAACTGTAGTTGACATACCATCACGACGTGCTACATTTTTTGCACCTCCTTCGGCAATAAATCCATCAACCATGATGGCAGTATTTGAAAGCTGAATGGCATCAAAATAGTCACTACCTGATTTTGTACAGATCAACCTTACGCATTCGTTAAGTGGAGTATCGCTCCACATAGCATTGAGATTGTCTTCTGGAACGCAGAGCAACAGAGGAATCCGGTTGACAGAACATACATGCGCGAAAGCTCTTGCGGTGTTACCTGCGGAGGCGACCACGAGCACCTGATTGTTATCGCGCGGAAGCCTTGCACATACTGTATAGGCCTCAGTCTCTTTGAAAGAACATGTTTTCATGTGGGCTCCTTTTTCGGGCCAGTATCCGTTAAAGGTAATCCACAGATTTTTAAGTCCCAGTGATTCTGCCAGCCTTTCGCTCTGATAGGTAACGGGAGCAGAGGAACCCTCCAGTTTCCGCCTGACAGGCAACCAGTCTGCAAATCTGTAAATACCGTGTTCAGCTTCCTTTACATTTATTTGCTTCGTGTTGTATATGGCTCTGATGAGAGAGGGTTGGTGTTCATCCGGAGCATCAAGGGTCCAGCCCTGATCATCGAAGATGGTTCCTGTTAAGACAGACTGGAGTTTGTAGGGTGTATTGAAATCGTGATCGTTCATGCTTTTTCTGTTATCGGAGCAAAGGTAGAAAAGTTGCAGGAGAAGATATACAGAAGATAAAAGGTAATCGGGGTTAATGCTTTCGGGTATCCGATAAACTTTCTATTTCTTTTTTGAAGTCGAATTGCAGGTCCGGGTGAAGTGCCACCAAAGACTTGTTGATTTTCACCAAAAGGTTTGTATAAAACTTATATAATGGTGAGTGTTCATGAAGCGGAAATCCTGATTCTTTGAGGTTACGGCAGAAATGAATTAACAGTTCAGCTTCAACCCTTCTTGATCCTGAAAACCTGATGTATTTGCTTATGATCCTTCCTGTTTTGCGAATACTTTTCTTCGCGTGATGCAACGAGTGGAAATTAATGGAGCCGAACAACCCATCCATTTCCTGTTTAACATTGTTGATGAATGTTAACTCATCGTGCTGCTCATACAATAAATAGGTCATCAACTCTTTGTTTTCGGCTTTGAAACGGGCAAGCCTCAGGCAGAGTGCTATTAATTCGGATTGCCCAAGCGCATGGAGCTCTGTTTTTAGCTGGCTGATAGTAGCTGCTTTCATGCCTGAGTCTATTTCATCTGTTTTAACTGAGTCAGGATAAATTCAAGACCATTTAGCCTGATTTCATATGTTGTCTGCAAGAGAATTCCAAGCTTGCCTTTCGGGAAGCCGGTACGTTGAAACCACTCAAGATATGATACCGGAAGGTCGCATAGCAGTGTACCCTTATATTTTCCAAATGGCATAACCATCTGTACAATCTGAAGCAAAACTTCAGGGTCAGGGGATTGAATCGGCTCCATGCTTTTGTCGTTAATTAATTGTTGTAGCCGGCAGCATCAGACACTGACAGAAAAATAGAATCCATTGGAACTGAGTTGTTTGTATCGGTCCGGATTGAACCGATAATACCAGGCCCCCTTTCTGGAATTGGTCTTGTCTTTTTCGTCAAGCCGTTCAAGTAATCCCATCTGCAAAATATTCTTTCTGAAGTTTCTTTTATCCAGAGTCTTCTGGTAGATAGCTTCATAGAGACATTGAAGTTGGGGAAGAGTGAATTTCGGAGGAAGGAGTTCAAAACCTATCGGTTTAACTCTTCCCTCTTTTCTCAACTCTTCAAGTGCCATGGTAACCATTTCGGGATGATCAAAAATGAGTGGCGGAAGAGAGGAGATTGAAAACCAGCGGGCACCTGCAGCACTGATTAATTGTTGATTATAGGCCTGACATTTTATCAGTGCATAATAAGAAATTGAAAGCACACGGGCGACCGGATCACGATTTACCTCTCCATGGGCATAAAGCTGACTGACATATATGTGTTCAAGTCCTGTTAACTTTCTGATGATCCTGCCGGTTGCATCATTCAAACTCTCATTCTCGTTGATAAACCCGCCTATGAGCGACCAATCGCCCTTGTTTGGTTCTATTTGCCGACGAATAGCCAACAATTTAAGTTCTCCATCATCAAACCCAAAGATTATGCAGTCGATGGCAATCAGATGCCGGGCCTGACCGGTATAGTGATTATAAAGGTCTGGTTTGTCAAGCGGTTGGTTCATTAAATAAAGTTTCAGTATTGCGACGCAAAGGTAGGGTATTTTCAGTAATATATTTTTCAGAGCAGGATATGTGAGGTGGTTGGCAATGTGTTGATTGCGAATCCATACTTTAAGGTTACTTTAGGTAACCGGAAGGACAGGTTGACTAACTTTTTTGAAACTTTGAAAGAATTCTTTTGCTTCATTGAAGAACTGGGTGGCAGCAAAATCTTACCCTCATTGTAAACATTCAAAGGTTTAAGAGCAGGATATTTTATTCGTAAGTGCTCTCCGATTATAGTTTGCGATTCGGATTTTCAGAAATAAATTTTGCCCAACCGGTTACCTTTTTACCTTTACCGGAATCATCAACGGCAGTATTTCTCTGATAGTAGTGGCAAACGGCTGCAGCCAGGCCATCTGTGGCATCGAAATACTGTGGGTCTGAATCGACAGGTAAAACCCGTGCCAGCATGAGAGCCACCTGTTCCTTGGTGGCATTGCCATTTCCTGTGATTGCCTGTTTTATTTTTCGGGGAGAGTATTCAACAATCGGGACATCACGAAAAAGTGCTGCTGCCATTGCAACACCCTGGGCACGACCAAGTTTCAGCATGCTTTGGACGTTTTTACCAAAAAACGGGGCTTCAAGTGCTACTTCATCGGGATGATATTGATCGACCAGCGAAAGTACACGCTCAAAAATTCTACGTAATTTTAAGGCCTGGCCTTCGAAGGCTCCAAGTTTGATAACACCCAGGGTAATTAAATCCATACGGGTGTTTTCCACTTTGATTAGCCCATAACCCATGATATTGGTTCCAGGGTCGATGCCGAGTATAATACGCTCTTTTTGCAATATTTAGATGGATTTTACTTTATGGCAAATGTAAGCAAAATAAGGAATATCGCGGTACGCCTGATAATCGTGCTGGCTTCCTGGGGTTTCATCATAAATCAGGTGGCAGGACGTCCTGACCTGATGAAGGCCTGGGGTCTTTTTTGGAACGGACTTGGTAATGGTCAGTTTTGGATTCTCTTTATACTTGTGTTTGCCCTTATGATTGTCAATTGGCTCGTTGAAGCTTTGAAATGGCAGCAGCTAATGAAATCAGTTCAGGAGGTAAACCTTTCCGATGCAGTAAAAGCGGTATTCACCGGCGTCACAGTGAGTGTGTTTACACCCAACAGGGTGGGGGAATTTGTTGGCCGTGTATTCAGCCTTCGGCTGATAAGCCCATTGCGTGCAATACTGGCTACCCTTGTTGGTAGCTTCTCTCAGTTAACTATAACTGTGGTTGCGGGTTCTCTGATGTCACTGGTTTTCATAGGGCGTTATTCCGATCTGATTTACAAAATGCCTGATGTCCTTTATTCAACGGTGGTAGTACTTACTATCTTTGTTGATGCAGGTTTAATAATGCTTTTTCTTAATGTTTCTTTTCTGACAAACATATTACGGAGTGTTATTCCAAGAAGGTGGCGCAGGATCAAAAGTTATGTCAGAGTGTTTTCAAGATTTCATCATCGGATGCTATTGAAAATTCTCTCGATGAGTTTTACCAGGTATGTGGTCTTTACCTGCCAGTACTATCTGCTTTTACGCCTTTTCGGATTGACAGCACCCTGGACAGATATCCTGATGATGATTGGGGTAATCTGGTTCGTAATGGCTGCCATTCCATCCTTTGCTCTGGCTGAGCTTGGTATTAGAAGTTCCGTAGCGGTTTCTCTCTTCTCCGTTTATTTTGATCATTCAACAATGGATACCAGCCAGACTTTTTCAATTATTGCGGCATCGTCCCTGCTTTGGATTATTAATATTGCGCTCCCTGCGCTTATTGGCTCTCTATTTATCAACAGGCTCAGGCTTCCTTCACCTTTCAGATCAATTTTTAAATGATGATAGCTGGTATCATCCTGATATTTATACCGGTAACGGTTTACCTGATTTTGCTCGAATGGCTGACAATCATTCTGAAGAGCAGGCTTGGTAAGCCGGTGCCTGAGGCCATGATAGAGCCAACTGTCAGCATATTGATAGCAGCCCGTAATGAAACAGGACGGATAGGACCCCTCATCAGACAACTATCGAGGCAACAATATCCCGCTCAGTTGTTAGAGGTGATACTTGCCGATGACCATTCAACTGATCATACAGTGACTGAAGCTTTAACTGCCGCCAAAGCGACAGAGCTTGTTCTGAAGGTATGTACATCCGACGGCTCTCAGGGTAAAAGGGCTGCCCTTGATGCAGCAACAAGCATCGCTGGTTATGAATGGTTTGCCTTTACTGATGCAGATACCCTTCCGGGAACCGGGTGGATTTGCTGTATGCTTTCGGCTGTTACCAGCAATGATGTGGTTCTGGTACTGGGGCGGATTGATATGTTACCGGATGAAACATGGTTTGGAAAAGTGCAGGCAGCCGAATACCAGAGTATTGCAGCACTTACTGCGGCAACCGCTTTTGCATCAGTTCCGGTGATGGCCAATGGTGCTTCAATGATGGTTAGGGCTGATGTATACAGGAAAGCGATAGCCGATAAATTTCAGAAAGGATATGCCTCGGGTGACGATATGTTCCTGTTGGAATATGTACGCCGCTATTATGGTGCCGGAGCCATTGCCTGTCAGGTGCACGGTGAGGGAAAAGTTACAATTAGCCCGGAGCCGACAATGACTCATTTTTTTCGCCAGCGCATGCGGTGGACTTCAAAAGCAGGTGGATACCGTGACCCGGTAATCCTATTGATATCTTTCCTTGTCGTATTGACGAACCTTTCGGTTATAGTCTCTCTGCTTGGTGCCCTATTGGCTCAGAATCCCGGGTGGTTGCCTCTGTCATTGTACGGAATTAAGTCAATTGCCGATGCTTCATTACTTTATGTCTGGTCGAAATATACAAACAATCTGAAGCTGGTGTTTAAAAGATTCCTGTTGTTGCAATTGTTATATCCATTCTATGCTATTGGAACCGGATTTGCCGGAATTATAACTAGAATTCGCTGGAAGTAGAATCCTGATTGCCGGTGATGAATTTTTCGGTTAATGAACCGGTAGCTATATAATCAGGGCATTTCCCCTTTATACAGGCTCATTATCTCTTATCTATCCGCCCGACATTCAGACCCAGTCCTCTATGGGCCTGTTTGCATGTTTCCTGTTGTTTTGTGTTTATTCTTTTATGAATAATACGACAATGGTTTACTCCGGAGTTTGAGAATCAACAAGATGACATTATAAGACGATTTGAGAAACATTTTTTCGAATAGGATATCGAATTGGTTGGTTAAACAATCAATAAGGGATTGATACATCTTAACATAACAGGTTCTGTTTTATCATCAACTGATGTAATACGATAAACGGTACCCTGTATCGATGGTAAGGATGGTCTCCAAAACCTCCAAAAAACCACATTATTTTACCTAAACCACAAAAATTGCATATAGCTGATAAACAGTGGTCAAATATAGTGTCGGTTCGAAGTAGCTTCGAAGTGCCTTCGTATCCCTTTCGTTCGTTTTTCGTTTTTTTTCGAAAGGAAAACGAAAGAGCATTGAACAGACCTCGGATGAAGTTTAGCTGAAGTCTGTCTTTTTATAAAATGGTAGTTGGAATTGTATTCAGGCTGAAAAATGGCAACAGTATCTGTAACGATTTTATCAGGCATAGAAGACTGAAAACCGGCTTTATCAGGCAAATACTGATGCAGTTTATTTTTATGATATTACACAATGAGGTCAATGCCCGGGAAAAGCAAGCCAGTAAAAGGTTTTTAATAAGGTCTTTAATTAATAAGGTCTGTTATTCTGGAGAAGGTCAAAAGTCATCATGGAGTGTGTTTTAAAAATGATAGACTTTAGAGCTCATGGTTTTGTTAACATTCTCATGTCCAGGTGAAATTACTACCATATTCAAAATTCGCCGGATTGCCTGGAAACGTTTCTCCCTGGTTTGTAACGGGACAAGAGAGTTCGGACTGTTATCAGGTGCATAAAATGGGTAAATTGTAGTGGAAAGCCCACAGAATCAAAAGGTGAAAACATGGTAGTTTAGATTACCAAAGCTTTTTAAAGGCAGATTCTTCCTTTCAAATTTCATATCTTTGCAACAACATTGAATTCAATACGTTTTTGAACCTGATAATAAATTAACCTCATGAGCGAAACAAACAACAACAAGAGTAGAACCGCGGTGCTGGCAATGTTGATCATAGCAGCCCTGATCATAATAGTGTTGATATGGAAGTGGTTGGGGACAAGAAGTGATCTTGCTGAATTGGCAGAGATTAAAGAGGCTGAGAAAATCTCCATGCAGCATCAGGTTGATTCATTGATTTTAGAGCACAACCGTATTAAAGAATCCTATGGCCAGTTAGCTGATTCTTTAAAAGCCAAAGACAGCATTATTCAGGCCAATGCACTTGAAATTAAAAAGCTTCTCGATACGAAGTGGGAGTATGGTAAGACCAAGAAGAAACTCGATCGTCTTCGTGTAATCACCCAGGGTTATTTACATCAGATGGACTCTCTCTATACCCTTAACCGCCAGTTGATGGTTGAGAATGAACAAATGCGTGAAGAAATTCAGGTTGAACAGCGTAAAGCCCGTCAACTGACAAAAGAGAAAGAGCAATTGAATGAAAAGATTGTGGCTGGTTCAGCTATATCTGCTTTCAATGTTAGCGCCAGCGGAATCAGGATCAGGGGAGGTAAGCGCGAAGAAGCCACGGATAAGGGCAGGCGTATTGATAAGATTAAAGTATCTTTCAGCCTTGCTGAGAATGTTCTTGCTGCTCCGGGGAAGAAAACTGTCTATATCAGGATTGCCGACCCCAACGGTAAGGTGCTGATGAAAGGCCGGGGCGATGACTATTCTTTCCAGTACAAGGGAGAAAGGTTACAGTATAGTATCGTTGAGGATGTTAATTATGCCAACCAGGTTGCCACTGTTGTAACTTATTGGAATAAATTGCCTTTACAGGAGGATTTCACCGAAGGTACATACAATGTAAGCCTCTACCTTGATGATACGCTGATTGGACAAACCAGCTTTAAAGTTCGTTAAGTGTCTTATATGATACACTCATAAGATTCTGGAGTTTTGATGCAAATCAGAAACTATCAAATTTTACGGTTTCTTTTTGTCAGATAAAAAGAAGAAAGGTTCCCTGCCAGGAACCTTTTTTCATTAGAAGGCAGCCTGAGTTGCCCCTCGTACAGAGGGATACTCCTGGTATTGTGGCGGGATTTACAACACATTGATCAGATGTTCACAAGATAATAGAAAGGCTGCAGGAAGGGTGCCATTCAGTGGATAAATTGAAAACAGTACAGACTGGATTTTGGTTGACATGAGGTCCACTCTGAAACTAATCTCAGCGATTCGTTCATAAGCTTCCTTTGATATCTGTTCTAGTCCGCATTAGTTATATTGTAGATTATGACAGGTTCAGAGTCAATCACCTGAAGGTTAACCTGCCTGTTCATGTTTTGGATTTCCCGCAATTGTATTGGATGAATCAGGGTAATAAGCTGAAAGTATAAATTGTATATAAATGCAAAAGAAAAAGGCTCCCTGGGAGGGGGAGCCTTTAAACCGGTCAGGTTGTAATGTTATTATTTCTGGTCACGCAGCATATTCGGGTTTTTAACCGAGTTTTCGGTACTTGAGGGAAGCAGACGGATGTCAATCAGGTTATTTCCATCGTAAAATTTCGTAGCTGCTTTTTTAACTAATTCCGGGTTCAGACTTTTAATGTTAGCTTCATAATTAACAAATTCTTCAACGGTTGAATTACCGTTAAGGATATTTGTGATGGTCGATTGCCAGAAGCGGTTTTCACGAAGTTTTTCACCAAAGGTTTTCAGCTTGTTTTCGCGTACGTTTCCAACCTGTTTATCATCAGGTCCGTCAGTACGCAGTTTTTCAATTTCGCGCAGCACGATACCGGTAAGTTTTTCAGCATTATCAGGGTCGCAATCAAAACGAACATTGAGCTGGTACATACCTTCCGGTGATTTCTTCTGACTGGTCCATACACCGGCGCCGTATGTTCCGCCTTCTTCTTCACGAATGGTTTCAACCAGGCGGGTACTCAGGATATCGTTAATTGTTTCGAGGGCAAGTTTATCCATGGTTTCGTAACCATAGTATCCGGGCATCATGACATAAACGGTTGCACGGGGATCCTGCATATCGCGTTTCACAACTTTTTTAATCACACCTTTTGGAGGACGGATACCAAGGTCGCGCCATTGTTCTTTTTTATTGGTAACAGGTAATCCACCAATGTATTTTTCAATCAAGGGTTTGGCGGTTGCCAGATCAATCGAACCAACGAATAAGAAGGTAAAGTCTTCAGGATTGGCAAAACGTTCATGAATGATTCTGGTTATCTCTGACACATTAGCCTCAGCAAGGCTGGCGATGGTCAAAGGACGACGGTAGGGGCTGTAATTTGCCAGGGTTACCTGAACAGTATCGCTGAGGGCATTCGAAGGGTCAAGTGCAGCATTTTCAAGAATACTCTTCATGCGGTTTGTAAATGATCCAAATGATTTTTCATCGACACGAGGAGCAGTGAAGCTTAGGTAAGTAAGTTGAAGTAATGTTTCAAAATCGCTTTTTGAACAATTGCCATTGAGACCTTCCTGCAGCTCATTTACAAATGGGTTAACGTTAGCCATCTTACCGGCAAGAGCTTTTTCAAGATCCATATTCTCAAAATCGCCCAAACCACTCATCCCTGCTACCTGAGCACTGAAGTTGGCCGAAATAATCTCTTCTGCCGGATAGAGCGAGGTCCCTCCATTGGAAAACGCTGAGAAAAGAATTTCATCATCTTTGAAATCAGTGGGTTTTAGTACAACTTTAATTCCGTTGCTTAAGGTCCATTCAATTGTACCAAGCTGGGCATTTTTCGTTTCAGTTGTAACTTTACCGGCTTTCGGTTCTTTAGCGATAAGAGGTTTATCAGACATCTTATCTACATAAGCAGTTACCGGAGCCTTTGATGTTTTTTCAACGATATCAAGAATTTGTTGTTGGGTGGGAGGTGTAATATCATCTTTTTCGGGCATCATTACTGTAACTACCCTGTTTTCAACAGTAAGCCATTTCTGTGCCAACTGATTTAATTCGGCAAGTGTAATCGAGGGTAAGAGTTTTTTGGTCAGTTCAAATTCGTTTTCGATACCGGGAATTGGTTCATTTTCGAGGAAATTTCCGAAATATTCCCATACATATTGGTCTGAGCGACGTTTATTGCGTTCGTTGAATTGATTCTCAAGTTGTTTAAGCATTTCATCGTTAGCTCGTTTAAGTTCAGATGCTACAAATCCATGTTGTTTTACGCGTTGGTTTTCAGTCAGGATTACTTCGAGGGCACGGTCAATACCATCAGCCTGAGTTACCGCGAAACTCTGGTAAGCGTCTTTAGAGCGGGTCAGACTCGAGTATGCAGAAAAGGCGTAGGCAAAAGGAGGGTTCTCGCCCTGGATTATCTCTTGCAGACGCATGTTCATCATCTGGTTGTACAGATTTCGTTTTAGCATATCACGGTATGATGCAACGGTACCATCATTCTCGGTACGGGGGTGTTTGTAGTAAACCTGAATCACAGTATAGGGTGCTTCTTTATCGGTTTCAACAGCTACCAGGGTTTCTTTGTGGTCAGGAACAGCAATTATTTCGCGTTTTGGAGCATTTTCTTTATTGGAGAGCTTTCCAAACAGGTCTTTGATTTTCTGTTCAATCACAGCGACGTCAATGTCACCAACTACAATGATAGCCTGTAAGTTTGGACGATACCAGTCGCTATAAAAAGCTTTGAGTGTTTCGTGTTTGAAATTGTCAATGATATCAATTTCGCCGATTACGTCATGAATGGCATATTTGGAATCTTTGTAAAGAGTTTTGCCGGCACGTTTATTCATACGTTCCATGGCATTACGTCCTGTACGCCATTCTTCATGTATAACACCACGTTCGTTGTCGATTTCATCATCTTCAAAAGAAATAGCTGATGCCCAGTCATGCAATATTAACAGGGAGGTATCGATATTTTGAGGAACATTGACAGGAACCTTCTGGAGCATGTAGGCCGTGACATCGTGGCTTGTAAAGGCATTGATCTCAGGACCGAATTTCATGCCGATTGATTGAAGATAGTTGATGATTTGTTTTTTGTGAAAATGCCTGGTTCCGTTAAATGCCATGTGTTCACAAAAATGAGCAAGACCATTCTGATCTGAATTTTCCAGAATAGCGCCGGCGTCAACTACCAGATAGAATTCAGCACGACTTTTGGGTTCCGCGTTATGGCGGATGTAATAAGTAAGTCCGTTTTCAAGTTTGCCGATAGTGACATTAGGGTCAACAGGCAATTTTGTTTTCAAATCCTGAGCCTGCAAAAATGGGCAAAGCATCAGGAAGGCAGTCAATTGCAATAATCTCTTCATGATATGACAGGTTGGTTATTATAACTACAAATGTAGGAAAAGCGATGATAAATATGAACTTAGTCACTGCATAGATCCATTACATTCGAAATCGAGTTGTTTTTGGATGATAGTAGCGGCTCTTTAATAGTTAAGAATGAGGATACCACCTCTTCATACTGATTTGAATAAGTTGTAATATCCCTATTTTTCACGAATAGGAATTTAGCAAATGTGGCAGACTGGTATTATCCGATAAATAGATTTTGGCGTATTCGGTTGAATAATCAGACAGAACAACAGAGGATAAATCAGGGAGATTGACAGGGTGATAATTTGGAATGGTTTCAAATAGTGTATTTTACTCCATATTGAATGACATTTCTATACTATTTTTGTTTAGGTTATCAAATACAACACTAAATTATGTCAAGGAAATCCCATCTTTTGTACATTATTGTATTGAGTTCAATCTATGTAGTCGTGGTTTTAATAGTTGTATATAAAGGTTATACCTATTATGCAACCAGTCTGGAAGAGCGTTTTTTTCATCCCGGGCATGATAACTTTCGTCCAAGCGGGATTATAGGCCATGGATTGGGAATAGCAGGTACAGTGATGATGATCTTTGGTATGGGGATGTATATGGCCCGTAAGAGATGGAGGTGGATGCAACGGTTGGGGTTGTTAAAACACTGGCTGGAATTTCATATTTTTCTTTGTTCCCTTGGTCCTACCCTTATTTTGTTTCATACGGCCATGAAGTTTGGAGGGCTGGTTGCAGTGAGTTTCTGGAGCATGGTGGCGGTATTTACCAGCGGTATCCTGGGGCGTTTTATTTATCTTCAGATACCTCGCACTATTGAAGGAAGGGAGATGACACTTCAGGAGGTGCGGGCAGGAAAAGAGACACTTGGGAATCAAATAGGTGAATTATTGGGAGACAACAGGGAATACTATTATCAGTTGGTGAAGGAAAGTGAACCAATGCAAATGATGGCCAGGAAAAAATCAATAAAAGGTTATTTTAATAAGCTGGGTTCTGATAGAAAGCTGGTTGGTAATATCAGGCAATTATTGAAACAAAAGGATGTTTCTTCCAGTCATATGCATACTATTATCAGACTTGTAAAAGCTGATAATTCACTGAAAAGAAGGATAGACCGACTTGAAACCATGCAGAATCTTTTTCGATACTGGCATGTAATACATATGCCATTTGCCCTTATCATGATTCTGGTTATGTTGATTCATGTTGCAGTCACAATCGCGTTTGGTTACCGTTGGATATTCTGATTATATGGAAGTATTTATTGAACAACTTATTACGTATGGGCTACTTGCTTTATTTGCAATTGCTGTCGTGATTTTCTATCTGAGAAAATTGCATCGCGAATCGCATAAAGTAGGTCAAAAGATAGCCATTGCCAAGGCTGAAGGGCTTTTTGAGCCGGTTTCGCTCCACCCGGTAGTAGACCCTAAAAAATGTATCAAGACCGGAGCTTGCGTTGCAGCCTGCCCTGAAAAGGATATTCTTGGTATTTTAAATGGTAAGGCAACTGTTATCAATGCATCACGATGTATTGGCCATGGAGCCTGCTTCCATGCATGCCCCACCGAAGCAATTACTTTATGCATTGGCACTGAGAAACGGGGAGTAGAATTGCCGCATGTTGATCAGACCTTTGAGACCAATGTGCCAGGTATCTTTATTGCTGGAGAATTGGGTGGTATGGGGCTGATAAAGAATGCTGTAGAGCAGGGAAGGCAGGCTGTTGACAATTTGGTGAAGAGTTCGGTAAAGAACCGTAAGGGCGATTATGATTTGGTCATAGTCGGGGCAGGGCCTGCCGGGATTTCTGCTTCGTTGAATGCCAAAAAGCATGGTTTGAAGTTTTTAACCCTTGAACAGGATACTCTTGGTGGTACTGTATTCTCTTTTCCGCGTTCAAAAATTGTTATGACTTCTCCAATGATTTTGCCATTACATGGTAAAGTGAAGCTTTATGAAACAGGTAAACAGGAGTTGTTGAACCTATGGAATGAAGTTCTGGAAAAGCATACAATTTCTATAAAAGAAAATACAAAAGTAGAAGCGATATTCAACGCGGGAGATCATTTCCTGGTTGATACAGAAGCTGGTGAGCATTTGTCCACAAAGGCTGTATTGCTGGCAGTAGGAAGGCGTGGAACGCCAAGAAAACTTGGTATTCCTGGAGAGAATACCGGTAAAGTAGCCTATCGGTTGATTGAAGCTGAAGAAATCAGAGGAAAGAATATTGTGGTAGTTGGCGGAGGTGATTCGGCCATCGAATCAGCACTATTATTGGCTGAACAAAATACGGTTGTACTTTCATATAGAGGAGAGAAATTCAGCAGGATAAAGCCAAAAAACAATAAGAAGATTGCAGAGGCAATGGCTTCTGCAATAATAAATGTCATGTTTAATACACAACTTACATCGATTGAAGGAGAAAGTGTACATATAGTTGATTCTTTGTCGGGTGCTGAGACTATAGTAGAAAACGATCTTGTCTATGTTTTTGCCGGGGGGGAATTACCAATTCAGTTCCTGGAGAAAGCCGGGGTTGTTATTACCAGGAAGTTTGGTGAGGCTATATTAACTCATATTGATGATTGAACAGATTACTGCTTATGAATTATCTATTGATAATCAAAATTAGAGTCTCATTTATTACCTTGCTCTGGGTGCTTTCATTTCAGATTGCCCGTGGTCAGATTTCTCCCGGAGATCTTGTCAGGAAACATGCACATCTGGAAGGTATGTCAAATTGTACAAAGTGCCATACATTGGGGAAAAAGGTATCGAATGAAAAATGCCTGGCGTGCCATCAGGAAATTAAAGTAAGAATTGACCAAAAGAGGGGATACCATTCATCAGCAGAAGTTGAAGGAAAAACCTGTGCCTCATGTCATAATGATCACCATGGACGGAATTTCCAGATTATTCGCTTTAATACAGAAAAGTTTGACCATACTCAGGCAGGTTATCCCCTGGAAGGGGCACATGAAGGGAAGTCATGCAAGGATTGCCACAAAACGGATTTCATCAGGGATTCAAATCTTAAGAAAAAAGCAGGAACCTTTCTGGGCCTTAATACAGAATGCCAGAATTGCCACCAGGACTATCATCAGGGAACACTGTCTGCCAATTGTAAGGAGTGTCATGGGATGAAAAGCTTTAAACCAGCGGAGAAATTTGATCATAATAAAACGAACTATCCTTTAAAAGGAAAACACCAGCAGGTTCTTTGCACTGATTGTCATCAGACATCCACGAAGGGAGGTAAGTTGTTTCAGCAATTTTCAGATGTTGCTCATGAAAAATGTACCGATTGTCATAAGGACCCACATGAAAATAAATTTGGACAAAATTGTACCCAATGCCATTCTGATTTTTCCTTTTCGACCCTAAAAATCAATAACACCTTTGATCACAGCAAGACCAGTTTTGAATTAAAAGGACTTCATCAAAAAGTTAAATGTGAGAAATGTCATAAAAAGAGTTTTACTGAACCTGTTTCTTTTTCAAAATGCATAGATTGCCATGCAGATTACCATGATGGTGATTTTTCCGGAAAGAATCCTCGTTCCGACTGTTCTGATTGTCACAGCGAAAACGGTTTTTCTCCATCAACATACACGGTGATAATGCACAATGAAACCTCTTTCCAACTACGGGATACCCATCTGGCAACACCTTGCACGGCTTGTCATAAAAATGAAGAGGGATGGAGATTCACCGGCTTGGGGCAGAAATGTGTTGATTGCCATGCAGATGTTCATGAACAGCAAATTTCACAGAAGTATTATGCAAACAGATCTTGCCAGGTTTGCCATAAAGAAACGCGATGGAATGAGGTTACATTTGATCATTCTGTTACAGATTTTCATTTAACGAATGCACATTCACGACCTGACTGCCGCGCATGTCATCTTCCGCTAACAGGAAAGACTATTAAAGATTATAGGTTTGCGGGTCTTTCGTCCAGATGTGAAGGTTGTCATGAAGATGTTCATATGCGACAGTTTGAGAAAGAATCCATTACCGATTGCTCACGTTGCCATGATACAGAGTATTTTCTGCCTGCTTCCCGGTTTGATCATGGGGCGACCCGCTTCCCGCTCGATGGAGCGCACAAAACTATAGCCTGCAATGGTTGTCATAAACCTCGACAGGATAATCAACGCTCATTTATCTGGTATAAAATTGAAAAGTTCAAATGCGAAGACTGTCATTAGTGTTTCCTCTGGTTTTTCTTTCCCTTTTGTTATTTGGTCAGAAATCTCCACACGGGGATCGATTCTCTTTAAGCTGTTTGGATTGCCACAATACTGAAGGGTGGAAAATTGAACTGCAGAAGTTGTCGTTTGATCATAACAAAACGGGATTTGCCCTGGAAGGACAACATCAGGTGGTTACCTGCAGGGATTGCCATTCAACTCTCGAGTTTTCAAGTGCCGGGAACCAATGCATCTCTTGTCATGCCGATGTGCACCAGCAGACTGTAGGTACAGATTGCGGACGGTGCCATAGTCCGGTCTCATGGATTGTTCCTGATATAACCTCAATTCACCAGCAAAGCCGGTTTCCGCTGATTGGTCCGCATATTACAGCAGATTGCCGTGATTGTCACGGAACTCTTTCTGGGCAACCAGTGTCAGTAGCAGGTACAACTCCTGTTCTATTTGAACCACTCGGTGTGAATTGCTATGATTGCCATAGTGATAATTATCTTTCGACCCAGAGTCCTAACCATGTTTTAAGTAACTATTCAACCCAATGCACAGATTGTCATAATATCAATTCTTTCTCCTGGTCAGGAGGAGGCATTAATCATAATTTCTTTCCCCTGACGGGAGGTCACGATATCAAGGATTGCAGGCAATGCCATGTGACTAATGATTATCAGAGCACCTCAGCGGAATGTTTTTCATGTCATGAGAATGAATATAACAGTACGACTAATCCTTCACACCAGATACTCGGGTTTTCTACAACCTGTACTGAATGCCACACGACAAATCCTGGTTGGAGGCCTGCAACATATAGTGATCATGACAGTCGGTCCTTCCCGATTTATTCGGGTAAACATAACGGGGAATGGAATAATTGTACTGATTGTCATACCAATCCTTCTGCTTATGCACAGTTCACCTGTATTGATTGTCATGAACACAATCAGTCAGATATGAATGGTGAACATCGTGATGTCAATGGTTACCAATACAACAGTGTAGCTTGTTATGCCTGCCATCCGACTGGATCTGGTGAAGGGACCTTTAATCATGCTACCTCCGGATTTCCATTAACCGGGGCCCATATTACAACCAACTGTCTTGATTGTCATACAAGTGGTTTTCAAAATACCCCAAACCGATGTATTGATTGTCACGAGGCTAACTACAACCAGACAACCAACCCAAGTCATACCTCTCTTAATTTTTCTCAGGAGTGTGCTGATTGTCATACGACCAATCCTGACTGGAAGCCTGCTCAATATCTTGAGCACGATAGTAAATCGTTTCCGATATATTCCGGAAAACACAATGGTGAATGGAATATATGTACAGATTGCCATACCAATCCGGCCAATTATACTTTGTTTACCTGTATAGATTGCCATGATCACAATCAACCAGATATGAATCAGGAGCACAGTGGTATCGGAGGCTATCAGTATAATAGTCCGGCATGCTTCGCCTGCCACCCAACAGGTTCAGCAGAAGGTACCTTTAACCATGCCTCCTCAGGGTTTCCGCTAACTGGGGCTCACAGTACAACAGCATGTGCTGATTGTCATATAAGTGGGTATCCCAACACCCCAACACTATGTGTCGATTGTCATGCCACAAATTACTCCCAAAGTCTTAATCCAAATCATGTTGCTTTAAATTTATCCAACGATTGCGGTACATGCCATACAACAAACCCTGGTTGGGTGCCTGCAACTTTTCCTGTCCATAATGAATTTTATATACTCTCCGGGGCTCATGCCATCATTGCCAACGATTGTAGCTCATGCCATTCCGGTAATTATATCTCTACACCAAACACCTGTATCGGGTGTCATCAGAGTGATTATATCCAAACTGTTGACCCTCCGCACAATTCTGCGCAATTTCCATTGACTTGTGAAGATTGCCATAATCAGAACAGTTGGAGTCCCTCAACATTTAATCATGATGGACAGTATTTCCCAATATACTCGGGAAAGCATCAGGGAGAATGGAATACCTGCTCCGACTGCCATACCAATCCTTCCAACTATGCTTCATTTTCATGTATTGATTGCCACGAGCACAATCAGACAAGCATGAACCAGGAACATCAGGGTGTAAGTGGATATTCTTATAACAGTATTGCCTGCCTGAATTGTCACCCGCATGGTAATAGCTCAAGAATGATTTTACCAAGACGCGTTGACAAAACAAATTAATACAGATTGTATGCGCTACCTGTTGATTGCATTGTTAAGTATGATTTTCTCTGGCATAAGGGCACAGATTGAGGAAGCTCCATTGGAGGGAACAGTGTCTTATGTTACCGGTCAAAGTGTTTATGTCAGGTTTCCGGTTACCAGGGAACTTTTAGCGGGTGATACTTTATATGTTCAACGGGATGGTAAGTTGACTCCTGCTCTACTGGTGAATGTGATTTCTTCTGTTTCTTGTGTTTGTACTCCTTTGGTCCCAGAAAAATTCTCTGTTTCGGATGTAATCTTTCGCAAACAGAAGAAGGCAGTGAGTAAAAAAGAGGAAACTGTTCAAATGACAATCAGACCAGAAGGATTTAAAAAAGATAGTTCAGGAGTGGCAAAGGGTGATCGTGAACCTGTTTCCGGAGATATTAACGGAAGGTTCTCGGTTGCCTCATATTCAAATTTTTCAAGTATAAATGACAACACTCAGCGGTTCAGGTACACTCTGATGTGTAATACAGCAGGGCTTGTTGAGCAGAAGATAAATACCGAGACTTATATTACATTTGCCCACAGACTGAACCAATGGGATCTGGTGAAATCTGACATTTTTAACGCACTGCGTATTTATAGCCTGGCAGTAAATTATCAATTCTATCGTGATCAAAGCCTTTGGATTGGCAGGCGTATTAATCAACGGATGGCTAGCTTGGGTGCGGTAGATGGCTTACAATATGAATGGAAATCTGGCACTTTTACCACGGGGGTAATAGCCGGAAGCCGTCCGGATGTTTATAATTATGGGATCAATACAAAACTTTTTCAGGCAGGAGCTTACCTTGCACACGATTTCAAAGGTGAATCGGGACTAATGCAAACTACTGCCGGGATAGTCGAACAAACCAATAATGGAAATACTGACAGGAGATTCATTTATATTCAGCACGTTAACTCGTTGTTGAAAAAACTGTATTTCTTCGGTTCAACCGAAGTAGATATCTTTAACAAGAAATTGATTAAGACAGATTCCTCGTTGATTCAGGACAATTCACCCTTGGTTACTAATCTTTACCTGTCGCTTCGTTATCGTATTATCAGTCAGCTTTCAATGGGCGTATCTTATAGTGCCCGTAATAATATTATATACTACGAAACCTATAAAACGTATATCGAGAGATTGCTTGAACTCGAAACTTCTCGAGGTTACCTGTTTCAGATCAACTGGCATCCCGTGAGGCGTATTTCAGTTGGACTGAATGCCGGATACCGTGATCAGAAAGGCACACAACGTGCTTCAAAAAATCTTTACACTTACCTTTCGTTTAATCGCTTTGTTTGGGATAATTTAACCGCAGATGCTTCGGTGACTGTATTAGAGACTCCATATATTAACGGAGAAATTTTCAGTTTTGGCCTTAATGGTGATTTGTTTAAAGGAAAACTATTTACCGGAGCCACATATCGCAATGTTAGTTATCGGTTTGTAAGCGGAGAGACCTCCGTAAGACAGCATATCGGAGAGATGAGTATACTATGGCGTACAACAAAGACTTTTACTGCATCACTCAACGCAGAATGCACTTTTGAAACCGGGGTACAATATCAGCGCATATATCTTAATTTGACTCAAAGGTTCTGAAATTGGCGATTTTATAACCAGGTGACGACTTATTGCATTGCATTGATTTGAACGGGCAAATAAAGGGTCGTAGCCTCGATTCTATATAGATGAAAAAGGGGAATATTATTTACCTTTGCAGGGATGAATCAAGAACCTGACCATTTGCCTGCTGTTTTATATACTACCGGAAACATAATCGATTCTAAGCATTATGAATGGAAGAGACTGTTCCCGGTTTTGGCTTGTCTATTATCGCCGATGTTTTCAACGGCAGCAGATTCAGAAGTGGAGTTACTCAGAGCCATTAATGTAGACCGGAATCCTTCTTTCGATGTTTTCTTCAGGATAATTACGGATAGTGCTCCCATTCTTTCTTTTGCAATACCTGCTCTAATACTGTTTTATTATCTGATAATCAAAAATAACAGGCAAGCTTTGATTGCCCTGATGGCTGGTATTTCAATTGGAATTGCGGCTTTGGTCAGTACAATTTTTAAGTTCTGGATCGACAGACCCCGTCCTTTTATTACTTATGAATTCATAGAGAAGTTAAGTGTTGGAGGTAGTCCGAGTTTTCCATCCGGGCATACTACTGATGCCTTTGCCATGGCTGTGGTTCTCGTTCTTATGTTCAAAAAGTGGTGGATTACATTCCTGGTTTTCCTTTGGGCATTATTAGTAGGGTATTCAAGGATGCACCTTGGTGTTCACTATCCAAGTGATGTAGTTGCCGGGATGATTCTTGGCCTTCTGATCGGCGGCCTCTCCTTTAAACTGATAAGACGGTTGATCCCGAAATATTGATCACGTAAATATGATCGCCACTCTCTTCATGAATCATGAGTACAAAATGCTGTCAATCTTTCAATAGGATATAATCCAAATGGAAAGTATCCATTATGAAAGTTCTTCATATTAAGAAGAACTTCTTAGAAAACCAGAGTTTAAAGGTCGCTTAGACTTTAGTTGAATCTACTTTTTCCCCAAGCATTCTTATAACCGCAGCAGGCCCCTGATGAAGAGGACCTTCGTCAATTTCATAATTCGCTTCCTCAAAAACCAGCATCTTAAGGCTGTTAAAGTATCCCTGAAGCTGAATCGGGGAATAGAGTAAGTCGATTGTTTTCGGTCCACTCTTATTGTTCCCAAAGTGTCTTTTGTCAAAACATTCCAGGACTACATGCCCACCTGGTTTAACGAAGGTTGTCAGACGCTGAAAGATGATACGTCGCACATCCTCTGGAAGATGCAAAAATACAATGGCCAATGCATCGAATTGGTTCTCTGGATATTGAATTGTCATTGCATCGCCTGTAATATATTCAATTGTAACACCTGCTTCAGATGCCAGTCGCATTGCTTTATGTCGTCCTGCATCGGTCAGGTCAAAAGCTGATACCTGCCATCCTTTGCTTGCAGCATACACGGCATTACGCCCTTCCCCTTCTGCAGGCATGAGTATTTTGCCTGGTGTATGAGTATCGATAAATTGCTTGAACCAAGTATTAGGTTTAGTTCCATATACATAATTAGGTACAAGGTATCTTTCCTCCCAAAGTTCCTTCATGATTGGCAATTTAATATGTTCGCAATTATATAGGCCTCTGCCATTATAAATGATTGTACTTTTGCGATCCGGATTTCAACTATACACTACTCAAACGAATTGAACAGGTAATTGTTTTTCGTACAAAAAACTTTCTGATGATTTCTATGCGTCTTTGGTCCCGTAATTTCATCCTTTTGACTTTATCTGGTTTTTTGCTTTCGTTGGCATTTTATCTCCTGATACCAACGTTACCTGTCTTTATGGTAGAGGTTTTGGGTGCCGATAAGAGCCGGGTTGGATGGGTTGTTGCTATATATACGTTGGCAGCTTTGCTTATCAGACCATTTTCGGGTTATGCTGTCGATCATTATGGCCGTAAATATATTCTTTTGGTTTCCCTGGCGGTATTCGCCCTCTTGCTTGGTTTTCATTTGCTTGCAAGTACACTGTTCCAGTTGTTGCTTGTCAGGTTTTTTCATGGGCTTGCCTGGGGTGTAACCACCACCGCAAATTCAACGCTGATTGTAGATATTGTTCCTGAGAAAAGGCGAGGTGAAGGAATTGGGATATATGGATTGGCTATCCCGCTTGCAATGGCTTTTGGACCTATGGCAGGATTGTGGCTAATGAAAGATGGGGATTTTAACAGACTTTTCTGGGTTGGAACCTCAATTGCCATCGGAGCTTATATTCTTACTCAGTTAATGCATTTTCCTCCTTTCATCCGACACCAACCCGGCGGGATTTCAATCTCCAGATTATTTGCATTTAAGGCATTACCTGTGAGCATTACAATGATGATTCTGATGATGAGTTATGGAGGTGTGATTTCGTTCGTAACCCTTTATACTCTTGAGCTGGGTTTAGGTAGTGCTGGTATTTTTTTTACAGTGTATGCTATTGGACTTTCCATTTCAAGACTTTCTGCCGGGAAAATTTTCGATCGTAAAGGACCCGGGATAATTGTGCCTCTAGGTTTGATACTGCTATCAACCGGTTTATCTTTGCTTTGGAGTACGTATAACTATTCAGGCTTTTTACTTGCAGGCTTATTAATAGGGCTGGGCTATGGAATCATTTTTCCATCTTTTCAGGCAATGGTCAATAATATGGTACATCCCGGGAGTCGTGGGGCAGCAAATTCAACCCTCTTCACTGCTTTGGATTTGGGAATAGGTACAGGAGCCATTATTACAGGTTATCTGGCATCGATTATAGGATTGGTAAATGCCTTTGGCGTTTTGGCGATTATTACGATTATAGGGTTATTGTGGTATCTTATTGTTGCCCAGCCACATTATGGAAAGAATAGAATCAGGTAAAACTGATGGAGCTGCGTTCTTTTGGTTAAATTCAGCATTTAAGTATTGGTGTCTCCAATTATATATGCCCGAGTTTAACCAGTGGTAAAATTTCATTATTGTTGTCCTCTGTATTTGTGGTGAAAATCATTTTACGAATGAATACCGGTTAGGATTTTAAAAACCTCCATGTATCTTTGCAGCCATGATCAATGGTTCACAAATGTTCTCCAAATTGCTTCGCTGGCGGATAAGGAATGTCAGCGAAAGACAATTTTTATACATTATCAGCTTTGTCGTTGGAATCTTAAGCGGATTGGCTGCTGTTTTGCTTAAAAATACGCTTTATTATACTCATTATCTTCTATCTGATGGGTTCAATTATGCAGCCAGAAATTATCTTTACTTTGCTTCTCCTCTTGTTGGGATAATTCTGACCGTTTTATTTGTAAGATATTTTGTTCGTGACAGTATCAGTCATGGAGTGAGTCGAATTTTGTTCTCGATCTCGAAGAGCAATAGCCTGATTAAACCTCACAATACTTATACATCTATCATTGCCAGTACACTCACTATTGCTTTTGGTGGATCGGTTGGAGCTGAGGCCCCAGTGGTACTTACCGGTAGTGCTATTGGAAGTAATATTGCCCGTATCTTCAGACTTGATTACAAGATGGTGACTATTCTTGTAGGTTGTGGGGCAGCGGGGGCTATTGCCGGTATCTTCAAGGCACCAATTGCAGGCTTGGTCTTTGCGTTGGAAGTTTTAATGATTGACCTTTCTATTGCTACTATCCTTCCGTTGTTAATCAGTGCTGTGACCGCATCTGTTGTCGCTTATTTTCTGTTAGGCGAAGGAGTACTGTTCTCCTTCCGAATTGAAGAGCATTTCATGCTCAATAACATTCCATGGTATATTATTCTGGGCATTATTTGTGGGTTTATTTCATTGTACTTTACCAGGGTTTCTATGGCTATTGAGGTTAAGGTCAAGAAAATTCAATTATGGTGGATGAGAGCCATTACCGGTGGCATTGTCTTAGGCGGATTGATATTTGTTTTCCCTTCACTTTTCGGTGAAGGATATGAAGTGCTTCAAGCGATGGTGAATGGTAGAGGAGAGGAGGTTATCGAGCAATCTGTTTTTGGCTTTGCTACCGATAATGAATGGTTGTTAATAGGAGTGCTGGGGTTAATGATGGCCTTCAAAGTGGTAGCCATGGCAGTAACAAATTCGGCAGGAGGAGTCGGAGGTGTTTTTGCTCCCACATTGTTTATGGGAGGGGTGGCAGGTTTTTTTACTTCCCGGCTTCTCAATTCAACTTTTAGTATCGGACTGTCAGATGCAAAATTTGCTTTAGTCGGGATGGCAGGACTAATGGCAGGTGTGATGCACGCCCCTTTAACGGCCATTTTTCTTATTGCCGAAATAACCGGAGGATACCAGTTGCTTACTCCGCTTATGATAACAAGTACAATTTCGTTTCTTACTATTCACTATTTTGAACCTTACTCTATCTACACAAAGATGTTGGCTCAAAGAGGAGAGCTCATCACTCACCATAAAGACAAGGCTGTGTTATTAAGAATGAAGGTGAGCGATCTGTTGGAAACTAATTTCAGTACTGTTACGATGGACATGACACTGGGACAGTTTGTCCAGGTTGTTTCCAAATCTGAACGGAATATATTTCCGGTAGTCGACTCCGACAATACCTACCTGGGTGTTGTGTTTCTAAATGATATCAGACATATGCTTTTTGATCATTCGCTCTACAATGAAATCACTGTTAGACAACTAATGTTTATGCCTGATGTAAGTGTATCTCCTGATGACTCCATGGAAGATGTGGCCGCCGTCTTTCAACAGACATCACACTATAACCTGCCGGTTATTAAGGAGGGTAAATATGTCGGGTTCGTTTCAAGAGCAAATGTCTTCTCGCGTTATAGAAGGCTTCTGAAGGACTCTTCAGACGAATAAGCTTTGAAATTACCCGTTCTCCAGATACTTATTGATTACTGCCAGTAACTCACCTCTTTTCACTGGTTTTGAAAGGTATTCGTTGCAACCTGCTTCCAGTGATCTCTGCTTGTCGGTCGGGAAGGCATGGGCAGTTACCGCAACGACAGGTATTTCTTTAAAGCGGGGTTCTGAACGAATTTTTCTTGTAATATCAAGTCCACTCATACTTTCCCTGAGCGAAATATCCATCAGGATCATAGCAACCTTTTCCTTTTCTAACACATCAAATACTTCACGGTCGTTGCTTACGATTATGGGACGAAATGCTCTGTTGAGAATGACTTCCATGTAAAACTGGCTGCTTGCATCATCCTCAACAACCAGAATCACCGGCAGGCTTTCTGTCGGTGAGTAGCTACTATTATTGGTTTTCGATTGCATATCCTTTTTTAGTACACTTTCATTAAATGTTATCGTAAATATAGATCCCTTTTCTTTGGTGCTCTTAACATTAATCGTTGCATTATTGTATTCGAGTAATTTGCGCGAAAGCGACAATCCAAGACCCAAGCCTTCATAAGCCCTGTTTGGTCCTATATCTTCCTGAAAATAAGGTGTAAATATTTTTTCAATAAATTCCGGAGCCATACCTATGCCTGTATCTGCAATTTCTACACAAAGATGACTCTGCTCGCAAAACAGCCGGATGCTTATATGTCCTTCATGTGTATATTTTAGGGCATTGTCAATCAAATTGCCGAAAGCAATCCCCAAACTATACTCATCTGCAGTAATTACTGTTTTTTCACAGAGGGCCTCAATGGAGAAACCTATACCTCTCTTTTTGGCTATTTCTATATAGTCTGTAGACTGTTGTTCGATTAAATCCATTAAATCGATCTCGGAAGGTATTAAAGGATAGTCTTCAACCTGCGTCCTTGAATAGTTGAGAATTAAATCCATGCTTCTCATTAGCCGGGATCCTGCTTTATTGACTTCAAGCAAAAACTCATCAATTCCACTTTCTTGCATATCACGGATTCCAGAAAGGAGTAAGTCACTAAAACCCAGAAGAGCGTTAAGCGGTGTCCTGATTTCATGCGAAAGGTTGGCAATGAACGAGTCTTTCAGCTGGTTTGCCTTTCGTGCTTCATCACGAGTCAATCTTAATTCCTGTGCTACCGTGTAAAGAGCAGTAACATCTTCGAATGTTGCAAATACTGATCCGGAAGGTTTATCAGAATCCTCAGGTTGAGGTATAGCACTTACGTTGATCCATTTCTGCTCTCCGGAATTCCTATGTTCAAACCCTATTAAAACTTTCTCTGCCGGTTTGCCGGTTTGTAACGCCTGATGAGCCGGGTGTTCGTCTTCTCTAATAGCGGTACCATCAGGATGAACCATTTTCCAGTTGGGATCAAAGGAATATTGACCTGTTGAATTGTTGAACGAAAGACCGAAAATTTTTTCTGCTGCTGGGTTGGCCATTACAATTTCGCCATTATTATTATAGTATACTACCCCTTGCGCCATGTTTTCAAATAATTGTCGATATCTCTGTTCACTTCGCCTTAACATGTCCTGACCTTCCTGTTGAGCAGTTATATCAACAATGAAACCCTCAAGGGCTATCAGATCGCCACGTCTATCATATACGCCCTGACCTTGTTCCCAAACCCACTTCTCTTTGCCTTGTTTTGTTTTGATACGATAGATATCCTGAAAAACATCCTTTTTACACAACACCATCTGCCACTTTTCCCAAAGATATTGCTGATAGTTTTCAAGTATCAGGCTGTTGAATGAAAGCAAACGGTTACCGATGAGATCTTCCTGCTGAAACCCTGTCAATTGATAACACCCAGCACTAACAAATTCCATAGTCCATTCTGGGTCATTGGTGCAACGGTAAGCCATCCCCGGCAGGTTGTTCATCAGCAGGGTCAATCTTCGTTCGCTCTCCTGTTGCGCTCTGACAGCCTGAATACGACGAAGTTCCTCATCCTGTCTGGCTCTTCTTGCCACAAAAATGGGAGCAAGATGAGCGGTCAATGATTGAAGGAGTTGCTTGTCTTCATTATCAAAAGGCTCAGGTTTGTTGGCTATTTGAAGCAATCCTACTAATTCCTCCTTGTAAAGCAAAGGACAAATTAATACCCGCTCAATTGTTGGTTGGTTGTCCTCTGTCTGGATATTACACTCCTGAACTATGGTTTTTCTATCAAACACTATCCTCTGCCAAAATTTCCTCCAAATACCGGAAGGATAGGCTGATGAAGACCGGAAATCGCTGAGATTGTTGTCTGCATCTTCAGTATTATTTCTGATCAGGACTGAATCTATACTAATTTCTTCCTCTTCCGTATTATAGAATGCAAGGAAGTTCAGTTTTGTTTGAAATGCATCACAGATTATGCCCAAAAGGGATTTGTGTATTTTTTCATCCGGTAGTGTCAGGAAGCATTCATCAACTTTGTTTTTTAAACTTAGTTCTTTCCTTGTTCTTTCGAACCCTTCCTTCTCATATATACTTTCTGTGATGTCGTGCAACCTGCTGTTAACACCAACCATTTTTCCATCAATCAGGATGGGATTGAAATGAGTTTCGAAATAGTATTTTCGGTTTTTTGACTGGTAGGCAAGTTGAAAAATAATTTTCTCACCAGTAAGCGTGCGTTCTATGTTACTTTTTATCTGCTTCGTAGTCTCTTCTCCAAGAAAAGTATAAATCAGTTGCCCTATCTCAGGTAAATACCCCCGTTCATACTTGAACCATTCCTCAAATGCCTGGTTATACGCTGTAAGGCGCAAATTCAGATCAACAGTGATGATTAGGTCATCTGTGTTATTGATAACTGCGATAAGATGCGATTCACTTTGTGTGAGCCGATGTATAGTTGCCAAATTGCTGTATTCAGGATTGGATCGCCTGATTATTTCTCTTATGGCAAATGGCAAATGAACAATGTCTTTAGGATCAATAATATAGCTCACCCCTGATTTAAACAGAGCATTCTCTTCCGATTTTGATAACCCGGAGGAGATTACAATCAGGGATACCGGCAGCACCTGTTTATCTACTATTGCAAGAATATCCGTGAGAGTAGAAGAAGAATCATGTGACACTATCACAATAATTTGTGGTCTGAAATCACAGAGTTGCTTAAAAAGAGATTCCAAATGCTCAATCAGGCGTGATTCGATTGGATCGAACTCCGCCTGCAAAAACGAAAGATATTGTCCAAGTACTTTCTTGTTGATACCTGTGAAAACAATCCTCAGAGGATTGTTGATTTGTTCTCTACTCATCCTGTTCCGGAAGTCTTAACCAAATTTATGATAAAGTAAAGATACAACAATTCGTTTTCTATTCTGTTCTTGATTATTAACTCAGACAGCTCCTGATTTCTATTTTTCGTACTGAGTAACGGATTTTGTATACTGTTGGTGTCTTTTTTGGTTAGTTATTTTCTGGAGTTGTAGCTCAGGCCTTTCCTGTGTTCAGTCTGTTTTGTCCGGATTATTTAAGGATTTTGCGGGTTAAAGGTTTCATTGGAAATCCTGTAATCCGGTTATACATGTCGCGTGTTTGCATTTCTGCGAAGATGCAGCAATGGATGTATCTTTGATGCGTTGTTTACTATAGAATACCGAATAAATAATTTTTAAAAATACAGTTATGCGTAATTTCTTTCGCTTAGTGGTTGGTTCAATATTTCTGTTCAGTATGCAAATTGTCTGTGCTCAAACAGGTGAAATACGGAATCTGCCAGGTTTTGACAAAGTTGATGTAAGTGGTGATTTCGAACTTGAGCTTAAAGAATCGGGACAGGAATCCATCACTTTCATTTCAGGGGATGTTGACCTCGATCGGATCGAAACTTCTGTTCAAGGGCGAACTTTAAGGATCAGAATGAACCGTGAGTTCTCGCTTAGTAGTAACAAGACCAGTGTCAGGGCTGTTCTCAGTTTTAAAAAGATTCGCCAGATCGAAACTGCCGCTTCGGCTCATGTTGTGTTTCGTACGAAGACAGAGGGCGATTTTATGCTTTTGAAGTCCCGTTCCGGAGGTCTTATCGAAATGGAGACCTCGGTTAGGTCGCTTGAAGTAACTGCTACCCAAGGTGGAGATATTGAACTCTCAGGTCATTGTACAGTTCTGGAAATCAAGTCAAATACAGGAAGTAAGGTTGAAGCAGGTGAGCTGGAAGCAGTGGAGGTACTGGCAAAAGCCAATACAGGCGGTAAAGTATGGGTGTTTTCAACCAATAAGCTTACTGCCGAAGCGGGGACTGGTGGTACTATCTTTTACAAGGGGAACCCACCGACGATTTCTTCCTCTGAAAACCTGGGAGGTGAGGTTAAAGAATACTGAGGTGATTCTGTCCGAATTCGGTAAAAAGAATGAGGGTGTCGGTCAGTTTAATCCGCATATTTGCACTCTTGTCGTGTTATTCAAAGATTGACAATTATTTTCTATGGATCAGTTCGATGTTATTATCGTAGGTGCCGGCCCTGCCGGGATCACTGCTGCTTTGATTTTAGGAAACGCAGGGCTTGTAACGGCAGTTGTTGAGAAAGAGCGGTTTCCAAGGTCCAAGACCTGCGGGGATGGTATCACCCCTGATGTTATACATCAACTGGGGAAGATTTCTCCCGAATTACAACACAAATTAATTCAGGTTACTGAAACGACAGCTTATGACAAATTAATACTAACCGCACCGAATAATCGGACAGTGGTTGTTCCTCTCCGGGAAGATAGGGGTTTTAGCAGGATGTATGCCTGTCGGCGTATCGATTTCGATAGGATGATGTTTGACCACCTGAAACAACAGGGCACAGTTCAGATCATTGAGGATTGTAAGGTAAGGTCGGTTGAAGCCGATCAATACGCAGTTAAAGTCAACACTTCAAAAGGGATGCTCACCGCTGGTCTGGTTATAGGTACCGATGGGGCAAATTCTGTTGTTTCAAAAGCCCTCCGTTTAACCGAAATGTATGGCAGCGATAAGGCTTTTGCTGTGAGAGCCTATTTCAGAGGCATAGACTATGGAGAGCATGGCATCTCTCCTCGGGTAATTTTTTACAGGAAATTACTTCCAGGGTACTTCTGGGTCTTTCCTTTCAAGGACGGATCTGCTAACGTTGGATTGGGTATTACGCTCGGTATTATTAAGAAACATCATCTTAAACTTGAGGAGTTGCTGAAACAGATGACCACAAGCAAGGAATGGCAGCAAATGTTCAGAAATGCCAAGAAGGAGGGAAAAGTAAAAGGGCATATTATCCCCCTCGGCGAAAGGGGTCGTCCGGTAAGCGGACAGCGCATATTATTGGCAGGTGATGCGGCAGGACTTGCTCATCCGCTAACTGCCGAAGGAATTGGTAACGCGATCCGTAGTGGAAGAATAGCTGCTGCCCATGCCCAAACCTGTTTCTTGCAGGACTGTTTTTCATCCTCCTTTAATAAAAACTATGACAAAGAGATCTATCGTCATATGGCTAATGAGTTCAGAAATTTCCGAAACATACAACGATTGTTTCGTTATCCGGCCATACTTAATTCAATGGCAAGGCTGGCATCCCCTCGCATGGTAGAGATCCTGACGAACCCTGATACCATAACCCGACTGCTGGCATGGAGGTTTTTACCATTCAGGTTATTCTGCCTGATGATCCGGAATAGATGACATTCATCGGGTCATCTTCTTTCTCCGATGGGTTAATAATCTTATGTAACCCTCCTGATTTGGCCAAATGTTTTTAATTTTACGGTAACTAAGTTCCCAGACTGAGGTCTTCACCAAAGGTTCCGCTAAAATCGAAAGCTATCCCTCCAACCGCTTAAATGATTTTTCTTATGGAAAAATGATTGCAATTGTCGATTGACAGTATTTACTTTTCGTTCATTTGATAACAAACATCTTCTGATATGAGAATTTTATCCAATTTGATTTCCCTGTCCAAAGGAATTCTGGTTGTTATGGCTCTATCGGCCATTCTGCTGATTGCCGACCGGCATAACCGGAATGTAACGGATAATACTGACAAGAGGACAACTGTAGCTGATATTCCTGTACCCGAAAGCGGGCATCAATATCGAATAGCCATTGCCTATTTTGCCCCGGAGGAAGGATTTGATAATGTGATGAACGGTCTTCTCGACGGGTTAAAACAACTTGGATTTATTTCAGACAGTAACCTGCAGGTCAGCACTTCACATTGCAATGCTGAGATAGGTAACATTCCGTCTATGCTGATGAGTCTTGATAATCAGCATTTCGACCTCATAGTTCCCACTTCTACTCCGGTCATTCAGGGATCATTCAAATCGGTGAAAAATACCCCTGTTGTGTTTACTTATTGTTTCGATCCACTTGGAGCCGGGGCAGGATCAAGCCCAATCGATCATCTCCCCAATATTACAGGTGTGGGTTCTTTCCCTCCTGTTCCGGAAACGATGGATTTCATCGAAAAGTTGATCCCTGGTATTAAAACCATTGGAACTATCTATAATTCTTCTGAATCGAATTCCAACAGTGTGATGAAGGTGGCTCGTGAGGTGTTGAAAAATAAAGGGATCAAACTTGAGGAGATTACAGTTACCAATACAAATGAAGTCTACCAGGCCGCGCAGGTTCTGGTGAGTAAGGATATTGATCTGGTATGGATTACCGGCGACAATACAGCAATCCAATCATTTGATGCAATAGTAAAAAATGCCGGTAAGGCTGGCTTGCCTGTTGTTGTGAACGACCAGGAAATGGTAGCCAGGGGCGCACTGGCAGCCATTGGGATTGGCTGGTACAGCACCGGGTTTCATTCCGCCGAAATGGTTGCCCGTGTACTTTGCGGAAGCAGGCCCGAATCAATCCCTATTGAGAATTTTGTAGAAACCGATGTGCTAATTAACTACAATGCTGCCAAACAGATTAATATCTCAATACCTCCTAAGCTTAAACGATTGGCTGACTATGGGGTTGAAAAGCTGGAATTATCGCGTAAAATGCGATTTGCAGTTGTAGCTTATAATGATGCCCCTATCACTGAATTGTCGGTTGAGGGGATACTAAAAGGGCTCGATGAGGTTGGCCTTGTACGCGGGAAAGATTTTGATATTACAATTCAAAATGCCCAGGGTGATCTGGCTACGCTCAATAATATTGTAGATGATGTAGCCGATAGCCGCTACGATCTGATCTTTATCACTTCGACACCTACCCTCCAGGTCGTTTCAAAAAAGATCAGAAATACCCCGGTAGTTTTCACCTGTGTGGCTGATCCGGTGGCTGCCGGAGCCGGATCCTCCTTCCAGAATCACCTTCCCAACATCACCGGTATTTCTACTATGGGAGATTATAAAGGCGGACTGAAGCTTTTCAGTGAACTGATCCCGGGCATGAAAACTGTGGCTACCCTCTATACACCCGGTGAAGTAAATTCGGTGATAAACTTCAAAACCATGAAGGATATCGGGAAGTCGATGGGAATTATGGTAATTGGTGTTCCTGTGGCCAATTCTTCCGATGTGGCCGATGCCGCACTTAATCTTACCGCCTCTCGTCCCGATGCTATTTGCCAGATTATCGATAATCTTACTTCGGCTTCTTTTGGCACCATTGCAAAGGCTGGCAGCAAAACCGGCATACCGGTGTTCGGTTTTGTAAGCAGCCAGGCATCAGATGGTGCCATTGCTGCTGTCGCCCGCGATTATGTACAGGGAGGTAAGGACGCAGTGAAGCTTGCAGTGAAGATTCTTAAAGGGGTCAACCCCGCTTCCATTCCGTTTCGCTACGTTAGTCGTTCGCAATTTGTGCTGAATCCTGCTGCTGCCAGGAAATCAGGTATTGAATTCAATAACGGGTTAATGGAAAAGGCCGATAAAATCATTGATCCCGACAATAAGAAATAACAGCAGAAATCAATAAAGATCAAATCATGGAACAGGCGCTTGCAATCTCAGCCATTGAACAGGGACAAATACTGACAATTCACGTTGAAGGACGAATAGATTCTTACAGGGCAGGACAGCTCGACCAGTTTATTGAGGAAAAGATTCATAATGGTAAATACCACCTCTCTTTCGATCTTAGCGAAACCAGCTATATCAGTTCAACCGGGATCAGGATCTTCGTAAATTATTATAAGCAATTGCAGAAGCTCAACGGAGCCCTTTCTATTTCCATTGCCTCTACAGGTGTAATGGATGTCTTCAGGATGGTGGGGATGGGAAAACTATTCGGGCAGGATACCCCTGAACAATTACCGGAAAAGGAATCAGAGCATTGGTTGGTGAATACCGGCGAAGTGAAAATTGATTACAGGATTTATGAAAGCGGGCAGGAGGTGAAGCTATGTCTTTACGGCCGCCCTGAGGCAATTCGCAAGCCTGATTTCACATCCGGTGACCACCACCATATTGATTTTGACAGTCATAAATATGGTTTGGGACTCGGAGCCATAGGATCAGGATTCGATGATTGCTCAGTCCGTTTTGGTGAACTAATGGCAGTAGGTAATGTGGTTGTTTGCCAGCCAACCGATTCCAACCGTCCAGATTTTATGGCAGCCTCAGGTGATTTAATCCCTTCAGCCGAATTGCTCTATGGGCTCGTAGCTGAAGGCGGGTTTGGTCATGCAATGAGGTTTGAATGCCCCGAGGGACAATCGGTGAAGCTTGGAACACTGACCCGGTATGTTGGCGAACACCTGAAAACCGATCATTTCTTTATGGTGATGCTGGCCGAAAGCAAGGGAGTGGTGGGTGTTGCACTAAAGAGATCACCGCTGGATTATCACGACGGAGCTTCTCCGTTTTCGTTTCCTGCTCTGAGAAATCAGATTTATTACACAACTGAACCTGACCACATGGGGGCTTTGGTGTTGTGTGCAGGGGTGGTGTCAAGGCAACCTGTCGGTGACCTTCGTCCTTTCGTCCGTCCAACTGGTTCTTCTTCAGACCTCAACTCGCACATTCATGGAGCCGTTTTCCCCTTTCACCTGCTTAGAAAAGATGATTTTGACCTGACGAAAATAGTGGGTGAACTCTTCGAGATGGCTGAACCCTTGCAAATTCTCCATTTTATCAACGATGATCGTGAACTGACCGGATCAGGAGAAAGCGAATTCAGCCAGGGGCTTTGCTGGATTGGTAAGATAAACCAAGTCGAAAAATTTTAAATTGTAACAGGCATGACTCTACTAATTGGTTCGCTGACCATCGGGTTGATTCTGGCACTTCTTGCACTGGGAATCTTTATTGGTTTTAAAATATTCAATTTCCCCGACATCACGGCCGAAGGTTCTGTAACCTTTGGAGCGGCAATAGCAGCATCACTGATAGCGTCCGGAGCTTCTCCTCTGGCAGCCACAGTAGTTGCCTTTGCTGGAGGTTTGCTGGCTGGAACAGTAACCGGGTTGCTTCATACAAAGTTTAACATCAATGGGCTGTTGTCGGGTATTCTGGTAATGACGGCGCTATACTCCGTTAACCTTCACGTGATGGGTAAGAGCAATGTCCCTTTACTCAACGAGACTACCCTTATTACTGATTTTGAGAAGACTTCGCGATTCTTGTTTTCATCTGATGGCTTGCTGAGTCTGGGCGGCTGGAAGGTACCGGCTGGTGATCTGGCCGTACTATGCTGTGTTTTCCTGTTGGTTGCAGTGGTTGCGTTTTTACTCTTCCTGTTTTTCAGGACGAACCTGGGAACCGCTATGCGTGCCACAGGTAATAACGATCAGATGATCAGGGCTATGGGTGTTAATACACGAACGATGATCGTTTTAGGGCTTGCGCTTTCAAATGGATTAATCGCACTGTCAGGTGCCTTTCTGGCACAATATCAGGGGTTTGCCGATGTACAGATGGGCATCGGAATGTTGGTGTGGGGTCTGGCAAGTGTCATCATCGGCGAAGCGCTCATAGCCAAAAGCAGTACCGGATTTCTCATTATCGGTGCTATTATGGGTTCTGTCATTTTCAGATTGCTTGTAGCCATTGCGCTCCGATGGGGTATGAATCCCAACGACCTGAAACTCATTACAGCCGTGTTTGTTTTTATAGCATTAATTCTTCCAGCCCTGCTTACAAAGATCAGGATAGGTCGTGCCAATTCAAAAACTGCTTAAACGATGATTGAAATATCCGACTTCAGTATCACATTTGGTAAGGGAACCTCAAACGAGGTGAAGGCTCTCGATAAGGTCAGCCTGACAATCAACGATGGTAGTTTTGTCGTGGTACTCGGTACCAATGGCTCTGGTAAATCAACACTGTTGAACGGGTTAGCTGGAAATTTCTTCCCCGATACAGGTACAGTTTTACTAGATGGTATCAATATAACCCGCTGGCTTGAACATAAGCGGGCCTCACTCATTGGCAGGGTGTTTCAGAATCCGTTCAGTGGAACTGCACCGGATATGTCGATAGCCGAGAATCTTGCGCTTGCTGCCCGTCGTGGACAAACAAGAGGATTCGGCCCGGCCTTGCACCGGAGTAACCGGAAACTGTTCTACGAAAGGATCCGAACGCTGAACATGGGCCTTGAGGAACGCCTCGACAATCCCATAGGGAAACTTTCAGGGGGACAGAGGCAGGCGCTGACCTTGCTGATGGCTACCTGGCAGATGCCCCGATTGCTCCTGCTGGATGAACATACGGCTGCCTTAGATCCTAAAACTGCCGCCAAAGTGATCCAATTGACTGCTGATATCATTTATCGCGACCATCTTACCACCCTCATGGTAACCCATTCCATGCAGCAGGCGGTAGCCCTGGGCGATCGCCTGATCATGATGCACAATGGCCGTGTTGCCTTCGATTTCAGTGGCGCTGAAAAAAAGCGGCTCAAGGCCGGTGACCTTCTGAATCTTTTCGATGATCTCAGACGTACTGAGCTTATTGATGCAAGCGTAGCAACCATGCTTGAAAGAAATTATGTGTAATTCTGTTACCATATCTTCTTCTCCTGATAAAATTTTTGCCTGTTTTTGAAGTATTGCTATGATAGAGTGTTATCAAAATGTGATTTTTAACTGGTTGATTATAAATTTTTTGCAGGCTGTTTTTTAACCTGAGACCTGTCAGAAGCATATCAAAGCTTTAGCAAAGATATCTTTTGACTATGAAATGCCTGAGAATACGGTAACGTCTAGTTATCTTATATATGAATGCAAGGTAACAATGTGTAATTTTTGGCACTATTTTGGTAGGGGCCGTTTTGCTTTAAGTCAGTTCCCGTGAGTTTTCAAAAGGGAGGGGAACCTGGTTAACAGGGATTCCTGGGCCTCACCGACCGGAGTTAATGGATTCACTGACCCTACAACCCATATTGCCACCTTGTCATTACAGTGCCGTTAATACAATGAGCTTCCCAGCAATTAGGCCGATGTTGTATACCCTGTAGCGGGTAACGGGTTACAGGGTTTAACAAGATTAACGGTTATTCTCATTTCTTAATACACCCTGGCTGTATCGGGGAGAGTATTGTGATTGACGAGAGTTCAATTATGTTGGTATTGTTTCCCGATCATTGTATTTTTTGAAGTGGTTTTCTGTTGTCTCTTATTTATAAATCAATCGTTTGGTGATTCATACGACAAAAAAAGCCGCCATGCTGAATGGCAGCTTTTTGGATGGGTAGTCGGGATGACTGGATTCGAACCAGCGGCCTCCACGTCCCGAACGTGGCGCGCTAGCCAGCTGCGCTACATCCCGTAATCCACTGTAAAAAAGGACTGCAAAGATAGATTTTTTTTTCGGCAGGTCAAGGCGTAAAATGTTTAAAATTTTTCATTCAAACGGGATATTTTACCCCCGGTCTTTTTTAACTCCCTTGTTATGAATGGTTATTAAATTGCATATTTATTATGCAAATCAGCTGTAAACAGGCGAATTAGGAAAAGAAGGGTCTTATTACTGATGATACCGCGTGGGAGTATACAGACGCATCGGAGACAGGATACAATTTTTGATTTCTTATAGAAACCGGGTTACCAATCAAACAATACATCAGCTCGGCAAGATCACTATGTAGCTGGTTAACCATATAATGAAACTGAAATATCCTGACTATACTGCCCGGATTATGGTGCTAATTATTGAGAATCGGATGAATGTGATGAACAGTTGGTTATAAGTTGATCCGGGCTAATCTGGAATCCCTGATACGGAGAAGCAGCTCTCTTTTACTGGTTTGGTGAAAAAAAAGGGGATAGAAGTTAAATCCGTATCCCCTTTATTCATCAAAAACAGATGTCATTTCTTGTTAATCCACCCTGTATTTGAAATGATGGGCTTTCAGATCATCATTGGCTTTGGTGATTTTACTTTTAAGCTCTTCCTTGAAAGTAATAAGTTTATCCATGAGGGATTGATCGGAGGTTGCCAAAATCTGTGCAGCAAGAATGGCAGCATTACGGGCAGCATTGATGCCGACTGTTGCAACCGGGATTCCCGGTGGCATCTGGATAATACTCAGCATGGCATCCATCCCGTCGAGTGAGGAAGCATTAATTGGGACTCCGATTACAGGAACAGGAGTCATGGCTGCAATTACTCCTGGTAAATGAGCCGACATACCAGCAGCTGCTATAATCACCCTGATCCCTTCACCATAGGCATTCCGGGCGAAGGTCTCCACCATTTCGGGGGTACGGTGGGCAGATAAGGCGTTGATTGAAAATGGAATCTCCATTTCATCCAGGAATTTTGCTGCATCTTCCATCACCGGATAATCAGAAGTACTGCCCATGATCAGGCTGACTTTTGCTTTCATAATCATACAAGTATTTAAATCGGTTTATATTTGGATAATTGAACAACTCTTGATTGCCAAAGTTTTATTTTATCGATCGAATTTTTCTTAGGTTTGTACAAAAATACCGATAAACCATTAAACCCGGGCTTTATGCCCTGAGATATCATGAAAACGTTAAAAATCAGAGATAAAGAATTTTCGCTTTATCTTTCACACGACCAGATTCAGGATGCTGTAAAAAAAGTGGCTGCTAAGATAACAGCCGATTTGGATGGCAAAGATCCTCTGTTTGTGGTGGTTCTGAACGGTGCTTTCATGTTTGCTTCAGATTTGATGAAGTATGTAAATATACCAGCTGAAATTGCTTTTGTACGTTTATCGTCGTACGTAGGCACCCAGACCACCCATGTGGTCAAGGAAAAGATCAGCCTTGACCGTCACCCGGGAAACAGGCCTCTGGTTATTATTGAAGATATCATCGATAGCGGGATTACAATGGACAGCACGATCAACCGGTTGAAAGCGGAGGGAATTAATGATATCAGAATAGCTACACTGCTGTTTAAGCCGGGTGCCTTTAAAAAGTCGTTCAATATCGACTACATAGGATTCGAGATTCCCAACGATTTTATCGTTGGATATGGGCTTGATTACGATGATTATGGGCGCAATTATCCCGATATCTATAAGATCGTATAATTATTAAACCAAGATATTGTTATGCTGAATGTTGCTTTGTTCGGGGCACCGGGTGCAGGAAAAGGTACCCAGTCGAAACTATTGATCGAGAAGTACAATCTGGTATACGTGGCCACTGGTGACCTGCTCAGGCAGGAGATTGCCGAAGGTTCTGATCTTGGGTTAGAAGCTAAGGACATTATTGAGAAAGGGGGATTGGCTCCTGATGATATAATTGTTCAGATTATCGAGAAGCGGATTTCAACTGATCCGTCTGCCAGGGGGATCCTTTTTGATGGCTTTCCCCGTACTGTTGTACAGGCATATATACTGGAAGGGTTGCTGCTGAGGATGAACTCGACCCTTTCATGTATGCTCGCGCTTGAAGTTCCACGTGAAGAGTTGATAAGACGGATGTTAGACCGGGCTCAGGTGTCAGGCAGAAGCGATGATAATCTTGATGTTATCAAGGTTAGGCTTGAAGAATACGAAAATAAGACCAAACCTGTCGCCCAGTTCTACCTTGAAAAGGATAAATTTTACCCAATCGACGGTACAGGTGATGTGAATGACATCTTTGAACGTGTGACCCAGGCTATCGATCAATCGTTGAAGAAGGAATGGATGAATGTGGTATTGCTCGGGCCTCCGGGTTCGGGAAAAGGGACGCAGGGGAAAACATTAGCCGAGAAGCACAATCTTATCTACATATCGACCGGATCGCTGTTACGGCGTGAAATAATGCAGGATACAGAGGTTGGACGAAAGGCAGCTCCTTTCATGGAGCGAGGCGAAATTGTTCCAGATGAAATTGCCATCCGGTTAATAGAGCGTGAGATAAAAATGCATCCCAATGCCAACGGATTTATCTTCAAGGGTTTTCCCCGGACAATTGTTCAGGCTTATATCCTTGATGGCCTGTTGCGCCGGTTAAATTCTTCTGTAAACCTGACCATAGAACTGAAGGTCCCTACATTGGAGTGTTTTAAGAGGCTCGCTGCAAGGGGCAAGATGGAGACCTCTCGTACCTACGACCGTGACCCTGCTTTGATTGTGCACCGGCTCGAAGAATATGAAACCAAGACAACACTGGTAAAGACTTATTATAAAAATCAGGGTAAGTACCAGAAGGTGGATGGTATTGGCTCCCGTGATGATGTAAGCCGGCGACTATACGAGACAGTTGATCAGATGTTCAGAACCATCAGGTAGGCACATCACAGGATGGAGAATAAAGCGGCAGATTCAGCGGAGTCTGCCGTTTTTAATTGTAATAAGGATAAACTAACTTACCTTTGCAGATATTAATAATTTGATTCTATGGCCTCATCCAACTTCGTCGACTATGTAAAGCTTTTTCTGCAATCGGGTAACGGAGGTGCCGGTTCTATGCACTTTAGGCGTGAAAAGTTTATTCCCAAAGGGGGGCCTGATGGTGGCGATGGTGGCCGGGGAGGACATATCATCCTCAAAGCTGACAAACAGCTTTGGACATTGCTTCATCTGAAATACACCAAGCATATCCGTGCCGGACATGGTGAATCGGGATCTGGAGCCTTACGTTCGGGGGCAACCGGATTGGATCAGGTTATTCAGGTGCCATTGGGTACTGTGGCCCGTGATGTTGAAACCGGAGAGCAATTGTGTGAGCTAACTGAAGACGGACAGGAGATCATACTTCTGTCGGGAGGCCGTGGCGGACTTGGAAACGATCATTTCAAGAGTGCAACAAACCAGGCTCCCAGATATGCTCAGCCTGGTGAGCCGGGTATTGAAGGTTGGTTTATTTTAGAGCTTAAACTTTTAGCAGATGTGGGACTTGTTGGATTTCCCAATGCCGGGAAGTCAACCCTTCTCTCTGTTGTGTCGGCGGCAAAACCAGAAATAGCTGATTATCCGTTTACCACGCTGGTACCCAATCTTGGTATGGTATTCTACCGCGATAATCGTTCTTTTGTAATGGCAGACATCCCCGGGATCATTGAAGGAGCTTCACAGGGACGAGGCCTTGGTATAAGGTTTCTGCGACATATTGAGCGAAACTCATTACTCTTGTTCATGGTTCCGGCAGATGCTGATAGTATACGTGAGCAATTTCAGATACTACTCGGTGAACTGGAAGAGTATAACCCTGAACTGCTTGATAAACCTCGTCTCCTGGCTGTTACCAAAAGTGATTTGTTAGATGATATTATGCAGGAACAGATGATGGCTGACCTTCCGGAAGGAATTCCGGCAGTGTTTATCTCTTCTGTTACACAGAAAGGGATCACCGCGTTAAAGGATTTAATATGGAAACATCTAAATAAGCCTGACGAATGGTAGACTGGTTATTGCATGCAGATACATGGCTGCTGTTGGCCATTAACGGCTTTCATGCACCCTGGGCCGATGTTGTAATGTGGTGGGTGAGTTCGAAGTTAATCTGGATACCTTTGTATCTTTTTCTTGTCTATCTGCTGTGGAACGAGTTTGGTTATCAGGTCTGGCGTTCATTGTTGTTGGTGTTGTTGCTCATCGTGCTTACAGATCAGGGTTCTGTTCTGATAAAAAACAGTGTTAAGCGACCAAGGCCTACACACGAAACCGGTATTGAAAAGGAAATTCACGTGGTAAAGGATTATCGTGGCGGGGCTTATGGATTCGTCTCCTCTCATGCAGCAAATACAACAGGTATTGCCTTATTTACAGGATTGTTATTACGCCGACGTAATAAAAACCTGTTACCGGCATTGATTGCCTGGGCTTTTCTGGTATCATACAGCAGGATATACCTGGGAGTGCACTACCCTGGTGATGTCCTTGGCGGGTGCCTCTTAGGGGCGTTTTTCGGATGGGTATTAGCCGGACTATATACCTTCTGGCTCCCAAGGGACGTTCGTTTCCGCCGACGTCGTATTTGATTTTACAGAGTATTGAATCATGATTGAGGAATTTCGAGCTTTTGTTAATGAAAATAACCTGTTCGACCGCTACAACAAAGTGTTGCTGGCCGTGAGCGGGGGAATTGATTCTGTTGTAATGGCCCACCTCTTTCATGCGCTTGAACTTCGTTTTGGAATTTTACACTGCAATTTCCAGCTGAGAGGTGAGGCCTCTGATGGAGATGCCAGCTTTGTTGAAGCACTGGCTGGCAAGTTGGGTTGTCCTTTTTATACGATCGCTTTCTCAACCAGGCAATACGCATCAGATAATGGCCTTAGTACTCAAATGGCAGCCCGTAATCTTCGTTACAACTGGTTTGAAGAGGTTCGTCAGAGAGAGGGATATGAGCTTATAGCGACAGCTCATCATTCAGGCGATGATGCTGAAACATTTTTCATTAATCTAATCCGTGGAACAGGGTTAAAAGGTCTGCAAGGCATCCCTTTACGTCAGGGAAATATTATCAGGCCAATGAAATTTGCCAGTCGCGATCAGATAAGCACCTTTGCCGAGAAGCATCACATCCGGTGGCGTGAAGATGCCACCAATGCTACAACTCATTACCTGCGAAACAAGATCCGGCACGTTGTATTGCCGCTGTTTAAAGAGATCAGCCCCTCTTTTAATGTAAAGCTGGCCCAGACCATCAGTTATCTTGATGATACAGGTGAAGCCCTGAGGATTATTATTAACCAAGAAAGATCCAGGTTGATCAGGATTGATAACAATGGAAATCAGTATATTGATCTTGGGGAGCTTTCAAAGATGACACCAATCGGTTTCTGGCTTTTTGAACTTCTTCAGCCTTATCTGTTTAATCGATCAGTAATCAGCGATATCGAGCAGAATCTATCGGGAAGAGGTGGACAGCGTTTTTTATCGCCCTCGTATGAAGCCAGGATCGAAAGAGGAAAACTGATGCTAATCCCGCGCAGTGAAAAATCTTCAGAGAGGTATTACCTGATTGGCGATGAGGTAACAGGTATAGATGAGCCTTTACCACTTAACTTTCGTAGGCTGAACTATGTAAAAGAATCTGAGATACCGGGGACATCTGATCTGGTATGGCTCGATGCTGAACAGATCAGCTATCCGCTGATCCTGCGCCGTTGGCAACAGGGTGATAAAATTCACCCATTGGGAATGCGCGGTTCGAAGAAAATAAGTGATTATTTCATCGACCAGAAATTTAGTCAACAACAGAAGGAAGATACATGGTTGCTTTGCAATGGCAGCGATGTTCTCTGGATCGTTGGCCAGCGTATTGACCACCGCTACAGGGTTACAGCAGATACACAAAGGATATTGGAGGTTAAGCTCAGAACCGGGATATAGGCTGCTGTTGGATTTCTCATTTAGCCATCGGAATAGGTTTTATCATATCCAGACGCACTTTTGTACATCAGGTTTCAGTGTTTTTTGATCATATGACCACTGAGATGGCTGTAAACGGGATTATTCTCATAATCCTCTGAAAAGGCTATTTTAGTATTTGATTCTCTGTTTCTCTTGCATGTCAAGGGTTTTGTATTACAGTAATACAAAAGTGAAATGCCCGAACAGGGATAGAAGACCAATATCAACCTTTTCATTCAGAAACCAGCTGCCAGAAATTATAGCATTTCTACCTAACCGGAAGTGACAGTCTAAGAGAGTCGGCTCCGGTTGAATCGCTTTGATTAAGGAACTTCCTGGCAGGACCAGTAAGAACTATCTCAGGTTTTAACAGAGCGGCTTCCTCTTCCGTTATGAATCCTTTTCCTGCCATTTTGTTTGAGAGGAACGAAAAGTAAGGCCCTAAAAAGTCCTGAAGATTACCAGACTCATCGAATGAATACCGGAACCATTTGGGATGAGGAACAATACTGGCCATAAATATGCTCTCTGCCAGGGTAAGATTTGAAACATCTTTACCGAAATAGAAGTGAGCCCCTTCCTGAACACCATAAACCATAGGTCCCATTTCGATTATATTGAGATAGACCTCGTACATTCTTTCCTTCGTTGTGAGTTTATTGTTTTCTATCAACCATACAATCAAAGCTTCTTCCAGTTTGCGGGTGATCGTTTTGTTGCGGTTCAGGAAAACATTTTTTACAAGCTGCATGCTGATGGTGCTACCTCCTCTCACGAAACGGCCGGCTTTCACATTGTCGATAATAGCTCCCCTGAAGGCATCAGGCAGGAAACCGTGATGCCACATGAACCCACCATCTTCGGCAGTCATGATCGCGTAACGCAGGTATGGTGAAATGGCAACCAATGGCCTGTAAGCCGGATTATCGGGTCCAACTGTGAAGGTACGAACCGGTATCGCATGCTCAAAAGCTGTATGCTGAAACGATCCATTGATAAACGTAAGATTGGTTGAACCATAACTCTTTATCCGGAAATCTTTACCTTCAAGATTACTATAGAACGTGAGACTATCTGGCTTTCGCATATCGAGATCAAAGTCGAGATAATAACTCAGATCACCGCTGACCTTCATTCCCTGGAGGTTGAGAAAGAGGCCTTCGGGTAGCGACTCGAAGAGTTGTTGCGCAGGAAAAGATGGTTTGCGAATGTGAAGCGATACCCTGTATGGCTTTTGAGGATGAATTTTTATCCAGGGATTAATAGTAAGCTTATTAATGCTGAACAGGCTGGATGAATCGAGTTCAATGTAGTTGTCACCTATAATGTATTTAAATTGCCCGGAGAGCTTATCAAACCGTACAGTTTTGTCAGAAATCAGGGGCTGGTTAATGCTAAGTCCGCGAAACGTACCGTCACCTCTTATAGCTAATTTGTTGTCGGTCAATTTGCCGAAAGATATGTTGAACCTGAGGGTATCGAGGCTTACCATTGCCTTCCACTTCCAATCGATGTAAGGGATATTAATCTTTATGTTGTCTTCCGGGAAAAGGATAATTCTGGCTGATTTGTCATTATGATTTAATGTTCCACTGATGATCACCGGTGCAGTAATTCCCTGGTTCGTAATCCATACCCTGTTGCGGAAGACCTTATCGGAAAGATTAAATTCGGGTGTTGAGATAACGAAGTGATTCCCTTCTAAGTCTGCCATTATTCTGAAAGAGGTTAGCCGGGTTTTAACTGGGAGTTGTTCGAAGAACAGCTCTACCAACCGATTGACCATTCTTGAATAGATGTCCTGACTGGTTGTATCATGAGCTGCGACTGTATAATCCCTCCTTTGAAGCAAGAATAAGTAATTGGTTAAACTGTCCTGTCGGGTCAGGTTAATGTGTAATCTGTCAACAAAAAGATTTTCAGGCGAAACACGTCCTCTCATCAGGTTTTTTAAAGAGGGTACTAACTGCATACTATTTATGGTAAACAGCGTATCTCCGTTAAGCGGTTTTACCATAACAGAGTCAAGTTGTACCGTCAGGAAGCATTTGAAATGGGCATGTTTGATGACCAGTTCTGCATCAAAACGTTCCATGAAATCTACCTGTTTTTGTTTTAGAATACTGTTAAGTACTACGTTACGAAAAGAAAAGAAGGCTATAACAGACAGTACTACCGACGTAATCACAACCACTATCCCCCGGCGAAACCACCGGTTCTCAAGCAATGAAACGAGGAGGTTGTTCATGATTCAAAAATTAGCCGCAAAGATATGGTTTTAATGGTGTTTGCCGAGCAACCAACAGATTTGCATTGCTTGCTTCAAATGAAAAATAATTGATAAGATCAATACTACTGTAAAGGACTGCTTATTTTGACAGGTTGTAAACATTGAATATGTTTGAATTTTGACAAGTTGAACTGAAATGGAAACAGGCTCTGCTGAGGAGTGAGCTGGCAGGGATAAGTTCACCCGACGAAGTATCGTATTCAAAGTATCAGACCAACTAACCCATCCTGACGTCTGTTTTATATGGACAGAGAGAACTTTGCCATAATATCACTTAAGCAGATCAGAACCATTCATTTATAGCACTATCCTAACAGTTCCCTATAACTTTAGTAACCTTATTTTCAGTAATACCCTCTACCTCAACAGCCGATCTTCCCCTGAATTATTTCAATAACTACCAGTATGTACATAGCCTGTTATGGGATGTAGTTCAGCCTGTACTCCTCGCTGGGTCTTGCAGACCGCTCAGAGTGCTATTTATTGGCGGCTGTACTTTTTAATATCCTTCTACTTTAATATCTTGAGGTAATCCAACTCTCATAAAATATCTGGCAAATGCTTGTGAAAGATGTTCTCTATATGGTGGTAATAATCGTATTCGTTTGTTCAACTCATTGCAAATATTTTTCAATGAATTTATCTGAATACCATATACATTTCTAAAATCAACAACCTGATAATCTTCTAAATAATTATCAACCTTATTTAACAAGTGATAGCCTGGCAAATTACCTTTTCTAAGATTATCAATTGTCTTGGAAATTGCTTTCTTAGAAGATGATTGGTCTGCTGGCAACAAATCAATAAATGTTTTTAAAGGGTAAAACGGACATACTAAAACAATATCTATATGATTATTAGACAAATCACAAGATTGTGACATTATTATTGAATCAATTAATTGTATGTCGATTTCTGGCTCATCATCAATTTTTATTGACGGAGGAGGTATCAAAATAGGACATTCAGGAACAAAATCTCCTTGTAATATCTCGTCAGATTTTCCAACAATTGAGTACCAAGTATAATCCATTAAATATTAATCTTTGGTTTATACTTAGAAATTGACTGGATTTTGACTTTCTTTGAAATTGTTTTTGCAATAGGTAATTTAATAACTATATCAAAATCATCTTGAAAAGAATCTGAATTACTATCGTTCGTCCAAGAACCTTTATTTAAAGAATTAGACACAATAGTTGTCCCTATTACATTTTGAAAATCAGGTAATGCAATATCCTTATTCCAAAGTTTTTTAACATTTGGCATAATCAACCTTCCAGTATTTTGAATAGTTGTAATACTTGAAACATACTCTATTCGGGGTTTGTTCAATTCTACCGTGCTTATAGGAATGTCTAAAAACAAAAAAGGTATCATAGTCTAAGATTTAAAAGATTCATATAATTCACCTTCTGTTAGCTTTTTAAATAAATCACTACAAACATCATGAGATTTATTAATCCATGTTTTCATTTCATTTATCTCAGGATTTAATGAAGTACCATTTATTCTAGTCTGTAATACAATCCCTTCAGATTGTTTGTTATCCTTGCCTTTTTGAAAAATTACAGATAAATCCCCTAATTGAATCTCATAATAGAAACCAATATTTACATCTTTGGGATTCTTAACATCTTTAATAAAATTTTGCTTGAATTCAATATTGAATTTTTCACTTATAAAATTATATACATCTCTTTCATTAAAATTAAATGGGAAGAAATCTAAGAATAATATGCTAGGGTTAAGTTTCTCATTATTTTGAAATGGAAAAACTGATAAAAAGGCGTTTATTAATTCTTCAGAATCATTAGAGAATTGCTCCCAGAAATATATGTTATCAATAGTGTTTAAAGTAATTATCCCTGGCCCAACTTGAAAAAGAGGATAATCATTTTGAGAAGCTCTGAACCTATGCGCTGGTTGGTTGATTAATATCTCCATAGGAATCTCAGGTGGTGCAATACTTTCTCGATATGGATATTTATTTTTTAAAGTATTATATATATCACCATATAGATATTGTATCTTGGTTAAATCGGCATTATTTGTAATCTTCCACCTCAGTTCAAGAACAACCTCAATTAATGGTGCATGTGGTAATTTGCTCATTCCTTTTCAATTTGCATCAAATGTACGAAATAAATTAAGTAGTCAATAAAGATTAAAGTTAAGAAATATTAAGCAAATGGTCAATTTTGCTTCGCGGTCAGTATAGCGCCCAACTGTTTGAACTATATGCAGTTGGGGTTTGCGGGCTTCGTTCCTGTCGAACCCCGGTGCCGTTGTTGCGGGCTGCACAGCTTCTTGTCAGCACGGAAACGGCAATTGACATATAGTATTTGTTATGGGCTGGGCTTCTTTGTCTCATTTATTTTAGCTCTAATGCCATTTTTATAAAATCTCCAATACTTTTTCCTAAAACTGCCATACCTGCGTCATGAGGGTTTTCGAGTTTGTACCTCCCTTTTGCTGCTCCATTCAAGGCATAGTCATAACCATTTATTGTCACTATACACCAATGCTTTTGTCTGCATTCAATGATAACCTCGTCAACGTAAAATGGCCAATCTCCATCAAACTCATGCTTCGAAATCTTTTTTGATTTATAATCAGGATTACACCTACGATTAAGTTCATCTCTTAATGTCCTTTTATGGATTGATTTAGGAGTTTCTTTGTATTTTGTCGTAAGCTTTCGATAATCTGTCTTACCAAAATCACCCTCGTATAAAAGGCCATAATCAAAGAATGAGCTTATGGTAATTTGCTTACCTGTTTGTCCAAGAGTGTTAAAAATTATCTGTCTTGAAAGGCTAGCAATAAACTTTTCAATAATTATGATGATATAAAAAGTTGTTTCTTGATATATCTCCCGGTCTATATCACGGTTCAATAATTTCTTTAATACTTCACCGTCAAACGGTTTAATCTTATTTTCAAATTTTTGCCAACAATCATTAGGATTTATTCCAATTTTTGAATTGCCTGTTATGAAGTCGAAATTATAGTATCGAGCAATTTTTCCAAATTCTGACAGTATAAATAGCAGCTCTTTCAAATTCTTATCCTCGTTTAAAAATTTCCAATCTAACTTGAATTGAACAGGTGGATAATCAGCCCTATAGTAATTCTTCTTTATATCAGTAAATAATTTCTCTAAATCATGTCCGAGTCGTTTCAGGTATTGAAAATCTGGTAAATTTTTATGTTTTTCGAAGTGTCCAACACAAATATATGCCTTCATAAATCTCTCAAAACCCTGAGAAAGAAGTTGAAATGGCAAAAAGTAAAAGTTATTGTCAAGGTTTATATTTTGAAGCTCACCAAGACCTAATCTTACAAGTTTATTTGCAGTTTCAAATTCCTCAAGTAGTGCGAAATATTTCTGTGTATCTATATTTTCCATTTCGTAGTAGTCCTCTTAGCCTTGCCCACACCAGGGGAAAAACATTCATTTATTGCTCTATTCTATCAGAATCAGATAGCTTTAGTAATCTTAAGTTCAGTAATACCTTCAACCACAACAGCCGGTTTTTCTCTGAATTATTCTAATAATTGTCGCTTAGTACATAGCCTTTTAAGGTATGTAGTTCAACCTGTACTCCTCGCCAGGTCTTGCTGACCCCTCAGAGTCTTATTTACTAGCACCTGTTTTTTATATTTGTTTTATCAATCTGTTATTTATCAACATTCTACGCGATTCGACAAAGTCATCAAATCTATCAGTATGCCATAATGAGCTATCATTTGGAATGCAATGAATATTAAGATATTCATTCAATTTTGCAATGTCTTGTCCAAATAAATTGTTTAACCAAACACCGAATTCTACATCTTGCTTTGACCGGTTGTCAGAATAGTACAAATATTGGAAATTACCTAGAATATTAATTTTATTCCATTCAACACCATTTTTTTCTAAAATTGACTTTGGATGTATGTGGTCTATATCATTCTGTCTATAATTTGTCGGTTTTCCATAAATTATATAAACCACCAAACTCCTTTCGTACCAATTTAGCCATTCCCAAGACTCATTTACTTTATCATCGAATTTATTAAGAGAATGGGTTCTATATACATTAAAAAGCAAGTCAGTAGGGAAAATATTGTTTTTATGTAACTTTATTACGTCCAATATTTTCTTTCTACCAGTAATTGAGGGATTCCAACCATTCCCCCGTTGAAAAACATGATTCAACAACGAAATAACATACCAATTCCGTATCGCATGAAAATTTGGATTTCCAGTTTCATGATTATCAAAATAATTTGCAGGTTGTTCTGTATCCAAATGGAACAAATGATATGTGATAAATGTTAGAGGTATTAAGCTAGGACGACTTGCTATTACATACTCATAAAGACCTGCATGTTTTAAAAATGCTCTTGTTCCCTCAAGACATTTTTTAATTCTTTCTCCTTTTGTTTGAATAAAATCTGAATCTGTTTGGTCAATTTCAATTATATCTTTACTGTGATTGTCTTGTAATAGAAATATTAATTTAATAATCTCGTCTTGATTGAACCCAATGTCTGTATATTTATCCTTTATTTCATTTAAGAACTTTTCGTTATCAGCACTATATGCTTTTAAAACAGAACGCATTAATTCAATTCCACTCAATATTGTACCGCCCTGATTTAATTTTTGAAACAATCTTACAATATTAAGACGGTTTTGGACGATGTCGATATTTCTATTTACAGGTACTCCACACAATCCAACAATAGGGTTATTAAAAAATGCAATTTGCATTTTGTATAAATTATCCTCTATTTTCTTTTTCTGTTCTATAGACATATTTTCATCTAATTCAAATGCAAAGTCATCTATAAATGACTTATGGTCATATCCTCCATCTTCAAATTTTGTATATAAGTCAACAACTCGAAACCAAAGTGGTTTTATTTTTTTTGTTCCGTCAAAATTGTCAACCATTTTTGAGAGCTTAGTCGTATCCTTGCCAAATTCAAAATTGAAATTATTTTTATCAGATTCGCCCAACAAATCAAAATATAGTGATTCGTTATTGTATTCACCCTTAATCCCAATATAAAAGGCGGATAATCTTTGCTGTCCGTCAATTATATATGTTGTTTCCTCTTCTAATTTATCAATTTTCTTTGATTCAATTAATTGACTTTGAAAAAAGTGGCATATAAAGTTTCTAAATTGAAACAGCGGAGGACGTTTAGCAGGGTCAACAACCGG
>QKGM01000054.1 GCA_003250395.1 Bacteroidota bacterium | reverse complement strand
TGAGTATATCATTGACTGATAAAACTCATCTTCGAGACCTTTTTAAGAAAACTAAATTTCAATATGACAAAGAACGTTTTAAACTTAATGAGCCAAATTTGTTTAATAGTAATAACGTCCCAATTTTAATGGGACACTAGTGATAACTTTATATGTATTTCTATCACAAAAATAACAAAACCAATGCCATTACCTTGTAATCAGGATTTTTTACCAGGAATTAAACAGTCTTATATGAGGTAAAAGGCTGGATAACAATAACCGATACCGAACTAGTATAAACAACCAGAATACATATTTTCAGCTATTATAGATAATATGACCTCTGGTGAGGTCATTTCATACCGTCAGTCATGATGGATAAGCAAAGGAATCGGCCGCGGCCTGACAGTAATCTGAATTGTGTCAGTACTGAAGCAATTGAGGGGAGATGCTACTTCAACAGAATATATACCACCATTGGTAACCTGAATGGAAGGCGTAGTTTGAGTAGTGTTCCAGAGAAAAGTATTGGGTGGAGCACCGGCTGTCAAAGTCATGACAGGACCAGCACAGAATGCAGTATCAGGACCTAGATCAACTTCCGGGAGAGGATTTACATGCATTAAAACATTAGTATCCCATACACAGCCAAATTCATCGGCAAAGAAAAGATCGTACTGAAAAGTTCCGGTATCAGATGGACAAATCAGTGTTGAGCCATTCTGATAACCAACTATGAAAGGACCTTCCACCCAGGTACTATCAATTACTGCCTCATACCCCCATGCCTGAGGGAGCAAAGATGGAGCCAGATCAAGTGTCCAATTGAAAATATAGCCATTATCACTTTGCCATGTATCACAAATTTCAATTGTCCACCTACCATTCAAAGGGCACCCTATCAGAGATGAAAAAGGATTATCCGCAAGATAATAACCTGTCTGGCTATTGCGGTCAGTAGAATCAATTGATACGTTTCCCTGTTGGCAATTTCCAGGATCATTCAGATAACCTGAATTTGGATAAATATCACTCCAGCAATACGGCCAAGGCGTTCCGAAAGGGTTTTCTCCTGCATCACAGGCTTTTTGATCATTATCAAAACTATGATGATTTACCCCTCCTTTAGGAATCCCCATATAAGAATTTCCAAGATGAATATAGGCCTTTAATGTATCTGTCTGCCCGTTCGGACATTTTAATACTATACTGAGATCTCCAATATACGAATGCTCCATTTCAACACAAACAGACAGTATATCGTCACCTGATGCAATTACCTGGCTTGGAAGAAAGGAGGTAAAAATAACATCAGTCAGGTAACAAGGATTATCGGGATTACAAGCTAGTCCATCAGGTATAAATAGGGTACTGTCAAATTTCTGACTACTCACCTGACTGTATGAATAGGGTGTAAAAGTTGTAAACGTTGCGGAACTGATTTGCGAAGTATCGCCCAAACACTTCTGAGGCAATGGTTTAATATAGTTTATCGGATTCTGAGTCACTGTCACTCTGCATACCACAGGTATACCTGAACAATTATTAGTATCGACAATATACATACTGACGTCATAACCTTTAGCAGAATCATATTTGTGCCAAACAACATTAGTATCTGTAACCGCATCTGTTCCATCACCGAACGACCAATAAAAAGTGTGCAAGGCATCATTCTGTGTGTAAGCTCCCGGGAGCCCTGTCTCAGGATAAATTCCTTTGGCAGCAAACATCACGCTATCGCCCAGACAACTTCTGAAATAGAGGAATACATCTGTATCAGGAACTGGATAACAAGCGGTTGTATCTATCAAACATATTATCTCCTGACAGGGCCCTTTGCCCCTTTTACTTCCATCATTTTGCTCTTGATCGGGATAAGGGTATCCACCTGGTTTTATAGTATCGGGCACAGGATCAACATTTAATAAATCTCCCCGTGATACTGCATGGAGCGTAAATGATGAAAGTAAAAACGTACCGAAAATAAATATCGTCGTTGTATATGCCAATAACCTGCGTCGTGTCAACATTCTGTTTGGAAATGCGGGTGCAATTTAACAATTGTTTTGAACAATAGATAGTGGAACAACTAAATATTCTTTCGGTAATGATAAAATACCTGTAATTCCATATCAGGCTGATCGGCCTGTACAACAGGATCAAATGGCCGAAAAACGCGTTCATCATCTTTATCTTGGCTGAAGCAGGAAAGGATTGTTCCTTTGCAAAAAAACTCTATTAAGACAATCTATTAAATGCCTGACACAAAGCAATATTTAATCGTCCAATTATACGGTATCATTTTTCGCTTTCAAATGGAAATATATGATATCCCAAGGCTCATACCTTCGCATTCTTTGAAAGGTATCCAAACCTTTTTCCGGCCTAATTACGCTTCATCGGTAAGGTTGTCCTACACGGCACCTTTTTTTCGATAGTAACAGAAATGCCATAACCCTCAGGTTTTTCTGCAATGAATATAACATAAGTTAATGAGGGAATAATCAGAAATTAATTAATCAAACATGAAAAGGTACACTATTACAGTAATTATCCTGTTGGCAACCCTTACGAGCTTTGCACAGAATAAAGAATTACATCCAATGCACAAGTATTTATATTGCAACGGGGAAAGCCGTTGGGGCTTGTGGGGGCAGATTACAGGCAGTTTCTCACCAGCCGGCGATAAATACCTTGGTTGGATAGGCGCCCGTATAGGAACAGTGTATAACGACTGGCTAAACTTTGGAATAGCAGGTTACGCGTTGTACAATGAAAACCTCACCTCAAAAGATAGATTAAACCGCACCTACCGGATGGAAGGTGCATCCACAGGAATCTTCATAGAACCACGGTTTGATATTACCCAGCGCATTAGTTTAGGGGCTTCACTTTACATGGGGCATGGTCAGCTTCAGTATCGTTATGATAAGGAATACCGTGAAGAAATGCTCTGGACAGAAGAGATTATTGATCGGGTAACCTTCGCTGTTTTCGAACCAGGTATAAGCGGGGAATACCATTTCGCTCTGAGATGGTCAATTTCAGCCGGAGCAACCTATAAAATCACATCACCTCTACGGTTATGGAATACCGGAGACAAGGCCTTAGAAGGATTCAGCACCCATGTATCATTAAAATTCGGACTTTTTTAACCTAATAAACCCAACCGATGTACATATTGTCACGGTTGGGTTTTCTTTCTATCTTTAACCCAGATTTGTGCTATATGAAACTACAGTCGAGACATTTCATCCTTGTATTGGTTGCCACACTGATCGTAGAATTTGTCGTAATTAGTTATAATCATTACACTGGCTTTCTTAATGTCTCAGGTATAGTAGAATTCCTTCTGAGGTTAATAATTGGGACACTGCTCGCCTTCGTTCCTGCCATGGTGATGTTTGCTATTAACCTGAAGGCTGTCTGGCTGTTGAACCAAAGAATGTATTGGGAAGATCATTACAGGGTAAGAATTCCTGTCGAACTGATCATGATTGTGCTGACTGGTATTTTGTTATCTTCAATAATCACACTCACTGCTCATCTCATTGCACCTTATCGGGAAGGGATCGTTAGAAATCTCATCAACAATGGATTAATTACGATAGCCATCAATATTGTCATCGTCACAGTCATTGAAGCCTGGTATTATTTTCTTAACTGGCGGGATAGTGCCATTGAACAGCAAAGGTTACAGGCCAAAGTGGCTCAGGCCAGGTATGAATTGCTGAAAAACCAGGTTAATCCCCACTTTTTATTCAACAGTTTGAATGTTTTATCTGCATTGGTAAAAAAGAATTCTTCACTGGCTGAACGATTTATAGATGAGTTTGCCAAAATATACAGGTATGTTTTGGAGACCAACGATCGCGACGTAATCAACCTTTCATCTGAAATTGAGTTTGCACATTCTTTCTTATTTCTACAAAAAATCAGATATGGAGAGGGACTTCAGTATCATTTTGAAATCCCCTCCTGTTCGATGGGTATGCTTGTAGTCCCTCTATCATTACAATTACTGCTTGAGAATGCTATTAAGCACAATGTAATTACCCCTGAGAAGAAATTAGAGATCAGGATTTCTATTATGGGAAACCATTTGATTGTTTGCAACAACCTGCAATTGAAAAATGAGCAGGTATGGTCATCCGGAATTGGGTTGAAAAATCTGACAGACCGTTACAGCCTGATTACAGATGATAAACCTATATTCAGAATATCAGACCAATCATATATTGCCGAAATCCCATTAATCGAACCTGAGACATGAAATGTGTAATTATTGAAGATGAAACCCTTGCAGCGGTAAGACTTGCAGACTTGATTAAAGAACTGGCACCCGATATACACATCGAAGCGATACTACCATCTGTTCTGGAAAGTGTGAAATGGTTTACAGGAAATACAACAGATCTGGCTTTTTTCGACATCAATCTTTCAGATGGCAATGCATTTGAAATCTTCGACCGGACTGAAGTAGCTTGTCCTGTAATCTTTACTACCGCCTATAATGAGTATGCCATCAAAGCATTCAGACACAACGGTATTGATTATTTATTAAAACCTGTCGTCAGGGATGAACTTACCGCTGCTATTCGTAAATTCCGAAAGATGACTCTGGGTACAACTACCAATCTTAAATTATTAAAGAATCAGTTTATAGAAGAGGTACCTGCATATCAATCACGATTTCTGGTCAGATATGGAGAAAAATTCCGCACTATTGAGGCAACAGATATTGCATGGTTTCAGGCTCTTGAAAAATCAGTATTCCTTTCTACATTTCAAGGACAGATGATAGCCATAGACTTCAGCCTCGACAGGTTGGAATCAATGCTTGATCCACGACATTTTTTCAGAATTAACAGAAAGATTATCATTGCTTTCCGGGGAATTGGTACTATGACAGCCGTTTCCCGTGCCAGAATACTGGTGCATTTGAACCCCCCACTATCAGATCCTTTGAAGGCAATCGTCAGTGTTGAAAGGGCGCAGGATTTCCGAAAATGGCTTGGAGAGGTTAAATAAAAGAATAATATAAACCATCGGAACACAGGCAGATGAAACTACGTGTTCCTGGCAATTCTAAACACTGCCACTGTCCTGTTCGTATTATAAATCCTCATCCTCGGAGAACCATCAACTGATTGGTATGTAGGATAAAACAAGGAGTTATCCTGACGATTCCAGCCTCCAAAACGTATTTCATCGCTCGAAAGCAGTAATTGATAATCACCACGTTCAGGTACTGTAAACTCGTAATCAGGAACCGAAGCAGCAGGGTGCCAATTGAAGACGAATATAAGTCCGGCACGTTCAAATACTAGTGTCTTATTCAATTCATCCAGGTTCAGTAATGTTGGATAACCACCTCGAAGCAATTGATATTTTGCCGACAGGGCGATCATGGCTCTGTCAAATTCCAACAATTGACGGTATTTTAAACCAGGTTTATCAACAAGTGACCACTGACGACGAGCATACCAGTAACTCCATCCATTCCCCTCACGTGGAAAATCAAGCCATTCGGGATGGCCAAATTCATTACCCATAAAATTTAGCCAGGCATCTCCACCCAGTGAGAGGGTTACCAGACGAATCATTTTATGCAACGCAATACCACGCTCAATAATAGTACTCTGATCATGTTCACCCATTTTCCAGTACATCTCCTGATCCATCAGCCTGAAGGCAATAGTTTTATCGCCAACCATAGCCTGATCGTGCGACTCACAATACGCTACAGTTCCGACATCCCATTTCCTGTTAGTAAGTGCCTGAAACATTTCATGCATACTCCAATCCTCATCTCTTACCTGCGTGAGCTGGTGTATCCAATAATCAGGCAGCCCCATGCCAAGCCTGTAATCAAAACCCAGCCCGCCGTCTTTAAGCGGAGACCCTATTCCGGGCATCCCACTTACATCTTCAGCAATAGAAACAGCATCGGGGCGAATACGGTGTATCAACCTGTTGGCCAGTTGCAAGTAGGTTTGAGCATCCCACTCCACCCCGTCGGTAAAATAAGTCTGCTGGTTCCAAAAACTTGAATCAACAAAACCATGGTGATGGTATAGCATAGAAGTAACTCCGTCAAAACGAAAACCATCAAAATGGAATTCCTGCATCCAGTAGCGAAGATTAGACAAAAGAAAACGGATAACCTCAAGCTTCCCGTAATCAAATAGACGGCTTCCCCAGTGTGGATGATCTCCACGTGCTCCAGCATGCGTGTATAACCCATCAGCACCGTCAAAATCATTCAAACCCTCGTTATAGTTCTTTATTGTATGAGAATGGACAATATCCATGATTACCGCGATTCCCATATTGTGAGCAGCCCTGATAAGACACTTCAAGTCTTCAGGTGTACCAAATTTCGAAGAAGGAGCAAAATAATTGGCAACATGATATCCAAACGAACCATAATAAGGATGTTCAGCTATAGCCATTAACTGAATGGCATTGTATCCCCCGGCTTTAATCCGGGGAAGGATTTCCCGTGTAAAAAAGCTATAGGTACTCAGTTCAGGTGTTTCACCCGACATACCAATATGTGCTTCATAGATATATAGTTCCCCTATCGACTTCAGATTAAACCGATCACGTCCACCCCAATCAAACGGTACAGGCGGGAACCATACCTGGCCCGAGAAATCACTGGTTTCCACATCCTGAACAACTCGACGAATGTAGACCGGGATTCTTTCATTCCAGCCGTTTTCACCATGAACCAGTACTTTTACCAGACTGCCATGTACAAATCCGGGATACTGCACGCGTGGAAGAACTATTTCCCATACCCCGTTATCGAGGCGGTTCATGCGGTTGCCATGACGATGCCAGTTGTTAAAGTCGCCAAAAAAATACAGATCGCGGGCGCGGGGAGCCCACTCTCTATACACCCAGGAATCTGTACCCTTATCAAAATGAATCCCGAAATATTCATGAGCAGTAGCAAACCTTGTAAGCGATCCGAATTCTGATTCAATTTGCTTCAGTCTATTTTGGTAACGCTCGTATCGCATCCAAACATCCTGGGCAACAGGTTCGAGCCAGGGATCGTCTTTCACCAGCTTTAGGTTTCGGTAAGTTGTGGCCATGATAATACACTTATGATTAATTATTGCAAAGATAACCCAAAGGCCAAAACAAGCCACCTTAAATACAACTTGCTGGTTTGTTTATATAATCTCACATTGTGATTACTTTGTCCTAAAACGATTGCAATAAAAAAACCAGTAATTATCAGAATAATTACCGGTTGAAATTCTGTTCTGTTAAAAAATATTTAATAGAGCTCTCCGTTCAGGATGACACGTTCTATTTTGTTACTTCCGAAAGCATAAGGCATAAACTCAATATTTGGTACAGGTATTGTAATAAATAGGTTTGCACGCTTTCCGACAGCAACCGACCCCAGTTCATCACTCAAACCCATCGCGTAGGCAGTATTAAGCGTTGTAGCATTGACAGCCTCTTCGGGAAGCAGACGATATTGAATGCATGCCATGGAAAGGACGAGTTGCATATTACCGGAAGGCGAAGATCCTGGATTAAAGTCGCTGGCAAAAGCTACCGGCAGACCGGCATCGATCATCTTCCTGGCAGGAGCATGTACCATATTGAGAAAAAATGCAGCACCGGGAAGTATAGTTGGCATCGTTTCAGAATCTTTTAATACTGCTATCTCCTCATCACCTGTATATTCAAGGTGATCGACCGAAAGTGCATTATACTTCACCCCTACCTGAATTCCACCGCTGTAGTCGAGTTCATTGGCATGAATTTTTGGCCTGAGACCATACTTAAGGCCTGCCATCAGGATACGGTCTGTATCCTCCGGGGTAAAAAACCCTTTATCACAGAACACGTCAATATAATCAGCAAGCTCCTCAGCTGCAACCATCGGGATCATCTCGTTGATGATTACATCAACATATTCGTGCGGTCGGCCTTTATATTCAGCAGGTACAGCATGTGCGCCAAGAAAAGTAGCCCTGATGGTGACAGGTGAAATCTCCTTAAGTTTTTTGATTACCCTTAACATCTTTAATTCATCCTCGGTTGACAGTCCGTACCCACTTTTAATCTCAACGGCACCTGTACCATACATAAGGATTTCATTTAACCTGTCAAGAGCCTGCTCAACGAGTTCATCCTCTGACGCATCATGCAATCGCTTTACAGAGTTCATAATACCTCCGCCCCGCTCGAATATCTCTTCATATGATAACCCCTTAATCTTATCAATGTATTCAATTTCCCGGCTTCCGGCGTATACCAGATGCGTATGGGAATCGCAGAAAGACGGAAAGACCAGCCTTCCGGTGGCATCAATTTCAATTAAATTATCCTCTTCTTCCAACCCGGGCAAAATGGTTTCAATGGTATTCATGGGGCCGAATCCTGCTATCCGGTCTCCATCGGTCAACAACCATGCATTTTCTATATTATGAAGAGTTGACATCTCTTTACCCGCCCTGAAGGCAACGGGAACTGTTTCAGTATTGACCAGCTGGCCTATGTTTCGAATCAGGATTTTCATAATTAACAGTTGGAATTATTATCTTAATATAACTTGGCTTATTTCTGTTTTCAGGTAAACTCCTGTCAGGTGGAATATTCTATTTCAACATATATATTTCATAAAATTAACCAAAAGCATCTTACCGTCTTCCTTTTGGCCGGGGACGGCGGCTATCATTACGTGCCGGGGCAACCGGATGAGGAGCCTCGATATCGACAGGCAACGGCAATCGGTGTACTTTCATCTCGATGAGTTCCTCTATTCGCTTAAATTTCTGACGGTCGCGATGGTTAACAAAAGTGATGGCAACTCCTGTGGCCTCTGCCCGGGCAGTACGCCCTACCCTGTGCACGTAATCTTCAGCATCACCAGGCACGTCGTAGTTTATAACCAACCCTATATCCTCTATATCAATCCCCCTGGAGAGAATATCGGTAGCAACCAGTATTTTGATGTCATGATTTCTGAATTGACGCAGAATATCCTCTCTTTCAACCTGCTCAAGATCAGAATGAATAGCTCCTACTGATAATCTTGCATGCTTTAGCTCTTTTACAAGCTCCTTAACCCTTAATTTGGTTCCACTAAAAATCAGTACGCTCAGATATTCTTTTCCTGTCAGCAGATTCCTGATCAGGGTATTTTTCTGGTTGTCCTCGGCCATATAACAAGCCTGAAGTACTCCCTCAGCAGGTTTCGACATGGCAATATTAATCTGCTGTGGATCAATCAGTAACTTCTTAGCCAACTCCCTGATCTTCGGGGGCATTGTAGCCGAAAACATCAAAGTTTGTCTTTCTTTTGGCAAATAACTGCTTATCCTGATAATATCATCGACGAAACCCATGTCAAGCATCCGATCAGCTTCATCCAGAATTAAATGTCTGAGGTTGTCGAATTTTACATACCCCATATTCAGGTGAGCCATAAGCCGGCCCGGTGTAGCAACTATAATATTTGCCTGTGTTTCCAGCGCACGTCTCTCAATATCGAATACAGAACCATCACTTCCTCCATAGATAGCTATGGAACTTACAGGGGTATAATAAGAAAACCCCTGAAGAACCTGATCGATCTGCAGTGCCAGCTCGCGGGTTGGAACAATGATAAGGGTATTGGTAGTCTCTACCGGACTTTCACACAACTTGTTCAACACAGGGAGTAAAAATGCAGCTGTTTTCCCGGTCCCCGTTTGTGCACAGGCAATAAGATCTTTGTTATCAAGTATTATCGGGATTGCTTGTTCCTGAATAGGGGTAGCCGATTCGAAGCCCATAGTTTCAAGGCTTTCGTTCAATGCCTCATGAAAATTGAATGCTGAGAAATGCACGTAGGTAATATTTTCAGCAAAGATACGGCGATTTTAGCTCCCTTTCAATGGAAACTCCCGTATGGCTTTCATCGCGAATTTTGATAAAGACCAAAAATATAGTCACTTCTGCCCGTTACGTCCATGTACCGATCTTCTTCATCGAAGAGGTATCTCAGAATAAGTTTGCCCTCAGGATTATCTGAGATGAAATGATGGGCTATATCTTTTAAAAGGATATGGATAATATCAGACCCTATTTTTCTTTCCTCAACAGTTTTAAAATGTTTGTGAATTGCTGGAAGAATAGAAGAAGAGTCGACTGCTTCGGATGGATCGATCAGTTGCATCCGGAGCCACCCGGGCCGATAGATTCGTTTCTTCACAGTTTGTGTTCCCCAACGTCTGCGAAAGTCAGATGGAATAGTTTCGAGGAGAGCATTTGCAAAGCGCAGTTGTTCAGAAGTCCATTGCAGCCTGTCAGGACCAACATACTCGAAGATGATAAGAAACCCGTCTTTTTTCAACAAAGGCCTGACCCGATTCTCCAAAAGCTTATCAACCTCACGGAAATGATGAAGGCTTGAATTAAACAGGATAACATCAAAACTCTCCTTATCAAAAAGAGCAGTGGTAAAATCGCCTGTAAGATAGCTCACATTGCTCATCCTGCGTGCATTCTCACGGGCTTCATTAATCTGATTCTCGGCAACATCAATCCCGACAATACGACTAAACGCTTTATGACCGGCAAAACGCTGTTCATGCGTACCTGCCCCGCAACCAACTGAAAGCAGGCTTAAACCTGAACGGTTTTCGAAATACTTTTCACACAGGTAGGTTTCATAACCCAGGTCAGGGTCTCCCGTGCATTTCACATTCCACCGCTGTCGAACCTCAGCTATACTCCAGAAATCCGATTCGCTCTCAACGTGGTTCCACTTAGCCTTCACTCTGGCCTGCCCTGATAAACTAAACCGGTTAAGTAAGGCAAAATAGCCTTTTAACCTGATCTTGTAAACCAAATCAACAAAATCGCCAATCGAAAGCCATGATCTTTCACTCATTCAAATTCATTTTTCGATATAGTGACACAAACAACGAAGAAAAACGGTTAAAGTTTCATCATCATCTCATACTGTCCATAACCCGCCTTCAATCCAAGCGACAGAACCCAACGATTAAATGGTTCGTAATCTTGCTGAATATTAATGAACCTGACTGCCGGCGGATTAACCTCCCGAAGCATCTGGTTAAATAAAATTGTAGCTACCTTCCGACGACGAAAATCTTTTGCAACTGCCAGCTGCGGAATATCACCCGTATGTGTTTCGATCATACCATAACCAACCAGCCTGTTATCATAAAAGGCACCATAAATTTTAAAACTTCCAGACTTTCTGCTGATAGCTGCAAATGAATTTTGCCACGAAGGCATGAAATCCTGAAATGAGATGAGAATTTCCTGGTCGGGATCACTAATTTCAGTAATTGAAAGGCCATCCATCAGGAAATTATTAAACCGTAATTGGTTATAAGGCATCACATAATATTCAAACTGTCGTGTAACCAAAAACCCTGCTTTCAGATACAAATCATAGGCACCCTGGTTTGTCCTGATCACTTCAAGAAGGTATTGTTTAACACCGGCTTCCCGAAGGACAGGGAGAGATTCGTTAAACAACCTCGTTGCCAATCCCTTTTTTCTGAATTCCTTAACCATCCCGGTACCAGTATCATAAACCGTTTTCTCCCCGTTCCAGGTTCCGCATCCATTTAACGTAAACCCTGCAAGAACCCTGTCGCTGAATGCTCCAAAAGAGAGTTCAGGTGCATATCCTCTCCGTTCGATCATATATTTCAATTGACTGACTGACAGGTCGAATGGCTCAGCATAATCAATAAATGCCATTTCAAAACAATGGTGAATTTCGGCAATTGATAGGTCTGTAAGTGGATGTATAGTGATCATGATATCTTGATTAACCAGTAATTAAAAGAGCACCCATTGATTGATCTCAAGTTTATGTTGCTAAGCTGCAAAGATATTTTTAAATCTCCAATCCTGGGAAGCCAAAACAAGATATTAACGCGCAATGTGATTTGGCACCGGAATCATTCTGATGGCAATAGTACCTGATTGGTTTAACTGAAATCATCCCATGCATCTCCGGGTGCTTATTAAAAAAAATAACAACACATCAAATACCTGTGAATCAAAAGGCAGCATAAAAATAGTAATATCGTAGATTTCTGTTCACAACACTATTACAGATGATTATAAGTATTGGTAAATAAACCCATCGTGGAATTTCATTACTATGAGGTTTATTAAAGTGGTATCCTAACTGTTAAACCCTGAACGGGTAATCGGAAAGAAATATCAATCTAACAGATCTCTCCCTTTCAGGTTACAATCATTCGGACAAAAGAGCCGAAAAGTCGAATTGCTTACTACATTCAACCGTAGTTCGACCGTAGACTAACCGTAGATCAACCGTAGACTGACCGTGCGGGCCCGGTCAGCTTTCGTTTGAACACCGTTCGGTTTCCGGATTGTTTTCTATTAAATATGAAGTTAACCCATACAAAACCCGTGCCTGTGCGGGGATTCCTTTCTCATTTTGATCAGAAGAGACTTGGCCCACCGCCCGACCACTCAATCAGGAAGGACAATTCGAAAGAGCCAAATCAGTTCACAATGCTTTCATGAGTCAACCAGTTATTTTTAACAGATACATGGTCAAATGCGGGGCTATTTTTCAGGTAGCCGTGAAATCACTTCTTTCCGTTAAATCCTTCAGTTAAATCGCCTATTTTTGCCAGACAAAACCTCACGTTATAAATTACAAATGCAAGCTCTACTCGATCTGCTCACAGTGCATCATATTGGAAACAAAGCCAATGGAGAAAGCCTTCTTCTCACAAATGGAGTGTTTTCTCCTGGCGAAGCCATTAAAAGCCTTCTTCAGACCTATTTCCTTTCGCCATTTAAAAATGAACAGTACTACAATCTCTGGCATGATGACCATTTGGAAGAGAATGAGGTTTTCAAATCGGTATCAACAATTTTCGATGATCCAGATACATTTGTTGAACAGTCGAGGAAACTGGCAGAATGGTTATTTGAACAATCGACCCATCCCAAGATCAAAGACGGGGAATTTTATGTAGCGTATTTTCGCGAATGCCAATTAGAAGGAGAAGAAGTTGATGCAATAGGACTATTTAAATCTGAGAATAAAGACACCTATCTGAAAGTTTATGCCAATGGCAACCAGATGGCCGTGGAAAGCGATGCCGGATTTAACATCAACAAACTTGATAAAGGATGTTTAATATTCAACCTTGAGCGTGAGAACGGCTATATCGTTTCAGTGGTAGATAACACCAACCGTGGAGCAGATGCCCTTTATTGGATCGATGGGTTTCTTGGACTCAGGATGCGAAGTGATGCATATAGCCACACGAGCCATACAATGACCATGTGCAAGAAGTTCATCAACGAAGAGCTACCGCAGACATTTGAAGTATCGAAAGCCGACCAGGCCGATATGCTCAACCGGTCGCTAAGCTATTTTAAAGAAGAAGAGACTTTTTCGCTCGACGATTTTAATCAAAAAGTAATGCTACAACCTGAAGTAATGCAAACCTTCAACAATTACTGTGAAAAGTTCTCGGAAGAATATGCGGTTGATATTCCGGATGAGTTCAACCTGTCTGATCAGGCAGTAAAAAAAGAAGCAAGAGGAATGAAAAGTGTAGTAAAGCTCGATAAGAATTTCCACATCTATATTCATGGTGACCGGGCTCGTATTAAGAGGGGTGTAGATGAAGAAACAGGGTTGCGTTATTACCAGTTGCTATTTGAATCTGAAAGTTAATCAGGCTTCTCTTCTAAAATTTTATTAAGATTTCTCAACACGAATCAAAGGGGGGATCGTGGAGCAGTTGTATATTAAATTGCCAAAATCTGTATATTAGCTGCAAATAACCAATTATGAAGCTGGGAGAAACACTTCGAAATCAGACCCCGCTCTATACCAGAGTACTGATGTATTTGCTGATGATGGTTCTCATCATTTCAGTTTTCCCGCGCGAGGGCAAATTCAAGTATGAGTTCAGGAAAGGGAAACCATGGATGCACGAAAACCTGGTAGCCCCTTTTGATTTCGCGATATTAAAAAATCCGGAAGAGGTTGAGCGGGAACGGGCAGCTGTGAAGAAAGCAGCCCTCCCCTATTACCGGCTCGATACAACAATTAAATCCACCAAACAGCATTTTCTGATCCAGCAACTCAACCAGGTTTATCCGGTTAATCAGGAAAACGAACTTCTCAATAACCAGAACAGAACGATCCACCAGGTTGCTATGGCATTGTCTGACACCATATTCGAAAAAGGTATTATAAGTCTGGCATCGGCCAGTAAAGTACCCGGGCATCAGGATCAGATAATCGTTATCAGGCACAATACTGCTATCAGAAAAAGCCTGGAAAATGTCATGACAATACCTCAGTCATTCGAATATATCAACAAACAACTGAAAGTTAATCAACTTGATGGCGATGAAAAATTAGTTAAGATACTTGAAAACCTACCTGAACCAAATCTGTTGTATGATGCTGATTTCAGCAAACGTGACCTTGAAGAGCAATTGTCAGAGATTTCAGGAACAAGGGGGATGGTTCAGGCAGGAGAAAAAGTGATCAGCCAGGGTGAAGTGGTCAACAACGAATCTTTCATGATATTAGAATCCCTTCGCCGGGATTATGAATCACAGCTTGGCGAATCATCAAGATTTGCATTTATTCTGGCTGGTCAGATTTTGTTAGTAGCCATTAGTATCTCCGTCCTGATATTCTTTCTCTATTTTTTCCGGCGGGATGTATTTGAAGATTCAAAGCGAACCAGCCTGATCCTGTTGCTGATCTTTATGATGATTGGTTCAACCTCTTTATTACTCCGTTCCAATCCCAATTACATTTATGTAGTTCCGATTTGTCTGGTGCCAATCATCATGCGGGTTTTCTTCGACTCAAGGCTCGCTCTTTATGTTCATATCATTACCATCATCCTGATTGGATTCATGGTTCCAAACGGGTTTGAATTTGTATTCCTGCAATTCATTGCGGGTATCATTTCTATTTTCAGTGTAGTTAATTTCCAGCGCAGATCGCAGTTCGTCTTTTCGGCAATGATGGTCTTTCTGGTATATTCGCTCGTTTACATTGGGAATTTTCTTATTCAGGAAGGGTCTGTTCAGGGAATGCAAACAGGCAAATTTGTCATGTTCGGGGCAAGTGCATTCCTCATCCTGCTTGCTTACCCGCTGATTTACATATTTGAGAAAACTTTTGGTTACGTAACTGATGTTACGCTGCTTGAACTTTCCGACACCAATACCGGGCTTCTTCGTGAACTGGCCCGTCGTGCTCCCGGAACCTTTCAGCACTCCCTGCAGGTAGCCAATCTTGCCGAAGAGGTAATACAGGTGATTGGTGGAAACCCAAGGCTTGTCAGGGCTGGCGCCTTATACCATGATGTTGGCAAAATAGAGATGCCTATTTACTTCATTGAGAACCAGGTTACCGGTTTCAACCCGCATTCAGAACTCACCTACGAGGAAAGTGCAGCTATTATTACAAGCCATGTAATCAGAGGGATTAAAAAAGCCAAGAAATCACGTATTCCTGACCAGATAATAGATTTTATACGAACCCACCATGGCACAAGGAAGACAGAATACTTCTACCAACTGCAAAAACGGGATTATCCCGATGAAGAGATAGATGAGTCTGTTTTTACATATCATGGGCCTATTCCTTTCAATAAAGAAACCTGTGTACTGATGATGGCCGACTCTGTCGAAGCTGCATCAAGAAGCCTTGTAAAACCTGATGAAGAAAAGATATCAGCCCTGGTTGAGAAAGTAATCGACGGCCAGGCTCAGGCAGGTCAGTTTGACAATGCAGCCATCACACTGAAAGATATTACACTTGCCAAGAAGATACTTAAAAATCAGTTAATGCATATTTACCATATCCGGGTTGAGTATCCCGGGTAAATTATGCCAATATAAAAACCGTTGCTTTAAGAAAGCAACGGTTTTTATAACACGACAAAATTTACTTTTTAAATTCCAGTCCTTTCAACTTATCCCACGTACCCCGTGTAAAGTCGGGTATCTGAACCGGGGCGGAGCCATTCAATACCGATTTCTCCGACAATTCTGTTATACAAGACCACTCAGCTGCATCATATACATCTTCATCGAGCGGTAGTCCATGCCTGAGACAGTATATCAGACGGTAATCCATAATAAAATCCATACCACCGTGGCCACCAACTTTTCGCGCCTGCTCACCTATTTCCCGCGCAAACGGATGCTCATATACATTTAGTAATGAATCTATAATCTCTCGTTTTACAAAAGAATGGGCATTGGGTTCCATGGCAATACCCTGAACGGGGTACTTTTGAGCAAACGCTTTCGTACCACTTACCATATGAATCCTGTTATATGGACGGGGACTGGTAATATCATGCTGAAGCATGATGGTTTTTCCCCGTGCAGTTCTTATCAGGGTGGTGTTCATGTCACCCAGCTTATAATCAACCAATGACTGCGGAGAATTCTCACCAAATTTTTCCTTTGCATAGGCAGTCATTCCCACCTGGCTGGTTGATATTGACACAAGGTAATCCATCTTATCACCACGGTGAATATTCAATATCTGGCAAACCGGACCTAGTCCGTGTGTAGGATAAGGGTTTCCCGTGTGGGATGTATTATAACGCAGACGCCACATATCCCAGTAACCATTTTTCTCATCGAATTGCAGCCAGCGGAGATCATGGATATAAGCCGCTTCACAATGCATCACCTCACCAAAGAAACCTTTTTGCGCCATATTCAATGTAGCCATTTCAAAAAAATCATAGCAGCAATTCTCCAGCATCATACAGTGACGACGGGTAACTTCGGCAGTATTGACCAGCTTCCAGCAATCTTCAACTGTTAAAGCTGCAGGTACCTCAACAGCCACATGCTTTCCATGTTGCATTGCATAGACTGCGATGGGAGTATGAAGCTGCCAATGAGTACAAACATAGACCAGATCCACATCATTTCTGCTGCAAACAGTTTGCCAGTCGGTTGGTTTTGTATAGGATGCTGCTGCCGGCCTGCCACTTTTCAGCAGTATCTTCTGGCATTCATCTACCTTCCAGAAATCGACATCACATAAGGCAACTACCTTAACCCCTTCTATATTCATATAACGTGCTACAGCATCGCTTCCCCTCATCCCAAGACCTATGAAGGCAATTCTTACCGTATCCAAAGGTTCACAAGCCAACTGAAGCACATCTGTCTGACCCGGGGCACGTGGCGGAACAGGGAATTCAATCATTCTGTTCTCCTGAGCGGCAGCAGATATAGAAAGGGCAACACCAATCAGAATACTGAAAAACAACGATTTCATTCTTAAATAATCAAAAGAAGTAATATTCATAACAATGTTCTTAAATTTTTTTACAAAGTTATCTTTTTCATGATAACGCCAAAAGAAATCAGGTCAGCATCGCAATGAATTACAAATAAAAAAAAAGAGTGCAGTTATTTTAACATCAGACACCCTACTAACTATTAGTCTTTAAGGTGCTTAATAAGAAAATTAGTCATCCTCCTGTAGAGATGAAATGTAGTATTTCTTCCGGTATAGATACCATGATTTGAGTTTGGGTAAAACTCCGAATCGAAATCTTTGTCTGCATTTACCAGTGCAGTAACCAGATCAACAGAATTCTGAAAGTGTACATTATCATCGGCCATACCATGAATAAGCAGGAAGTTTCCTCTCAGCTTGTCAACATGGTTAATCGGAGAATTATCATCATATCCAGAGGGGTTTTCCTGAGGAGTACGCATGAAACGTTCGGTATAAATATTATCATAGTAGCGCCAGTTTGTTACCGGAGCTACAGCAATACCGGTATTGAAAACTTCTGCACCGCGGGTCATACAAAGTGACGACATATACCCGCCGTAACTCCAACCGAAAATGCCAATTTTACCTGGCTGAGCGTAACCCTCCTTTAGAAGCCACTTCGCCACCTCAATCTGGTCTTCAGTCTCATATTTGCCAAGTTGCAGATAGGTCATTTTCTTGAAATCATTTCCCCTGAAACCAGTACCCCGGTTATCGACTGAAACAACGAGGATGCCCTCCCTGGCGAGATACTGATACCACAACTGTCCCCGATCCCAGCTATTTCTAACTGTTTGCGAGCCGGGGCCTCCATATACATACATTAACACAGGGTATTGTTTCGACCGATCAAAACCATCCGGTTTAATCATCCAGCCATTCAATTCAATCCCTTCCGCTGTTTTCATTGAAAACTGTTCTCTATTCCTGAGCTTATACAATTCGATCTTCTCCTTCAGGTCTGCATTATCTTCCAGAATTCGGATAGTTTTACCATCCCGGTCTTTTACCGAAATTACAGGCGGGTTATTCATATCGCTCCAGTTATGTATAAAGTATGAAAAATCGCTATTGAAATCAGAAGTATTCCAACCACGTTGATCTGTAATAACCTCAATCTTCCCCTCCAGATTAACATGACAAATATCACGGTTTACTGGTCCGTAAATAGCAGCATCAAACCAGACTAATCGTCTGACAGGATCGAATCCCTTAATACCGGCAACATCCCATTCACCTTTTGTTAACTGATGCAAATTTCCTTTTGAATCGCCTAAATAGATATGATTGAACCCATCCCGTTCACTTGTCAAAAGGAACTGGTCAGTTCCGGGAACGAAAGTCAGATCATTAGTTATCTGTACGTAAGCACTATTCTCATCGGTAAAAATCACTTTTGATTTACCCGATGTAACATCAGCCAGCAAAAGTTCAAGTTTATTCTGCAGACGGTTTAACCTTTGAACGGCAAGCTGCCCTTTTTGATTGCTCCATTGAATCCGTGGAATGTACTGATCAGGATTATCTCCAACCTCAATAGTTGTAACAATACCTGAAGTCATATCATACACATGAACCGAAACAATACTGTTGTTCTCTCCTGCTTTGGGATACTTATACTTTTGATTTGAAGGGTAAAGGTCGCCGTATATAGTTAATAAAAATTCCGGCACGGCTGTTTCATCAAAACGAAGCCAGGCAATCTTTGTGCCGTCGGGTGACCAATAAAATCCTTTGGTAAAACCGAACTCTTCCTCATAAACCCAATCAGTTGTACCATTGATGATAGAATTATCAACTCCGTCTGTTGTAATTGCACTTTCAGTATTCGAAATCAAATCCCTGACGAACAAATTATTATTTCGCACAAATGCTACTTTGTTACCATCAGGTGAAAATTCAGCAAGCCGTTGTTTACCGTTCTCACTTAAGCGGGTTAATCTTCTCGCGGTACAATCCCATATATAAAATTCCGATTGGGTTGAATGTCGGTATATACTCTCAGTCATGGTAGGTATTATCATTTTCTTCTCATCGGGGCTGAGTGTATAAGAACGAAGTGAAAGGGTATCGCCAGATGAGGTTATCATCTCCTTTCCCGTAGCCAGCCAACCATTTCTTTTGCCGGTTTTGTAGGAAAAAACGACCAGTGTATCATTCAACAGGCGGGTATAACGTTTGCCATCAGACATGGGCGAAATTCCGGAAACACCCTTTGTAGTCAGGGATCTGGTTTTAAAGATAGACTCAAGGGAAAGATCTTGTGATTGCGCGCTGATAACGCTTACACCAATCAAAAAGATAACTGTAAAGAAGGCCTTCGAAAAATGTAGCATATATTTAAATTATGAGATATTCAGGATGGGCAAAGATAACTTTTTAGGAGCTTTCCGGAATGGGATTCTGACCTGTCTATGAGCAAAACAGCGAATACCCCCTGGATAAACAGGGCTTAAAATCTAAAATCATTACCTTCGCACAAAATTCGACACCTTATGTCATCCGGGATAAAGCATACGGAAATAATTACTGAAGCGGCAGAAAAAATAATACATGCCAAACATCTTGTTGCTTTTACAGGTGCGGGTATATCCGTTGAAAGCGGAATACCTTCTTTCAGGGGAGAGGACGGATTATGGAACCGATATAACCCTAAAACACTTGAAATTGAATACTTCATTCAACATCCTGAGCTATGCTGGCCGGTAATTAAAGAGATCTTCTATACCCATTTTAATAAAGCACGGCCTAATGCTGCCCATCGGCTTCTGGCTCACCTTGAAGAAAAGGGGATACTTAAGGCTACCATTACACAGAATATTGACAGTCTTCACCAACAAGCCGGGAGTAAAACGGTACACTGCTTTCATGGAAACAGCGCAAGACTTACCTGCCTGAAATGTGGCACTTTCTATCCTGCTAATAATGAATTTCTTTCTCAGGCAGTACCTCATTGCATGCAATGCAATGGAATACTCAAACCCGATTTCATTTTCTTTGGTGAGGCCATTCCGGGAGAAGCCTACCAACTGTCTTTCGAAGCTGCACGTCAATGCGACGTATTGCTAATTATCGGTACAACTGGTGAAGTATACCCTGCAGCACTAATTCCCCAGGAAGCAAAAGCACACGGGGCATTTATTATTGAGATCAATCCGCAGCAAAGCAATTTCAGTTTTCAGACCACGTTACTGCAAATACCCATGAAAGCCGGAGAAGCGGCTCAAGCAATTGCTTCATATCTAAAGTTGAAAATTGACTGAGTTATGTCAATTAAAAAAGAACAAAATACCGATTATCAGTTACAGCTTGATGGTCTCCGTTTCATCGCCATTTTTATGGTTATGGTGGCTCATTGGTTGCAATGGCAAATGACCAGTATCATCGCAACCAGTATACAGTTTGTTCATGGGGTGACACTGTTTTTTGTACTATCCGGTTTTCTGATCACCAGAATCTTACTTGTTAATAGAAAAAAATACGATTTGGCAGATCGAAATAAAACGATGCTGTTAAGACAGTTTTATATTCGCCGGTTTCTGCGTATATTTCCAATCTATTATCTGACAATCATTTTCCTGGTTCTGATTAATTATCCTGGTGCCAGAACCTATTTCCCCTGGCTGGTGACTTACACGTCCAATATTTACCAATCAGTCCATAACCTGTATATTGGCAATTTCAATCACTTTTGGTCGTTAGCCGTTGAAGAACAGTTTTACCTTTTCTGGCCCTGGCTGATGTTATTTGTTAACCGGAAATATCTTCTCAGAGTCATTCTTGCCACTATTATTATCTCTGTTGCATCGAAACTATATATACACTTTTACTTTCCAGGCAACTGGATGGCTGGTTCTTACCTTATCATTTCTTGTATGTATGCTCTTGGACTGGGTGCACTGTTAGCATGGATGCACAGCGAAGAAAAGCCTGTTGTTCAAAAATTGTTAAACCCTTTCATAGTCTGGGGATCAATCGCGGTGTATACACTGCTGTTATTCCTTTTTATCAGAATTCCCTGGTATAAAGCACTAATCGACGAATTATTATTCGTGTTGATGTCGGCTATCATCATAAATTACGCTGTGGCAGGGCGATTCAGTTTTCTTGCAGGAGGATTTCTGCAACACCCGTGGATTCTTTACTTCGGGAAAGTATCCTATGGTATGTACGTATATCATCTGTTTATTCCCGATCTGTACTATTACCTGGCACCCCGTGCTGGAATTCTGATCACAAATAAATATACGGCATTCTTCTCGTTTTTTATCCTCACTTTCATTCTCTCACACCTGTCATGGAAGCTTGTTGAGACACCTGTCAATAACCTGAAGAAATACTTCCCATACTTCAAAAAAACACCCGTTATCCAAATGGATAACGGGTGAAGGTATTGCAGTGTCAATAGATCACCTTGGCATATTATAGAGGTATTGATCATCTCTATACCCCGAAATATTGGGTAAGTACCAGTCGCTATATTCAGCTCCAGAACTCATTGCCCATGGAGCAAATTTGAGATAGCCGCTGATTATCTCATTTTGTTCAAGGGGGTAGTCAAAATGACCTGGTATGTTCAAAGCCCAGGGAAGGTTCTGCACTGTCTTGTAATAACGTCCGGATGAAGGTTCAGAATCATCATTTCCCGTTCCAAACAATAAAGGATCAGCCAAAGCAGTAGGTAACTGATCTACAAGATGAATTTCTCTACCACGCATCCTGTTGACTACGATGAACGGATTATAGGGGGCATACCCTGCTACTGATAATGCAATAGGAGAAATAAATTCAATATGCAGGTGCAATGTATCGGGCTCAACCCAGGGAGCACCGGGTGATGTATTTACATACTCCCCAGTCCCGGGATAGGGTAATTGATTTTTTGGATTATCAGTAACAAAAATAACAGCATTACTTTGCCCCGATTCTGTTCCATTGGATGACGTAGTAATGAAATTATCAGAAAGGACATTCCCTGTAACCGACTGCACTATTGATGATGGTACAGGCATTTCAAATCCAAACGAATTCAGGTATGCAGCACCAATAGCTCTGACTGAGAAATCGGCATATAATTCCACAAGCGCAGTATTTGCATTGAGTACTTGCTTAAATTGATAATCAACCACCAGGTCATTCAAATCATAGTCGGCGGTTTGAGGCCAGTTATCCTCAAATGCAAGACAACCGAACTGGATATTATCAGGATAATAAAGATCATAGGCGCGCAATGGATCGTTGGGGTAATCATCCTCTTCATTGATAACACCATCTCCATCATCATCTGTCGAAGGGCCTGTAACTACAACATTATCAAAATATACTGTGCGGCCGGAATAGAACTCATTCCAGAGCAAAATCTGGCAACTAACAGTTCCTGCAGGCATAGTTGCAGATACAGTATATGTAGTCCAGACATTTGTAACAACCGGGATTTCTCGCGTAAAAAAAGCGAGAGAGTTACCTGATACATCCCTGGGTATAAGATAAATCCATGACACACCATTATTATTAGCTGATTTTACCTCAGCTGATAAGGTGATCAGGTTTCCGGAATTAGCTTCAATGAGTTGGGCTACACCACCATATTCCCAGTAATTGGTAGAAGAAAACCGCAAAACATGGCTTCCTGACAAGGATACTCTTCCAATTTTATTTCCGATATAACTTGTTTCGTACCAACGGCCATCAGCTACCATTGGATCTTCCCAGTCATCGATTGATCCAAAATCGTTGATTTCAAAATCACCATTCTGGATGAGGTTCTCAGTAGTGCTCTTAAAATGCCTGATACCCGATACGAAAGGGGGAATTCTTACACCTCCGGATGACCGATATGTTGCACTTTTTACCACAGTCGAGTCCAGGGGTGGAATTGTATCTAAAAATGAACCGAAATTCAATACTCCCCCTTCTAGGGTAGCTTTCAAACTACCAGAGAATTCAATGTAATAATCACCTGATAGATTTCTCACATAAATGCCTTCCAGGTATGATGGGACCTCTATCCTTCCATTATAAAATCCATTATTATCGGCAACGGATGTGTAAACTATGACTTCCTGAAGATCAGCATCCAGATAATAGAAATCGAGTCTTCCGTTAATCGAGGAATAATCAACAGTATATGGCAACTGCACAGTAATATTTACTTGTTTGGTGGATTTATAATCAAACGTTGAACTGACTTTGAGATCCGACATGGTCTTAATATCAATATCCTGCTTGCCATAATTTTCATAGGATTTCCTACATGAACCAAAGATGAGAAATCCAGAAAACAGAATTATTACAACAATTTTAAAGCGCATGGTTCAAATTTTCGTGCAATATAGTAAATATCAGTACAAAAAGCAAAATTAAAGAATTAACCGACATCGGCCACGTAAATAACAATATTAGGATTAAACATACTGGGTAGTAAAATTTTTGAAGGAACTACAAAATACATATAAGAAATAAATTAATGTCCTTCTTTCCAATTAATCACCTCCTTTATCAATCATTAACTCAGAACTACGTGCCTGAATACTGGCAAAAAATGTATATATCGGCTATTTATTACTTCTGTTCGGAACAGGTTAACCTAGTATCGAAATGCAAATCATCTATTATAAATCTTGTTCATGTGACAAGGAACAAGTATTTAAATCTTCCAAACAGCAGATTTTAGTACTAATCTGTTTGTCATTACTATTATTGTAATAATCTCATTGGCGTGGAACCTATCCCTGATTAAAACCGAATAGAATGAACGTTGAGATATAAATAAAAACAGACCATCCCATATCCGGATAGTCTGTTTGAACACTTGTCGGAGTGGTGAGACTCGAACTCACGACCCCTTGCACCCCATGCAAGTACGCTAGCCAACTGCGCCACACCCCGATTAATAAAACAACAAAGATATTGTTGAAAGCGGCTGCAAAGATACAAGGTTTATCTTAACCAACAAACCATGTATGCGAAAAAAAACTCTCCCGGTTATGAATCGGGAGAGTTTATTGTACAAAGTATAAGGGATCAATAAATTTAAAATCTAATTCACTAATAATTTCTGGCTAATCTGAGCTTTCCCTGCCTGCAGACAGATGAAATAGGTACCAGCAGCAAGATTTGAGACATTAATCTCACGATTCAATTCTGAAACCTGATTTGCATACACCTGAGCGAAAACTACTTCACCAAAGGCGTTTTGAATAGTAAGCTTTAACGGCCAATCACGATTATTAATCACCTTTAAAACAACTCTGTCAGTGGCAGGATTGGGTGATATATCCAGATGTAGACCTTCAATACTTTCAGGGAGAGCAACAGGTCCATCGATAGTAATTTTAACCTGATCGCTTGCAGGACTTGGGCAGTATGCCTGAGGGTATGCACTCAATTTTAGTCTTACGGCACCGTCAGCAATATCGTCCTCTCCAGGTGTATAGGTGGTAACGGCAGCTCTGGGATCAAGGAAAACACCATCGCCAGAAGATGTCCACAACAATGAGTCACTGTTTACTGTTGACCCATGTAAAAGAGCATAAGAATTATATTTAATCGTTGTATCGGGGCCTGCATTGCATAAGGGAGCCGGGGAATAATAAAGCTCCATCGTATCGCTACTCTCTGTACCTGCAATATACCCAAACGAAGTTAGCCACAAAGTTACATGCTCAGCCTCACGATCACCGGGGCCACTAATATAACTTGCCTTAATATCATTTGGTTTAACAAAATAACCATCACCTGCAGTATGCCACTCAAGCAACCTGTAGTTTTGGGCACTTGCTGGTTCAGTAGCGTATGGCTGTCCCTTACAAACAGTAGTATCAGGGCCTGCATCGGCAACTGGCGATGGCAGAGGGCCAAAATCAAGGGAAACAATACGTGTCTTCCATCCAGATCTGATATATTCATTTGTATACCAGAAAGTAGTATCATCTACCGGATCAACTGACATCATTGCATAATCGCCCCATCTTCCATATGAACTCTGACTTCCTGTTCCGGAAGCCACCTCAATTTCCTGGAAATTCATTTCCCCCAATGGAGCATTTGCCGACCTGCCTGTATAACGCATCGACGGATATTTGTCTTCACCGGTTACTGAAAAACCAAGGGCAATATCACCATTGGCATTCATTGCAATAGACCCCATCCATCTGTGTAAACTATCAGGTGCATAAGTCCCCTGTTGGTACATAAGCCAGTCGGAGGAAGCATTCTGACGACGGAATTCATACCAACGGACACCTGCATGCCCCTGCCCATCAACATTTACAGTATGGCAGGTCAGCATTGCCTCATAAGTTCCCATGTTGCGATACTGGAGTCTGAACATCAACCTGTCAGAGAGTGTTTCAAGTCCCTGAGATGTCCCTTTCTGAGGCAGGCAGGCGCCCCTTGGCGCAGCACAAAAGTACATATCAAAGGGGGCTACATTAATAGCGAATGCCTGTTGAAAAACTGAGTTAGCAGTATTATTCCAATCAACAGAGAACGTCCAGAATATAATCTGATCTTCATTTCCAGGTCCTGTATTGTTACCTGCATAAGCAAAATAGCATGGCGTTCCTTCTGATGGAGGTGTACCATCTGCATCGGCAGGAAGCATACTCCACGCTCCGGCATTCTGAGGTAAATCAAAAAGTACCATCTGGGCATTCGGATCTCCGGCTAACATTGCATTACGGTCGAGCGCGCAGGCTGCCACCCGGTTATAGAATCCAAACATATTAAAGCTGAAATAATAGGCATCAGGCCATATACCAGCTTTGGGATAGTCATTGAAAGATGGAAACTGAAAAGCATACTGGTACCACTCACCCAGAGGATCTCCACTTTTTGAAACTGCGACCAATTCCCAATAGGTGCCATTATTCGTATTAACAGCAAATTGACTAGCCATCCAACGATCAGCCATTTCATCATAAAGCACCACAGGATCACCATCATTTGTTCCTGTCCAGGCACCAACAAATCCTTGCCATAGAGTACTGTTATCCACTGGTCCGTATAGCAAGTTACCTTGTTTATCCCAGATTGCAAATGATAAATTAACCATCTGAAAATAATGATTAGGACCAACATCACCCTGCGTATCAGGAGGCAAAACTCCATTTACATTTCCCACACCATCAAAATTTACGGAAGGGGCACGGCTTTGGTCAACACCCATGGTACGTTGCCAAATCTGGTCTTCAACGGCAGGAGAATGCCTGACAAAATCTTTTCGAAAATCCTCGAGTGTCCGGTTCTGGATCATCTTGTCTTTCCATGATCTGTCGCGCTGACCTGGTAATACAGGCTGCATATCACGCAAGGGTTTTGTTTCTCTGAAATATACAGCCTTACGCACTGAACGTTCCTGCGCGAAAACTGAAATGGAGGCCATTAGTATAATAGCCAGAATAGTTAAAATGGATAAACGTCTCATGTGAAAATTAGGTCAAAGTTCAAAAGTAACATTGTTCAATCTTACTGACAGTCATCCATGTTGGCAACAGTCACGCAGATTGGATCAAATATATTTGTGTGTAAAACAATAGTTAAAAGCGGCGCAAGGTAAGTAAAATATCAATGCAATGGAAAATAGTTATAAGCAACATCAACTATCAATTTGCACGCTATGAACTTAAAGCTGATAAACCATCTGTTTGAAGAGCTTTGGTATATTAATTTCAATTTGCAACCCTCGAACCCTAATTGCTAAAACACATACTCTCTAGGAACAAATCAGCTGGAATAATCTTCAAAAAGTAGTACCTTATTGCCTGCGACCTGCAAAGGTGTCATCGGGATTACGTACTTTTACAGGACAGTATTCTGCCATTCTGTCCATTTCAATGGATTGAATGCCTGGGGAATAATTTTTGACATAACTTTATCCAAACATACAAAATTTTACATATCAAAACTACAAACCCATGAATGAAAACACTGAAAAACAAAGATGTCTGATCATTGGCTCCGGACCAGCCGGATATACTGCTGCTATTTATACAGGACGTGCTGACCTGAAACCACTCATTTATCAAGGCATCCAACCAGGTGGACAGCTCACCATTACAACCGAAGTGGACAATTTCCCGGGCTATCCCAAAGGAATTACCGGACCCGAATTAATGGAAGACCTGAAAGCCCAGGCTGAACGTTTTGGTGCAGAAACACGCTGGGGAAGCATTACCGAAGTTGATTTTTCAAAACGTCCCTTCATATGCAAAGCAGATGATGGCAAAACTATTGAAGCCGAAAGTATCATTATAGCTACAGGTGCTTCGGCACGTTGGCTTGGAATCCCATCAGAACAAGAATTCATGGGTTCCGGCGTATCGGCTTGCGCCACCTGCGATGGTTATTTTTATCGAGGCAAAGTGGTTGCCATTGTAGGTGGAGGAGATACCGCCTGTGAAGAGGCAACTTATCTTGCCAAACTGGCATCAAAAGTCTACATGATACACCGTCGGGATGAATTTCGTGCATCAAAAGCCATGCAGGCTAAGGTGTTTAATACCAAGAATATTGAAATAATCTGGAACAGCCGAATAAAAGAGATTGTTGGCGAAAAACAGGGATTCATGAAAAGCGCCAATGGCATTATTATCGAGAACGTAACTAACGGAGAGTCAAAACAAATTGATATTGACGGATTATTTATTGCCATAGGTCATTCACCAAACTCTGATATTTTCAAGGGACATATTGATCTTGATGAGACTGGATATATCGTAACAAAACCAGGCACAACCCAAACAAGTGTAGAGGGAGTTTTCGCTGCCGGTGACGTACAGGATCATCACTATCGCCAGGCTATTACTGCTGCCGGTTCTGGTTGTATGGCTGCAATCGAAGCTGAAAGATTTCTCTCTTCTGTTCTGTAAGAACACCATTCATATTGTTATTAAAGCAAAGCCTCCGCTATTTCCGGCGAAGGCTTTGCTTATTAACACTCATCACTGGCCAATCACCCTATCTGTCAAGTATGAAGGGTTTACCCTGCATTAGAATTCAATCTTATAACCAATTGAGGGAACAATTCCCATCGGAAGAATTTCTTCAATCTGTTTGCTATACGAATCGTATCGATATCCGACGACAGGACGATGATTCAGCATGTTTTTAATCTGAACAGCCCATGATCCTGTAAACTTTTTATGATTTCGCTTCAATGTGATAGTCAGATCTGTATATAGAAACGAAGGTAACTGTTCGCTCCAGGCATGATCTAAATCATCAACCTGCCTGTTGGCAATCCGGGATGCTGCCAAATCAATCGGTGTGTACCATTCTCCTCCACTCCATGTTACCTTAAAATTAACGCCTATTGCATGCTTTTCATTGATAGCAAACTCCTTGCCCACGAGACCATTCATAACACACCGCCCATCAAACCGGGCGTTTCGTTCGGTTGCATCACTACCTGTATATTGTGAGCGGAACAACGAAGTTGTGAGAAGGTAATAGAAACGATTGTGCATAAATCTCTCAAGGGTTATTTCAACTCCATAGTTTTTACCCTTTCCATTATTAACGAGCGAATCGGCAACCCATTGATCGGTAACATTGATCAAAGCATACGAGGTACCGGGAACCACAGGTAATCGGGTAAGATGCTGATAATAAACTTCTGTTTTTATCCGGGTATATTCATTAATCATTAGATCATAACCAGCAACAAAATGATCAGCAGTTGCAAAATCAAGGATTTTGTTCGGCATATTACCCGACAAAGGCAGAGTGGTAAAATATACGGCAAGATTTTCTATCTGGGTATGCCTGCCATACCCCAGACTCAAAGTCTGCCCGGTAATAAATTCCCACCTGACAGCTGCACGGGGTTCAATCGAGACCTTATCATTCACTTCGAACCAGCGTCCATGTACACCTGCATTGAGCGACAACCTGTCCGTTATATCAAGGCGTGCTTGTGTATAAGCCTGGAATGAGGAGGCAGAACCATCATTATCGGCTATAGTCTCAAATATGCCTGATAAAGGATCCTCTGATCTTATATTTATATCATACCCAAGCCTGTTATAAACCAAACCTGTCCTGGTATTCAAACGCTGTGTGGGTTTAAAATTAAGTGTCAGGCCAGCTGTCATCTTTGTACTTATCATTTCCGACACATCCTTTTGTCTGAAATTTTCCGTATCAGCCCAATAACCATCATTGTAATCAATTGAACTTCCTGATAATGCCAATGATGTCTTCATCCAGGTCTTTCGGCTTAGTGATATTTGATGAGAAGCAATGAAAGCACCGGTAGAAGTATTCAAACGAGACCTCTCCCTGTCTTCAAATTCTTTCCAGTCGAGCGTATCCTCCTCCGGATCTAAACTGGAATGATCTATTCCCCCAATTCCGGTAAAAGAGAAGGTACCTGAATGACGGGTTGGTATATTCACCTTAAAACTTACATCCTGATAATCAGGAATTGTTCTTTCAAACTCCTTATCGACTTTTGCCAGTAAGGCGAGCGAAGAGTACCTGTAGTTAAAAAGAAAAGTAGCAGGCTTTCCTTTGATAAAAGGCCCTTCGGCTGCTACATCAATACCAAGCGTCCCCAATTGAAGTGTATATTCATGCCTGTCGGAATTCCCATTCCGGAACCTGATGTCGAATACACCTGCCAGAGCCTCACCATATTCTGCAGGAAAAGCAGAAGTTAGAAAGTCGGAATTGGAAAGTACCTGACTACTGAAAAGGGTAAGGCCACCACCGGAATTCCCGATACGGGCAAAATGGTTAGGATTGGGAATATCAACGCCATCAAGTCTCCAAAGAAGTCCTTTAGAATTGTTTCCACGCACCACAATATCATTGCGCTCTGATGAAGCTGAAGCTGCAACACCGGCAAAAGCTGAAGCCGCCCGTAAAGGATCATCAGCGCTACCGGCATAACGACGGGTCTCTTCAACACTAAATGAACGTGCACTAATGGTGGTCATACTGTTAAGTGGCTTCTCTTTTTCAGCTCTTGCAGTGATAACAACTTCTTTGGCTTCCATCACCTTCTCCTTCAACTCCAGGTTTAGAACAACCTCTTTCCCGGAACTTACATCAATCTCCGACAACATTTGGCTTTGATATCCTATAAAAGAGACCTGAAGAGAATACCTTCCCGGTGGTACCGGTGGCAAACGAAACTTTCCATCGGCATCAGTGGTAGCCCCTATCAGGGGATCTGACTGTAAGACAATAATATTTACGCCGGGTAAAGGCTGACGGGTGTCAATATCAACAACAGAACCTTTGATAGTCTGACGCATCTCCTGACCCTTCATGCCTATCGGGATAATCAGGCTCAACAAAACAATGATAACTGATATTTTCATATATTTCCTTAAAATTAAAAACTGCCGCAAAGATGCGATGTAGAAGACTATACAGCATTGTAAAAAAAGGACATTGGACTATTGCCGGAATAATACATTCGTTCCGTTAGTGATAGAAATAAAAATGCCAGATATTCAAATTCTCTCAATTTGCTTCCGGGATAGAAAACTTCAGTTGATTATGGCGATTAATCGTTATCAAACCTTTGGCTCCACATTAGTCCTGATCATTGGATGTGAACACAATTCAGTATTATATTGAACCACCTGCATCACACAAATTGCTCAAGCCCTTTTGCTCTGAACCCAGTCGGAGTATATTCGGAAAAAAACTTAAACTCTTTAATCAGGTGACTTTGATCAAAGAGTTCAAACCGTGCAACCAGATCAAACCAATCGCTATTTGGATGGTTGCGCATCCATTCAATAATTGCTTCAAAACGAATCATACGGGCATAGAGCTTGGCATTCATTCCGGTTGCAACCTCAAAGTGCCGTTGAAGCTGCTTGTATGTATTATATGACCCTTCACAAAAATCAGCTAACTGGATACATCCTTCCTTTATGTGAATAGACTGACATACATTGAGTACCAGTTCATGAGGTAATGATACCTGCATCGCCTGCTGTTCAAGCCATGAAAGTACCTGCCTTATCTGCTCAGCTTCAGATTGTCCTCGGTGTAATGCATTGCTCAATATCGTAGATCGGTAGCCTGCCAATTCTTTTAACTCTACTGTCCGGTTTAATAACTCATGGCCATGAATTCCAAACAGTGTATTGAATCCATAAGGATAAAACCTGATATATATAAATCGTGCTGAAGGATTGAGAGTATAAACCACAGGTCTGGTCTGGTTACCCATAACCAAAGAATCGTATTTCTTCATTGACGGTGCAAATCCGCCCAATGTCCCTTCAGAATCATTCAGATTGATGACCAATGTTGCACGTCCGTCAGGAATAATCGTACGTTCCAGGCTTACAGCAGTCGGAAAATTAAAAACTGCTGCATCATGAATAAACCTGGATAAAAGAGGTGAGACGGGAATCTGGGTGATCATCGAATAACAGGGTTCGTTTTCTATAACGAATAAAAAACCCGGAAAGTGTTTCCGATGTTCAATGGTTGTTATCCTTACAGTTCAAATCCGATCTTTATAAAACCACCTGTCAAAAAGCATAGTAATATCAGAGAGTATTTAGTGTGAGTCCGTCCCAGGCAAGATGAACACCATCAGGCAATATTTTTTCTACCTCGCTGTGAATACCCAGCCCATGGCTGATATGGGTAAGCCAGGCTTCCTTTGGCGCAACCCTTTTGATTGCCTCCAGAGCCTGATCAAGACCAAAATGTGAAATATGAGGCTTTAATCTGAGAGCATTCACTATAAATATGTCTACCCCTTCAAGCAGGGTAAAAGATGATTCAGGTATGAAGTTGCAATCGGTGATATAAGCCATATTCCCCACCCGGAATCCAAATACAGGTAGTAAATGGTGCATTACCGGTATTGGAATGAAGGTGAGCCCCCCTGTTTCAAATGGGCTACCGTCAATAGTCATCAGATCCATATCAGGAACTCCGGGATATTTTGATTCGTTAAATGCATAAAAAAAATCACGCCTGATATCGTACTGTACCTCCTTTGAAGACCATACCATTACGGGAGCACGATTCAAATAGTTGAAAGCCCTCAAATCATCCATTCCGCCGATGTGGTCTTTGTGTCCATGGGTAATAACCACTGCATCAAGCCTTGTTGCCCCTACCCGTAACATCTGCTGTCTGAAATCGGGACCAACATCAATTACTACAGTACCACTTTCATGCTCAATCATGATGGAACTACGGAGACGCTTATCGTGGTAATCCCATGAATTGCACACATTACACTCACACCCTATCACAGGAACACCATTCGAAGTGCCGGTTCCAAGAAAAGTAATCTTCAATTTCTTTGACTGTTTAGCTTGTCAAAAGTAATGAAAGGTTTCAGTTAAGAAAAATGGTTTTTCCGCTTCATCTATTATACTAAATCCTGTTTCTGCTTCAATACGTAAAAAAACAAACCCGGTACAACGTTTTGCAAACAGTGATAGCAACCAATGCCCGCCAATATCATAATGCAGAGAAATATGTTTCTCCTTTTTTCAATAATCGGATTTGCATGTGAAATATCTTCTCTGACCTGCACCTGCTAATATTGACAGGTATCATCGCATAGATTCAATCATCAGTTCCAGCAAACAACCCGGTGAAATGCTCCGTACCCTCTCCTGATTACTTTGTCCCATTTGCCATTACCATGTAGTTTTTACTAAATTTACGGCTTCAAATCTGAATGATTTGCTGTTTTGAATAATTAATTCCGCCAACTTGATACTATTCGAGAAATTCCGGGCCAAAATAGCCATTAAGAGGCTGATCAGGACAGAGAAACGCCGTACCACTCCTGTTAAAGTCTGTCGTCCACTGGTGGCAAAGAGTATTGGCTTGCTGGCAGCACCAGAATCGGAAGAAAACTATAACGAGTTGCTTAAAACAGTACAGACCTGGCAGGCTAAAGGGAAAGAGGTGATGCTCGTTGTATGGTTCAACAGCCACAAAGTACCTGATTGGGCCTCAGTCATTGCACCCGGTGTTATCACGTTCAGCCGTCGTAATACCGGATTCTTTTTTACCCCTGCTTCCGATGAAGTTACCGAATTCGTTAACCGGCCTTTTCAGGTGCTTCTTAATCTTGATGCTAATAATTCTCTCCCATTGTTATACATTGCCGTTACATCGGCATCCGCCTTTCGTGCCGGGTTCTCGTTCGGCGATATCTATCTGCACGATTTTACCCTCATGCCAGATGTTACCCCGGGGGAAAAGCAGAACTATGAGACACTGATTCATACCCTTAATCAAATCAATCATTCCTAAACCATGTCGTTCAACACTAAAGGAACCGCAGTAGCCATCATCACACCATTTAACTCTGATGGCAGTATAGACTTTGACGCCCTGAGAAAACTTGTTCTGCATATCGTTGCAGGAAAAGCCGAAACCATTGTTATCCTTGGAACAACAGGCGAATCTCCCGTACTCAGCAAGGAAGAAAAAAAGGCTGTTATAGAAACGATTGTCGCCATAAATAATGGGCAAACCCAATTGGTCTTAGGAATCGGTGGCAATAATACAGCAGAGGTTCTCGATCAACTAACCCAGATGCCTCTCGATGGAATATCAGCCATCCTTTCTGTAGCACCATATTATAACAAACCTAACCAGGAGGGGATTTACCGGCACTTCAAAGCCATAGCCGAAGCATCGCCCCTTCCCGTTATTATTTACAATATTCCGGGCAGATCAGGCATCAACATTACTGCCGCAACAACGCTCCGGCTGGCTAATGATTTCAAAAACATTGTTGCAACCAAGGAAGCCTCTGGTAATCTGGAACAATGTACAGCTATTCTCAGAGAAAAACCTGATGGTTTTGACCTCATATCGGGCGACGATAATTTCACCTATCCACTTTTAATGCTGGGAGCTTCAGGTGTTATCAGTGTTTCGGCCAATGCCTTCCCCGATATAATGAGCCAGATGGTACGCCATGCCCTGGCAGGTGAGGTAAAGAAAGCACTGGCTCTTCACTTCCGGCTATATCACTTTACCGACCTGCTCTTCGCTGATGGAAGCCCGGCCGGTATCAAGGTAGCCTTGAATCAAATGGGAATCGTTAAGAACTTCCTGCGGTTACCTCTTGTTCCTGTCAATGCTGAAGTTGAAAAAGCCATCCGGGAGGAAGTTGTCAGGGTTTCAAGAATATAGGGTTCAGGAATTGTCAACTCCCCGGTTAATAAAATCAGCTTATTGAAATTATCTCCAAATAACTATAACCATTTACCAAATCATGCTTCGTAAAACTATCTTGATGTTCATGTTACTGGTCTCGATTGCCCTCGTTGGCAAGGCTCAGCAACAACAGGTAAACGATGCCGAATTAACGGCATTATTCAGCCCGGTTAATGAAATTTACTTCACTTTTGAAGCCCCTGCCGACCGAACAGTGCTCAATGCCCTCAGCCAGATTATCTCACTCGATAATGTACGCGACGGAAGGGTATTTGCCTATGCAAACCGTGCAGAATTTGAGAAATTCCTTAAATACAACTATACCTGGACTCTGTTACCACATCCCGGCTCCCTGATCGCAAACCCCAGGATGCTTGACAGGGTGGATGTCAAAAACGTAACTGATTGGGACTTTTACCCTACCTATGAAGCATACATCCAGATGATGAATGATTATGCTACCGGTTACCCGAACATTTGTAATCTTGTGGAATTTGGCACCAGTGTCCAGAACCGTAAACTGCTTGCTGCCCATATTACCAGCCAGGTCAACAACCGTAAGCCGGAATTTCTATATACCAGCTCTATGCATGGTGATGAAATTACGGGCTATGTGCTGATGCTACGTCTGATCGATTACCTGCTGACCAATTATGGTAGCGATCCCAGAGTAACTGCGCTGGTCGACAATGTCGATATATATATCAATCCCCTGGCAAATCCGGATGGCACATACAAGGGAGGCAACAGCACCGTAAACGGAGCTATCAGAGCCAATGCCAACTGGGTGGATTTAAACCGCAACTATCATGATCCAGCGGCAGGCCCTCATCCCGATGGTAATGCATGGCAAAAAGAGACCATCGCCTTTATGAACTTCGCCGAAAGTCACCATTTTGTAATGTCTGCCAACTTTCATGGTGGTGCCGAAGTGATGAATTACCCCTGGGATACATGGAGCCGTGCTACTGCCGATGCAGCCTGGTGGGTGCTCGTGAGCAACGAATATGCCGATACTGCACAGACATACAGTACAAGCGGTTATTTCAACGATTTTGGCACAGGAGTTACCAATGGCTATGCATGGTACAGCATTACCGGTGGCAGGCAGGATTACATGAACTACTTCCAGCAATGCAGGGAAGTAACCATCGAGATCAGTAATACCAAAACCCCGCCCGCAAACCAGCTGCCCAATTTCTGGAACTACAACTACCGCTCACTCCTCAACTATATTGAACAGGTAACCTATGGCATACAGGGAATCATAACCGACAGCATCACTGGAGAGCCACTCCGGGCTCAGGTGTTTGTGAAGAACCATGATATTGATTCAAGTATGATATTCTCCAGGCCATCTGACGGACAATATTACCGTTTAATTAAAAGTGGATTATGGACTCTGCAAATATCTGCGCCCGGTTATGTTACCAAAACCATCAGCAATGTTACTGCTTCAGATTATAACCAGACCATCCTGAATATTCAACTTTGCCCTCTGGGTGTATTTGCCGGTTTTACCTCGAATTCAACCCAGATTAACGCCGGAGAAACCATCAGTTTCACCGACCAGACTGTTGGGGGGCCAACCAACTGGCTTTGGAGCTTCCCTGGGGCAAATCCATCACAATCGACTGTTAAAAACCCTTCAAACATTGTTTATGCCGAGGAAGGAGTCTACGATGTGTCACTCGTTGCTTCCAATTCCTCCTACAGTGATAATGAAGAAAAATGGAACTATATCCTTGTGGGCGAACAATACCTGATGCCCGATGGCCAGATTAATACCTGTGCCGGTATGTTTTACGATGATGGAGGCCCTAATCATCCATATACCGCTAACACGGAGAAGGTTGTAACCTTTACCAGCCCCGATACCGAGAAACAAATGAGGGTAACCTTCAGTGAATTTGATATTAATACCGATTGCGAAAAGGAAAGGCTTGAAATTTATAACGGAGATAACATTTCGGCACCGCTCATCGGGAGCTGGTGTGGCAACGACAGCCCCGGAGGTGTCATCTCTTCGAACGACTCCCGCAGCCTGACCATCCGGTTTATCGCCTCAGGTGACGCGCCAAAGAGCGGATGGAAAGCAGCCCTGCTCTGCGATACCGGTGTTGGCACCACAGAACTTCCCGCTTATAGTATCATAACCTGTCCTAACCCTGTAACCGACAAGCTTACGATTGGTAACCTGCCTAAAAGTACCCGGATTGAACTTACCGATGCCAACGGCCGAATCCTTATCACTTCTGATAATGTATCGGGAACCACTACCCTCAGTACGGCATCTCTTGCCCCTGGCCTCTACTTCATTCGCATCAGCAGCGATAAGGTGAATACTGTCCGGAAAATAATAGTAAAATAGTGCATTCGCACTAACGGATTAATAACAAAAAGACGGGAGTTTTCTTCCGTCTTTTGTTTTTGCATATATCGTTCACAATCTGTATTGCACGATTGATAAAGTACCTTACCAAACTAAAAACTGCCCGTCACTTTTAAACCATACTGATGGATTAAACAATCATCAGCCAATGCAATCCATCACTGTCAGGGCAAATAGTGATCGCTTTTTCTGTTTCGCCATTGTTCCAACAGAAAAATCCTATACCTTTGCAATTTAAACCGGTTCTAAATAACTATATGGTTTTACAGGACTTAAATCAGGGCGAGACTGCCATCATTGCCAAGGTAAAAGGTCGGGGTGCCTTCCGTAAACGCATCATGGAGATGGGTTTCGTGGCGGGTAAACGTGTGACCGTTATCCGCAAGGCCCCGATGAACGATCCTGTTGAATACAATGTGATGGGCTACAATGTTTCGCTTCGTAACAGTGAAGCCTCGCTCATTGAAATCGTATCGGAAGGGGAAGCTGCTTCATTCGGAGAACAGGTCTGGAATGGCGTGTTTGAAACACCTGGCCGTATGCACAGGCGACATCAGCATCACCGCTTTCCTCATCAGGGACAGTCTCCGCCTGACCGGAGGAGGCATCGCCGGCATCACTTTGAACACCATTCCTGGCCCGATGCCGCTTATCCGCCATCAACAATCACTGTGGCTGTTGTCGGAAATCCCAACGCCGGGAAAACCTCTCTTTTTAACATGTTGTCAGGGGCACACGAAAGAGTTGGTAACTATTCCGGGGTAACGGTCGATGCAAAGGAAATCCACTTCAGGCATGGCAAACATACCATCAACCTGATTGACCTCCCTGGAACCTATAGTATTACAGCCTATACTCCGGAAGAGATCTTCGTAAGAAATTTCATCATTGACAAGTTGCCCGATGTTGTCCTCAATGTGGTCGACTCCTCAAGCCTCGAACGAAACCTATACCTGACTACCCAGCTCATCGACATGGACATCAAGGTTGTGATGGCCCTTAACATGTTTGATGAACTACAGAAAAGAGAAGACAATCTCGACTACAATGCCCTCGGGAGCCTGATCGGCATCCCTTTAGTCCCTACCGTGGCATCCAAAGGGAGAGGAATGAACGACCTGCTCGATAAAATTGTCGAGGTTTTCGAAGACCGATGCCCTCAGGTACGCCACCTTCACATCAACTACGGGCAGGCCATCGAGAAATCGGTCAAAGAGATACAGAAAGTCATCAAGGCACCCGGGAACGATGCACTGACTGATCGGGTTTCATCGCGCTATCTGGCGCTCAAGCTTCTGGAAAAAGACCCCGAAGAGTTAAAACGGATCGCGCTGTGCCGCAATCACGAGGCCATTCTTAAGGTGGCAGAACAGGAAAGGCAATGGGTAAAAGAATTCAGGGGCGAACCCATCGAAACCATCATCACCGACTCCAAGTATGGGTTTATAAACGGTGCGCTGAAGGAGACCCTCGTACCCGGCACTACTGAAAGCCGCAAGGGAACCGAAATAATTGATGCCTTTCTTACCCATCGCCTGTTTGGCATACCTGTGTTTGCTGCCCTGATGTGGCTGATGTTTCAGGCAACATTTACCATCGGGAGTTACCCCATGGCATGGATTGACAGCAGTGTACACTGGATTTCCGGAATTATCGGAAGCAACATGGCCGAAGGGATGCTGAAAGACCTCCTCATCGACGGGATCATTGGCGGTGTAGGCGGTGTCATCGTGTTCCTCCCCAACATAGTATTGCTGTTCCTATTCATCTCGCTGATGGAAGACACCGGCTATATGGCACGTGCCGTTTTCATCATGGATAAAGCCATGCATAAGATCGGGCTTCATGGTAAATCTGTCATCCCGTTGTTAATGGGCTTCGGTTGTACGGTACCTGCCATCATGGCTACACGTACCCTCGAAAACCGCAACGACAGGATGATCACCATGCTCATTAACCCGTTCATGTCGTGCAGTGCTAGGCTGCCGGTTTATGTCCTGCTGATTACAGCCTTTTTTCCCAACCACTCCGGCACGGTACTGTTTATTATATACACCCTGGGGGTACTGGTAGCTATCGGGGTAGCATTGCTTCTGAAGAAAACCCTGTTCCGCATCGACATGGTGCCTTTTGTCATGGAACTCCCGCCCTACCGGGTACCTACCGGCCGGGCTATCGTAGTTCACATGTGGGATAAGGCGGTGCAATACCTGCGGAAAATTGCAGGGATTATCCTGGTTGCTTCTATCATTATCTGGGCGCTCGGGTATTTCCCGACCCATTCGGGCGACAGCAATAAACTCGGGCATCAGAAAACAGAATCTCTGGCTAACGTGACGAAGCAGGTTGCAGCAGGAAACCTCGATGTTAAAACAGCCGCGATGATGACCGACAGCATAACCCGCCATTTCGACGGCCTGATGGCTTCTGAGCAGCAGTTAAACTCTTATATCGGGAGGCTTGGCCGATTCATTACCCCGGTCATAACCCCGCTTGGATTCGACTGGAAGATGGGGGTAAGTATCCTGGCAGGTGTACCCGGGAAAGAAGTAGTAGTAAGTACAATGGGGGTACTTTACTCACCCGACGATGCATCAGAAACCTCGCTGATAAAGCGGCTTCAGGGGCAAACCTACCACCGTGGTGAGAAGATCAGTCAGAAAGTGTTCAGCCCGCTTGTCGCTATCTCTTTCATGGTATTTGTGCTTCTTTATTTCCCCTGTATGGGAACCGTTTCCGTTATCGCCCGCGAAGCAGGCCACTGGAAATGGGGGGCATTTGTCATCCTCTATACAACAGCAATCGCCTGGATAGCCTCCTTTATTGTGTATCAGACAGGCTCTCTGCTGGGCTTTTAAGGCAAATCAGCCATTCGCAGCTTCAAGAAAATCTGTATAGAGTTCCCCCGAGAATAATGTTGTCAATGACATAGTCATAGTCAACGTCCTCCCCATTAGTTATTAACATTAACATTAACTATTAACATTGACATTGACATTAACCTTGACTGCTGGCGCGAGATAATGGTAGCGCTATAGTTACACAGAGAACCACAGAGAGCCACAGAGGACCACAGAGTTAAAAGTAGTTTTGCTGTAATCAGATCTTGGTCTACAGTCTCTGTCCGGAGCTAAAGCCAACCCCAAAGCCAAAGTTAAAGTCATTGTCACCATCCATGGTAATTACATTGGCATTAGCTATGGCATTGGCTTGCTGACGCGTGATGTTAGCTGCATGATTAATCTGGGTCACTATTCTGAGCTTAAGCCAACGCCAAAGCCAACGCCAAAGTCAAAGTCATTGTTAAAGTCAAAGTTAAAGTTAAAGCCATAGCCAACGCCAAAGCCAAAGCCATCACCATCGCCATCGCCATAATTAATTATATTTGTGACATCAAATCATAAACAACCATGTCGAAAAATACCTCAAGACGCGATGCGCTCAAGCTCATGGGGCTTGCCTTTGGCGGCTCCCTACTCCCCTGGTCGGCATTTGCCGGTGACCATGAGGCTCTCCCCATCATTCTTCCCGATAAATTCGAGACACCTGAAAAGCCTGTCAGGGCCATTACATGCGGTGCCGGATCACGCGGCAATGTGTACGGGGGGTATGCCCTTAACTTCCCCGAACAGCTCGACATAGTAGGAGTAGCCGAGCCAATTCCCATCAGGAATGAGCGGTACACGAAGAAACACAACATCCCCGAAGAGAACCGTTTCAAGACATGGGAAGATGTTTTTAAACGCCCCAAATTTGCCGATGCCATTATCATCACCACCCCCGATGACCTCCATTATGGCCCCTGCATGGAGGCGCTGAAGCTTGGTTACGATGTATTGCTAGAAAAACCCATTTCACCCTCCGAGAAAGAGTGCCGCGACATACTCAGCCTGGCCGAAAAGACAGGGAGAATTGTAGCCGTCTGTCATGTGCTCCGTTATGCCCCCTACTTCGTGAAAATGCGCGAACTGATGCAAAGCGGTGCCATCGGGGAAATTGTCAGCATGCAACACATGGAGCCGATCGAACACATCCACATGAGCCATTCCTACGTCAGAGGCAACTGGCATAACTCCAAAGCTACCACGCCGATTATTCTCGCCAAATCGTGTCACGACCTCGATATCATGCGCTGGATGATCGGGAAACCGGCCAAACGGATTCAGGCTTTCGGTAACCTGAAGTGGTTCCGCAAAGAGAATGCACCGAAGGGAGCCACCCGCCGCTGTACCGACGGCTGCCCGGCCGAAGCCGGATGCCCATACTCGGCGCTCGGTATCTATTACAGGAGGAGGGGCTGGACTTACGTGTTCGACTTACCCGATGAAAAAGAGAAACAGGGCGAAGCCATCATGAATTACCTTAAAACGACCAATTATGGCCGCTGCGTCTATGATATGGACAACGACCAATGCGATCACTACGTGACCAGCATCGAGTTTGAAGGAGGAATTACGGCTTCGTTCAGCATGGAAGCCTTTACCCCATGGGGTGGCCGGCGTACCCGTGTGATGGGAAGCATGGGCTACATTGAGGGCGATATGGACCGGTTTACCATTTACGACTTCCGCACCGATAAATCTGAAACACTTGAAGCCAATGCGATCGACGTCGAAAACTATAAACATTCGGGCCACGGCGGAGGCGACTGGCGACTGGTAGCCAACTGGATACATGCCGTCTCGAAGCACGACCCCTCGCTGCTCACCTCTACCATCGAAGCCTCTATCGAGAGCCATGTCATGGGCTTTATGGCCGAAAAAAGCAGGACAAACGGTACCGTCGAGGAGATCAGGATGTAATCCACCTGTCACCATTCCAAAAATTACTTCCACGCCAATGCCCTCAACTGCATTGGCGTGGCTCTGTTTGGTGAATACCCGTTATCCCACTGCACAGCCTGAAGCAGATTATTTTACAGCCCTGTCCGGACTAAAACCAGGAGCTTTCACTTCGTGCACTCCTGACACGGCTCCCCCTGGCTGAAACCATCCGTGTTAACCCGGGGAGTAGCATACTGTTGACAGATACACTACCGTCAGCTCCCATTTTTCTGCCATCCGATTTATTTTACCCCTACATTTGTATCGCTCAATTAACCCAAAGCCGAAACGCCAAAGCCACATGTCACCGAACCGGATTTCACGATACTTCACCAGCCGGCACTCCTACCCTCTTGTACTGCTGCTGACCGGCCTGTTCCTGTTCAGGGTGATCTACGGACTATGTTCAGAGTTTTGGTTTGAGGACGAACTGCAGATTTATCTCATCGGCCTCAGGTATTACACCACCGGGTTATGGCCCTTTTATGGCCCCGATGTGGTCTATACCCAGACCCAGATCCCGGGTGCCCTGCAGGGACTGCTGGCCGGAGGGCCGTTCTTCGCCTGGGCTGCTCCCGAATCGCCTGTGCTGCTCGTCAACATCCTCTCGTTTGCAAGCCTCTCCCTCTTCGGATGGTACATCAGCCGACGGATTCCCGGCTTCCCGAAATGGATAATCTATACGTGGCTGATGCTGGCTCCCTGGACCATCAACTACGGGACAAGGGTAGTCAACCCGTCGTACGTGATTATTTTCGCGATCCCTTTCTTCATAGGGTTCTTCGAACTCGCCACCAACAGATGCAGGCTGATCCCCCGGCAATGGGCGTTCTTCCTCATGGGGCTGATGCTTACCTTCATCGTGCAGCTTCACCTGTCGTGGGTGTTGCTGGTTCCATTTGCCGGGTACGCCTTCCTTGTTCAGTGGCACCACGACCGGGGCCGTTTGCTCTCATCCGTCGTGATATTCACCGTCGGACTGCTCGCCGGAGCCGCCACCCTCGTACCTACACTGCTTCACCCCGCGGTAGTCAGCCAGGGTGTCGAATCGAATGTCGTGCTGAACTACAGCAACATTAAAAACCTGTTCACCGTGCTGACACGGTACCTCGCGTTTGCTTCGTCCGAGGTAAACTACTGGCTGGGTGGCAATACGGCCAGCCGTCTGGCAGTGGTAAAAGATCAGTTATGGATGGCACCCGCTGTAATCTTCCTGTTGGTGGCAGGATTTGTCCAGGTGATCCTGTTCGTGGTGGCCTTCTTCCAGAAAAACACCGACGAGGGCTGGGTCAGGATAAAGTGGATCACAGTTGCTGCCTTTATACTTGTGTATCTCTCCTTCTTCTTTTCCATCAAAGGCCCCTCGTCGCACACCTTCATCATCGTGATGCCGGTTCCCATGTTCTATTCATTTTACTGCTACGAGTGGTTGCTGAAGAAGAGGCGTACAGTGTGGCACAGGCTGCTGGTGACACTCGTGCTGTGCACGGTCGCGTTCAATATCGGGATGGCCCTCAACGGTTATCACACCAGGTCACTCTACCGCGACCGTGAAAAGGTAAAGCGGGCCATCGAACAGCGCGACTACCATCTCCTCGGGGAGCGCCGGTCAGATGCCTGGGGCTACCGGTAATAATCTACACTTTTACTGCTTAACCAGGGTTCCTGTATCAGCCAGTGCTGTAACCCTGCGCATCTAGACTGGCCAGGCCGTTATCAGCTTACCATGCTTCACGGCAGGATGGAACACTATAAACAATCCCCTGACCATCACGGATTTCTCCCCGGCTTTTACTGCATGATTACCTGTTGCCGCGAGGGCATTACAAAAAACGTGCCGTGATTTTCACATAGTCATGACTCTGTCATATGAAATATATTCCATAGATACAGTAAAGATAGGCCATAGATAGAAAAAACCTATCTTACCTCTAACTTTGGTCCCTTTTTGGTAGGAGTCAGTTATAAAATTAAGTTATATCATACACGCAATCAAAAGATTAAAAAACCTAATTTTGTGACCATTTGTCACTAAAAAAATTTGAAAAAAGTTTAAAAACACGTGTAGAGGAGGATGATTTATGTGTAATAACGCACCCATATTTTGGAAAACAGTTCTATTATTTGGAAAGACAAAAAATAGGGTATGTTTTGAAAAATACGGTCAATAAAGATACATCTTTAGAGTCTAAAAATGAGTCATTTTTCTCCCGAAAAAAAAATCAAAAAAACGGGATAGATTACAAAAAGTTTTAATTTTGCTACAACAACCCGATTTTAGCTTTTATGAGATTTTACAGCCCAACAGTTTCTTCCTGTTTTAACCGCCCGACAATGCGGATTGTCTGGCCAGGCAAAAAACCTGGCAGCGTCATTTATTCTCTGTCGCCGATGGTGAAAGTGAACCGCAACGGCCTGGACGATGAGGTAAGGTATTCTAAGTGGGGTAATGGGGAGCTATCCTGTCCGGAGTTACATAGCTGTACTAATGACAGTGAGGCTACATGGAATTTTTCAGAAGGAGGATTGATATCGGAAGGAAAAATTAATTAAGGGGATGATTCACATATACATTACCAGTATATAAAAAAAGACAATCCACATGATTGAATCTATTGAAATAAAAAGCATAGCGACCTTTGATAGCACTGGAATTCAGATTAATAAAATGAAAAAGGTGAATTTTATCTACGGAGTTAATGGAAGTGGGAAAACGACAATAACAAAATTCCTTTACGACCAAGAAGACCCGAATTTTAAAAATTCATCTTTGAAATGGGCAAATGAATTAGCAATCAACACCCTTGTATATAACAAAGATTTTAGGGAAAGAAATTTTGGAAAAGGTTCAATTGATGGAGTTTTTACTCTTGGACAAGCCACGAAAGAACAAACCGAAGAAATTGAGAAAAAAAAGATAGACTTACAGGAATTAAAAAATAACGGAATACAAAAAAAATCAACATGTGACATTCAAATAGAAGCAAAAAAAGAACTTGAAAATCGATTCAAGGAAGACGTTTGGGTTTCTATTTATAAAAAACACGAAAATACGTTTAAGGAAGCCTTTAAAGGGGTAATGCAAAAAGAAACATTTAAAAATCGAATTCTTGATGAATATGAAAACAATACTGCTGAATTAAAAACTTTAGATTATTTAATTGAAAAAGCTACGACAATTTTTGGTAAAGCACCCCTAGCCATGAATTTACTTCCTGAGATAGAATTTTCAACTCTTCTTGAAATTGAAAATGACAAAATTTGGGAAAAGAAAATAATTGGGAAATCGGATGTAGATATAGCAAAATTAATTCAAAAACTTAATCTAAACGACTGGGTAAATGAAGGTCGAAGCTATATTCAAGAAAATGACCAAACCTGTCCATTCTGCCAACAAGTGACAATTACCGAAGACTTTAAAAATAAATTGGAAAAATATTTCGACAAGGAGTATATTACTGATACAGGATTGGTTAAAGCAAATTCTGAGGAATATAATAGACTTTCACAAAACTTAATTAATGAATTATCACAGATTGAAGTTAATGAAAAAGCAAATCAGACTTCTAAATTAAAAATGGAGTCATTCTCAGCTCTCCTAAAAACAATTGAAAGTCAATTTATCACAAACAAAGAAATTCTCAACAATAAAATAAAAGAACCAAGCAGGTCTTTCGAACTAATAAAAGTCAAAGGGCAAGTAGAAAATATTCAACAATTAATTAAAACGACAAACGAAGAAATAAAAAAACATAACCAGATTGTTTTGAATTATTCCACAGAAAGATTGAGATTAATTCAAGATATATGGAAATTTATTACAGAAGAAAATAAAGCAAAAATTGAAAGTTTTATAAAACACCACTCAGGGTTACAAAAAGGTGTTTTAGCAATCTCAAAAATTGTTGAGAAGTTAAGATTAGCTTATAAAGCTCTAGACTTGGAAATCAAAAGTCTTGCTAAAAATATTACAAGTATTCAACCTTCGGTTAATGAAATTAATAGAATTCTAAAGTCATTTGGCTTTTTAAATTTTGAAATTATCTCTTCAAAAACAGGTGTAAACCAATATCAAATACTGAGAGAAAACGGGTCTTTAGCGGAAGCAACTCTGAGTGAAGGTGAAGTTACATTTATTACTTTTCTATATTTCCTACAATTAGCAAAAGGCGGGACAACTGAGGATAATATAACGGAGGAAAGAGTTTTAGTTGTTGATGACCCTGTATCAAGCCTTGATAGTAATGTTTTGTTTATTGTAAGTACTTTGCTCAAAGAAATAATTAAAGCAATCAAAAAAGACGAAGGAATTATCAAACAGCTAATTCTTCTAACACATAATGTATACTTTCATAAAGAAGTTTCATTTATTGATGGGAGGACAAAAGAATCTGGAGACACATTCTTCTGGATTCTGAGAAAAAATGACAATATTTCAACAATTGAATGCTTCGAATTGAAAAATCCAATTCAAAACTCCTATGAACTTTTGTGGCAAGAACTTAAAATCAGAGATAACACTTCAATTATTACAACTCAAAATGTAATGCGCAGAATTATTGAGAATTATTTTAAGATCCTTGGGAAATATGGCGACGATGAACTAATAAACAAATTTGAGAATATTCAAGAACAAAAGATTTGCAGGTCTCTAATTTGCTGGATAAATGATGGTTCTCATGGAATACCAGATGATTTGTTTATCGAACATCAACAGAATATGATTGAAATATACCATAAAGTTTTCAAAAGCATTTTTAAGGAGACTGGTCATATTGAACATTACAATATGATGCTGAATTAAAAAACAGTCGATAACTATGCGTAAAAATAACAGCCAAGACAGTAGTAAATTCAATGAGTATAGTTCATTTCAGCTATTACGTAACTTGACAGGAAAATGCCATTCGGTCGGCAACCTTTCATTCCATCAACGTTAGGTACAAGCGTAAAAAACTTATTCGTACTTAGATGACAATTTTATTTGATATTAGATTAAAATCATACGATATAAAATATAAATTATGAAACAGACAATTACAGTTCAATTTCAACGCACAATAGACAATCAAAGACCAACAGATGAAGCTCTAAATAGAGAGACGTTTGTAACTGATAACTTTGGGAATATACCATTAGTGGGTGATTATGTTAGTTTTGATAATGAAGATGATCTCGAAGTTGCATATAAAGTCAAATCTAGACTTTTTGATTATAAATACTTAGACATGACTGGTGAATGGACTGTTTTAGCTAATATTGTAGTAGAAAAACAACCAGATGGTACCTACAATAAATTGATAAAACATTGATTTGTTAATAAGCCTTAATCATGATTACATTAAAGTCTGATACTGAAATTAACCAGATTCTAGACAAGCTTTCTCATAAGTTTCTTGTTGACCAAATGTTAAAAGATTGTCCCGTGTTTGCTAAAACAATAAACCCTAAAGAAAATGAATGGATTGGGAGAGTATTGTTTTTGGCTGGTTCTAATCATGAAGGCTCAGTGATTCCATTTGGATTTTTACTGAGATACCAATTTAAAAAAATTGCACTAGGATATGACATGGGTATAAGAGAGATTAAAATCCCTGAATCAATGGATGAATTTCTTGACCTAATGAATGATGTAAAAAAGAACCCAGAGATGTTTAACCTGAATTATAAAGGGAAATAAAGCCAGTACCTAATACGTGGTATAGCCTATTTCCATTGCACTGCCAGTTTCAAAGCTTTCTCTCTTATTAAAGTTCAGCTTACCTTGATAGGAAAGTGCTTCGAAATCGGCAACTAACCTTACCGCCAAACATTAGCACCAAGTTTGAAAATAGTACTACGATATGAGAACTAGAATTTGGACTGAATTAACACAAGCAAAACATAATATAGAATTTATATCTCTATATTCTGATAGACAACGAAAAATACTTAGATACTTCAATATATGTATTCTTGTATTTTCAACTGGAGGTGTAATGGGTTGGAAAATCTGGGAATCTATCCCATTAATTTCTTGTATAATTATTGCCTTAATTTCTTTAATAAGGCTAGTTCAACCTCATTTGATAATGACAGAAAAACAGATAAGTAGTTTAGATGTAATTAATAAATTCTATGCTGATTACTATAATAAACTTGAGAAATTATGGTATGACAACGAACATCAAGCGATAGATTTGAATAAAGCAAAAACAAGTTTTTTTAAAATAAAGGAAACAGAATTAACAATAGATTCTATGGTAAATGATATAATAAGAACCAAACCAAAAACTTTAATCAAAAAAGCAAAAATTAATGCAGATTTATATTTTGAACGAACATTCACTAATAAATAATAATATGTCAGACGAAAATTCAAACATCCCAGAAAATCCGTCAATCGGTCCTTTTAGTAATCCCGGAATAGGTGATTTAATAAAAGGGAACAACTCATTACCTATTTATCAAACGCCACCGCCACCACCTCCTCCACCATCACAACCACCGGCTCAAACACCTCCACCGACAACTCAATCAAATGAATAATTGATTTTAATCTGTGAGGTAAATTGTGATTATGAAGGAAACAAAAACCTGGTGCTAACATTTGCTATATAAATTTGCCTAAAAGCTACTGAAATCTGGCGTTTTCGCTCGTTTTATTCAGTTAGCGCGAGTGATAAGAAAGCATTTTGAAATACGGCAACTTTACATAGCAAGGGAACGTTATGCGGCAATTTTAGAGGACCCAGTAACATGAGAGATGAGCCATAAAACAAACGGTGTTCGACAACATGACAAAGGGTAAATCAGATAATATAATTGATCCACTAATAGAATGGGCTGTTTTTTGTCACCTTGACCAAAAGACTGATCTGGAGTTGATTCTACTAAAAGGGCATTTACTTCTTGAGACTATTTTAGAAACTGTTCTAAGACGGAATAAAGTTACAAAACTTGATAATTATTCGTTTAATCGTAAAATTACTGCGCTTGAAAAAATCGATTCAGAGGATTTGTCCACAAAGGGATTTATCATCTTATCATTAAGAGAAATCAACAGACTTAGAAATAAAGTTGCACATGAATTTAACTTTGACATTGCGAATGGAGAATTTGAAGCATGGGCAATAAATATTTTAGACAACTTAAAGGGTGAGAAATTTTCTAGATATACATTCAGGACAAAAATCGTTCACTCATTTTCAGTGCTTTCAAAAAATATGCTTGAAATGAAAATCCTAGCCTAAAACTTTATAAACAATAATAAATACTTACAAATAAAAACAACACTTATGGACAAAAAAGCAATTTCAGTATCGAACAAAATGAAAGGTGTCTTAGACGATAATTACACCTTATATGCTGACGGAACAGTTTTACACAAATACGATAAGCATATATATCCTGGAGGTCAGGACATAGAAGAATATTTGACCATTAATGATCTTTCTAGCTCAGTAAAACAAAGACTTTTAGAAGCCGCTACCAAGGAGAACAGAGAATTAGTTTGTAAAATATTAGGCCGAGATAATGATTAAAAACTACAGCTAACAAAAACAATATGTCAATTGCCGTTTCCGTGCTGACAACAAGCCGTGTAGCCCACAACAACGGCGGTGGGGTTCGACAGGGAAGCAACCCGCAATCAGCAACTAATCATAGCGCAACCGTTAGCGGTCAGTTTAAGAAGACAAAAAGCAATGACAGACGTTAGACAAAAATTTATAGGATTAATACAAAGTAGAAGCAAGGAAAATGCAGAATCGTTACAAGACGACTTTGTCAAAAGACGAATAGGAAAATGCATTTCAACGCTAAGAGAAGAGCTGGACTCTTTTATTCGGGTTATGTATTTAGGCAGAATATCAGACATTGACGAAAGAGAAAGATTAATGAAACAAACTTTATCAGGAGAAAAGTGGACTGTTTTGAGGGTGAATAACAGATGGAAACAAATTACTGATAGAGATATGGTTGACAAAGCTAAAGAGTTAATAGGATATGTTCACTATGTGTATAAATTTGGCTGTGGTTTTATTCACTTGTCTGACTTTCATGATTATGCGGCGACAAATCCATTTGATAAACTTAGCTACGCTGAGAAAGCAGACATTAAGATTTACCTTAATCAATACCACCATTTCCCAATTGACAAAGAATTAACCGTTGAGAATATTACAAATTACATTCCTAACGTCTTTGAAAAAATATCGTCAAATTTGATTTGCTATTTTGATGAAATATTGAACAACAGAATGATTTCAATTTAAAAAACCGAACCGCTAACATTGTGTAGCATTAATGGTGGGTTAAGCACGTTCCGCAAGGTTCGTTTCCCACATCAGCCATATATCCGTTTGAAAGGAAATTCGCTCGCAATCCGCCACTAATGCTACACTACCCGTTATAGGCAAACTAAAGTGTGATACCATGAAACAAAAAGGACTATTCATAACGACAATTCTATTCTTCATAATTATAAACACAAATTACTATTGGGAAGGCAAACTTGGATTTTTTGCATTCCCAGTGTTTTTTTTGCTTATGATAGTCTATTTGGTACTTGGATTTCTTCTTTTGAGACAGCTTTTCTTTGCCTTTAGAGAGAAATTTACTAACAAACAGCGATTAGTAATTATCGGAATATTAGTCGTCGTATTGACGGCCACTTATTTAAAACCATACGGACTAATAAACTTTGACAAGTTACAAGGCAAGGACTTGTTGTTTGCAGAAAGAGAGGGGGCTGCAAATTGTATGACAACTCTTAAACTGAAAGAGAATAATATATTTACAGAAAGGAGTGTGTGCTTTAGTGTAAAGGAGGTTAAAGGTATATACGAGTTAAAAGGAGATACGGTTTATTTCAAAGATATTGGATTCGTCAGGCATGAAAGTGAATATTATAAGTTTGCAGTTATTCAACAGTCTGACAGTGAGAAAACGAAATATCCCGGAGTCATCATATTGTATAGAGATTATAATGACACAACAGGATTCTGTCTCAGGATAACAAAGAATGAATTGACTAAATAACAATGACTGAAAGGGAACCAGCCTATAACTTAAACTTCCCCACAGCCGGTCTGATATGTCTCGTTAATTATTTAACAAAGTAAAGTTACGGTTTTCAATTGCATTGGGTTTGGCAGGCAAAGTTAAGTGGTGAGCGATGAGAGAGAATAAGGTACTGAATAATCAGTAACAATTCCAGCTCGTTACCAGTTTGTATATGGAGACGGCAGAGGTTGCGTGAAAGGGTTTTATTCCGTCAGTGAATCTCTTTAGGAGGTGTCAATATAATTAGTCGTGTTTCGCGAAACGCAAGACAAGTTAACGTATGTATGGTACTTTCGTATGCATCGCCCTTAACCTGATAGTTCTGCATATAAAAAGCTAAATCCTGGACAATCCTCCCGGGATTGATTACTTTTGTATAATGATAACGGTAAAAGAAAAATATAGATTACCTTCTGAGTTTGCTGAGTTTATCGGGCTTGAATACGCATGCTCCACATCTGACAAGCATAAAAAAGATAACGGGCAGTATTTTACTTCTAAGCAGATTGCTGATTTCATGGGAAATTTGGGAAGTCCGAAATCGAATAAGATTTCAATTCTTGACCCAGGCTGTGGTACAGGTATTTTATCATGTTCGCTGATTGAGAAATTAATCCTTAAAACCGATATAAACGAGATCGAGTTATCATTATTCGAAATTGACGAAAAGGTTTTATCAGTTACCCAACAGGTGATTGATTTTTTGGATTCCTGGCTGACGGAGAGAAATATTAAATTAAAATACCAGATAAACCGAACTGATTTTGTAATTGAAAATTCGATGATTTTTAACACATTCACTTTATTCAGATTTGAAAAAGTGAATCAGTACGATTATATAATTTCTAATCCGCCATATTTTAAAATCCATAAAACCGACAAAAGAGCAATAGCTGCAAAAGAATTGGTATATGGACAGCCAAACATCTATTCTTTGTTTATGGGTGTTGCTGCTAAATTACTGAAACAGGATGGAGAATTAATTTTTATAACTCCCAGAAGTTTCGCAGCTGGAAATTATTTCAAGGCCTTCAGGAAATCCTTCTTCAACGATGTAAGTATATCAAACATACACATTTTTGAATCCCGTAATAAAATGTTCAAAAATGATAATGTACTTCAGGAAAATATTATTCTACGGGCGACGAAACAATTCAACGAAGAAATTATAATCACCGTTTCTGAATGCGATAAAGGATTGAGTAATCCAATAGAAAAAAAATTTAAAACCAGTTCATTAATTGATTTGAAATCAAAAGACAAGGTTTTGTTTATTCCTTCGAACGACAAAGAAACAAGCACTATTGAAGTTTTTAAAATGTGGCACAATACTTTGAACGACTTTAACATTCAAATATCAACAGGCCCTGTCGTTGCATTCAGGTGTACAGAATTTCTGAGAACAGAAGGCATTATAAATGATTCACTTTCTCCGCTAATCTGGTTACACAACATCAAAGAGATGAGTTTTATTTATCCTCTTCAAAAAGGAAAAAAACCAAGTCTTATTGTTAACTCTAACGATTCAAGAAAAGTTCTTTTAAAAAACAAAAACTATATTTTAATTCGCAGATTCAGTTCAAAAGATGATAAAAGCAGATTGATTTGCTGTCCATACTTCTCCTCAGCTTTTAAAGCTGAAATGGTTGGTTTTGAGAATCATTTGAATTACATACATCGTCCAGACGGAGAATTGTCAGAAAATGAAATTTGGGGTATTTCTGCACTCTACAGTAGTAGTTTATTTGATACCTATTTCAGGACTTTTAATGGAAATACGCAAGTTGGTGCAAGTGAACTAAAACAGATAAAAATGCCTCCATTAGACGATATAAAAATAATTGGCAGCAGAGTCAAAGAATTTGATAATCCCGGCAAACAGGTTATTGATATTATTGTTAATGAAGTCCTTTTAGAAAAATCTTATGTCAAAAATACAAGAAGCACAGATGATTTTGCGAGAGTTGGGGTTGCCTGATGCTCAACAAAATGAAATCTCTGGATATACTTTACTTGCACTATGCAATATCAAAGAAAAAGATAAGTGGCCAAAGGCATTCAGGCAAAGTATGGGCGTTTCAAAAGGGATAATGAGTTTTATTTCAGAGAACTATCAGAAAGAATATGCTCCAAATACCAGAGAAACATTCAGGAGACAGGTTCTGCACCAATTTGTTCAAGCGGGGATTGCCGATTACAATCCTGATATTCCGGGTTTACCGGTAAATAGTCCTCTTACACATTATGCAATTTCCGAAATTGCACTTGAAACAATAAAATCATTCACAACGGGGAATTGGGAAAAAGCAATACATAACTTTACATCAAAAATTGGTGCATTAAAGGACAAGTATGGCAAAGAGCGTAAAATGTCAAGAGTTCCGTTAAAACTTTCAGATGGCAGCGTTTTAATGTTATCACCAGGAAAGCATAATGAGGTTCAGGCAGCGGTAGTTGAAGAGTTTGCTTCACGATTTGCACAAGGTTCAGCTATACTTTATGTCGGAGACACAGAGAACAAAGATTTACACATAGATAAGGAAGCACTTGAAAAGATTGGAATTTCAATTACCGAACATAGCAAATTGCCTGACATTGTAATTTATGACGAAAAGAAAAATTGGCTTTATTTAATCGAGGCTGTTACTTCACATGGTCCAATGACGCCTAAACGAATTGTCGAATTAGATGATTTCCTGAAAAATTGTGAGGTAGGTAAGATATATGTTTCTGCATTCCCTGATTTTTCTGAGTTTAAAAAACATACGACAGAGATTGCATGGGATACAGAAGTTTGGATAATGGAATTTCCAGAGCACATGATCCATTTTAACGGTGATAGGTTTTTAGGTCCCAGATAAAATAAGGGAGACACAAAAAGACAATATACACCAAAGCAGGACTCAGAGTGGTCAGCACGATCAACTGGTAATAGTGGTGAAAGAGAGAAATGAATCGGCTGTTCAATTCTAAAATAGATTTTAACAGAAGAAGCGATCAAATCATCAAACTATGTTTGCCAGGGGAACCAGCGCATCGTGGATATAAAATCAATCAGGGAAAAGTATTTGATTTTCTTTAAAAAACACAGGAAAATAGAGTCTGATTCCTGTTATTTTGTCTATTGCACAACGTTATCAGTGCAGGTAGATGCCCCGGATTCAGTAAGGCTGTTTTTCTTCCTGCCGGCAGACATCAACCATAATGCAGAACGGCAATATCCGATATTTCAGTCGGTGGTCATTGTGGTATTGTACTTCCAACAGCAACCATCAGATAGAAATTATCTTAACTTTGGACTTATAATTACAGAGTAACAGGATAGATTACATTAATTTATGAGTAATACAAAAATATCCATACGATTTTTCGACGACCGTGAAGTACGGGCGCTTTGGGACGAGCAAAACACCAAATGGTGGTTTAGTGTATTGGATATTGTAGCTGTACTTACCGACCAGAACGATTATACTAAAACCCGCAATTATTGGAAATATCTTAAAGCCAAATTGAAAAAAGAGAAGAATGAGTTGGTTAGTGCCACTACCCAACTGAAACTTTTAGCAAATGACGGTAAAAGATATTTAACCGATATGTTGGATTACAACGGAATTATTGCCCTGGGCAAAGAATTTCCGGGTAAAAAGGCAAACCGGTTTATTGAATGGTTTACTTACAGCGATGAAAGTATTGATGGCAAAAGCAAGACAAAAGCGTATGCACTGCATGAAAGTTCTTTTTTCGACAGCTTAGAAGTTGGCACAACCAGAGGGTTGCAGCAGATTCACGCTTATTTATTTGGTGGATTATATGATTTTGCAGGACAAATAAGACAAAAATACATTTCCAAAGGGGGTTTTCAATTTGCTGTATCACGGTTTTTGGGTAACACCTTAAAGCAAATAGATGCAATGCCCGAAAATACATTTGACGAAATTGTAAATAAATATGTTGAAATGAATATTGCCCACCCATTCTTGGAAGGTAATGGCAGAAGCACCCGAATATGGTTAGATCTGATACTAAAAAAACGCCTCAAAAGATGCGTGGACTGGAGTAAAATAAGCAAGCAGGATTACATGAACGCGATGATGCTTAGTCCTACAAAAAGCAATATTCTAAAAACTCTTTTGAATAACGCGCTTACCGCTAAAATAAACGACCGCGAGATGTTTATGAAAGGTATTGACTATTCATATTACTATGAAGAAAATGAATAAGGCCAATCGTAAAACAATAAAATAACAGACAACAAACGCGTATCAAACAGTACTTAACCAGGCTGCCACACCATCACTAACCATAAAATCAACCGCTCTTTTACAAGAAGTAAAGTAAATCGATGTTGAACGGAACCTCCGGTTCATTTTCCATTCACTTTGCTCCCCTTTCAGGTATTTCCTATTAAACCGGCTTCAACTTCAAGAAGAAAATAAAGACCATGTAAAAAATCACAAAAGATAAAGTCTGATTCCTGTTATTTTGTAAATTGCACGACGTAATCAGTGCAGGTGGATGACCCGGAATCAATAAGGCTGTTTTTCTTCCTGCCCGCAGACATCAATCACAGTGCAGAACGGCTAATTACAGTGTGAGATCAGATAAATCAAAATTGAACCCTGAGAATAGAGTATCATGAGTGAATTTGAAACCTATAAGACATTTGGTTCAGAATCAGAATTTGAGCCACTCACCGAACTCTTTAGTATAAACAATATAGAATTTCAAATTCTGGAGGATAAAGATTCTGTAGACATTACATTTGCCGGCAATTTAAAAATTCAATACCTGCTGAAAATAAAACAGGAGGATTTCGATAGGGCCGATAAATTGCTTGCTTCGTCAGTGGTGTATGATTCAGTAAACGATGATCACTATTTACATGATTTTTCGGATGCGGAATTAATCGGGATATTTGAGAAGTTTGATGAATGGAGTAAATCAGATTTAGTTTTAGCCAGGACAATTCTGGAACGTCGGGGAAAAACTATAACTGATTCGGAAATAGAAAATTATCGCCAAAAAAGAATAGGTGAATTAAGTGCTATGGAAAAAGTTAAACCAAGATGGATATTTCTTGGCTATATTAGTGCCATCACCGGAGGGTTTCTGGCAATTCTCATTGGGATGTCGGTGTACAACACAAAGAAAACCTTACCTGACGGGAGAAAAGTATTTTGTTATGATGAAAAAAGCAGGATGCACGGAAGATTTATACTGTATTCAGGAATAGTCATGTTTATATTCTATGCTATCAGATATATTGTAACCCGTTGACAGATCAACCAGACCATACAGCAAGCACAATCTGACAATGTAGAATGAAAACTTAAAAGTGAATACTATTAAGAAATATATTAAAGGCGTAAAAGTGAGTTTCACCGATATCAGCAACGAAAACAGACAGATAACCATCAGCAAACATAAACAGTGTAATAGCTACAGCATAAAATAAATAACTGAACATGAGAACAGCTCTCTTACTAATCAGCATACTGGTACTTGAAATAAGTGTTCACGCGCAGGGCCAAATAGGCCAGGACATTGAAGGAGAATTTGAGTTCGATCATTTGGGTTATTCTGTGAGCATGCCCGATGCTAAAACGGTGGCTATAGGGGCTCCTGATAAATCGATATTCTCGTCTTCCGGATATTGCAGAGGGCAAGTGAGTATATACATCTGGAACGATTCGGCATGGATTCAAAAAGGGGAAGCTATAGACGGGGAAGCTGCTCAGGATTTTTCGGGCAGTACTGTAAGTATGCCTGATGCAAACACAGTGGCAATTGGGGCTCCATATAACAAAGGGAACGGAACCATGGCCGGACAAGTACGAATATTCACATGGAATGATTCGGCATGGGTGCAAAAAGGGGCTGATATTGACGGTAAAATGAAAGGAGACAGATTTGGCCTTTCATTATGCATGCCCGACGCTAATACAGTAGCTGTAGGAACTCCTGAAAATGTGAACGTGAGAGGAGATTATTCCGGGTATTTGCAAATATACACCTGGAATGATTCGGCATGGGTACAAAAAGGGGATGATATCAAAGGGAAAGCTGAGTATGATAAATCGGGCAAATCAATCAGCATGCCTGATGCCAATACAGTGGCGATTGGGGCTCCCGGTAATGACGGGAACGGTATAAATAGGGGGCATGTACGCGTATTCACCTGGAGTGGTTCGGCTTGGGTACAAAAAGGTGCTGATATCAACGGGGAAGCTGAATTTGATGAATCAGGAATGGCGGTAAGCATGCCCGATGCTAATACAGTAGCTGTAGGGGCTCCCGGTAATGAAGGGAACGGAATTGACCGCGGACATGTACGCATATACAGCTGGAGCGGTTTGGAATGGGTACAAAAAGGGGATGATATCGACGGGGATCTTGATCATGAGGGCGCTGGCATTTCTGTATGTATGCCCGATGCATTCACTGTGGCTGTAGAGGCGAAAAGAACATTTGGAAGAGATGCAGGGCGTGTGTATGTATTCGAATGGAACGGTTCGGCATGGAGGCAGAAAGGGAAAGATATGGAAGGAGAGGTTGTTTATACCTGCACAACTTTTTCGTTAAGCATGCCCGATGCAATCACGGTGGCAATAGGGGATCCCGGTAAGAATTGCGGAAGCAGGGTTGGTTCAGGTAGTGTCCGCATTTATTCATTGTGTAATACAGCGGGAACCGATGTAATTACTGCCTGCGAAAGCTATACGTGGATAAACGGGATCACTTACACAGCCAGTAACAACACTGCAACCTACATCGTGCCCAATGCAGCAGGTTGCGATTCTGTGGTTACACTAAACTTAACCATCCCGACAATCGACGTATCGGTAACCAATACATCGCCAACGCTTACAGCCAATGCAGCAGATGAGGAATACCAATGGCTCGATTGCAGCAACAATATGGCTGTTATCCCCGGTGCTGTCAACAGAAGCTTCACCGCATCAACCAACGGAAGCTATGCCGTTGAAGTAACCCTAAACAGTTGTACTGATACCTCGGCGTGTATTGTGGTAAATAATATTGGTATTTTAGAAAATGATTTTGGATGCGTACCGGTAATCTACCCCAATCCATGCTCCGGTGCCCTTACAATAGACTTACCGGTTGTTTGCCCCGAAATCGAAGTAATTGTCAGAAACTATATGAGCCAGGAGATAAACAGACAA
>QKGM01000027.1 GCA_003250395.1 Bacteroidota bacterium | reverse complement strand
AAGATTTCATCAACATAATTAGAGTTGAGTTCTTTCATAAGGGCCATGAATATTTCTGTATTTCGGCCGATTTCAAAGTTATTGTTATTCTGGGCAATGACTGTTGTTGATGCAATCAGAATAAAGAACATAGAAAGAAAGTGTATACCTTTTCTCATTCGTCTGATTTTCTAAATATTTTATCTGAATTATCCGGGTTATTTAATAACGGTTCTTCGTTTAGTTCGGTATAAGTTTTAGAAAACTTTTTCTCTGAAGAGGAGATCTGATTTTTTATTAATTGACTGACAGCATTATCCTTCATATGGCTTAGTAAAGAGGCCATTTTAACAGTAAGTTGGCTAAATACAGGTACCTCTTTAGCAGTATATATTAACGCAAGAGCAAGAGAATACTCATCAGAATTTATACTGTCGATGATCAAATATTTGTTTAGCCGAAAACTTTCTCTGATAATACGCTTAACCTTATTTCGTTGATAAGCTTTTTTGAAATTTCTTTTAGAAACGCTGATCAACAGATGTACGGGCGCCTGCTTATCGGCTGGCATGAGCATAACAATGACTCTGAAAGGGAAATGATAATATCCAAGACCGTTTTCAAACAGGTTTCTAATCACGGTATGTCCTGATAGTCGTTCGGCCTTTCTTAATCCGTTGGTGTGTTTTTTAATCAACAATAGTAAAGGTAAGGATTGAAAATGAAAGACACGGAACCGTCAGTTTGTTTTCTTTCGGATTCCGTGCCTCAAAGATATTAAAAAGGCTTATTTAAGTCAGGCGGTTTGCTGGTTATCCTTTTCTTCTGCTACAACATCTTTAGCAGTATCATCCTCTTTTGACGGTGTGGTAGATGATTTTTTCGAAATCCGCTTTCTTGTTGGAGGATTGCTCAAAAAATCATCAATAGCCATTGTCATGGAAGGGTTGGTTGCAGTAGGGGCAAATACTTCAACTACAAGGCCATCGGCGATAGCCTGTTTTTGTGTAGTTGCACCAAAGATTCCAATAACAGTCTTCCCCTGAACAAATTTTGGGAAATTTTTATACAAAGATTTTATTCCGACAGGGCTGAAGAACACCAGCATATCATAATCTTTGAGATTAAGAAAGGATAGGTCAATAGCCACTGTTTTGTAAATAACTGTTTTGGAGTATGAAATGCCCATATCTTCCAATACATGGGGTACATCGTTTTTGGCAATGTCTGAGCAAGGAATCAGGAACTTATCAGATTTATGCTTTTTGATAACATCACCTAAATCAGAAAGGGTTTGCTTACCAAAAAAGATTTTTCTTTTACGGTACTGGATGTATTTCTGCAGGTAGTAAGCGGTGGATTCAGATATACAGAAATATTTCATCGTGTCAGGCATCTCAACTCTAACCTCTTTCGCTAATCTGAAAAAGTGATCTACTGCATTTCTGCTTGTAAATACAATAGCGGTGAAGTCTAGAATGTTAATGCGTTGTTTTCTGAATTCCTTAGCTGTTATTCCCTCGATTCTGAAAAATTTATGGAAATCAATAGAAACCCCATGTTTTTTAATGATCTGTGCGTAGGGGGACTTTTCGCCGTCGGTCGGCTCGGGCTGGGATACAAGAATTCTTTTTACTTTCAATTTTTCCGAATTTTACAATTATTCAATGAGCCTAAAGTCTGTGAATTCTAAGCTGGATCAAGCTTTGCGAGTGTTTTTACCAACAATAATACCGGCAAAATTTCAAGGCTGCAAAGATACAAAAAAATATATACTATTGCATACCATCTGATTTGTAGTCCTTGTATGAACGCTTTGAACATTCTGGTAATGTACAATAATCCAATTAGTATCACACCTGTTACAGAAGCTGCCTGAAACCATTGCGACGGCAGGTAGAGTATTCCGCATAATAAAGGAATCATTACCAATCCGGTGGTTATAGACATTAAATGGTGATTGAGTTTATATTTGTAGCTTAAGTCATATTCTTTGAACAGATGACCCCAAAAAGTCGCCAATCCGATCCGAAACATATATAAAATGGATAATGCTGTGAAAATTAATCCATAAAGAAAAAATCCATTAGAGAAAGGATGTTCGGGAAGCGCAATAAAATGGTAGATTAACAAGTAAGAGGCAAGGGAAGACATGGCCAGGTAATTAATTAATAAGTAAAAACGAAGTGTCGGGGTAAGCAAGTCATTATCCCTGGCTACCTGACTCATGTACCTCGAGGAAAATGGTGATAAAAACAGAATTCTTATTTTTCTCGTATAAATCATCCTGATTAGTGCTACCAATGACAGACATAGATACAGAACGATAAACATCCAATCCGAAGTAAAAGAATTGTGTTCAATTGGTTTACCATTCTGTTTTAGTGGCAAAAGATGACTGGTGAATAGACTGGAATCTGAGTTAGTTGATGTTCCCTGAATAGTTTCTGGTAAATATTGAGCGTTTTGACTGAGAAGTAGTCCGTCGACGTGATAAGCACTATGTATAGTTGCCTGAGGATTGATCAGTTCAGATAAATGTTGATATGTGGTTTCCACAGGCAAAAGGATTTAATAGCTCCTAAAATTGTTGCAAAATTAGGGATTTTAATGTAAAAAAAGACCCGCCAGTATTTCTGACGGGTCTTTTGATTATTTGGATTCCTTTGTTAGTTAAGCATTACAGGCATAACGAGCATCAACAGATCTTCGTTCTCATTGTTTACCTCCATCGGAAGGATAAGGCCAGCGCGATTGGGAACTGACATTTCAAGTCTTATATTTTCTGAGTCAACATTGCTCAACATTTCAATCATGAATTTAGAGTTGAAGCCAATTTCCATATCTTCACCGTTGTACTCACAAGCTAATTCTTCGTCAGCGTTATTAGAAAAGTCTATGTCTTCGGCCGAAAGTTTTAACAACTGGCCTGCAATCCGGAAACGAATCTGGTGGGTTGATTGATTGGCATATAGACCCATCCGGCGAAGAGCATTCAGAAGAGTCAATCTGTTTATAACAAGAGTGTTCGGATTGTCACGAGGAATAACAGCCTCATAATTCGGATATTTACCTTCAATCAGACGGCAAATCAGGGTGAAATTTCCAAAACGATACACCGCATTGGTATTATTATATTCGATTAAAACAGGCTCGTCAATATGACCAAGAGTACTTTTGAGCGTGTTTAATGGTTTCCTCGGCATGATAAATGAGACGGTTTCATCTGAGACTGCATCTTTCCTGCGATAGCGTACCAGTTTATGCGCATCCGTAGCAACAAATGTCATCTCTTCAGGTGTAAACTGCATAAAGATACCTGCCATTACCGGACGAAGTTCATCGTTACCGGTAGCAAAAATAGTTTTGTTTATACCATTGATTAAAATTTCCGGATCAACACTTAGACTAACCGCATCTACGAGTTGAGGTGGGCATGGGAATTCTATTGCCTGATGCCCGGAAAGCTTGAAATCAGCTTTGCCGGCAGATATCTCGATAAGTAATGAGGCTACATCGATTTGAAATGTAACAGGCAGGTCAGGGAAAGTCTTAAGCGTATCAATTAAAATCTTAGCCGGGATTGCGATTGCATCAGGATCTTCCAGCTTGAGGGGTTCAATCCGAACCGTCATAGTTGTTTCAGTATCAGATGCAGTAATTTCAAGTTGATTGTTAACTGCCTTGAACAGGAAGTCATCAAGAATTGGCAAGGTGTTGCTTGAGTTGAGAACACCACTGAGTGCCTGGAGGCTTTTCAACAGTGTGGTACTCGAAACGATGAATTTCATATTATGCTATTTAATTGTTCGGCGATAGTAATCGACTGGGCTGAGTATTTAATTAACTGCAGGTGTAGTTGCCTGACAGGTAAATGTCTGTTATAGTTAGCCATTTAAACGCAAATGTAAGCATTTCGATTTAATTGTAATATTTTTTTTCTTACCCGTTCTTGCCTTCTGAGGATTGTGAAACGGGCGGCTTGTTTTCCGATGAGGAGGAGAGGCTAAAACGGTTTTCTTCTCCTTTGATGAGCCGTTTAATATTCTTAATATGGGTCACAGGTATCACAATTCCTACCAAAATACTCAGAATGACCATTGGCGTTGTGTGTGGGGGACCAGGGAGGAGAACGTTAACAAGAATAGGGAAAAGAATTGCTCCTGTTATTGACCCAAGGGAAACATACCGGAATATCCATAGAATTATAACAAACCAGACGATGACAATCAGAGCGGCTGTCGGGAAAAGTGCGAGTCCTACACCGAGGAGTGTTGCAACTCCTTTTCCTCCTCTGAAAGCAGTGTAAAGAGGGAACACATGTCCTATCACAACTGCAAAGGCAAACAGCAATCTGACATAGGAGGATGATGGTTCTTCCAGCGAGGGAGCAAATAATCCGAATAACCATACAGCCAACCATCCTTTGAATACATCCATTAACAAGACGATTACACCAATCTTTGGTCCCAGTACCCTGATAGTATTGGTAGCACCTGCATTTCCACTTCCATGTTGCCTGACGTCGATATTGAAAAACCATTTACCGATCAAGACAGCTGATGAAAATGATCCAATCAGGTATGCCGATATTATTCCGCTAATTATCAATGTCCAATCCATGCCTGTTCTTGTTTTGAAAAACTAAAAACGGCGACAAACCTACAAAAAAAAGCAGTATGCCGCCGTTATTAATATGCCAGTATATCCTATAATGATTTGGAGTCCATTTCACTTTTAAATTTTAAGGCTTCATTTACTGGAGCTGATGACATTTTGAATGCTTTCCATTTGTTATCGGGGTTATCCTTGTCCGACTTTTTGTTGAATGCATCAGAATCCTCGCTGATCTTAGTATTGAAGGCTATATTTGTAGATGCCCATGTCATTACACTTCCTCTGCCGAACTCGAAGTAGTAATAGTTTGTTTCATCAATCCAGAACAATACTTTCATATTGTCCTCATTCTGATTTACCCTTTTCATAATTTGAGCATATACTCTTACAATTTTATTGATTGGCTTCCCTTCGAGAACTATTAGTCCTACCGGTCCTATTGAATTGAACGACATAGTATTTGCTTCCCATTTGAAATCGAAACCAGTCATAAGAGTGGCAGTTTTAACGGCAGGATTCACTTTTTTGTCCTTAAACTGAAGTTCACTCCTGAGGTTTTCAGCAATACTGGAACCCAGAATATCGGCAAGAGGTTTTTGATACATATCGTTGCTCAGTGAAGCCTGGGGAAGTTGAGCTTCTTCAAAAGCTTTAATCAGGATCTCGGATGCTGATTTTAAAATGGGATGGTCGAGTAACATAAGGCCTTTTATACCTTGAGATCCTTCCTTTAACCCAACATTAAATTCACCTGCAAGTTTTACGCTGAAAGTTGGTACAAATTGGTAATTCAAGTCTATATTTCCTGTTCCTTTAACCGTACAGTCTGTTGAATCGAGCTGGAGTATATTTCCAGGTAATGACCTGTTTTTAAGCACCGGTGCTGGTGCAATAACGTAACCTCCACTAGTATATATCAGACTCCCTCTCGCAGCCAGTACAGGGATATCAGATGATGCAACCGGCTGTAAGAAAGCAGCGTAAAATCTACCTGCAGTTTTTGGCATCATGATTGCAGCTTTTATCTTATCACCGCCTCCGCTTACAATAGGTTCCCTTATACTGATTGCTACTTCTTTAGGATTAGTCATTGTGTCGCTCATGATCCAGACATCCTTCATCCCTTCACAATGCTTCACTAGAGGAAGCGATACCTGGCCTGAGAAGCGGAGAAAAGGCTGGGAAGCGTCGAGTAAAACATCTCCCTTGAAGTTGAATGCTCTGCTAAGAGTAAATGATGTGGTATCACCAACCCGAGCATTACCTGTCGTCACCAAACGAGAAGAATCTGTCTCGATTCGTTTCATAAAAATGTTTTTCTCCAGGTTTTTCCCGTCTGAATAGAGGAAGTAACCAGAACCAGAAAGCAGTTTCTTTGATTTGATACTTGCTCTCACTTTAGTAATCAGATGGTGAAGGGTATCATGCCGGGTAATGAGGGTCGCATCATTAAACGGCTGAATTTTTGCACCTGATTCAATCTTAACCTTTCCATCTGAAAGAAGAAGTGCTGCATCTGCCACCCGAATATAACGAACATCGCTGATATTGATGATGTTTTGTTCCAGATCAAAATTTGCAGCAAAACCCATGAAACTTAGCTTATGTTGCATTGGGTGTGTAGAAGTGAACACGGGTCCGTTGAATTCTCCTGCTGCGTCTCCATCGATTATTTGACGCGGAGTAAGAGTTTTGAGTTTATTGTTAAGCGCATCATATCCTTTTGAAGTCAAATCTAACCGGGTTTGGTTCATATCCCAGGTAAAGTCTGGAATAGTAGATGTATATTGATTGAACGGGAATCTGATGACTGAGCCAGCCATATTTGAATTGAATGTTCCAAATCGTTTTTGAAAATCAAAATGAGACTTATAATTATCTGCTACAAAAGTAAGTGCTTTCGCATCTTTGGTTTTCAAACGGAAATCAGAAGTATCGGCAGTAAATTCGTGATGTTTGAAATTATAGCTGAATGACTCCATTTCTGCCCTGTCAAAAGCAGATAGCCCCTCACCTCCCATACCTTTGGGGCCGAACTTAACTTTACCTGTAAGTGCCAGCTGGTTATCAAATAATTCAATCGGGTTCCTAATACTGGCTACCTCTAATATATCTTTCCATGGCATCCATTTTTGTTTTACATTTCTCCCGGATGTCTTGGGGTATTGGATACCGGTTGCAACAGCCGGTACATCGAAAGTAAGTGCCTGTCCGCTCATATATTCAGGAAAGAATATAAAATCGGTGGTATCACTGATCTGGGTAGTGTCAGTAATTGAAATGCTATTAAGATAATTTAAGCGACCATCTCCACGCAAACCGCTATTACTTAGATCTATCTTTCCTGTAAGGGTTCCTTTTGCATTTTTCCCGTCAAGATAAGTCCTTAAACCCTGTGCTGGTGTCTTCATCGAGAAACCAAGTGAATAGTCAGGTCTCACTTCAAGAGGGTTTCTTAAGACTGGGAAAATACCGCTTGTTGTCAAAAAGCCTTTGAAAACAATTGAATCTTTTACGATTGAATTCAAATTCCTGATTTTGAAAGGGAAGACTGTGTAATAAAATTTATCTCGTTTGTATTCTTTCCCGAAACGTCCTTTCTGATAATAAACATAACTGAGCGAAGTATCAGTGGCGAACATCGGGTACCCTTTGATTTTTGGATTCTGGCCTGACTTATTATCTTTCTGGTCAATTTGCATTATCCCGGTCAGGTTTTCAACTACTGAATTGATTCGGCCAGCCATCATGTTACCATACGGATCAACAACTTTTGGATCTAATACCCACATTTGTAATGAGTCGATGGCAGGGGCATCGATGTTAAATGCCTGATAATTGAACCGGCTGGTGTCGGTTGTGAAAAACCTGAAAAGTCCACCATAAAAGGCGCCAGTGAATAACATATCCCGGTTTTTCTGGAGTGTTATAGTCCTGGCTGCCGGAAACATGACAACCCTCTTGCTATAACTGAGTACTACAGTATCAGCAGCATAAATTCGCATTGTCATCTTTTTAACGTCAAGAGCTGCATTGGTCGAAGCATCTCTTGAATAGATGCTGATCTGGTCGTAATCGCGTCTGTTGGATGATGCCTCAATATAATGCTTTAGTTTTGGTTGAATGGTCACCCTGTCTGTCAGGAACTGGTAGTTTATAAAGCCAGCAGAAGCCAGTCTGATGGCAAACATTCGTGCCTGCTCTGTAGTCATATTCATGAAATTGGCTAATTCATGAACTGAGAAACTCTCGTTTCCATTCTGTTCTACAAGCCTGTATACGATATTGAGCGGGTTTATTTCATCGTATCCCTGAATTTGCCTGTAAAGTTGAGGGGAAAAATTATTCGCGGAGGTGAAGTTTGCGTCGTTTTCTTTTACAAGGCCCGTCCCTTTTTTAACGACAAAACTGCCGTTTTGCATGTTCCATATAATTGCCGGGGCTTCCATTTCTATCTGATGATAGGAGTTAAAGAAAGGGGACTTTGATAGCAGGTTTCTTCCCTGACTTAATGTTAATGTTTTGGTTTGAATATCATAGGATACAACGATGCTTGGATGGTAAATAGAATCATTCCCGATATAAAGCGTTGCAACACCTTCAATGGTGGTAATGTACCTGGTTGAAAGTACAAAATCATTTGATTTGATTACGGCTTTACCTCGAGGAGTCCCATCTATTTCAAAACGAGCCGGCTGATTTTTGTCCCCTGCCAGAATCATCTTCTTCCCTTCAATACCTACACCTCCATAATAATCTACTCCAGGAACAAAGTCCTCAAACTTTACATTTTTGCTGTATGAATAAAACTTTGGATTCTCCTGCATTCTGGTATCCCGGTAGTTATCTTCAAACCGTCCTGTGAAGGTCTCTTTGATTAAGATGTGGTGAAATAAAGCTGAATCGGCCTGAAATTGTGTAGCCTGTAAGGGGATATTGTAAGATGAGAGTTCAGCATATACCGAATCGGGGTCTAACCCAACCCTTTTCCAGTTGACTTTTCCTTCCTTACCAATCCACTTCTTTTCTAACGGGAACCATTTCCCGCTTGTTTGGCTGATTTGATCACCGACACCATTTATAGCACATTTCAGGTCAGTTATGTCGAAGTAAAAGTATGGTAATGAATCACCCGGTATGCTGAATTTTTCAGAGGAAACGCTCCAGACCACATCCCGGTTGATATTAATTACATTTTGCTCCAGAAAGGTCTGTGTAGCATCAATAAACTGTTGTAACGGCTGTATCCTTGGTTCTCTGGCAAGCTTTGAAACACTCCCGAACCAATGAAGTAGTTGATCACGCGATTTCTTCTGTTTCGCAAATCCAAACGATACATCAAGAAAGTATTTCAATTCGGGATGAGGTTGCATCCTTTTTTTTACTAATTGTCCAAACAACGATGCCATTGCTTCCTTTTCAGATGCACTTAACAGTCCGCTTGCATAGAGCTTTTTAATCTCGGCGGCATAATCTTCTCCTTTGAATTTGTACTTAGTCTGTTTGTTGTTGATTTCTATCGGACTAAATAATCTGTCTAATTCTGCGGGAAATCCCTCAGCAGACAAAGTGGTTTTTGATTGGGAGAATATGCTACCACCTCCAAGAAGGAAAAATAGGAAAACAAGGAAAAAGTTTTTCTGCATGGTTAAAAGCTTTTTTGAAGCCTTAAAAGTAAAGCTTTTTTAGGTTCCGCCATTTCTGGTGTCCTTACAGATACTTCATTTAAGGGAACTCAACCATTTAAAAACAGTAAACCTGAAATCCTTTTGCAACCGACAGCCGGATTTCAGGTTCACTTGTTAAGAATCTCAGATTATTCTTTAGTGAATCTTAAGGCTACCCATTTGTTTTTCTCCCTGATTTCATCGTTTGACCAGCCAAATTCTTCGGCCTTATCTGTAATCTTTTGTATATCTTCATAGTAAAAGCCACTCATGAAGATATTACCCCCCTTTTTTAATACCTTATCATATTCTTTCATGTCATTCAGAAGAATGTTACGATTGATATTTGCATAGATCGTATCAAAAGGGGCCATTCCATCCAGAGTCCCGGCATCACCCAGTCTTACAGTTATATTCACTGAGCTGTTTTGTGCAACATTTTCGATAGCATTATTATATGCCCAATCGTCATTATCTATAGCTTCAATTTCGGTTGCTCCAAGTTTCTGAGCCAAAATGGCAAGTATTCCAGTTCCACTACCCATATCTAATAGCCGATGACCAACTGGAGGCATATCGAGCAGATAGCCTATCATCAGGGCTGTTGTTTCATGGTGAGCTGTACCAAACGACATTTTGGGCTCTATCACTATCTCATATTCAATGTCTGGCCTTGATGCATGGAAAGGTGCCCTGATATGGCATCTTCCTCCAATAATCACCGGCTCAAAATTACTTTCCCAAACAGCATTCCAGTTTTGCTCAGCTACCTCCTCTTTATCATATTTCACCTTAAAGGGGAGATTGTCTAATACCTCATCAAATAATTCCTGATTAAATTCTTTTTCTTGAATAAAGGCAAGCAATGCCTCATCTGTTTCTTCAAAACTTTCGAAACCGATCTCTCCCAGCAATGCCATAAGAATTTCGTACTCACTGCCTGAATTATCAGCTTGCAGTTTATATCGGGTATATTGCATGATGGGTTGTTGTTAGAAAGAACGGGTGATCTGAATAAAATCTTTCGCTTTCAGCGATGCACCACCAATAAGGCCTCCATCAACATCAGGTTGACTGAATAGTTCGGCTGCATTGGAGGCATTGCAACTTCCTCCATAAAGTATGGTTGTATCGTCGGCTAATTCAGCACCATATTTCTCCTTTATCAGGCTCCTTATGAAGGCATGCATCTCCTGGGCCTGCGCAGGGCTGGCAACTACGCCTGTTCCAATGGCCCATACTGGTTCATACGCAATTACAACATTGTAAAACTGCTCGGGAGAAAGATGGAATAACCCTTTCTCAATTTGTGCCTTAACAATGTCAAAATGAATATTGGCCTCTCTTTCCGAGAGTACCTCACCGCAACAGAAGATTGGTTCGATCTCATTTGCCAGTGCCAGATTAACCTTCGCAGCCAATACTTCGTCTTTTTCATCGAAGTATTTCCTCCTTTCAGAATGCCCGATGATGCAATACTCAACATCCATAGAATTCAACATCAGGGCAGAGACTTCACCAGTAAAAGCCCCTTTATCATATTCACTCACATTTTGTGCCCCGATATGAAATTCTGACTCAGAGGCAATGTCAGTAGCCATCTCCAGAAAAAGATATGGGGGACAGATGACCAGTTCTACATCTTCGTCAAGCGGTTGCGCATCAATAATATCAGCTATTTCGCTGACAAGTTCTTCAGCCTCATCAAACCGTTGGTTCATTTTCCAGTTTCCGGCTACCATTTTTTTTCTCATGATACTAGTTATTTTTATTTTCAGATAGAAGTTTTGTTAATCAATTTGTTTCCCAAATCCACGGAATTTTGCCTTTAAAGATTCAACTCCAGGTGTATCACGCCAGTTCCATTTATCAATTACAACGCCATCCTTCATTAACATTACTCCCGGATTTGCCCTTACCATAGTTTTCAGGACAATATCGTCAGCATTCAATACTTCTGCCCGATTATGATAATCCTTCGCTATCTCTTTCATCTCTTCAGGCAGCGCAGCGGTAAGAATGACGGGAGTGTGCCCTGAATTATAAAGATAATCAATCAGGGGTTCCAGTTGCGTCGCAACACCGTGAGGTACTGTATGCGGATCATACATTGTGATGATAATCTGATAATCACTATTTCGAATGTAAGTATCGGTGACATCGGTGCCGGTGCTGTCAAGTATCTGTAATTCATGACGTAAACTGGCAGAGGGATCATCAACCCGTTGACTTACAAAACTCCATTCCGACATCCATGTGCTATCATTATATGGGAAATTGTGACTTTCATATTCTTTTGTCTCCCCGGTCGATTTATTCTTGTAAGTCACATAGTATTTCGCCTGAATATATGATGTTGGGTACATGTTTTTGCCAACTTTCCATGGCATGAAATCAAAAACAGGTAAATGCCGGTATGAATAAACCGAAAATGCAGCAAAGCAAAGAAACCCTGTCATAAGAAGAATCCACTGAGAGCCTGCGTTTATCGTTGGCTTTTCGTATTTCCTGGTAACAATCAGGCCTATGACAAAAACCATCAAAATGACGTTTTTGTAGAATGTCTGCCAATTGGTCAGAATGATAGCATCGCCAAAACAACCACAATCAGGGACTGGGTTATAAATGGCATCAAAGAAAGTGAGGAATGTGAAAAATACCATCATTGCAGTAACGAGCCATCTTGTTAAAGCCGGGCGTAAGTTCAGAAGAAGAGCGAATCCCAGCGTGAACTCGAACGCGCAGAGTATAATAGTCATTGCCAGTACCAGAGGCATAGCCCATGTCATATCATATGCAATAAGGTAATCTTCCAGCTTGAAAGTGAATCCTAATGGATCCTGTCCTTTGACAAAGCCGGAGAAAACAAAGGTGCTGCCAATTATAATCCGGCTGATTAATCGAATGTATTTCATTGGTTCTTGGGTATCTGGTCTTTTTCTGTAATTTCCGGTAAGAGCTTTATAAGCGCGAAAACAGCATAATTGATAATATCCGCATAATTAGCATCTATCCCTTCCGAAGCAACCAATACTCCCTGATTGTCTTCTATTTGTTTAATGCGTAATATTTTCATCAGGATAATATCTGTTATGGAACTGATTCGCATGTTTCGCCAGGCTTCACCATAATCATGGTTTTTTCGCATCATGAGTGACTTTGTTTCTGCAAGATGTTGGTCGTATAATTCCAATGCTTTTGCCGGCGTAATATCAGGCTGGTTTACAACCCCTAACTGTAACTGTATCAGGGCAATAATTGAATAATTCACCATGCCGATAAATTCAGCATCTATCCCTTCATTTACCTTGCATTCCTTTTTCAGATCAAGACTGCGGATCCTTTCTCCTTTAATATAAATCTGGTCAGTAAGTGATGGAATACGTAATATTCTCCAGGCCGGTCCATAGTCTTTTAGCTTCGAAGCGAACAGGTTGCGGCATATCGTGGTAATTTGATCAAATTGTCCGGATGTGTCTTTGAGCATAAGAATTGTAATTTCGCACTTGGTTTAAGCATTGAAATGCTAGCAAATGTCAAAAATACTATTTAAAAGGAAATGATGGGTCATTCGATTGATTTTTGCCCCCAGAAGCCTGTTGTTATGGGTATTCTGAATATTACAGCCGATTCTTTTTTTGATGGAGGCCGCTATTTTAATGAGAAGGAATGGCTTTCAAGGGCAGAGCAAATAGTTGGTGAAGGTGCATCTGTGGTAGATATAGGCGCAATGTCTACACGGCCTGGATCAACAGGTATAAGTGAAGGGGATGAAATTGCTCGTATTGTCCCGGTAGTGAAACGTCTTGCCCGGGAATTTCCTGAAGTTTGCATTTCTGTTGATACCTGGCGCGCTTCTGTGGCTGAAGCTGCCATAGAAGCCGGGGCCGATATGATTAACGATATCTCTGGTGGAACTTTCGATCAGAAAATGTTTCCGGTTATACGGAAGTATGACGTTGATTATGTCCTTATGCATACCAAAGGGACTCCTTTGACGATGCAACAGAATCCGCAATATGATGATGTAACAGATGAGGTACGTCAGTTCCTTTTCTCCAGAGCAGCATCACTCGCAGATGGTTTCAGTGGACGTATCTTACTTGATCCGGGATTTGGATTTGGTAAAACCCTCGGTCATAATTATGAACTCATGAGGCGGCTGAAAGAGATAACTTCCGGCGAATGGCCCGTACTCGTGGGTATCTCTCGTAAATCGATGATCTATAAATTGTTGGAGACTGATCCGGAGGCTGCTCTGAATGGTACCAGTGTCCTGAATTTGTTTTCATTAATTCAGGGAGCATCCGTTTTGCGGGTTCATGATGTGAAGGAGGCTGTGGAGGTGTTGAAAATATTCGGGCAACTGACTTCAGGTGCGAAATAGTCGTACCTTTGAACCAGGTTTAAAGTAAATTATTCTATTCGTGTTACTTCAGGTTTTTCTTTCCGGATTTCTTGAGTTCAGGTTGATCGATGCCATCGACATCATTCTGGTAGCCTTTCTGTTATACGAGTTGTTCAATCTGCTGAAGGGGACAAGTGCTATTAGCATTTTCATTGGGATTGTTGCAGTCATAATTCTTTGGAAGGTTGTAAACATACTTGAAATGGCGCTCCTGAGCGAAATTCTTGGCGCATTCATCAGTGTCGGTTTTATTGCGCTGATTGTGGTTTTTCAACCCGAAATCAGGCAGTTTTTGCTTCTCCTGGGGAATTCCTCGTTTTTTAATAACCAGCGTCGGCGGTTTCTGTTCTGGAAGATGAATCAAGTCAACGACAAGCTTGATGTTGATCCAATTACCCAGGCTTGTCAGAAGATGGCCAACTCCAAAACAGGGGCACTGATCGTGTTGTGTAAAACAAATGATTTACGTCAGTACGTGGATACTGGCGAAGAGATAGACGCGCTTATTTCTGATCAGCTGCTCGAGAATATCTTTTTTAAAAATAGTCCGTTGCATGATGGCGCAGTAATTATTCGTAATAACCGGATTCATGCTGCCCGATGTATCCTGCCTGTTTCATCAAACATGCGGATTGATGTAGCCCTGGGCCTCAGGCACAGAGCAGCTATAGGTGTGACCGAGCGAACTGATGCCATATCGGTAATTGTATCAGAAGAAACAGGCGAGATTAGTTACGCGAAAGCCGGCATCATCGTTACACACGTGAAGCCGGCTCAATTGAAAAATTTTCTGGATAAGGAATTCAACGCTGAATAGTCTGCCCGGAATTGTTTCCCGAAATGAACCCTTATTTGGGTCTCTGTTCGATCATTCTTGTGCCATGTTGACCCATTCCGGCCATTATTCCATTTGAAAGCTTTGTAATAGTATGTGATCCGGGATTATCCTGTCAGGAAAAGTTTTTATTGTGTTTCCTGTTTCCAATCGATTTCTGTAGTAATCCTGAAATTCAACCGGCAAATATTTCCAACTACGATAATCAAATTCCAGTGTCTGGGTTCATTTGTTACGTGCGCAAAAAACTACCTGGCTGGCTGTTTTGTACTCGTATCTTCTGCAGCCCGTTGTTGCAAAATCTGCATAATCTCTGCGTCTGATTTTCCACAGAAGAGGAGCGCCTGTGAGGCATCATCTGCTAAATCATGGTCAGGATACAGCCGCAGGAACTGCCTGTAATACTCAGCTGCCTGCATAGGGTTCTGAATATACTGATCGTATACAAACGCCTTCATGAATAAAGTCTGGGGTAATTTGGCATATGATTTATGTTCAGTTTCAATCCTGTCATAAAGTCCGAGGGTAGTCTTATAGTCATGGAGGAAAATGGCCAGGTCGGCTGCTTTGAAGATATAATCCGGCGTGATTGAGTCAGTCGGGTACTTACCCGCATATTCGAGGTATAGTGCCTGCATCGCTTTCACTTTATCGACAGAAGGCATTGCCGTAGAATCTGATTTAAGAGCATCCTCACCTGCTTCAATTTTGCTGATCATCGATGCGCGGTGGTCACATGACGCCAGTGTTAACACGAGCGCCAGAATCACAAAAGGAAATAATTTTTTCATATTCTGTCTATTTTACCAGGTATAACTTAAGTTATTTACGTTTCTTGTTTACCGGAAATATCATACGATAGTCAATCTTGATGTTCCCGTGGCTGATATCACTTAGTCTACGGCGGAGCATAGTCTTACGTAATGTACTCAGGTGGTCGGTAAACAATATTCCTTCCAGATGATCATATTCGTGTTGAATAACCCGGGCATTAGCCCCTTCGAACCATTCATCGTGTGGTTGGAATTGTTCATCAAGATATTGGATATGAACCCTTGGCTTGCGTTCAACCGGTTCATGTATTTCAGGGATACTAAGGCATCCTTCACTGTATGCCCATGGCTCGCCTTCTTCTTCTATAATACGGGCATTGATAAAACACTTTCTGAAATTTTTAGCTTCGGGGTATTTCTCGGAAAGGGGATTGCCATCAATGACAAAAATTCTGATGGAACGGTTCACCTGAGGAGCAGCCAGGCCAACGCCATCAGTGGCATACATGGTTTCCCATAAATCGGAAATGAATTGTTCGATACCTGTCTCATCAGGCGTGATATCTATGGCCTTTTTTCTTAAAATGGGATGCCCATAGGCCACAATAGGTAGTATCATGGTTTATAAGTTTTGAATTGATTTGACTCCATGAAAGACTGTAGAAGAATTACCGCGCTGATACGGTCAACCAACGCCTTATCCTGTCTGTCTTTCTTTTTTAATCCTGCTTCAAGCATTGTACGATGCGCGAGAACAGATGTAAATCGCTCATCATACCGGTAAACGGGTATATGGGGAAATACTTTACGCAGTCTGTTGACGAAAGGTTCAATAAACCGTGAAGAATCAGATGGCAGGTTGCTCATGGTGCGAGGTTCCCCTACAACAATACCTTCTACTTTCTCATTGTTCAGGTATAGAGTAAGCCAGTCGAACAACTCGCTCACATGAACTGTGGCCAATGCATTGGCCGATATCTGCAGTTCATCGGTAGCAGCTAATCCAACCCTTTTCTGACCGTAATCGATAGCAAGTATTCGTCCCATATTGACCGCAAAGGTACGAAAAGATAGGGGATTGCATGATCGCGTACCGAAGAATTAGATTCATTCTCCCGGTTGCATTTGTGAGGTTATTCCTGTCTTCAATAGATAGCTATGCTAAAAGAGGTACAGGAGTTTTATCCTGACAACGTAACAATAGTCTTGTGTTCTTCGGGTCAGAAGTACTGCATTAATACTGCCAGATCTCCTGAAATCATTTTCATGTTCAGCTTCAGAGTAAACGGGGGCAATATTGTCAGACAGGGAGCTGTGTTTTTTCTTCTGAAATTCTACGGGTATGTTCAAAGCTAACATTAGCAAACAACAACTTAAGTAAGGCGGAAGAATCTGGTTTTGGTATGGATTTTGTTCACTTTCATTATGCATTTAAAGGAATATAAACCTAAGTTCAAACAAACATCAATCGTGAGCCGACCTTTTCTGAGCGATTAATACACGGTTGGCCCACGGTTGAGCTACGGTCAATCTACGGTTATAAGTATAGAAAGAGGTGTATTTACTCCTTTCGGTCGCTATTATTTGATGCATTAATCTTTTTCCTGTATCGGAAGGCTATGTACAGTGTTTTAAACCGGCATTGGTTTTGACGGCTGCATTTTTTCTCTGATACTGTTTAATGCACCATAGATAGGTTGTTTCGTAATATTGCCCGGGTTACATTTTCTGAATTACTGAGTAGGGGTGGGCGACCACACCGGGATCACCGGCTGCTACCCGGGTGCTAACCTCACTGGATAATCCTTCCAGATATATACTCATAACAATATTGAATGAAGCCGCCCGATCTCTCTTTTTTTGAATAATCAGGTATCAGGGGTTGTAAACTACAACCCGTCGCCATCATGAGTATTGGCGTTAACCGGGCAGGGTGAAATTGATTCAGTGTAATGAAAACCGGATGATAAAATATTACGAAGTCAGGAAAAACGAACTTGGGTCTGACTAAACAGAATTTTAAACGGATTTGAATAGTGGCAAAGCTGATAGAAATGCTGTTTAATCAGGTAAAATAAAAAAGCCGGCTGGAAGCCGGCTTTGAGTTTTTTCGGGTAGGCAGAATCAAACGCGTTTTTCTTTGATACGGGCTTTCTTTCCACGTAATCCACGCAGATAAAAGATTCTGGCTCTACGAACTACACCACGTTTGTTTACTTCAATCGTATCGATGAAAGGTGATACTACCGGGAAGATACGCTCAACACCGATGTTGTTCGATATCTTTCTGACAGTGAAGGTTGCAGTGGCGCCGGCACCTTTGCGCTGAATCACCACACCAGAGTAACTCTGGATACGCTCCTTGTTACCTTCCTTGATTTTGTAATTAACTGTAATGGTGTCACCAGCCTTAAAATCAGGGAATTCCCTGCGCTCTATCTGCGACTCAACAATTTTAACTAATTCCGGCTTATTCATTGTGTTGAAACTTTAAACGATTCTTCAAAAAGGAGTGCAAATGTACAAAGTTTTTTATTCCAATCATAACTTCAGGCAACTAATTTTTATCAACTTCTTTGTCTATTTTGTAAGCAGTTGTATTTCAGTTGCTGAGTTAGAAGTAGAAAGGATGAAATTCCAATGGGCCATCTGATGTAAATTCGAGTGCAGGGGCTGGAATTTTCAGAAAGCCTATCGCGTTGAACAGTAACTTCATCCATTTTGATTTTACAGGGATACGGCTCAGATCAACATCAAAGGAAAGATAAAACTGACGCTTGCGATCAAAATGCGGAATGGGCCTTCCTTCATACGAGGTTGAATTCTCTACGGCTCCTGTCATGCCTTCTGCTCCATATCCAACCGCTATGTTTAGCCATCGGGGAATCCAACTTCTGCCAATTCCAAATGCGTACAGGTTGCCCGAGGCCCAGAGTGTGGTTCCGTTATAGTCCTTGACCATCTGTTGAAATGTGTTTCGCCCGAGAATATCCGGTCGATAATCAGCATATTTTGTCGGGTGCCATGAATATTTAAAAATAATCCGCTGGTCTTTCCAAAGTAACTCCTGCCCGATAAATAATAGCGCCCCGCATGAGTTAGCCGTCAGATCTCCGGCAGAAGCACCCCATTCTGCCGAGAATCCATCAAGAATTTCAATAGTAGTCATATAGGTAAAACCTGCTATCCCGCCATACCAGACAGAATTTCGGTGGCTCATTCCGGCCCATTCTACAGAAAGGGAGGTTAACCTGCTGATGTTGTATGATGTGACAAAGTGACCGGCCTTGTCGATCTGTAACCACTCGTCGTTGTCGTTAAAGAAATGGAAACTGGATTGCGGATAATCTTTGTACCACATCGTCCAAAGCCCGGCCAGTGATGCCGCGTACAGCCCTGCTTCGACGGTTACTACTGCCGGCAGATAACGACGTTGATTGACATTGAAGCTGGTATCAGTCTTGTATTGGTGCGAATCAAAAGCCTTTTGAGGAACCGGATCCTGTGCTGACAAATACCCTGGTAACAGGGTAAAACCCGATAGAATGATGACTATGCTAAACTTTCGGAAACGGTTATCAGACATCGGTCTTTTAATTAATTCATGAAAACTGTTTCAGGAGATTGGTTGCTTCTGAAGTCTTTTCAGTAAGCATTTCCGGATTGTCGGCTTCCAGAATCAGCCGGAGGAATGGTTCGGTGTTGGATGGACGAACATTAAACCACCAATGTTCAAATTCAATACGGTAACCATCAAAATCCATGACAGCCACAGGAGGCGCCTGATTTATAAAATGGTCACGCAACAGATTCATGGCTTCCTGTTTCTTTTCAATTCTGAAATTAATCTCTCCTGAACTGGAATAGGTATCTATCCGGCTGATTACATCTGAAACCTTCATCCCTTCGGTTTTAAATCTTTTAACCAGTTTAAGAATAATCAAACAAGCCATCAGGGCAGAGTCAGAAAAATTAAAATCACGGAAGTAATAGTGCCCTGCCAGTTCTCCTCCGAAAATGCCGTTAATTTCTCTGAGTTTTAGTGCAGCATAAGCCCTTCCAACTCGCCATATATTTACAGTAGCACCCATTTTCTGTAAATACTCTGTCACCCCTTTTGAGGTCCGGATATCCTGAAGCACATTCCCTTTCAATCCCTTTTCTTCAAGAAAATAGTGCCCTAATAATCCGATCATAAGGTCGGGACGGATAAAACGGCCCAGTTCATCAGTAAACATCACCCTGTCGGCATCTCCGTCAAATATTACACCAATGTCAGAACCATTGGCTTTAACAGCTTCGCTAAGTTCAACCACGTTTTCCGGCTCAAGGGGATTGGGCTCATGCGCAGGGAACCGGCCATCAGGCGTTTCATTAAGATAAACCGGTCCTTCACCTAATAATTCTTTGATATATAACCCGGCCATTCCATTGGAAATATCAATGGTAAGTTTTAACCCGCTCAGATCGCTCAGAAATTGTTTCTGAAAATCAAGATAAGCATCATGACGGTCGAATTCAACAATTGCGCCCTGCCTGTCGGTTTTATCCGGTAATGTTTTTGCAATGGCTTGCTCAAGCAAATTAAGCCCTGTTTCGAAACCTACCGGGAGTGCTCCTCTACGTGAGACTTTCATCCCGTTATGTGACGAAGGGTTATGAGAGGCTGTGATCATTACTGATAAATCGAAATCGTATTCGGCAGTGGCCCAGTATATGAATGGTGTTGTGCAGAGCCCTGAATTGTACACGTCGGCACCTGCTTCAGTTATTCCGGCAGTTAAACGATCGAAAATTTCTGGGGATGAAAGGCGGCAATCACGGCCAATAAGAACTTTGGTAACACCAAACAGGGAAGGGATACAACGTCCAATGCGGTATACATCATCACCGGTGAAGTCTTTGTCAAAGACGCCCCGGATATCGTAGGCTTTAAATGCTGACATAGTTTTATGTATGTTTAACAGACCCAGGGGTCATTTTTTGAGGGCAAAGGTAGTGATTAGGTTGCTGACAAAGATAACCTACTGGTTTTACCTCTGGTCTCAACAGATTATTAACGTTTTATTATATCTTCTTCTCCTCAATTCTTCCTGATTCCTGCAATACAGCCCGGTTACCTTTCATTCAACAGGTAATGCATATCTCAAGGCTCTAATATTGAATATCTTCGCATTAACGTTACCTTCTACTTTATTCCCATTGCATTAAGAGCGTGTTGATACCTCCTTGCATTGCGGAGGTGAGTGTTATAATCTCTGGCAAATTCATGGTAACCTGAAAGATCATCTTTGGCACAGAAATAATAGTAACCATGATCCTCATAATTGAGAACAGCCTCTACCGATGCGATAGAGGGGATGCAGATGGGGCCTGGCGGGAGACCATTGTATTTGTATGTATTGTATGGTGAATCAATGGTCAGGTGTTCTCTTCTAATACGGCGTAAAGAAAAATCTCCAACAGCATATTTTACCGTTGGATCAGCCTGAAGAGGTATCCCACTACGAAGCCTGTTAATGTATACGCCGGCTATCGTGCTCTTTTCACTGTTTTTATTTGTCTCCTGTTCAACGATACTTGCAAGGGTTACGATTTCTTCAATGCTATACCCCATTTCTTTGCATTTGTTTTTTCTTGATTCATTCCAAAAAGCCTTGTACTCACCGAGCATTCTCGAAAAGAAGTGTTCCGGTGTGATTGTCCAGTACACTTCGTAGGTGTTTGGAATGAACATAGCCGGAATACTGGCAGCGTTGAAACCGGCCTTTCGTTGGATCGCGGAGTCGTTGAAAGTTCTTATAAGAGAAGCACTGTCGGCCTCAATCTGACCGGCAAGCCTGCCTGCTAATTGTTCTAATGATCGAATATTGTGAAAGATAACCCTGACAGGTGTTTGTTTTCCAACAGACAGCATACGGATCAATTGAAAATTACTCATCCCGTCTGTTATTACATAATGACCTGGTTTTAAATTCTGTTCAAGCTTTTTTCGATAGGCAACCCATTTAAATTCGCTGATGTGGTTATGCACTCCCATTTTTTCTAGCTCTGCTGTAACCATGTCGAGCGTTTCACCCGTCCTGATATACAACTGGCCGCTGGTTCCTGCAGGCAGCGTAACAGCTCTGCCAAAGAGTACCATGTAAAGTTTAATACCAATGATCAGGGCCAACATTGTGGCCCCCATGAGCGACCAGAGAATATATCTGTGCCAGGCTGGTTTTTCTGATTTTCGTGCTCCAAATCGGTTAAAGGGGATCATTTATTGATACGGTTTAATCATTGGGATTGATAAGCTGCATGAATACAACATCGTGAAAACTACCTTCATATAATAACCAGTCTTTTCGTTTACCGGCCAACTGATAACCGGCTTTCTGAAAGAGTCCCCTGCTGTTTGTATTTTCTATGGCAATGTTGCACCAAAGCTGATGAAGATTTAACCGATCGAAAGCAACCTGAGCCATTGTATTAAGAGCCTCCAATGCGAATCCCCTGCGACGGGCTGAACGTGAAATGATAATTCCTATTCCTGCCCGGCGGTTTACCGGATCACCTTCAAACAGATCGACTGCACCAACAGTAACACCTTTATCTGTCTCAATCATCAGGCGGAGTTGACGTATGGCCCAGAAGTCGGCAGTGGCTCCTAAAACATATTGTTCTATCTGATATCTTGAGAAAGGGATCATAGTACCAGAATGTTGCCATTCCAGCCAGTCATTTTCCCATTGCATAATGAGATCGGCATCGTCAAGCTCTACAGCACGAAGTCGTATATTGGATTTTGGCATGTGATTAGATTTCAAATGTTCCATCGAAAACATGGTGAACTGGTCCGTCCAGAATTACATCTGTGAAGTGGTCTCCATTCCTGTTGAAACTAACATTCAGGTTTCCTCCCCTGCAAAATACATTGGTCTCTCCGGCTAATGTTCCTTCCCGTAATGCATTTGCCAGCACAGATGCGGTAATTCCGGTTCCACATGATAAGGTCTCATCCTCAACACCTCTTTCGTAAGTTCTGACCAATAATCCCTCATCTATGATCTCGACAAAATTTACATTGGTTCCTTCGGGCTGAAATTTTGGCAGGTTACGCATATGACGCCCTACCGAAGTTACATCAAGCGATGTAATAGCTTTAGAAAATACAACCAGGTGGGGAACTCCGGTATTAAGGAATAGCCCTTCAGATTCATGTCTGACCCCATTCACATCTGTCATTTTCAACCTGACCTGATACCTGTGTACACCAGTAATGGTTACCCATGCTTCATGGGAGCCGTCAGAAGCCTCGAACAATACATGGTCCTTACTCAAACCAATCCGGTTGGCAAAAGCTGCTGCAGCTCTTCCCCCATTGCCACACATGGTAGCCTGAATTCCATCTGAATTGTAATAAATCATTCGAAAATCGGCCTGGGAGGATCGAACCAGTATAATAAGACCATCTGCTCCTATTCCTGTATGACGTTTACATAGATCGGCAACCGGTATAGTACCTGCTGAAATTTCGGCAGCCAATCCGTTAATCATTATGAAGTCATTTCCTGTACCGTGATATTTTGAGAAGGGGATTGTCATTTAACGTTTTTTAGCAAGTTTTAACCTAACGTTTAAAGCGTTGATTTATTTTGAATTATCGCGTGATAAGAGCTTCGCTATGGTTCTGGAACATCTGATTTGTATCAATCGGGCATGTTTATTGTTTAGTTACAGATTGCAAAGGTAATGTGAACTTGGAAATGACCATTGGCCGGGAAATAATATTTCACCTGTGACTTTCAAGAGGCGAAAAAATCAGTTGAATTTTTTATTTACCAGTTCGAAAAGGTATCAGGGGTCCATTATCGCAGCAGTTCGGAAAACTTTAACTGTTATTAACCCATATTCCTGCGCTATAAGGTATCTTGTTCCGTTATGCAAAGGAAATAATAAAGGAGATAAACACTATGAAACGCTTTTTGACTTACTTCTTAACAGCATTTGCAGGTGCTCTTCTTGCACTTGGCCTGTTTCGTGCTTTCGAGCCTTCAAAAAGTTCGATAGTACATCCGGTTTCAATACCAGTTCAGCAAACTTCCTATACGGCCGGAATGCCGCTGGCGGCACCCGATTTCGTTGATGCCGCAAATCAATCAGTCCATGCTGTCGTACATATTATGGCAGAATGGGAACAAAAGAATTCGTATTACGATGACTTCTTTAGCCTGTTCGATGGCTACCGTTCGATGCCTCAGCGCCGGGCCCCTATCTCGGGAACAGGATCTGGAGTCATCATCAGCCCCGACGGTTATATTGTTACCAATAACCATGTAGTGCAAGATGCTTCAAAGATTGAGGTAACCCTTAATGATAAGCGTACTTTCCCAGGTAAAGTTATTGGCACCGATCCTTCAACAGATTTGGCGCTGATTAAAATTGAGTCTACCGATCTTCCTTCATTGGCTTTTGGTAATTCTGATGATGTAAAAGTTGGTGAATGGGTCCTGGCGGTTGGTAACCCCTTCAACCTTACTTCTACTGTTACAGCCGGGATTGTCAGTGCTAAAGCAAGAAATATAAACATCCTTAATAATAGCGATGGTACTTCAATAGAGTCTTTCATACAGACTGATGCGGCTGTAAATCGTGGAAATAGCGGTGGTGCACTCGTTAATACGCGTGGAGAATTGATTGGTATAAATGCGGCTATCGCCAGCGGAACGGGCTATTATGCCGGTTATTCTTTTGCAATACCTGCCAATATTGCAAGGAAGGTAGCTAATGACCTGATGCAGTTTGGGGAGGTTCAGCGCGCATACATCGGGATTCAAATTCGTGAAGTGGATGCTTCACTTGCAGATGAAAAGGGCTTGGACCAACCACGGGGTGTCTATGTAGCAGGTATTTTAGAAAACAGCTCGGCTTCCAAAGCCGGTTTAAAAGTGGGCGATGTTATAGTGGGTATTCATGGAAATTCGATTAACAGTTATTCTGAATTACAGGAATCGGTTGCCCAATATAGCCCTGGTGATGAGACAACAATTCAGGTTCTTCGTGGAAACGAACCTGTTGAACTTAAAGTTACCCTTACTAATGAGTCAGGTACTACTGCACTCGTGAAACGTGAGGAGTCGGAGTCATTGAATGATTTAGGTGTTTCATTGCGGCCTGTTGATCAGGAAATTGCACAGAAGTTAGGCATTAACCAGGGTGCTGAGATTTATGAGCTTCGCAAAGGCAAACTGTCGGGTATTGGAATCCGGAAGGGTTTTATTATTACCAGAATCGACAGAAAACCGGTGAGGAATGCAGATGACATCCGAAAACTTCTGAAACCATCACAAGGTGGCGTATTAATCGAAGGGGTTTATCCCAATGGTGTCAGAGCCTACTATGGACTAGGATTCTGATTAACATATCACAAGAGGTGTTCTGGTTACCATTTACCGGAACATCTCTCTTAAATATTATGAAAGTGTATAAAAACTATTAATATTGAATATCAATAATTTGTAATATGATATACCGGTTTTTATAATCTTTTTTTAAATTTCACGTTGAATATTTGGAAAAAGACTTAAGCGTGTTTAAATTTACGAATCCTCTATTTTCAGGAATGAACATTTCTTCGTTCCAATCCTTTTATATAAGCAGCATAAAAATTAACCCAACATACAGATGCGACAACTCAAGATAACGAAATCCATAACCAACCGCGAGACTGCTTCACTTGATAAATATCTGGCAGATATTGGACGGGAGGAGTTGATCACAGCCGATGAAGAGGTGAAGCTAGCCCAACGGATTAGAGAAGGTGATGCCACAGCGCTTGATAAACTCACGCGGGCTAATCTCAGGTTTGTTGTTTCTGTTGCAAAACAATACCAGAATCAAGGGCTTAGTTTACCTGATCTAATTAATGAGGGCAATCTTGGCCTGATCAAAGCCGCCCAGAAATTTGATGAAACAAGGGGATTTAAGTTTATCTCCTATGCCGTGTGGTGGATTCGTCAATCTATTCTTCAAGCTCTGGCAGAACAATCAAGAATAGTCAGACTCCCTCTTAACCAGGTTGGTTCACTCAATAAAATAAAGAAAATTTCTTCCCGTCTTGAGCAGGAATTTCAGCGGAATCCAAGTAGTGAAGAAATTGCCGATCATCTCGATGTAGCTCAATCGAAGATAGAAGCAGTCATGAAGATATCAACCCATTACGTATCCATGGATGCTCCCCTCATTGAGGATGAAGATACCCGTTTTGGAGATGTGTATATGCCCGAAGACTTTGTAGCTGCTGATGATAAATTGATTAAAGACTCCCTGAATAATGAAATTCAGCGTACTCTGGGAACTCTCTCTGAAAAAGAGCGAGATGTTATTAACCTTTATTATGGAATAGGAATGAGCCATGCTCTTACTCTCGACGAGATTGCAACCCATTTTGACCTTACCCGTGAACGGGTCCGGCAAATCAAGGAAAAAGCCATCCGCAGGCTAAAACACACCTCAAGAAGCAGACTTCTCAAAGCCTATCTTGGGGAGTAATTCGAACATTTGATTATGGAAATTTTTAAAGCCCGTATTTTAATACGGGCTTTTTGTTTTGATAAACCGGATTCCTTATTTAATTCGCGAATTTCTACTTTTGCATAAGGCGATTATCTGCTTTAAAATTTGACTTACAGAATGTATACCAACCCGAATTATCCAGTAAAAAAGTTTACTTTTTGCCCGGCTTGTGGTTTGAAATCTTTTGTTCCATACAATGGGAAGGCACTTCGATGTAATCAATGTGGTATATTGCTTTATTTTAATAGTTCTGCCGCCGTCGCTGCTATCATATCGAATGAAGAAGGGGAGGTCTTGTTTACAGTCCGGAAAAGCAATCCTGCCGCAGGAATGCTAGATTTACCCGGAGGATTTGTTGACCCTGGAGAAACGGTTGAAGAGGCTTTGGTTCGTGAAATACAGGAGGAATTGAATCTGGAAGTATGCAGCATGAACTACCTTAACAGTTTTGCAAATTCATATCATTACAATGAAGTTCTTTATCCTACTTGTGATCTGGTGTTTTACTGTACAGTTAAAACATTCAATGGGATAAAGGCTTCCGATGATGTACAGGCGTTTTTATTTCGTGACCCCAGGAATGTTGATCTACAAGAGATCGGGCTTGTATCAATCCGTGCTGCGATCCAATGTTATATCGAGTTAATCTCGGACGAATTGAAGACAGAAACAAATGACTTCATGCCTCTGAAATAGCGTCTGTTTTCTGAGGCATTTTTCAAAAGACCTGGTTAATTACTCCCTGGAAAATGAGCCTCGGAAAGAAAAATAGTGTGATATCTCTCGTAACGTGCTTAACCTATGGGTATAAAAAAAGCCGGAACCAATGATAGATTCCGGCCTTAACCAACCTGGTGGTTCTTTTTATCTTTTAACTCCTTGCTGTTTGGCCATTTCTTCAAGCCTGCGCTGGAAGCCAGATTTCTTAACTGGTTTCTTTTTGTTTTCCTGCAGCTTGAGCAGCAATTTCTCTTCATTAATGTTACGGCGAATTATCCACATTTGACCGAAAGTAAAGAGGTTGGCAAGCAGGTAATAGTAACTGAGACCTGAGGCGTAGTTATTAAATATTCCCAGAAACATCACAGGCATGATATACATCATCGTTTTCATCCCCGGTAACTGATTACCAGTTGACATCATGTCGTTATTCATTTTGGTGTAAATGATTGTACTGACAGTCATTAGTAGAGTAAACAGACTAACATGGTCACCATAAAATGGAATTTCGAAAGGTAGTCTGAAGATAGAGTCGTAACTTGACAAATCATGAGCCCAAAGGAATGATTGTTGACGCAATTCTATGGAACTGGGGAAAAACCTAAACAAGGCGATCAGAATAGGGAACTGCAATAACATCGGAATACAACCTGCCATTGGATTCACCCCTGCTTTTCGGTAGAGATCCATTGTAGCCTGTTGTTTTTTCATTGAATCTTCCGGTTTGGTAAATTTCTTCGTGATCTCTTCAATTTCAGGTTTTAAAACCTTCATCTTGGCAGTTGCACGGTATGACCAGTAGGCAATAGGGAAGAGAAAAACTTTTAATAATACAGTGAGTATAAGAATGATGATCCCATAGTTGAGGCCCCATGTTTCAAGCCAGTCGAATACAGGAATCACGGCATAAACATTAATAATCCACATGGGTGCAAAACTCCAGCCTAGTGTTATTTGCCTCTCAAGTTGAATATGATAGTTGCGAAGAGTACGGTATTTTGTCGGACCGTAATAGAGGCTCATCTTATGCTCCGTATTACCTTTCGACTGGTAGCTCAAAGGGATTACAGTCGACATACTTTTCAGGTACCTCTCTGGCTTTTTATCTGTCTTGGTGAAAGTTTGTACTTCAGCACCTTCAAATTCTTTGTCTGCCATTAAAACAGAGGTGAAGAACAGAGCTTTATAGGATATCCATTTGACAGAAGTTCCCAGACTTTCTTTATCATCTTTTGTTTCGCTCAGGTAACTTACATCTTTTTCACTTGCAAATCGGTAATATACGGTTGACTCACGGTGTTCGTTCTGAAGGCTTTGCTCCTGTGAGCGGAGGTCTGCCATCCAGTTAAGGTTTACAAAAGTGGTGTTTTTATCGATTACTTCTTCCATCCCAACGAAGGCAACATCAAAACTGATCATATATTCGTTACCTTTCAGAGTATATTTAAACTCGATGTAGCTGCCGGGGTTGAATGAGGTATCGGATGCATCAGCATAGAGACGCATTCCGAAAACGAGACTATCGTTACCGGTAACTGACAGGTTTGTCTTTCCTTCATTGGTTCGATCATACCAAAATGGTTTGAAATAAAACTGGTTAGTGTTTACCAGTTTATTATGTGAGAAAAACTCAAGCCCCATAGCCGAGGTAGCGCTATCGAACATGATTACGGGTAAGGTGTCGTATGTTTGGTATTCTTTGAGTTGTACACGCCAAGGACGACCACCAAGCTGATTGAGATCAATCTTGACCAGGTCGTTTTGAATAGTGTAGATTTTCTTTTCGCCAACAGCAGATTGAGCGAAATTGCCGAAACGCGCTTTAAATTCGCGTCTGAGTGTATCATTCAGTGCAGAGTCGGTGAGTGAAGTTATCTCTGCAATTGATTGTTTAACAGGTTCATTGTTTTTGGAGGCATTGATTTTGTCTAGCGTATCCTTAGTTTTATTCAGATTCGCTATTATGCTATCCTGCATCTGACGTTGCTTCTCAGTTTCTTCTTTAGAAGGAGTCATCCAGACACCCCAGCCGATGAATATGCCGAAGATGAGTAGAAGTCCAAAAATGGTATTCCTATCCATTTGATTTATTGTAGGTTGTTATAGGTAAAAAAACTGCCCTGCTTTAGCAGGGCAGCAAATATACGTATTTTTTGGGAAAGGCTTATAAGACAGGTGCCACCCTTTTACAGCCTTTATTTAAGGCTGCTTTCACAAAATGGATAAACAGCGGGTGTGGTTCTGCAACTGTGCTTCGATATTCAGGATGAAACTGTACACCAACAAACCATGGATGTTCAGGAAGCTCAATAATTTCAACAAGATTTTCTTTGGGATTAATTCCAGTAAATTTCATCCCTTTTTTTTCAAACTCAGGTATGAATTTATTGTTAAATTCATAACGGTGTCGATGACGTTCCAATATAAGCTCTGCATCGTACACTTCGAGAGCTGTCGATTCCTTAACAATACGACACGGATAGGCTCCCAATCTCATGGTTCCTCCCAGACCGGCAATTTTCTTTTGCTGTTCCATAATATCGATAACTGGATAGGTTGTATGCTTATCGAATTCGGTACTATGTGCATCTGCGAACCCAATAACATTCCTTGCAAATTCAATCACGGCACATTGCATTCCAAGGCAAATACCCAGAAAAGGAACCTTGTTTTCCCGGGCATACCGGATTGCAGTAATTTTGCCTTCAATCCCACGATTTCCAAAGCCTGGGGCAACAAGAATGCCACTCAACCCTTCCAGTTTTTCTACGCAATTTTCCGGTGTGATGTATTCTGATTGAATCATTTTAAGATTCACCTTACAATGATTCTCTGTACCAGCGTGTACAAAGGATTCAATTATTGATTTATAAGAGTCCTTTAGTTCGACATATTTACCAACGAGCCCGATATTAACTTCAAATTCAGGATTCTTTAGCTTTCTGAGAAATTCTGTCCAACGGGTAAGATCGGGTTCGGTAGCAGAATTTACCTGAAGACGTTTCATTACCTCGACGTCAAGTCCTTCTTCCCGCATCATAATAGGTACGTCGTATATTGATGAGGCATCTAGTGATTCAATAACAGCAGTTGGACTTACATTGCAAAATAATGCAATTTTGCTTTTGAGGGTTGGGTTCAGATGTCGTTCTGTGCGGCATACAATGATGTCAGGTTGTACCCCCTGTTCCTGGAGCAGTTTTACTGAATGTTGTGTTGGTTTGGTTTTTAGCTCACCAGCAGCAGATAGGTAAGGAACTAATGTTAGATGAATAACAGCGCACCTGTTCCCAAGCTCCCATCTAATCTGTCGTACAGATTCTATATAGGGTAAGGATTCGATATCACCAACAGTTCCTCCAATTTCGGTAATAACGAAATCATAATTGCCTTTGGTAGCAAGCAACATGATGCGATGTTTAATTTCATCCGTAATATGCGGGATTACCTGAACAGTACTCCCAAGGTAATCTCCACGGCGTTCCTTATCAATAACGGCCTGGTAAATTCGACCGGTTGTTACATTGTTGGCCTGTGAAGTTCTTACATTTGAAAAACGTTCATAATGCCCAAGATCCAAATCAGTTTCTGCTCCATCATCTGTTACGAAGCATTCGCCGTGTTCATATGGGTTTAGGGTTCCCGGATCGATGTTTATATAAGGATCGAGTTTCTGGATGGTTACACTGAAACCTCTTGCCTGGAGTAGCTTGGCAAGAGAGGACGAAATGATTCCTTTACCAAGTGAGGATGTTACGCCTCCCGTAACGAAAATATACTTTGTTTCGGTCATAGCCGTTGGTGTGTTTAAATGGTTCGTATACGGGGCTGCAAGTTACTAAAGTTTAATAGGTACAGCCTAATAATTCTTTGAAAAAGTGCGTCTCCTCGATAAAGAATTTTTATTGAGTCGCTTCTATGGTTTTCTCTATCTGATAGTTATTGTGAGAAAGCAGGGGTTATTTTTTTTTACCTTCATGTTGGCAATGGGTGAGATAAGATTTTTCCGAAGCTGAATTTCCCATCTCCATTGAGCGTTGCCAGTCATTACATGCACCTTCTTTATCCCCAGCAAGAAATTTTACATTTCCCCTGTTATTATAGGCTGGAGCATAATCTGGCTGGAGTCTGATGGCTTCATTGAAATCTAAAAGAGCTTCTTTGTATCTCTGCATGAATGCTAGAACCTGTCCACGATTATAATAGGCCAGCATGTTTTTTGGCTCTTTTTTTATCACATTACCAAAAGCAGCCCAAGCTTCTGGTAATTGATTTAGTTTAAGATGGCAAATACCTTTCAACATCCTTGCATAATTGTCCTCAGGTGTGATGGATAATACTTTATCAATACTTGTCAGCGCGTTACTATAATCGTTGATTTCAGTCAGGGCAAACCCTCTCATCAAATAGCCTATTGCCCGATCAGGACGCAAAGCAATATACTTGTCAAGAAATTCGATAGCAGTTTTGTAGCTTTTCTGATTGATCATTTGAGCTGCCGGAACAATAAGTTGTTGAGCCTCTGGGCTGTCATCTTCAAATCGAACTTGTTTTTCAGTCATACCCATCTTTTCAAGGCGTGTTGGCTCCTTTAGGGCTTCAATCGGCTTGTATGTCTCCTTTTTCGAAGTTTCAGTGTTCTCTTTCACCTGGTTTCCACAGGACTGCAATAAGGAGATTACAAGAATTAATCCAAAAAATGAAAAATGTTGTTTCATAAGGTATGGAATAAATTAAATTGAACAGTTAAACCTATTGACAAAAACTTTCTATGAATTCTGATGCACGGCTATTTCCCAACAATTGAGCTTTTTTCATATTAGAACATGCTTCTGAAGTCTGGCCAATGCTAATCTGGCTCAAAGCTAATCCTAACCAGGCCTCAGCATTGAGCGGCTGAATCTTAGTTGCTGTCATGTAATCTTTTACAGCATCATTATATTCACGAAGATTAAAAGATGCTAAGCCCCTGTTCATTAATGCGTCTGAATTATTAGGATCAAGTTTTAATACAGTGGAGAAGTCTTCGCGTGCGCTTCTGAAAAGGTGCATTGACGCTTTTACAGTACCAAGTGTCATGATAATATCCGGATCATTGGGTTTGAGTTCCCTCGCTCTTGTAAGGTCGCGCAACGACTCTGTAAGTTGGTTTAATGAAGCCAGAACAAGTCCTCTTTGGTATAGTCCCTGGATATTCTCTGGTTGGCTGAACAGTAGTTTATTGAATTGGGACAAAGCTTCAAGAGGTTTGCCTGTTTCGCTATATATAAGTCCCAAATCGAAGAGGGCATTTACAAATGTACTATCACGCTCCAGTGCCTGGTTGAGGTATTTGATAGCTTCATCTTGTTGATTTAACTGGTAATAGGTAATACCAATCTGATAGTGGATTTCAGCTCTGGATGGTCTCAGTCGTAATGACAGGATAAAATCGTCAAGCGCATTGTTGTATTCTTTAAGCTGCATGAAGAGAAGCCCCCGGTTGAAATAACCCTCTGGCAATTTCGGATCCATTTGGATTGCCTGGTTGAAATGTTCAAGTGCCTTGACTGTATCTCCCAATCGGGCAGCCATTATTCCTGATTTAACATGTTCTTCCGGGTATCTTTGTCCCTGAACAAAGATAGTTCTCATTATCAAAAGGCATATTATAAAATAATATTTCATTGCATTTACTTGACCGAAAGTCGATTGTACATTAATTGGGCTGTTTTTTTCATAACCCCTGATTCACCTAATTTTGCTCTTAGCTCTTCGTAATCTGACTCTAATCGTTGTCGTTTAACTTCGTCATTCAACAACAAATTAAGTTCATTTGATAGGTTTGTTTCATTAAAATCACCCTGAATAAGTTCTTTTATTACTTGACGGTCCATGATAAGGTTAGCCAGGCCTATGTATTTTACTTTAATCAGCAATCGCGCAATGAAATACGATATCCATCCACCTTTATAACAAATTACCTCAGGAATTCCAAGAAGAGCAGTTTCAAGTGAAGCAGTACCAGAGGTAACAATTGCAGCTTTGCTGTATGTCAATAAGCTGTAAGTCTGATTTCGAATGACCGGAACAAGATATTCACCTGTCTGGTTTTTTAGGAAAGAATCAGGAATACCTGGTGCTGCGGCAATTATAAACTGATAGCCCGGGAAATGGTGATGCATTTGTAGCATTAAAGGAAGGACTTTTTTGATTTCCTGTTTTCGGCTACCCGGGAGAATAGCTACAATAGGCCGATCATCCAGGTTATTTGATGCCCGAAAGTCTTTCTCTGGGATTGGCTGAAAAGCAGCAATTGACTCAGGTAGAGGATGCCCTGGGAAATCGACGTCAACACCAAAACGGGCGTAAAATTCTTTTTCAAAAGGAAGGATGACATACATCCTCTCAACGTTTTGTTTTATCTGTTTCACCCTTCCTTGCTTCCAAGCCCAAATCTGAGGTGAAATATAGTAGAATACCCTGATATTGTTTTTATAGGCATATTTAGAAATACGCAGATTAAAACCCGGGTAGTCTATTAATATTAATAAATCGGGACGAAATGTATTAATTTCTTCTTTCGCAAGGCGAATATTCCTGAAGATAGTTGGGAGGTGTATGACCACTTCGCTGAAGCCCATAAAAGCAAGGTCTTTGTAATGTTTTACGAGATCCATACCTGCATTTTTCATCAGGTCTCCACCCCAGCCACGAAACATAGCTTTAGGGTCGAGTTTTTTTAACTCAGCGATCAGTCGGGCAGCATGAAGATCGCCCGATGCTTCACCAGCGATCAGGTAGTAGCGCATAGGGTTATTTCAGCAGATTTTGAATCAGGAACAGACCGATAACAAAAAAACTTGTAACTGCAACCAGCATCCGTCCTGTTTTGCCTGCATTTAACTTTACAAGGTAATATCTTATCAGGGCAATATTAGGTAACGTGGCTAGAAGTCCAATCCGTTGAAGATCAAGATATGGTTCACCGGATGGGAGTATGACAAGGCTGTTCAGGTACCAGAAAATACCAAATGTAATGGCCGGTATAGTAACACCCAACATCAGCCCAAACAGGTAATTGTCGCGTTTCATTGGGATAATTGTTTTTCAAGTAATGAAATCAAGTGGTGAGCGGTCAGATCAAAAGTTACAGGTTGAATGCTGATATATCCTCTTTCAAGAGCCCATTCATCGGTATTGGATTCATGGCCATTACTGTTGTATTTTCCTGTCATCCAGTAGTAATCGCGACCACGAGGATCTATTCTGTGGTCAAATTCTTCTGCCCAGTTTCCATCGCCTTGTCGTGTTATTTTCATTCCTTTAATTGGTTCTTTAGAGGATAATGGTATATTAACGTTCAGACAAATGCCTTTTGGTAGCCCATCCTTTAGGATAGAAAGGACAATTTGAGTAACCCAGGGGATCGAAGGTTTAAAATCCGCATCCAGGGAGAAATCACACAATGAAAAACCAACAGAAGGAATCCCTTCCATACAACCTTCTATTGTAGCTGCCATGGTCCCGGAATATACAATATTGATAGAAGCATTGGTACCATGGTTTATTCCAGATACGATAATGTCAGGTTTCTCGGACATTATTACTTTCAGTGCCAATTTTACACAATCAACCGGAGTTCCGTTAGTACAATATTCAAGATGATCATGCTTGTTAACCAGTAACCTTGGTCTGAGAGGGTGGTTCACTGTAATTGCATGTGCCTGTCCTGAACGACCCTGGTCAGGAGCCACTACTACTACTCGACCAATTTTACCCATTGCATCAATCAGAGCCCTGATCCCGGGAGCATCAATTCCATCATCGTTTGTGATAAGTATTAGAGGTTGTTTTTTTATCATTATTTACTCATATTTCTTCGGGTTAATGGTTCCGGGTATCTCATCCTGTGATATTTCATCAGTGTTGTGGACCCGGGTTACGCCACCTGAAACAATAAACTTCATTACATCAGCAGGAGGAATATTCAGCGGTCGAACATTTTTTCGTGGCACGATAATCACTTCTCCCATAACACTGTAACTTGCAGGGAAATAGACTGATACTTTATCTTCATCCATCCCTAGAATGTTTGTGTCTTTCTGTGTTAGAAAGCCAAGCCTCTCCATTTCTATCGAAGGGCCGAAACTCACGATAACTGGTTCAGTAAATTTTTTCTGGTTTCCCATAAAAGCCAGTAACAAATCTTTCACTGATGAATAGATGATTTTGATTAGTGGTGCTTTACTTATTGTCCGATCAAAATAACGCATGATAGGACGAAATACAAAGGTACTACCCAGAAAGCCTATCATTGTTACAAATAAAACAATGGTTATGATTCCCAGACCTGGTATTCTGAGTCCTATTATTTTTTCAAGGTTACCGGCAACAAGTTGGTCGAGAAATTCGAAACTCAATACCAGGGCATAAATAGTAATAGCTACAGGAGTTATATAAAGCATCCCCTGAATAAAGTATTTCAGGATTAAACGTTTTATTGAAACTTTGCGGGATGGTTCGGTCATGGCTATGTGTATTGTCTGCAAAGATAGCCAAAACCTTTGTGAATCTATCTTATTCAGAACTGGTATAGTTCAAGAAATAGCTGTTGGGTTGGTAAGCCCATTACATTAAAATAAGACCCTTCAATACGCTTTATAGCTGCAAAGCCTATCCATTCCTGAACACCATAACTTCCGGCTTTATCGTATGGTTTGTACTTGTTCAAGTAATAGTTAATCTCGTCTTCTGAAAGATGTCTGAACCATACATCAGTTGCACTGCAAAAAGAGACCGTCTTTTGCCTTGAGCGAAGAGTCACCCCTGTAAATACAGTATGTCTGTTACCCGATAGCTCTGTTAGCATTGCTGATGCCTCAGAATGAGAGACGGGTTTGTTGAGTACATGGTTATTGATCCAGACTATTGTATCAGCTGTAATGAGCAGGTAATCTCCGGGGAGTTCTTCATTGGTAAAAGCTTCAGCTTTACGACGGCTAAGGTATAATGCGATCTCACTGCCTTTCAGGTCATCAGGAAAATCTTCAGGTGTGTTTTTTGTCATTATTGTGAAAGGGATGTCTAGTCCTTTCATTAATTCACGACGTCGAGGAGACTGCGTTGCAAGGATGACGGAATAGGGTAATGGAATCACTTGGATAATTTGTTTTGAACAGGTAGTTCCTTATCGGGAAAGGAATTTTATTGTTGATAGTAATTCTAATTTTTTCAACTTTTGGAAACAAATAAATTCCAAAGGGCTAAAAGTCAATAGTAAGAGTCTGCATAGCCAGGATACCTGCAAGCATGATTATTTTAGTTTGAGTTGAAGCACTATGCCAGTCTGTTACTTTATTCATCATGACAGACTCAAGTAGTCTGACCCATAAATATTGGACAACTAACAGATAAAAGGTTGTAACAGAATAATTCATCTGGAAGATTGTATATTGAAACCAGGCAAGACCGGTAATGTTAAGCAATATAAAGATTACTATCAGAAGTTTCATTCGTTTTGCGCCAATTTTGACTGCCAGTGTTTTGCAATCTGTTTGTTGGTCTCCTGCAATGTCTTCGCAGTCTTTAATCCATTCCCTTACTATGCTACTTGTAAACGCAAATAGTGTAAAGCCTGTTAAGAGGGTATAAAGCCGTTGAAGTTTGCTGACAAGGGATCCCATCACTTCAGCATGTTCCAGCAAGTTATACAGTTCAGTCAGCCAAATAATCCCGATAAGCATAGCACCTAGCAGCGAAATGACCAGGTTTCCGATTAACGGTTGGCGTTTGTAACGAACTGAATAAAAGTATAGCAGGCCGGTACATAGTACCATAATTAATAACGGTTCATGTCGCCCCATGAGGATGGACGCCAAGCCTGCCAAAACCCATCCGGTTCCTGTAAGTATATAATAAAGTTTACTCGCTGACTGGGGAGTGTATGTATATCCGATAATTTGTTTTTCGGGTCTGTTAATCCGATCAGTAGCTACATCGTACAGATCGTTAATTATGTACCCTCCTGCCATGATTAATACTGTGGCACCTGCTATCAGGAAGAAGAGCAAGTGTGTGGTGAGTGGGACGAGTCCTCCTTCAGTATAAAAGGGGCCGATGACAGCATAACGGGTCAGTGCTAACGTTAGAACAGCCATTAGGAGGTTAGGCCATCTTACCAGTTGCAGACCATCCTTCAACAGGTCAAATGAAGTTGTCTTACCAGTGGTAGGCATCACCGTTCATCCATTTACCGTGAATTTTCATAACCTGTTCAATAACATCTCGCACACATCCACGACCACCAGGTATGTGGCTTATATAATGCGAAATGTTTTTAATTTCCTGTGCTGCATCGAGTGGGCAACAAGCAACACCTGCTTCGCGCATTACCTCAAGGTCGGGGATATCGTCTCCCATGTAAAGGATATTCTCGGGCTTGATGTGGTTTTCGGCGCAGAATTTTTTGAAAACAGTCAATTTATCGTTGACTCCAAGAAAAACATCCTTAATTCGCAACGATTCCATCCGACGTTCCATAGATACAGAACGACCACCAGAGATAATAACAACACGGTAGCCTTTTTTTATAGCTAATTGCAGAGCATAACCATCTTTGACATTTCCGTTTCGTAACCCTTCGCCGTCAGGGAGCATAATTACGGTGCCATCTGTAAGGACACCATCATAGTCAAAAATAAAAGTTGTGATATTGGGTAACAGGTCCTTGTAGTTACTCATAATTTTTTAAGGTGTTTTCAGTTTCTTTTCTGTTTTTTATCAGGTTTGATATTAAACTGTAGAGTTGTTTATACTCTTTCATATCGTTAAGCATTTCAAGATGGGATAGGATGATATTCTGGTCATTTCGGATTGCCGGGCCTGTCTGGGCAGCCCAGGGATCCATCAGACTTGCTTTTGTAAAAAATTCGTTGAGCAGCGGACGTAGGATGTCAAAGTCTATCTGATTTTTATCTAAAATGTCGGCAGCAGCAACGTTCATGAAATTAGCAAAATTGCAGGCAAATACAGCTGCCAAATGTATCAGGCGGCGTTGTGAAGAATTGAGATGCCTTACATCCGGTGACAATAAATGTGCCAATTCATCAATAAGTATCAGGGTATTCAAATCGCTGGCCTCTGTACAAACCGGAATGGTTTCGAAGTGGACGGGTTTTGCCCGGCTGAAGGTTTGCAAAGGATAAATAACTCCATGCGGACGCATAGTTTGCTGCATGATTGAAATATCTAGTGAACCTGAAGTATGAACTACAATACCATCTTCTGGTTTGAATGTTTTCATGAAGTCTTCAGTCACCATATCAGCCAGTGTAATCAGATATATATCGCTTTTCCGTGGAATATCAGAGAAGTGACTGATTCCCTTTGACTGTAACAACGCTGCCACTTCATCTGCATGCTCCTGATTACGGCTGAAAACCGCATCAAAGACAATAGGCGAATTCCTTAACCTTTGGGCCAGATGATAGCCGACATTGCCTGCACCGATGAGCGATATATGTTGTAATTTTTGTGACATAATGTGTCGGCAAAGGTAGCAAATTTAGCAGGGAGCCTTATCATCAAAAAGGCTACATACTAAAGGCTGACCATCCGGCAAGCCTGTCATATCTCGCTCCAATCGGGCGATAATAGACCATCACATAATAATCGTTGAGTGTTTCATAATGGTTTCCTTCAATTCTGAAGCATTCCCCTGCTGCCGAACCATCAGGTTGAAATACATAGAGGTAGTTATAAAATCCCTGTTTTAGCCTCAGGGTGGCTTCATACTCCTGTGCAGCATAATCAAAAGTCATTTTTGCAGATGGTTGCAAATCGTTGCCTGATAGTTTCCCCATAATGAATAGATTCCCACCTACCAAAGGGTATTCAAATGGTATAGTGAAATGAACATCTGCATATTCCCCTTCAAGATTATCATCACGCCCGTCTTCGGTCTTAATCAGCATACTTCCCCTGAGAGTGGTTTCAGAGACATGAGGCCTGAATACGCGGGCAGGATCAGGTTGAATCCAAACCTGATACCCATCTGCATCATTGGTAATTCTGCCGATTCTGTCAGCATTGTACCTGAAACTCTTAAGATTAAGATTGCGGTATTCGTTGCAAGCCGGAAAGTAATTACCCGGCATTAGTTCAAAATCCCATTTGTCAGCACCAACGCTACGGGGTTCAACATTCATATGCATATTGTCCCAACGGCCGTTTTGCATTATGTTGACTTTTACCTGACGCTGGTCAGTAAGGTGGAATTGACCAAAATACAGGCTGAAATTTACTTCCTGTGATTGTTCCATCTCCTGAGGCAGCCTTGCACGTTGTGCATTCAGCCCGTCAATTGTAAAGATGTTTTCATAGATCATAAATCTCCTTGTAAAAATTGGCTTATCAGGAGTATCTTCATAAACGATCAGAACATAATTACCCGACAGGGTCGGGGAGATATATTCGTTGGGAAAACTGAAATAGTAATGGGTGTATTCTTGTAGAGTGTTGAAAGAAAATGAATAATCCCTTATTTCGTCATCTTCATATCCTTCGAGGTATTCATTTTTCGACAAATCTGAAGGATTCCAACCAGCGTCGCAATGGGTAAGGGTGTAACGATAACTTTTAAGACCCCCATTCAGATCATCGAAAGAACAATCAATCAATTCAGCCGAGTGAAATCTGATAACCGGGTCTAGTAAAGGTGCTCCCCTGGGGTACAATTGAACTGTTGCAATGGTTGGTGAGTAAACCAGATTGGAGTACCTGAGCGTCAATGGTGAATAATAATCACTGGTCTGGCCAATGATATTGAATGCCAGAAAGAGTCCTGTTAGGAAGAAGGCAATTCTTTTATACATTCTTTAATAGGAGATTATAACTTGTTAATGCAAACCTACGTTTTTTTTGCGAGTTAGTAAGCGGATTAGACTTTTCTATCAGCTCGCCCAAATGAAAACATGATAATGACTAAAATATTTTTTGGTGACAATTCAACCTTTTGTCTTGTTATTGGTTTAACAGACTAATCAAGTTTATTTTAAATTAAGCAATACGAATTAGGTGCTGACTTGTCGCAAAGCAGGACTGCACGAGGTTCCTTTTCCTTGGAGGATTCAAAAGTAAGTTCTAAGTTTGCGCCTTCCAATACATATGTAGTTATTGATTTTTATTAAATAGTTGCACTCGAATATACTGATCAGTATGTCAAAAGTTTACAAAATCAAGCAAGGGCTCGATATTAAACTGGCCGGTGAAGCAGAGCGAACGCTGACCGAGTTTACGGCTACCAATGTAGCATTAAAGCCCACCGATTTTATCGGGGTTTTTCCTAAGCTATTGGTTCAGGAGGGTGATATCGTGAAAGCCGGTGATCCGGTATTTTGTGACAAGGCCCATCCAGAGGTAATCTTTACCTCACCTGTGCATGGGAAAGTGGTTGAGATAGTCAGGGGGCCAAAGCGTATTCTCCTCGAGATTAAGATAGAATTACTTAATTCGAAGGCCTTCACCGAATTTGGAAAGGCTAATCCTTCTGAACTCAGAAGGGAGGAGGTTATTTCAAAGATGTTGCAAAGCGGTGTCTGGCCAATGATACGCCAGCGTCCATATAGTGTCATTGCTAACCCGGAGGATAATCCCGGGGCAATTTTTATATCAGGTTTCGATACTGCTCCCCTGGCTCCAGACTACGATTTCATCGTCCATGGCCAAGGTGACGTTTTCCAGACTGGTATTGAAGCACTAAGAAAGCTAACCAGCGGTAAGGTGTATCTTAATCTACCGGATGGGACTGTTAATTCAAAGGTGCTGACCAATACCAAAGGAGTCGAGATCAATCATTTCTCAGGACCGCATCCCGCCGGTAATGTTGGAACTCAAATCGCCCGTCTTCGTCCCATTAATAAAGGTGACATTATATGGTACCTACGCCCTCAGGAAGTAATTATCATTGGACGACTCTTTGCTGAAGGGAAGTATAATGCTGAGAGGATTATAGCCTTAACTGGCAGTGAGGTTCGAATGCCCAGATATTTTAAAGTTCCCGGAGGAGTGGGTATAAAGAGATTGCTTGCTGGTAATGTGAATGAGAGCAATGTCAGGTATATCAGCGGAAATGTTCTGACAGGAACACGTCTCGATCCTAATGGTTTTCTTGGTTTTTATGATTCCCAGATAACAGTAATTCCTGAAGGTAATTATCATGAATTCCTGGGATGGTCGATGCCCAGATTTCATAAACATAGTTTTTCGAAAAGTTATTTTTCGTGGCTGACACCCCGGAAGCGTTTTGTGGCTGATACAAACCTAAATGGAGGTGTACGCGCACTGGTAATGACCGGACAGTTTGAGCAGGTATTCCCCTTTGATATATACCCATCCCAACTTTTGAAGTCAATTATTTATAATGATATTGACGAAATGGAAAAGCTTGGAATTTATGAGGTTGATGAAGAGGATTTCGCGTTATGTGAATACATTGATACTTCTAAAACAGAGATTCAGAGTATCGTACGTCAGGGGTTGAATTCGCTGCGCGCTGAAATGAGTTAAAGTCCATATCAATAGAATTATACTCTTAATCTAGAGGAATTTATGAAAGCACTTAGAAAATTTCTGGACAATATTAAACCGCATGTTCAGCCAGGAGGAAAATTCGAAAAGTTCCATTCTACTTTCGATGCCTTTGAAACGTTCCTGTTTGTGCCGGATACTGTTACTCACAAGGGAAGTCACATTCGGGATGCCATCGATTTGAAACGTACAATGAGCGTGGTTGTAATTGCATTGATTCCTGCCTTGCTTTTTGGTATGTACAATGTTGGCTACTGGCATTTTGCTTCACTCGGGAAAGAGGTTACCTTCATGCAGACTTTTATATTTGGTTTTTTTAAAGTTCTGCCCCTGGTCATCGTATCTTATGTTTCAGGGCTTGGTGTAGAGTTTATTTTTGCTCAGATTCGCGGACATGAGGTTAATGAAGGGTTTTTGGTGTCAGGAATGCTGATACCGTTGGTTATGCCTGTTGATGTCCCTTTATGGATGGTTGCTGTGGCTACCATATTTGCCGTTACTATCGGAAAGGAAGCTTTCGGCGGAACCGGAATGAATATATTCAACCCTGCCTTGTTGGCCCGGGCCTTTATTTTCTTCGCATACCCGGCAAAAATTACCGGTGATTATATATGGACTGCCGGCTTATCTGGCGGGACTGGTATTGTTGATGGTTTTTCCGGAGCAACCCCGCTGGGTTTAGCCAGTGCCGGACAAATGGATAAGATACCTGCAATAAATGAATTGTTACTGGGATTCATCCCGGGTTCAATTGGAGAAACATCCAAAATCGCGATCCTGATAGGTGCTGTCATATTACTCGTGACTGGTATCGGAAGCTGGCGTATCATGTTGTCAGGCTTGCTTGGAGGTTTAATTATGACTTTGATTTTTAATGCCGCGGGTGCCAATGCTTATATGGAATTAAGTCCGATGACGCAAATACTTATGGGTAGTTTCCTGTTTGGTATTGTTTTCATGGCTACCGACCCTGTTACCGCAGCACAGACTAAAAGAGGCAAATGGATATATGGCTTCCTTGTCGGGATGTTTGCCATTATGATCAGGGTATTTAACCCTGCATATCCAGAGGGGACAATGCTGGCGATCTTATTAATGAATGCTTTTGCCCCGCTTATTGATCACTATGTTATCGAGGCCAATATCAGTAAGAGGCTTAAACGGGCAACCAAAGCTTCAAATTTATAAAAGGAGGTTCATTATGCATAGTAATAAATACATATTCATTTATTCGATCCTGATGGTCCTCGTTGTGGCTGTCGCGCTTACCGTAGTAGCAATTCAACTCAAGCCGGCTCAGGAAAACAATATTCGCATTGAAAAAATGCAGAATATACTGACATCGGTTAATATTGCCGCAACTCCCAGGGAAGCTGAAGCTTTATACAGTAAAGTAATTATTGGCAACCTGGTTACCGATTCAGAGGGAAATGAAATCAGTGGTGTTGATGCATTTGGTGTTGATCTCGCCGCTGAGTTGAAGAAACCTGAAGCTGACAGAAAGTATCCGGTTTATCTGGCACGGCTTGACAACGGTGATACCTGTTTCGTCTTTCAGTTGAGAGGCAAAGGTTTATGGGGGCCGATCTGGGGTTATATCTCTCTTAAATCGGATATGAATAGCATCAATGGAGTGATGTTCGATCATAAAGGAGAGACTCCGGGATTAGGTGCTGAGATAAGTACTCCCAATTTTATGGGGCAATTTAAAGATAAGCAAATATTTGACGCTCAGGGTGGTTTTTCCTCTGTTCAGGTCGTAAAGGGTGGTGCTCCTGATGGTGATATCCATGCTGTTGATGCTATCTCGGGCGGAACAATTACCAGCAAGGGTGTTGAACATATGATTCACGACTGTCTGCTCGGTTATGAAGCATTTATTAAAAAACACAACGCGATTAAACCATGAGTGAAGATAAAAATACCAAAGAACCGATGTTCTCTGCCAAGATTGCAAAAATCCTGACCAGACCATTTAATCTGGAGAATCCGATAACCGTTCAGGTGCTTGGAATATGTTCGGCACTTGCAGTTACTGTTCAGATGAAACCTGCAATAGTTATGGCATTGTCTGTGACTGTCGTTACTGCATTTTCTAATCTGATAATCTCAACACTGAGAAATACTATTCCATCCCGAATAAGAATTATTGTTCAGTTAGTTGTTGTTGCTGCACTGGTAATTATCGTCGACCAGGTATTGAAAGCATATGTATATGATATAAGTAAAAAGCTATCGGTATTTGTCGGGTTGATTATTACGAACTGTATCCTGATGGGACGTCTGGAGGCTTTTGCGATGGCTCAGAAGCCATGGCCTTCGTTTGTTGATGGTATTGGGAACGGGATTGGGTACGGAATGATTCTTATCACGGTCGGATTTTTCAGAGAGCTTCTTGGTTCAGGGAAAATCTTCGGGATTGATGTTGTACCACAGTTCCTCTATGATGCAGGGTATGTTAGCAATGGATTGATGATACTTCCTCCAATGGCATTGATTACCATTGGTGTTATCATCTGGTTGCAACGAAGTAAAAACAGAGAACTCATTGATAAAAGCTGAAACTGCTGATAATTAACTGAAAAATTAAGAAAATGGAAAATCTCTTTAATTTATTCGTCAGGAGCATCTTCATTGACAATATGATCTTTGCCTATTTTCTGGGCATGTGCTCCTATCTGGCAGTTTCGAAAACAGTAAAGACATCTGTTGGGCTTGGTGTTGCAGTTACTTTTGTTTTGCTTATCACTGCCCCTGTGAACTGGCTGGTTGATACATACCTGCTGAAACCAGGTGCCATGACCTGGATTGACCCTTCGTTTGCCGATGTGGATCTGAGTTATCTTAGCTTTTTAATCTTTATAGCCGTTATTGCAGCAATTGTTCAACTTGTTGAAATGATTGTTGAGAAATTTAGCCCGACCCTGTATAGCGCATTGGGTATTTTCTTACCCTTGATAGCTGTGAACTGTGCTATCCTGGGTGTCGCTCTTTTCGTTCAGGAGAGAGAATATGAATCAATAAGTGAGGTTGTAGTTTATGCCGGCGGTTCCGGATTAGGATGGTTTTTGGCAATTGCATCACTGGCTGCAATCAGGGAGAAGACCCGTTATTCCCATATTCCGGCTCCCCTGAGGGGATTGGGTATTACCTTCATTATTACCGGCCTGATGGCTATCGCCTTCATGGGCTTCATGGGAATAAAAATCTAAGTTAACTGTAAAACACCTATTGTAATGAATAGTATTTTGTTAGCAGCCGGATTCTGGAATGTCCTGATATACGGCACGGTTATTTTTCTTTCGTTGATGATTATCCTCGTGGGTATGCTCCTTTTTGCCAAAGCTAAACTTACCCCTTCAGGCCCGGTAATGATAACTATTAACAACGAGAAGGAACTGGAAGTTACATCTGGCTCAAGCCTCCTTTCTACTTTAGCCGGAGAGAAGATATTTCTTCCTTCTGCCTGCGGTGGGGGAGGAACATGTGCTATGTGCCGTTGCAAAGTCATTGAAGGGGGAGGCTCTATTCTTCCCACTGAAGTTGGTTACTTTAACCGCAGAGAGATTAACGATCACTGGCGTCTTGGTTGTCAGGTCAAAGTACGTGAAAACCTTAAAATTGAGATTGCGCCTGAAATCTTTGGTATCAAGAAATGGGAATGTGAAGTGGTTTCAAATCATAATGTGGCTACCTTTATTAAGGAGTTTGTTGTGAAACTTCCGGAAGGAGAACATCTTGATTTCAGATCAGGTGGATATATTCAGATAGATGTCCCTGCATGTGAGGTAGATTATAAAAGCATGGATATAGAGCCCGAATACCGCGAGGATTGGGACAAGTTTAACATGTGGGATCTCAAAATGAAAAATCCGGAACCTATCTTCCGGGCATACTCTATGGCCAACCACCCTGCTGAAGGGAATATTATCATGCTCAATATCCGTATCGCTACTCCTCCCTTTGACAGAAAGACGGGTGGTTTTATGAATGTCAATCCGGGCATCTGTTCTTCCTATATCTTTTCTCGTAAGCCAGGCGATAAAGTTACGATCAGTGGCCCCTACGGGGAATTCCACGTGAAGAATACCAACCGTGAAATGATGTTTATCGGTGGTGGTGCCGGAATGGCTCCGATGCGCTCCCACATCTTTGATCAGTTCCTTACACGTCATACTGACCGTAAGGCTACTTTCTGGTATGGCGGTCGTTCGTTGAGGGAATTGTTTTATGTTGACCAATTCGAGCAAATCGAAAAGGACTTTGCTAACTTCAAGTTCAATATCGCACTTTCTGAACCGAAAGCTGAAGATAACTGGACAGGATATAAGGGGTTTATACATCAGGTGATTATGGAAGAATACCTGAAAAAACATCCGGCACCTGAAGACATCGAGTACTACCTGTGCGGTCCCCCGATGATGAATCAGGCCGTCTTGAAGATGCTTGATGATTATGGAGTACCAAAAGAGATGATTGCATTCGACGATTTTGGAGGTTAAGCAAAAGGTCTATCTTTAAATGGAGGCTGTCTCATATCCCGAGACAGCCTCTTTTTTTATTAAAGTCTACCGGTCAATAAACAACCTTGTTGGTTGTTGTACCCGATCTAATAAAGTTGTGGCTCTGATATTTAACTTGTATTAGCTGCCCGCCATGTTTATGATCAGATATTAAGTATACCCCGGGGGTGCAGTTCTTTTGTCTGAAAAGTTTCGAGGTTTAGAGTTATTCTGACCTGTAATAAAGATCAAGCGCGTATTAACTCTCTTTGAAAAGAGTCATAACCATTGATGGACCGGATTGCTACGGTCAATCTACGGTCGAACTACGGTTGAACTACGGTTGAACTACGGTTGATCCGGGACTAATTGTGGGGAATAAACCTTGGTTCTCCACAGATTTATTTTTTTTGACATTTTTCTTTGAGAATGTTAGCCCCGAAACATTATTGTAATGTGCCTGAAAGATTGATAAAGCAGGAATCAGTTGAATGTAGGATGCGTTATTTCCCTGTCATGGTTTGCAGGTTGAATTATTGAGAAAAAATAAGAGGCTGTCCTGGTTATGACAGCCTCTCTATCTATTGTGTATGAATTTTGTTCAACGGGAAGAAACCATAATCATTTTGCAGCACCTTTTTTAAATGTCATGGCTTTATCATTTTCGAGGCGGGTTATGAAAGCTTCCGTACCATTGGTTCTGATATAATTAATGCCTCCGATCCGATCGGAGTTGAATACTAAGCCAAACATTTTAGAGATAAAGTTATTCAGTTTGCCGCATTGTTTTACATCGGTAAATTCTTTACAGGAAGCACATGATGACAGATTGTTATCGATGCAGCAGGTTCGTACTTTGCACCAGGTTGCTTTCACGTTTTCCTGGCATCCGGGACATTTTTTCTTTTGATATTTGGGGCAGTTTGTGCAATAAAGGCCACAATAGCTTACGATAGGGGTTGAATTTGTTAAGGCCATTAGTTTTATTTTTAATTGATTGGGTAAGGTATATTCATCGTTTTAAAATGATTCAGGAGGGATGTGCCGGATTGATTTGAACAGAATCTCGCTATTTAAATAATTGATCCAAAATGGTAAGTTGAATTTTATTACTTCTGATTTGTCAAAGTGCCGGGATTCGATATTTTGGATAGGGTTTTACTGAAAATCTATTCTTCGGCGATCTTTCTTCTCAGCTAGTTTCTTTTTTTCGTCGACTCTTCTTTCTTTCGATGCTAAAGTCGGCCTTGTTGCTTTTCTTCGTTTTTTCGGGGTCAGTGCTTTGGCGACTTGCTCAAAAAAACGAAGTGTTACTTTCTCTTTATTACCCAACTGAGTCCGTTCGGTTTGTGAACTCATAAGGAGATATCCGTCTGAATTAATCCGACCTGCAAGCCGGGTTAATATCAGGTTCTTTTCTTCAATGCTCAACAGCACGGAATCCGCTACATTAAAGAGTAGCTCAATTCTGGTATTTACTTTGTTTACATTTTGACCGCCCGCACCGCTACTCCGGCTTGCTCTGTATTCCAGTTCGGATCTCAGTCCTCTGGCTTCAAGTTCATCTGTCGTCATGTTTATTTACTGTTCTTCTTCATAAAACTGGGCCTTTGAGGCTCCACATTTCGGGCAGGTCCAGTCATCGGGCAAATCTTCAAAAGACGTTCCGGCGGGAATATCCTGTGTAGGATCACCTGCTGAAGCATCGTAAGCGTAGTCGCAAAGCGTACAGGCATGCAAAATCATTGTGTGGTAATTTTTCTGCGAAAATATAAGTTTATTGGTATGTTCTATATATTCCTGAGAATTGGTAATCAGATTACCTACCCCATGAATCTCGGTCGAGGCTCCTGAAATTTATTGCTTCCGCGAGATGTTCTGTTCTGATATTCAGGCTGGCATCCAGGTCGGCAATTGTACGTGCTACCTTGAGTATGCGGTCATAAGCCCTCGCTGAAAGACCAAGCCTTTCCATAGCAGTTTTTAGAATCACACTGCAATCAGTATCGAGTTGGCAATGTTCACGTTGCAGTTTCGTGTTCATCTGCGCGTTGCAATGGATCCCGTCGTATTCTCTGAAGCGCGATTCCTGAATGTCGCGGGCTTTTATCACTCGTTCCCTGATTACCTTGCTTTCCTCTCCAGGCTGCATCTCAGCAAGATCACGAAAAGGTACCGGGGTAACCTCTACGTGAATATCGATTCGGTCAAGTAAAGGCCCGGAGATTCGGTTAAGATATTTCTGCACCATTCCTGGTGCACAGCTACAATCTGTTTCGGGATGATTATAGTAACCACATGGGCAAGGGTTCATGGCTGCCACGAGCATGAAACTGGCGGGGTATTCAACAGTGTGCCTCGCTCTAGAGATTGTCACAAGGCGATCTTCCATTGGTTGGCGCATTACTTCAAGTACAGTTCTTTTAAATTCCGGCAGTTCATCTAAAAAGAGTACCCCGTTCTGAGCCAGGCTAATCTCACCGGGTTGTGGAAAAGTACCACCTCCAACCAGACCTGCATCTGAGATCGTATGATGTGGTGATCTGAATGGACGAACTGAAAGCAAAGCGATATCATGATTAAGTTTTCCGGCAACAGAATGAATCTTGGTGGTTTCAAGAGCTTCATGGAGAGTCAATGGGGGGAGTATTGAAGGCAGCCTTTTGGCAAGCATTGTTTTTCCAGCACCCGGGGGACCTATTAATATTACATTGTGACCTCCTGCAGCTGCAATTTCGAGCGAGCGCTTGATATTCTCCTGCCCTTTAACATCGCTGAAATCGAACTCGTAGTTATTAAGGCTGTTATAAAACTCTTCCCGGGTATTTACAATAGTCGGAGCGATCGTTTCTTTTCCTTTCAGGAAATTCACTACCTGACGGAGGTCATTAGCTCCATATACCTTTAAATCGTTTACAATAGCTGCTTCTCTGGCATTTTCAACCGGTAGGATAAAGCCTTTAAATCCCTGTGATCTGGCTTCAATTGCTATTACGAGTGCGCCTTTAATAGGTTTGAGCGTTCCATCAAGCGACATCTCTCCCATAATTACATATTCATCAAGATGATCAGAGGGTATCTGGCTGCTGGCAGCCAGAATTCCGATTGCAATTGTCAGGTCGTAGGCTGATCCTTCTTTCCTGATATCGGCAGGCGCCATGTTGATCACGATCTTCTGATGTGGAAACCGAAGTTCATTGTTGTTAAATGCTGAAATGATCCTGTGCTGGCTTTCCTTAACAGCACTATCCGGAAGCCCGACCATGAAGAAGTTAATCCCTTGATCGACATCTACTTCAACTGTAATGGGAATTGCGTTGACACCAACTACCGCGCTGCCATAGGTACTAACTAACATTACATGTTGTTTTTAAAAAACCGGCTCAGAAAATGATACCGATGCTGACTACCATAAAATGGTAGTTAATCGTTTGATCAAATGTTGTATATGTGGGAGGGTAAATCTCGGAACCAACGGAAACAGGATTTTCAAGCGAATAAAGGAATTGTTCCAACCTGGCTTGTTGGTATCGGTAGGTTGCACTTATGAAGAAGACGTTTTCACTTGCCAAAGGGAATTTGACTCCCAATTCAGCAGCAGCCATAAGACCGCCACGATCGTGATAACTATTTTCCTGTACAAGGCCTGCATATCCCACATTGATAGCAAAGAAAGGCGCTTCTGATAGTGCATCAAGATCAAGCCGCAATTGCCCGAAAGCAGGCAGCCATGTAGCATGATTCGCACGTTCAATCCCAAAGCCGGCACCTAATGCGAAGTTTTCATTCAGTCTCAGGAAGGCAACTCCCTGAAACTGAAATCCAGTTTCGGTTTGATCGGTCATGCCAATCATCAGGCCCGGAGATAACTGGAGCCCGAAGGTACCATCAGCTGTAGTGTTTTGCAACGCGAATTCTGCATTAGCGGGTATTTCTTCACGTTGCATGAAGCTGACTTCATCTGGGTTAATGGTCAGTATCCCTTTTTCCGGATTTTTCAGCGTAATGAATCCGTTGATATCTTTTTTAATAAACTGGCCACGAAGGGTAACCCCACTCTTTAGGGTCACTACATACTCATAGCCTTTTTCCTGTGCCCGGGCAGGTGTGAGTAGAGATCCGGCCAGCAGGAATAATAAAAGAAGCATCGTGTTTTTAAGCATATTTCTCAGATGATTATGAATCAATAATTTGCAGTTATGATATGTCTGAATACTCACGTTGGTGTATAACCGGAGTATCGATATTCAGGACTTAAGGAAAGGCAATAATCAGATTTCAGGTTTTGCTGGTAGTTTTTTATGACAAAAATACCAAAAATACAATGCAACATATGATTCTATCTTCAGTATGTTTTGTCAGGATTTGGGTTTGTAAGATGATTCCTGAAGAAAATCTTGTCCCTGTGGTAATTTAAACAATTGTGATGGCCGGGTATCAGGGTGTTTTTTGAGGTATGAATTGACTATCTGTCTACCTACCCACTCGCCAATACGACCGGGTGATGCTTTATCAAGCCCTGGTGTAAACGGACCATCGTTCATCATAGCCCTGATATTAACCGGGTTACTGCTAAAGAGCAGTTGTTTCTCGATCATCATCGCCCAGATATTAGCTTCATTTTGTTCACACCAGTGATATTGATCAGGAGTGTATCCGATAAGCTGTGCCGCCTGATAAGTCGGAAGGATAAATTCCATTAATGCCAGGTATTTACCTGATTCAACCATCTGGTCAATAAGAGGACGCTGCGAAACGTCGAACCAGAAATGGAAGTTGAGAATTTGTTTTATTACTTCCGGAACAATGTTTTCCGGGACCATATTGCATTGTATATAAGCCGGAATCCCCAGCTTCTTATAGCCGGTGAACCCATTCCCGAGAAACAGGTCAAGCGGGATGATAACAACACTGTCATTTACAAATACACCAGTCTCAGTATCAAAACCTGAAATATAGCTGAATACCTGAGGAATTCTAAATTCAGGGATTACTGCCTGAATCCTTTGAAAAGCAAGAGACAAATCTTTCTCAATATCTGTAATATCATTGAAAGTATTTTCAACGGCTTTCAACCCTTCAAGAATAGCTTCATCTGCCAGATAATGCTGCATTTGGATCAGGGCTTGCTCGCTATTGTAACTATTTCCAATGAAAAGCGGGTATTTTGGTGCAAGAGTTTTAAGCCCCTGAACAAGTTCATCCTTTGGTATTTTAAAAAGATCTAGCTCATACCGTTGGATTAGTATCTTTGGTTTTGTAAATCCTGATACATCGATCTCATTCCACTTTCCCGGCGCACTGGTACAACCTGAAAGTAAAATCATGACAAGAATAAACACAGGAAGTAATCCAGAGGTTTTCTTCATAAAATGATTGTTTTGTTCGCAAATGTACATGTCAATAACGTACAATTTGCCGATTTTATGCAAAAAAAAAACCGCTACGAATAGCGGCTTCAAATTTTTCCAGTAGAAAGCTAGAGTATTTTCCAACCTAAGCTGACATTAAAAGTATTGCTCTTCATCGAACTATATGTATCTGCGTCGTTGGAGATATTGTTCAATCCAAATTCATAACGTATGTCAAGGGTAAACATCATTACATCTACACCTGCACCTATGGCAGCACTCCAGATTGCATCCTTCAGTTTTATCTGATCATCATCAGGTACCAGGTTTGAAATGGTTAAATCTTTGCTGACAACAAAGGAAGCGATCGGACCTGCAAATGCTCTTACGTTCACCATTGGTAAGCTAAAAACCTTTGTTCCAACCAAAACAGGAATATCCATAGTTCCCATCTTATAGTCTGCACTAACGGCAGGATTGACCGCATCACCAGCCACTTCAAGGATTCCTCCTTTAACACTATAAAGCAATTCAGGTTGAATATAGAATTTAGTTCCAATTCTAACAAATGCCCCCAGTTGAAAACCAGTTTTGCTGCTTTCTTTCAATCCCGATACATTACCTGCCATATCGGTTGAGAGTTTTGATACATTGAGTCCAATTTTGGGCCCAAATGAAATCTGACCAAATATACTCCCCGTAATTATCAGGGCAACAATCATTAAAGTGATTTTTTTCATGTTTTTAGCGTTTTTATTATGCAAACATACATTTTTTTACCGTGCGTTGGTATTACCGCTGATCAATCTAGGCTAAAGCCTACGAATTAACAACTTTTTAGTAATTTTGTTTATTATTTGGATGATATCCTGGTGAGAGTCGATTCCTGATATAATTCTGATCCAGCTTTGTCGTTAATTCACCTAAATACTTTATGTGATGAGAAGATGTTTTTTTACCGGAATGCTGGTAATCCTTATAGGATTTACTGCTTCTTCCCAGGTTGATAACAGACCGTTTCAGTTTGGTATCCGACTGGCACCCAATATTGGCTGGTTGAGTCCTGATACAAAGGGTTATTCAGGAGATGGAATACAGGCAGGGTTTTCATGGGGTTTTGTAAGTGATATTGCTATTGACCGGAACTATTATTTCAATACCGGATTTGATTTAAATTACCTGAATGGTAAACTGGCATTTGATACGCAACTGATTTCTGATGGAGATACCACTCTGGGAGTAATGCATCGTAAATACAGTATGCGCTATCTTGAAATCCCTTTGATGTTTAAAATGAAGACTAATGCATTTGGCCTTTACCGGTTCTGGGCAAATATTGGATTTGTAGCCGGTATAAATATCAAGGCAAAGACAAGCGACAATTTCGTTCCGAAGAATGGAAAAGTTGTTAATTCAGAGGATGATGCTTTTGATGATATTGCAACGGCCCGGCTTGCTTTAAGGTTTGGCGCCGGTATTGATTATTTAATAGATAAATCGACTTTCCTTTTCGTGGGAATAAATTATAATAATGGTCTGACAAATGTATTGAACGGAAATAATCCATTAACGCATAAATCGCAGCGTGCAATACCCAGTTATCTGGAACTCTCCCTGGGTGTCATGTTTTAACCATGTGAATGACTATGAAAATAGCTCTTTGTCAGATCAATTACCATATAGGTAATTTCGATTATAATGTAGCTCAGGTAATCAAGTCGCTGAAACAGGCACGGGAAGATGGAGCTGATCTTGCTGTATTTGCCGAACTATCCATATCTGGTTATCCACCCCGTGATTTTTTGGATTTCAATGACTTCATCAATCGCTGTGAATTTGCTGTTAGCCTCATTGCGGCTGAATGTATTGATATTGCAGCAATAATTGGTGCTCCGGTTTTTAATAAAACAGGAAAGGGCAAGAGACTTTTTAATGCAGCTCTCTTTTTAAATAATGGAAGGATTGAGCAGGTAGCCCATAAAGCGTTGCTTCCAAATTATGATATCTTTGATGAATACAGATATTTCGAGCCTGGTCGTGATTTTCATGTTATTAATTTCAAGAGTGAACGGATAGCCCTGACTATCTGTGAAGATTTATGGAATGTAGGAGCAGAGCAGCTTTACACTTTCTCTCCAATGGAAAAATTGGAGACTCAGCATCCGACATTGATGATTAATATTGCTGCCTCTCCTTTTAATGCTTCTCAGGCAGAAACGCGTCGATCTGTTTTGAAGGAGAATGTCGCAATATATGAAATACCACTGCTTTATGTTAATCATGTGGGGGCTCAGACAGAACTTTTATTTGACGGAGGTTCGTCAGTATTGGCTTCTGATGGCTCAATTGCTGCTGAACTGGCATATTTTGATGAAGATTACCTGATTATTGACTCAGATGCCTTGAAAACAGGAAAATATTCTGAGAATAAATCAGATTATAGCAGGATACAACTCATACATGATGCACTTATAATGGGTATCCGTAATTATTTCTCGAAGCTGGGATTTAATAAAGCTATCTTAGGCCTTTCAGGTGGGATTGATTCAGCTGTAGTTTTAGTGTTGGCTGCAAGGGCTTTAGGTCCCGAAAATGTATGGGGTGTATTGCTCCCTTCGAGGTTTTCAAGCGAACATTCTGTCAGTGACGCCATAGAACTTTCGGAGAATCTGGGTACGGCTCATGAAATAATCAGTATAGAGGAACCATTTAGTTCTATACAGAATGTTTTGTCCGATTTGTTTAGAGACCTTCCTTTTGGATTGGCTGAGGAGAACATGCAGGCACGGACACGTGCTGTTATCCTGATGGCCTTATCAAATAAGTTTGGTCATATCCTGCTGAATACAAGCAATAAAAGTGAAGCAGCTGTTGGCTATGGTACGCTTTATGGCGATATGTGCGGAGGACTATCGGTAATTGGGGATGTATACAAGACTGATGTGTTTGAGCTCGCACGTTTTATCAACAAGGATGGAACAGTGATTCCTGAGAATATTATCAATAAACCTCCGTCAGCTGAATTACGACCCGACCAGAAAGATTCCGACTCACTGCCTGAATATGATCTCCTCGATCAGGTTCTCTATCAATATATAGAGGCCTTCAAAGGCCCTGATGAAATAGTGGCTCTTGGATTTGATAAAACATTGGTAGCAAGGATTCTTCGTCTTGTTAATCTCAATGAATACAAGCGTCACCAAACCCCACCCATTTTAAGGATAAGTTCAAAGGCTTTTGGGATGGGCAGGCGTATGCCTATCGTTGCAAAGTATCTTGGTTAAATACACCGAGGACTTTAAAGGAAGAATTCAGTTACTAATTTAACGAATTTCTCTAATTGATCGACGTGGACAGCATGACCGGCTTCTTCGATTTCACGATGAATAGCGTTGGGAATTCTATTGCATAAAGTCTCAGTTTCTTCATGGCCAAAAATGAGATCATGGCTCCCGCTAATAATCAAGGTAGGTGCAGCAATATTCTCTATTACGCCGGAACGATAACTGTTTATACAGTCAGTTTGATTGCGAAAAGAAACTACTGAAGGATTGTAGGGATAGTCAATGGAATAAGAAAGCGCAGCCTGTACCATCTCATTGTTTGCAAAAAATGAGGGATGAAACAACCATAGAAACAAAGTTGAAAACCATGTTTCTGGGTCGGTACCTGCTGCGAACAGAGATGCCAGGTTGTCGAATAGTAATCGGTTCCTTGGTGAAACAATAGCAGAGGTAGCTTCCAGAATCAGCTTTTTAACCAGTTTTGGGTAATTAATGGCTATTGTCTGAGCTATAAAACCTCCCATAGAATGGCCCAGGAACATGGCCTTGTCAATATGAAGATGGTTAAGCAGGGCAATCGTATCCTCGGCCATTTGGTCTATACTTATTCGGGTAGTGTCAGTTTCTGTACGCCCTGAGCAACGGTTGTCAGGACAGATAACTCTGAAATGTTTGGATAATTGATTGGCAACCAATGCCCAGCTCTGTGAGTCGGATGCAAGACCAGCCAGTAATACCACTACAGGCCCAGTACCTTTATCTTCATAATAGAGATTAATATCATTTAGGGTAGCAAAAGGCATATGTTTTTTTTACAATAATAGTGAAAATAATCACATCATTAGTTGATTGTAGTCGTTTCTCTATGTTCCTTCGGGCTGAATCTTTATCTTTGCGGCTCTTAATACTATTTATGTCATTCCTGTCATCCATTCTTACGCAAGATCTGATATTCAAGTTTTTGAAGTTTGGAGTTGTTGGCTTTTCAGGTGTATTTGTTGATTTTGGGATTACCTGGGTTTGCAAAGAATGGATTAAGATACAACGTTTTGTAGCAAATGCTATCGGTTTTTCTGTGGCTGCGACTTCGAATTATTTTTTGAACAGGATTTGGACTTTCGAAAGTCATAATCCACATATGATGATAGAGTTTAGTCAGTTTTTTATTATTTCGATGATCGGGCTGGTAATTAATACCATCATTATCTGGATGCTTGACCGAAGATTCTCTGTTAATTTTTATCTTGCCAAGCTATTTGCGATTGGTATTGTTACGTTATGGAATTTTGCTGCCAATAGTTATATCACTTTTGCCTGAATTGTTTTATTAAATCATTCTTTTATACAGGATTTATCCGAATCCAATTTTTTACGTATTTATTTGCTCTATTGAAAATATAAAAGGCAGCCCTAAAAGCTGCCTTTTATATTTTATTAATGAAGTTTTTTCAAAGATTATTCGATATCAGATTTCACTTCATCGGTTTCATTCCCTTTTTCTTTCTCCTCAGCTTTCAGGTAAGAAGGCAGATTAAGCCCGGCCATGTTAAACAGGTCGTTTAACGGGGGAACCGATTTCATTAAGTTTGATACGAAATTGGCTGTACTGGAGGAGCCATTCTCAGCACCGGAGTCCCAGACAGTGATTTTATCTATTTTAATATTCTTAACGGCTTCAACCTGAGTGCGTACTAATTCAGGCAATTTTTCGATCAGGAGTAATTGGAATGCTTTTGATGGATCACCACCGGCAGCATTTACCACTTCGCGATACCCTTCAGCCTGTTTGGTCAATATTTCGTAAAGACCTTTAGCTTCAGCATCCATTTTAGCAAAGATGGCATCTGCCTCACCTTTTGCATTTACCCTGATTCTTTCAGCATCAGCCTGTGCCTCTATGATAAGCCGTTCCTTTGCAATTTGAGCGGGAACCACAACATTGGCCACCTGAGTAGATCTTTCACGCTCTGAACGAGCCATTTCAGCTTTCTGTTCAGCAAGGTACGCTTCCTCCAGGGCTTTCGCCTGTTGAACTTTCTCTGCAGTGATTGCTATACGGAGGGCTTCAGCCTCTTTTTCCCGACGCAGGGCATCTGATCCGGCAATGTTAATTTTGGCCTCATTTTCACCACTAACGGCGATTGCATTAGCTTCCGATGTCTTGATTCTGGTGTCACGTTGTGCTTCAGCCCGGCCTATGGCTTCATCTTTGGCTGCAACAGCTATACTAACTTCTTTATCTTTATTGGTAACCGCGATTTTAACATCACGATCCCGGTGTGTCTCGGCAATTTGAACATCCCGCTCTCTATCTGCCATGGCTTTTCCGGTTTCTCCAATCTTTTCCTGTTCGGCAACACTAACCTTAGCCTCATTAATTGCCTTGGCTGCTGCTTCCTTTCCTAAAGCCTCAATATAGCCAGACTCATCACGAATATCCGTGACATTAACATTTATAAGTTTTAATCCGATTTTTTTCAATTCGGTATCAACATTCTTCGAAATGTTATCGAGGAACTTATCGCGATCAGAGTTAATTTCCTCAATGGTCATAGTTGCAATCACTAAACGGAGTTGACCAAAGAGAATATCTTTCGATAGTTCCTGGATCTGATCAGGTGTGAGCCCCAACAGTCGTTCTGCTGCATTGTTCATGTTATCTGATTCAGTCGAAATAGCAATGGTAAAACGGCAGGGAACATCAACCCGGATGTTTTGGCGACTAAGCGCATTGGTAAGGTTGGCTTCAATCGAGATGGGTTTCAGGTCAAGATATGCATAATCTTGTATAACGGGCCATATGAATGCTCCGCCACCATGGATACACCTTGCTGAGGTTCCTCCTGTTTTCCCATAAACGACCAAAATTTTATCCGAAGGACAACGTTTAAAGCGAGAAAGTAAAGTAATCACAGTGATAAACACTACGATTGCTGCAACAACTACAATAATGAAAGGGTCAATCATAACTATTAATTTAAATATTAAAATTTCTCAACTACCAGAATTTCACCTGACTCGACGGCAGTAATCTTTACAAGACTTCCTGAAGGAATTTGTGCGCCTCTTGTAATGGCTGTCATTTCGTGCATACTGCCTCTTATACTTACAAGGATTTTACCTGTTCCTGATCCTGATTCCGGTATAGTAAGGTATACTTCGGCTGTTTTGCCCAGGCTATCATTAGGTTTCATTGTGTTATCCTCATTCAGCTTGTTCATTTGCTGCATGACAACGAAAAATATAGCTATCAGTGCTATACCTGAAATAAGAGCAAGGATAATAACAATGCTTTTTGTCTCGAAAAGATTGTAAAATGAAATTCCCCCCCAGCCAAATCCTAAAAGGAAATTTACCAGGTTTCGTAAAGAGAAAAGTTGAAAAGGGGTTCCTGAATCACCATCAAGGTTGCTGTCGAAATCTGCTACGGCACCATCTGTGCTATCCATTCCAATAAATGTAGTGATGGTTTGAATAGCGAAAACTACACTAATAGGAATAGCAATGTACCAGAACATCCGAAGCATTGGGTCTAGTTGAGAGAAAAATTCCATGGAAGATAAGGTATTAGGGATTTGTTGAATGTAGTTCAAGTAATACTGACGCGGTCTCAAAGATATGAATTCTTAATGAAGTAGCACAAAATCCGAGGAAAAATGAGATACATAATGTCTTGGAAAACTACAACTATAAAAACCCAAAATAATAAAAATATGTGTTGGCAATTAACCCACCATCTCATTCATAAATCGCATTTCAAAAAGGTTTTTGCTTCGTTTATTGTTACAATTTTAATCTGTGTAATGAAATTACAACCTATGATTTTGTTCGAACTAATTGATTAAATCAATTATTCTTCATTTGTTAAGAATAATTAAAACGGTATCATCTGATATTCTGACAAAGGAACTGGAAGATTAATATACCTGAACCAAAT
>QKGM01000047.1 GCA_003250395.1 Bacteroidota bacterium | reverse complement strand
GTACTTCCGGAGGGGATAACTCCATCCACACCATTAGCAACCAAAAATTCCGTTACCTCTTTCAAACCGGAAAAATCTATGGATTCGTCCGAAGCATTGAACGGAGTCACCATAGGAATGAAGATGCCTTCGGGCTTCTTTTTTGTCACAATATACTCTCCTTGTTATTTTGAAATGGCCATTTCATTGTAAATATATTAAAGCACAGGCTCTTTTATTTTGCAATACCCATTTCAAAATAAAAACTAAAAGGTCGGACTATTATGAATCCGGCATACAATTTTTCAATTAAATTAAAACTGTTAACCTTTCACAGCACCTGCCGTCAGACCTTCAACAAAATATTTCTGAATAGCAGTAAACATCAGCACTATCGGTACCGTTGTTGCTGTACCAAGAGCCATAATAACTCCCCAGTTAATTTCAGTTGAACTGATATAATTCGCGATACCTACTGTTAGAGTTTTCATTGAATCCTGTGAAATCAATACGCTTGCCAATAGATATTCATTCCATGATAAAATGAACACGAGAATCCCTGTGCTGAGTATTCCAGGAACACATAAAGGTAAAACAATTCTGAAAAAGATGGTAAGATCCGAAGCTCCGTTCACCAAAGCAGCCTCTTCAATATCACGCGGAATACTGCGAAAGAAAGAGATAAGAAGCCATATAGCGAACGGAAAAGTAACAGTCGTGTGACCGATTATGACTCCAAACAGAGATGAATTCAGGTGCATCCTGGCAATTATTCTGTACAGAGGAATCATCAGCATGATCGGGGGGATACAATAAGCAGAGAGGACTGCTACAGTCACAGCTTTTCTGCCGAAAAAACGAAACCTCGTTAAACCGTAGGCACCAAAAGTCGCCATCACAATTACTATTACAGTAGTGCCTGTTGCAACAAGAAGGCTGTTGATAAAATAGCGAACAACTGTTTTGTTGCTGAAAGCATCAAGATACCATTCGAAAGTGATTGTATCAGAAAAAATTGTTGGAGGAGACTTGAATAGTTCGGTTGCAGGTTTCAGTGAGCTGACAACCATCCAAAGAAGGGGGAACCCTACTACTCCGATGAAAAATACGGAGATCAAACCAAGCACACAATTTCGCAGCAGGTTTGGTTTGTTATATATTTTTGTTTGTTTCATAATATTCTCCCTAATCCGCAAAATCCCCTGATTTCCTAACGTAGTAAATAATACATACAAACAGGACTATCCCCAGCAGGATAGAAATTGCTGATGCATAACCAATACGGAATGTTCCGAAAGATGACTGGTAAATCATGATCGGAAGATGTGTAGTAGAACCCGCCGGACCTCCCCCGGTTACCATCCAGATCAAATCAAAATAAGTTGCGGTCCATACTATCCGCAGTATCGCAAGCACAATAGTTGTGTTCTTCAGCTGCGGCAAGGTTATAAACCAGAACGATTGGAATCTATTTGCACCGTCAACTCCGGCGGCCTCATACAGTTCTGTATCAATCCCCTTCAATGCAGCCCAATATATCAGCATGGGAAAAGGATACGAACGCCATATATTTACGAATATCAAAACAGCCATTGCACCGCCGGGCAATGCCAATGGCGACTGCTTATAATCAATCAGTCCGATGTTTTGCAGCCATTTACTGGCTATTCCGTAATCACCGTTAAATATCCATTTGGTTATCAGGGCAAGCGCAACTGCGGGAACTACATAGGGAATCAATAGGAATCCCCGTAAAAAAGGACCGCCTATCGTCTGGTAGTTGATAAGCATAGCGAGGCCCAACCCGAGAACCAGCTGCCCTATAACCGAGAAGAAGGTCCAGACAAGTGTGTTCCATGAGTATTTTAGAAACATTTTATTTGTGAATAATTTTAGATAATTCTCGAATCCTATAAAATTATAATTCTTTTTAGTCAGACATGCATCAGTCAGACTTAGAAACAAGTTACTGAGAACAGGGTATAAAATGAATACTACCAGAAATAAAATCGTAGGAAGTATAAAAATAACCCCAAGCAACTTTCTCCTGGTATAAAAATTCAAAAATATATTGCGGCCCTGCTTTGTTGACTTTATTAAATAGGCTTGTTCACTATTCTCCATCACCATTTCCTTTGACATTCCGTTCTGTCCTAAAAAAGCATCAACCGGATACATTCAGTAAATCCTGAATGTATCCGCGACGCTTTTCTGAATTTGCAGAATCAGATTCTCATCTGTTATGAAACCAGCCGACAGGTTTTGATCAGTCGCCGATAATAGAAAGCTGTTCCTGTAACATCTGATCGATATAATCGACTGCTTCTTCAGCAGTCCACTTCCCGAGTGCTGCACTCTGGATAGCTTCGCCGAAGAATGTGGTCGCTTCAATCTGGGATGCCATCTGATTCAGTCCGGCCTCCATTCCATATCGATACCATGTTGAATGCTGGAAAGCATCATAAATAACATCCACTTCATCCTGATATTGGGACACCGAATCAGCCTTCTTATATATATCAAATGCCGAGTACATGGATGGGAAAGCAAACATTGGACGGGACAGAGCCCGTTCAGCTGCACGCTCGGGGGTATAAAGCTTTTCCAGAAAGATCTTTGCAAGTTTAACTTTTTCTTCGTCGCCCTGGTTGCTTGCTACAAAGTTATATGAACCGCCGAATGAAGCTTTCTTGTCGCCGTTTACTCCCGGCAGGTCAAAACAGCCAAGTTTCCCAACCATTTCCGGGTTATTGCTTTGGGCCATCAGGATGACAGCGCCCATATCCTGAGTCATAGCCACATTTCCTTCAACCAGGGCGTTGCGAAATTCACTCCAGGCCCATTCAATACTGGAGGGTGGTGATGCGGCATGGTAGAGATCAATCATGTACTGAAGAACTTCAGTCGCTTTCTTTTTATTCTTACCGAAGATATATTCTCCGGTTTTAGGATCGAAGGTATATACACCTGCTGAATAAAGAAATTCATAATATACCTGTGCAGCAACATTCACCGCTGACATTGATACTGCAAAACCATATATATCTATATTACCGTCTGAGTCATTGTCGATATTCAAAGCTTTGGCTGTTTTCATCAATTCATCCCAATTCCGGGGTATATTCAGACCATATTTTTCAAAGAGATCTTTTCGATACCACACAGAGGTATGCAATGCCCAGTCAGGAACCCCCCAAACTGTACCGTTAACGGTTAGAATATCAAGATATGATTTTACAAAATCGTCTTTCCCTATCTTTCCGATTACTTCATTCATCGGCGTAAGCATATCATTAGCGTACAGGTACGCTACACCGCCTTCATTCGTATGCATAATATCGGGGACGTCTCCCGACTGCATTGCGGTAGCAAGTTTTGTATACATATCTCCGAATGAAACAGTTACCATTTCTATATCTATACCCATCTCATCAGCAATTTCATTAAACTGTTTTGTAAGAACCACTGTCTGGGCTTCAGCTGTGAGGTTTGTCCAAATTACCAGCTTCTCAGCCTTCTGAGATTCCTGCTGTCCTCCTGCGAATACCAATCCAGTAGATAGGGTCACCAGAACCATAAAAACTAATAACATTCTTTTTTTCATAATCAATTCCTCCTGTTTCGATTACGATATTAAATTTTCTCCAATTCGAATTAAATAATTGCCCCCTGCTTAATCAGGGTATCCTGAAGTATTTTGATATCTACCTGCCTGGGAGTTGTCCCCTGTTTTACCGCGATTGCAGCTGCAGTACCGGCAGCCTCACCCATTGCCATACACTGAGGCATGCACCGGATACAATTTGCTACCTGAGGTTCAAAAGATACGCATCGTCCGGCAACCAGAAGACCATCTTTACCCTTCGGCAACATGCATCGATATGGGATACTCATTGATTTTCCCGGGTCAAGATCATATACAACCATAGTGATTCCATCCGGAGTATGTGTCCCGGCAGGCATTGCTCCTCTTCCGATGCTGTCCTCAAACTGCCGTGCGGATTTGAAATCGTCCATCGTTATTTTATAATCTCCAACGATACGCCGGCTTTCCCTGATCCCAAGCAGGCTGGCGATTGCTGTTAAATACGCGTTTTCAAAACCAGGTACATACAGCCTCAAAGCCTCAGCAACGTCATAAAGGCATTTCTGGGAAAAGACTTCCTGCCCCGCCCGCGCTTCAAAACCGTCTATACTATGGGCTTCAATAGCACCGGAACAGTTTATTGTCATCTCCCCAGGATTAGGCGTTGAAGTAAATATTGCGAGCCAGTTTCTCAGATATTCAAGGCGTGGAGGCAGTTCAACATTTGCAAGCTCATCCTGAAGCCCAAAGTGCATAAAACCTGGGAACGTCTTGAAATCATGCCATGCAGGAGGCTCTGAAGTGTCTTGTACAGGCGGGTTGTCCTTGTAATATTGTTTAACCCTGGCCATGTCTACACCGGCCATTTTTCCCAGCAGCGACATCGGTTGTATATCTTTTTTCGGCCGTATTTCATAAGGAACATCAGATCCTGCAGCAACAGCTGCATCGCCGGTACAGTCAATTACAACCTTGGCTCGTATTTCCATCTGTTCCATCTCAGATAGCACAATCAACCCGACTACTGTATCACCCTCTGTTATTACATCGACTATAGAAGTATTCAGAAATGAATGCAGATTCTTTTCTTTTTGGGTCATTTCATCCAGAACAACTTTGGCAACTTCCGTATCATACAAAAAACAGACATCGGTTTCCGGGTCTTCTTCGACTATAGCGTTCCTTTCTTTAAAAATATTCCTTATCTCCCAGGCGATACCTTTTACAATAACTTTTTCTTTGTCGCTGAAACCGACCCAGGCTCCCTGCATTCCTGCTGTAAACTGACCTCCCAGGCACCTCTGTTTGTCGACTATTAGAGTATCGGCACCATTCCGGGCGGCTGCAATTCCTGCAATAACTCCTGCTGTACCGCCTCCTGCAATCAATACATCGACTGTTTTAGTTTTCAATCCATTCCTCCTAAGGACGTTCATTTTCTAAAGATATCCGTAATTTTTAAGTGTTTCTTTTAATCGGATTGTAACATCATTCGGAAGACCCATGACAGGTTTTCTTGCAACTCCGGCATTAACTCCGCGCAGTTTCAACCCTTCCTTAATCACTGAAAGCCACGGACACGGCAGTCCTTTCGCTGTGCTTTCCATGAACAGCGGCAGATACGGTCTCACCTTCTC
>QKGM01000052.1 GCA_003250395.1 Bacteroidota bacterium | reverse complement strand
ATATCGGGTTGGGCAAGGTTGTATTCCCTATTTAGTTCAATGAATTATTTAAATTTCTCATGGACATCTAAAGCTTCATGCATTTATCCGTTTTAACATGAAAACCAATATATTATTTCTTTACATAGTTTTTTTATTGTTTGTAAAGGTAATCTCTGCTCAATGTGTTAGCGTAGAATTATCGGTAAAATGGGATAAAGGTTATGATGTTTTCCATGAAGATTCAATCATCTGTATTCCTACGCTTTGTATTACATATAGGAATAACTCTACTAATAATTACTACTTTCTAAAGGTATCGAATAGCCGATTAAATTCACCATTGTTTTCATTCGGGACATTGTTACATTATCCGTATGAGGAGTATTTGCATCCTGACTATATGGGAAGAGCCCTGAGACATAGTAATTATTCAAATCAAAAATATAGTGTAATAATTTGGAATATTCCTTTATATAATAGTAGTTGGATTGTTGACAAGGACACCTTATATACTGAGACAGAGCGTGAAATAGATTATATTAACGATGAATTGGCAGAAATCTATGAATACATATATCGAAAAAGTTGTGCTGAACATTTAGACTCAGCTAAATTTGCAAAGCTTTATTTTGCAGCGTCAGAAATAACTTCCCGTAACATATTAGGAGCCCTTAGGGACCGGTTTGTTTTCCTGAAGCCAGGCGAAACTTATTCAGATACATTTAATATTATTGGATTTAAGATACTTAAGGGCTGTTTTACTTTTTATATAAAACAAGATACTTTTATGAGTTATGTAAACGCAGAACCAAAGTGGGACAAGAGTCTATCAAAATATTTTGATACTATAATTCCATTACCACCTGAGGTAGAAGGATACAAGCTGTATTCTGGTAGCTTCAATTCAAATAAGGTTGTGGTAGCATTTTAGAAATACATTATGAGACTAATTTTGAGTTTAACATTTGCTTTTATCCTATCCATTATGTATGGACAAAGAAATGATATGGGTAAATTAGAAATTATAAGTACCATTGTTGTAAAAGAAAAGAAACATGATGCTGTTAAGCTTCAGGTTTGCCTGTCTGGTTTTATTAATGAATTAGATACAGTGTGTTTCTATAGGTTTTATCAGTATACTCCTTCTTTACCTTTTGTTTTTGACTCAGTTACATTAAATAAGTATAAGGGAAGTTCTGTGGGTTTGGTTTATTTAATTGAAGATGAGTCTGGAAACATTGTTGGGGCTAATACTGTTACACATCCTTCATTTATGAATATTGAAGATGAAGTAGATTATACCGCTCAGATAGAATATGTAAATAAAAAATCTTTAAAGGTGAAGAAGGTTAAAGCAGATTATGGTAAACTTCATACCTGTCATTTATCAAAGCTTATGGTATCACGTAATGATACGTTGGTTGATTTATATCCGTTATTAAGCTCTTATCATGATTTACCACCCGGAAAGTATAAGATTTTTCTTTTGTATTCTTTTAGTGAAACTATATTGAAAGCCGCTCCAACTTGGGGTTTGTGGGATAAAGACAAACCTGAAGAAGCTCAGATTTATAAAGGGGTTATTGTGTCAAATAAAATTGATTTAATAGTAAAATAGTATAAAAGCCTTTATTCTGAAGTGTACTGCAAATATCAGACGAGTTAATAAAATATAGAATATATGAGTCCGCTTTTGTTCCGATGTTTTAGTCCCTTAAATATTCGAATAAAATTATAAATATCTCTGTGGTATTCGAACTGAAAATGGAAAGTAATTTTTTCAACCTGCTGAATTATTATAGTTGTGTCTCAATAATCACCTAACGATGCCCGCCATTAACCGTTATTCCGTTACAACAGTCCCTCCCTGCCATAAGGCTGGGTAGTAGCAGAATTCGATGAAATCAACGCACCTGCGTGATAATCTGCTTATTATTTATCTTGCATTATTGCAGGCTCTCACCAGACTTAAACTATTATTTACCGCGTTGAGAAGAATTTCCAATCCTGCCATGTAGTCCGGCCTCTTTGTTCAACTCCGGGATCTCGATTCGTGTTTTTTGTCTTTTCTAAATGATGGACGTGTTTTCCATATTATGGGTGATGTAATACACCTAATTGCGTATTTACTTCAGCGGCTTTTAGTTTTTTTTATCAATTTTTGATAATAACTGACTAAATAATCCAGATTTTTAATTATCTGGTTAAAAGTTGTTTAAGCCTCTTTTTTTAGCTAAGTGGAATCAAATTAATACCAAAGATAGAGCAAAGAGGGGTTTTTCTTATGAAAAGCCTATGTTTATTGTATTCTCCGAATATCTTTCATATGTAGATATTCTAACTGTATGTGTTTTGTGGCACAATTTTAGTGCGTGGTACCTCTACGGTAACTTTAATATAAACATTGAGACAGCTTTATCCGTTAACTTACTCAAACCCTTGTCGGGTTATAACGGTCGGAATCCATGGTGTCGTTTCGTGAGGTAGTGAAAGGCTTATACCGAAAGAGTATATAAAATACTTTAGATATTCCATCTGCGGCTTGCGCAGTGTTGTTATCCGGGGTAACCTGCAGCTGTTATCAGGCAATTTTGATGTGCAGAAGATGATTAATCCTGGCTGGTTTTAATACAGATGCGATAATGGCGAAAAGCTGGTTTGGTGCATCTGATTTATGATTATTTTCGCAGAATGATGAATAGCCCTCTGTCATTACAACAAAGAGTGTCGGCATTTGCCGGTCTGGGTCGTGTATTGGCTGCCGTTACAGGTCGGCCGGATGATGTTGCCGAACCACGGCATTGTGCAGTTATAAAGGAGGCGGTAGCGCAGTCGGTCATACATAATGGCTGGTTTACAACACAGATGGTTTCACGCGCATTGGCTGCACTGGTTCCAATGCTCGATGCAGGGCTGTTGTACTCCTGGGCTTCGGGTTATGACAGCAGGGGAATGACAAAACCTGAACGGGTGCTTGTTGTATCGGCCGGGAACATCCCGGCAGTTGGTTTTCACGACTGGCTTTGTGTGCTGATGTCGGGCCATCGTTACCTTGGGAAGGTGTCGGCAGATGACCGGTTTCTGATTCCCGCTATGGCGCGTGTGGTTGAGGATATTGAACCTGGTTTCTCAGGTTATTCGGTTTTTACGGATCAGATAGTGAAGGATTTCGACAGGGTGATCGCTACCGGGTCGGGAAACACGAGCCGGTATTTCGAATACTATTTCTCGCGCTGGCCTCACCTGATCAGATCGAACCGGACGGGATTAGCCGTTTTGAGAGGGGATGAAAATGAGGCAGACCTGGAAGCACTGGCCGATGATATTACCTTGTATTTTGGTCTAGGTTGTCGTAATGTTTCTTCCTGTTTCATTCCGGCGGGTTACGATCCTGCCATTTTATGTGAAGCTCTGGCACGAAAGAGTGCTGAACTGGTTCAATGTAACAAATGGGTTAATAATTATGATTACCAGAAGGCGCTGATGTTAATCAACAACCAGCCGTTTTATGATACCGGTGCTCTCTTGTTAAGGTATCAGGCCGAATGGGTAACCCCTGTGGCGGTATTAAATCTGATAGAATATGCCGACACAGAAACCCTGCAGCACGAGTTTGCCGCCAACGCGTCAGCAATACAGTGTGTTGTAAGTGACGGTGGCTGGTTTGAACACTCTCTCCCTTTTGGTGCCAGTCAGCAGCCAGGCCTGGGTGATTATGCAGATGGAGTAGATACAATGTCGTTTTTGTTGGATAAAATTTGATTTTTTTCAAAATTCGATAGATATTTACAGGAAAAGTTCTACCTTTGCACCTCTTAAAATTAAAGTGTTGATATCATGAAAAAAGACATTCATCCGAGCGATTACAGACTGGTGGTATTCAAAGATATGTCCAATGATTATACGTTTATCACCCGTTCGACCGTAAAAACGAAAGAGACGATCGTGATGGAAGATGGTGTTGAATATCCGGTGGTTAAGCTTGAGATTTCGCATACCTCACATCCGTTCTATACCGGTAAGATGAAGCTTGTTGATACTGCCGGCCGTGTAGATAAGTTCAAGAGCAGGTATCAGAAGCACTACGAGAATCGCGCCCAGTAAGCGGCAACGGTTTTGTTAAAGCATTATAGCCCTCCATGTGAGGGCTTTTTCTGTTTTTCGTAGATTCATTCAAACAGAAAGCGTTTCAGGTTGTTAATTGATTGTTGATAATATTTTCAGTCGTGCTGCAATAGATTGTGTTAAAATTCGTATCATTGATACAGGAAATACAACCACTTGCTGGTTTTTGTAATCTGATAAATAAGAACATCTTAAAACCCGGATGCTATGAACTATATACTATTTGATGATTATTCACGCAATAACCTTTTGCCATTAACTTTTACACGCCCTGTCTGCGATATTCGTTTCGGGATTCTGACAATCAGGGAAAAATGGGAAAAGATGATGGGTGTTGTCACTTCCTCTCTGACCGAAGAGTATTTATCTGAAAAGTTTCCGATAATCAAAGGTGCACAGAATATTCTGATTAATGGCTCAGTTTGTCCTAATCCGGTGTTGATAGACGAGATCAGGAACCTTAAACCAAATGAGGCAATAATAGGGCCTGATAGTATCATTGCCCTTCATGTTGTGGCTGAAGACCTTGATAAAATCGGAGAAGGAGACACCGAGGGTATTACGGAGAAAATGACCAAGTCAGAGGTGATGAAGATCAATTATCCCTGGGATCTGTTAGCCAATAACTATACCGCCATCGTAAACGATTTCAGGCTGATTACAGCCGGCCGGAACAGTGAGCCAATCCCGGAACATGTAAAGGTTACATCGGCTGAGAATATCTTTGTAGAAAAAGGGGCTATACTCGAAAATGTGACACTTAATGCCACTGAAGGTCCCATATATATTGGTGAAAACGTTCATGTAATGGATGGTGCCCATATTCGCGGGGCAGTAGCAATGGTCGATTCAGCAGTGGTAAAGATGGGGACCATTTTATATGGAGCCACCACTCTCGGGCCGCATGTAAAAGTGGGTGGGGAGATTGAGAATTCTATTTTGCTGGCCTTCTCCAACAAGCCGCATCATGGTTACCTGGGGCATTCTGTCATTGGTAAATGGTGTAACCTGGCGGCAGGAACTACAGTTGCAAATCTGAACAATACATACCGTAATGTACGGGCATGGAATTATACTCAGGAGCGTTTTATCGATACCGGGATGCAGTTTTTGGGTTTGATAATGGGCGATCACTCAAAGACAGGTATCAACTCAATGTTTAATACCGGCTCGGTGGTTGGTGTAAACAGTAATGTCTTTGGTGCAGGATATCAGCGTAATTTCGTCCCATCGTTTGTATGGGGAGGCCCCACGGGATTCAATTCATACGACATTAACAAGGCAATCGAAGTGGCAAGTTATGTTTACAAACGCCGCGGTATCGATTTCGATCAGTCGGAACGCAGCCTGTTGACCAGTGTTTATAACATTACGTTTAATAATATCCGGTTATAACAGCCTTTTTGATGACGTCGTATCAACTCCTGACATTACCAGGAACAGATACGACGTTTTTTACTGAACTGAATTCATGGCATTGTTGTTGAAATGAATCTAGTGTTTGTACGCAACCAGGTTAGGTTGCGTACGTGTTTAAAGTTTAATTAATTGTTTATTAATAGTATAGGTTGAAATCAATCATGTTCGGTGTTTTTCTGGCTGAAGCGTGATTGAATTTACCTGACAATTTGACGTGTATATTATGAAAGAAACTGACTTCAACGGAAACCTGCTCCAGTTCACAGATTTTATGCAGGGGGAGGCAGAGTTTATTCCGCTTTTGACCCCTGAGGATGAGGAGTCGATGAACCGTGAAGTATTGCCTGAAACGCTTCCGATTTTGCCTTTGCGTAACGCGGTATTGTTTCCCGGGGTAGTTATTCCGATTACTGTTGGCCGTGATAAGTCAATAGCATTGATTCGTGAGTATTACAAGAAAGGGAGGACGATTGGTGTTGTTGCCCAAAGGGATGGCAATATAGAGGACCCGGGTTTTGATGATCTATTCGAGGTGGGAACCATGGCATATATCATTAAGACTCTCCAGATGCCTGATGGAAATACGACCGCGATACTTCAGGGGAAGCGCAGGTTCCGTATGACCAGGCCGGTATCTTCTGATCCCTTTCTGATAAGTGAAATAGAGGCATATAACGAAGACAAAATACCGCGGAATAACAGAACGTATAACGCGACCATATCTTCAGTCAAGGACCTGGCCATACAGATTGTACGCAAATCACCCAGTATTCCCTCGGAAGCTGCTTTTGCCATTGGTAATATTGAATCGCCTACGTTTCTCCTCAATTTCATTACCTCTAACCTGAATCTTGAGATATCTGAAAAGCAACGTTTGCTCGAATCGGTAAACCCAACCCGGCGTGCCCAGGATGTGCTTACCATTTTGAGTAAAGAGGTTCAGGTTGTAGATTTGAAAACCGAGATTCAGAATAAAGTAAAGGTTGAACTCGACAAGCAGCAGCGCGATTATATGCTTCATCAGCAGATGAAGACTATTCAGGAAGAATTGGGCGGTGACCCGAACAAAGAGCTTTTAAATGAATTGAACACGAAGGCAGCCAAAATGAAGTGGTCGCCTGAAGTGGCCGAAGTGTTCCAGCGTGAACTGAAAAAATTTCAGCGGATGCACCAGGCATCGGCTGAGTTCACCATGCAGCTAAATTACCTTGAAACCATGGTAGCTCTTCCCTGGAACGAGTTTACCCGAGATAATCTTGACCTGAACAGAGCACGGCAGATACTCGATGCCGATCATTATGGACTTGAAAAAGTGAAGGAGCGGCTCAGAGAGTATCTTGCAGTGTTGAAGCTGAAAGGAGATATGAAATCGCCCATTTTATGTCTGTTAGGCCCTCCGGGAGTTGGAAAGACGAGCCTGGGCAAATCGCTTGCAAGGGCTATAGGGCGTAAGTATGTCAGGATGTCGCTGGGCGGGCTTCGGGATGAGGCTGAGATTAGGGGGCATCGCAAGACCTATATTGGTGCAATGCCTGGCCGGATTATACAGAATCTTAAAAAGGTTAAGTCTTCAAACCCTGTTTTTGTGCTTGATGAGATTGATAAGGTTGCCGGAAATACATTCCATGGAGACCCTGCATCGGCATTGCTTGAAGTGCTCGACCCCGAACAGAACAATACCTTCTATGACAACTTTCTGGAAATAGAATTCGACCTCTCCAACGTAATGTTTGTAGCTACTGCCAATAGTCTGGCAACCATTCACCCTGCATTGCGTGATAGGTTGGAGATCATTGATATCAGTGGATATCTGCTTGAAGAGAAAATAGAGATCGCGAAACGTCATTTGATCCCTAAACAGTTGGCAGAGCATGGATTGAAGAAGAGCCAACTGAAAATCACCCCGGCGATAATTGAGGCAATTATTGATAATTATACCCGTGAGTCAGGTGTAAGAATGCTTGAAAAGCTTATAGCCAAAGTTGTCAGAAATAAAGCACTGGCTATTGCCGAAGAAAGAGCCAATGAGACGAAACTGACCATTGCCGGGTTAAAGGATATTTTAGGTCCCCAGATGTTTCAGCGCGAGAAGCAGATATCGAATGAAGTTGCCGGCGTTGTAACCGGCCTGGCATGGACCGCGGTAGGAGGTGAGATTCTTTTCGTTGAGGCCAGCCTGAGTCGTGGCGATGGCAAATTGACGTTGACAGGCAACCTTGGAGATGTAATGAAGGAATCGGCCACGCTTGCATATGAGTATATTAAAGCCCACAGTCAGGTGCTTGGTATCGACCCCAAAGTATTTAAGTCGTGGAATATTCACATTCATGTACCGGAGGGGGCTACACCCAAGGACGGTCCTTCGGCAGGTATTACCATGCTTACCGCCCTTACATCTGCCTTTACCCAGAAAAGGGTGAGAAATCAGCTCGCTATGACAGGTGAGATTACTTTGCGTGGAAAAGTCTTGCCCGTTGGTGGCATAAAAGAGAAAATGCTTGCTGCCCGGCGTGCTTCCATCACCGATGTAATTCTCTCGGTAGAAAATAAAAAGGATGTAGAGGATATTAAGCCTGTGTACCTCGAAGGGCTTACCTTTCACTATGTCGACAATATGCTTGACGTGATCAGGTACGCTATTCTGGATGAACCGGTTGCTGATCCGGTTAACCTGGATGTGTAAAGAAACTGAAGGATCAGGAAGGCAGTCTGTTATTCCGGTTTTCTGGGATCAGACTGCCCCTTTTTAGTTTCGGAAATTTTCTTGTAATACTGTTCCCAGCTCATCGTTTTATAGTTATTTTCGCCGAAGAAATTCAACACGGGAATGATTCTTTCAACAGGCTGAAATCCTGGCAGCGTGGTGAGCATTCTGTTTGAATCATCTAGTATAACAAACGATGGGTAAGACATCTTTCCCTGAAGCAGGGCAGAAGCCAGTTGGTGTGTCGACCTTTTCCCCCCGGGATTTGGATTGACAAATGTATAGCCTGAGAAGACGATGGTATCATTTCCTTCAGCATCGAGTTTGACGGCATGGAAGTATTTGTTGAATGTCATTACTACAGAGCTATCTTTGAAAGTTGTAGCATCCATTCGTTTGCACCATCCGCACCAATCGGTATATACATCGATAAATATTTTTTTCGGATTGGTTGCATTACGCCTGACAGCCTCCTGAAATGAGAGCCATTCTATCTTTTGTCCACCTGCAGTTTGACTCTTCACAGGCTGTAATGCGATTAAAATTGAAACAAATAGTAAAAGGTTACGTAAATTAGTCATCATTCGATACAGGTTTTGCGTTTCCAAAAGTACGAAATGGCATTGGGATAGCGGAGCTGAAAAACTATTAAAGATTAATCCTATGAAAAAAGCTGTTCCCGAACTCACATACGAACTTGTGAAAAAACTACCGAAGGCCGAGCTTCATTGTCATCTCGATGGTTCATTACGGGTTGAAACAATAATAGATATTGCTGCAAAAGAAGGAATTGAGCTTCCATCTGTCGATCCTGATCAATTGAAGTCGATACTGGCAGTTGGCCCGGACTGTCCGGATCTGGAGACCTATCTGAAAACATTCGATATAACCTGTTCTGTAATGCAGTCACCCGAAGCACTTCAGCGTGTTACCTACGAACTTGCAGAAGATTGTGCTGCCGAGAATATAAGGTACCTTGAAATCAGATTCGCCCCGGTACTTCATACCGAAAAAGGGATGAAGCTTGTTGAGGTAATCAGTGCCGTGCTTAAAGGTAAGGAACTTGCTGAAAGAAAACTGAACATTAAAATCGGTATCATTATTTGCAGCCTGAGGCATAATAATCCTGAAGAGTCGATTATCGCGGCCGAACTGGCTGTTGCATTCAAGAATAAGGGTGTTGTCGGATTTGATCTGGCGGGTGCTGAGAAGGATTTTCCTGCACGTGACCACAAGGAGGCCTTCAGTATGATTATTAAAAATAACATTAATACAACGGTTCATGCAGGTGAAGGGTATGGCCCGGAGTCAATTCATCAGGCTTTACATCATATCAGTGCCAACAGGATAGGGCATGGCACCCGTTTGCTTGAGAATGGCGATTTATTGAATTATGTAAACGACCACAGGATTCCCCTTGAAATGTGCATCACCTCCAATGTTCAGACAAAAGCCGTTGATACCCTGGCTCATCATCCTATCAGGTTCTATTTTGACTATGGTTTGCGTGTGACACTTAATACTGACAACCGGTTGGTCTCCAATACTACTTTGACCGATGAGTATATGATTGCTATCAAAGAGTTTGGTTTTAATGTTGAAGAGCTTAAGTATCTTATTCTGAATGGATTTAAATCGGCTTTCTGTGGTTATGCTACAAAAGTGGAGTTGATTAATCAGGCCATGAATGAATTAGAGAAGCTTGGCCTTTTAATCAGGCGGGATTATATATAATTTGGTTTGAATTCAAAGATGAGTTATTGACTCGTATGGAAACTGGCAGGATATTACATATTGCAACTTATGCCGGACAGATCATTCTTGAGAACGGAGGGGAAACCTATCGGGTGGAAGAGACTATTTCAAGAATCTGTCAGTCATTTGGAATTGAGGTGGCTGAAGGTTTTGTTACCCCAACAGGGATAATGGCTTCAGCCAGTAAAACTCCTGCTGATGTACGATCTGTAATTAAACGTGTTAAGCACCGTACAGTGAATCTGGACAAGATTGCCCGTGTGAATGAGTTGTCAAGACAGAATATTATCTATCCTATGCCTCTTGATGATTTTTACGAGAAACTGGTTGAAATAGACGGCAAAAAGGCACACAAACCCAAAGTGGTAATTGGAGCAGCAGCAGTAGCAGCGGCAGCTTTTACCGTAATGTTTGGAGGCAACCTTGCTGATGCTTTTGCCGCTCTGCTCGTGGGGCTTATTGCCAGGTTAATAACAGCCAGTATTTCCGGGATGGGGGTTAATGATTTTTTTGTTAACCTGGCGGGAGGTGCTATAATGACCTTTTTGGGCTTGTTTACAGTTTGGGTTGGTATTGGAGAACATACACCGCTCATTATTATTGGTTCGTTGATGTTACTGGTTCCGGGGTTGGCCATTACCAATGCCATTCGTGATACCCTTGCCGGCGATCTGGTGGCAGGAGTAACCCGAGGTGCAGAAGCAATCATGATTGCAGTTACACTGGCTGCAGGATCAGGTATCGTCGTCGGACTCTGGATACAATTTCTTGGAGGAAACATTTGATGTTAATTAACGCAATAGCCTCTTATATTGCCACTTTGTGCTTTGCCGTGATATTTAATATCAGGGGTAAAAATAAATACTGGGCAGCGGGGGGAGGTATGATTGCCTGGGTAACTTATCAACTGGCTTTATCAGTAGGAATATCACAGGTTTACAGTTTGTTGCCTGCTTCGGTACTTTTTAGTGCATATTCTGAAATTGTGGCAAGACGACTTCGAACACCGGTAACCACGCTCATTATTTGCGCACTTATTCCACTTGTACCGGGTGCCGGGATGTATAACACCATGTTTGCAGTTGTCAGGGGAAACACTTCTGAGGCGATAGAGTTGGGGCTTAAAACGCTTGGGCAGGCAGGGACACTTGCTGCCGGTGTGGCATTTGTATCGACAATAGCTAATATTACTACCCGTATCAGGAGGAGGTTTCCTTTGTAGTCATTAAAGAAGAAATGATTCCTATTTGTTGGACAGCAACCGGAAGTAAAATAAAAAGAGCGATCCTGATGGATCGCTCTTTTTGAATCATTTGCTGATCTTAGTGGTGATGGCCATGAGGTCCGTGAACATGACCATGTGCCAGTTCTTCTGAAGAAGCGTCGCGGAGTTCAACAATTTCACCAGAGAAATGGAGATCTTTGCCAGCCAGTGGATGGTTAAAATCCATCTTTACATTGGTATCGGTAAGTTCAACAACTACACCGTCCATCCGGTTTCCTTCACTATCCTGCATCGGGATGGTATTCCCGATGTGAACAAGTTCTTCATTTAATTTGCCGTCTTCCTTGAAGATGTTGATATCTAAATCAATAACAGCATTTGGGTTGAATTCACCGTAGGCATCGCTTGCAGGAAGGCCAAAACTGAACTGATCTTTCGTCTTCAGGTTGGCGATATTCGACTCGAAAGCCGGTAGTAACATGCCTGATCCATAAATGAAAACCAAAGGCTGGTCGTTTCCTGTTTCCTGAATTAATTCTCCTTGCTCATCATTGAGCCTAAGAGTGTAGGTTAGCGATACAACTTTGTTTTTTGATACTTGCATTGTGTTAAAAATTAAGGTGATACGCAAAAGCAAATTGCGTATCACCAGATATTTGAATCATATGAACAGATTTGCAGACGCAAAATTAAGTGAAAAATCGGTTGAAAAAACAGCCAATCAGTTGAAGACTTGATTATTTTAACACCTGATCAACAAGTTTTGCAGCATCTTCAAGCCTGATGGCTGAGTGTACTTTTAACCCCGACTGGTCGATCAGAGCTTTTCCCTCTTCGGCATTTGTACCCTGAAGTCTGACAATGATTGGAATATTTATTGTACCGATGTTGTTGTATGCATCAACAATTCCTTGAGCTACCCGGTCACAGCGGACTATTCCACCAAAGATATTAACCAGTATCGCTTTAACGTTACGATCTTTCATTATAATACGGAAAGCCTGCTCTACACGTTTAGCATCTGCTGTACCACCTACATCAAGAAAGTTTGCCGGTGATCCACCCGACATCTTGATCATGTCCATGGTTGCCATTGCCAGGCCGGCACCATTCACCATACATCCGACATTACCGTCAAGTTTTACATAATTAAGTTTGTGCATACCAGCTTCTACTTCAGTCGGGTCTTCTTCATCGAAATCACGCATATCCTCAATATCGGGATGCCTGTAAAGAGCATTCCCGTCAATGGCAACTTTGGCATCAGCAGCAAAGATTTTGCCATCGGCAGCTTTTATTACCGGATTGATTTCAAATAGCGAAGCATCTGCTCCAATGTATGCCTGATAAAGTGCTCCGACAAATTTGACCATGTTTTTGAGCGAATTGCCAGATAGTCCCAGGTTAAAAGCAATACGCCGTGCCTGAAAGGCTGTAAGACCTACTTTCGGGTCTATCAGTTCCGTGAAAATTGCTTCGGGCGTTTCCTCAGCTACCGCTTCAATGTCCATCCCTCCACGGGGTGAATACATAATCATGTTCTTTCCTTCCTGCCGGTTTAACAGAACACTCATATAGAATTCAAGTGTAGGTTCAGTGCCTGAATAGTAGATATTTTCTTCAATAAGAACCTTCCTTACCAGTTTTCCCTGCGCATTGGTCTGAGGGGTTACAAGCATCATCCCGATAATCTGACCCGTATATTGACCGACTTCTTCGGGTGATTTGGCTATTTTAACACCGCCGCCTTTTCCCCTGCCTCCGGCGTGAATCTGCGCTTTAACAGCCCACTTGGTGGTGCCGGTCTTCTGGCTCAGTTCTAGAGCAGCATTTATGGCTTCCTTTGGGGTGAAAGCCAGGATACCCTCGGGGGTTGAAACCCCGAACTTTCTTAAAATAGACTTGCCTTGATATTCATGAAGATTCATGCGAATAAGGATTTTGGTAAGCGTTAGTAATTAAATATTTCTGTTTGTGAAAATCATTGTGATGCTAATTACAGGCTAATAACAACACCAGTCTGTGTTTGTTTACAGAAACAGGCAGATTGACACCAAAATTACTATTGAAAGAATAGCATTGCATGCTTCAATGGTTCGTTTTGGCGTTTTCCTGTCAATGACGTATTTTAGCCGTTCTTAATTGGGTTATGAAAACAACTCTTTCTTTTTTTTCACTGGTAGCTGTTTTACTACTCCCATTCGTATTGGTGGGGCAGTCAAAGCAAGGGACAGCAGTTCGCACCCACGAAAGGATTGAAATTGACGGAATGCTGAATGAACCTGCCTGGACTACTTCACATGTAATGACTGGTTTCAGCCAATACAAACCGGTTTATGATGTTAAAGCCAGTTTCGAGACCGAGGTAAGGATTCTCTATAATGATGAGGCACTTTACATTGGTGCCGTTATGTATGATCCGCATCCTGATAGCATTTTAGCGCAACTCGGCGAAAGAGACAGCGAAAACCTGAATACTGATTATTTTACCATCGAATTCGATACCTATGGAAGTGCAACAGATTCTTATCTTTTTACAGTTACTGCCGCGGGGGTACAGATTGAGAACCGGTTGACCGATGAGACATTTGATGCCGTATGGATTTGTCGCACGGTGATTAACGACGAAGGGTGGATTGCTGAGATAGAGATTCCATATGCAGCTATTCGTTTTCCGAGGAAGAGTGAGCATGAATGGGCTATTCAGCTCAGTCGTGGAATCAGGCGTTTTCGTGAAACTGATCAATGGGTTTTGGAGGTTAAAGGGGCTGCCAATGATATAATTAATTGGGGCAAATTAACTGGTATCAGCGATGTTAAAGCCCCTGTAAGGTTGTCATTGACCCCCTATCTGTCGGCAGGGCTTGAACATTATCCTTATAACATTAATGGCAGAAGCAATTTCTCTTATTCAGTATCAGGAGGAATGGATCTTAAGTATGGCCTGAATGAAAGTTTTACGCTTGATGTTTCGTTATTGCCTGATTTTAGTCAGGTTAAATCAGATAATATAATAAAGAATTTGTCTGCATTTGAAGTTTCCTATGATGAACAACGCCCATTTTTTCAAGAGGCAGTTGATCTCTTTCAAAAGGGTAATCTTTTTTATTCCAGGCGGATTGCAGGAGTTCCCGCAGGTTATTATATGGTGCAAGATAAACTGAAGGAAGGGGAGGAAGTCGAAAGTAACCCGGCCACCGCACATTTACTTAATGCAGTAAAGTTTTCCGGACGCAATAAAAATGGCATGGCAGTCGGCTTACTGAATGCAGTCACAGATAATACCCGGGCCAGACTGATTGACTCTTTGGGCAGGGAAAGAGCAGTATTGACAGAACCATTTACGAATTATAATATTCTTGTTTTTGATCAATCTTTACGCAATAATGGATCAACCTATCTTATCAATACAAGCGTGCTTCGTGACGGGCATGCCCGCAGAGCCAATGTAACAGGTGCAGGGATAACGCTTCACGATGCATCCAACCTTTATGGTTTGACTATTGGAGGAGCTGTCAGTCAGGTTTATAATTATAATGAACTAAAATCTGAATATGAGGGAGATTATGGTTACAAGTACGAGCTGTCGCTTGGTAAAATAAGTGGAAACTGGCAGTACAGCCTGACTCACAATCTTATGAACGACAGGTTTGATGCCAATGATCTGGGAATCACAAGACGTAACAGTCAAATTGTAAATAAGCTATTGGTAAGTTATTCCATATTTGAACCTTTCTGGAGACTTCGCGATATGGAAACAACCATTGAGGTGTATAACAGTCTTCATTATCTTACTACGAAAAATGAGAATCTGACCTTAACGTTAAGGGGCTATGGAACTGATCGGGGTTACACTTCCTATTGGGGTTCATTATCCTGGGCTCCGCTTGAGACTTATGATTTTTATGAACCTCGTGTTGCGGGAAGATTTTTCGTTTTGCCAGGTTTTATAAACGGTTCTTTTAGCTTCTCAAGCGATTACAGGAAACCATTCGCGCTTGACGGAGATATCGCCTATACATCCTCAACAGATGGTTCCTCTGATTATAATTTCGAATTGAGTCCAATTGTCAGGGTAGATAATTACCTTTCATTTACCTACGAGCTGATTTTTAGCGGACGTGGCAACGACAGAGGATTTGCCGCTTTCGATTCTACTGGCAAAAGCATTTTCGGCCGCAGAACAGTTTCAGGTATTGAGAACTCTTTAAATGCCGCCTACGTGTTCCGGAATAATCTTTCGCTCAAGATGTGGGCACGTCATTATTGGTATAAAGGGGTGTATGACCAGTATTTCCTGTTGCGCGAAGATGGTTACCTTGATGCTACCAGTGTTGATTACAACGCCGATTTTAATTTTAACTCGTTTAACATAGATCTTTCTTTTTGTTGGGAATTTGCCCCCGGAAGTAATGTCTCTCTGGTATGGAAGAATGCCCTTGTAACAGAAGACCAGGAAGTAGCGAGGAGCTTTTTTGATAATGTTTCCCGCACTTTTAAGCAACCTCAATTGAACAATCTCAGTTTAAAAATACTCTATTATTTGGATTATCAAAATGCCCGGCAATGGTTCCGGAGATCTAACAGCTAGCACATGGAAAAAAAGATATTGGAAGTGAATGGTGTTTCGAGACGTTTTGGTGAGTTAACAGTCTTGAAGTCAGTAAGTATGTCTGTGTCAAAAGGTGAGGTCGTTACCATTACCGGACCATCAGGCGCTGGAAAGTCAACCTTGCTTCATATTCTTGGAACTCTGGACAGGCCAACCGAAGGCGAGGTCAGGGTAGGCGGGGAGTTGGTGAACCAGCTCAATGATGCCCGACTTTCGGCATTTAGGAATAAGCACATTGGATTTGTATTTCAGTTTCATCATTTACTTCCTGAATTTACGTCGTTAGAGAATGTATGTATACCTGCTTTTATCGCCGGGGAATCCCGGGATAAAGCTCAACGAAGGGCAGAGGAATTATTGGTAAAGCTGGGACTTGGACAGCGGTTACATCATAAACCTTCAGAACTTTCCGGCGGAGAGCAACAGCGTGTCGCAGTGGTTCGTGCCCTGATAAACAATCCGGATATCGTACTGGCAGATGAACCTTCCGGTAATCTTGATACCAATGCTGCAAATCAATTGCATCAGCTCTTTTTTGACCTCCGTTCTTCCATGGAACAAACTTTTGTGATTGTAACCCACAATCCAGATCTTGCAACTCAGGCTGACCGTACCATCCATTTGACAGATGGGAGGGTGGTTGAATGATTTACCTGAAATTGAGACCCTTATTATTATTCAAATTGCGATGGTCGCCCAGGACAGATTCGGTTCTATCTATAACTTTGGCCTTGAGAATCTATACTTTTGCAGCAAGATATTTTCCTGTATAACTCCCCTGGCATTTTGATAATAATTCAGGGGTTCCCTCAAATAGGAGGTTCCCTCCCTGACCCCCTCCTTCAGGCCCAAGGTCGATAACCCAGTCAGCACATTTGATAATTTCCGGATTATGCTCAATAACTATGATGGTATGACCTTTATCAATGAGGGCATTGAAGGCATTCATAAGTCTCGTGATATCATGAAAGTGAAGGCCTGTAGTTGGCTCATCAAAGATGAACAGTGTAGTCTTTTCGGTTTGTCCTTTCGAAAGGAAGAAAGCGAGCTTTACTCGTTGGGCTTCACCTCCACTGAGTGTACTCGACGACTGTCCTAATTTAAGATAACCGAGCCCCACCTCCTGAAGCGGTAAAAGGCGGTTTACAATTCGGGCTGCCGGCCCTTTATTCCCTTTCATATTATTGAAATGTTCAATTGCCTGGTTAATTGTCATTTCAAGAATATCGCTGATGCTTTTTTCATCCACTTTCACGTCGAGTAATTCATCCTTGAAGCGCTTTCCCTTGCACGTGTCGCATAACAATTTAATATCGGCCATGAATTGCATTTCAATGTTGACAAAACCTTCACCTTCGCATTCTTCGCAACGTCCACCAGCAACATTAAATGAGAAATAACCGGGCTTATATCCTCTGGTTACAGCCAAAGGCTGTTCCGCATAAAGCGACCTGATTTCATCCCAAGCTCCAACATAGGTAGCTGGATTTGAGCGTGTGCTGCGTCCAATAGGATTTTGGTCAATGAGCTCAGCGTCTTCAAGTCGGCGGTAGTCGCCTGACAGCCTACCATAATGACCGGTTTTTTCCCCATATCCGCCATATATTTTTTTAAGGGCAGGATAAAGAACCCCTTTCACAAGTGATGTCTTTCCAGAGCCGCTTACACCTGTGACTGCTGTGAGAACATGCAGTGGAAATTTTACATTGATGTTTTTCAGATTGTTTTCAGTTACCTGTTCAAGTTCTATGAATTCTTTCCATTTGCGGCGTCGAAGTGGTAATGCAATATTAAGCTCACCTGACAGATATTTCCCGGTGTAACTTTTTTTATCCTCAAGCAGTTCATCGAGAGTTCCCTGGAACACAAGTTCTCCACCACCATAACCGGCATTGGGGCCAATGTCAATTACCTGATCAGCTGCTCTGATGATTTCTTCATCATGCTCTACCACAATGACTGAATTACCAACATCTCGTAAATGTCTCAATACATCAATCAGACGGGAGGTGTCCCTGGGATGTAAGCCGATACTGGGTTCATCAAGTATATACATTGATCCGACAAGGCTTGATCCGAGTGATGTTGCGAGATTAAGGCGTTGCGATTCTCCGCCGCTCAGGGTGTTTGATAATCTGTTGAGTGTAAGATAGCTTAGACCAACATCGATTAATGTTTTTAATCTGTTTTTAATCTCAATTAAAACTCTTTCTGCAATTTTCAGATCTTGCTTCAGAAGTTTGATGGTAGAGAAGAAATGATATAAAGAATCGATTGGCATGTTAACCAGTTCATGAATGGACCGCCCGTCTACTTTAACGTACCCTGCATCTTTTCTGAGCCGTGCTCCGTTACAGTCGGGACAGACGGTGCGACCACGGTACCTTGAGAGCATCACACGGTATTGAATCTTATAAAGGTTTTGTTCTACCATGGTGAAGAAATCATCGATTCCGTCAACTCCATCAGTTCCATGCCAAAGGAGTTTCTTTTGTTCTTCATTCAGATCGGCATAGGGTCGATGAACCGGAAAGCCAAGCCTTCCCGCATTGTGTACAAAGGCATCCTTCCACTCGCTCATCTTATCGCCTTTCCAGCAGGCAACAGTTTCTTCATATACCGATAGGTTTTTGTCAGGAATGACCAGGTCTTCATCGATTCCGATGATAGTTCCAAAACCTTCACAACGCCTGCACGCCCCGAATGGATTATTGAAAGTAAATAGATTGATTGTAGGCTCTTCGAAATTAATTCCATCAGCTTCAAATCTGTTTGTGAAAAGCCGTTCCTGGCTTTCATCGCCTGTAAACCATTCTATGATGCATTCGCCATGGCCTTCAAAGAAAGCGGTTTGAACACTATCGCCCGCTCTTGCTTCAAACTCGGCGTCCTCGGCTTTAACAGCCAGCCTGTCAATTAAGATGTTGATATTATCAGAATCTGTGGCTTGCAGAAGTTCTTTCGAAAGTTCTTCAATACGCTTCAACTCTTTGTTGATTCTTAATCGTGTAAAGCCTTGCTGAAGCAATATTTCGGCCTGTATGGAAATCGACCTGTCAGAGGGAAGTTTTAAGGGTGCATATACAGCAATTCTTGTTCCCTCTTCCAGAGAGATTATGAAGTCCACTACATCAGTTACTGATTCACGCTTAACTATATTCCCTGAAATAGGGGAAATAGTCTGACCGATTCTTGCATACAGCAATTTCAGATATTCATATATTTCTGAAGTGGTCCCAACTGTAGAGCGTGGATTTCGGCTGTTTACCTTTTGTTCAATAGCTATAGCGGGAGAAATACCTTTTATATAATCAACATTCGGTTTGGTCATCTTTCCGAAAAATTGTCGGGCATATGCACTCAGGCTTTCAACATATCGCCGTTGACCTTCGGCATAGAGTGTATCGAAAGCCAATGAGGATTTTCCTGAGCCAGATAAACCCGTGACAACTACAAATTTATTGCGAGGAATAGCCAGAGAAATATTTTTCAGATTGTGCTGCCTTGCACCTTTAATAAGTATATAATCTTTTGGATCGAGCGATTCGAAATTATTCACAATAATTCGTTTGATGAAACAGGATGCAAAATTAGCATATATATCCGGCCTCTGTAGTTGCAGAAGTAAAACCTTTTTATGGTTTTTTTCGTCTATTTGTTGTATTTGTTGATTTCTTCTTTATATTTGTGCTGTCTAACCTTTATAAATTGTTTTGCCTATAGCTTGACCTTTACCCTTTTTCTGTCATTCACTTTTTTAAAAAGGGAACTCATGAACCGTTGCGAACTAAGCGACCAAGAGTTGGTCAATAGCTATTTTCTTGGCAATGAAGCAAGCCTGGAAATTTTAATTAACCGTCATCGCTCACGTGTTTTTTCCTACCTGCTTATGGTGGTAAAAGACAGGTATCTGGCCGAAGATTTGTTTCAGGATACCTTTATCAAGGTAATTAATACGATTAAATCGGGAAGCTATAAAGAGGAGGGTAAATTTATCCAGTGGGTAATGAGGATCGCTCATAACCTTACTATAGATCATTTTCGGAAATCAAAACGTTTTCCAACTGTTGAATCCGGAGAAAATCAGGATATTTTTGAAACCCTTAATATGATGGATCCATCTGTAGAGGATCGAATGGTTACAGATCAGATTCACCGTGATGTGAGGAAGCTGATAGAATACCTCCCATCCGAACAAAAAGAGGTTTTGATGATGCGGCATTACGGTGATTTGAGCTTTAAAGAAATAGCCGATAAAACGGATGTAAGTATTAATACGGCTTTGGGCAGAATGCGGTATGCACTGATAAATCTCAGAAAACTGGTAGCTCAGCATCAGGTTATCCTTTCGAGTTAATTTTTTATAGCGAGAAGAAATAATCTCAACTTTACTGCGTTTTAAATTGGTAAAATAATTGGCAACCAAATTAAATGCATGAAGAGATTCTTTACGTTACCCGAAGATGTTTCTTTAATTCGTGATAATGACAAAGCAGGGTGGGCTGGAAATAGGCGCTACCGTTTGTCGCTCTCGATGCGGCTTCATCTGTTGACTTCATACTCTGCTTCTCTGCAGGCAATGCGTGGTGTAACAGGGAGTATGTATTTTCTGTCATTGAATTAAAACATGAAAGAGGCTGTCTCACAGATTGGGACAGCTTCTTGTTTTACTACAGCACTAATTTTAAATCTTTCAGTATCCGAAATTTTCCTGAATGTAAACAGCTCTTTACCTGAAAAGCTTTCCTGAAAAAGTCAATATGAAACCAGAATAAGATTTGTGATTTAAACACGGGTTCTGACTGTTTATACAGAGTATGATTTGTGATAATCATATTATTGTACAATTCCTGTTGACGGTATTAATTATTCAGGAACTTATTATATACAAATGAAGGTTTGAATTACTCGCATCCAAATCTCTATATAGGTTAATTCAAATTCCAAATTTGTAAGCTAGACCTATCCCAAAGGTTTCTTTGAATTGCGTCCCAGGACCTTCGCTGATTTTTATTCTTTCATTATTAATAATATCATATCGGGGTACAAGGATATTGTGATCGTACACCATCTGGAACCGAAGGGAGGAAGTAAGAAATTTATTGATGTTGAATATTATAGCCGTTTCCCAGTTGATGTCGATGTTCCATCGGTTGGGTTTATTCTCATCGAGGTAATTATTGTACAGCTCCAATTTCGTATCGAGGCTAACATTTTCAAACACATCACGATTGAAGCGGGCAGTTACATTGATACCAAACTCTGCCTTAACTTTTTTAGCCGGGGTAATTATTTGACCATTCGTGTCAAGTTCTGTTGGGGTGACTCCAAATGCCCCGGCATTAGCAAGTTCCTGATTTAGAACAAGTGTAAATTTACCTGATGCCGGTGAGAGGAAAAGCGTGAAATGATTATTGGGCTTATACTGCATTCCAAGTGATGTGGTTAGATAACAAGGTGCCATGAAGTTAGAAACTACACTTGAATCGTTTGGATATTTAAATCCTTCAGCAAATTGTGTTTTAACATTAAGTTGTGAAGTATAAAACCAATTACCAATCGCTTGAAATCCAAACGTTGATGTCAGATCAATTTTGTCTTCAGTTTTCCGGAGTTTATTAAGTTCAGTTCTCATTATCCCGAAAGAAGCATTAAGCAAATGTTCACTTCTAATTTTTTCTTTCTGGTAAGCGGCTGCATAACTAATGTAAGCTGTTCCTGCAAGTGAACTTTCGCCTCCTTCTGCCCATGAGGTAACCCCTGTTTGATTGAAATTGAGTGAATTACTACCCTTGAAGTGCCAGTATGTTGTGTCGGTTTCAGGTGAATTTTCGCTGAAACAAGTAGTATATAAACTAAAAAACAATATAAGAATGGTAGAAAAGGTTTTCATGTATTCTTGGAAAACTGTATGATTGAATTTAAAGGAACGAAATTTAAAAGAAAACATTGCAAGATTATTTACAACTAATTAAGCAAGAGGAACTGGTTGTTGAATCTGACTCGATTGTTTTTTGTCAAAATATAAGTTTACAATTGATAAATAGAATCTATCGATAACATTAATTTAATAATCAGGGCTTAGTCATTGAAATTATCGGAAGCAATTTTAAACCTCACAACTGGAATTATAAATCATATCTGCGTAATTTGAGCAAATTATAATCTAGTTATGAATGTAATAAGTAATTGGATTTACTACAAGTAATTTGCAGGATCGGATATTTCTTTAAGAAATGGAGAAACTGCCCGATTGTAAATTCCCTGAATCCAGGCGATAGCCATACCATAATTTGTCACAGGAATACCGGCATCAACAGCAGGTTTAAGCCTTCCGATTATCTGACGGCGTGTCAGAACACAACCACCACATTGTACTACAAGCGAATATTCAGTAATTGGGTAGGGAAGCCTGTTAAGTCCGGTCACAACATCATATAAAAGTTTTTTCCCTGTGTATGTAGTAAGCCACCTTGGAATTTTTACCCGACCAATGTCGTCACATGAAATATGGTGAGTACAAGATTCGAGTATAAGGATGCGATCGTTATCACGTAGTTTATCTATGTGTGGTGTCCCTTGTAAATAATTGGCGAAATCCCCCTTCTGTCTGGCTAAAAGGATGCTAAAACTGGTGAGAGGTACTTCCGGAGGAATCATGGCATCTGCCTTTAGGAAGATCTGGCTGTCAGTGATAGCAAGAACAGGTTTTGGATTCATTCGACGAATGAAGGTATCCGTTTCTTTTTCTTTACAAACAACAGCGATGCCATCGTTATCAAGTACATCGCGAATAGCTTGTACCTGAGGAAGGATTAGTCTTCCTTCGGGTGCTTCTATATCAATGGGGGCGATTAGCAAAACTGTGTCTCCGTATTTTATCAGATCACCTACCATTGAAGTACTTCGATAAGCTGTTTCGGGAATTATATGTTTAATAGCTCTTAAAAGATCATCGACACCTTGGCGATGTATGGCACTGAAATCGATTACGGTGATATTTGGATTGAAGGATTGAATCTGTCTCCTGGTAGCTTCTGCCAGGACTTCAAAATCACTTTTATTATGAACAACAATAGATGGAATAGCATCTTCTTTGAAACGATTAAGAAGATCAGTTTCGTCTTTTCCAAATTTGTTTTGGCTGATAACAAGAAGTGCCAAATCACATTGACTAATAATTTCAAATGTCCGGGAAACACGTTTTGTTCCAAGTTCACCAGCATCATCAGCTCCAGCAGTATCTATCAAAACGACGGGACCTATTCCATGAATCTCCATTGTTTTTTTTACGGGGTCAGTGGTTGTACCAGCCTGATCAGAGACTATAGCGATCTCCTGTCCCGCGAGTGCATTGATAATTGAACTTTTTCCCTGATTACGACGGCCAAAAATGCCGATATGAGGTCGTGATTCTTTTCCTTTGATCATGGATCAGTAATGGTAAGAATAATATTATTTGTCGATTAAATCGGTGATTGTAAATCCTGCCCTGAGCAACCGATCAGGATTCAAAAGTGCCTTCAGCTCTTCATTTTTAATAAATTGTAATGCATTATTTGCCATAAAGACATCAATTCGATCTGTTTTCATTTTTAGAGCCAATTCAGTGGCTTTATCATATCCTATATAGGGGCTGAGAGCAGTTGTAATAGCAGGACTTAAAAATAGTCTTCTGAGCGCAGATTCTGGAATTATTTCCATTCCCTTAAGCAAGTTGTCTGTCATAGTCTTATCAGCAGCGAGAAGCATTTTCTGGCTTTCGATGATGGCATGTCCGATAGTCGGGAGATAAGCATTCAGATCAAGACATCCCATTGAAGATAACTGGGTAACAAGCTGATCATTGGTGTATACTTTATGGGCAGCAGATATGACAAATTCAATAATAACGGGATTTACCTTACCAGGCATAATTGTACTTCCTATCTGACAGGCTGGGATTTTAATATCATTTGGAGCTGTCAGATCAGAGGCTAGTAAACGTAAGTCAGAAGCCATTTTTTCAAGATTGACAGCATGAGCTTTTAAAATTGCGTGGACTTCTACAAGAGAATCAAGATGCATAGTGCTATCGGTAAGATTCTCAGATCGATTGACGGGCAAGCCTGTAAGTTGTTGGAGTTGACGTGATGCTTCCATTAAGAAGAAGCGTGGAACACCAGTTGCTGTTCCGATAGCACCACCTCCAAGGTTGATTGTCTTAATTCGTTCAAAGCACTTTGATATGCGCCACCAGTCACGGCTGAGCATTTCACTATAGGCGCCGAAAAGTCTTCCGTAAGATGAAGGGACTGCTTCTTGCATTTGTGTATATCCTATACGCAACATGTCACGGCTTTGAATTTCCAGTCGCTCTATTTCAGTTCTTAGTCCGTTAATACTGATTTCTTCGTCCTGAAGGAGGTTCATCACTGCAATCCTGAGTGCCGTTGGAACAACATCGTTGGTTGATTGGTACAGGTTAGCATCTTCAATCGGGTGTATTTCTGAATAATCTCCAGGGTTCATTCCAATGATTTGCAATGCCCGGTTGACTATAATCTCGTTTACATTCATATTAATACTTGTACCAGCCCCCCCTTGTGTGGCAGGTACAATGAATGAATCGAAATGTTTGCCTTCTGCAACTTCACGGGCAGCTTCTTGAAGAGCATCAAGCCTACTCCTTCCAATAATCCGTATGGATACTTTTCCTTCGAATCCCTTTTTATGAAGGGCCTCGAAAAATTTCTCAATAGTCTGGTAACAGGCTAGTTTAACAATACCCATAGCTTTATACCACTCTTCCTGAAAATGGTCTTCACAAGGGAAGTTTTCGACTGCTCTCAGGCTTTGTAATCCATATAAAGCATCACCCGGAAGTTGCCGGCTGCCAATATAATCGTGCTCAATTCTTTGTAAAACTGTCATTGATATTAGTTAATTCCCAGTTTTTTAGCCAGGTGCTTAGGGATGGCATCTTTATGAACCATTATAGCAACAGTATTCAGCTTAAAGTAATTTTCTGACATGTTTAGATATCCGCCGAAATTATTGCTCTCAGTTCCCCATGAATTTTTCGTGATGTAATAGATAGTACCATACTGATCCCTTACAACCCCGGTAAGGTGCATCAGATGATCATCAGTTGTCTTTTGGTTTTCAAAACTTAAATCTCTTTCTTCCTGACCTATATGTTCTTCAGGAACAGGCTTGTCAAAATTATATACAGATTTTCGACGTTCTTTTTCTGTCATTTTTTCCCATTTCGCTTTTTCAGTGCCTGTATAATCGACTGCTCCTACATCCGGAACAATGGCAAGTCCGTTATTATGCGAAAACCCCTTATCGCTGACATCACCATCCCAACAGACAGAATATCCATTTTTGAACGCGTAATTAACCACCTCCATAAACTCGTTAATAGGAATATTATAATACAACTTTGCATCAAAATTGTCCGGGATTTCAAGCGCACATAATTCGTAAAAAGGATAGATGGAATAAGAGGTGAGTTCAATATAATCATCAGGATTGAATCCTGAAGCTATGACAGCTTCCATCGATGACATGCTTCGTCCATTCCAGTCGAATGTTTCGGGAATTGTTCCAAAATATGCATCGAGAATGGCTTCAAATGCGGGTCTCCATGCAGTAGATATCTTACGGTTTGGATTTTTAACCACAGCATCCAGAAAAGCTTTTGAGGCTTCATCAAGTTCTCCATGGATATGCTGGCTTTCTCCGTAGTTAAGTCCTGGGTATGCTTTTTCTGTACAAAAACCTTTTCTTTTAATAATGTTAATTCCGTGATGAGCCTGCCCTCCCGCACTGAAGTTTGAAGTACCGTGCAGTCTTACATAATGTTGCCCTTTTTCAGAGTATGTGTTTCTAACAAAAAACATCTCAGACAAGTCTGCTTCATTTCCATTAAGTCTTAATAACTCAGACTCAACAAAGGAAGTAACTGCAAAACTCCAACAGGTTCCACTATTACTTTGGTTTTTAACACTAGTTGCTCTTATTGAATAAATAGTGTCAAAAATGAAACCTCTGTGAGTTGTGTCTTGGGCATATATCTCAAAAGGAAATATAGTACAGATTAAAAGAATTAAAATGAATAACCGGATAAAATGTTTAGTTAGCATGAAAGCGTAATTAAGATTAAACCTGGGGTAACGATGATTTTCTTGTAAACGACTACAAATTTATACTTTTATCGGTTAATTCCATTGGTATTCATAATACAGAGAAAAGAGGTTAGAACTAAATTCCAGTTTTCTTTTATCTATTTTCTAATATTCAATGTTGTTTCATTAGTTCTTCGTTTGACGGGATTTAACGTAATCGTTTAGAAAATTCATGTGGGTAAGAGATTAAATCTCGACCCTTGTTTAGTTAACTGAAATTTTAGTTGATAAAACTTCTATAAATGTTTACTTATGCGAAACGAATTGCCCAGAAAGCAGAATAGATTTTTAACTATACAATACAGAGAGCAGATGGCCTGACAGGGATATCGTTTAATCAGTATTCAATGGAGCTGATCTCCTTTTTGAAAGTTATTTGGAGTTAAAAAAGGTAGAAGATGTGCATCTACATCATGAAATAATATTAACCTTTTAAAAATAAGTGACCGTTTGTTTTTTTGTAATAACAATTCATAATAATGAGGTTGAGGCTACAAGTGAGAATGACAGTTCATACTAAAATAATCGATTTAGGAAAAAAATGAAATTCAGTTCTTTAGTTACATTTTTTGGGAATATATCAGAACGTTCATTTGTTATATTTGAGCTTTTTATATAAAAAATTTACTTTTTACAAATTTGTGCCGTCTAAGAAAGTAATTACCTTTGTAAGGCCAAATTGGATTCATGTGAAACTGCCGCTGTTCCAGAGGCCTTGATAATTCTGATATGATCTTTTAACTGAAGGTTCTTTGTAGTTAACAAAATAGCTGTAACTTTCGCCACTAATTTTGAGACGATATCTTTACTAACAAATTTATCCGATATGAAAAATAAATCTTTACTAACCAAGGTTTTAGCATTCCTTTTTTGCTTTGGGTTTGTTGCTGACCTTTCTGCACAGACTGCAATTACCTGGCAGGACAGGGGGCCTAATAACAGTGCCGGTCCTGTACGTTCTGTCTTGTTTGACAGACAAGATGCCACAGGAAAAACTCTTTATGCAGGTTCACTTGCAGGTGGAATATGGAAAACTGTGAATCAGGGACTTTATTGGCAGAAGATTAACTTAACAGGGGCCAATTTAGCTGTTTCTTGTATGATCCAGGGATCAGATAATAAGATCTATGCTGGAACAGGGATATATTATGATGCCCAGAAAGAAAACCTTCGGATAAAAGGTACAGGTCTGTTCGTATCAACTGATGGTGAAAATTTCTCTCTTATAGAAGGTACCAATGGAGAAGGTTGGGAATACATCAATGCTCTGGCAATTGATAATCAAGGTAGATTATATGCTGCTACTGCTACAGGACTGATGTATCTCGATGCTGGAGCTTCCGTATGGAAAGTAGCAAAAGGATTTGAAGAAGGAGTTGCCGTTGATCTTCTTGGAGTTACTTATGACGTTGAAACTTCTTCAGATGGTCTAGTTATAACATTTTTGAACGGCAAAGCATATACTAGTAGTAATGCCGGTCCTGAACAGTTTGTTTGCCAATCTCTAAAGTATAAAGTTGGCGAAGTATGGGAGAATCCAACAAAATTGCCAAAGAATGATGTGCTTCGGATGAGTTTTGCTATTGCACCTACTTCTGAAAATGTTGTTTACGCCAGTTCCGCTAATACAGTTGGTAGTCTTGAAGGAATCTATGTTTCACGAGATGGAGGTAACAGTTGGAGTGTGATTTTACCGTTTACCACTGGTTCATGGAATATATTTGCTGCTTCAGGATCGAATTACGGTGGATATAATAACAATATTATAGTGTCACCAGAAAATCCTGATAAAATCTTTGTTGGCTGTATGAATATGTATTCTGGCCAGAGAGTTCAGGACTCGGGACTATATGATTGGAACGGCGGGCCAATAAGTTTTTATAGTGCCGATCCTTCCAGCGATTATTATATTCACTCTTACCATAATAGTTACGTCTTTCACCCTTCTATCCCCAATCTGATGGCTATTGCCTCTGATGGTGGTGTTACATTGTCCAAGAACGGGGCACTTACTTTCGTAACTGTAAATAAATTATTGGGTGTATCGCATGTAAGAAATATTGGTGTTGATAACTATGATAACATGCTTGTTAGCACCTATTCAAATGGAATACAGTTTTTAAATGCAGCTTCTGGTACTCCTGATAACGGTATCGCTACATATGACAATACTTTTACCGGTCATGGTGGAAGTGTTTTGATGTCACAGATATCTACCGATATGTTCTTCATGAATAAATCTGCAAGTTTAGGGACTGCCGACTATAGCAATTTCACAAGAACCGATGACAGGGGGCTAAGTTACTCGGCTACATTTAAAGATGATGCAATGACAAATGGTGTTGAACTTATGCCAATGGTTGTACATGAATCATATTATGATGCCAATACCATCGATTCTACAAAGTTTGTAGCCATGAAGCCTTTTACGGCAAATACTGAAGTGTTAGCCAGGAGCAAAACTGACCGGTTCCCATTCCGTTTTATTTGTCCCAGAGATATTGATTCACTTGAGACCTTAATGATTCCTGATCCTGTCCAATCAAGATATTTTATTGGTTGGAAAGATAAACTATATATGTCAATGAACCTGCTGGTATTCTCCGAATTACCGGAATGGTGGAAACTGGCTGTCGCTGATGGAAATATTACAGCCGTGGCGTTCTCAAAGGATGCTGATTATGTGTTCTTTGGAACTGCAAAGGGTACTCTATACAGATTAAATAATGTTGCTAATGCCAGGACCGCTGAACAGGCTTCGGTGGATAGTACTCAATGTATTATAACTATAGATACGATTGCTATTCTTCCAAATAGCTCCATTACTTCAATTAGTGTAGATAAGAGTGATGACAATCAGGTGATATTTACAATAAAAAGTGACGATGCAGCTTATGTAAATAATTTTGTATACCATACATCTGATGCAACAGCACCTTCTCCTACATTTTCTTCAATTCATGGGAACTTACCTGGTAGCCAGGTAAACACTTCATTGATTGAAATGAATGGGAATCTGGCTTTAATAGGAACTTCGACGGGGCTATATTATACTGATAATATTACCGGAGCTGAATGGGTGAAAGAACCAGCAATGGGAACTGTACCGGTTATTCAGCTCTATCAGCAGACAATGCAACATCCTGGACTCAGTGCTGTTGATCAATATGATGGAAATGGTAATCCATTAATGGTTACTTACTATCCACCAACATCTAATTATGGAGTTATTTATGCTGCTACCTATGGTCGTGGTGTATGGTCTTCAAATAGTTTTGTCGGAATTGTTGATCAACCGGTAAACGAAGTGGTAACTAATAAATCAGTACTTAATGTGCTCCCCAACCCTGTTTCTGACGAATTAAATTTAAGTCTTAACAACAGCTTTGAGGGGATGGCACTGGTTACTGTTTATGATCTCAGAGGTCAGTTAGTAAAGAGTGTGAATGTTGAAGTTAACGCTCATCAGAAATTTTCTGTCAATTGCTCAGAGCTTAATCGAGGAACCTATATGGTTAGGGTCAGTGGTGGAGCAATCGATGTATCGCGCAAATTTGTCATCGTAAAGTAAGAAATAGTTGTTCAGAAAATTAAAAGCCTCCTGGTAATCCGGAGGCTTTTTTAATAAGTAATACCATTTATCAGATAGCAGATATTTGACCTGGTTGAAATAAGAAAAACCGCTGTAATTTTTACAGCGGTTTTAATCTTAACATTATTTCAATCCTGATTATGTGGGGTAGAAAGCCCACGGCTATTAGAATTGAAAAGATATTGTTTACCTGCGACGCTCTATTTGATATTTGTTAGCCTCGCCATAAGCAGCACATCTTTCATTTGACTTACATGAAGACAAAATCAAAGTAGCTCCTATAATTATTAAAAAAATTATTGCAAAGTTTTTCATGCTTCTTAACTAAAGTAGGGCAAAATTTTCCACAAAGTAAACTATTTGTTGGCGAAAAAGCAATTGTTTTAAATCATAAGATGGTTTTTTTATTAACCTTGCTAGTTTATTATTAATAAACAACGATTGAAGGTGAATGATATTGTTATTAATGATTTATGGTCTGATTTTTTTAATCTGCCTGAGGTGAGTGATATATTGATGAATATCAGCAGAATTATTGATGTAGAGTCTTGTTCATATACAATCTATCCCCCATTTGATGCCAGGTTTAGGGCGTTGTATGAAACTAATCCTCAGTTGCTTAAAGTTGTTATTTTAGGACAGGATCCGTATCATGGTGAAAATCAGGCGAATGGGCTTGCTTTTTCTGTTCCTGATGGTGTCAGGATACCTCCTTCTCTGAGAAATATTTTTAAAGAAATATCCCGAGATTTTTCTGTAACTATGCCTGATTCTGGCGACCTTACTTCATGGGCACAACAGGGAGTACTTCTTTTAAATACTATACTTACTGTAAGGAAAGGTGCCGCTGGATCTCATCGTAAGATCGGCTGGGAATTATTAACAGATCGATTAATTAGTTACCTTTCGGTTCGTTATCATCATCTTGTTTTTATGCTTTGGGGTAACGATGCTCAAGCTAAAGCTGAACTAATTGATTGTTCCAGACATTTGATTTTGAGGTCAGCTCACCCATCACCCTTATCAGCTTATAGAGGATTTATCGGTTGTGGTCATTTTTCCACTGCGAATCATTTTCTTGAGGGTTTAGGTTACCAGACTATTGATTGGGTGTCTTTTTCTAAGAATATATAGGATGAGTTTGATTGGCTTGCTTTTCTTTATTCTTTCTGTTAATTCCGGAGTAATGTCAGGAATGGATGATTACGGAGGGAGAATAATTAGTTCTGAAAAAGATCGCGATCAAATTGCACTGCCTTTTTCCAGGAGAGAAGTAATGATACTGGAGAGATCGGGGTTTATCGTTGGTTTTGATACTAATACCAGGCAAGCTCTATGGGTAGCCTATATGCTTACATCTTCAAAACTGGTGTCTGCTGTGAAACGTACAAATCATTTTTTTTCTGATGTTGATGTAAAAGAATGGGTTGCGCGGGATACCGATTATGAGAAATCGGGCTATGATAGGGGGCATCTTGCTCCAGCGGCTGATATGGCATACTCCGAAAAATCTATGTGTGAATCGTTTGGTTATGTAAATATCTCACCACAAAAACCTGCATTTAACAGAGGAATATGGAAGAAACTTGAACTGCAGGTAAGGTACTGGACGGAGACTAACGACACGCTGTGGGTGGTATCAGGTCCCTTGATTAATCAGAAAATTGATACAGTCAGATTGAAAAACAGAATAATAATTCCTGGCAGGTTTTATAAAGCTGTGTTGCGACATCATAAGAACCATTGGCAGGCAATTGCCTTTTTAATCCCCAATTGCAGATCCAACGCTAGTTTGTGGGAGTATTCTGTTTCAGTTGACGAACTTGAAACAGTAGTTGGTGTTGATTTCTTTCCGTCCTTGCCCGATTCAATTGAAAATAAAGTTGAAAGTGTTTTTGAAATCAAAGAATGGTTTAAACAGTATATCAGATGATACGTAAAATATTTATCGCTTTCTTTGCTTGTATTGGTTTGCTTGCAAAAGGGCAGGAATGCAGGGTGTTGTTGCCTTCCATTGATAGCTCCTATATAGGTGAATGCCGAAAAGGACTTGCTAATGGCGAAGGAGAAGCGTGGGGCATTGACCATTATATCGGGCACTTCAGGAAAGGACTACCTCACGGAAGTGGTCGATATGAATGGCGAAACGGGGATTTATATGATGGTGAGTGGAATGAAGGTAAACGTGAAGGCTTTGGACGATTTGTTCCTGCATTAGGGAAAAATGTCAGCGAAGGGATATGGAAAAACAACAGATTTGTCCCCCCGATTGCTCCTGATGATTGGATACATCCATTTGTTGTAAAGCAGACCGTAAATATTGATAAGGTTAACATCCGAAAAACACGGGATGAGGGGAGTACAATCAGAATCAGGTTTTTTAGAAATTCCACACCTGTTCAGGTTTTTGAGCTTGAAATGATATCAGGTTCTGGTGATCCACAACAAAATGCGGATTATCCAGTATTTATGTATGTGACCTTCCCTTTTTCCTCCAGATTGGTGTATAAATTGCCAGATAAAGGTGGTGCTAAACTAATCGAATGCCTTATTGATTTCGTTATCACTGAGGAAGGGGAGTGGGACGTATGTATCTATCATTGAAATAGTTTAGTGGGTTATAATCTGTAATCTAAAACATAAAATGAAATTAATCTTCGCAACGCATAATTTGCATAAAATAAAGGAAATCAAAGAGATAATTGCCGATTCTCCCAAATATGCAATAGTCGGGTTGAACGATGTAGGAGAGTATTCGCCAATTGAAGAAACTGGTTTAACGCTTGTTGAAAATGCGCTGATTAAGGCCAGGTTCATATGGGATAAACACGGGGTACCTTGCTTCGCAGATGATACTGGGTTAGAGGTTGAAGCATTGCGTGGTGCTCCGGGAGTATATTCGGCTCGTTATGCTGGTGAGAGTAGCTCATACCAGGATAATGTTGATTTATTGCTTAAAAATCTACAGGGCGTGCACAACAGAAAGGCACGTTTTCTTACTGTAATTGCATTGATCATTGAAGGGCAAAAGTATCTTTTTGAGGGTGAGGTGAGAGGCGAGATACTTCTATCTAATAATGGCACAGGTGGTTTCGGATATGATCCTGTATTCAGGCCGGAAGGCTTCTCCCAGTCTTTTGCTGAAATGACACCTGAACTTAAAAACAGTATTAGTCATCGCGGTATAGCGATAAGAAAGCTTATAGAATTTCTGACTGCGCGCGTTGATTCTGCTAAATAGGCTGGCTGAATATATTACTGAAATCTCAATTCTTTTCGTGTCTTGATATCGCTCCTTCTATCAAAATATCATAAAACTCCGACAAAGTATAGCCTGCATGAAGAGCCATTTTAGGGACAATGCTTTCTTCAGAAAGACCTGGTACTGTATTTACTTCTAAAAAGTTGAGCGTGCTCTCGTTGAAGAGATAATCAAACCTTACAACACCGGCACAGCCAAGCTGGTTATACAGGTTTATTGAGGTTTCCTGACAGTTTTTCCATACTTCGGAAGGAATTGGAGCCGGTAGGATCTCATCAGCCAGGACAGGATTATATTTCGCTTCAAAATCGAAAAATTCCTTTTTACTTACAACCTCCAGGATAGGTAAAGCTTCAACTTTACCTTTGTTGGAGAATACGCCACATGTTATTTCCCGGCCTTTGAAGAAGGATTCTACCAGAACCTCCTGATCTTCGGCAAATGCTGTCTGGATAGCTGCCTCAAGATCAACGGCCTCTTTTACTTTTGTCATGCCTACGCTTGAACCACCACAATTGGGCTTAACAAAGCATGGTAAACCTGTTTTTTCTATTATATTAGTAGTATTATAGGGTTTATCCTTGAAAAGGTGCACAGATGCTGATGTAGCAACCCCCAGCGATTTAACCACTCCGTTACAATAACTTTTATTAAAGGTCAGGGCTGAGGTAATACTACCGCATGTAGTGTAGGGTATTCCAATCATATCAAAATAACCCTGAAGCTTTCCATCCTCGCCAGGTGTGCCATGAATGACAATATAGACACATTCAAACCTGATTTTTTTCTTGTTGATGATGGCACTGAAATCATCCTTGTTGATATTACAATCTTCAGAATGCTCATTCTTATAGGTCCACTGGTTTCCCCGGATGTGTATTAAGACGGTATCGTACTTTTCAGTGTCAAGGTATTTCATTACCACTGCTGCGCTGCGGATAGAAACTTCATATTCGCCTGAATCACCTCCAGCTACAACTGCCAGATGTATTTTTTCCATATTTGGCATAGTCTTCATATTTTCAGTTGTAAAACGGGGCAAAAGTAATTCAAAATACGGCTCATTCTGTGTAAGCTGAATAATTTCCTATCTTTGTGGATCGGGGCAATAAAAAGCCTCTCCGGTAGTTTTAACCCTGATTTAGTTGTCTAATTTACCCACAAGCGATGAAGTGGAGAGAATTTTTCTTTACATCGGTTTTCTGGCGTCATTTGATGCTCGCAATGGGATTGTCGGTTATACTGTTATGGCTGACATTACGTTTGATCAGCATCTTTACCCATCATGGAGAAAAAATTGAAGTTCCGGATTTTGTTGGACAACCGGTTGGGGATGTTTATGATATCGCTGGTGATTATGGCCTTGAAATCGTAATAATGGACTCGGTTTATGACCCTAGAAAGGGGAAAGGGACAATACTTATACAGGATCCACTACCTAATTCATTCGTTAAGGAAGGCCGGAAAGTGTATGTAACAATCGTTGGTCAGACTCCCGAGAAAGTCAAAATGCCTAATCTGGTCGATTTGTCTGTCAGACAGGCAGTAGAACGTGTGATTGCTGCCCGGTTGCAGGTTGATTACATTCAGGTTGTTCCAGGTGAATATAATAATGCCGTTATTGAGCAGTTCTATGAAGGGAAGCCGGTAAAGGCCGGGAGAGAACTCGATCGGAATTCAAAAATTGTACTGGTTGTTGAGCAGGCTGAGGGTGCTGCACCTGCAGTTGTCCCTGATCTGGATGGGTATGATATGACTGAAGCATACAGGTCTGTATTCTCAGCGACTCTCAATGTTGGTAAGGTTGTATTCAGAGATGGCCTTGATGAATCGACTAGCAGGGTTTATAAGCAGGATCCTGAACCAGGAGCCCAATTAAGTGCAGGTGATCAGGTAAATATCTGGTTCCGTAACGAGAAGAAATAATTCAGTGTGATGTTTAAAATGCGTACTCATCCGATAACGAAACGCCTTCGACAGATGATTCATAAAAGACTGTTACAGATTGTAATATCATTGTTCCTGACTCCTTTATGTGGCAGTGCCCAAGAAATATTGGTACCGCTTATCGGGAATCCGGTGCTTCATAGTTTAAATTCAGGCAAGTCGCAGGATTCCAGGGAAATGACTAAAGCATCAAATGTTACCGGGGCTGTCACAATCCCATTTTATGATGATTTTGCTTATTCATCAGTTATCCCGGATCAATCATTATGGAGTGACTGGCATGTGTTTGTCAACAGTGATTTTGCTTTCCGCTCATTCAATAGGGGTGTTGCAACGTTCGATGCCCTTGATTCAGCCGGCAATATATATTCCAATGCTACATTTGCGCCATTTGAAGCCGATAAACTAACCTCCAGAGCAATTCGTCTGGATTCAATATTTACCCCTCAGAAGCGCGCAATTGTCTGCTCTGATTCTGTCTATTTGAGCTTCTATTATCAACCTCAGGGATTGGGGAACAGTCCCCAACCGGCAGATTCTCTCCTGCTACAGTTTTTGGCTACAGACCCTGTGCCGTATTGGGTCACGGTATGGGGTTCAGAAGGCATGAAACTCGACACCTTTTACGCGAAGTATGGAACCTACAGTAGAAGGGTCAATATTCCTATTACTGATAGTGCCTCATATTTTCGCTCTGATTTTCAATTTAGGTTTGTTGCTTTTGCTAGTCTTAGTGGTGATATGTTGCCCAGTTGGCAGAGCAGCATGGATCACTGGAATGTTGATGCAGTAAAGGTTGATCTGAATGGACACTATAACGACAGTACACAGAAATGGATAGGCTTTGCGGAAAAGGCTCCCTCAATGCTTAAGAATTTTTATTCGGTACCATATACTCAATATAGTGAAGAACCTACAGCGTTTATCGCTGATACGCTTTCAATGTTTATTACTAACAGATATTCCGATTATCTTCCTGCGAGATATGAATACCAGGTTCTGAAGGATGATGGTTCGGTTATTTCTTCCTATAATGGCGGTAACAATTCTATCCCTCCTTTCTTGACTGATGGGTATTTTGATTTTCAACCCTGGGCAAAACCCCCGGTTAGATCAATTTTGCCTATTGATCCTTTTGGTGTTCAGGATTCAGCAGTTTTTTATATCCGATACGGATTACAGGGCGACGAGCTTACCCCCAACTCAGTTGGACTTGGTGATACTATGATCTATGAGCAAAAAATGACTAATTATTTTGCCTATGATGATGGTGTACCTGAACTTGGATATGGTCTTACCCCGGCAGGATCGCAACTGGCTGTCAGATTTACCCTGACAACTGCTGATACGCTTCGAGCTGTCAGACTTTACTTTAATAAAGTTGTAGCAAACGCTAACCAACATTATTATTATTTAACCATATGGGATGATAATAATGGTACTCCCGGCCGGATACTGAATGCTGATACGATGCTCCGGCCTTCATATGCTGATAGCATGTACCGGTATACCCAGGTTACTCTGAGGAATTCAGTGCCTGTCAGAAATGCCTTTTATGTAGGTTGGGTTCAGACAACGGATGACAATTTGAATATTGGATTTGATCGGTCACGGGATAATCAGAACAATAATTTTTATAATACCGATGGCACATGGCAACGCAGTCAATTTCCCGGTGCTATTATGATTCGTCCGGTTCTAGGCAAACGCCTGCTTCCTGAAAGTGAACATCCGGCAGTGATTAAATCTGGAATGGAGCTTTGGCCCAGTATCTGGAATCGATCAGGCGATGTTAATGTATTAATTAATGGACTTACTCCGCGAGCAATCAATGTGGAAATATTTGACCTGAGCGGACGCAGGGTGATGTCTCAGCAGGTTGATGGTAGTTTCAGACCTGATGGTTGTAAGAAAGGCGTGTATATCATAAAAGTCAGTCTTCCTGATACTGGTGAGTCCTATGCGCAAAAATTGATCATTTTGCAATGATTGAACAGGAAGACTTGATAGCTGGTGAGTCAGCGGAAAGCGAAGAGAATAATGAACTTTATGAACATTTCCGGTTTCAGGTTGACAAGGGACAGACGCTTCTCCGGATCGATAAGTTTCTTCAGAACAGGATAGAGGGTATATCAAGAAATCGCGTACAGAATGCGGCAAAAGCCGGAAATATACTTGTAAACGACGAAGCTGTCAAGTCGAATTACAGAATTAAACCACTTGATATCATCTCGGTGGTGATGGCAACTCCACCGCGACAGTTTGAGGTAATTCCTGAAAACCTTCCCCTTAATATTGTTTATGAGGATGATGATTTAATGGTAATCAATAAGGAATTTGGCATGGTAGTACACCCGGGACATGGAAACTATACCGGAACTATGCTCAATGCATTGACTTATCGCTTGCAGGACCAGAGAAACAGTCGGGGAGAACCAGTTGCGCCTTTGCTTGTACACAGGATCGATAAAGACACTTCAGGAATTATTATTTGTGCCAAAACTGAATTAGCCCAGACCATACTTGCCCGACAATTCTTCCACCATACTATCGAACGGCGGTATGTAGCTTTGGTATGGGGTGAATTTGATCATGACGAGGGGACAATCAAAGGTAATATAGGACGAAATCCCGCTGATCGTAGAGTAATGACTGTTCGTGAAGACGAAACTTTCGGAAGGAATGCTATAACGCATTATAGAGTGATCGAACGTTTTCACTATGTTACACTTGTTGAATGCCGGCTTGAAACAGGCCGTACACATCAAATCAGGGCTCATTTTAAATTTATCGGTCACCCTTTGTTCGGGGATCAGGTATACGGGGGTGCCTCAATTGTACTAGGACTCAGTTCATCCTCCTATCAGACATTTGTCCGTAATAACTTGCAGATAATTCCCAGACAGGCATTACATGCCAAATCTCTCGCTTTTACCCATCCAATTACTCAGGAATGGGTTAGCTTTGATTCAGAGCTGCCAAATGATATGCAACAGGTTATTGACAGGTGGCGCCGCTACTCTGATGGTTCCGGACGCTTTAACAGTTGAAAAATGATCTGACTGTTGCTTTACATATTACATTTTGTAGTTAAACCCAACACCAAATACTTCTTTGAACTGAGTACGTGGTCCCGCGTTTCCATCCTTGTCAACAATCTTCACGTTGTCATCATAAATAAGGTTGGTGGAAAGATTGGCTGAAATATATTTATTCACTTTAAGCACGAGCATTACCCGCCAGTCGATGTCAATATTCTCAGGGTTTTTCAGATAATCTGTAAATAATTGAACCCGTGTTTCCATCGATATATTTTCCATTAGTGTTGCCTTGTAATTGGCTACAACTGATGCCCCCAGTTCAACTAATGTGCTGGCACCATGTTTCAAAACGTTTCCTTCGGAATCATATTCGGCTTTAGTCACTCCGTACGCTCCGGCATCAGCAAGCTTTTGGTCGTTAACAATAGTTAATCGTCCTGTTACGGGAGAAATGAAAAGAGAAAAAAGATCAGATGGTTTGTAATCCATACCTAATCCAAGCAATAAATATGCCGGAGCAAGAAATCTTGAAACAACAACAGAATCACTTACTTTATAGTCAAACCCATTGGCAAATTGCGTTTTAAATCCTGTCAACGCGCTATAAAACCACTTCCCGCTAGCCTTGTATCCATATTTCGATTGAAGATCAATCTTATCGTCAGTTTTTCTGATTCCTTGTTCTCCATTTTTAATAATACCGAATACAAACTGACCATTGTTATCCCAATTATGTCTGCCCTTGGCATAGTTAGCCGTTAGATTAAGAAATATATTACCTGCCAGTGAATTATCACCACCGGCAGCCCAGTTCGTCAATGAAACCTGGGTTACACCTAACCCTGTTTCAATTCCTTTCTTCCATCGACTGGCTGTATCAACCTGTCCAAATGTGAAATACATCGATGCCATTAGCAATAATAAGGTGACTATTAGTTTCTTCATAAGGTTATTTTTTTTAGAGATAATTGAAAATTTACACTGTCGGGTTATATAACAATCGTTGCTCAGAATGTTTAACCACTCTTTTGGAGAAATGTTCTGGACAAAAGTACGTAACTTTGCATATTCTGTCAGAAATGAATAAAAAAAGCCAATTTTAATGGAAACAAAAAACTCAGGCTTCAATTCAAAACTCATACATGAAGGAGGAATTGAAGATGAAAGGGGAAGTGCTGTTACCCCTATCTACCAGACATCAACTTTCAAGTTTAAAAATGCTGCACATGGTGCTCGCCTTTTTGCAGGTGAAGAAGATGGGTTCATCTATACCCGTATAGGTAACCCCACCATTCGGGATTTAGAAACAACTGTCGCATCACTGGAACATGGAGCTGGTGCTGTAGCTTGTGCATCAGGGATGGGTGCAGTGACAACCGTCTATATGGCCTATCTTAGTAATGGAAGTCATATGATTGGGCATGAAGCTGTTTATGGCCCGTCAAGGGTTGTTATGGAAACTCTTTTTGCTAAATTTGGTGTAGAAAGTACTTTCCTTGACACATCAGATATAAAGAAAGTTGAGTCAGCTATTCGTCCTGAAACAAAACTTATTTACCTGGAAACACCGGCTAACCCTACGATGACCATTGCCGACATTCCTGCCATTGTCGAATTGGCTCATAGTAGAGGTATCACAGTTTGTGTTGACAATACTTTTTGTAGCCCATACCTTCAGAACCCTTTGCTGTTGGGTGCCGATGTTGTGCTGCATTCAATGACAAAGTTCATTAACGGGCACGCTGATATTGTAGGTGGGATCGTGGTTGCAAAAGAACCTGCTGAGGTGAAGAAAATTCGTGGGGTGATGATAAACATGGGTTGCAATATGGATCCCCACCAGGCTTTTTTAACAAGAAGAGGTTTGAAAACTTTGGGTATCCGCATTGACCGTGCCCAGGAAAATGCTATGAAGGTGGCCGAGTATCTAGAGAATCATCCTAAAGTTGAATGGATACTTTATCCCGGGTTAAAATCACACCCGCAATACGAACTTGGCAGAAAGCAAATGAAAGGACCCGGTTCAATGATTAGCTTTGGTGTAAAGGGTGGCTTTACTGCAGGAAGTGTATTAATGGATAATGTTAAAATGATGTTGTTGGCTGTATCGCTTGGAGGAATTGAGTCGTTGATTCAGCATCCGGCCAGTATGACGCATTCAAAAATGTCGAAAGCAGACCGTGAGAAAGCTGGAATTTCTGATGGTTTGATCCGTTTGTCTGTTGGTATTGAAGATGTTGAAGATATTATTTCGGATCTCGAACAGGCCCTTGAACGTATTTGATCGGGAGTATTTAATTTATTTCCTGTTAGTCGCACTTTACATAAGGTGCGACTTTTTTATTTTCAACAAAACCAGTAATGAAAATTGTCGAGACATCAACAAGGTGTCTTCCAATTAAAGAGCCTTGTGCAACTACATCAAACACCCCGAGGATTTATGTGAGTGTAATCTACAAAAACTTACACCCTTTCTGCTTCCGGTAGCTGTCCGCTTTTACCCTTTGACAGTATACCCCCTAAATATCAGCCACTATATAGTTTGTGTTCTGTCAGGCATTTAACCCACAGGATGATATACTGTCCTGAAATCCATCAAAAGGATAATATAATCCGCGCTATGATTGTTTTTTTGTTTCAGAAGACAATTATGAAATGATTGACCAAATACCAGCCGAAAATCAACCGTTAACCGACCATTATGCTACTATCAATCTGCGGCGAATCTACGGTTGAACTACGGTTGAACTACGGTTGAACTACGGTTAATAGATTGACACGTTAACTTTTCATAAACCCAGGCAGGGTTGTAATTCAGGTCTGCTCCTCATTAATCAATTCGTGTGAGTTGATCGGTATTTGGCGGTGGGAAATGCGTTTGTCGAAGTCGTTCCGCGATTAGGGTAATCTATACCCCATGGATGCTCTTTTTTTTCTGAGTATTTCAATATCAGGTTTTGCGTTATCGGGACAGCGGATTCTTCAAAAGCGTATCGTTGGTCTGTTTTATCTGTTCATTTCCCGATATTACCTGTTCCGGTGTTCAATCAATACAAGATTTGCTAATTCATGTCGGGCTTGCTTTTTATTCTTTGAACCGATATTGTTGTATTGTATAGATTTGATATTTATTGTGTTAAAAATCAGGATGCTATCCGAAAAAGGGGTAAGTACGTTGTATCAGACTTACGATTGCCCGTACATTTCACTTATCATCAGGTGTGACTTTTGTGTGCAAATCACTATGTTTTGCTATTTTTGGATTTAAAATGATCTTAATCATGGTACTAGTTAACAAGTTGTTTCTTCGGGTTGCTTTATTATCATTTCTTATAGCTTTTCTTTTCTCAAACAACAATATAAGGGCTCAGAAAGTGGCTGTTGTACTAAGTGGGGGAGGGGCAAAGGGAACCTGTCATGTTGGATTTTTAAAAGCTCTTGAAGAAAATGGAATACCTATCGACTATGTGGCGGGAACGTCCATGGGTGCTATTATAGCTGGTCTTTATGCAGCTGGTTATTCACCCGATGAGATGGCCTATCTGGTTAGTTCAACAGAGTTTCAAAGATGGGCAGATGGAAGTATAGATCCTGGTTATGAGTATTTTTTCAAGAAAGATGAAAGAAATGCAGGGTGGGCTCGATTCAGGTTTGATTATGTAAGTACACTAAAGCCAAGAATTCCAACAAATCTTGTCTCGCCGTTTGTTATGGATTTTCAGTTCATGGAGGTTTTTTCTGGAGCTGCGGCAGCATCTGACTATAATTTTGATTCGCTGATGATCCCTTTCAGATGTGTAGCGTCTGATATTTATGCCAATAAACCAGTTATCCTGAGAAAAGGCGATCTGGGAAATGCCATAAGAGCTTCTATGACTTTTCCCTTTTATTTTAAACCAATTAAAATTGATGGAAAATTACTTTTTGATGGGGGAATGTACAATAATTTCCCTGCTGATGTAGCCCTTAATGACTTTAAACCCAATGTGATAATTGGTTGTAAAGCTGCCGGGAATTATGGTGAACCTTCCGCGGATGATGTGGTTTCGCAGATTGAGAATATGTTAATGGCTAAATCGTCGTATGTTATTCCTATTGACAGTGGGTTTCTTGTCAAGCCGAATCTTCTCCAGGTGGCTGTAAACGATTTCTCATGGGCACCACAGTTTATCGATAGTGGCTATGTTGCCACTATTAGAAAAATGGATAGTATTACCAGGTTTATTACCAGAAGAGTGGATCCAGCCTCATACGAAAAGCGGCGAAATGATTTCAGGTCATGCATTCCTGATCTGATGATTGATAGTATTAATGTGTCAGGTGTATCGGACATGCAGCAACGCTATGTCAGGTCACAATTAAAACACTCCAACGAATATATTTCACTGTCAGATTTAAGGGAGGACTATTATAAGCTTGTGGCCGATGATAAGATCAGCTATATCTTCCCTTCATTAAGGTTCAACAGGAATACCGGATTGTTTTCGCTGTCGTTGGATGTTCAGAAAGCACCTGTTTTTGAAATTCAGGCTGGAGGTGTTATCTCATCGGCTACTAACAATCTGGGCTTTATACAGTTGAAATATAGCCATTTGAACAAGTGGTCGCAATCGGTTGCAGTGAATGCATATATTGGCAGGTTTTATACATCAGGGCAGGTAAAAGGGAGGATAGACTTCACCTCTAAAACCCCTTTCTTCATGGAAGGTGCCTTTACTCTAAACCGCTTCAATTTTTTTAAGACGACTAGTTATTTTATCGAGGATAAAACACCAGCTTATCTAATCATTGACGAAAGTTTTATGAGCCTAAGAGCCGGTATTCCGGTTACGAATAAAGGGGTTCTGACAGGAACGCTCGATTTAGGTTATATAGACCACAGCTATTATCAGAATAATTTCTTTCTTAGAACTGATACATTGGATCTAACCAGTTTAAGATTTATTGCACCAAGCGTGTCGCTTGAGATGAATTCAATGAATAAAAAGCAATTCCCTACCAGTGGTTCCCGTTTTTATGTCAATTTGAGGTATGTTTTCGGAAAAGAGACAACCGAACCTGGAAGTACATCCATTAGTCGTCAGGTAAATAAATTCAATCGTAACTGGGTAGAATTTAGTGTTATATACGATAATTACTTTAAGTCGGTCGGGAACCTCAGGCTTGGGATCTACTCAGAGTTATACTTGTCGAGCAAGCCGTTTTTCTCGAACTACACGGCCAGTATTTTATCGCTGCCCCAGTGCTCTCCCATTCCCTGGGCAAGTACATTGTTTCTCCCGGATTTTAGAGCTAATACATACATCACCGCCGGCTCGAAGAATATATATCAAATAACTAAGATGCTTGATTTTAGGTTGGAGGGGTATGTAATACAGCCATTTAACATGATAGTCGAAGATGAATTTCAGAAAGCAAAATTTGGTAAGGGATTCTCTGATAGGGCATTCATGGGTATGGGGGCATTTGTTATACATACACCACTCGGCCCTGTTAGTATGAGCGTCAATTATTTTGATAAGGAATCGGAATCCTGGTCGGCTGTATTTAGTGTTGGCTATTTATTGTTTAACCGTTCGGCATTGAAACATTAATATTTTAGCGCGGTAATGTTGGATAACCGTGAGTACGACTGGTGAAATTGTTTGTATATTTGTTTGAGCCAAATTTTAGTAATATTAGTATTCTTTAAATTTTTATACAAAAAGCTATGATGAGAAAAATCTTGATAGGAAATTTGCTGGCACTAACTGTGCTTTTAGTTAATTCAAATGTAATAGCGCAGAAGGTAGGCGCAAAAGCAGGGATAAACATTTCTCGTATAAGTTATTCAGGGGATGGTGAAACAATTGAAATGATCAAAGATAACATTGCAGTGCTTACGTCAACCACATATGGTATCTACCTGAATTATAGTATTATTCCGCTTCTTTCTCTTCAGGTTGAGGGGAATTATGATCCCCGCGGGAATAAGTTTGATCCTGATTTTTATAACTATCTATATTCTTTAGGAAGTAAAAAATCATACACTGATTTTGCATTTGATGGAGAGATTTCGGATAGGTTGAACTATCTCACCTTCCCTGTGATGTTAAAGGCAAAACTCGCTTTCTTCCATGTTGAAGCAGGGCCTTATTTAGGTTTTCTGCTTAATGCAAAGCAGGTTATTAAAGGATCAGCTACAGTTAGCGGACAAACAATGTCGATTGATGAGGAAGCTGACTCGAAGGATTATTATAAATCTACTGATTTTGGAATTGCAGCCGGGGCTGGTGTAACTTTTAATCTGGGACCCGCTCAGTTAATGGCAGGAGCGCGATATATGATGGGTATGACTAACATCCTTAAAGAGCCTTCTGCAAATGAATCTTCAAAACATCAGGTTATAACTCTGTTTGCCGGAGTTGCAATCGGTTTGTAACGGTATTTTATGATGAGCAGGCATGATAAAGCCTGCTCATGTTGTTCCTGCCAGCATTTTTATATCGAATCACTATGAAAAGTCAGCAACCGGCCGGGAGATAATATTATAACTCCGGCCTGTAGCATTGTCAGAGGTCTTTAGTTGGTTAAAAGATGAGTTTCCGGACTTTACCTCTTCTTCGTCTCCTGTTTTTTTTTATCACGGGAATTATAACCGCTGATTTAATATTTGAAACTCCCGGCTGGGTAGTGGCAACAGGTGCTTTGTTTGTTTTGGTAACCATATTGCTGTTGATTTTCAATTGGTTTTGTGGTCGGACTCCTTCAGGGTTAACTATTGGTTTTCTTGTTTTGCCTTCAGTTTTTGTTTTAGGATGGATGATTACTACCAGGTACCAGTCAACCACTATGAAAGATCCGTTGGCCGGAATTAGTGACCCTGACCGCTGGATAGCCAGGGTAGAGTCATTACCAGGTTTCCGGGCCGGTAGTATCAGGTACACTGCAAAGCTGGAATATGTGTTTACAGACAATGGTGGATTTGAAGCTGAGACAGGGCTTCTGCTTTATCTTCCCCTTTCTTATGATTCAGTTCTTAAACCTGGCGACCGGATTGCGGGATTTGGAGCCCTTCGTCAGGTAAAATCTTCGTTAAATCCGGAAGTTTTTGATTATAAAACTTACCTGAAAAGGAGAGGCATAACACGTCAGGTTTGGTTGCGGAAAGGTAGTTTTAAGATAGAGCACCAACCGCTATCCCATGATATATCTTATTATGCCGAACGTGTCAGGCAGCAGTTGCTGGGTATATTGAAAAGTGCGGGTTATGATCAGGATGTAATTGCGGTGGCTTCAGCAATTCTTCTGGGTTACGATGATCTGCTCGATCCAGAACTTCGTCAGACATATACAGGAAGCGGGGCTATACACGTGTTGTGTGTTTCCGGTTTACACCTGGGTATTTTTTACGCGATGTTTGCAGCACTTTTATTTCCACTTTCAGGAACGCGGAAAGGTGAAGCTGTTAGAACAGTTATTCTCCTGATTCTGATTTGGGGTTATGCCTGTATTACTGGTCTTTCGGTTGGTGTGACCCGATCTGCCACAATGTTTACATTTGTCTGTATTGGTGGTGGCTTCAGACGGAGGACTTCAGTTTTAAATAGTTTGGTTGTTTCAGCCTTTTTTCTGTTATCAATCAATCCATACTACTTATTCGACGTTGGATTTCAATTGAGTTTTGCTGCCGTTGCTGGTATTGTTATTTTTCATCCGGTGCTGTCTCAATGGTTTTTTACTGAAAATAAAGTGCTGGCATACGGACGGGATCTCATTATAGTTTCAATTGCTGCCCAGATGTTTACTGCCCCTGTTATTCTTTACAAATTTCATCAATTCCCAAACTACTTCCTGCTTTCAAGTATGATTGCTATACCGCTTTCCTACCTGATACTTGTGACAGGGATAACTACTTTGTTGTTTAGCTGGATCCCTTGGATTGGAGATATTGTGAGCAGGGTCTTGGGTTTCCTTATTGGCATGATGAATGATGGGGTTTCATTCATAGAGGGGCTTCCTGGTTCTGTTTCTCATGTTACAATATTCGGACTACCAGAGGTAATCCTTTTATGGATTGCGGTTATTGGTATTTTGTATTGGATTGTACTTAAAAAGAACCAAGGGTTAATCATCTTTTTGATCAGTATAGTGGTGTTGGGTTTATTTGTTCAATACCAGTGTATCAAGTGTAGGGAAAACCATTTTCTTGTTGTAGCTGATGGTGGTAAGAATCTTTTGTTTGGCGAAATATCAGGAAGACGTTCTTGGTGGTTTGGTACGTCAAAATCCCCTCCGGAATGGATATTGAACGGGATGAACAAGTATTATGCTGTTAGGCCTGAGCAATCTGTTTACCAATGTATAAGTTCCAGGAATGATACCTTTGAAGGCCATTTTATTGTAAAAGCGGATAGACGAATTGTAATAATAGATAGTACTTTCAATCTGCCGAAAGGGGATAGCAAACTTCCGGCCAATCTGGTACTGATAGGTCAACGTCCCCGAATCCGCCCGGAATGGATTCTCAGTCGGATTGAAGGAGCAACCTGGGTAATTGGGAATACACTTACCGAAAAACAACGAAAACGATGGGAGGAATCCTGTCGGAGTACAGGAGCAACCTGTTATCGTCTTGACAGCCTGGGAGCTTTAGAAATCAGCCTTCGTTGAGGGCTTCAGGAAAGAAGTTCCGTTGCCTGACTATTTCATACATCAACACCCCGCATGCAACAGAGACATTGAGCGAACCTATTTTTCCCATAAGAGGAATCCTGACGAGATAATCACTTATTTTAAGCAATTCAGCCGATACTCCGTTTTCCTCTGAACCCATGATAAGAGCTAAAGGATGCTGGTATGCAGTTGCGTCATACAGGAGGTTTCCTTTTTCAGTTGCAGCGAAAACAGTTATGCCGCTGTTTTTCAGAAATTTTACAGATTGATATAAGTTGGTTGTTCTGCAAACAGGAATAGAGTGAAGTGCCCCTGCTGATGTCTTAACAGCATCGCCAGTGATACGGGCTGAATTATTATCAGGAACCAGAATGGCATCAACTCCTGCACATTCGGCAGTACGGGCGATAGCTCCAAAATTTCTGACATCGGTAATCCGGTCGAGAATGAGCAGAAAAGGTGTTTTTCCTTGTTCAAACAGCATTGGTACAATCTGCTCAATAGGTTGATAAATAATAGCCGAAACATAAGCTGCCACTCCCTGATGGTTCCCGTTAGTCAGCCTGTGGAGTGTTTCCGGGGGCACCATCTGGATAGGTGCACCGGCAGTACGCAATTTCGCCATTAAGTCTCTAAAGAGGTCGCCACTAAGTCCTTTTTGGATCATTACCTTTTCAAACTCTCTGCCAGCTTCAATTGCTTCCATCACCGCGCGGATTCCGTAGATGAGTGAATTATCTTTCATATCTCGTATTCAAATTATGTATGCAAAGGTATGTAATTAAAAAAGCAGATCCGGTATTATCTTCGCCAGCGGTCAACAGCCCTGTTCCAGATGGATTTGAAGCCGGGAGATCGATGTAAAACCCAATCAGGTATACTTTCAGAACCATTAGTTAAATCAAAATCGAGCCTAAGGGGAAGACCATCATCAAGGCTGTCGTAAAACCAGGTCTCTCTCATGGGACTTTTCCAGACCCTGTTTGGCTGCCCGATGACAATCCATATAAGACCACGGTCGGTGAGGCTGCCAGGTCTGGTAAACGTGAAAAAGGTATTGGCACTATTGATTTTTTCAACAAACTGTCTGGCCCTCACCCTGGCCCTTTCCATATCTGATGCACTGTTTTGCCAAATCAGGTGCAACGATTCCGAAAGATCATTATGAGCCAGAAGTGATGTAAATTCTTCGCGGGTGGTAAGGTAACGAATTGCTAATAACCCATCCTGATTTATTACAGGAAAAGGATACCGGGCGCTGGTAAGCGGGATAAAATATGATGTATCACATTCTTTATGTGTAAATTTTAGAAGTCCGGTATGGCTGAACTTGCTTCTCAGCTCAGCAGTTGGAGATACTTTCGCTGGTTCCCAGTCATAGAAATCTGGTCTGACAGTTATGGGTTGCATATCAAACGGGGGTTGGGGCAGGGGACTATAGCACGACTTGCAGAGGACTGGTGTAATATTTGAAGGTATGATTAGTTTTTCATTCTCTTTTATCCATTGATAGGCTAAATAGTTATTGTACTCATCTTTAACCAGAGGGAATATAGAGTCAACAACTTTCGCCCAGGAAAACAAGTTAATGCCCGACATTTGATCGGTTAAATGCAGGATAATATAATCACCTGGTGTGGTTTCGATCTCTCCCGTAAAATTTAGCCATACAGTGTCAGGAATAAGTGGTGAGTTTATCGGATTGGTTTCTGAAAAGGTTTGTCTTTGCACAATTGTTTTGCCGGAAGGATTCCAGTTTTCAAAATCTGCCCTGAACAGCCAGGCAGGACATCCCGGATGTGTACTGTCTGGTGTCATTCCTTTAGTGAAAACACAAACCGAAAGCATTACCTTATTTTGACCTTTTTTTATCGCGTACAAGACCGGCCGCTTTGGAGAATGAGCTGATGTGCTATATTCGAATGCATAGTCAACCTTGAATGCAGCAGGAGTGTATCTGCAGCTGTATATCCCGGCGAAGGCAATAGACCATAAAATGATTGTGAAATTGACTTTAACTTTCGTCTTCATCATCGTTTGTGAGTTGTTCAATATCATTCTGATTAGGTGACTCAGCAGGATGTGTATTTGCGCCAAGTTGATGTAATCGTGCAGCCCTTGCAACCAGATTTCCTTTCCCTGTCGATAATCTGTCTGATGCTTTCTGCCAGGTTCCTTTCAGTCTGTCTATCTGGCTGCCAATTCGGTTCATCTCTTCAGTGAAGGCAGTTAGGCGATCATATAGCAGGCCTCCCTGTCGCGCAATTTCCCTGACGTTTTTGTTTTGTTGTTCTATTCTCCACACTGAAGCTATCGTCCTTAGAGTCGCCAATAATGTGGCGGGACCGGTCAATACTACCCTTTTATCCCAGGCAAGTCCAAATAAAGTATTATCTGATTGTAATGCAGCACCGAAAGCAGCTTCAACCGGCATGAAGAGTACTACGAAATCGGGCGAATTGTACTGAGGTAGTGATGCATAGTCCTTGTTCCCCAATGTAATGACATGTCTTCGTATCGAATCGGTATGAGCAGCCAGCCAGTTTTTTCGGCTCGCATCATCGTTTGCATTGACGTACTGTTCCCAGGCTGTAAGAGATACCTTGGCATCGACAATCAGGTGACGGTTTTCCGGTAGAATAATCACTACATCAGGACGCCATCTGCTACCATCGTCATCGGTTACCGAGACCTGGGTAATAAATGATTCTCCTTCACGCAGTCCACTGCGTTCTAATACCCGTTGAAGTACAACTTCACCCCATGTACCTTGAGCCGCGGAATCGGTTCTCAGGGCATGTGTCAGGGCAGAGGCTTCAGCGCTGATCAGTTGGTTGAGTTCGTACAGTTTTTTTATTTCTGAACGGAGATCAACCTGGTCACGCAGCCCCTTTTCATAGGTATCAGTAACCTGCTTCTCGAAGTTTCTGATTTTCTCTGCCATCGGATCGAAAATAGCTTTTATCCCCGACATGCTCATATCATTGAATTCACTACTCTGTTTTCGCAGGATATCAATTGACAATTGCTCAAATCGTTCAGTCAGTTCCTTCTGGTCAGCTTCCTTACGATATATTTCGCTATTCAGATGTTTATTTTCCGATTCAAGCGTGGCAATCCGGGCGGAATAGTGTATAACCTCCCTGGAATAGGTGTCGCGAAGGTTATTATATTCTTCTGAGAGTTTGCGACATTCTGTTTCTGCTCTTTCAATCATGTGTTGTTTCACGGTCAATTCGCTATTGCACAAGTTGTTTTTTTTACTCATCCGAGTCCAAACAAAGGCAATTGCTAAGCTTAAGAATATTGAGGTCAAACCAAGAATGACAGGAATAATTTGATGATCAGACATTAAATTTTTCAGTATTAAGGGAAGCACTATACATGGAATGTGTAATTTTACATCAAAAATAGTTATTCTTATGAGTAGGAGAATTATTTGGTTCATGACTATTCTGGCGGCTGCCCTGAGTACGACAGGTTTATCAGCTCAGGATGAACCAGCAGTTTATATTGGTAGTCAGGGCCAATTTCGTGATTATTTAAATGCAGAAATGTATTACCCGGTTATCGGTCGTTCAGAAAAAATGAAAGCCAACATCCGTGTAGACTTTTCGGTTACTGCTTCGGGGGAGGTAGTAGAGGCCAAAGCCTCGGGAGATGGGAGTGAAATTTTTGGAGATGAGGCTGTCAGGCTGGTCAGGAGAGCTGTATGGAAGCCGGGTACAACTTGGGGAAAGGCAGTAAGTAAGCGCACTTATGTGACAATTCCTTTTTCATATAAAAAGTATCTGCGACTTGTAAAAAGAAGAGGTTATGATTATCCGACCACTGATTCTCTTCAGGCTGATACCTGCATCAGGGTTTTCGAGACCAGGCGAACTGATACACCTGCCACTCCTTTATTGAAAGAAGGCGAGAACCTGGGTCAGTATCTTAGTAAAAATTTGCATTACCCTGATGCTGCACGAAAACGGAGTATCTCCGGTCGCGTTAAAGTGAGATTTGTGATTGAGCCTGCCGGATATGCTGCCCATTTCAAGATTGAGGAGGGTGTGAGCGGGGGCTGTACTGAAGAGGCATTACGCCTGATAGGAGAGATGCGCTGGAAACCAGCAACAAAAAATGGGAAAGCTGTACGCAGTTGGTATTTCATGAGTTTCGGATTTGGCTCAAATGGCTCCGATTTTCAATATTTCCCGGCGAATCAGGGTGGCGGTAGCATGAATTAATTTGGTGTATTGATTCGTAGTTATTTGACAATTATTTTGTCGATGAAATGAAATTTTTTAAAAAAAATATACCAAATCATTGTAAAAACATTTGCAGATTCAGAAAAACAGCTTACTTTTGCACACCGTTTCACAAGAACGGAGTTCTAAAAAAATCTGGATCGGTAGTTCAGCTGGTTAGAATGCCGCCCTGTCACGGCGGAGGTCGCGGGTTCGAGTCCCGTCCGGTCCGCAAAGCCCCTTTAAGGGGCTTTTTTTTTGCTTTTAATTTTGTACTGAACCCTTACTGCCATTTTATTTTGAGCAGATAATAATATATAAATTAGCCTCGAATGCAATCACTCTTTATTTGTTTGTCAATGCTCAAATATTTAACATTTCCCTTATAGTTATTGATAGCAGTGTAACTTCATTCCTGTTTTAAGCTCTCTCAGGTTCTTTGAATAACTTAATTAGGTAAATAGATATCTTTATTAAGAACGATTAATCTGATGGTTAAAACTGAGTGGTATTAAGATTTGTTCTCAGAAGAATTGAAATATTGACGCCTGCCGGGTAAATTTTAAAATCGGGAAGTGCAATGCAATAAAATGTATTTATTCAAAACCTGAATGGCAGATTATAAATCTTGTGTACAGGTTAGAAATATTTCTTCGCCGGTAAGATATTCCCTTGTTTTGGCTATGAGATGAAGGTGGGTTTGTTTGAAGGTGGTTCTTTGGCATATAGGCCACTTTGCCTTATGACTGAGTATCTCAAGAGCGATTTATTCAGTTGTGGTTATAATAACCTCAATAAGTAATCTGCTAATCAGATTTTTATATATCTACTGTTGATGTGGAGGTATATAGCAAAAAGACCAAGTAAGATCCTTATATTTCCAACTGCAATACCATCTTTAGAGGTTGTACAGATTTTACATGGCAAGGATTGGCCGAAAATCAAAAAGCGGTTATTGCCATTGATCCCGTAGTATGGTTCCGAAAGGCATCTTTCTTCCTGCCTGATCAGCTATGTAGAGTTCTCCACATTCAAGGCTTGAGCGTTTTCCGAATGTTCCTTCATATAGGTTTTGGCTGATGAGAGGGTTTGTCCCTTTTGAGTAAAGGTTAATGACGACAAAGCTTTGATGCGGATCGATTAATTCAGCTGTGAGTTGAAACAGTTCTTTAATATTGTCTTCCAAAATCCATTTTTCTCCATTGGGTCCACGGCCGTATGCTGGTGGATCCATGATGATTCCCTGGTAATGATTTCCACGACGGATTTCTCTTTTTACAAATTTAAGTGCATCTTCAGGCATCCATCGGATATCCCTGAGTCCCGAGGCTTCCATATTTACTTTTGCCCAGCCGATGAGCTGTTTCAGCGCTTCAACATGAACCACTTCAGCTCCTGCAGCCCTGGCCACGAGTGAAGCAGCACCAGTATAGGCAAACAGGTTGAGGACACGCGGGTTAGGGTGTTGCATCCGTTGAAGGGTATTGTAAATGTACCGCCAGTTGTCAGCCTGTTCGGGAAAGATACCGGTATGTTTAAACGGAGTAAGACCGAGTCTCATTTTTATTGCCAGATCATTGTGTTTAAACTCAACAAACCATTGATCAGGCATGCCTGGCTTCATAAACCATTCTCCGCGTTCTTCGCGGTCACCTGGGTCGGCATCCTTTGTTTTACGAAAAACAGCATGACTAAGCCTTTGCCATTCAGAATCGGGGAGCGCTTTTTCCCATAAAGCCTTGGGTTCCGGACGGGTAGTGATAAAACGCCCGAAGCGTTCAAGTTTCTGGAAGTCACCTGTGTCGATTAATTCATAATCAGGCCATGGGGCCGGCGTGATGAGTTTCATTTCGTAGAAGGTTTGGCCTGCAAAGGTACAATTTCCGTATTACCGGGAAGAATGACCTGCATAAGGCATTCTTTACAGTTGAACTGGAGAAGGTAGGTATGATGATTGTCTGTAAGCCACCAGTTTCTCTCTGTATTCGAGTTTTCCCGATTTCCCATCTCTTTGAGACAGGCTCCATAACTGTAACGAAGGCAGTGACGTGTAGTCATAAGCGGTATGTCGTTTATTGGAATACCAGATTCAAAACCTTCTTCTGTTACTTTAATTCCTCTATCTTCATAGAATTGCCTGGCCCACCTATTGAGTATATTACCCCGGAAGTCGATGGTATGTCCAGGGTAGTCATAATTTTTAACTGTCTGTACTGGCAAATTTTTCTGGTAGGATTCCAACAGCGCGGTATGTAATGCCTGAAGCCCATCGCGTCTTAAGGTGTTAAGCAGCGATGCTTTCATCAGCAAAGGATTACATTCTATTGATAAAGATTCGATATAAAAAATAGTGCTTCCGGTTTTTGATATCTGACCTGTAACGAATTGTTTGAAATTAATTTCATCGTTTGCTTTGATTTTTTCAACAGGCTGTTCAATATCCACATGAATATCCCAAAGAGTACTGAGGGTAAGAAGAATGCCATTTGCGGTTTCGGAAAGACGGGCTTTAACCGGCAACTGTCGCACAGAAATTGAACGAGCCAACTGATTATCAAAATTACGATCACGGTTCCTGTATATCTGAGCCCCTTCATATAACCCTTCAACTGCGGTTGGAAAGATTCTGTTACCCTGTGTCCTGTTAACTCCTACTCCTCTTTGTCTTCCTTCTCTGTCGAAAAAACTGAGCCCATCTCCGCTAGCAATCTGATCAGTCAAATATGCTACAATATGATCACGATGTACCTGCCTTACAGTGCCTACCAACTTGCCGATTGATTTGCTTCCATCGGGAGAGTATATATCTGCCTGTCGGTTATCGATGAAATATGTCGTAAACCCCCGGTTGAATGATCTTGCGGGGTCAGGAGTAAAATCTATGGAGCTGATTCCCGAGGAGGATCGTTTGTATGTAGTGTTATCGTTAATAAACTGATTTATAATTCCGTTATAGTATGCTGTAATGTTCTTTACATACCCCTCGTCTTTCAGTCGTCCTTCGATTTTAAAACTGGAAATGCCTGCCTCGGCCATTTGTTTGATATGGGTAGATAAATTAAGGTCTTTAAGAGAAAGGAGGTGTTTGTTTTCAGCTAATTGTTTGCCCTTACTGTCGAAAAGGGAATAATAGGAACGACATGGCTGGGAGCACTCACCACGGTTGGCGCTTCTTCCGGTAAGTGCATGGCTGAGATAACACTGGCCGCTTAAGGAAACACAAAGTGCACCATGGACAAAAGATTCCAGTTCTATTGTAGTTATAGCCCTTATATCAGCGATCTCTTTTAATGATAGTTCGCGGGCTAGAACTACACGATTGATCCCGGCGTTTTCAAGAAATTTTACTTTTTCAGGCGAGAAATTATGAAGCTGGGTACTGGCATGAATTGCTATCGGAGGCAATTCCCGGGTGAGAAGACCAGCATCCTGAATGATTACAGCATCCACACCCACTTCGTATAATTGATAAATTAAGTCTACAGCAAGTGGAACCTGATTATCGGTCAGGAGAGTGTTAACCGTTGCATAGACTTTAACCCTGAACGGGTGAGCATACTTAACAAGTGCTGCAATGTCTTCAATGGAGTTACCTGCTCCGGTTCGTGCACCAAATGCTGATGGTCCGATATATACAGCATCGGCACCGCAGTTGATGGCTGCAATCCCCGATGATAAATTACGAGCAGGTGCCAGTAATTCTAGTTCAATAAGGTGTTGGTTCATCGCCACAAAGGTCGGTAAAAATGTGAATTGATGACAAAGGTTGATATCGCCCGAAGGTTGACAGATTGTGACAAATTGTGACACCTCATTTTAACTTATAGTGGATATAACTGATGAGTTCATATGTGTTTGAATTGGCATCAATTCACGAACTTAACTGTAAACAGTATTTAAACTTTTCCTCGGGAAGTAAGATAGTTTATTGAAAGTCACCCATTACTAATTCTATATTTAATGTTCTTTACCAGCAATATTCATCTTGCCTGTCAGTGTATTGGGCCTGAATATAGTCTGCATGGTTGAAAAACCAGAACCAAAGGATGGAAATCCGTACCTTTGCACCTTAAAACAAAATTTATGAAATTCAATATAGGTGACCGCGTGCGTTTTCTCAGCACTTCGGGGGGAGGTATTGTCAGTAAGATACTCAGCCCTTCGAAGGTTAATGTAACCATCGACGACGGTTTTGATATTCCTACATCTACCTCTGACCTTGTGAAGATTGAGGCAACTCAGGGAGCGGCATCCCGCTTCTTTGAAGAAGATCGGCGTAAGATAAATCAACCTTCAAAACCTGGTTTGAAGGCGGAATCTACTCAAAAACCAGGTAAAGGGAAAGATTCTCATATTGTCGATGCATCACAGGCTGATACTACCCGAGAAACGGAGATGGCTTTGAATGACGACAGAATTCTGCCACTTGCTGCAGGATATCGACGTGCAGCCAATCCTCCAGGGGTGTATCTGGCTTTCGTTCCTCAGGATCAGCGGTGGCTGATTACCGGCAATGTCGATGTTATGCTGGTTAACTTTACCGATCATGATGTATTGTATTCTTGGTTCATCCGGACATTAAAAGGCGGATGGCGTGGAGTAGATTACGGGTCTGTTCCCCCATTGGCCATGGTTCATGTAGAGAGCGTTCAAAGGGATCGTATTTCGCTTTGGGGAGATGGAATTGTACAACTGATGATTCATCCTGATAAGCCTAAAGAGATATTTAATCCTGCAAATGTTGAGTATAAGGTTCCTTCTGTTAAGTTGCTTCATGAAGATACTTTCCGTGATTATCATTTTGTAGAGGGACGGTCATTTGTGTATGAACTGGTAAGTCTTGAATCGTTGTCGCTGATGCGTAAAGCCGGGGAGCCTGTCGAGAAATACACTGCACCTGTTGAACCTGAACCTGTGAAGGCAAAGCCGGCTGAAGCTGAATCATACATTACCCGTCACCGGACTGCAGCCCGTGAAGCTATTGTTGATTTGCATATCGAGTCAATGGTTGAAGATCATAAAGAACTTGATCCGACAGAGATGCTTTCGCTACAGCTTTCTTACTTTGTGAAATGTCTTGATAGTGCTATTGCCGATAACTATTATAAGGTTACTTTTATACACGGAATCGGTGCTGGTGTATTACGTAATGCAATTCGCGAAAGACTAAGGGAATATTCTCAGGTTTATTTTCAACCTGCACCTGCTAATAGATTTGGAACAGGTGCCATCGATGTTATGATTACCCATCAGAAGGGGTTAGAGGTCAATGGTTAAAGTGTGGCTGGATGTTAATTTATTTATTTTGCATGCTTTTAGTGTCTGATTATTAGTACTATTGGTCAATATACGTTCTTTGATATTCAGGATGAAATTACGACAGTTTGTTCTATCGCCTTTGCCTGTGAGGGCAGGGGAGGAAAGTCGGGACAACGCAGAGCGCCTTGCTTCCTAACGGGAAGGTGCCGTGAAAGCGGTAACAGCCAGTGCCACAGAAAATTACCGTCGCACCTCTGGTGCGATAAGGGTGAAAACGTGAGGTAAGAGCTCACGACATCAGTTGGTGACTTCTGATGGGGGTAAACCTCAGGGGTTGAAAGGCCAAATAAACCGGGGATGTTTGTATTTCGGTGCAAATGGGAGGGTTGCTCGTCCGAGCCCGGAGGGTAGGCCGATAGAGGTGTCGGGTGACCGGCATCCCAGATAAATGGTAGAAACCCTGCTTCAGCAGGGAACAGAATCCCGCTTACAGAACTGTCGTTTTTTTCTTCCTGATTTAAAATATCAGGATTGTGTTTCATAATCAGTGAGTTATTTCCTGGTGTTTATATTGTCATTATCCGGGATAGGACTATGCCAGTTTCCTCTCTTGGAATTCTATCTCCTGAAATGGCTTAATGAAATCCATTTCATTAATCTGGCAAAGATAAATACGATCACCATTACAACAATGATAGTAGCACCAGACGGAACGTTCAACCAGTAGCTCAGATAGAGCCCTGTAAGTGATGTAACAAGACTGATGGCAACAGAGCTGAACATGATGTGGTTGAAACTGCGTGAGAAGAGATTTGCGGTACTTTGGGGGATAGTCAGGAATGAGATTACCAGAATAATTCCGGAAACCCTGATACTTAACACTATCACGAGAGCAATAAGGGTCATTAGTGTATAATTAACCAGCTCAACCGGTAGCCGCATAGCTCGGGCATGGTTTTCGTCGAAGGCAATGGTAAGAATCACCCTATAAAACAATACGAAAAAGACAACCAGGATAGCCGAAAGTATCCACATCAGGTTAATTTCCATAGTCCCTACTGTAAGCAGGCTGCCGAAGAGGTAAGTCATCAGGTTGGGCGCATAACCTGGAGTGAGGAAGATAAACAGGATTCCTGTTGCCATACCAAATGACCATAAAATGCCGATTGCTGAATCTTCACGTAGGTTCCCTTTCCGTGTTCCAAACAGCATCAAATTGGCAGAAGCAACAGCAAATGCCGCTGCCCCAAGCAAGGGATTAATTCCAAGATAATATCCGAGCCCGATTCCTCCGAATGAGGCGTGTGTAATACCCCCGGCAATAAAAACCAGCCTTCTGGCAACAATCCACGTACCTGCAATACCACACAGTATGCTGATAAGCAGAGATGCTTCCATGGCATTGGTGAAGAAGGTATATTGAGTCAGATCTGTGATCATGTCAGGGTTCTGTATGGGTTTTTAGCACACGATGAGGGACAGTGCCGTGAGTGATGAGTTCAATAGGACAACTGTAAGTAGCAAGCAGGTCCTGAGTAATCTCGGACGAGGGGTGATAGTGTAAATCTCCGTTGACACAGGCAATTGTCTTAACGTAGGGGGTAATTATTCCTAGGTCATGGGTGACCATTATGATAGCCATTTTTTTGTTAAGATCGTGAAGAATATCGTATAATTCGGCTTCGAATCCTGCATCCACGAAATTGGCCGGTTCATCAAGGATCAACAGGGCTGGGTCGTTCATCAGCGCACGGCAAAGAAAGACACGTTGAGCCTGTCCTCCAGACAAGTCACCGATTGGATGATTCTGAAGATGGCTGAGCCCTGTCATTGCCATCAATTCAGTTGCCCTCTTGCGGTCAGTTCTGTTGAAAGGATTTATTAGTTTACGTTGTCCCATTCCGCCTGAGAGAATTACATCGAGTACCAGAATCGGGAAATTCCTGTCATATTGATGCATCTGAGGAAGATAACCAATGCGGCGTCCATTATCCAGTAAAGGACCGTAATTCATCAGACCGGTCATGGGCGGTATTAGCCCGGTTATAACTTTCAGAAGCGTGGTTTTCCCTCCACCATTGGGGCCTATTACACCAATGAAATCGTTGGCCATTATGGTGAGGTTTATGTCGTGTAACACAATACGACCGTTATAACCGGCAGCCAGGTTCTCGATCTTTAGCAGCGGGAGGACTGGTTTCAGACTCATTGACTTAAGCTTTCTTTCAATGAAGTGATGATATGAGTCATGTTGGCAGGCCAGTCGTAAGCCATATGATCAAACGATTTTGTTGTGGCACCCACCTCGCGTGCTATAGCTGAGGCATTGGTGGAGTCATATTCCTTCTGGATGAAAATAACTTTAATCTTATCCTGACGGGCAATGTCAATGAATGATCTTAGCCCGCTTGCCCCTGGCGATTTACCATCAGCTTCAATAGCCATCTGCTTAAGTCCATAATCGCGGGCAAAATATGTGAGTGCAGGATGAAATACCATGAATTGACGGTTCGGTAACCCTGCAAGTTCTTTGGAGGCAAGCGAATCTATCTCATCAATTATTCCTGTGATGGAATCGTATTTCTGCTGAAATAGTCCCTTGTTTTCCGGTATCAGTTGAGAAAGCTCGTTGTAAATACTGGTAGCCATAATCCTAAACGAGCGGGGTGAGAGCCAGTAATGAGGATCAACTCCCTCGTGATGGTCATCCCCGGTATGTCCTTCATGGGTACAGGAACCAGCTATCAGGTCTATGCCATCAGTGAGTATCCTGACTGTCATTCCTGGATTATTACCGGCCAGATTTGGAAGCCACGATTCATCAAAAGCAGTATTGCCTGTGGTCAGATAAAGCTTTGCCTCTGCCAGTTGGGTCATTTGTTTTGGCGCAGGATCGTATGCTTCGTGGCTAGTACCTGGGGGGAGCATCACCATTGTTTCTACAGTTCCACCAGAAATGTTATCGACAAGATACTGAAGAGGCAGTATACTTACCGCAACGAGCGGTTTGTTATTGTTTGACTGTTCGGAATGACAGCCTGAAAGAACCCATACTATTGCTAATGAATAGATAATGAATTGGTAGCGTTTAAACATCAGTGGTTAAATTTGCTTACTGTTTCTATCAACGAATATACCAAAACTATCCGGATGGTCAGAATGTCACTCCAGCCCTGACATTTCAGGGTATCCTTATTTAATTATTTTTGTGAAAATTTTTTGCCGGGATGATTTCAAAAGGCCAACCGCTTCAGGATGTTTTCGAGTTATTGAACATTGAATATACCGAATATGTTCACCCTCCTGCACCCGATATCAGCACAGCCAGGTTATACTGGAAAGATATTGAGGCTGCCCATTGTAAAAATCTTTTTTTTCGCAATCATAAAGGAAACAGGCATTACCTTGTCATAGTTGAGCATACAAACGATCTGGTAATTCATGATCTGGAGAAGAGATTACAACAAGGTAAGCTTACTTTTGCCTCAGAGGAACGGATGCAGCGTTACCTGGGTGTGAAACCAGGCTCTGTTACCCCTTTTGGGCTTGTAAACGATCTGCAAAACCATGTCCACCTTTTTATTGACAAAAATCTTCAGCGTATCGACCGGATTAGTTTTCACCCGCTTGTTAATACTGCTTCCTGGGTGATCAGTCATGCTGATTTTGAACGATTTCTTGCGTGGACAGGAAATTCCTGGGAATATTTGGCGCTATATTAAACGACTCAACATTTTGATCTCTTGTTTAATCGTTAATTGATTCAGCATAGTGCTAAGTTCATTTCCGAACTTAATCCTTTTGCTTTTGTTAACGCTTTTTATAGCAACAGTTAATCTTAGAATTTATTAATCTATACGGAATGCAGGGTTCACAGTCCGGGTTCTTTTGTATATTCGTTCCTGTAATTATTACCATCAGCCAAATTCCAAGGATAAGCGTATCTTAATGGATCGATCTTTGTAAATTCCTTTTGAACTATACCTCAAATTCTTGCCTTTTTACTGTAAATTCTTAGAAAAGACAGGTGAAAATGGGTCACGAGGTATCTTAGGTATATCTTAGGTGTGTCTTTATTCTTTTAGGGCTCTGAATGTCAATTGTTGTAGAATATATGTTTTGGTTGCTTAAATATACTCGTACGACATTAGAATAGCCTGAGGAGATTGAATCAGGTTCCTGCATATGGGGATAGTATCTGGTTGATCTGGCTTATTTAAACTAGCATATTGCACTACAAATCTGAATAGCATCCTGCGTATTATTTATTGACTGATAATTGACTGACCAAGATATTTTATTGTTATTTATTGCTCTAATGGCTTATGGCCTGATGTGACCGGTTTAGAGTTTTAGTGCCCGATCAGTCTGTCTTTCGGATTCGGGGTAAATAATACAAAACCGACCAGTTTAATCACTAGCAAAGTATTTTCAGATTGCAGGGGTTTGTTACAGGCTCATATTCCCATGAGCGTAAATAGCTATTTTCTGGAAAACGGAAATCAAGATTCAATTTATTCCCTTTTTTTATGCACTATGTAATGAAGAGATATCCCGGATATTGGCTTTCATTGTTGTGTGTTGGGGTGTAATACATTGAAAATAAGTAGATAATGAGTTTGGGCTGTCGGCAATGTGCTTTAGGGGTGTGCGGTTATGAACATCTTTTTGGGCTTGGTGTATTGTTTTGTACAGCAGGTTATTAAGGGAAGGAATGAGTCATTATAGAACTTTTTGTGGATCATAAATTATTATTTATGGTCATTGCTGTCCCATTAAAATCTAATAATGTTCTTTGAAATATTTGAAATTTAGTTAGTTGCAGGCTTTTTTCGATTAAACGGATTTCAATTTGCATTTTCGCTATTCATTAACAGAATAGCAAATGCATAAGGATAAATAC
>QKGM01000044.1 GCA_003250395.1 Bacteroidota bacterium | reverse complement strand
TAGCGGTGGTGATCACCTCTTCCCATTCCGAACAGAGAAGTTAAGCCCACCCGCGCCGATGATACTGCCGTCAGGTGGGAAAGTAGGTCGTCGCCAATTTTACATTACAAGGCTGCTCCCGAGAGGAAGTAGCCTTTTTTGTTTATTGTACAAATTATATATATTTCCTCAGTTAATAGTCTTTTTTCATTCAATTGACTTTAATTCTCTTATAAGTTGTTTTATATTTAGTTCTGATTTCTAATTTGAATCGAACAATCGGGATAACTCTTCAATAGAAATAGAAAAGGGTAGTTGACGTATCTCAACTACCCTTTTTTGACAGTTTAATTAATTAAGATCTACCCAAAATTGCTTCTTGATGATCGGATGAAGTCCATTGATAATTATAAATTCCTTCAAGAAGGCGTTTTTCCTTTTCCTCCGGAGTCAGGTTTTCATATTGTTGTTTCTCCTCGAGCCACTTACGACGTTTTTCTTCTTCAATAGCATGAATTTCATTCATGTATTTTTCTTCAGTTATCTTTTTTAAATATTCATAGGCAACATTTGGGAAAAGCTCAAGTAAAAGCTCGTCACGTTCATTCCCTGCAAGTTTTAACCCTCCATACTCTTCAAATACAGGGTTGGGTTGTCGTTTGTAATAACGGGTATCATAAGGTGTTTCTTCTTCAACTCCCGCTATCTTATAGCGAAATTTTGGTTCAACAGGAATAGGCGTATGACCATAGACACCTTTAACCAGGTTAACAAATTGAATGGATTTAGTGGTAAAAGGGGGATTGCCTTTTTCTTCATCAATAGCACAATTAACAGCTTGTGCTCCTACGATCTGGCTCGTCGGTGTAACCAAGGGGGGTAAGCCGGCTGCAAGGCGAACCGATGGAATCAGCTCGAGGGTTCGGTTAAGGAGCTTTTCAAGCTTCAATTGTTTAAGCTGTGACAGCATGTTAGTATACATACCTCCTGGCATTTCTGCATCACGAACCTTTTGATCTGGTGCCGGAAATCCAAACCATTCTTCAATTTTATGGCAAGCAGAAAGTAATTCTTCTTCCTTTTCTTCCCTAGAGAATGTAATAGCTTCATCAAACAATCTATCTATTTCAGCTGGTAATTTATCACGTGTAAGATCAAATACCCTCGGGACAACTTTTAGGTTATCGGCTGAACCTAATTCCTTTCTTATTTCACGAAGTTCAGCATCTATAGCTGCAATTACACTTCTATTGATAGCTGTTTCAATACCCAGTTTATCGCAGAAAATCTGAATTAATTCATATGCTGGTGCAGCGGGACCTCCTGCAAATGATAGAATGGCTGTATCGATGATGTCAACTCCGTTAATAATTGCTGACAAGGCAGAAGCCAGGCCATACCCTGGCGTGCAATGTGTGTGAAAATCAATTGGTACTTTGATCTCTTGTTTGAGCATTCGCATCAGTCGCCCAGTTTTTCCTGGTGTAATAAGACCTGCCATATCTTTAAGGCTGATCATATCTGCCCCAAGGGCTTCCATCTCTTTCGCTTTATTAAGAAAGTATTCTTTAGTGAATACACGGGGTGGAAGGTGATGATCATTGATTAATGTTCTGATCTTGTCTCTGGTTGAATATTTGGGATCAACTGTATAGCAAACTGCACAATCTGCTTTACCCCCATATTGTTTTACAAATTTTACTGTTGCTTTGACATTATCAACATCATTCAATGCATCAAAAATCCGCATGATGCCAATCCCAGATTGAACAGAATGCCTGCAGAAACCTTCAATAACTTCATCCGGATATGGGTTATATCCAAAAAGGTTCCTCCCTCGTGAAAGGGCTGTCAGCAAAGTTGTGTCGCCTATCCCTATCCGGATTTTATCTAATCGCGTCCATGGGTTTTCGCTTAAAAAGCGCATAATGCTGTCGGGAACTGCTCCCCCCCAAACCTCGGTAGCATAAAAACCGGTACTGCGATATAGCTCAAGTACCCTGTCAATCTGTTGTTGAGACATTCGGGTTGCAAACAACGATTGCTGTCCGTCGCGAAGCGTGAGGTCGCGTATTAGAAGTTTACGTTTCATCTTGACTGGTGATTTGATGGTGTACTATTATTTTGCAAAGTAACTAAAAGTGAACATCGAAACGAAGGAAGTGCGTAAAAAATTATCACTTTTACCCATTGTAGTCAATGTTTTCATATTATTGTCCATTTTCGTGCCACAATCAATTAAGCTGTTTGGCTTAGGGTGATTAATGACACATTGAATTGATACAATTTTTAAAAACGCCTGAATTAATTTATATTCAGCATCCTTTTCACTCTTTTCTCCGTCTTATTATGAGAAATTCTTTGAGAAGATATAATATTTTTCCAAAAACTAAGTTTTTAGTTGACAAACTAAGTTTTTAGTTGTATTTTTGGAATTGTTTTAACAAGAGATTGTATTATGATGGAAATTAGAGAACTTACCAGAGCTGAAGAACAGATTATGCAGGTGATGTGGCATATTGGGAAGGGATTTGTGAATGACGTGATTCATCAACTGGCCGAGCCCAAACCTGCCTATAATACAGTTTCAACTATTATCAGAATTCTTGAGCAAAAAGGTTTTATCAGTCATAACGCTTATGGCAGGGCATATGAGTACTTTCCTGTTGTGACCAAGAAAGATTATTCACGAGCCTATTTCAAACATTTTATGACTAATTATTTCGGGAGTTATAAAAGCCTGGCTTCATTCTTTACCCGTGAAGAGAATCTTTCTGTAAGAGAGCTTGAAGAGATACGGAAAATGGTAGATGAAGAGATAAACAAAAAAAGTGGAGATCATGAGTGAAATTTCTTTTTATCTGATGAAATTACTGACCGGATCTGCGATAATGTATCTGGGTTATAGGCTTTGGTTAGCAAATAACCAATATATTGGAATGGTAAGGTGGTATCTTTTGGCATCCTTGGCGTTACCTCCGTTGTTATCGTTGTCTGGAAGCCTGGCGCCATCTCCTGACACATCCCTGCCGGTTATCAGAGTGGCAATTCAGCAGGAAGCCGTTGTGATAACAGGCCATGGTGCAGCGGTTGTTGATACACCGGTAAATCCAACTTCTCTACTGTATTATACTGCTGCCGGACTTTTAGGCCTGTTGTTTTTATACAGGCTATTCCGCATCATATTGATTATCCGTCGATCCAAATCTTTGAGATACTGCAATCTCCGGTTGCATTTTTCAAAGAATAGGCTTTCCCCTTTTTCCTTTTTTAACAATATACTTATTTCTGAGACCTATACTCAGAGTGGGAGGCTAAGAAGTATTTTAGTCCATGAGGCAGCGCATATTACTCAGGGACATTCTTTCGATATTGTTTTCACCGAAATAATGTGCATACTACAATGGTTTAATCCGTTTGTGTGGTTATTCAGAAATGCAATTCAACAAAACCATGAATATCTTGCCGACAGGGCAGTCATGAAAGTCAATTGTAATCCGGCCAATTACAAAGCTTTACTACTTGAATCACTTACCGGAATCAGTATGCCCGTTGTCAATAGTTTTAATAACTCATCACTTAAAATGCGTTTTATCATGCTTAACAAATTTATTTCCGGCCGGGGTGCCCTGGGGCAGACTCTGGCTACAGTTTCGCTTTTAATGGTTTTTACCACTGCTGTCATTCTCATGTTTCAGAAGGAATCCTTTGCCTCGGTATTGCCCGAACCTGCCTCCGTAATCAATGATGATACCACTTCCAGGGCGCCTCATCCTTATTTCGAAACAGATGTTACAGATGGTAATACTGAAAAATCTTTATTTGCTGACTTCATTTATCCTGAAGCCGCAAAAAATTCGGGGAAGCAGGGAACAGTTTACATTTCTCTTACTGTCTCTGATCAGGGTAAAGCTTCGGGACATAAAGTCTTAAGGGGCTTTGATAAGGAATGCGATGAGGAAGCTCTTCGTGTGGTTAAATCCTGGAAATGGATGCCTGCACTTAAGAATGGTAAGCCGGTGATACAGGATATTGTTTATCCCATAAAATTTGTACTGGATGGTACTGAGCAAACCGAAAGAACCCATATCTCAACCCGAAAAAATGGTTCGGTTTTTCAGGTGGTGGATACGATGCCCAGGTTTCCCGGAAGCAGAGAAGGTTTGGCCTCATATCTGGCTAAAAATATCACCTATCCGCAGAAAGCCCGGTCAGAAGGTATTCAGGGTACTGTGTATGTCTCTTTCGTGGTTGAAACAGACGGGTCGGTTACCGAGGCTAAAATTTTTCGCGGTTTCAATAACGATTGCGATAAAATTGCTTTAGATGCAGTAAAAAAAATGCCTCGTTGGAAACCAGGCTCTCAAGGTGGGCAAGCTGTCAGGGTACAGATGAATATCCCTGTTAAGTTCTCACTTGATCTGGATGTTGATAAGCATGAAAAGGTTGTTTCTGCTGACGGGAAAGCCGGATTAGACGAAACCTTTTCTGTTGTTGATGTTTTTCCGGAATTTCCAGGGGGCGACAAGAAAAGACTGGAATTTATTGCGGAGAATCTCGTTTATCCGGAAATGGCCTTGAATAAGAGAATACAGGGAACGGTTTATATTACTTTTGTGGTAGAAAAAGATGGTTCGATTGAAAACATCAGGATCTTGCGTGGTATCGGTAGTGGATGTGATGAAGCTGCAGTTAGTGCTGTTAAAATGATGCCAAAATGGAAGCCGGGAATGCAAGACGGGAAAGCTGTCCGTGTTCAATTCAATATGCCAATAAAGTTTTCCTTAAGTGAAGATAAAGGTAAAAGCAAGTAATCAGAAAGTTAATTAAATGCTTAACGGGGTTCCGTCAGATGGAACCCCGTTTATCCTTAATTCTCATGATGACAACTAAGCAAATGAATTTCTTTGCCAGGGTACTATTGTTCTTTATCGTGCTGTTCACTTTTAATTCATGTTCATTCTTATCTCATTCGGGTGTTAATCAGTATAATGATAAAGGACAAAAAACAGGTCGATGGATAATATATAGTAACGATGATACTGCACGGAAGGTTTCTGATGGGTATTTTAAAAACGATCTTGAATACAGGCGGTTTACATATTACCATCCAAATGGACGAAAACAGTCACGTTTTGTTTATGGGAGAAACCATGTGTATGGGAAGTCGCATCTAAAAGTTAAGTTTTGGTACCCTGATGGAAAGGTTATGCAAAAAGGCAAATCGCTTTTCTTCATTGACGACAAAGAGGTACGCTATGTTTACGATGGAATCTGGCGCTTCTATGATGAGATGGGAAAACTGACCGAAAAGACCCGCTACCGCATGGGTGAACCTGTAGAATTTATTTATCAGCGGTCATCTGAAGACTCCTTATAGCCCGGGAAAGAAAATTTAACAGCCCGATCCGGCAACTGCAATACTCGCTACTGAGACGGTCACTCCTTCTATCGGTGTGAGTACTTTTACACAGGCTTCAAGTGTAGCTCCTGTAGTAATAACATCATCTACCAGCAGGATGTGTTTTCCCTTTATTGCTTCTACATCACCGACAACAAAGATTGTTTTTACATTTTCCCATCGTTTAAATCTTGATTTTCTGGTCTGCGTTTCTGATGCTACTGATCTCAGCAGGGATTTGTTGTTTACCGGAATTCCCATGCTCTCTGAAAGACCTGCTGCAAACATTTCACTCTGATTGTATCCCCTGGCTTTTTGCTTTTTCGGGTGAAGGGGAACAGGGACAATACAATCCACAGAGGAAAAAACAGGTGCATTTTTCAACTGGTGCCCATATATCCGTCCTATCGTAATTCCAACTTCAGGAGCATGATGGTATTTCAGCGCGTGCAACAGTTGCTGAACCCTGGTTCCTTGTCGGAAAAAGTAATATCCGGCAGCTGCATTCAGGTGGCACCTGCCCCAGAATTGTTGCTCAACCGGATTACCAGGTTGCAGGTGGTATTGAGTTTGAGGTAACTGTTGTCGGCATGTGAAACAAATTACCTCCTCGTTGGCTACAAGTGGCTGGTCACAGGCAAAGCAAAGCTTTGGATATATCAGGGAGAGAAAATCATCGAAGTAAATAAATAGTTTACTTTTCATGTGGTTGCTGTTTGATTCAAAATTACAATGAGTTTGAATAAATTGAACTTTTATTATAAAAATTATGTTTTTGTGAACAAATGTTCATAATTTTGCATTTGTTATGGGTCGTAAAAAATTGGAAAGACGTATTTGTTCTCCCCCGGTCATGAGTGGATTCAGGCCATTCGGGATACCATTTCTGGAAACAGAGCCGGTAGTGCTTTTCCTTGAGGAGTATGAAGCGTTACGGCTGGCCGATTATGAATCACTTTCACAAGTTGAAGCAGCATCCAGAATGGGGATATCACGCCCCACTTTCACACGGGTCTACGATAGTGCCTTGAAATCTGTGGCCAAAGCTTTTGCTGAAGGGCGGGCTATCCTCATAGAGGGAGGAAATATTACCTGTACCGATAACTGGTATAAATGTAATTCCTGCCAGCAGGTATTTGCTACCGAAGGTCTGGTGACCTCTTGTTATGAGTGTGAATCGCCCGACATCAGGTTAATAAGCCGTGCAGGGGGCACTCAGGAAGAGAATGAAAATGATTGCTGTATTTGTCTGAAATGCGGTAAAAAGACCCCCCATATAGTTGGTGTTCCCTGTCATAGTTTGCTATGTGATACATGTGGTACACCTCTGATACGTGAAAACAGTTATCATCATAATTTATACAAAGAAAAAAAACTTCAATCCATGAAAATTGCATTACCCAGCGATGATGGGAAAACCATTTGTGGCCATTTTGGCCGGACTCTCGGATTTCTGATCTTTGACATTACAGGAAATAATATCACCGGTCAGACTTATGTTCCAAATACAATAACAGGCCATGCTCAGGGGCATCACGCTGAAGGAGAACACGAACATGGTCATCACCAGCATTCACATGGTGGAATCCTTGGAGCACTGACTGAAGTTTCAGTTATAGTTGCCGGAGGAATGGGACGTCGTTTATACGACGACTTGTCGCAAGCAGGCAAGCAGGTATTCGTTACCTCATTACCTGATGCCAGGGAAGCTGTTGAGGCATTTCTGGCTGGCAAACTTGACAGTAATCCTGGCGGTTGCTGCAATCATCATCATTAAATATATTCATCTTAACAAATATAAATATGGACATGATCATCAGTTTCGAAGGTAAGGCTAAAGTTAATGCCGAATACCGCGGAATGACAATTCACACCGATCAGCCGCAGCCATCAGGCGATGGTACGGCACCTGCTCCTTTTGACCTGTTTCTGGCTTCTATTGGAACCTGTGCAGGTATTTACGTGAAATCGTTTTGCGACCAGCGTGGCATTCCAACCGACAATATTCGGATAGTACAGTCGATTGAATTCGACAGGGTTAATCACCTGGTTTCAGCAATTAAACTCGATATTCAGTTACCTTCCACCTTTCCGGAAAAATACAGGTCAGCTGTTCTGAACGCAGCCGATATCTGTGCTGTAAAACGTCATTTGCAGAATCCCCCCAAAATTGAAACCCTTACTTCTATCGTATAGGTTTTCATAATAAGAAAAGCCCCTCCCGTATTTCAAATGCCGGAGGGGCTTTTGCCTTTTATTACTATAACATTCTTTGCATAACACGCTTCTTCGATATTGTATCCCCTTTACCCGATTTGCTATGCAGGTGGCCTGGTGTACAGAACGATGCATATCGGTAGAAATACTATGTACCATTTGTTATAGTGCTGCCTTTAGGGAGTGAAAGGGTGAACCTTTCCATACCCTGAAGCTGTCGGTCAGCATGTGCCTGTATGAAGAGGCAGGCGAAGATTAGAATTCGTTGGGTGATTACATATCGGGTTAACCAGGTCATCTTTAGTAGTTGAAGATTACCGCTGATTTCTATTAACTTTTTTATTCTGATCGTCCGGTTCGTAAAGAAACGAGGTATTCAAAATCCGAATCAAATAATCCTTCACTTCTGAAGGTTAATTACAGCTCTAATGCTAAAGAGGATGAATTTCAATCCGTAAAACCGCCATCCATCATCTTTTAAATTCTTCAAAAACCTCTCCTCTAACCCGATTTGAAAAAAAATTAGGCAAGTTGTTGATTATCTGATATCAAAGTCAGGGTCCGTCCATTGTCGCTTCGAAGTAGCTTCGAAGCAGCTTCGAATATTTTCGAACCGGAAACGAAGCGATATCGGATTGGAAAAGGCAATAGTATGCCTAATCTCTTTTTTAGCTGTTTAACTCGATATGGTATCATGGAAGATCAGCTTAGATTCGGAAATTATGCAACAGATGGTATCAGGTGTTCTGCAGTTTTGGGTTGATTCGGTATTTTGGAATATTAAACATCCTGACCCAACAGGATTTGCTTCACCTTTACATCTAATTTGCATATGTTGTTGATTGCAAGCCCCGCCAGCTGTACAAATAGATGAATCGGATGTTTTACCTGGTCGGTAATGGGACACTTCATTTAAGCAACAGACTTGCTCATGTTTTAACCCTCTTCTATGCAAAGATTATTCTTCAAAACATACCTGTTAAGCCCGAAAAAGAGCTATCTATAGGATGCTGATGCGGGCGTAAGGCTTTGATCAGATGTTAAGAGTAGAATGTCCCGGATCATTTTTATGCAGGCGCTACCTATGAGGGGTTCCGGTTGACGCTTGGAAAGGAGATACTGAAATTACCTGTAACCCGTCATTGGCTACTGCAAGCTGTTGATTGCCAGCCAAGCCATTAGCCCGGGGCCGGTTATCAGACTTGATTCATCTGCATCGAACAGGCTGCTGTGTAGACTATTTACTATCCCCCTGGCTTCGTTGCGAACTCCCAGTCGGTAGAAACAACCCGGAATTTGTTGTGAGTAATAGGCAAAGTCTTCAGCTGTCATCCTCAGGTCAAGATCGGCCACTTTATCTGCCCCCAGGAAGTCGATGGCCCATTTTTTTGTTTGGGCAGTCAGCTCAGGATTGTTGACCAGAAAAGGGTATCCCGGATCGATGAATACCTCGCAGTCGCCACCCATTGCCTGAGCGGTTCCCTGAGCAATGCGCCTGATGAGTTGATGAGCCTCGGCACGCCACTTCTCACTGAAAGTACGAATTGTTCCTTCAAGCTTGACCTCATCAGGGATAATATTCGTCCGGCCGTTTGCCACTATCTTGCCAAAGGAGATAACTGTTGGTATGGCGGGGTCAGCATTACGGCTTACGATTTGCTGCAGTGCCACAACAATATGTGAAGCGATAAGAACCGGATCGATATTTTTATCGGGTGTTGCGCCGTGCCCTCCCTTTCCTTTAACTGTAAGGTATAGTTCATCGGTCGAGGCCATGTATTTACCAGGTCGTAGTCCGATCATGCCTGCATCGAGCTCTGGCAGCACATGTTGGCCAAAGATAGCTTCAGGCGTGGGGTTCGTAAGGACACCCTCGCCGATCATCCGGATGGCACCTCCGGGATATTTCTCTTCTGACGGTTGAAAGATGAGACGGATTGTTCCTCCAAAATCCTCACGTAAAGTTTGAAGGATACGGGCTGCCCCCAATAGTGAAGAAGTATGAACATCGTGGCCACAGGCGTGCATTACGCCTTGATTTAGTGATTTATAAGTGACGTTGTTCTCTTCGGTGATTGGTAAGGCATCCATGTCGGCCCGAAGGGCAATCGTGCGTTCTGAAGTCTTTCTCCCGGTAATGTGTGCAACAATGCCGGTTCCGGCAATACCTGCTGAGAAAGGGATTCCTGATTCGGTTAGTCGCTCGGCTATAAATGCCGCTGTTTGATGTTCTTCAGTCGACAGTTCCGGATATTGATGAAGGTGACGTCGCCAACTTACAAAGTCGGAATGGCCGTCTAAAGCTAATCGTTGGATTTGATTTATAAGTTTTTTCATATTACTCAAATGATTGAAGGTCGCACAACCTTTTGTAGACACCATTCAAAGCGATCAGGTCAGCATGTGAGCCTCTTTCCACTATCTCGCCACGTTGAAGTACTACGATTTCGTCGGCGAACTGGATGGTACTTAAACGGTGAGCTATAACAAGTGAAGTCCTGTTGCGCATCAGGTTTTCCAGTGCCTCCTGAACCAATCGTTCCGATTCAGTATCAAGTGCAGAAGTTGCTTCATCAAGAATCATGATAGGAGGGTTTTTGAGTACTGCCCGTGCAATGCTTAGGCGTTGCCTTTGTCCGCCGGAAAGCTTGATGCCCCGGTCGCCAATTATGGTCTGGTACCCTTCGGGTAATTGGGCGATGAATTCATGTGCATTGGCAATTCGGGCAGCCTTTTCGACATCCTCAGGGGTAGCGTTATCGATACCTAATGCAATATTGGCAAAAATAGTATCATTAAAAAGTATGGTTTCCTGTGAAACGATTCCCATAAGTCCGCGCAGGCCATCTATCCTGTAATCTTTGACATTGACCCCATCGAGAAGGAGTTCACCTCCGGTACAATCATAAAACCGGGGTAGTAAATCGGAGAGAGTTGATTTACCTCCACCCGAAGGTCCCACCAGAGCTATTGTTTTTCCTTTTGGAATGATCAGATTGATATGCTTCAGTACTTCCTCCTTTTCATAGCGGAATGATACGTCCCGGTACTCAATCTGCTGGACAAAGCCTTCCACTGAAAGAGCGTCTGTTTTCTCAGTGATTACCTCTTCAGCATCAAGCACCTGACGGATACGCTCGACCGAGGCTGCACCCTTATTGACATTATACCATGCCTGGGTGATGGCTTTAGCGGGAACGAGTATCTGGGAGAAGATAGCAAGATAGGTCAGAAACACAGCTGCATTCATCGAGCTATCAGGGCTGAGTACAAGTCGTCCCCCAAACCATAAAACTATTACGATAACCACCACTCCGAGAAATTCGCTTAGTGGGGATGCCAGGTCACGTTTGCGATAAAGTCTGATCATCAATCTATTGTAATCATTATTCACCTTTTCAAATGATCGCTGGCTGGCATCAATAGCATTGAAGGCTTTGATAATACGCAATCCTCCAATGGTTTCTTCAATAATGCTCAGCAGGTATCCCATCCTTTTTTGACTTTTTTGCGAGGTGCGTTTCAGACTTTTGCCGATTTGTCCAATCAGCAGTGCACTCAACGGGAGCATAACCAGAACAAACCCGGTAAGCTGAGGGCTAATTAAAAACATGGCGGTAAGGTAGGAGGCAATTGTAAAAGGCTCGCGGAATAACATCTCGAGCGAACTCATAATACTCCATTCCACTTCAGAAACATCTGAGGTAACACGTGCCATAAGATCGCCTTTGCGTTGCTCCGTATAGTATGAGAGCGGTAAAATCAATACACGTTGGTACATGGCATTCCGAAGATCGCGGACCACACCGTTGCGCAAAGGTGCCAGAAAGAACATGGCGAGGTAACGGAAGAGGTTCTTCAGGAAGAAAAGGGAGACTATTATCAATGATATGTATAGCAATGCCTGTAACTGGCCATATTGATTGATGATATTGCTTATCTGCCAATAGAAATAATCTTTAAGACCAGAAGAATCGTTTAGTAATTTAAGGCTTAGTTCAAAATTTGCGGGAGGGGTTACGACTACAGGAGTTAACCGGAAAAGAATCTCAAGCACAGGGATGAAGAGGACAAATGAGACCAGTGAGAATGCCACGGAAATTATATTGAACAGGATGTTCAATAAGGCATATCCCCAATAAGTAGCAGCAAAAGGGAGAATTTTCAGCAGATTTTTCATTGGATGAACAATCAATATCAGCCACCCGTGTTTCGGATGAAGTAAATGCAAAGATAGAGAAATGCTGTTGTTGTCATCAAAATAGTAAAGGGTAACCTACCGGGAGAAGTCACATCAATCAACTCTAAAAACCATTACCTTTGCAATATGGATTCTACACGTCAACAAAAGATCGGACGCCAGATACAGAAAGATCTGGGCGAAATTATTCAGCGTACACCGGGAGTAACAGCCGGTGCGCTTGTTACCATTACCAGGGTTAATGTCACATCTGACTTAAGTCTGGCTCGTATCAATATGAGTGTATTTGGAGGGCCTGGTAAAGAGGAAGTGCTGAAAATCATGAAGGAACATAAAGCTGAACTGAGGTATGAGCTTGGACAGAGAATACGTAACCAGGTTCGGATTATTCCGGAGCTTCAGTTTTTTATTGACGATTCGCTCGATATTATTGAACGGATAGATGACCTGTTAAAACAATAACCATAGAACCAATATCAACGCATGCAATACGACCCGATTAAAAGGAGTTTAGGAAAGGTGTTCAACAAAACCCCCTGGCTTCGTGTATGTTTCTACAAGATGCTTGATCTTCTGCTTTTGCGAACTTATCATGTACGGCGGGAGCTTAATTCTTATGTTACAGATCATCCTTCGGTTGATGTACTTGATGCCGGCATGGGATTCGGACAGTACTCCTATTTTCTGGCGTCTCATTATCCGGCATGGAAAGTGACAGGCGTAGATGTGAAACAGGAGCAGGTAGATGATTGCAATAATTTTTTCGCGCAGATTGGCCGTAAGAATGCCTCTTTCCATTATGCTGACCTGGAAAATTTTGACGAAAGCAACAGTTACGATCTGGTATTAAGTATAGATGTAATGGAACATATACCAGATGATCAGGCAGTATTTAACAACCTGTGCAAAGCACTTCGTCCTGGGGGGATGTTACTTATAAGCACCCCATCGGATCAGGGCGGCTCCGATGTACACGACCATGGAGACGAATACAAAAATGATGGAAGTGCTTCATTTATTGACGAGCATGTGCGTGATGGTTATAACGTGGCAGATATTGCCGATAAGTTGCGTAAAGCGGGTTTTAACAGTTCGGAAGTAAAATACAGTTATGGAGTGCCCGGAAAAATATCCTGGAAACTTACAATGAAATATCCTATCCTGATGCTTAATGCCACTAAATTGTTTTTCATCGTTTTGCCATTTTATTATCTTGTAGCATTCCCTGTTGGGCTTATTCTGAACCTTGCTGATGCACGTATGAATCACCCGACAGGAACAGGTCTTATTGTAAAAGCTTGGAAATAAACCATACCAGGATAATATGGATGTAGCGCTTTATATAGCACGCCGCTACTTTGTGTCACGTAAGAGTCACAACATTATAAACCTGATATCATGGATTTCGGTGGCAGGTATCATGACTGGTTCGTTTGCAATGATCGTGGTCCTTTCTGTATTCAATGGTTTCGAGGGGCTTGTCAGTAAATTATACAACGTTTTTGATCCGGATTTGATGGTTACCGCTTTACACGGGAAAACTTTCAGGGAAGATTCGGCCCGTATTGCACAGGTCAGAGCCATCGGTGGTGTATGGTACGTGTCGGGAGTTGTTGAGGAGACCGTGTTGGTAAGATATTCCAATAAGCAACATGTTGCCACACTTAGAGGAATGGGGCCTGAATTTCAGCAAAATCATGTACTCGACAGTATGATGATTGACGGAAGCATGGTGCTTAGCGATTCAGCACACGATTATATTGTACCGGGAGCCGGTGTGGCATATCAGCTTGGATTAGACCGGCGTGATGAGATTAATCCGGTGATTCTATACCTTCCCCGACGTGGAGGGAATATGTTAACACCCGATCAGGCCTTTAACAGTTCACCTGTGTTTGTTAGTGGTGTTTTCAGTGTACAGCAGGATTTTGACACTCGATTTATCCTCACCTCGCTTAAGTTTGCAAGGTCATTAATGAATTATACAAAAGAACTCACAGCAATCGAGATCAGGTATAAACCTGGAGCGAGTACAGAACAGATCAAGGCTGAAGTCAGAGATATCTTGGGGAGCGGATTCGTGGTAAAGGATCGATATGAACAGCAGGAATTGTTGTACAAGATTATGAAATCTGAGAAATGGGCAGTTTTCCTTATACTAAGTTTTATAATTCTTATTTCGGCATTTAACGTTATAGGTTCTTTAACCATGCTTATTCTGGATAAAAGAAAGGACATTACTATTCTGGAAGCTATGGGAGCAGGATCAGGTTTGGTGAGAAGAGTTTTTTTTATTGAAGGGATGATTATTAGTTTGGGTGGTGCCTTGATCGGGGTGGTTCTGGGGTTTCTGGTTTGCGTTTTACAACAGCAATTCGGAATTATCAAACTGGGTAATGAAGGGAGTACATTTGTTATAGACGCTTACCCAGTTGCCATGCAATTTACCGACTTCATTTTTACCATTTCCGTAGTGGCCGTTATCGGGGTTATTGCAAGTTGGATACCGGCACGACAGATAAGCAGGCGCTATAAACAAATTGTAGAATTTACAAGGTAATTGGTTTTTAACTCTGGTTATTGACGATTTTTATTGTAAGTTTACAGCAAAATCGTTCATTCAGTTTTTCTTCAGATCCGGATCATCCGCAATCGTGCTATCTTTTAGGTTCCATGCCAACATTATCAACAATATCAAACCAAAGAATTAACAAGCCCGACTCAGGTAATTATTGCTGTGTTAATAGATTTGCTAATTCTTTAGCATTACGTAACTCTGGCGAATTAAGTTTTTCATTGTTACCTGGACGAGTTATTCATCAAATGAAAAACATAGGCTGTAATGTATACGGAACATTGCAGTTGTATAATCACGAAGGACGGCAAGATTACAATCCGGAACAAACGTACTGCTGGAGTTTTACTCAAATCCTTCAGGACAATTTCAGTTATCAGTCGAATAGCCATCGTATATTTGCAGTACAAGACTTTGACAGGATTAGCATTCACGACAACAGTATGATCTTCTTCAGGGAAACCCTTACCATGCAAAAGCCAGCAAAATGAATACTAATAGCATTACACCCAGAATTCTACTGGTTGATGACAACCCGAAGAACCTGCAAATACTGATAAGTTATTTAAAGAATTTTCAGTTTCACCTTGATATCTCGACTTCAGGTGAGGATGCTTTTCTATTTATTTCTACATCCAGACCCGACCTAATTCTTCTTGATATTATGATGCCTGATATGGATGGTTATGAAGTCTGCCGCCGGCTAAAGGCAGATCCACAAACATCAGGTATTCCTATAATATTCATTACCGCTCTGGCTGAACCTGAAAACAAGATCAGGGGTTTTCAACTCGGGGGTGTTGATTACATCACGAAACCTTTTCATAAACAGGAAGTGATGGCACGGATAGAAACCCAGTTGACCATGATCAGGCAACGACAGGAACTTCAGGCATTGAATATACAGCTTCAGTCAAGCAACAATATGCTTGAGGAAGCAAATGAAGCCAAAGACAAATTACTTACGATTATAGGACATGATCTGAGGGGGCCAATTGGAAATATCAACAATCTTTTGCATCTGATACTCGAAAACCAATTGGATGGAGATGATCGCAATGAGTTGCTGCAGGAGACTATCCTGTCGGTACAGGGAACTTATTTTCTCCTGGAGAACCTGTTATTTTGGGCTAAATCGCAAAGAAACGAGATTGAATTTTATCCGGAAGAGGTCGACCTGAATGAGTTGATTGGTGAGACAATCCACACGTTACAAAGCTCTGCTGTAAACAAGAACATTATTATTTCATCACGTTTAGAAGATACTGATGTGGTTTTGGGTGATAGCAATATGCTGGCTGTGGTTGTCAGAAATCTTATATCCAATGCTATCAAATTTACTTCCCCGGGTGGAACTGTTGTTGTTGAAACCAAAATATCCGCTGGTAATAAGCTGCGCGTATCAGTATCTGATACAGGAATTGGCCTTTCACCTGACCAGATTGAATTACTCTTAAAGCCGGGTATTCATAATTCTTCACGAGGTACTGAAAACGAGAAAGGAACAGGTGTTGGCTTGTCGCTTTGCAGCGACTTCCTAAGGCACCACGGGAGTTGTCTGCAAATTGAAAGTAGTCCTGATAAGGGAAGCACTTTTAGTTTTCTGCTTGGATTACCAGAATGAACATAATTATTTACGCCGTTCATCACAGCTTTATCTGATATTAGCTTTCTGTCTGATTTTATAGATGCTCTATGAATTGAGAGTCAAATGAATGTTTATTAATGTTTTACTCGGCATTTTGGCATAGAAATGTAGTCTTCCCAGTTCGATGAAGCATTGTATCGTAACCGGCATTGGTAAGCGTATTGAATTACCAACATTGAAGTACTTTCCTCGATTCAAAAAATCGACTTCAAACTACTTGATAGTTATTGCATTTTATTATCTTTGTGGTTCTATCTAAACTCCAACATCATAACCTAAAAGAATCATCATGAGAACATTCTCTACAATTCTGCGGCAATTTCTTGGGGGTTTGATGGCAGTATCACTAATTGTTATTGTACTGCCCTCGACTGCGCAAATTGTCCTTTCCGGCACAGATGCCAACAAGTTTGAGATTACCGAAAGCACTCAGACCACTCTTGGTATTCGTTCCACGTTGCATCAAATTAACCAGATGAATGTCAGTACGACTGCTGGTCAGTTTTCTGAAATCGGCATTGCTGATTACAGCTATTCCAATATCGAAGGTGCTCCAAAGGTTCCTGTGATGCGGAGACTTATAGAATTTCCGCTGGGATCAACATTTGAAATCAAAGTAGTGAGAGAAAGCCACCGCGATTATACGCTGGCAGAGTTGGGAATTCAGCACCCGCTTATTCCTGCTCAGCCCCCTGTTTCAAAACAATACGATGATGCCAGTGCATTGCCTTTTGTATACAACAAGGAGATATACGCGAAAGATGCATTTCTGTTTGACGAAATGGCTCATGTCATTCCTTCTGGGATTATGCGTGGCCAGAACTTAGGTGTTCTTGAAATATACCCCATTCATTACAATCCGGTAAGGGGTATCCTGCGTATATATGATGTTCTTGAAATTTCAGTAGTATTTAAAGGGGGTGATCTGCAAGCTACAGAAATGCTTAAAAGGCGTACAGCATCACCTTTCTTCAGTAATACCTATAGGATGGCCTTCAATTACAGGGCATATGCGCCGAAAGACCTTATTACTGATGCCCCTGTTACCTATGTTATTGTTTCTGATCCGATGTTTGAGGCAGCGTTGCAACCTTTCATCCAATGGAAAACAAAACGTGGTTTCAAGATTATAGAAGCCTATACCAATGATCCAACAGTAGGTACCACAACTACCAGTATAAAAAATTATCTCCAGGGAATCTATAATAATCCTCCAGCAGGATATAATGTTCCCAGTTTCGTCCTTTTTGTTGGCGACGTTGCCCAGATACCTGCTTTCAGCGGTACAGCAGGATCGCACCCGACCGATCTCTATTACTGTGAGTACACTGGTGATAAACTTCCTGAATTGTTTTACGGACGTTTTTCAGCAACTACAGTTGCTCAACTACAGCCTCAAATTGACAAGACACTTCAGTATGAGCAGTACACCTTCCCTTCAGATGAGTTTTTAGGTCGTGCCCTTGCAGTAGCCGGTGCTGATGGTTCTCATCAGTTAACCTGGGGAAATGGGCAGGTTAATTATGGAACCACCTATTACTTTAACACAGCTCATGGTTTAAATACTTTGGCATTGCTTCAGCCCGAACCATCAGGTGCTAACTATCATCAGCAAATAGTTAACAAAGTATCAGAAGGCCTTTCAATGGGTAACTATTCCGCGCATTGCGGCGAAAGCGGTTGGTCTGATCCCAGCTTTTCTATCAGCGATATCCCAAGTCTTACCAATAATAACATGTATGGGCTGTTAATTGGCAATTGCTGCCTTAGTAATAAATTCGATGTAACCTGTTTTGGTGAAGAACTTCTTCGTGCGGTAAATAAGGGTGCTGTCGGATATATTGGGGGATCAAATAGTACGTATTGGGATGAAGATTTTTGGTGGGCTTGCGGCCAGAAGACTGTATCGGCTAATCCGGTATATGATCCGGACCATTTAGGTTCCTTTGACCGTCAGTTCCATGATCATGGTGAGACTGCTGATGAATGGTACATTACCCAGGGCCAAATGGTAGTAGGGGGAAACCTTGCCGTTGAAGAGTCTTCCTCAAGTATGAAGACTTACTACTGGGAGATTTATCACCTGATGGGCGACCCTTCACTTACAGTATATGCCGGTGTACCTCAGGATCTGACAGTATCATATCAGAATGCGATGTTAGTAGGAATGACAAGCCTTGTCGTTAATACTGAAGAAAATGCCTATGTAGCGCTTTCGATGAATGGAACTCTTCTGGCAGCTGGTGTAGCACCTGCCAATGGTGTTGTAAATCTTAACTTCAACGCTCTAAATAATGTTGGGTCTGCTGACATTGTCGTCATGAAACAAAATCGTAAACCACATATAGGGCAGATTACTGTTGCCCCTGCTACCGGACCCTATCTGATAGTTCAGGGATATACTGTTAACGATATTAATGGTAATAATAATGGACAGGCTGATTTTGGTGAAGAAGTTTATCTGAACGTTACGTTTAAGAATGTAGGTGTACAGACAGCCTCTGCTGTAAATGCTGATCTTCATTCAACGGATGGCTATATTACCCTGATTGATAGCCTTGAGTATATTGCTACAGTTGAACCTGGAGCAACGCTAACCATTGATAACGCGTATAAATTAGTAGTAGGTCAGTTAGTGCCAGACCAGCATTCTGCACCATTCGATTTCGCGATGTCAGACGGTACTAATCTCTGGGAAGCCTCAGGAAGTATCATGTTGAATGCTCCTGTACTTGGTATTATTGGTATTGAAGTGGATGACGCCACTTCTGGAAATGGAAACGGAGTTCTAGATCCCGGAGAGACAGCCATCCTGAAAGTTATAACAAAAAACAGCGGACATGCAGACGCGTTGAATGCTCAGGCTTACTTGTCGGTATTAAACGGAAGTACTTCATATATCATCGTAGAGACGCCTGGTTATACTTTCACAAATCTGGCTGCAGGGCAGAGCGCTGGTTCAGAATTTACAGTAGTAACGAATATTATTACGCCCCCGTTGACCAACACAGAACTTCAATATACAGTTACTGCCGGAAATGGTGCTCAGTATAATTGTAGCGAGGTATTGAACGTAACGGTTGGTGAAACCCCTAAAATCCTGATGACTGAAGGCACATTTAGTGTTTGCAATACTGATTTCTTTGATACTGGCGGACCTGACGGGCCATACAGTTTAAATGAGAATATTGTAATGACGCTTACCCCATCTACCCCTGGAGCGATACTTAAAGTTTCATTCACTTCTTTTGATGTAGAATCAAATTCAGGATGTTCATGGGATTATTTGAACATTTACAATGGTACAAATACAAGTGCACCTCTGATCGGTACTTATTGCGGCACAACAGTCCCGCCATCATTTACTGCTTCCAATACATCAGGTGCCATTACTTTCAAGTTTCATTCTGATGGAATGGTGACAAAACCAGGGTGGAAAGCATATGTTGAATGTCTTGGTGGCAGTCTTTCAGCTACAGTAGCAGCCTTTCCTCCAGATGTATGCGCAGGAAATACTTCTCAGCTTGGTACTCTGACAGTGGGTGGATCTGGTAACTATACCTATGAATGGTCGCCAGCCGAATACCTTGATAATCCCACATCACCATCACCAATCGCTACGGCACCTTCAACTACTGAGTTTTCAGTTAATATTTATGATGGTAGCAGCAATATAATTGGTTCAACTTCTGTTACCGTTCATGAATTTCCAATAGCTCCTGTTGTGACCCTCGAAGGTAATGCGTTAATTTCAAGCTATTCTCAGGGGAACCAATGGTTCAATGATAATGGTATGATTCCAGGCGCTTCATCTCAATCATACATTCCTTCTGAAGAGGGCAACTACTATGCTACGGTCACCAGTGAGTTCAATTGTGAATCAGAATCGTCAAATGTAGTTCATTATGTCCCCGTTGGAATCGGAGAACCGGGTACTTCAGATGACATGATCGTTTACCCCAATCCATTCAATAATCTGCTTAATATTAGTTATACACTCACTAAGCAGACACCTGTACAGGTGTCTGTGTGGAATCATCTCGGGCAATTGGTTGCTACAGTAGCTAATGAGCCAATGCAGAGTGCTGGTAAACATGATGTCATTTTTAATGGTTCTTCAATTGAACCGGGCATCTATTTTATCAGATTTAATACAGGAAGTAACTCTGCTGTTTATCGGGTTGTGATGACAAAATAGCAGTTTTTAAATTTTTATAAGTGTAAGAAGCCACCTTTCAGGGTGGCTTCTTTCGTATATTCAATAAACTATTGGTACCTGATAAAGAATATAATTTATGTTTTAAAAGTAGATTTCTACGTCTTTCCTTTCATTTCTAAGGTTGACCATCAATTGTATTGTATTTTTCAGGCAACGAAAAAAAATAATTGTGTTTAATTATGTGGTAGATTCATCAGAAAGGATTAATTTTGAACTTCTTGGAACTAACCAACCAATTTACCCTATTTCTATCATAAATTTTTATGAAAAAACTCTTCTCAACATTCATTATCAGCTTTATGGTATTAGCTGCCTTGGCTCAGGTCAGGACAACTGGTTCAACAGCAGAGATTAATCTGCTTAGCACCGACCAAAATACTACAACATTCGTTGTTAGGACGATTGATTTTGAGCAATTACCTGTTCAAACACCAAAGGGGCCTGCTGTCGTCATCCGGAATAATGACGCTACACAAATTTTAGAGGCCGGGGCACCCGATTTACCCAAACTGGCAACATCTATCACTATTGGAGCTACCGACAGGATGACTGTAAATGTTGTTTCATCCTCCTTCACTGATTTCCAAAATATTAATGTTGCCCCTTCGAAGGGAAATTTATATCGCGATGTAGATCCTGCAACAGTTCCTTACAATTGGGGATCTGCCTACCAGAACAACCGGTTCTTCCCTGGGGAGTTGGTTTCACTGCGTGAACCACATATTATACGTGATTTGCGTGGTCAGACGGTTGTAGTATACCCATATCAATACAATCCTATGACTAAAGTATTGAGGGTATACAATGAGCTTATCATAACTGTTGAAAAAGCGGATAACAATGGAGCTAATGTCCTTTCAAGCAATAATGTACATCCGGTTATAAGCCCGGAATTCGACCAGATTTATCGCCGGCATTTTATTAACTATGATGCGTTAAATGATTATACCCCGGTGAATGAAGAAGGGAATATGCTTGTAATTAGTTATGGTGATTTTATGCCTGCAATGGAAGAATTCGTCGAATGGAAAAACACGATAGGCATACCTACAGAAATGGTAAATGTTGGTTCCATCGGGAGTACATCTACCGCAATAGCTGACTATATAGAGAATTACTATAACACCAATGGTCTTACATTTGTTTTACTGGTTGGTGATAATGCCCAGATACCGACAATGACAGGTGGAAATCTTGGTGGTCCATCTGATGTTGCATATGGATATATTCTTGGTAACGACCATTATCCTGAAGTATTTGTTGGTCGCTTTTCTGCAGAAAATTTGGCTCACGTTGAGACGCAGGTTCGTAGAACTATTGATTATGAAAAGACACCGCAATTCACTTCGGATGATTGGTATACTACCTGTCTTGGAATTGGTTCAGATCAGGGGCCGGGCGATGATAACGAATACGATTATCAGCATCAGCGTAATATTCAGGTTGACCTGATGGGTTACAACTATACTTGGAACCCTGAGCTTTTTGACGGAAGTCAGGGAGGAAATGATGCTCCCGGAAACCCGAATGCTTCGAGTGTTAGCACTGAAGTAAATGCCGGGACAGGAATTATTACCTACACTGGTCATGGCAGTACTACATCGTGGGGAACTACCGGATTTAGCAATTCTTCGGTAAATTCTCTTCAAAATCAGGGGAAACTTCCTTTTATCTGGTCTGTTGCTTGTGTTAATGGAGAATTCATGAACACGACATGTTTTGCAGAAGCCTGGCTGAGAGCTAGCCAGAGTGGTGTACCAACCGGTGCTGTTGCTTTTTTGGGTTCAACTATTAATCAGAGTTGGGATCCTCCAATGGCTGGACAGGATGAAATGGTTGACATTTTGGTTGAATCATATCCCGCCAACATTCGTCGTACTTTTGGGGCTCTTTCGATGGAAGGGTGTATGCTGATGAATGATGAATACGGTTCCGGAGGAAATGAAATGACTGATACCTGGTTGATTTTTGGTGACCCTTCTGTTGTTGTTCGTACTGATAATCCAACAGAGATCAGCGCCAATCATAATCCGACCATCTTTCTTGGAAGTACATCTTTTGTAATTAATTCAAATGCTAATGGAGCCAGAGCAGTAGCATCTGTCAACGGAGAGATCTTGGGTAGCGGGATTGTTACAAACGGACAGGTAGAAATCACCTTTAACGCTTTGACTAATGTCAACGATACTCTTACCATAGCACTTACACAATACAACCGTATTCCTTATTTGGCAGAAATTCCTGTAATTCCTGCAAATGGACCATATGTTATTTACAATAACAATCAGATCAATGATGTTTCCGGGAACAACAATCAGCAGGCAGATTATTCTGAAACTTTATTGTTGAATATTGGAATGAAGAATATTGGTGTTGAGCCTACAACAGATGCTGTTGTAAAGCTTAGGACAGATGATCCTTATATTACGCTGATTGATTCTACAGAGAATTATGGTGCTGTTCCTGCCGGGCAGGTGGTTGGTTTGCCTGATGCATTTACTGTTAAGGTTGCCGACAACGTCCCAGACGGGCATATGGTAACCTTCAAAACCTTTTGTCAGGATAATGGTGATGAATGGGCCAGCCAATTTACTATGGAGATGCATGCTCCAGCACTCAATCTGGTCATAACCGAAGTTCTCGATCCCCTTGGAAATAACAATGGTCGTCTTGATCCTGGTGAAACTGCGGATATCAAAGTCAGATTAAAAAATGGCGGAAGTGCTGCTGCTTATTCCGTAATCGGTACATTGGCCACGGGAGATCCTTTTATCACGGTAAATAGTTCTGGTACCTCTTATGGTGATATGGAACCAAATTCATATGGCGAGCAACTTTTTAATGTCACTGTGGCTGAGTTTACACCCGGTGGACATTCCGTAAACTTCGAACTGCTTCTTAATGGCGAATACAACCTGCAGGTTTCTCAATCTTTTGATCTGGTTGTTGGACGTATTCCCGTACTGGTAATTGATCTTGATGGAAACACAAATTCAGGTCCTGCAATACAGACCGCTGTTCAATCTCTTTCAATTACAGCTGACTATACCACCACTATGACATCAACACCAGAACTATACCAGTCGATTTTCATATGCCTGGGAACATCCCCCAATGCGCACGTGCTTACAACGGCCGAAGCACAAAAGATGGTAAACTTCCTCAATGGAGGAGGTCGTCTCTATATGGAAGGTGGCGATACATGGCATTATGACCAGATCAGTAATCCCACCAATCTTCATCCCATGTTTAATATTAATGGTAAAGGCGATAATGGAGGCGATATTACAAACGTGATCGGAAAGACAGGTACTTTTGCTGAAGGAATGAACTTTACCTTTAGTGGCGATGAAAACTATATTGATAAACTGGAGCCTAAGAATCAAGCTTTCACTATTTTAAGTAATCAGGCTTTGCCATTTGACGTTGCAATCGCCAATGATGCCTCAACCTATAAAACCATTGGCTCATCTTTGGAATTTGGAGGATTGACAGATGCTACACTCCCTTCAACCAAGCAGAATCTGATGCAGCAATATCTGACTTTCTTTGGAATCGAACGCTCACCTATGTGGGCTGCTTTTACAGCCAGTACGACTACCCCTGCTATCGAGACCGAAGTACAGTTTACCGACTTATCAAGTCCTGGCTTTACTAACTGGGAATGGACATTTGAAGGTGGCAGCCCAGCAACGAGTAATGAGCAGAATCCCCGTACTGTATACCCAAATGCAGGCCTTTTCGATGTATCGCTAACCTCCAGTAATGCAGATTCCACGAAAACCACAGTCAAGTACGATTACATTTGCGCTGCTGATTACACCGGCGTTATCGACCATTCTGTTACAGTTAACTTCACTGTATATCCTAATCCTTCGAATGGTGTAATAAATGTAAGGCTAAGTGCTGAAGGAACTCAGTGTATTGCTGTTGAATTGGTTGATGCCCTTGGAAAAACTATCCAACGTGCAGATGTTACTTCATTGTTGAATAATACTTTGAATTTCAGTAATATTCCTTCGGGTTTATATGTTGTTCGTGTAATTACCGAAAGAGGAAATGTTGTTCAGAAGGTTATTGTGAGATAGTATTTTCTTGCATTTTGAAAAAAACCGGCTAAGGCCGGTTTTTTTTATACCTCAATTTATTTCAGAAGGTTAGATGTGGAAGGAATACAGTCAGTTGCCGTTATTGGGCTTTAACTGACATGATTTAGCTGTAAAAATGGCTGGTGATGCCAAGCATGTTTTGAAGTGGTTAGAACCTTTACAGATGTTTTTCTATCATGCTCTCAAATCAGGAAGGTGTTTTCGACTTGGTTTTGCTCCTGGTTTTATAAACAATTTTATTTGTTGATAGACACCAAATAAATCAAAATCACTTTTGTCTGAAGCAAAATTTCCCCATAGTAATAAGGCAATACCTTGACTGTACTGTTATAGAAATGAGGTCGTGGTCCAGCTTTGGGCAGACTCCTCCCGAAGAGCATGAAGTTTCCATTTTACAATGCGAAGGCAATAAAGACTATATGGTGAAGAAGTCTTGCTTAATATTAATAAGATGTCCAGAACGAGACAAAAGACTTCACAGGACCGTTGGAAGGGTATCCACGATTTCCTTTATAGTGCATATACACGATATTACCCCGTAATATGTCTGAGATGAAGTTTTTTATCATCAAAATGAAAAAATCAGTAATATTGTTACAAAAGAGGATACCGGAGACCAGTCCAGAAACCGGGTGACTCCGAAAAGCCTGAGGATAGGATTGATTAAAAAAACGAATTATGAAAATTACGTTAAGACAGTTAGTTCCATTTTTAGTAACATTCTGTTTAATATCACTATTTTCTTGTGAAAAGTCAGAGATTCCGGAGCAGGAATCTGTTACTGATTATTCTAAATCGGAATATTGGTTGTCGCTTCCGGCCGCTTGTACAAAGGATGTTGACATTTTCTATCTCTATCCTGCATCTTGGCATAAAAAGGATTCTTCTGAAGCAAATTTTTGTGCAATTGATAACCCGGATATGCACCAAGGTTCAAAGAAAGCGTTTGATGTAGAGGCAACTGCTTTCGAGACTGTAGGAAATATATTTGCGCCTTTTTACAGGCAGGCAGATGCCGGTTATGTATTGAATTTGCCCGAAGGCCAACGATGGAATGTAATCGACAGCATCCCGGCAAAAGATGTTACTGCTGCATTCGATTATTATATTAAGCATTATAACAACAACAAGCCGTTCATTCTCGTGGGACATTCAGAAGGTGCTAATGTATTATTGCTTTTACTGAAAAATTACATGCATGATAATCCTGATATATATTCACGTATGATTTGTGCTTATGTTATAGGATATCCCATTACTGCTGAGTTTATAAATGCCAACCCGCATCTTAAATTTGCGGAAGGGGCTGATGATACTGGAGTAATAATTTCATATAACACGCAATCACCATCTGTAGTTGCCGGGGCAAATCTTGTGATGGGAAACCAAATCGGGTTGGTTATAAATCCTATAAACTGGAAAAAAGATGAGACATTAGCTACAGTATCCGAAAGTCTGGGGTCTTATATGCCGATTGACAGTCTGGGAAATTTCGGGAAAGTACTCGGTTTTGCCGACGCTATTATTAACCTGAATAAGGGTGTCCTTGAGTGTAGCAGCGTGAACGATAGTGCTATGTTTAAGATTTCTGGGGCGTTGGGTTTAGGAGTTTATCACAGCTTTGATATTTCTTTTTATTATTACAACCTGAGAGAAAACGCTGAAATGAGAATCAATAATTTCTTAGGTAACTAGGTTATTTCTCCAATCTTATGTTAAAATATTACCTATCCTCACCTAATTCTTTGATGCACTACTTAAAATTCAATTTAATATTCGACGTATATTGTTTGCCTTTTACGCCTTTTGAAATCTTATATCAAAATAAATAATTATGCTAAATGATAGAGACATATTGATAAGAAATGCAAAACAGATAGAATACGCTGAAATAGGACAACTAATGGTAAGGGTTTATTCGCAACTGGATGGTTTTCCAAAAGAAAGTGAACAACCTGACTATTATAGAATGCTAAGCAATGTTGGAGAGTTAACAAACAAACCAGAAACGGAAATAATTATAGCCGTTACATCTGGCAATAAATTACTCGGGGCAGTGGTTAATTTCAGTGATATGCAATATTATGGTTCAGGAGGTATTGCAACAAGGGAGAAAAATTCAGGAGGTTTCAGATTACTGGCGGTTGATTCAATAGCCCGTAAACAGGGAGTGGGAAAGCTTTTGACGTTGGAATGTATCAATAGGGCAAAGAACAAAAACCTTCGTCAGGTAATTATTCATACAACAAAAGCAATGATGACAGCATGGAAAATGTACGAGAATATTGGTTTCAAAAGGTCTGAGGATTTGGATCTTATGCAAGGTAAACTTCCTGTATTTGGATTCAGGTTCGCGATTGAGAATGAATAGAAGATAATGGGCGTGCTATTCACAGTGAATACATCATGTTGGTTTCAGAATAATTAGCAAGTTTGGAGCTCGCTTTCAAGGGCTTTAAAGGTGTATAATGAGGTGTCCGGCGAGCTCCCGCAAACCAACTCTAATCAAAGTTGGGCATATGACAAAACCAGTTTGTGTAAACGTAATTTTGGCTACAACCTGACTCAATTTGGCAACATATAGCGCTTTTATTCTACTCAACTTTGCATTGTAAAATTTAAACAAATAATACAATGGCAAAAACAATCTTCATAACCGGAGCTTCTTCAGGACTAGGAAAAGCAACCGCTAGATTATTTCAAAGTAAAGGATGGAATATAATTGCTACCATGCGGAATCCTGAAAACGAAACAGAGCTATCCCGGTTGGGCAACATATTGATGTTACCCCTTGATGTGACCGATTCAGAGCAGATAAAAGCTACGGTAAAGAAAGCCATTTCATTACACGATATTGATGTGGTTTTTAACAATGCCGGGTATGGGCTTATGGGGGCACTGGAAGGATTGACTGACGAGAAAATAGTTCGTCAAATCAATACAAATTTGCTTGGGGTTTTGCGAATTACACAGGCATTTATTCCGTATTTCAGAGAAAAGAAAAGCGGCTTGTTTATTTCAACAACATCTATTGGTGGGTTTATGGGCTTTCCGTTACACTCTGTTTACCATGCTACGAAATTTGCATTGGAAGGCTGGTCGGAAAGTATGTCGTTCGAATTAAGTAAATTTGGTATTGGTATTAAAACCATTGCACCTGGTGGAATTTTAACCGATTTTGCCGGACGGTCACTTGATTTTAATAAACAGGCAGAATATTCAAATATCGAGAATAAGCTATTGAGCGTTGTTGATATAATGATGAAAAGCGCATCAACAGCCGAACAAATAGCCGAAGTAGTTTATGATGCGGCAACTGATAATAAAGACCAGATACGTTATCTGGCTGGTGTTGATGCCAATATGATGTATGAAAGACGATTGGAAATAGGAAAAGAATCGTTCAGAAAAGAAATCGGGCAACAATTTTTGTAGAAATTAAAAACCTGGTAACTGCCTTTTCCAGGGCAGTTACTTTTCTTAATTTTGTAAAACAAGATGTATATTATCAATTCTATATCCGAATTTCATCAGCAATTATTACTACCTGAACCATTACATCCGCTCGTGAGTGTCATTGATGTTTCGGGGTTGAAGCCCGATGAAAATAGAATATGGGAACAGTTTTTTGTGAATTTCTACTGCGTTTCGTTAAAAAAAGAGGTTACTACAAAAATCAAATACGGGCAGCAATACTATGATTTCAATAAAGGAACGATGAATTTTATCGCTCCCAAACAGGTACAATCGCTCAGTATTTCTGAAATCAGGGAAATAAGGGAAGAATGCGGGCAGGGTTATATGCTGATGTTCCATCCTGATTTTTTATTAAAACACCCTTTGGCAACCACGATAAAAAACTATGGCTTCTTCTCGTATTCGGTCAATGAAGCTTTACACCTTTCCGATCAGGAAGAGAAAAATGTTATTGAGATTTTTCAAAAGATAGACAAAGAATACCGGCATATAGACAGGCATACGCAGGATATTATTCTTTCACAAATCGATTTGTTGCTCAACTATAGTAACCGGTTTTACGAAAGGCAGTTTATCACCCGAAAAGCGGTAAACAATGACTTGCTTTCTAAAATGGAGCATCTGTTGAACGCCTGTTTTGAGGATGAGCAAACGTTAAATAATGGACTGCCGACTGTTGGGTATTTGGCAGAGCAATTAAGTGTTTCACCCCGCTATTTAAGCGATATGTTGCGTTCACTCACAGGGCAAAGTACGCAACAACATATCCACGACAAACTAATTGAAAAAGCAAAAGAGATGCTATCGACAACAAATTTGTCGGTAAGCGAAATAGCTTTTCACTTAGGGTTTGAGCATTCACAATCGTTTAGTAAACTATTCAGGACAAAAACTAATCTTTCGCCTTTAGAATTTAGACAATCGTTTAACTGAAAGTGAAAAAATCAACTTAGCGGATTGAAATAATGCCCTGTACCCGACAATGAACATAGCACCATTGGCTGGCATTATGAAAAGACTATGATAAAAAGAATATTCAAGACCTTTTGATAATTGTTTTAATCATTTCGGGGCTATAACCATGAGCAAAATGGATTCTTAAAGAAGCTGTCGGCCCAAAATTCTAATATTGTTTTGCTGATCATCCGAGGCTTTAGGCCTGTATAATATGGGTGTCAATTTTCGTGCCAGGAATTTTATATAGTTATATTGCATACATATATAGTATACGCCATAATTACAATAAACATAGGCATTTCATAAGGAAAACATATCTTTGCCCTATCTTTGGTGTGAATTTGTTATAGCTGAGTCAAAAATTAATTTATAAACAGCAAATAATCAGAATGTTAAAAAATGAGTTTTTGTGACCAATTTGCACTTAAAAAAGTTTAGAGAAGTTGAAAATTTGTTGATGAAGGGAAGAGTTTTGGTGTAATTACTCACCCAATTTTTGGAGAGTAGTTTTGTTATTTGGAGAAGGAAATCCTGAGGCATATCAAACACGGATGGATAGAGGAGGGGGACTGATTAAGTATTTAGCCATCTTTGAGTAGCTGTTGCTGCTATATTTACCAGAATAATTAAAGATTATTTTGTACAAAGGAATTATGATTTTTGGGTGCTCTGATCAATTTTCCGGAATAAGACATTTGAATTCGCAAAGAACAAGATGTTAAATACGTTGGTTCCAAAAGAAGCAAATCTGAGTCTGGCGGGAGAAGCGAAAACAGGCTCTGATGGTGATCAACCTGCCCTTAGTAATCTATCCGAATGGAATAGTCGATGGGGGCAAAGCTGCTCTTCCTTTACTTCTATGAGTATTTCAGGAGAAAACACCTTACAAAACGCAACCGCATGCTGGAAAAATACTCCCGACTGTCAGGTTATATCCTGATTTTTGCAAATCTAGCTTCCAATTTTGCAACTTTACATTTAAGTTTTTGAATAAATTTTAACGGTTGAACAATAGATTGTCTATTTTTGAATAGTGCTAAAAAGAGAAGCTTTTAAAACAATAGTTTTATCAAATGACAAAACCCGATGCTGATGCATCGGGTTTTTTAGTAGCGGGGGCAGGATTCGAACCTACGACCTTCGGGTTATGAGCCCGACGAGCTACCTCTGCTCCACCCCGCAATATGTCTTTATGTTTGAAAGTCAGGTCTTTATTTTATTCGCAATCAATATGTTTCTTGCTTCGACCCGAAATTTATGTATCTTTGCAAACGGACTGCAAAGGTAATTGCTTTTCTTGAATTAGCAAGAATTTTGCTTAAATTTTTTTAATGACACATAAAGCTGGCTTCGTAAATATCATCGGTCGACCTAATGTAGGGAAAAGCACGCTGATGAACAGTCTGGTAGGAGAACGACTCTCCATCATCACAAATAAGGCGCAGACTACCCGCCACCGCATTCTCGGGATTCTGAGCAGCGACGATTATCAGGTTGTGTTCTCTGATACCCCTGGAATTCTTGAACCTAATTATAAATTGCAAGAGTTCATGATGCGTGAGGTAGAGGGTTCGCTTACTGATGCTGATATTTTTCTGTATGTAACTGAAATTGGAGAACACCGACCTGATGAGCGTATTGTTAAAAGGATAATTGATTCAAATGTTCCAATCATCCTGGTCATAAATAAAATTGACACATCCACGCAAGAAAAGGTGATGGATGATATAGAGTTTTGGAAAGGTGTATTTCCGGGGGCTGTTATTATTCCTGCTTCAGCGAAGGAAGGTTTTAACAAGGAGAGGGTTCTGGAAGAGATATTGGCGAACCTTCCGGAAAGTCCGGCCTATTATGATAAGGAAGACCTTACCGACAGGCATATGCGTTTTATAGTAGCTGAGATCATCCGTGAAAAGATACTCTTAACTTATGATAAAGAAGTGCCTTATAGTACAGAGGTAGTGATCGATAGCTACCTTGAAGAGCCTAAATTGCTGCGCATAAGCGCTATAATCTATTGCTCCCGGGAATCGCAGAAACCGATTCTGATAGGAGAGGGAGGTAGAATGTTAAAAAAGGTTGGAACACATGCACGTAGAGATATCGAGGCATTCACCGGAAGAAAAGTGTTTCTGGAGATGAATGTGAAAGTAGCTAAAGATTGGCGTGATGACCCGCGACTGTTGCGGCATTTTGGTTATAACAACGATTAGGAAAAAATTATATGTCAAATATTCTTGCTGTTGTAGGACGACCCAATGTGGGTAAGTCAACTCTTTTTAACAGATTAGTTGGAGGACGACCTGCCATTGTTGACCCTACAAGTGGAGTCACACGTGATAGAAACTACGGCCGTTCCGACTGGAATGGAATAGGATTCTCGGTGATAGATACAGGTGGTTATGTAATGGGGTCGGATGATATTTTTGAAGAAGAAATCCGTAAACAGGCAGCTCTTGCCATCGAGGAAGCAGATGTTATTCTTTTTTTGGTAGATGCTGTCGAAGGGATTACTCCCCTGGATATTGAAGTGGGGATTATGCTTCGTCGTTCGGGTAAACCAGTTGTACTTGCAGCTAACAAGATAGACAATCCTAAGCGTGGCATTTTAGCAGCAGAGTTTTATAGCCTGGGACTGGGAACTCCCTGGGAAATCTCTGCAATAAGTGGATCAGGTACTGGAGATTTGCTTGACGAAATAGTCAGGAGCTTTGAACCTACTGATACGACTGATGATCCTCATGCTGATCTCCCCAAAATAGCTGTGGTTGGGAGGCCTAATGTGGGGAAATCGTCAATGATTAATGCCTTATTGGGTGTCGATCGCAATATTGTTACACCTATCGCTGGTACTACACGTGACTCTGTCTACACGCGTTTTAATCAGTTTGGATTCGACTTTTATCTTGTGGATACAGCAGGGCTGAGGAGAAAAGGGAAGGTGAATGAAGACATCGAGTTCTATTCAGTTATGCGAGCAGTCAGAACCATTGAACATTCTGATGTCTGTATCCTCATGCTTGATGCTACTCTTGGTTTCGAATCGCAGGATATGAATATTTTTGGTCTCATGCAGAAAAACCACCGGGGAATTGTTATCGTGGTTAACAAATGGGATCTGGTTGAGAAGAGTAATAATACCATGAAAGAGTTTGAAGCTGACTTGCGAAAGCGGCTGCAACCATTTGATGATATCCCGATCGTGTTTACATCAGCAAAAACAAAGCAACGACTGATTAAAGCACTTGAAATGGCGATAAAAGTGTATCAATCGCGTAGTCGTCGTATTCCAACTGCCAGGTTGAACGAGGTGATGCTTCCTGTAGTACATGCATCTCCACCGCCATCGACAAAAGGGAAGTATGTTAAAATTAAATATATTACCCAGTTGAAGACACATTACCCGTCATTTGTGTTCTTCTGTAATCTGCCGCAATACGTAAGAGAACCGTATAAACGGTTTGTCGAAAACCGTTTGCGTGAGAAATTCGATTTCTCAGGGGTTCCTATTGAAATTTATTTCCGTGAAAAATAACTGCCATGGCTTCCGGGGAGGTACGTATCGACAAATGGCTTTGGGCTGTAAGGATATATAAAACCAGATCTTTAGCTACCGAAGCCTGTAAGAATGGAAGGGTTAAAGTGGAGGGCCAACCTGTGAAGGCCAGCCGGATCCCGAAAGTTGGTGATATTATAGAGATTCATCTTAACCCACTACTCAGGACGGTGAAAGTAACCGCTTTACTCCATAACAGGGTTGGGGCTAAACTTGTTCCTGATTATCTGGAAGATCTTACTCCGTCTGAGGAGTATGAAAGAGTTGAACTTATCAGGGAATTCAACAATGAATATCGTCCCCGGGGTACAGGTCGTCCGACAAAATCAGATCGCCGGCAAATTGACCAACTCAAAAACCTGTAGGTTTAAAATTATACTTCGCATATTCTCAGGGAGTAATGAAGATGCTCTGTAATTTATTTACAGGATAATATTACAACAGATAATCAACTCATTAAACCATTCTTATTTGAGGCTTTCATAGTTATACTGAATGTTATAAAACAGACTTAAAAGCTATGGTTATGCGTGTAATATTTCCCTGTTTTATCCTTCTGTTAGTTGTTTTTCAAGGATCACAGATTAATACAAATTCCTATGTTTGCACATTGCAGCAAAACAAAGAGATAATACCACTCTCTCAGGAAGAGAAGGAAATACTTCTATACATCAGAGAACAGCAATGGATGACTTCAGATGTCTGTAATTATTTCCTTGTGATTTATCCAATGCCGGAATTTCAACAGATAGGGTTGTCAAACTTAAATCAGTCAGAGGCAGCTCATCTTCTGCTCCTGAAGAACCATCTTGATGATCCTGTCCTCCCTCATTTCCCGGGTAGATATTCCGTTTCCGGAATTACCGATCAGTTTAATAAGCTGACAAACAATGGAAAATCATCACAAAACGATGCTCTGGCATCCTGTTTTGAACTGGGGGAATATAACCTGTACAAGTATTTAGAGTTCGAAGCCAAAATCCATAATCCTGATTTGACCAACTTATTAAGTGTTCTGATCAATTGTGCCAAAGACCAGGTCAGGGTACTCGTTGAAAAGGCTAATGAAAGAAAGCTTACCTTTAACCTTCAATATATCTCAATGGATCAATTAAGCGGTATTTTAAAATTGCCTCATTGAAGGGATAGATCAATACAATCAGCAATCGAATATTACCATGAATAGGCGTAACCTGTTACCTGATGTTTTAAAAGGCCTTGCTGTGATCCTGATGATCCAGGTACATATAAACGAGCAATTCGCGAGTTACGAGTTCTTTAATTCAGTAGGTGGCCGAATCTCTCTTTTTTTAGGAGGTTTCCCTGCTGCTCCGGTCTTTATGCTGATAATGGGCTGGTATGCCCACAGATCAAAACCGTTGAAAACGGAATTAGGAAGGGCTGCTAAGTTGTTGGCAATGGGATTGTTGCTTAATATTGCTTTAAATGCAAATCTGTTTATACATTCGTTTTTGGGAACAATTCAAATAGACAGGCTTGCCTATTTGTTTGGAGTAGACATCCTTTTTCTGGCCGGTCTATCTTTGTTCATTGTGTCTTTATTGAAGAGGATTCTCTATACAAAATGGTGGGCACTGATGCTTGCAGCTATAGTTGTAATCATCCTAACGCCGATTATTGGGAGTGATTCTCCTGCATCAGGTATATGGCGATATATCCGCCCATTTATAGCGGATAATTTTGCATGGTGGAGCTACTTTCCCCTTTTTCCCTGGTTGGCGTATGTGTTAGCTGGAATGGCTGCATCTGCATTAGCAGGTCAGAATCCTTATGTATGGAGTTATTCGGGGAACAGGATTGTTAAGTCTGTAGTTACATTACTATTTCTTGCAGGTGTATGTTATGGCTGGCATATAAGCACAAACCTTCATTTATACTATCATCACAACTTTCTGTTTTTTGGGTGGGCGATTGTTTCCGCTGGGGTTCTCGCTTATTGTTTGGAATATTTCATCAGGATTATTCCGGGTTTGCGAAACCTTAGTTGGGTAGGAAGAAATGTTACAACCATATATATAATACAGTGGATTATCATTGGAAACTTAAGCACCTGGCTCTATCGAACACAATCCGGGGCAGCACTCTTCCTGTGGTTTATGTTTATCACTCTGATTACGATTTCTCTTTTAAATCTCATACAAGGATCTGGAAAAAAAATAGAGGAAATTATTTGACCTCATGGTTTCCCAGATATCTTGTCCCTAGTTGGTTGAGTTTATAGATTTGACCGCATGAGATTCAATTTCACCTGAGGGCATGATTGTGTTAAATAAAAACCCGAATATCATTTATGATATTCGGGTCAAGAAAATGTCTCCTCAAAGACTATTTAGGATCATAAGCCCACTTCAAATAAATTGCTCCCCAAGTAAACCCAGCTCCAAAAGTTGCCAGAATGATGTTGTCACCTTTCTTTAGGCGTGGTTCCCACTCCCAGAGGCAAAGAGGAAGAGTCGCTGAAGTGGTATTGCCATAACGTTCAATGTTAATCATCACCTTTTCTTTTTCAAGACCCATTCGTCGGGCAACAGCTTCAATGATACGCATATTGGCCTGATGAGGAACAAGCCAAGCAATATCGTTGGATGATAGATTATTCCGTTCCATGATTTCAACTGACACGTCAGCCATATTAGAGACGGCATATTTAAAAACCGGTTGTCCTTCCTGATAAATATAATGTTCACGTGCATCGATCGTTTCATGCGTTGGTGGTTTTACTGAGCCTCCAGCTTTTTGATGCAGGTGAATACGCCCGAATCCATCAGATTGCAATATTTCATCAATAATTCCAGCTTCAGGGTCGGTTGTTGGCTCAAGTAAAACAGCGCCCGATCCGTCCCCAAAAATCGGGCAGGTTGCCCGATCTGTATAATCAACAATGGATGACATCTTCTCTGCACCTACAACAATTACTTTTTTATAGAGGCCGGAGGTGACATATTTAGCACCGGTAGCCAGGGCATACAGGAATCCGGAACAACCAGCATTGATATCAAAACTAAACGCCTTTTTAATCCCTGTTTTATCGCAAATAATATTGGCAGTAGCAGGGAATTGATGATCTGGTGTTACGGTTGCGCAGATCAACAACTCAACTTCTTCGGGCTTTGTATTGGTCTTTGACAGTAACCGCTTCACGGCTTCTGTCCCTACAAAACTTGAACCTTCTCCTGGTTCTTTTATAATGTGTCGTTCTTTAATTCCGATGCGTGTCATGATCCATTCATCGGTTGTGTCGACCATCTGGCTAAGTTCTTCGTTGGTAAGGATATAATCAGGCACGAAGGCTTCTATGCCGGTTATCGCAGCTCTAATACCTTGCATCTTATTAATCTGTATTTAATTTTCTGAAAACACTGTTACTCGGTTCCATTCATGTAAGCATGAACCGTTTCACGGATTTGCTTTATCATTCTCGATTTACAAATGTCACCTGAGAGCAAAATCATATTTTTAATAGCTACATCATTACTGATTCCATGTCCGATAACTACCGGAGCATTGATTCCCAGCATTGGCGTCCCGCCATAGTTTTCATAATTAAATCTATCGAAGTATTCATCACGGATACCACGTTTCATCATAATCCGGTAGATCGCTTCAGCTTCTTTCAATACCACATTACCGGTAAATCCGTCACATACTATTACATCTGCCTTATTACGGAAGATGTCACGGCCTTCAATGTTACCGATGAAATTAAAGTCACGGGAGTCTTTCATTAACTGAAATACCGATTGTACCAGCAAACTTCCCTTTTTATCTTCATGTCCAATATTTAATAAACCTACTCGGGGGTTATCAACATGATACACGGTGCTTGCAAGGGCACTGCCTAGAATGGCAAACTGATACATCACATCAGGACGAACATCCGGGTTAGTCCCTACATCTAATAAAAAATTCACCCCGCCATCTTCTCGTGGTAATACCGTTGAAGTTGCCGGACGAATTATTCCCTGAATGGTGTTCACGCTGTATATTGATCCTACAAGCATAGCACCTGAGTTGCCGGCACTTGAAAACGCATCGATCCTTTTTTCAAGAAGCATTCTAAAGCCGACAGTAATACTGGCATCAGGCTTGGCGGTAAAAGCCCTTGTAGGGCTTTCATCCATCCCAATGACATCCGGGGCATGAACAATATCGAATATCTCCGGAGAAACGTGAAGCGATTCAAGTTCCTGAAGTATAAGAGTCCTGTCACCAATTAAAACAATACGATCATTGGTGCCCAGGGAATTACGAGCAAGGACTGCACCAGCTACAGTAGCTTTTGGCGCATTGTCCCCGCCCATAACATCAATTCCTAATCTCATGCTTAGCGTGGTTTGATATCAAACCGGCTTATTTAGCTTCAGCAACTTCCAGAACCTGCTTGCCGCGGTAGTAGCCACACTCGGGGCACACTCTGTGGTAGAGTACTGGTGAGCCACAGTTACTGCACGAAGCAATGGTTGGGGCGGTAGCTTTATAGTGGGTCCGATGTTTCGCAGTGCGTGTTTTCGACCACTTTCTCTTTGGATTTGGCATTTTTTAAACGATTTACAGGTTTATGAAAAATGAATTTTAATTCTCAGGATTAATGTTTTTTAATAAATCCCACCGTTGATCAGTGGGTTCTGCAGGTTTTAGTGCTTCGATTCTCTCCAGCATTTCAGGATCGCAACCTGAAGTACCATCGTCATTTTCGGGATGAATTCTTCTAAATGGGATCGACAGATTTATATAATCGTAGATTACTCCTGATAAATCAATACGTGTTTCCTCATGTGGCAATACCAGCACATTGTCGTCCTCTTCAATAGCTTCTTCTCCAAACTTGACAATCAATGTCTCTTCTCCATTGACCTTCAAATCAAATTCTCCGGCACAACGATCACAGACAACCTCTACGAAACCATCCAGCAAAAAATTAAACACAAGCATTCGCTCTGTCTTTTCCATGCTGACAGCTATATGAACCAGACTTCTGCTTAATTCTGATTCTTCGAAGCAGGCAAAAAACTTATCATCTACGTCATACTCAAACGTGTGATTTCCAAGTTTCAAACCTCCATATGAAATGATAAATTCTTTAAGGCGATTCACCTTATGTAAAGTTTAAATAAGGGCGGCAAAAGTAAGAATTAATCTGGTGAATAACAAATATATGTTCGCGAACTACGATTGCATCTGCTTCATTTTCCGGTTGATTGTGCTGTTTCAATGTTCAAAAACCTCAATGAAGCTGCAAATGATCATTGTTTAACTAACCGTTTTACAATCCTTTCACCAGTGGTAGTATAAATCACCAGAATATAGATACCCGGGTTTAAGTTACTCACGTTAACCATGGTATTTGTTGTCCCCGATTTCCGGGTTATCGTTTCAAATTGTCTTCCGTCAGTTGAAAATAAGTCTATTCTTTCTATTGCGGCCTGTCCGGAATTTCTTATAGTAATGTAATCGACTGCAGGATTGGGATGAAGGTTGAAATCTCCCCCCGAGACAGGTGATCCAGATGATACATTGAGTCCTTTAAAATAGGTGACGCTTTCAATAGAACCGCCTTCACCCAGGTTTGCTTCAGCAAAAGGGTGAAGCATCTCACCTGTAAGCCATCGATAGGATGAGTCATATGTCGTAGATGGATAACCAGGGGCAGGAATCCATCCAAGAATGACTACCTTCATCCAGGCGCTATCTACCTGAATTGTCTGCGACTTCTCAAGCAGACAACCTTCGTATGTTCCGTCTGGCAGAATCAATGTTCCCCAACCCACTACATCCCTGATTGTGGTCAGCGTCATATGGTATTTTACAGAATCAGTTGCAGGTATCCCGAAAGAAGCACCATCCATCTTTACTCTGATTTGTGATGTCGTATTCATCGAACTTCCATAGGTGTACGGAAAATCGAATAATGGCATTGCCGGATAAAATGGCATGGATTGTACACCATTGCCAGGATCGCCCACAACGCCAAGGAGCAGTTCCTGATTTGAGTTGTTTTCAATATACCCTAATCCTTCTTCCATGTTGACAGCCAGATTGGCAGTAGGGTAGGCTGTCGGGTAGCCAGTTGTAGCCGGATCAACATAAATCACTGGTTCGATGGAATGAGAACCCAACCCAGTAAAATCCCATACAAGGTTTTCACCCTGGCGGGCAAATGTGAATGAAGCAGGATCATCCAATTCCTGAAACGAGAGCATTGAACCTGGTAAAGGGGCCATCGTGCTTTGTAGTACAACCTGTGCATGAATTAATCCTGAAGCCAGTATCAGTATTATAAATCCGGGTATAATTTTTTTCATAATTACTAATTCAGATGATTTACAAATGTAATGCGTTTATTTGGATGATGGTGAGCCTTAGTAGTATATTTATTCTAATGTCGTTTGTTCTGCAAATGCCAGATCGATGACAACGACTTCAGGCCTGTTCCCTGTCCGTACAGGAGGGCCCCAGCTTCCATAACCGGTTGATACGATAAAATGGCTGTCACCTTTCTTTAAATAGCCGCTGCTTAATTCAAAGATAGCCCGCGTGATGTACCCCAAAGGCCAGATTTGCCCGTGGTGAGTATGCCCGCTGATTTGAATGTCAATACCGGCATCAGAAGCTTCTTTCAGGTTAAACGGCTGATGGTCGAGCAGTATTATCGGCTTCGACTGATCAATCCCGGATAGCAGGTCGCCAATACTTTTTCTTGCCATCCCCGAGAACCGTTCCCTGTCGCGATCCTCTCTCCCGACTATAATGATGGAATTATCTATCATAACACTTGTATCGCGTAACATTTGAATACCATGTTCTGACAGATATTTTACAGCCCTTGACGCACCTCCGATATATTCATGGTTACCTGTTATGGCGTATACTCCCATAGGAGCCTTTATTTTTAAAAGTAAACTCCCCAGATCATTCCTGACTACCGGGGCAAGATCTTCATCGACAACATCACCTGCAAGTAGTACGATATCGGGCTCCTGTTTTTCAATCAATTGAACCAATTTTCCTAATCGCCTTGGTCCGATTACGGTTCCCAGATGAATATCTGATGCTGCAACTATTCGTATCTTTTTTCCTGACTCAGTCTGCTTATTAATGTGGATATTGTAACGGGTCACCTTCGTTGTGACGGCATTGATATGGCCGGCAATCAACGTGATCGCTACAGCACCGGTTGTAATGAGAAAGATGACAAGTCGGGCCTTTGATGGGTCATTACCTGCCAAAAGATGATAGAAAGGGATTACCCAATTGGCCAGACGGAACAAGTCGATGACAATCAAAGCAATTAAGAAATAGAAAAAAGCAGCTAGCCAGAATGAGCCTACCCAGGTGAGAAAATCAGAAACAGGCGATAACCATGCACGTTCTAAAATCCGGGCCATTGGATAAGAAGCTGCCAGAATCCAAAACACCCACGTATACCATATTCTGGCTTGCATCCCTTGTTGGAAGACCTGTAATCCCCTGGTGAAAAGCATCCAGTTCAGAAGGGAATAAATAATTAAAACAACACTTAAGAATACTATTAATTGGTAGTTCTTCATTCTTCAGTTTATAAAATGTCTACTGCTTTATTCTGTGATGTAGTGGTTTACCCGATTTAGGGCAAAGGAACTCCGCGTGCAGTAATCCATAAATCATACCAATCTTTTCTTGATAGTCTTACGTCAAGCGACCTGGCACAAGCCTTTATTCTAGAAGGCGTTAGCGTTCCAATTACCGGAACAACTCTGACAGGCATCGCGAACAGCCATGCCAATAAGACTGACTCTGGCGGTACCTGATAGCGATCAGCCAACTCGTGAACTTTCCGGTTCGTATTCTTTGTTGTTGTATCATCGCTGTCGGGTTGAAGATACTTCCCTTTGTCAAGCGGGCTCCAGGCCTGAATCATTATCTCCTGATCGTGGCAGTATGCCAGCAACCCATCAGTAGAGGCAGTTGCTTCTGTATTTTTCTGATTTACTGATATATCTGATTCTATCAAAAGACGATGACCAAGGCTAAACTGCAGTTGATTAGCCACGATCGGGAAGTGGCTCTGTCCGGCGATATAACGGATGTGCTTCAGATGCATATTACTGACGCCAAAGAATCTGACAACCCCACGTGAATGCAGCCATTCAAACGCGGCAGCTATTTCTGCCCCATCCATCAGGGGGTCTGGTCTGTGAAGAAACAAAGTGTCAAGATAATCAGTCTGTAATCGCTTCAAAATAGCAAGGGTTTGCTCAATGATGTAATTACGGCTCAGATCATAATGGGTACTTCCGTTTTCACCGGCGTTAAGTCTGATCCCGGTCTTTGATTGTATATGGATTGCCTGTCGTAGAGAAGGGCGGGATGCAAGCAATCTCCCAAATACTGTTTCAGCTTTCCCAAAGGTGTATATATCGGCGTGGTCGAAGATCGAAATCCCGGATTCCAGGGCTGCATCTACAGCATTTGCTGCTCTTGTTTCATCGGCACCGGAGACCGGATTTTGATCCCATGCTCCCCCCATCCCCATGCATCCCAGGATGAGTGACCGCGAAGAAGTACTTTCTGCTGACATCATGATATAGAAAGGATAAAGTTGGTATGACGGATTACTAAAGCGTTTATTACAATTTTGGTACTATCTGCAGGTGAAAAAAATCAGCATTCATTGCATGATTGAAGAGCTTCAGTCAGAATGAATGTATGGTCAAATGCGAGCGGAGAAAGCTGATCAATACGCCACCATTTTACGTTTCGGGCATCATCACCAGCTACAGGTGGTTCTATCTTATTGTCGTCAGCCCAACCTTTGTAGACAACGGTAATGGTTCTATGCCTGGGGTCACGGTTTACGGCACCAAAGGTTCTCCATTGTTGTAGTTTAACATTCGATATTCCGGTCTCTTCAAACAGCTCCCTGTAAGCTGCAGCTTCCAGCTCTTCATCCATATCTACAAACCCGCCGGGGAAGGCCCATCTTCCTGCAAAGGGATCCTTGTCGCGTTGAATCAGCAGTACTTCTGTTGGTCCTGCTTTCTTCCTGAAAAGAATAATATCAACCGTAATGCAGGGTCGGGGATACTTATAAGTGTATGACATTTTGTTTTATATAGTTTCTGTTGTTTTAGGGCTGTATTGCCGTTTTAGCCATATGCTCAGGCCATCAAGGCCGGGAAACAATACCCGCTCTGTGATATTTGCCTGATCGAGTTTATCACGGATTTCCCATTTCAAAGCCGAGGGAATTATAATGCGGAAAAAGATACCAGGATTGGATTCAAGCCAGGGATTGAACAAGGTGGTCGGATTCGACATCATCGAGAACAAGGCATGCTGGTTTACAATTCGTTCATCTACTGAAGGGGGTTCCAGAAACAGGGCAAATGGATCGGGCTGAAGTGATTCAAGCTGACGTAATGAATTACAAACAGGATCAAGCATTGATGGCGTGAACACATTGCTTCCCTCATCCCTGAGAGGCTCATGAAGTGCTGATGGCAGATATTGGTTTGTCTTTACGTAATTGACACACCATATAACTCCATCAGTATCGAACTTCGTCAGGTTTGCTGTAGCAAAATGTAAAGCCACATAAGGAGAATAGGTCCAATCGAGCAAGCGGGTCGGCAATCCATGATGTTGTGCAACGGCTAACCAGTTCCATACCGAATCACCAGGTACATCATTGCGCCGGGCATATTTACGGAAATTACGGAGCAGATGCCGTTCCAGAACAGCTGATGCGCTCCCGAGCCTTATAAGGCTGGTCTTTAATTCGTAGCTCCTGTCGCTGAGCCCGCGATATACATAAGATGAGCGAAACCTGTCGATCTTTGTATCATAACTGTCGCGGAAGAGTAATTCCTGCAGATGTAGCCAGTCACGGGCAACTATGTCTGATTGGGTAATCATGTTAATCACTCCTCATCATTTGATTCTTCATCAGCTTGCCTCTTCCCGTTCTTTCCCGTCCCTTCCACGATGATTACAATTTCACCTTTGGGAGTATTTTTCTGGTAGTGATCGCATAATTCAGCCAGTGTTCCCCTTCTGTTTTCTTCAAATAGTTTTGTCAGTTCACGGGAAACCGCCGCTTTTCTTTCCGGGCCAAATTTATCGGCCAGTTGCCCTAATGTTTTTGCAAGCCTGAATGGAGATTCATAAAGTACAAGCGTGTATTCCAATTCTGCAAGATATTCTATACGGGTAGCCCTCCCTTTTTTATGGGGCAGAAAGCCTTCAAAGAAGAACCGGTCGCAGGGTAGACCTGAATTAACCAGGGCAGGAATAAAGGCTGTTGGCCCCGGCAGTGTCTCAACCTGAATGCCCGCATCAACACAGGCTCGCACGAGTAAAAAGCCGGGATCGCTGATCCCCGGGGTTCCTGCATCGGTAACAAGGGCCATCCGTTGGCCGGCTTCAAGTTGCTGTACAATTCGTTCTGCTGTCTGATGCTCATTGTGAAGGTGATGAGCAACCAATCGCTTATCTATCCCATAGTGCCGCAACAGGTTTCCCGATGTGCGTGTGTCTTCACATAGAATAATATCTACCTCCTCTTTCAGGATTCTTAGCGCACGGAGAGTAATGTCTTCAAGGTTACCAATAGGGGTAGGAACTAAATAGAGTTTTGACATGCAAAAGATTGTGTAATAACATTAGACGATCTGCCGCTGAGGCAATCGGGGGGATGAAATTACAAAAATTTCTTGCCGGAATGTAAAATAGTTGTACATTTGCTGCCTCCAAACGATCCGGGGCGTTAGCTCAGTTGGCTAGAGCGTTAGACTGGCAGTCTAAAGGTCAAGGGTTCGATTCCCTTACGCTCCACCCGGATTACAAAAGGAACCTGTTTTAATGGTTCCTTTTTTTATTTATCCTTCAAAATCTCTTTTCATTTTCTGATTAACCACGAACAATTTCCTGTATCTGCATTTTACGGAATTACTCCTGAGAACTAAATAATGTAGAGAGTATTTCAATCAACCTGGTGATGGATGAACAGATACATCAAATTGGTAATATAAAGATTGTCTGATCTGTATTGGCAGGATTCTTAATGATGGTTCTTCGTGCTAAAGAGGCAAAGTCAGATCTTTTATTCCGTTTATGAACATCTGAATAAGGCTTTTCGGTTGCCAAGCCTCATCAGGGCAGGTAAATACAATTTACTTTTGGGTTTGTTTCTTTGTTCCGCCTTTTCCCCTGCGGTGGTGAAAACTTCCTGTATTGAAGTCCAGCCGTTTGCTTATAAAGGGAAGTATCGCTTCTTCCATTTGTTGTCGTAGTTGTTCACAATGCCCGCCTTCATTCACCCAGGTAGTATGCTTAATCCTCTTGCTCGTAAGCAGACTATCAAGGTATTGATTCCCGGCAGGTATCCAGCGAAACAAATCACCGGTCCCGTATGCAAACCCGATTCCTCTTAGCCTCCTTAACTGACGGGAATGTTTTTTTACTTTTACCATCAGCGAACCGCCCCCCTCTTCATAACGCTTCAAAATATCTGGGTTGAGAATCAGGGCATCGTCTTCGGTGAGAAAATAGGGGTAATCGAAGTAAGGTGCCCGCAGTGATGGGTTTGGGGCAAAAGCTGAACCATAGGCCAATCCCATTAACATCATCCAGTCACCCTTTCGGTTTAACGAAGTAATGGTATCCAGGTACTGGCGATGAGCTTCTTCAGAAGAAAACTGTCCCAGATAATCTATCAGGTGATAGGTTCGCCTGATCTGTTGTGGATCTCTAAACATCGGAGTTTTGGTGATCTCTCCAGGCCTTATAAAATCAGCACATTGAGTTACACATAATGCAAAAATATCGGGATGGTTCATGGCTATCTGAAAGGCACTATTGCCTCCCATCGACATCCCCAGTATGGCTCTTGATTCCTTCTGTGGCAGTGTGCGATACAAACTGTCGACGTGTTTTACCACGTCATTTACCACAAAATCTTCCCAGTTGCCAGTGACCGGAGAATTGTGAAAGTAACTCCCTCCAAGGCGGTTGTGCCCGTTTATAATTACTACAATCATCTCCGATATCTTCGAACTCAAAGTAAGTTCATTCATCGTTTTGTCGAGAAAAAAGCCATTGTAGTAACCTTCGAGATAGTATTCCGTGGTTTCGCCGTAATCGGGAAGATAATAGATTACGGGGTAATGCTTTTCGCTGAAGAGTTGATAGGAGAGTGGTAAATATACCGCGATGCATTGCCTGGAAGACTCTCCAATCAGGTTATTTTTCAACGAAACCGCATCAACTGTATCAGTTACCATTACCCCCTGTGATCGGGTTATCTGGTTGGCCAGAAATGAAAGCAAAGCGATTAAAAGAATCCGTTTCATAGATAAAAAGGTTTTATCCGGTATAACCTGAAGAAGAACTTTGATTTCAATAACTCTCTATCTGACTTTTTCCTCCAGGCTGTTTATAAATTAAGTATCATCGACAGTAATTATTCTAATTAAACATCAGTCAGGCGTTATAAGTTCAGATTACTTCTTTCTGGATGACTTCGAGAGGTAGACCGTGAACGGGAGAAACACGATAATGATAATCAAAACGATAATTGAAGCGGAAGACCAAAACGGTGTGTTTTTAATGGTTCCATTAGCTGTGGTGATAATAGAAATATTGATTATCAGGAATATGAGTGCAATTGAGAGTTTTATTATCCGTAGCAGGCGGATGGCCATTGTATATTGTTTCAGCGCGTTTTCGGCGGTAATCTTTACCGGATAATTGAAAATATGAGGGTAACGATTAAGCCATGTGATTCCGGCCAGTATCAGTGTTGTCATGACTGGTATCAGGATGATGAAGCCTATCGGTCCATACCGGTCCGGGTCGCCGTGAAAGTTAAAATGGATAGGAACATCACCGGAGATCGTTATTAATGCCCAGATAGTCAAACACCATAAGAGCCCCAGTATAACCCAACCGATAACTTCTATCAACCGATCAAGCCGGTTGGGGAGGATTTTTAACTTCGGATTGGAAGGTGCTTTCATATAATCCTATTAAAAATTCTAATCAAAATTAAATGTTTCTGGTGAATCGTTCCATCTCATATTAATAATCCTTGCTGCAATATTACCAAATCCCCGGGTGCTGTGTTCATGATGTGGTTTGCAAATGTTTTACCAACGAAAATTTTGTGAAACTATTCTATGTTATTGTTAAATCAGATTTATATTTCATTTGTGGTTTGTCCAATTTGAATTCGTAGCGGGTTCGTTTGAATACGAAACTGCTTCGAAGCTGCTTCGAAGCCACTACGAACCGACACTATGTCTGGTAGCTGTTTATCAGTGTTTTGTGAATTTGTGTTTTGTGGTAGAATAATGTGGTTTTTTAGGGGTTACAGAACCAGAATTGCCCCGTTTTTTTGATCTCGGTTGTTGTTGTGAACCGATACCTGTATCCTCTTTTTTTTGACATTTCCGGTCATATATTCCGGTTAAAACTGAATAGCAGGACAGTTGACCCATTGATGGGTACAGTACACTGATCAGGAAGAGTTAACGATAATAGTTGACAATACGTTGTAATGCCATACAGTTTGTGCAGCAGTTTTTTGTTGTTATTGCCGGTAACCGCCAATTAAATTCTGTTGGTTATATGTAGCTGACCTTTACTTCTTTCATGTATTTATCTTCCAGGATACGGGCAATCCTTTTCACGACGTTTCTTCTGATCTCGAGTTCCATGGGAAGGGCAGGGTCCTGATGGGCCTGATTAATACGGGTACCGGTGAGGAGCTCAATAATGTCAGAATTCATCACTAATTTGATAATCCTGGCTATGGGGCTTTTTTCGGCAAGCGAATCGAAGTTGCCTGTCGACAGGGCTTCGGCAAGCTTTCCAAGCGTCAAAATGCCTTCAGTTATCATATCAATTCCTTCCATGCTCGATTCAGGGGGGACTCCAAACATGGGAGTGGAAAGGTCAACGTCAATGATCCTGTTGAGTTCCCGGGAGAGAATCTGGGCTGTAGTGCCGCCACAGATGATTTTCTTACCGGCGAAGGAATCGACTCTTGAGGCAAGGTATGCATCCCTGGAATTATCATAGGGTGGCCCTGAGCAAATCAGGAGCTTTCTGGGTTCGCGATAATAAAATACAAGTGAACTGATATCGTCAGCGGAGGTCATGTGGTCGTTCGAAAGACTGTGGCTGGAAATGCGGGCAGCCAGATCACGTGCCGAGATGTCGGGAGTTGTTACCAGAAGTGCCTGTACATAATTAGTTAATCCACCAATTTCCCAGCCAAATGGTGTCACCGGGCCACCTATTCCAGATTGAACGACACCATCCGAAACCACTACAACCCGGTCACCTGGTTGTAACGATAACTGACTTAGATGCATGGTTTTAAAGCCTGCAGGTCCTTGGGCCTGAATATTCTCACGTTTAGGGAATATAACTTCAAGGTCGCGAATCAGGAAGAGAGGCGGGTTGTCATACTCGACAATATTCATATCGCCCTGGCAATCAACATCAAGAATGGTAAAGGTAGAATAACTGATATTTCGCTTTGAATCGACCGGTAATGTTCTCATGATTGTTTCGGCGGTTCTCTTTACCGGTTCATGGCTCAGGGTAAAGTTCAGCGCCATACCCGCGGTCATGGTCGATAATACTGAAGCGCGGATTCCACTCCCCAGCCCATCGCTTAAAACAGCCACATACCTGTTCTCAGATTGGATGCGACGTGTAAGGATTGTGTCGCCACATACCTGGTTTCCTGCCTTACTTAGTTGTGACCAACCCGTTTCGAGAAAGGCGTTGTTAAGGTTAACCGGCATCGTGTGATTCGATTACTGAGTTAAGCATGGTTTCGGTATAGGCAGCATTCTCACCAAGAAGAAAAGCAATTTGCTGAACCACCTTCATGTTCTGGGTAATCACCTCCTGCACCCGGTCGGTGGCCATTTCACGGCGGGTTCGTTCATCTTTCATATTCTGCATAATGCCACAAACCAGTTTGTATTTTAAAATAGTAACAACCGAGACGTGAAAGTATTGATCCCCCTGGCGGATATCATGTTCTACTCTTTCTTCACCAGTATTGATTGACGAGGAGAAGATTTTGTAGAAACCTGCAATTTTGCGCAAATCGGCGCTTTCCAGGCCAGGTCTTGCATCAAATGCTTCCTCTGTTTCTGTTCCCAGCATTATCGCAAAATTCCGGTTAGCGTCAACTATCCGGAGCTTGTCGTCAACCATCACAACACCATAGGGCATTTTCTCGAGTAAAACGCTGGCCTTATCTTGTGCAACCCTGCGCATATATGAAACGCACATGGTTCGTTCTGCTTTTCCTTCGAGCAAAGCGATCGCCAGTTCACGACAACAATCATAGCCGCAGCCTCCACAATTCAGCTCATCAGCCGGGGTATGCTTTCCAACAGATTCCAGGGCAGAAACAATATCACTTTCGTCATATACGCAATGTGTTACATTTCCAGTGGGAAGTCCCGCGCGGTCGGGTAATGTTTCCGGTATGTCAAATCCGGTAACGGAAAGGGCTGCCTCCCCATTTTGTCGGACAATACCTCTTTTACGTCTGATGGCTGAACCAGTATCAGGTGTACCTGGCCCCATATAACAACCTCCCTCGCAGGCAAGTAATTCAAGGAATACATTTTCAGGAAACGGAGCCGAAGTTAAGTCGTCGAGAATTTTCATACAGGTTTGCAATCCTGAGAAAGCGACAGGGTGGAATGCCAGTTTTTTAAAATCGATACACCGGAGCATTCCCCCTTCCAATGGATAATTTCTGCTTTTCCCATCAGCCATACCCGGATACCAGCCTTGAGACTGATTCAGATCGGGAGGACGAATAGATGGAAGTTGAAGCAACTCATTTATTGTAAGTGTAGCATCTATTTCTCCATGAGCGCATGAGGCTTCCAGTTTTTTCGCGATACAAGGGCCTGCAAATACAACTTTTACATCCGGTCCGAATGTGTTTTTCAGCATAGCCCCGTGCATCAGCATGGGTGAGGCTACCGGGGCAAGACCCGGAATGAATTGAGGGTAATACTTCTCGACAAGTGATACCACCGACGGGCATGCTGTAGAAATAGCAACATTACCCTGGTAATCAGTAAGCCATTTCTCAGTGGCTATACTGGTTTGCTCTGCTCCCCATGCAGTTTCCGATACATGTGAAAACCCAAGCGACCACAAATGGTTAAGAATTTCCTGCCGGGTGCCGTTGATAAATGCAAATAACGAAGGGGCAACCGAAAGCACCACTTCTTCGCCTGCATCGATCCACGTTGTTACCAACTGAAGGTCGCTGCGATAACGTTTGGCTCCTGCCGGACAGACGACGGTGCAATGACCGCAACTAATGCAAAGATCTTCAATGATCCCTGCTCTTGAGTTTTCAATCCTGATCGCTTTAACAGGACATTGTCTGATACATTTGTAACAATCCTGGCAGTTGTTGCTTACGGTATAGACTGGCAGCTGAGTTGTCATGGCCGGAAAAATTACACTTCTACTTCGTGGTTGAGTGCAACGTTGAGAATTTGTTCTACCTGCCCGGGTTGAACCTCGTAATAAGAAATACCGTCAATGTTGAGTACAGGTCCTTTGTTGCACGAGTTGGCACATAAATGACCTCTGAAGTCAACCTGATCTTTCATCCCGTGCTTTTCGAGGTACTTTTTGATAACTTCGAGGTTTATATCATTTCCGCGGGTAAAACAACTACTTCCGAGACAAATTGTAATATGATGCTTTTTTTCCATTGTTATGATTGGTTTTTTAATGCGGGTAAATGACTGACAGGTTTGCCCGGTAAATACAGAATCCGGTTTGTTTCATTCGGGGTATAGTTCTGATATAGATCAGCTCAGCATGGTATTGTGCTGATAACAGTGCCATTTGGGGTACCCGGGGATCACGTTTTCGACAATCACCCCGGGAACTGTTACCAGTACCAATGGTGAAAAATTCCAGATATGTTTTATGCCAAGAGAAATAAGACGGTCGGCAATTAACTGAGCCTGGTCATAACTGGCATCAAGCACCGCAGTAGTCAGCGATGATGTTTCTCCCCACGCGGTTAGTTCCTGATCGTTTTCCAACATTTCGTATTGCATGGCATGGGCAGGAATTCCATCCAGGCTGAACACAGCATCTATATTGAAATTGTATCCCCCGAACTCCCAACTATTGATAAGTTTCCCGACACGCTCTCTGGTTCCCGCGACGATTACGGTCTCGCGAATTCCTCTGAGCAGGATAGATTCAATCTCAACGACAAGTTCGTCCATAGGAATGAATTTATCAGCAGAGGCCATCCTCGGATTGGATATCAGGTCGGAAATTACCATTTCAGTTTCCGTGTTGGTTGCATTGGCCAGTTGCTCGCAGGTAATTTGCCGGCAACCCTGTCGGAGCATAATCTTGCCGACAGTCAAATATGAATTGAGCCGTTTGAGAGTGGGTTCTGCCAAAGTCGTATCTTCTGTTTTAATCATTTTCATATCGGGGCAGATTTAGGAAAAAATGGTCCGGCAGTTCATCACTACCGGACCAGGTGGTGATATATTAAAACCCGTAAGGGTTGAAGGTCGGATTAATAGGTAACCTTAGTACCATAGTACACTGACCTGAAAAGTTGTCTGAAATCAGACTCGCCGGTTGGCCTTGGGTTGCAACCTGTACAGGCGTCATCAACCGCGTTGCGGGATATGCGGTCGAGGTTTGCAAGAAATACTTCTTCAGAGATACCATATTCCTTCAGAGAAAGTGGTATCGACATCTGACGGTTCATCTGTTGAATCAACGTTGTATAAGCATCGATCAGTTCATCATCGGTTTGGCCTTGCAGACCAAGAAATCTCGGGATATCAGCCAGTCTGGAAGCACAACATTTTTTATTGTAGTCGATGACATAGGGCAGATAGATTGCGTTGGCGCAACCGTGTGGCACATGGAATACAGCACCTGTTTTATGAGCCATACTGTGTACGATTCCAAGTAAAGCGTTGCTAAAGGCCATCCCTGCCAGACACTGTGCATAGTGCATTTTAACCCTTGCTTCGGGGTCGCCTGTATATGATTTTAGAAGGTTCTCAACAATCATCTGAATAGCTTTCAAGGCAAGAGGGTCGGTAAAATCGCTGTGAAGCGAAGCGACATAAGCTTCAGTAGCGTGAGTGAGGGCGTCCATACCGGTATGAGCTGTTAGTTCAGTCGGCATTGTCATTGCCAGATCGGGATCAACAATCGCAACATCAGGGGTAATCTCAAAGTCGGCCAACGGGTATTTAATTCCTTTGCTGTAGTCGGTGATAACAGAGAAAGCCGTTACTTCGGTTGCTGTACCACTGGTGCTGGGGATTGCAACAAACCGGGCTTTATTACGGAGGGCAGGAATGTTGAATGGTTTGGCCACTTCGTTGAAATCGGCTTCAGGATGTTCATAAAAAATCCACATTGCTTTAGCAGCGTCGATAGGTGATCCTCCTCCAATGCTTACGATCCAGTCAGGCTGAAATTCACGCATAATTGCAGCTCCTTTCATCACTGTTTCAACAGAGGGGTCGGGTTCAACACCTTCAATAAGCCTTGTTTCCATATTGGCTTCATGAAGATAATCAATGGTTTTCTGTAAAAATCCATTCCGTCGCATGCTGTTACCGCCGGTAACGATTATGGCTTTTGTTCCTTTCAGGTTTTTAAGTTCGGCTAATGAGCCGGCACCAAAGTATAAATCGCGAGGTAATGTGAATCGTGACATAAGGCAAGAATTTTTAATTTGTTATCTATTCAGCCTAAATCTATGCCAATGTCGTGCCAATAGTGTTAATTAAAAGAAAATCAATGAGATGATGTAAGGGGAGAAACGATAAATATTTACTTATGCTTAAAAAAAAGACACCATCTCCTGTTGGATGGTGTCATGATAAATAGCAATGTATAATTTTAGGACATTTAAAAGGGAATGTCGTATTTTTTCATTTTAAGATAAAGAGTATTTCTGCTGATCTTAAGCACCCGGGCAGCCTTACTGATGTTTCCTTCCAGTTTTTTTATCGCGCGAAGAATCGCTTCACGTTCGGCCTCTTCTATACTCAAAAGCGGTTGATCATCTTTAGTGGTTACCGGGTGAATATATCCCCGTTCTTCCTGATCCACGTGTTCCTGGGGAAGGGTTGTTTCAGTGATATGGAGTATATTCCCATCCAGTAAGACTGCTTTTTCAATAAAGTTCTCCAGTTCCCTGATATTTCCGGGCCACTGATAATCCATCACTTTCTCCATTAATGTAGGAGAAAGATAAGGGATGTTTTTACCAAGACTGGTAGCCTTCTGTTTCAGAAAAAATTTCACAAGAGCCCTGATGTCTTCACGTCTTTCACGTAATGCAGGAATCCTGAGCGGGATAACATTTAAACGGTAGAAAAGATCTAAACGGAAACGTCCTTTTCTAACTTCTTCCGATAGGTTTTTGTTTGTGGCGGCGATGATCCTGACATCAACCCTGATTTCCTTTTCTCCGCCGATCCGGGTAACCGATCCTTCCTGAATTGTGCGAAGAAGTTTAACCTGCATTTCAAGTGGCATTTCACCGATTTCATCGAGGAAGAGAGTCCCTTTATCGGCCAGTTCAAATTTTCCGGGGCGCCCTCCTTTACGTGCACCTGTAAAAGCTCCGTCTTCATACCCGAAGAGCTCGCTTTCAATCAGCGTTGTGCTGATGGCTCCGCAGTTGATGGCAATAAACGAACCATCATGCCTGGATGAAGCATTATGGATGGCCTGGGCAAAAACCTCCTTACCAGTTCCGCTTTCTCCTGTAATCAATACAGACGAAGGGCCGGGAGCGACCTTTCGGGCATAACTGATAACCTGCTGGATCGGGGCGCTGATTCCAATGATGTCCTGAAATGTATACCGGGCATGGCTGCCGGCGTATTTATTAACGAAGCTGAGCATCCGGCGATACTCCCGCAAGGTGATCATAAATCCGAGTATTTCATTCTCGGGAGTTTTAATCGGATAAGAATTTACTATGAATTTCTCATCCACACCTTCAACAATGATACGGCCCTCTTCATCCAGAAATGTTTCGCCTAAAAGAATTTTTCGTTTAACGCCGGGCCATTCCTTATAGAATAGAGACATCTGCCTGTTAATAAGCAGTTGTCGTCTAATATTCAGTATACGACAGGCGGTATCGTTTACCCAGTGTATTTCATCGTTCAGGTCTATCGCGAAAACACCAAATGAAAGGTTGTTCATCAGGGTGAAAGCGTACTGGTTAGCTTCTGAAAGCTGATGCTGAATCATCTGGCTTTCAAACTTACTTTCAATCGCTTCTTTGGCCGCAATTACCAGTCCAAGCGTATGAGGGTGAACATCCTGGGCATGCCCGGTCAGGTTTAAAGTCCCGATGATCTCACCGTCCGGATTATGAATGGGAGCAGCAGAACAGGTCCAGCGATGGTAGGCGTCGATGAAATGCTCTGTTGCATTCACCTGAATAGGCTTATCGGTCCTTAATGCTGTTCCCATAGCATTGGTACCGATGCTTTCTTCTGTCATGAAAGTCCCCGTTACCATATTGAGCCGTTGTGCCTCTTCAATCACTTCATCGTCACCAATTACATGAAGGATACACCCTTCAGCATCAGTCAATATTATAAAGTAGCCAGATCCCCTGACAGCTTCGTAAAGTTGTCGTACCACAGGCAGAGCCATATCAATAAACGGGATGCTGCCCGCTAAATGCTTTGCCAGTTCTTCTGATGCCAATGCCTGAGAAGGAAATCTTTGTGAACGCATAACCCCAAACCGACGGCTTCTCTCATGTGAGGCATCGATTATTTGACGATGTTGATCATTTTCGTGGTTCATCACTGATCGGGTTTTGACCGGTGCAAGATAATGAAAATGTCAGATAGTCGGACAATTCAATGTTATCGTGCTAGTATTCAACAAAAACCATTTGTACCATTCGGTAGTTGGTATAATAGCCTTCTACCTCTGCTAACTAACTTCAATTAAAGAAGACTTTCAATTCTTAAACAACTGATTAAAAAAAAGTTCAATTTATCTTGTTCATTTCCGTACAATTGTTTACTTTTGATAACCCTTATACGTCTGTGGTTGTAATACAGAGGAAATTTATCCCAATAACATTGCTAAAATGTTGCTTATGGAAAAAATTGAAGCCAAAATATTGGTTGTTGACGATGATCAGGATGTTTTGCTTGCAGCCAAATTATTTCTCAAACAACACATCAAGATTGTTCATACTGAACCAGATCCCGGTAACATACCTACCCTGCTTCAGAACGAGAATTATGACGTCATTCTTCTCGATATGAATTTTTCGCGTGATGCGACCAGTGGTAAAGAAGGGTTTCATTGGTTAAACGTAATCCTGGGAATTGATCCCGCTGCCGTGGTAATCTTTATTACAGGATATGGCGATATAGAACTGGCTGTGCAGGGAATCAAGGAGGGAGCTACCAATTTTCTGTTAAAACCATGGGATAATAAGAAACTGCTTGCCGAAATTCAGGCGAATCTGAAGCTCAGGGAATCAAAAAAGGAACTGGAAGATCTCCGTACAAAAAAAAAAATTCTACTGACCAATGCGAATGAGCCTTACGAGGATTTGATAGGTCAATCGCCGGCAATGCTTAAAGTGCTGGCAACAGTTTCAAAGGTAGCTGTCACTGATGCCAACGTTCTGATCCTTGGTGAGAATGGGACTGGCAAGGAGTTAATAGCCAGAGCTATTCACCGTGCTTCGCTTCGATCTAAAGAGGTATTTGTAAGCGTAGATTTAGGGGCTATCAGTGAAACACTCTTTGAAAGCGAATTGTTCGGGTTTAAAAAAGGAGCTTTTACCGATGCAAAAGAAGATCGTGCCGGAAGGTTTGAAGCTGCAAGCAAGGGGACAATCTTCCTCGATGAAATCGGTAATCTCAGTTTTCCTCTCCAGTCAAAACTTCTTAGTGTACTGCAAAACCGTAAGGTGGTCAGGCTTGGAACAAACCGGGAGATACCTATAGATGTGAGGCTTATATGTGCTACTAATATGCCTCTTTATCAGATGGTAAACGATTCCAAGTTCAGACAGGATCTGCTGTACCGGATCAATACTGTAGAAATTCAAATTCCACCTCTCAGGGAAAGAATCGAAGATATTCCTCTTCTGGCTGAACATTTTCTTACAGTTTTCTGTAAAAAATATAAGATGCCCTTTAAAAGGCTTGCTCCGGCAACTGTGAAAAGACTTGAGAAGCATCCATGGCCTGGAAATATAAGAGAGCTTGAGCACGCGGTTGAACGGGCTGTAATTCTCGGGGAAGGAACTATTCTTCAACCTCATGATTTTTTCTTTAATCAAAGTGATGATGACAAAGAACCAGATCTTCAATCAGCCGGGTATAATCTTGAAGAAACTGAAAAGCTCCTTGTTCGTAAGGTTATTGATAAACATGGCGGGAATATCAGTAAGGCTGCCCGGGAATTGGGATTAACCCGTGCATCACTATACCGTAGAATTGAAAAATATGGCCTTTAACGGATTCAGGTTTGGGGTTATAGGCCGTGTTCTTGGCCTGGCAGCATTAATGTTTGCCACTATTTGGTTGTCAATGCACCATGAGTTCAGGTTCAGTGCTGTCATCGTTGGAATTATGGCTGTAATGGCCGTATTGGAGCTTATCCGGTATGTGGAAAGGACGAATCGCCGGATTACTCAATTTTTAGAAAGTATTCGCCATGCCGATTTCACTTCTACATTTAGTGACAAAGGAATGGGGAAAAGCTTCAAACGCTTAAGTGAAGCGTTCACGGAAGTAATTAAAGAATTCAAGAAAAACCGGGCAGAAAAAGAAGAGCATTTTAATTACCTCCAGACTGTTGTTCAGCACATAAGTATAGGGATTATTGCTTTCAGAAGCGATGGAAAAGTAGATATGCAGAATCATGCTGTTCGTCGACTGCTTGGTACAAGCCCTCTGAGAAATATTAGTGAATTGGGTGTTATCAAGAAATCGCTGCCTGAGTCTCTGCTTAGAATGAAAGCTGGCGACAGGTCACTTATAAAAGTATTTATAGATAATGAGTTACTCCAGTTAAGCATCTATGCCACCGAATTCAGGTTAAGGAACGAATCATACGTATTGGTCTCGCTTCAAAATATTCACAGTGAACTGGAAGAGAAGGAGATTGAATCATGGCAGAAACTAATCAGAGTATTGACTCATGAGATAATGAATTCAATCACCCCGATTTCGTCGTTGGCATCTACCGTTACTGACATGCTGATTGATGCTGAAATATCACCTCCTAAAGCACGTGAGTTGGATCAGGAAGATGTGCAAAATGTTCACGATGCTTTGCTGACAATCCAAAACAGAAGCAATGGTTTGCTCAATTTTGTTGAAATCTACCGAAACCTCACCCGGATACCAAAACCTAATTTTCGTTACTTCCCCGTTACAGAAGCTTTCGATAGACTTCAGCGTTTAATGAAACCCAGGTTAACTGAACAAAACGTATCTTTCACATTCAGGGCTTCACCCCCTGACCTGATGCTTACCGCTGATCCTGACCTTATCGATCAGGTTTTTATAAACCTGATATTAAATGCACTGGATGCACTAAAAGGCAGAGAAGAAGGGAAAATTGGAATCGAGGCCTATGCCAACAAAAACGGGAGGATTACAATAGACATTATCGATAATGGATCAGGAATTAAGCCAGATATTATCGATAAAATATTCATGCCTTTTTTTACATCGAAAAAAGAAGGTTCAGGGATCGGGCTTAGTCTTTCCCGTCAAATTATGCAACTGCACAAAGGTTCTATATCTGTAAAATCCAGACCAGAAGAGGGAACAATATTCTCACTTACATTTTAGAGATGTGAGAACCTGGAGCCTGCTTTATTTATAATTGACCGGAGTAGGGAACCCAGCTTCCAGGCTTCTGAAAGTAACGAAGGTCGTTTTCCCCTTTCTGATCTCCACTTCAATAGAATGATCCTTACTATACCCTCCTGCTGATGTGGTCGATAAGGTTATTTTCTGCTTCCCTACCGGAAGCATCATCCTGGTATACCATATTTCAGAGGGGAGAGTCTGCCAGTTTCTTGTATCTGCCTTTTCAGTTACTGCGTTAACGATACTGAATAACGTACCGACCGTTTTGTCCTGATCACGGACTACCGATTCAAGAGACTTTTTAGCTGCAAGTCTTAATAAAGAATTTGCCATTTCACGAAGCATTCTGTCGTTGAGTGTTTTTACTAGTAGTGCACTTACATCCTGGGCCTTGTCTAATGTTTTGGAAATACCGCCTCCGGAAAGGGTTGCACCGTTGTAAACATTCGGTCGAATTAAATATTTAGGGAATGCGACCCTTATATAGTCAAGGTCATTAAGTGAAGTCGCTTTATTGGTTCCTCCAAGATAGAATGGAAAGGAGATCCCGAGTTCGGAAGATTGAAATGTTACAAGGCCACCACCACCTCGAATAATGGAAAAATTAATACTCCATTCATCTTTTATTGGCCCGAACCCATTTTCCCAGAGTACAATCACCTGACCTCTCTCTCCCATTGGGTCATGCTTATATTTAGTATTGAATTGTTTCTCGAAATGATTCAGTTCGTCATTGAATCCATTGAGCCATGCTGTTCTCAACAAATCTTGCCTGAGGCTTTCAGGTATGGTAACATCGAACTGTTTCGTGTAAAGAGAGTCGTAAACAAGAGCAGCATTTCTGTAAGCGATAAATGCGTTGTTATAATCATTGGTAGCATCATAAACCAGCCCCATTAAAACATGCGCGAAAGCATCGTTTGAATAGCGGTTCTTCCGTTTTCCGTATTTATCATTTAGTTCGTTCAGTTTGATGTTGATCCTGCGGGCTTCTACCAAAGCTGATTCCATATCACCCTTTTCGATATAATTAATGGCTTTATAATAATTAACCATTACCTTCTCAGGATCTTCAGGTGCATACGGTTTAACTTCAGGATTGGTAACAAGAGCCAGTGCTTCGGCTCCTATACTTTTCTGGTAATCTTCAATGTAGTAATCTGCCTGGTTTAGCCAGTAGTTGCTTGTATCATAATTTCCGGTCATCTGGTTTACCCATCCCGCATCGGTAAAGTAGAGGAAGCGGTTTTTTCCCTTTGCTTCTTTACTGGTTTTGTTTATCAGTTTCTGCGCCTCTTTAAAGTTTCCGGAAGTAACCGCTGCCTGGAATTTCTGGCTCTTTTGATACCATGTTGCACAAGAGACCAATAAAAAAAACATTGACAGCATTAGAAATACTGTCTTCAACACATTTAAACGGATCTTCATAAAAATCGGAGAAAACACAACAGCGTCGGAAAGTATGTCCTTCCGACGCTGCTATGCCTGGTTCTTATTTATTTATGTATTTTTTGATCTTTTTCTCACCAATCCATACTATTTCATTCGTTTCCATATTGGTGAGTTCAAGGTTTACCTGATAGAAATTTACTCTTTCTTTGTTGTAGCTATCCATGATTTGCGAGATATTTCCCTGAAGCATAAAATCAGCACCTATTTCTCTTCCCCATTTTTTCATAGTCTCGGTTGAAGAAAAATCTTGTTGATCAGCCCTTTCTGCTCTGATCTGCTCGCGCTTCTCTCCCGACTGTACTAACCTGACTCGTCCTGAGTTGATAAATGCACGTTCGAGATCTTTCATGAATGGTTCAGCATCGATGTGTTCCGACGTCTTATTCTTCACGAATCCAACAATTACTACAGGCTTTTTACCTTCCTGTTGCGTGAAGTCCGTTAACCATGTTGTCCCAAGTGCATCCTGAATCATGGCTTCTCCTGTGAGGCGGGCATCAGTATCGTTCCATCGTCCGCTCAGATCAATGGTCTGGTCAGGAGAAACGCGTGTAACCTGACGTGTCTGACAAGATACCAGCGTTAAGGCTGCAAAAAATGCAATACCAAATAATTTCGTAAAGGATTTCATACTTTGTTCTTTTAAAATTCGCTTATTTCAGGCAAAAATCATACCAGAAATACAGTTTAGTGGCAAAAATTCAACATGTTGATTACTCGTATTTTAGTGCTGATACGGGATTCATTGTGGCTGCATGCCAGGCCCGAACAGAAGTCACAAGGAACGCTACACCACCTGATAAACCAATGGCCAAAAGGAAAATCCAGAGTTCGATTGTTGTCTGGTATGCAAAGTTGGCCAACCATTCTGTAACAAGCCACCAGGCAAGTGGCACGGCAATGATTGCCGACAAAAATACAAGTTTCATAAATTCCATCGTCAAAATTAAAATAATAGTTTGTACTGAGGCTCCCAGTACTTTCCTGATACCTAGTTCACGTGTCCTTTGTTCTGCCAGAAAAGAGGCAAGTCCTAAAAGCCCGAGTATAGCTACAAAAAGGATAAGCATGCTAAGCACAAATGCGAGTCGCCCTGTCCGTTCTTCAGCATTATACAGTTTTTCAATCTCCGATGAAAGCATTTTATACTCAAATGGATGATTAGGTGCATATTCTTTCCATAATGTGCTGATAGCAGGCAGAACTACAGAAGGAGATACCCCTTCTCTTACCCTGATGGCAATATATTGCGTAAAATAGTTAATCTGCCAGTCATCTTCTTTAATATTCAAAACTAATGGGGTTCGCTTAGAATGAAGCGACCGGGCATTGAAATCGCGGAAAACCCCGATAACCTTTTCATGCCCGCTCAGTGAACTAAACTTTTTGCCAAGAGCCGAATCATTGCTCTTCCACCCAAGGTGTTTTACCATGGTCTCGTTGATAAGTATCCCCTGATCAGGGTCGGTTTTGCTTTTTGCAATGTAATCTCTTCCCGCAACAATTGGAATTTCAAATGTTTTTAGAAAATCATCCCGAATAGCCAGGGCCGGGAAAAATTGCCATTGATCGTCGGGAAAACCTTCAGGCTTGAATTCATGGCTGTTGTGGTCAACTCCGGGCAGATAATCAACTGCCGTTACCGAAACAATGTCTTTATTATTTAATAAGTCGGCTTTAAATACCTCATATTGTAAAACGAAGGGTGTCCCCTTTACCGGGAGCATAATTATATTGTCTTTGTTTAGTCCTATATCAGCTGTTCTTAGGTAATTAAGCTGTCTGAATGCCACAAACGTGGCGATAATCAGAACCATGGCAATTGTGAATTGTGTTATTACAAGAACCTTTCTGGTGAATGCTGAACGTGTTCCACGGCTCATATCGCCTTTTAATACCCTGATAGGCTCGAAAGCACTCAGAAATACTCCCGGATAGGTTCCCGACAAGAAACCGACAAATACAACTATCGCAACCATCCATAAAATATTACCTGCCCTGAACACATCCTCTACCCGGAATGTTTTGTCGGCAAAATTGTTGAAGAGCGGTAATAACAGGTTAACCATCAGTAAGGCAAGTACCATTGAGAACAATGTTGTGAGTAAGGTTTCGCCTATAAACTGGATCATTAGCCGGCTGCGTAAAGCTCCAAAAACCTTTTTTACTCCAATCTCGCGGGCTCTCCCCGACGATGCGGCAGTTGCCAGATTCATAAAATTTATACACGCTATCAGGAGAATAAAGGCCGCAATAAAACCCAGTATCCTCACGTAACTTATCCGGCCGTTGGTCTCAATTTCATAATCAAGCGATGAATGCAGGTGAATATCTGTGACAGGCTGCAATCCCAACTCTATTTTGGCATTCTCGATCCCCTGATAATTTTTCGAAATGAAAGAAGGGAAGGAGTTTTCAACATCTTGTTTATCTACTCCCGGGCTTAGTAGTATGTATGTCCAAAATGGGTTCCATATCCAGGTCTCAGGTAGTTTTCCCGACCTGTAATGTTTCCGCAGGGTGCTGATCGAAGCTATGAAATCATAGGTGAAATGAGACTGGGCGGGTGGATCGTCAATCACTGCAGTCACTGTCAGGTTAATTGCGTTACCAACTCTGATAACTTTACCAATCGGATCTTCTGCACCAAAGTATTTTTGAGCTGTAGTACGTGCAATCACTACTGTGTTAGGGCTGTTGAGTGCTTCTGACAGATTTCCCCTTAGCGATACTGCATCGAATACCTGAAAGAAGGTACTGTCGGCATAATAGAACTTTCTTTCTTTGAATCGACGGGCTCCTGTATTGCCATTCTCTGGCATATATTCTATCATGTACTCAGTTCCCCAGTCATTAAATACCCTGACAACAGATTCTATTGAGGAGGGCAAATGATTTTGAAGTGCCGGAGCAAGGGGGCAAGGGCAGCTTGAGGAATATTCAGGGACACCCGCGTAATTACTTGTCTGTGTAACCCGATATATCCGGTCGGCCTTTGAATGGTAACGGTCATAGCGCATCTCATCTGAAATGTAGAGGGCTATTAGCATGAAACTTGTGAGGCCGACAGCCAGGCCAATGATGTTGATCAATGAATGGGTCCGGTTTTTCAAGAGGTTTCGAAAGGCAATTAGAAAAAAGGTTCTGAACATAAACGACTGTAATAAACGGTTTCAGCTACGACTAAGATGATAATTATTCAGGCAAAAGCATCTATAGCAATGCTTTCTTTTAGTTCCGGACTCCCTGATATGTCCCCCGGTTGCATAAGACCAACATCGTGCCAATAATTATAATGCTTTGATATTTAGAGGTAAACGTTTGTTTTGCTGTTCGTTTCCGTTTTAATTGTGTACAGCAACGGACACCTTAGTCTCGCTGTTGCCTTCGTGTTGACCGCCTCTTACTGTTAATCACATCAAAACCCGTACCTTTGCCTGCTAATTTATTTTAATGACCGATTATCTTCAAAAAGCCGAAGAGGCTGTTATCATAGGGCTTATTACTCCTTCATGCCCCGAGGAACGTACGAACGAATATCTTGACGAATTAGAATTTTTAGTTGAGACGGCTGGGGCAACTGTTACAAGAAGATTTGTACAACGACTCCCTGCTCCTGAATCCCGAACTTTTCTGGGTTCGGGTAAACTGGCGCAGGTCGCTGCCTATATACAGGAGAATAATATTCCGATGGCCGTTTTCGATGATGAGTTATCTGCTTCACAATTACGAAATATAGAAAAAGCGCTCGGGTGTAAAATTCTCGACAGGAATAACCTGATTCTTGACATCTTCGCCAGTCGTGCCAGAACTGCCCATGCACGGACTCAAGTCGAACTCGCGCAATATCAATACCTGTTACCACGTCTTACCCGCATGTGGACCCATCTGGAGAAACAGCGTGGAGGAATCGGGATGCGTGGTCCCGGTGAAAAGGAAATAGAAACTGACAGACGTATCATTCGCGATCGTATCGCCTTTCTGAAAGAGAAACTGCGTGAAATTGACCAGATTAGTACTACCCAGCGGAAAAGCAGGGGCCGCCTGATCAGAGTGGCATTGGTTGGCTATACCAATGTCGGGAAGTCAACCCTGATGAATCTGCTCAGCAAATCGGATGTTTTTGCAGAGAACAAACTATTTGCAACCCTCGATACTACTGTTCGAAAGGTTGTTATCGGTTCTACCCCGTTTCTCTTGTCCGATACAGTTGGTTTCATCCGCAAGCTTCCTCACACACTCGTCGAATCTTTTAAATCAACACTCGACGAAGTCCGGGAGGCCGACCTGCTGCTCCATGTGGCCGACGTCTCGCACACCGGTATTGAAGAACAAATTGCTGTGGTTGAGCAAACCTTACGCGAAATTGGAGCTGGTGAAAAACCAGTTATCATGGTTTTTAATAAGACAGATTTGCTGCCAGATCCGATTGCAGAGGATGAAGTTGTTAATTTTACCGAAACCCGGTTACCGACTCTGCATGATTTCAGAAACACATGGATGGCCCGTGACAAAGGTCCTTCCGTTTTTATCTCAGCAGCAAATCGTTCCGACACCGACGACCTGAAGCAAATGTTGCTTGATCAGGTTACCGATCTCTATCAGGTTAGATATCCTTACGCTTCGGGATTCCCTGTTATTAGCTGATTAAATTGGAATAGAATATCAGAAGGTCAGCTACACGTTTTCCGATGTATTTATCCGGTTAAGGCCTGATATCTGTTTTTGTCAGAATTTACCTGGTAAATTACAGTAAGCTTCTGTCGTGGTGCAGAGAAAAACCAGGGTAAATGGTTACCTTTGCCATCTCAAATAGCGTGTTATGAAGAATTTTGTTGAAGAACTCCGGTGGCGTGGGATGATCCATGATGTGATGCCCGGTACCGAAGAAATGTTACAGAAAGAGATGGTGACTGCCTATGTTGGTATCGACCCTACAGCCGATTCGCTACATATTGGTCACCTGGTCAGCCTTATGATGCTTCGTCATCTGCAGCACTGCGGACATCGCCCGATAGTACTCGTTGGCGGGGCTACAGGAATGATAGGTGACCCGTCTGGAAAATCGCAGGAACGTAATTTGCTTGACGAACCAACTCTCCGTCACAATCAGGAATGCCTTAAGGCACAGATTGCCCATTTTCTCGATTTCGATTCTGAGATTCCGAACAGAGCCATCATGGCTAACAACTACGACTGGATGAAGGAATTTTCTTTCCTTAATTTCATCCGCGATGTGGGAAAACATATCACTGTGAACTATATGATGGCCAAAGATTCTGTTAAGAAAAGAATCAATGGTGAAGGTGGTGAGGGGATGTCGTTTACAGAATTTACATATCAGCTTGTTCAGGGATACGATTTTCTGCAATTATACCGTACACATAGCTGCAGGCTTCAGATGGGTGGCTCCGATCAATGGGGAAATATAACCACCGGTACTGAATTGATACGCCGTATTGCCGGAGGAGAAGCCTATGCCCTTACCTGCCCGCTTATTACTAAAGCCGATGGCGGAAAGTTTGGTAAAACTGAGCAGGGAAATATCTGGCTCGATCCCGAACGTACCTCTCCTTATCAATTCTACCAGTTCTGGATAAACGTATCGGATACAGATGCTTCTAAATACATTCGGATATTTACCACCAGATCAAAAGAAGAGATCGAAACGCTGGAAGCTGAACATGCTCAGGCACCTCACCTGCGTGTGCTTCAGAAAGCATTGGCACATGATATAACCTGTGAGGTACATTCTGAAGCAGATTATAACGCTGCCGTTGAAGCATCGGAAATCCTTTTTGGAAAAGGAACCACTGAAACACTTCACCGTCTCGATGAGAAGACACTCCTTTCGGTGTTTGATGGGGTACCTCGTTTCGACATAGCTAAGGAAGTTCTTGAGAATGGCTGTAACGTTTTGGATCTTCTCGCCGGATTTACCTCCATTTTCCCTTCAAAAGGGGAAGCCCGGCGTACAATGAAAGATGGTGGAGTGATGATAAACAGAGAAAAAGTTACTGAAGATACCATGATCCATTCCACACGGTTGCTCAACGGGCGATACCTGCTGGCCCAAAGGGGGAAAAAGAACTATTACCTGATCATTGCCGGGTAAGTCCATACCGGATTATTTGCCTATGATTAAATACGCACCATTGAACAAATTGGCAATAAATACCTTATTAATAACCGGATCATTTTATAGTCCGGTTTTTTTATGAAACGTGTTTTACTTATCATAGCAGGATTCATCAGTATTGGGCTGGGCATTATTGGAATATTTATTCCCCTTTTGCCTACTACGGCCTTTCTTTTGCTTGCTGTATGGCTTTTCTCGAAGAGTTCGCCACGATGGCGTGCATGGTTGCTCGATCATCCATACCTTGGAAGGCATATCCGGAATTACACGCTTCACAGGGGAATTACACGAAAGGCTAAAATAAGGACATTACTAACCCTGTGGATTACACTGGCAATATCGGCATCACTTACTTATCAGCGATGGTACATACCTGTCATTCTGCTTTTTGTTGGTATTGGGGTAACCTGGCATATCAGCGTGCTCAGAACCCTCACCGAAGAATCATTGAAAATTGACCCGCAGGATTATGTTGACAGCGGAGTGGATCGTAATAATGTTGCTTAAACCTGGTGAGAAAGGGTAGTAAGATTACAGAGTTTCTGAAGAACCCGTGCGCCAACATTTGCATCCCATTCCGAACCATCGGGGCCAGGTGCAACTTCGCACAAATCAAATCCTACAATTTTTCGTCCTGATCGAACCAGTTTTCTTAAAAGGTATTCTGATTGTCTGAATGTTAGGCCTCCGGGTACAGGGGTACCCGTGTTAGGACAAAGATCGGGTGAAAGTCCATCGATGTCAAAGCTTATATACACCTCAGACGGAAGCTTCGAAATAATCTCGTCGCACAACCTGTCCCAGGTTTCCCCTTCGAACTGTCTCGAAGTTAGTTGATTATCTGTATAGAAGCTGATCCGTGGATCCTTACCTGCCAGATCAATCTCATCCTGACAAAAATCCCGCACCGATACCTGCACCAGATGTTTTATGGAAGTACGCTTCAGGGCGTTGAACATGATTGAGGCATGTGAACAGGTAAATCCTTCATATGCTTCGCGCAAATCTGCATGGGCGTCGATGTGAAGTATTCCCATGTTGGTATAACGACGGGCAAGCTCCATGATAAGCCCCAGTGGAACACTGTGCTCTCCGCCGATCACACCTACAATTTTTCCCCGGTTGAGCCATTCGGTTGTAACGTTTGAAACCGTGTCGTTCAGAACCGCGGAACCATTGTTGACTTCCTGAATCTTGCCGTAGATTGCATCATCGGTTTCTTCTCCACCATTGGCCAGATAATCGATCACCTCTTCAGCAACAGGCCGCAGGGTAGTATTCAATTGCATAATCCTCTCCGAGGTTTCTAGTACAGCTATCTTGTTTCGCCAGGCATCAGCCAGATCAGTATCATACAGGTCAAGCTGAAGCGATGCTTCAATGATGGCTGCCGGCCCTGATGATGTACCGGGACGGTATGAGGTTGTGACATCCCATGGAACCGGTAGCAAAACAATTTGCGCTTCAGAAGAGGTATATGGAAGTCCCATAAAATTGCCATTGGCCACAGCAACGCCGTTCGGGTCAAATGATGACATAAATTGAATATTTTAATGCAAAGGTATGAAAAACGGGAGTAAAGTGCTGTTGGAAGGGGAGATTCTAAATCATGTGCCACATCAGAGAACTGTTCCGGCAGAGAAGAATAGTGTGATTCCGGAAGCATCTTAACCCGCATACTGACCAAGACCTTATGCCTGATATTGCGAGATTTCCGTGCAATAGACCGCTCTTCCCCGTAGACTAAATTGAATCCTGAAATTTGAAAGCTAATTATCTATTGAACAGATCTGATAAACCGGTCATGTTATTTGCTTTATAAAGTTTCTACCCGATCGCGGTACAGTTTTTGCAGTACAAAAGTATGCTATTCAAAGAACATGAATCGAAAACAAAGCGTAAATCAGGCGGGAGTGGAGCCTGGCCGCACGATTGAGCTTCGCAGGATCTACGCTTGATCTACGGTTGATCTACGGTCGAACTCAATAAATGATTCCTTTTCCACTGAAAAAGAGTGTTTGGATCTGAGCCGATTGTTTAATAAAATATTCTCTGGTATTTTTTAGATACTCTGACCCGGGGCTGTTTTATTTCTGAAGGATTGGCAGATCAGATCATGAGAATTGATTCTTGCCAACTTCTCAGAACCCTTCATTAGACTTTATCCGCAACGGTGTTTTTTTACTATCAGGTTAAATAGCAATCACATTGAAAATATTTTCAGGCAATAATCTGTACAGGTATCCAACAGAAATCAGTTGATCGTTATTCAGTTGAAATCTATTGATGAATTCTCACGTTGTAGGATGCAATGAAAAAAAATGTACTTTTGACTGAACTTAAAACCAGAAAATTGATCTGTAACTTCAGGTTGTAATCTATTGAATGCAGGCACCTTTATTGTTTTTATAATGGAAACGTAGTGTTATACAGGCAATAGAGTACTAATAACTCTTAAACTGATTTCGAACCTGACATCGAAAGGTATATAAATGGGTATATTAGAATTACCTATATATCGGAAAGGTGAGGTTTCCGGCAGATTTTTATGGTAAAAGGATCAAGGTGAAATTCCCAGCTGAAAATGGCAACCCGCATGGTTGTTGATATCGGATGGAGAATACTCCGGTATGGCAACTTTAATTTTTAATTAAAATGATGCCATGGAAATTCCTTCAGAAGGTTATGGCGAAGGAAATATGAAATTCTTGTTGGTAATAACGAACCTGAGCGCCATCAATTGACAAGAAACCTGAAAGAAAAGAATTATAAGAGTCAATCAGATTCCAGATAACCGGATTTATAGAATAACTATATGATTAACAGGAGACCAAACCCGAAAACGGAATTATTATTCTTTATCGGAATCAGTATTCTGATTATATTATTCAGAGCCTGGATACTAAAGATTTTTGGATTTGTTTATACTGATAGTGACCAGGCTGTCATGTGGCTTGGAGCCAGAGATTATTCCCATGGAGTATTTCATGAGCCACGATTTTACGGGCAGGCATACAATACCATGCTTGAAGCACTTGTTGCAGTTCCGTTTTTAAAACTCGGAATTCCGATATTCAAAGCTTTACCTGTGGCAACTACTTTACTGGCCCTGTTACCGGTTTTTATTTTGGCAGTGGTTACCTATATCCGGAACTCCAAAATTTCGGGAATCATAGTATTATGCGTATTCTTAACACTCCCTGTCGAATATTCAATGCTTACGACATTGTCTAGAGGTTTCGTCACTGGCGTTGCTTTTGCCAGCCTCTCCTTTTTGTTTTTGTATAAGTACAACTCGAGGATTTCCTTTTTCTTTGTCTTTCTCATTTCTGTTATTGCCTATTCGATAAATGCCAATTCGATTATCCTTACTATTCCGACAGGGTTAGTTTTTTTTCTGAAAAATTACAAGAACAGGCAGTTCTATCTGTTTTCAACCATTGGCTTTCTATCCGGACTTGCAGTTCACCTGTTGATTGCACAGTTTTACATCGAGAATCCATACTATAATTTGCATACATATCATAGTGAGTTATCGATCGGTTCACTTGTAAAAGGTATATCGAATCTTGACAGGTTTTTCAATTATATTACCCCGGTATTCTGGCATAATGGATGGCTGATTTTGCCCTCGTTTATTCTCCTTGCATTTGTATTGTACAGGAGAAAGGACTTTGATCTCTCTTTTGTTGCCTTAATTATCCCAGTGATGGTTATTGGTACTCTCTTGCTCTCGAAAGTACATGATGGTTCTGATTCAGTGTTTTTTTCATACGCCAGAATGTATCTGGCTGTTCCGGTTCTTTTTATGCTTATGGTTTCGTTTATTCGTTTTCAGGATCGGAAATGGATGTACGGGTTCGTCCTCTTATCGTTTTTCTTTTTTGGCTTTAATGTTGCAACATCAAAGGAGGCAGTCGAAAAGAATATGAAAAACAAACATGTCATTATTGTTCTACCAACCGATTTGCTTCAAAAAGAGTGTTCAGCGTTGCAGGAAATATCTGATAATAATGGTGTTAATCTGATCGTAATTGTGTATCATTATTTTTACGATGTTTACGATTATGGATGCCCTTCCTGTGAGCAGAACTTCCCGAAAACCATTCGGCCTGAATACGAACGAAGAACCTGGAGATTAATCGAAGATGAGAATAAAATCTACCCGAATATTTTGATCATTGATTTAGCCAGGGAGTACGATAAAGAGTTCAGTTTTGTCAGTAAAATTAAAGAAAAACAGGGGTGCTACTTAATAAAGGATAATACTCTTTCAACAAAAGCTTTATACGAAAAGCTGCATATTAATGTCCGTAAATATAATTAGGTTTCTGACACCTGGTTATTTTATTATCAGAAGATTACCCGGATTAATTCCCCCCGGGAAATTAGGGCTGTGATTCGTTAAATTATATACTTCGTCAGAAAGATTACTATTGTTAGGGCTGAAGAATAGCCAATATCAGGGAAACTAATAAACAGCAAAACCAATAGAATTGATTTCATTTATAGGTGCTGACCGGTGTAATACAGGATCAGGGTATATGACTATCTTACCTGCTAAGGCAATAATATTGCTATCTGTTTTTCAGGAATGGTGTTTGAGTCTTTCAACGAGCCCCTGAGAAGTGACTTTTTCCTGGGTACCGGCTGTCATGTCTTTCAGCGTGAGCATTCCGGACAACAATTCATCTTCACCAATGAGAACTACGAACGGTATACGGTTCGCGTTGGCATAGGTCATTTGTTTTTTTAGTTTGCTCTGATCGGGGTATAATTCAGCACTGATGCCCGCGTTACGTAATTTCTGAAGCAGGGAGAAAGCGAAGCTTTGTTCTTTATCTCCAAAATTGGTTAACAGAACGGTTGTCAGGCTACCGAGGCTTTCAGGGAAACGTTCGGTTTGTTCGAGTACATCGTATATGCGGTCTGCACCAAATGAGATTCCAACTCCCGAGACACCATCAAGTCCAAATATACCGGTTAGGTTATCGTAACGGCCTCCACCACTGATGCTTCCAATTGCAGCTTCATTTGATTTTACCTCGATGATGGCGCCGGTATAGTAGTTGAGACCACGTGCAAGGGTGAGATCAAATTCGACCGGGCAATTTAAACCTGCCTGTTCAGCGAGATTGAGAACATTTTCAAGTTCTTCAATCCCCTTGAGGCCAATTTCCGATTCACACAGTAACTGCTTTAATCCGGATATTTTTTCATGGTTAGAACCCTGAAGATCAAATACAGGGCTGAGCGCAGCAATGGCTGCTACATCGAGTCCACGCCCGTTAAGTTCCTTTTCAACGTTTTCACGGCCTATTTTGTCAAGTTTGTCGATTGCCGTGGTGATATCAGTAAGCTTGTCAGGATGACCGATATGGGCAGCAATACCGGCGAGAATTTTGCGGTTGTTGAGTTTAATTGTTATGCTGAGGCCGAGGCGGTTGAATACCTCCTGGGTCATCAATAACAATTCGGCTTCATTGACAAGAGAATCTGAACCGATCATGTCGGCATCACATTGATAAAATTCCCTGTAGCGCCCTTTCTGGGGTTTATCAGCACGCCAAACGGGTTGTATCTGATATCTCCGGAAAGGGAAGGTAATCTCGTTTCGATACATCACCACAAACCGGGCAAATGGCACAGTGAGGTCATACCGTAATCCCTTTTCGCTGATTTTCGTGGCCAGTTTATTTGTTTCGATATCGCCAAGAGTGTTCCGTTCAACCTCTTTCAGGAAATCACCCGAATTTAGTACTTTGAAAAGGAGTTTATCTCCCTCTTCCCCATATTTTCCCATGAGTGTCGAAAGATTTTCCATGGCTGGGGTTTCGATGGGCTGAAATCCGTAGATGCGAAATACCGACCGGATAGTATCGAAGATGTAGTTACGTCGGGCAGTCACAAGGGGGGTGAAGTCGCGGGTGCCTTTTGGGATGCCAGGTTTCTGCATGTTTTTTTCTGTTGAAGGGTGTTGGAAAGTGTTTTTATATCCCCTGAGGATAAGGTAAATGATGCATAAAAATTATATCCAGGGTAGCAAAGCGAAGCGTATGATCAGCTGACCACAGTTCCATGTACCTCTCCTTTTATAAGCCGGGGAAGGTTGCCCGGTGTGTTCATATCGAATACTACGATAGGAAGCTTATTTTCTTTACAGAGGGCAAAAGCGGTCAGATCCATGATCTTCAGGTTTTTTGAATACGCTTCGTCAAAACTGAGTTGATCGTAGCGTTCGGCAGCCGGGTCTTTTTCAGGGTCGGATGTATAGACCCCATCCACACGGGTTCCTTTGAGAAGGGCATCTGCCATGATCTCAACGCCACGTAATGCTGAGGCAGAGTCAGTAGTGAAAAATGGGTTTCCGGTCCCACCACTGATAATGACGATTTTTCCATCTTCAAGTCCTTTGATGGCGTCACGGCGGCACATGGGTGCGGCAATCGGCTTAACTTCCAACCCACCGAGAAGTAGTGTTTTCATTCCCTGTTTTTCGAGTTCAGCCTGTAGTGCCATACTGTTGATAAGGGTGGCAAGCATTCCCATGTAATCGCCCTGAACCCGATCCATCCCTTTGGCTGCGCCCTGAAGGCCACGGAAGATATTACCCCCACCAATTACAATGGCAATCTGGATTCCCATATTCGCGGTAGTGGCAATATCTGAACAATATTGGGACAGACGCAGGGGGTCAATTCCGTAATGCTGGTCGCCCATAAGCGATTCACCGCTGAGTTTCAGGAGTATTCGGTTAAGCTTCATTGTGACTTGAATTTGTTTGGGCTGAGGTTTATAAACAGTCAGCTCAGCCTGATTGATAGTTGCAGCAAAGGTAATTATTTTCCAGCCTGCTTTATTAGCGGAACAAGACCTGAGGAATCGGGAAGAAGCCAGAGGGTATTGTCCCAGGATTGTTTTAGAAGGAAATAGTAAAACAAAACAGGAGGTCTCTTTAACTGAAACCTCCTGCTGCATCTTAATTACGTTAACAGATTATCTTACAATTTTCAATTCATCAATAATTCTCTGGGCTCCTGCATATTTATCGATGATAAATAATACGTAGCGGATATCAACATTGATAGTGCGCTGTAGTTCAGGTTCAAAGGCAATATCGCCGCTCATAGCTTCCCAGTTGCCATCGAAGGCAAGCCCAAGAAGTTCGCCCTTGCCATTAAGTACGGGGCTTCCTGAATTTCCTCCAGTAATGTCATGATTGGTGAGGAAACAGGTTTTTAATACATCACCTTCGCCCCATGGCCCGAAGTCTTTTTTTAGCAATAGGTCTTTAAGTTTGGCTGGAACAACAAACTCATAATTGGTGGGGTCTTCTTTCTCGAGTATACCCTTGTGAGTGGTAAAATATTCATAGTGGATAGCATCGGCAGGGTAGTAATCCTGTACAGTTCCATAAGTGAGACGCATCGTTTGATTGGCATCCGGATAGAAAATTTTGTTTTTATCCATCTCACGCAGACCAGCCATGAAAAGTCTGCGGGCTTTAGAAATTTTTTCGTTCGCGGATATGATCTGGTCTTTATATACATATTGCTGGTTGTAAAATGCCGCAACACATATGTAAGCGGGATCTTTAGCAATGGCTTTTGCTGAAGGTTTGCGCAGGAATTCGATAATTTTCTCCTGACTGGCAAACATTGATTTGGCGAATATGTCGGTAGCCATCTTTTTGAAGTCGCCCTTGTATTTCTTTACCGCGTTGGTTAGCCATTCAGGATGCTGTACAGCAGGAACCCCGTTATAATAAGCATGAAGCATGGCTGCCAGGATTTTTTCATCAGTAGGGCGGTTGTAGTTTTTGAAGTGATCTTCAGCAGTCTGTTTGAATTCTTTCAGAAGATCCTTTTGCGGGTCGGGCATATTTATTTCCGGCTTCACTGTTCCGTTCAGGTTTTCTAACAGGTTTCTGGCTCTGGCTGCAAGCGAGAGTATTTCAGTTCCACGGATAGCTTCACGGGTGTAAATACCGATGATGTTCACTTTTTCTAGCTCATCATAACCATCATGGAACAATTGCCGAACATTGCCATACTTAGAAAAAAGACTTGTATCAGACTTGGACCAAATTCCGAATTTGTTTTCCAGTTCAACTTTTTTCTCAGCTACTTTGAGCCTTTTAAGTCCTTTGGTTTGACCGATGAAATATTTCCAGTAGTTTGCTACGCCAGCATATTTTGAGGCATATTTAATTCTTACTTCATCGCTGGCAGCCATATCCTGTCCCCATATATCGAGTTTTTGTCTACGGATATCGACGATAGTTGGGTTAGTTTGGTTAATCGCCAGGTTTACACCCCAGGATGTCAGGTAGCGGTCAGTAGAGCCTGGGTACCCCATTATCATCGCGAAATCACCTTTTTTGACTCCTCCTGCATTAATGGGAAGGTAATGTTTGGGTTTCATCGGAATGTTATCAGGGTGATAAGAGGCGGGACGTCCATTCTGGTCGACATAGACTCTGAAGATACTGAAGTCTCCGGTGTGACGGGGCCACATCCAGTTGTCAGTATCAGCACCGAATTTCCCAACAGAAGAAGGAGGGGTTCCAACTAACCGAACATCACGGTATGTCTGGTAAACAAACAAAATGAATTCATTGCCGCTGTAAAATTCTTTCACGACAGCGTTGAAGGTCGTTTTTTCAATGGCACGGTTAACGATACGTTGTTTGTTTTCCTCAATGGTATTGTGCCTGATTTCGTCAGTCATTCCTGGTTTAATACCCTTTAATACTTCGTCGGTTACTACCTCAAGATGATCGAGAAATTGAACTGTGAGTCCGTGAATAGGTATTTCTTCTTTGAATGAGCGAGCCCAGAAGCCATCAGTCAGAAAATCTGAACCAACGCTGCTGACTTGTTGAATTGAGCCATATCCACAATGATGGTTTGTGAAGATTAAGCCCTGATCAGATACGATTTCTCCCGTACAGCCACGTCCGAACAGAATTATGGCGTCTTTGAGCGAGGAGTTGTTCATGCTGAACAGTTCTTCTTGTGTAAGTTGTAAGCCCTGGGCTTGCATATCGGTGTATGTGAGTCTGTTGAGAAGATACGGTAGCCACATCCCCTCATCTGCACGCATCGATAATGATCCTGTTAACAATACGATAACGATTGTAACCCGAAAGATCAGACCTGAAGTAAAATGTTTCATAGATTATTTGATTTGAAAAATTAATTCGGATATTGTGAGTATGGCTGCAACAGAAATATCTTCGATTAACCGGAAGCTAAACTACACTCCCTGGAATCATTGATTTAGATATAGCGACAGATATCTACACATATTGGTCTCCTTTGGTTTCTTTAACAGTGGTAACGATTTCCCGTATTAACTGTTCATCCTCCTTGCGGCAAATCAGCAGCGTATCATTATCTTCTACAACAATGAAGTCGTTAAGTCCCTGGACGACCACCAGTTTTTCTTTCGGCATGTTCACAATACAGTTAGAACTGTCCCACATAATAGTATTTTCTCCGACAACTGCATTACCATGTTCATCCCTGGTTCTGATAGCATAGAGCGAACCCCATGTGCCGAGATCACTCCATCCAAAATCGGACATCAGCACGTGAACGTTATCGGCTTTTTCCATGATGCCATAGTCGATACTGATGTTCTTGCAAACAGAATAGGCTTTAGTGATGAATTCTTGCTCAAGAGGCGTATTGTACACAGCGGCTCCTTTATTGAATAATTGATTTACATCTGGTAAATAATTATCAAAAGCTTTGTTGATCGAGTTTAATGTCCAGATGAAAATGCCGGCATTCCAGAGGAAATCACCTGATGCAATAAAAGTACGAGCTAATTCGAGGTTTGGCTTCTCGGTAAAAGTTTTCACTTTGTGAATCCTCTTGTCATCTGTGTTTACAATGCCTTCATTAAACTGAATATAACCGTAACCTGTATCTGGACGGGACGGAGTAATACCAAGAGTCAGAAGCCAGTCATTTTCTTTTGCGACAGTCATAGCCGATTCGATAACCTCATTAAAAATATCTTCGCGCAGGATAACATGGTCAGACGGCGCTACTACAATACACGCGTTTGGGTTTTGAGTGGCAATTTTATGATTGGCGTAGGCGATACAGGGGGCAGTATTACGGCGCGAAGGTTCACAGAGTATTTGATGGTTTTCCATTTGAGGGAGTTGTCTCATAACAAGTTCCCGGTATTTTTCGTTGGTTACCACATATATATTTTCAGGTGGACATATGCTGAGAAATCTGCGGTAAGTTTGCTGTATAAGGGTTTCACCAGTTCCGAGAATATCAATAAACTGCTTTGGCCTGTCAGTTCGGCTCATGGGCCAAAAACGGGCACCAATTCCGCCGGCCATGATTACACAGTAATTGTCGCGGTTCATGCAATATTTGTTTTAGTTAGTGGTAATATGGGCAAAGATAGCCCTTTTTAATAATACTGAAATGTATGGGACTGTTTGAGGTCAGGAGGCTCCTGGTGACATGTGCATCAGCGTTTTCTGCATCACCAACGATTTTCTCATAATAAAGAAATTATAGATCTCCATCCAGCGAATTATACCTGTTTTCGAGAAGGGCATTTGCAATGACAAGGTCATTGGGAGTGGTAATTTTAATATTTGTGTATTCTCCGTCAAAAAGCCTGACCTGATAGCCAGCAGCTTCAACCACTGATGCGTCGTCGGTAAAACAGGTCTGAAAGTGTTGATCGTATGATTCACATAGGATAGCACTTTTAAAAACCTGAGGAGTTTGAACCATCCGGTAGTTTTCCCTCTTCACCGGAACCGAGGTTTTATTATGAATTTGCCTGATTGAGCTATCAATTGGTATAACAGGAATTGCTGCCCCGTATTCTGCAGCAAGATGAAGGCCTCTGATAATCATTTCGTCAGAAACAAGTGGTCTGACCCCATCATGTATGGCAATAAGGCAGTCTTCTGAAATATTATGGATGGCATTTTTAACTGAAAAGTATCTTTCAGAACCTCCTGTAATAATTTGATGGGTTATTCCAAAATTGTAAATCTTACATAACTGATCCCATAAGGTTAAATAAGAACCAGGTAAAACTATTCTTATTTGCTCAAAGTCTTTGATTCTTGCAAATATGGTTATAGTATGCATCAAAACAGGTAAGCCCCGAAGTAATTGAAATTGTTTCGGGACTTCCCCCCCGAGACGTTTTCCTGAACCTCCGGCTACAATTATGGCAATAGCTTTCATGATACAAAACAACAAAAAAAGAGCCGTCTGTGAAAGGACGGCTCTTTTTTTATTTGAAGTATATCAGATGATCAGCATCGCATCGCCATAAGTGAAAAATTTGTATTTTTCTTCAACGGCTGTTTTGTATGCTTTTATTAACAGGTCATATCCAGCGAAGGCAGCCACCATCATCATCATTGAAGACATAGGCAGATGGAAGTTGGTAATCAGTGCATCAGCCACAGTGAAATCATAAGGTGGGAAAATGAATTTGTTTGTCCACCCGTTATATGTCTTTACATGACCTGAAATAGTAACAGCTGTTTCAAGAGCTTTCATGGTAGTGGTTCCAACAGCTACCACTTTGGCTCGATTGTCTTTAGTGTTGTTTATAATCTCAACAGCTTTTTCGTTAACGTACATCTCTTCCGAGTCCATTTTATGCTTGGTGAGATCTTCAACTTCAATATTCCGGAAATTACCAAGTCCGGCGTGCAGCGTGATTTCTGCAAAATGAACCCCTTTTATCTCAAGTCGTTTCATTAGTTCTCTGCTGAAATGCAGTCCTGCAGTGGGAGCAGCTACAGCTCCCTCATTTTTGGCGTAAATAGTTTGATACCGGTCCTCATCTTCAGGTTCGACAGCCCTCTTATGAATTTTTGGTAAAGGTGTTTCACCAAGTCGTTGGATGGTTTTTTTAAATTCTTCGTATGGACCGTCGAAAAGAAAACGAAGCGTACGGCCCCTTGAGGTGGTATTATCAATAACTTCAGCAACGAGTGAATCATCATCGCCGAAATAGAGTTTATTCCCGATCCGGATTTTACGTGCTGGATCAACGAGTACATCCCAGAGGCGTGATTCACGGTTTAACTCCCTGAGAAGGAAAACTTCAATCTTGGCTCCGGTTTTTTCTTTTTCGCCATAAAGGCGGGCGGGGAATACTTTGGTATCGTTCAGAACAAATACGTCACCATCGCTGAAATAGTCAATGATGTCGCGAAATTGTTTGTGTTCGATGGTTTGTGTCCTGCGGTTAACCACCATAAGTCTGGTTTCGTCACGGTTAGCAGAAGGATAGTTTGAAATCAGTTCGTTAGGTAAATTAAACTTGAACTGTGATAGTTTCATATGTAGTTAGTTTGAAATTTTTCTCAAAAGTTGTGCAAATATACTCCAATCGGGAGGCGTTGTCAAGAGCAAGCTTATTCTTTTACAGGGCAATACGATGTTTGTAGTATTTATTAAGGTGCCAATTCCAGAGTTTTTGTTGGGTATCAGAATAATATGATTTTAAAATCGATGGTGTGAAATTTCAAACGTTTGATATTTCTTTTTGGCTGGCAACCAATCTGTTTATATATTTGCAGTTTATTGTTCTACTATTGTTCAGATTATCGTCTCCAAATATTGTTCAAAATGAGAAGATTGTGTTTGTTCTTACTGTTATTGGTTTTAATACCGGGGTATTCGCAAAATGTCAAGGTTTCCTTTAAGTTTAGTCAGCCCTCTGTTTCAAATCATCTGGGGTATCAGTTAGTGGAGTCGCAAGGGATGTTACTGTCGGCCATCCCTGGTAATCCGATGGTTCCATGGCAATCAGTAAGTGTACTTCTTCCGCCGGGATGCGAGGCCACCGATGTTGAGGTAACACTTAGCAACCCTGTGAAACTTTCAGGAGAGTATTCGTTGTATCCCAGACAATATTCCCGGCCGGTTTCAGAAGGGATTTCGGGCGAATTTGTTAAGAACGAGGCTGTATATAATTCCCGGAACATCTATCCGGTTGAGAAACATGGAAGGGTTTCAACCCACTTTTATAACGGACATGCTGTTGCCTTCACCACATTTACACCGTTGTCCTATATTCCGGCCACCGGGCAACTTACCTGGTTTCAGGAGGCAGATGTAACCATAACCTATACTACCACCGAAAAGGCAACTAAAGCCTTACGCAACTGTTCAAAGTCTGAAACTATTACCAAAACCCTTGGTCATCTGGTTCAAAATCCAGATGATATGGTTTTATACGACTCCTGGGACAAAAAGAATAATGCTGTTGGATTACTGATAATTACTCCTGACGGATATCAGGAAGGCTTCACATCATTACTTGAATATTATTCTTCAGTAGGTCTCTCTTCCGAAATTGTAACTACAGAGGATATATATGCTTCACAGAATGGTGTTGATAATCAGGAGAAAATTAGGAATTACATTATCAACAGAGTTCAAACTGATGGTGTTGATTATTTGTTGTTGGGTGGTGATGTTGAGCTTGTTCCGGCTCGTGGACTTTTCTGCCAGGTTAACTCTCAGGGAAGTATTTATGAGGATATTTCCATTCCTGCCGATCTCTATTATTCTGCACTTGATGGAACCTGGAACGAAAATGGTAATAGCCTTTGGGGAGAGCCTGATGAAGATGATCTGCTTCCAGACCTCGCGGTAGCTCGCCTTCCTTATGGCAACGCAACCGAACAGGCAAGGATGATTCATAAGGTGCTTAACTACCAGCAAAATCCTGTAGATGGAGAGTTGACAAATACTTTAGTCGCGGGTGAAGACCTCTATTCCAACCCGCAAACCTGGGGTGCTGATTACCTCGAAATGTTGATCGGACATCACGAAGACAACGGGTATACAACAGATGGCATTCCGGAAGCCTTCCCTATACAGGAGATGTACGACCGGGATCTTGGTTATTGGTCAAAACAAGAACTTATCAGTAAAATTAACACTGGTATGACTTTTATTCATCATTCAGGCCATAGTAATGTAGACTATGCGTTGAGAATGAGTACCTGGGATATTACCGATGCAAATTTTAATATGGTGAATGGTATTGACCACAATTATTGCCTGGTTTATACTCACGGTTGTATATGTGGTGCATTTGATGCAAGTGATTGTATTGCAGAAGAGATGCTCAAAATTCAAAACTTTGTTGTAGCAGGGTCATTTAATAGTCGCTATGGTTGGTTTAATGAAGGCCAGACCGAAGGGCCTTCATTACATTTGCACCGAGAGTTTGTAAACGCACTTTATACAATGGGTATTGACAGGATCGGACAGACTCAGGTTCAATCAAAAATAGCTACTGCACCCTGGGTTGAAGCACCAGGACAATGGGAGGAAGGAGCACTTCGTTGGTGTTTTTATGATAACAATATTCTTGGAGATGCTGCCATGAAGATTCATACGGATAATTATACCTCCATTAATGAGCATGGTAGCAGGACGAAGGCAGAAATCTTTCCTAATCCTGCAAATGATTTTATTAATTTATCGGTACCCGCTGAGAGTGGAGATATTAAATCAGTGAAAATATATGATTTAAGCGGTAAAATGGTGATAAACATTAATCTTAATTCTGAAAAATCTTCTACCTTTGAGGTTCGAATAGATTTGGAAGCACTGCTTAATGGAACATATATTCTCAGGATTGAGACAAAAAAGACCATCTTCTCGAACACTTTAACAGTCGTGAGATGATTATGACTTTGAAATGAAAAATTCTATACCCCAATTATTATATTCAATTCTTACCTACTGCTGTTATGAATAAATTATTTACACGTAGTTATTCTTTTCGAGTTCTTACCCTGTTAATGGTTTTTGCTGTTTCAGGTATTCAACTCTCAGCTCAGACCATTCGCTACAGCGATTCATGGTCTCGCAAGGGATTCACACTGGTCGAATCCAAAACCTCTAACATTACCGTTGATTATTCCGTTGAGGAGTTCACTTTTACACCAACTGACGTAAAAGGTGAGCAAATGGTAAATGTGGAGCTTCCCGGTGTTTTTCTTACTGGCGATGAAGGTGCTCCAAACCTTCCCGGAGAAGCCCGTTTTATTGCTATTCCATCGGGCTCTCAGCCATCGGTCAGAATAATTGCTGATCGGGTTGAAGTTTATGAAAACGTGAATGTTGCTCCCTCAATGCGAATTCCTTTGGATGGAGACGACAGTCCTATCGTGATAGAGAAAAATCAACAGCTCTATTCAGAAAATGCTTTTTATCCTGCCCAGCCAGTGCAAATCAGCGAAGTTACACCGATTCGTGGTGTTGATGTTGTGATGCTTGGTGTTACTCCGTTCCAATACAACCCTGTTACCAAACAACTGAAGGTGTACAGGGATTTACAAATTCAGATTGAAACCGTTGGGGGCAATGGACAGTTTGGTGATGTTGCCTACCGTAACCGTTTCTGGGATCCAATTCTCAGTGACTATATCATGAATTATTCCAGCCTTCCAACAGTTAATTATAGTGATCGCTATGCCCGTCATTATAATGCGGATGATGATGAATGTGAATATGTAATTATAACTCCTACAGGAGATGATTTCGTAAGATGGGCCGATAGTATCCGTATCTTCCGTACAGAGCAGGGGATAATCACTAAGGTGTTCACTGTTGATGAAGTAGGCGGTAATACTACAACTGCAATTGAGAGTTTTATTAATAATGCTTACAACAATTGGTCATTAAAGCCAGTTGCTTGTTTGCTATTAGGAGATTATGGAACTGATGGGGCCAAAAATATTATGTCACCAATCTATGATAACTATTGTGTGTCTGATAATATTTATGCTGATATTGTTGGAAACGATATGATGCCAGATGTTTGCTTTTCGCGTATAACAGCTAACAATAATGATCAGCTGACAGTAATGGTTTCAAAGTTTCTTAATTATGAGCGTAATCCTCCAACAAGTGCTGATTTTTATAATCACCCCGTTACTGCTTTAGGATGGCAAACAGTACGCTGGTTCCAGATTTGTTCGGAAACAGTTGGTGGATATTTTAAGAATGTACAAGGTAAAGATCCAGTTCGTATAAATAAGGTTTATGAAGGAACCCCTGGTTCTGTATGGTCTACTGCTACCAATACCAATACAGTTGTTAATTATTTCGGGCCAAATGGTTTGAACTATATTCCTCAATCTCCTGCTACATTAGGCGGATGGGACGGCGGTAATGCCACGATGGTTAATAACGCTATTAATGCCGGTGCATTTATCCTTCAGCATCGTGACCATGGAATGGAAACCGGTTGGGGTGAGCCAAGCTATACCAATACCAATATCAATGGTTGCCAGAATACTGACCTTACTTTCATTATGACTATAAATTGTTTAACAGGGAAATATAATTGGGGAAGTGAGTGCTTTGTAGAGAAATTCCACAGGCATACCAAATTTGGTTTGAATTCTGGGGCTCTTGGTCTTATTGCTCCTTCAGAAGTATCCTATTCATTTGTAAATGATACATATGTTTGGGGTGTATATGATAACTGGTTCCCCGATTTCATGCCTGATTATTCATCTACTCCGCTTCCTCGTGGTATTCTTCCATGTTTTGGTCAGGCAGCCGGTAAGTACTTTCTGAAACAAAGTAACTGGCCTTATAATACCAGTAATAAAGCTGTTACCTATGCATTGTTTCATCACCATGGTGAATGCTTCAGTGTAATTTACTCTGAAGTTCCCCAGACGTTAACAGTTACTCATCCGTCAGAAATCTATGAGAATACGCCATCACTTACTATTAATGCTACAGAAGGTAGCACCATCGCCCTTACTCTCGATGGACAGATTATTGGTTGTGAGGTAGCTACTTCCGCAGGTGTAACGTTTACCCTTCCAGCTACTACTGCTGGTCAGAAACTTGTAGTGGTTGGTACCATGACCAATTATTTCAGATACAGAGCAGAAATAGATGTGTTATCTGATGTTTTAGCTGCTAATTTCACCGCACAGGAAACACATTTCTGTAATGAAGGTTCTGCCAGTTTTACCGATCTTTCCTCTGGTCAGCCAACGGGATGGGAATGGACATTTGAAGGTGGTAATCCTGCTACTTCCACCGAGCAGAATCCTACAGGTATTACTTATGCAACTTCTGGCGAATACACAGTTTCTCTTACTGTTTCCAAGGATGGTGAAACAAATACTTATATCGCGCCTGCATACATCAAAGTGGGGACAACTCCTGCTGAACCTCTTGCAGAAAGTGCTGGTGCATGTGTTGGAAATGTAGTTCCTGATCTAACTGCTCAGGGCGAAGGAATCAAATGGTATTCCGATGAAGCCCTTACGCAACTTGTAAATGAAGGATCTGTTTATTCCACGGGAGAGACAGAAGCAGGTGTTTATACCTACTTTGTTACTCAAACAATCGGTGGTTGTGAAAGTCCCGCTGTTTCTACAACTCTTACCATCAGCAATTACCCTGCTGTTGTCTTTGAACCTGTAACCCCTGTTTGTGTAAACACAGCTCCATTTATTATCAATACCGTAACGCCTCAGGGTGGGGTGTTCTCAGGAAATGCTATTAATGAGAATGGAGAATTTGATGCTTCACTGGTTGGGGTCGGTGATCAGATTGTTTCATATTCTTATGAAAATGAATTTGGATGTGAAACCACTGTTGACCAGACAGTAACTGTTAAAGATATTCCGGAAGTTTCTTTGGCAGCCCTAAGTCCGGTTTGCCAGGAATCTTCTCCAATCACCCTTACAGGTGGATTACCTGAAGGAGGTGTTTATAGTGGCGAAGGTGTTGAAGGTGGTGTCTTTACGCCAAATGTAGCTGGTGAAATTGCCATAGGATATACTGTATCTGATGAAACAGGCTGTTCTAATACTGCTATTCAGAATATTACTGTTAATGCTCTTCCTGTTATTAGTTTTGTAGCAGATACAACTCTTTGCCATAATGAAGCTGTGATTTTAGATGCAACTAATGAAGGCGCTGTTTATTTGTGGTCTACTGGTGCTACCACTCCTACAGTTGAAATAGATAGTACAGGTGTTGGAATGCATGGTATTCGTACCGTTACTGTTCAGATAACTTCAGCTGAAGGTTGTGTTAAAGACGGAGCTTCAGTAATTACTTTCGAAGATTGTACTGGTGTTAACGAGATCAACGGAATCAGTGAACTCAGGCTATTCCCTAACCCGACTCATGGAATGGTGACATTAGAGTTGTTTGCACTTAACCAGACTGATCTTAGAATTACAATTGTTAATACACAAGGAAACAAGGTATTCGAAAATAGCCTCCTTGAAGTGAATGGACGCTTCTCAACTCAGATTAATCTGAGTAACCTTGCTGATGGGGTATACTTCGTAATGATAGAAGGTAATGGAAAAATTGTAACCCAGAAGATGGTTGTTAGGAAATAACTTAGGTTGTTTTGTTCGAAGGAAGCCCCGGAGACCCTCCGGGGCTTTTTTATTATCTGATTACAGAAATTCAGCGTGTTCGGCGAGATTTATTTTCTACCTTTGCAATTGTCTATGGTGCGACACGAAGAAAAATATACCCGACGTCGTCTGATGTCGTCCTATTTAACTACCATCGTTAGTATATCGTTGGTTCTGTTTCTTTTAGGAACAGTTGGGCTGGTGTTACTCTATGCCCAGCGTTTATCGCAACATGTGAAAGAAAATATCGGAATATCGGTTAGTATCCGGGATGGTATCAGAGAATCGGAAATTTTAAAGTTACAGAAAAAACTTGATGCCATGCCTTGGGTGAAGAGTACCCGTTATATCACTGCAGAGGAGGCAGCAAAAGATTTATCTGATGACCTTGGTGAAGATTTCGTTGGGTTCCTTGGGTTTAATCCGTTATTGCCTTCTATCGAAGTTAAAATGAATGCCGGGTGGGCTAATATGGATAGTATTCCAGGTCTTGAGAGAAAAATTGTTGCTGAGCCAGAAGTGAAAGAAGTTCAATACCAGAAATCGCTTATTAACCTGGTGAATGAGAATGTCAGGAGAATTAGTTTGGTTTTGTTTGGTTTCAGTATACTGCTTATGGTTATTGCTTTTGCCTTAATTAATAATACAATTCGGCTTTCTGTATATTCACGCCGGTTCCTCATTCGTACAATGCTCCTTGTAGGTGCTACTCGGGCATATGTGCAACGACCATTCCTTGTAAAGGGTATATTTCAGGGCATTTTAGGCTCCATAATTGCCATTTCATTGTTAATAAGCCTGTTGATTTATGGAAATCGTGAGTTGCCCGATCTCATTTCCTTAGCTGAATTAGATCTCTATTTAATATTGTTTGGAATTGTCCTGTTTCTGGGAATTACCCTTTCATGGATTTCCAACTATCTTGCTGTAAGGAAGTATTTACGTATTGATCCTGATAATTTATATTTTTAATTAACCATAATATGGCACCCAAAGAGATGAAAAAGAATGAACATTCCGAACCAGTTTCTGAACGACAGAGTCGTGATTTTGCCTTTGGCCGATTGAACTACATATTATTGCTTTGCTCAGTCGGGCTGCTTCTTATTGGTTTTATACTAATGGTAGGAGGTGGTAGCACTGATCCCAATGTTTTTAATTATGATTTGTTCAGCTTCCAGCGTCTTACTTTGTCTCCTATCCTCATCATCGCTGGTTTTGTAGTCGGATTGTTCGCTATAATGAAGAAACCAAAAGATTAGCCATATGGTATATTAGTATAATTTGTTGAGCAAAACACGAATAGGTGTTTCGCCATGAAGTGTATCAATGGGAATAACCTGTTTTAGTTCTGAAAGAGTAAGCTTTCAAACTAATAATTACAAATCGGTACTCCCCTGAATCTTGTTTTAGTAGATTCTTTAAGAACAAAATGTTGATATAAATAAAACTATGACTTGGATACAGGCTCTTCTTATTGCTGTCGTCGAAGGGATTACTGAGTTTTTACCTGTCAGTTCTACCGGCCATATGATTATTGCTCAGAGTATTCTTGGTGTAGAATCAACCGACTTTACCAGAGCGTTTGTGGTGAATATTCAGTTTGGTGCAATTCTTTCTGTAATAGTTCTCTACTGGAAAAGATTCTTCCAGTCGGTTGATTTTTATTTCAAGCTTTTTGTTGCGTTCATTCCTGCTGCTGTTATTGGCTTTTTAGCAAGTGATTTTATTGATGCGATGCTTGAAAGCGTAATCGTTGTTGCTATTATGCTGGTTTTGGGAGGTATTATACTATTGTTCGTTGATAAGTGGTTTAATAAGCCTGATGTCGGGCAGGAGGTAACGTACAAGAAAGGTTTTTGGATTGGGATGTTTCAAACTATAGCTATGATTCCTGGGGTTTCACGTTCAGCTGCAACCATTGTTGGTGGAATGGCACAGGGGCTCTCCCGGAAAACCGCCGCTGAATTCTCGTTTTTTCTGGCTGTTCCTACTATGTTTGCTGCTTCGGCCTGGAAGTTACTTCAAAATTATAAAAGTATTTCTACCGATGATATTGATATTCTTATTTTTGGCAATATAGTGGCCTTTATAGTAGCTATTGCAGCCATAAAGAGTTTTATAAGCTTATTGACCCGTTATGGTTTTAGAGCGTTTGGGTGGTATCGTATCGTGGCTGGTGTTTTAATACTTGCATTATTAGCCTTTGGTTACGACCTCAATATTATCGGATGATAAATTATAACTTCATAGAAGGCGAGATACTCCTGTTTGACAAACCTTATCGATGGACATCTTTCGATGTTGTAGGAAAGGTTCGGAATTATATAAGAAGATACCTCGGTGTTAAATCAATTAAAGTTGGTCATGCAGGGACACTTGATCCGCTGGCTACCGGGCTGCTGATTGTTTGTACGGGGAAAGCTACCAAGCAGATAGAAACCCTCCAGGCTTCTGATAAAGAGTACACAGGTACTTTTGTGCTGGGAGTTACTACTCCATCTTTTGATCTGGAAAAAGAGGCAGATGCAAGTTGGCCAACCGAACATATTACTGAACAGGCAATTTGTCAAACTGCTTTTTCTATGACAGGAGCTCAGATGCAAGCCCCTCCTGTTTTCTCAGCAGTTAAAATTGACGGTAAACGGGCTTATGACTATGCCAGGGATAATCAGGATGTAATTATTGCATCTAAACCAATTGTCATTTCTGAATTTGAAATTACCCGGATAGTTATGCCTGAAGTGGGATTCCGAATCGTATGTTCAAAGGGTACCTATATCAGAGGTGTTGCCCGTGATTTCGGCCGGGCCCTTGGAAGTGGAGCCTATATGAGCGAGCTTCGTCGTACCCGCTCCGGAGAGTTCAGGGTCTCTGAAGCATTTGATCCTGAAGTTTTTTGTCGGAATTTGAAGGATATTACTCCTGACAGGTCTGGTAAGGCTATTTGATTATTTTTTTTGCTCTAATATATTCTGAGAGAGCCTGCTGGTCTTCCCGAATAAAACCCTATATCAGGTAATGTATTGGCTCATTCCGAATAGCTTTTCCTTGATTATCCTACAGTTATACAAAATACTTTGAAGAATCTGGTTGGTTAAAGTATTATGATCTGTAAGCGATAGGAAAAGTTATTGTTAATACGTTTTGAAACTCTTTTTGTATGCTATTGGAAGTAGAGACGATTGTTGATTTGGTAAGGCTATCTCTTGGTAAGCACAACTGTGGTCTTAAGTTTTCTTGTATTTCCATTTGGCATTACTATTTCTGCCAATACAATGTAAATTCCGGATTGCGACAGATTACCTTTATCAGTTATTCCATTCCAAGACCAAACATTATTTATTCCTGCTAATTGATTGTTTACCGGGACTGCTATTCTGCGTCCGGTTGCATCAAAAATGGCGATAGTGGTCATTGAGCCAGGTTCCTCAAGGTGAAGTGAAATAGAGGTAATATCGTCATGACCATCTCCGTCAGGACTGAAAATGTGAGGCTCACAAATTAGCTTTCCTGTTTCCGATGGAAAAGGACAGTATTGAGAGTTTTGATATCCGGGTGTACCATAACCCGCTGCTGCGCCTGCTGATTGCCAATTAGTTCTGTCGGACGATGATCTTAGAGGATTTACTCTTTCAAGCGCAACACCATCGGTAGAAGTAAGAAGCGGTGAATGAAGATCTTCATCAAAGACGAGAGAGTCAATTACAAGACGGGAGTCTTCTTTATTATGTAGTACGATAATGCCCCCTGATGATGAGAAGTCAGGAAGTTTAGCAAAGGGGATCAGGTTTCCGGGTGATTGAATTGAATAGCGGTCAGCAAGTTGATCGGGCTTTTGACTCAGTAAGGCATATCCATCGGGGAAAAGGAGACCCTGTGGAAGGAAGACGGTTTTGACTGTAGACGATGAGTTGCTACGGTAGGTGATCCCTAAAGTGGCCAGGTTAATGGTTGAGGCTGATGAATTATAAAGTTCAAGATAATCCTTTCCATCACCTGCTGGATTTGAGAGGAGTTCGTTAATTACTACATTACCAACTTCTGCACTCTGGGGTACGGCTACCCTAACACTACTAAGCGATTGGAGATTGTTTCCAGAACAGTCGGTTAAATCATCAGAAACATCGATTGTGTATATCTGTTCGGGTTCAAGGTTCATCGGAAACTTGATGGTAACTGTGTCAAAGAATGGTTTAATCGGTATAGCTTCCAAGGGGTGCAAATTCCCTGGAGAGATAGTATAATTGATTATGCCGGCAGCTATAACGCTGTCTATCGTTTCACTAAAAATAAGGCTGACCTTATCAGGAGGTACAAATACTGCCCGAAGCAAGAACGGAAGAGTCAGGTCGGGATTTGAACCATACCGCGAATTTTGCCTTCCCGGTGTTCCTCCTGTCACATCGCATGACGCTATCCAGTTGGATTCGCCAGAGCATGGATTTTGCGGATCGATCATTTCAATTGACCACCCTCCTTCATCTTTTGCAGAATTGTCATACCAGGAGTCTTCATATTCTACTGCATGAATCAGATGTCCTGATACATCATAAAGAACAAGGACTGAGCCCTCATTGGTAAGACTGAAAGATTCGAGGGAAAGCACGGTACCATATTGCTGAAAAAGTCCGGCGTGTGATTCCTCCGTTACTATGAGATATTCTCCGGGAAGGACGAGGTGAGATGGAAATTCTTTTATTATGCTGCCCGATTGTAATTGCCATCCTTGTAGATTTACGGGGTGTGTGTCACGATTATACAGTTCGATATACTCTGCCGAAGGAAGTGCTACCACAGGCTCCGGATCAGCCATGATTTCATTAATCAAAATATCATATTTACTTGCCTGGGAAGGTACTCCGAATAAGATGGTGGTATCAGCAGATAATGATGTCCCCGTACAATTAGCAACCTGTTTCTTTATAGTGAGATGGTAAATTATATTATCGGCGAAAGGGGTGGAGAATCCAAGAATTACACAGTCAGAATTGAGAGTAGTGGCAGTAACAGGAGCTATTGATTGAGAAGATCCATCACTTAGCTCGAAGTTCTCTGTTGCTGTTATGGTTGCTGATAACATAGGTTGGCTGAAGTAAATTTTAATAGACTGATTGTCTTGTATCTCCGCGTTATCAACTATTGGTGGCCCTGCAATATACTGTATTACAGAATTTGTCGCCCCTGGTGATCCTCCTGCTGATGCAACGGAGGCATGCCAGTTGTTTTTTCCAAGGCAGATATCTTCAGGAGATATCAATTCGAGTGACCAGCCACCATCTTCCTTGTCTTCATCTGCATACCAGGAGAGTGAATAGGTTAATGAGTCGATTATCTGCAGGGATGTATCAAGCAGTCGAAGTGACTGCCCTGTGTTTGTAAGTGTGAGGCCGGAAAGTGAGGTTGTATTGCCAAACACTGATAGTGATTCTGAGGCCTCTGCTTTGCAGAGGATAATAAAATCATGGGCATTGAGTATCCCACCAGGGATGGCTCTTTCTGTTTCTCCGGTCAGTAGTTTCCACCCTTTCAGGTCAATAGGAAAAGATGTATTGTTGTAAAGTTCGACGTACTCAAAGTTGGGCAATTCAACAGGAGGATCGGGGTCAGCCATTATCTCGCTGATCAGGATATCACCAGGAACAACAGTATATAAACAGAACTCAAGTGATTGATCTACGCATGGGTTTAAAGCTATATCTGCAACATCGTTTGCTGTGATAGTATATAGTATGCCTTGTCTGAATTGATCGGTAAAAGAGAGGGTGACTTCTGCCGGATATAATGCTGAGTGAATAGCAAACTGAGGGTAAATGTTTCCTGGGTTTAGCTTGTAATTGGTAGGGATTTGGGCCGATAATGGATCAATGGACTCGTCGAACCGTAGTGTGAGGGTCTGATCGTCAGTAATAGTAACAGAAGAAAGAGTGGGAGGGGTTATATCAATTGATGGACTTCCCGAATAAACGTCGTCCAGATAAAACTTTGTCGCGTTACTGGTGGTGTATTTACATATCCAGCCAAACCATGAGGCAGATGGTACATAGCTGTTGCTCCCTGACCCCTGAAGTATATAAACCTGCCCGTCGTTTGAAGTGTAAAGTAAAAAATGTCCGTTTAAATCGCGAACCACCTTTATAAACAAGTTAAAGCCTGATGCTATCTGTCCAGCCTGTCCTGTACAGATTTCTTCGTCGGAAGCCGAATGTCGTGAAAAGAGCCTGATAGCATCCTGAGAACCTCCTTCACCGAACCTGAGGAATAAGCCATCAGGTTTGTTACTTAAGTCGGGTTGTTCTGATGCCAGATAGACAATGGCATTATTGTTTTCAGAGGGGCTGAATGAGAGTTTGATCCGGAATCTCCATTCAGTGTTTCCAACGTCAGGAGCTTCTGTTGAGAGCCATGAGGAGCCTTCGCCTATAGAATGGAGTTGTAGCTGAAAAGATGAATTAACAATATACTGGGCGGTTGTTCCTTGCCAGGCAGGGTTATATAAGAAATCGCCATCTGAGAAATTATCATATAGTTGCCCCACGGCAATATTATAATTCAGGAGCAGAAGGATAGCAGGGAGAAATCTGAAGGTTGGCTGTTGCATAATTCATGTATTTAATTAACAATGAATATCACTTTATCAGATGGTTAGGGTTGTATGCTGTATGCTGGCGCTCTTTCGCCTTAAACTCAGTATAAAAGTAGTAAATTTGCCTGCGATTCTGTTGGACAATGGCAGACTTTTATATGAAGTTGTTATTGTTTACAGATGTCTAAAATGATTGAAAACGTGGTTTCCCTGACTATCTAATTGTAATTATGAAAGTTGCTGTTGTTGGTGCTACTGGTATGGTGGGAACGGTTATGATGCAGGTGCTTACTGAGTCAGATCTGTTTTCAGGGTGCACTATAATTCCTGTTGCTTCTGAAAGGTCTCTGGGGAAGAAATTGTTGTATAAAGGGCGGGAAGTAACAGTGGTTTCACCAGATGATGCAATAAATGAAAAACCAGGGCTGGCTCTCTTTTCAGCAGGTGCTACCCTGTCGGGAACATTGGCCCCCAGGTTTGCTGAAGCAGGTATTACGGTGATCGATAACTCTTCCTGTTGGCGTATGCATGAGAATATTCCATTAGTGGTTGCCGAAATCAACGCGAATAGAATAACCCCGGCTACAAAAATAATTGCAAATCCCAATTGCAGTACCATACAGATGGTTTTAGCACTGTTCCCTTTACATCTGAAGTACGGAGTTAAGCGTGTGGTAGTGAGTACCTACCAAAGTGTTACCGGCACAGGAGTAAAAGCATTGAACCAGCTTCTTGACGAAAGAGCAGGCCATGATACCAACATGGCCTATCCATGGCCAATTGATCTGAATCTTTTTCCCCATGGTGGCTCATTCCTTCCAGACGGTTCTACTACAGAAGAAGAGAAGTTATTAAATGAGACTCGGAAAATACTTAACGACGACTCTATTCAGGTTACCTCTACTGTTGTACGTGTCCCGGTGAAAGGAGGACATTCTGAAGCGGTCAATGTAGCTTTTCATAATGATTTTAATCTTGAAGAAGTTAGATCTCTTCTGGCAGGTACTCCGGGTATTACCATTCAGGATGACCCTTCTCATAACCTATACCCGATGCCCCTTTTTGCCGAAGGTAAAAATGATGTGTTTGTCGGAAGGATTCGTCGTGATTTTACTCAGCCTAATACGCTTAATATGTGGGTTGTGTCTGATAACCTCAGAAAAGGAGCAGCCACCAATGCTGTCCAAATAGGAGAATATCTGCTCAATAACAATCTTATCTGAACTCAACAATCTGTGAAAATTCATTATACTCTTCCTGCTGCTGTTTCGTTCAATCGTCCTGTAGTTACTGTCGGCACCTTTGATGGAGTACATCTCGGGCATCAAAAGATCATTTCACGACTTAAGCAAATCGCTAAACAGACCGATGGGGAAAGTGTTGTTGTGACTTTTGACAACCATCCCCGATTGGTTCTTCATCCTGATGATGATACCATCAGGTTGATTAATATCAACTCACGTAAGTTTGAACGACTTGAAGCGGCTGGAATTGATCACCTTGTGGTTGTACCCTTTACCGTTGAATTCTCGCGCACTCCATGGTATGATTTTATTCGTGACTTTATTGTCGGAAAACTAAAGGCTGCAAATCTGGTTATTGGCTATGATCACAGATTTGGCAACAATAGAGAGGGAAGCCGGGAGAAAATGCAGGAACTATCGTTACAATATGGCTTTCATGTTGAAGAGGTGGATGAATTTCTTGTTGACGGACTGGAAGTAAGTTCCACACGTATCAGAAAAGCATTGAATGCAGGAAATATACGTGAAGCCAACAGGTTACTTGGTTATGAGTACAGTATCACAGGGAAGGTGGTTCGGGGAAACCGGATTGGTCACCAGCTTGGATTCCCAACCGCTAATATTGCAACAGATGACCGGTATAAACTGATCGCAGCCAACGGTGTTTATGCATCAAGGGTAGAATGGAAAGGGGAACTATACGGAGGAATGAGCAACATCGGGATTCGCCCCACTATTAACGATAGTAAATTCGCTGTTGAGGTGAATATCTTTGATTTCAATCAGGATATATATGAGGAGTATCTTACTGTTTACTTCGTTGAACGGCTCAGGGATGAGATTAGGTTCAACTCACTTGAAGAGCTTAGAACCCAGATTAAGTCGGATGAATTAGCAATAAGACAATTGATCAGGGAACGAAATATCCCTGCACCAGTTATATACTGATTTAAAGGTTGTGATTGGAGAAGTAGCTGAATGGTTACCCTTTTCAGTTACCTCTTTGGTTGGTATGTGTTGAACCTCACCATCTGGTCTAAAGGTTTTCTTACTTTGGCTTTGACACGATCTTCTTTTGGATAACCAACAGCGATCAATAATCCGATGGTCTTTGATCCGGGAATTCGAAGCATTGTTTTAATCGGTGCCTCATTGAACCATCCAAGCATACAGGTTCCCAGACCAAGTTCTGCAGCCTGCAGGCAAAAATGTTCCGCTGCCATACCGATATCAATGAGCGGATATTCCTTGTTTTTAATAATACTGCCCACCTGAGTAATCAGGCTTGATTTCTCGATTACCATTACAACCACAGCACCTGCCTGAAGCACGAATTTGTTGAATGAAACAAGCCGGCTGTATGTTTCATGAGCTACTTTATCTTTAAGCTCCTTGTCGTCGACCACTATAAATGTCCATGGTTGTGAATTGCTGGCTGAGGGGGACAGCCGCGCTGCTTCTAAACAGAGTTCCAGTTTTTCACGTTCAACTGGTTGTCCGTTATAATGTCGCACACTTTGGCGTCTTTGGGCTAACTCAATAAATTTCATTTCTTCTCAGAATTAGGATTGCGGAGTTTGATTCCTCTGAACCTGGAGAGGGGAGTGCGAAGTTAGTCATTTTTCAGTCAAAACCGTCTTCGGTTTTACTACCTTTGGTTTCTAAACAGATCAGGTCATGTGCGGACGGTACTTGCTGGTTCAGAAAGTTGAAGTGCTCGAGAAGCGTTTTCAGGCTGAAGCGACCCCGGGGTTCGTGTTCGAGGGGTCATATAACATTGCTCCTGGGCATATGGCTCCGGTTATTGTTGGACATCATCCCCATTCTGTTCAATTATTCAGATTTGGCCTTACTCCTTTCTGGGCAAAAAAAGATATGATGTTGATCAATGCCCGCGCTGAAGGTGATCATAATCGTGAAGATGATGCCAGTTATAAAGGGGCTCGTGGAATTATCGAAAAGCCATCTTTTCGTAAGGCAATTCGTTCTCAGCGTTGTCTGATACCTGCTGATGCTTTCATAGAGGGTACAATTACTGAAAAATTTGGAAAGCCTTTTCTCATCTATTTGCGAAATAAGGTTCGCCCTTTTGCAATGGCAGGTATATGGGATATCTGGAGGCACCCGGAATCAGGTGCCGAAGTATTGGGCTTTGCTATTATTACAACAGTTGGTAATGAATTGATGCGAATGCTGCCACACCCCAGGATGCCTGTTATACTCGATCCGCGTGATGAAGCTGTTTGGCTTAACCCTGAAGCCCCTTTGTATAAAATTACCCGGTTATTGAATCCTCTTGATTCTGGTCTGATGAACGGCTATCCAATATCGCCGTCTGTGAAATCACCTTATGCTTCCTCTCAGGATCTGATCAAGCCAACAGGGAATCCATTGATGACTGAGGCGGAAGTAATTGTGAAACGCAATATAATGTTACAGGGTATGGGTAACTATAAACAGTCGTTTAACGATCATAATCCAGAAGAGCCGATTAAATCATGATGATCCCCGATTACTGGCAAAAGCCTGTTACAGACCCTGTGGTGTTACTTATCACACCACCTTTAATGCAACCCAATACACCGTATCCTGCCACACCATTGCTTACCGGTTTTCTTAGAAGTAAAGGACACAGAGTCTTTCAGGCGGATCTGGGTATTGAACTTCTCAGAAAGATATTCTCTCCCGAAGGTTTGAGCGAATTGTTTGATGAAGCTGAAAAATGTAAGAGAGAACAGACAGGCGAAATCAGAAGAATGTTTGCCCTCAGGCAAAGATATATTGATACCATAGGCCCTGTCATGGATTTTTTAAATAATCCGACGACCGATCTTGCCGTTCGTATTACGGGCCGTAATTGGTTGCCTGAATCGTCACATTTTCAAACCTCCATCGACCTGGATTGGGCTTTCGGGTCGATGGGTGTCACTGATAGGTCAAAATTCTTGATAACCCGATATCTTCAGGATATTAGTGATTTGATTTCTAATTGTGTTTCCCCTCATTTCTCGCTGATTCGGTACGGTGAGCATTTGTCAGTTAGTCTTCCTGAGTTCGACCCCATGTTAAAGGCAATGGACGAGGTGCCATCACTGCCCGATAAATGGCTTATTGAATTACTCGATAGGCATATTAGTGAGGTCAATCCTGATTTGGTAGGTTTTTCTGTTCCTTTTCCGGGTAATTTCTATGGTGGTTTAAGATGTAGTGCTTATTTACGAAGACATTATCCGGGAGTTTTAACAATAATGGGTGGTGGTTACCCAACGACTGAACTCCGCAGGGTTAAAGATTGCAGGCTTTTCGACTTCGTTCATTTGATTTCGCTTGACGATGGTTTTGCCCCTTTGGAGGCTGCCATTATGATGTTACGGGGTCGGATTAGTGGAGATTTGTTGCCCTCTTGTGCATTTCGACAGGAAGACAAAGTGGTTTATACCGATACGAACGCCAGGATTGATGAAATAAAGTTTGCAGAATTACCCCCGCCTGATTATTCCGGTTTGAAGTCAGAGGCATATATTCCATTGCTCGATACTGCTAATCCTATGCACAGGCTGTGGAGCGATGGCCGATGGAATAAAATAACACTTGCCCATGGCTGCTATTGGCATGGATGTGCTTTCTGTGATACCAGTCTGAATTACATCCGTCGTTATGATCCATCTACAGCAATTACTATCGTTGATACCATGGAAAAGGTGATGGCACAGACGGGTAGCAGCGGATTTCATTTTACTGATGAGGCTGCTCCTCCTGTTTTATTACGTGAGGTAAGTCTTGAGATTATAAGGCGAGGACTCCAGGTAAGCTGGTGGTCAAACATAAGGTTTGAACGCGCATTCAGTTCAGGACTATGCCATCTGATGGCAGAGGCTGGTTGTATTGCTGTAACAGGAGGCATTGAGACAGCTTCCGACCGCTTGCTGAAACTGATGAATAAAGGGGTGACTATTGAACAGGCTGCGCTGGCCTGCCACAATTTTGCCGATGCTGGCATCATGGTTCATGCCTACCTTATGTATGGCTTTCCGACGCAAACTGTTCAGGAAACCATTGATTCCCTTGAAATTGTTCGTCAGTTCTTCGAAACGGGAATTCTTCAATCGGGTTTTTGGCACCGTTTTGCATTAACCGAATACAGTCCTGTAAGCCTGAACCCCCAAAGTTTTGGGGTTATACCCAAACCTTCAGGGCGAAATAGTTTTGCCAATAATGAAATCTTTTATAACGAACAGCGACCGGTTGATCATGAACAATTCAGCGAAGGCCTGCGTAATTCCTTGTTTAATTTCATGCAGGGGGTTGGTTTTGATGTTCCGGTTAATAAATGGTTTGAGTCAAAATTACCTGGAACCCGTATTAAACATGATCTGATCTTGGGTTTTTGTTCTATTGTGAGGGAAGAAATACCTGGGCAACATGCCCGGGTTGTGTGGCCCGGATATCCTGTAACCATTGAAAATAAAACAGGTAAGTATGATATTCTGAGGATTGAGGCTCCGGCGAAATCTGTAACAATTAAAGTACCTAATGGTATCGGTGAGATACTGCCCGGAATACTTACCCCGGAAAGGAGGAGAAGGATAACGATCCTAAAGGTTTCAGATTTTTTAATGAGGTTAGGTATAACAGATGAGACAGAGGCAGATCTCTTATGGATGCAAAGATGGATGAGGCAATTGCGGGAAGCAGGCCTTTGGGTTGTCTGATCTGGGAAATCCAATTTATCCAAACACCTTGTACACTGGCAGGCTGGTTAATCATCTGTGAAACCGGTTTTGCTGCCTGATGCTTTTTTAATGTTATAATAGCATTGTCAGATATAATCGTACAGGTATTCAGGTAAATAATCATGGAAGCAGATAAATGGTCTTTAAACAGCCTTAAAATTTATGTGTTAAATCCCGGGTTTTATTTGGGTTTGTTTTGGTGTAGTGATGGACTTTAGAAGAGTTTTTGAGTGGTTTCAATCGAACATAGAACGTAGATCAACCACTGTCGTACGGTTAACCTACGGTCCATCTACGGTCCATTTGCGGTTTATCTACGGTCCGGCTCCATATTTTTAGTGCATGAATATCTGTATACCTGGGTAATCCGGTTGTCTTTTGAGTGGATATGAATTTAAAAGCTGGATAACAAGGGTTGGAGCAGCCGGCTAATGAAGAAGAATTGGTAATTAAAGAATTTTATCTTCACGAATGATTTTGTCATGAAGGCACAAAATCATCCCTGTCTGGTAGTGTAATTGTACACCAGACGAATGGATTAGGTAAATTTACCCCAATGATTTTAAATTTAAAAACTGTTGCCCCCTTTACATTGGAATCAGGTTCTTATTAATCTCTTATATATACCTTTACTGAACCTACCAATATCTCGGCCTGAACCAGAATCGGGGTATGGCTTTTGTCGTCTGTAACCCATACAGTGATTGCTTCGCCACCATTAAAGATGGAGCCTCCCGCTACAGTAGTCGAAAACTTCAGACATTTGTATCTCTTTTTATTCCGATGGGTAATGGTCTCTTTTCCAAGGTAACGGATGTAAAGGTCAAAATAATCGTCGTCAAGAACCATAGCCAGGGGGATTTTCTGGTTAATATTCCATGAACTGGCATCAAGGTTCCGGGTTATATAGGTAGCCGTGAGTACATCTGACAAGCAGCCGGTAATGGGAATAGTTTTAACAGAAGCATTGCGTCTGGAGGTGAATGTGGTAGCTTTAATTGTTCCTGAAGCATAATTGAAAAGGTAGTGGTTATAGCAATCAAATCCACCCTCATGGGTATCTCTGATAAATTCAAATGGTTTTAAGTCTTCACGAGATGCCCATGATTCATATCGATCGCGAACCTTAAAGAACCAATCGTATGATGGTCTTGATTTTCCCGTACTTAGAAATTGCCAGGCAGGTTGTCCGTTCCATCGGGATGTATCAGCACTGAATTCTACTTCTCCGGCATGCAGCCAAACAAATCCCCAGTTATAATAAACATCAAATTGCATTTTTTCACCCGGACCGAAGGCAACCACTTCAGGGGTGCACAATGTGCTGCCAGTTTGCCCTAAAACTTTCAGGTGAAAGAAATGCAAAAGGAAGAATATTGTAATTCCGATGGTACCAGTATTTAAAATGCGAGAAGAACCTTTTTTCATAGTGGTTGAATTTAACATTTTTCTCTGGTTCTGTTTTTGTTAAATCCCACAATTTGTTGCTTAATATAGAAATAGACCATTTCTTTTGGACGAGGCTGAATTGGAGAAGCCGGATCGTTATTTGATATTTGTACTATCCTTTTACGCTGATTAAACTGATTATTGAATTATTCATGTTTAATGTAGGCAGGGGGAGGTGGCGTGTGAAAAATTGCCTGTATGGTATCAGTTGCATGACAGTTTTGGGGATTCGTGATTGTCCTCCAAAAGATACCTGAACCAGTAGTGTTGATTGTTGGTGTTATTTCTCCTGTATTCCATAAATGATTGCAGCCCGGGCAATTGTTATTCCCCAGTGTAATTGTCTCACCATTACAGGCTTCTTTGTCGGGTCCCAGATTTGGATCAGGAACCGGATTGACCATTAGGTTGAATGTTGTATCCCATGTGCAACCAAAGCTATCTTCTACGAAATATGAATATTCGTTAGATCCTGTAGAGGTTGGTTTTATGGTTACCTGGTCGATGCCTGATGGGGAAGCTCCGGGACCGGTTATTGAATAATCATCAACCGCAACAACATAAGTCCAGTTTGAAGGGAGAAGAGCCGGGTCTAAATTAAGTTCCCAGGCAAAAATATACCCATTGTCAGCACCGGCATGATCAGTGATGTCAATTGTCCAAAGTCCGTTCAAGGGGCAGCCTATCAGGTTAGTGAATGATACTGCCGGTGAAAAATACCCGGTACCTGCTATCACATGTGTCGAATCAATCTGATTGGTTCCAATTGTTGTCTGATTACCAAGCTGCCCTACTGTCGGGTATAATTCAGACCAGCAGTAATTCCATCCTCTTCCGGGTGGGTTTAGTCTTGCATCACAATGGTCTTCATTATCGCAAGCCCTGATATCGGCAATTGAACAGCCAGTAAACCAACACGCAGGTTCTCCCAGGTATTTTGACCCCCCGGTGCCGCTCGACTTTAACTGGGCGGTCTGGCCATTTGGACAAATAATCTTTATATCAATATCGCCCATCCATCCATGCTCCATCTCGGCGCAAATCGACAGAATATCATGGGTTGAAGTTATAGTCTGCCCTGGTAGAAAACTACTAAATATAACATCTGTCACATAATGCCCAGGGGGGCAATAATTTGGATTTGATGTGTTTTGGTCACTATCAGGGATAAAGGTTGTGCTGTCGTAGCGTTGGCTGGAAATCTGACTATAGGTAAAAGGTATAACCTGAAAGACTTTTGAAGGGGTCAGACTTATGGAATCACCAAGACAAATTGGTTCAAGGGGCGAAAAAGATCTGATAGGCGAACCTGCTATTCTTACCCGCGCTGCCCGGGTATTGCTCATGCAGAGATTGGTGTCTCTTATTGTAACGGAAATATCATAACCTTTGTTAGTTGTATACTTATGGTAAATGAAAGGGTCTCCTTCCGTATAAGATGTAAGCCCATCACCAAATGTCCAGGTGTAACGATTCAAAGTATCATGTTGAGTATAGTTGGTGCCATTTTGCGGATAATAACCTTTTGCAGCAAGTTTGACAGAATCGCCCGCACAGATGTTAAAATACAGGTATCCGTCTTCAACCGTGGGAACAGGGATGCAGTTGAGTGTATCGAAGAAAACAGTCAAATTCTGGCATGGTACCTTTGGTCTTTTATTGCTTCCATGCTGATCTTGTTGCAGATATTGCAGTTTTTCATTTTCAGTGACTTGATTGTCTGCTAACCGACAGTAATTGACGAGGCTGTCAATAATCCTGCGGTCCATTTTTGTCCCGTATTTTGAAAATAACAGGATGGTGGAGGCTGCTTGGTTAATATCATCATTCGTGTACAATCCAATCGAATAAGCCTTTTCAAAGAATAAATTACGGACATAACTGCTTTCAAGTTCATGAATGTCAGTTTTGAAATAATTTATTGAAGAGTCAGTATCAGAGGCAGTTTCCTGAGCGTTAGCCGATGACACTATTAATCCCAGGAGAAAAATAAAAAAGTAATAGAATGACTTATCGGGCATGATGAGTGAAATTCAGCATGATTTACCACTTTGTTTTAATCTAAACATTGAAAAGGCTGAAAAGGTTGTATGCATACGGACTCTGTACTGTAAGAAATGAAAGGCCCGCCAACATGGCGGGCCTGCAAGTAGAGATAAGGGTTTATAGATATTGGCGATAATTATTTCAGCACGCCAAGTTCTTTTCCAACTTTTGTGAAAGCAGCGATGGCTTTATCAAGATGTGCCCTTTCGTGAGCGGCAGATACCTGTACTCTTATGCGGGCCAGGTCTTTCGGTACAACCGGATAATAGAACCCGATTACATAAATACCCTCTTCGAGCAATCTTGCTGCCATTTGTTGCGATAGTTTTGCGTCGTATAACATCACGGCAACGATAGCACTTTGGGTAGGTTTACAGTCAAAACCGGCTTCGATCATCTTTTTGCTGAAATACGCGGTATTTTCGTGAAGTTTATCCTGTAGTTCGTTAGTTTCGCTCATCATTTCAACCATTTTGATCCCGGCACCAGCAACCATCGGGGGAATCGAGTTGCTGAACAGGTAGGGGCGTGAACGTTGACGTAACAGGTCTATAATCTCTTTCTTACCTGTAGTAAAACCACCGATGGCTCCACCGAAGGCTTTCCCTAATGTTCCAGTGATGATTTCAATTTTTCCTTTCAGGTCGAAAAGCTCTGTTACACCACGTCCGGTATGACCAACCACTCCGGCGGAATGAGATTCATCGACCATAATCATGGCATTGTATTTTGTTGCCAATTCATGAATTTTGTCAAGAGGGGCAACATTGCCATCCATCGAGAATACACCATCGGTTACAATTAAACGAAAACGGTTGTTTTGGGCCTTTTTAAGTTGTTCTTCAAGATCAGCCATATCGGCATTGGCATAGCGGTATCGCTGGGCCTTACATAATCTTACCCCGTCGATAATGGATGCATGGTTCAAAGAGTCGCTGATAATGGCATCCTCTTCTCCGAGCAGAGGTTCAAATACACCACCATTGGCATCGAAGGCAGCAGCATACAAAATTGTGTCTTCAGTTCCGAAGAACCCGGCAATCTTTGCCTCAAGCTCTTTGTGAATATCGGTTGTTCCACAAATAAACCTTACCGATGACATACCATAACCATGGCTGTCGAGCGCTTTCCGTGCAGCTTCTTTCAACTTGGCATTGTTAGAAAGCCCGAGATAGTTATTGGCACAGAAGTTAAGTACTTTCTGTCCGGTATTGATGGTAATCTCAGCTCCCTGCGGACTAACAATTATTCTTTCATTTTTGAACAGTCCGGCTTCTTCGATTGATGTGAGTTCTTTTTTCAGGAACTCCTGATAATTGGTGTACATAGTCTTTTGTATTTCAGTGAATTTTTAAAATTCAATACGAATGTTTCCTGATGCAAAGATAGAAATTAATCACGGGGTTAAAATTATTGGCAGAAATGGGTAATGGCTAAGTTGCTGGTATTTTAAAGCTTCAATGTGATTATTTTTTTTATGTTGTAAACTATATGGTAATCAATGGCAGGTAGGTCTGTTGGTATGTATTGTTTATATCTTCCTTGATGATGATTGGATGGTCAATTTTCTTTACTTTTGCGCCGCAATTGTTAATGTATTCACAAACAATCACCATAAAATGAAACGGATTCTGGTTATCGGATCAGCCGGACAAATCGGCTCCGAGTTAACACTCGAAATCAGGAAAATATGGGGTAATGAAAACGTAATCGCATCAGATGTATGTTCCAACCCCTCACAGAAACTTCAGGAAAGCGGCCCTTATGAGTCACTCAACATTCTCGACCGTCCACGGATGGAGGAGATCGTCAGACACTACGCCATCGATGGAATCGTAAATCTGGCTGCTATTCTTTCAGCCAATGGGGAGAAGAATCCACTCAAGGCGTGGGATGTTAACATGAATGGTCTGATAAATGTGCTGGAATGTGCCCGTGAACACAAGATGTCGCAGGTATTGACACCAAGTTCTATTGCTGCATTTGGACCCGGAACCCCTTTGAATAATACACCGCAGGAAACAGTCTTGCGTCCCACTACCATGTATGGGGTGACCAAGGTGGCGGGCGAGTTACTGGGTAATTACTATGTCCAGAAATTTGGCCTTGACGTGCGTGGGCTTCGTTATCCTGGAATTATCTCGAATGAAACGCTGCCCGGTGGAGGTACCACGGATTATGCAGTAGCAATATATTACGATGCTGTGAAGTATGGAAAATATACCTGTTTCGTTCGTGAAGATACGATGTTGCCCATGATGTATATGCCCGACTGCCTCAAGGCTACCCTTGATCTTATGCAGGCCGATTTCTCAAAATTGAAGCATCATGGTGACTTCAATGTAGCAGCCATGAGCTTTACTGTGAAAGAGCAGGCCGACTCTATACGGAAATATATCCCTGGCTTTGAAGTGACTTATGAACCTGATTACCGGCAGGCGATTGCAGATAGCTGGCCCCGAAGTATTGATGATTCTGCTGCAAGGGAGGAGTGGGGCTGGAAACCTGCCTATGACCTCGATGCCATGACACAGGATATGTTGAAAGTACTCAAGGCAAAACACGCCAAAGGACTTATCTAAACTATATCCATATTATATAACAGCCTGCCTTGTGAAACCTTCACAGACAGGCTGTCGTGTTTTTTATAACCTGAATTGCGTAAATTCGCAGGTTCAAACTACAGGGATGCCAAAGATATTTCGACATCTTTTTTTATTTATTGTGGTTTCCCTTTATTCCAAGGGGAAAAGGCTTATGCTGACAGTATGTTTGGTGTTAACCATTTTGTCCCAGGCATTGTTCTGCCTGGGTATTAACATATGTTGACAGATATACATACTCACCGGTTGATACTTTCCTCTGGCCGTGCGATATACAATGTGAGATTGCGGGAAGGGGTGGACGGATTGGCCGATCTCAATACATTGTTTTCAGTGGCAGTCCACCCATGGGATTCGGATAGAGATATAAACTGGTCGATTCTCAGACAAATGGTTGAAGATCCCCGGTGCCTGGCAATCGGTGAGACCGGCCTCGACAAGTTGCACGGGCCTTCTTTCGACATTCAGATTAAGGTTTTTGAACAACAGCTTTGTATGGCAAAAGAAGCAGGTAAACCTGTCATCATTCATTCAGTACGGGCACAGCAGGAGGTGATCGCGATTATCAGGAAGCATAAGCCCCTGGAGGCAATTGTTTTGCATGGGTTTTCACAGAGACCTTCAGTCGCACAACAATGGCTCAATGAGGGTTTCTGTTTATCGTTTGGGGCTGCATTGTTGAACCCAAACAAAGCTTTGGCTGAATCACTAAGATTAACTCCGCCTGACCGGATGTTTTTTGAAACGGATGATTCCATAACAACCATCGAAGGTATTTATAAGTCGGCTGCAATTATCCTGAATATTGCACCTGACCTACTGATGGAGAGAGTTGAACAGAATTTTAAAGAAGCGTTTTTACATGGAAAACTGGTATGAGCGAACTCAACAATTATTGGGTGCCCGAAGTATAGAAAAGTTGAAAAAAAGTCATGTCCTGATCGTAGGCCTTGGAGGAGTGGGAGCTTATTCGGCTGAGTGCCTTTGTCGAGCGGGAATCGGGCAGATGACTATTGTTGATGGAGATGTTGTTCACGCATCGAATAAAAACAGACAGCTCATTGCTCTGGATTCTACCATGGGAAAGCGTAAAGCAGAAGTTGTGGGGCAGCGGCTTCTCGATATTAATCCTGATCTTAAACTTACTGTACTTGACGAATACATTCGCGATGAACGTCTGAACGAAATAATATCCATGCCTTTCGATTATATCGTCGATGCCATTGATACGCTGTCACCCAAGGTATTTCTGATCATTGGAGCAATAAAGGCGCAGCATCGTCTGGTGAGCAGTATGGGCTCTGGTGGTAAGCTTGATCCTTCGCAAGTTCAGATAGGTGATATTAGCCAGAGCCATTCTTGCAGGCTGGCCTACATGGTTCGTAAACGACTTCATCGTCAGGGTATTAATGGTGGTTTTACCGTTGTGTTTTCACCAGAACCTGTACCCGATGAGGCCATTATTCACGTGAGTGGTGAGGCGAACAAACTGACAACGGTAGGAACAATCAGTTATATGCCCCCGATTTTTGGTTGTATGATGGCTTCAGTGGTTATCCGTGACCTGATTAATACATCGGATTATGATTTGAAACAATTGCCGGACAATTAGTTTTAAAAGAGTTCACATTTTTAGAAAAAATTTTGTCCATTTATTTGGATGATACCAACCAATTGCCTTACCTTTGCCGCACGTTCTACGAAATACTGTCCTGTGGTGTAACTGGCAACACGTCTGACTCTGGATCAGAAGAGTCCAGGTTCGACCCCTGGCAGGACAACTTTGGAAGTAAGCCCCTTGCAGTGAAAAGTGTGAGGGGTTTTTTTATTTATTCCAGACAGACCTTGAAAAGGGACTTAATATAGTTTCGTGTTTTCTGCCGTTTTAACATTCCGCGATTAAGTTGATTCAGATAATTTTAACAGGCTTTGATCTGGCAGGGACAAAGTGTAGTTAAAGGGAATCAGTGTTTCCGGGAATAGAGATTATTACTACTGATCTGTCTGATTATTATGGAAATATTTAAACCAGTTTTGGAAATATTACAAGATCAGGTTAGATTATGGCAAGATTTACTTATGACAATGGCTGCCCGAACTTTCCTACCTTTGCACCACAATGTTGACCCATCTTCACGATATCAGGAACTACCTGCAAAGGGTTACTTTTACCTTCCGGGCTCTGAAAGCGCGTAACTTCCGGCTTTACTTTCTCGGGCAGGTTATTTCGCTTCAGGGAACCTGGATTCAGAATATTGCGATGGGATGGCTGGTTTACAGGCTTACAGACAGCCCTATGTGGCTTGGAATCATTGCCTTTCTCGGACAAGCTCCATCGCTCTTGTTTACACCCCTTGCAGGTGTATATGCCGACCGAATAAACCGGCACAGGATGATGCTTATTACCAATTGCCTCTTTATGACTCTCTCGGCTGTATTAGGTGTCCTGGTGCTTATTAGGGTTATAGAAGTATGGCATATCGTGATGATTTCTTTCCTCACAGGTGTTGTAATGGCTATAGATACTCCTTTCAGACATGCATTTTTAGTGGATATGGTCGACGATCGCAGCATGTTGCCTAATGCAGTGGCACTGAACTCAACCATGCTTAACACAGCCCGTTTCATTGGCCCCTCTGTTGGTGGAGTGCTGATTGTATGGTTTGGTGAGGGATGGTGTTTTGTAATCAATGCCATAAGTTTTTTAGCCTCCATCGGCGCATTGTTGGCCATGACTGTTAACATCCAGCTTCGCCCTGATATGAAAAGTTCCGTTATCGACGGATTAAAACAGGGTTTACATTATGCATGGGATAATCATGTAATCAGGTATCTACTGATCATGGTCGCATCTACAGGTTTCTTTGGTTTACCTTTCCAGGCTTTCCTCCCGGTTTTTGCCAGAGATATATTACAAGGCACTTCGGCTCTTCTTGGCTTTCTGACAGGAGTACTCGGTGCAGGAGCACTGACCGCCGCCTTGTCGCTTGCCTCTCTTTCAGGGGTCCGTCGACTCCCACGTATCGTTATGATTTGTGCATTTGTTTTTGGTATTTCAATGGCAGTCTTCTCTTTGTCAACGATCCACTGGCTTTCAATGGTAATGCTTTATCTGATGGGGTTCAGCATGATTGCCCAGTTTGTTTCGGTGAATACCCTGTTACAGACATTGGTAACCGATGAAGTAAGAGGCCGTGTGATGGCATTTTATGGTTTGTCATTTATTGGTGTTACACCTCTTGGCAGCCTCCTCTTTGGTAGTCTTGGCCGATTGTGGAATGTTCCCCATGTTCTGTTCCTTGCCTCTGTCGTTTGTCTGATCATGGCAATTTGGTTCTGGCGGAAGTTAACCTTCCTGCAATCGTCCATCTCAAGTAAACGTACCGGCTAATAAAAAAGTCCGGTTACAAACCGGACTTCCTGATCATATCTGATAATCCTAAAATCTATCTTTTAATTTGAATCAATAATTTGAAATAATTCATCGAGTTTAGGAGTCAGTATAATCTCTGTACGACGGTTTGCAGCCCGTCCTTCTTTCGACTGATTTGTCGATAATGGCATATATTCACTACGCCCCGCAGCAGTTAGACGTGATGGATCAATCTTTCCGCTCTTTGTCAGTATCTTCACGATTGCTGTGGCGCGCATTACACTTAGGTCCCAATTGTCTTTTAACTGTCCGGTGCCTTTATAGGGTACGTTATCAGTATGTCCTTCGATCAGCACATTGATGTCACTGTTTTCCGCCAAAACGCCAGCCAACTGCCTCAATGCCGATTCTCCACGACTGCCCACAGTATAACTGCCCGATTGAAACAGAAGGCTCTCTTCAAGGCTTACATACACTTTACCGTTACGTGTTTCGATAGTGAGCCCCTTACCCTGAAATCCAAGCAAAGCGTCCGAAACCTTTTGGCGTAATGCAAGCACTGCTGCATCTTTGGCATCAAGCACCCGCTGTAATTCTATGAGTTTCTTCTGTTTCAGGGCCAATTCAAATTCCATCGAACGGATTGAATCCTGTCTTTTAATCAGGTTATCCTGCGCGAGTTGTAATTCGGCCAGTATTTTCTGAATTTCAGTTTTGCTACCGGTGATATTTCGCTCCGAGTTTTCAAGTAAATCCTGATAACTCTTTTGCAGGCGTTCGTAACTATATCTACTATCACGTAATGCCATACCTGATCGTGTAGTGTCGTTACGGAGAATTCCAACCTCTTTCATCATTTGTTCAAGCCGGGAGGTCAGTTCAGTCCTTTCGGCCGTAAGCTCCAGATTTTGTTGTTGAGACATAGCTAGATCGTCGGTACATTGACGGTTACGTGTCTCAAGCTCGGTATATTTCTTTTGCGATACACAGGAGGCCAGCCCGATGGCAAGCACCACTGCTGGTAATAGACGGAAATAGAACTTCATAGTATTCGTGTTTTTTGAAAAACGATGTTTCTTATACAAAAGTACACCTATATAACGAAATTTGGAAAGAGATGTTGGTTGTCAGGTTTTCATTTAGTGGCTGAGTATATGATCAGGAATCTCGGCTCCATTATTTGGCAGAGCAATCATGAAAGTGGTGAAACGGGTAACAGGAGTGGTATCCAGGCTGATCATACCCCCATGCCTGACAGCTATCTCACGGCTCAGACTCAGGCCGATACCAGACCCTTTAGCCTTTGTGGTGAAGAATGGGACAAAGATATCGTCTCTATTTACCTCTTCTATCCCCGGGCCGTTGTCGCTGATAATTATCAGGGCGGAGTCGTCGGTTAACGAAAGTCTGATACATACAAATGGCTCTTCAATATTGACTACAGCCTCCAGGCTATTCTGGACCAGATTGATAATCATTTGCTGGAGCAGGTTGATGTCGCCTTTTATGATTACATCCTGCATAGGGAGTTCCGACTGGATTTCCACTTTCAAGTTGCGAATATTCATCAGAACAACAGTATCTTTAATCATCTGATTCAGATTGACTGATTCCATTACCGGATCGGGTAGCCTTGAAAAGCTTCGTATGTTTTCTGAAAATTGTAACATACCCTCTATGCGCCTGACAATGATGCCCAATCCTTCTTCAAGTTCGGGATCAAAGGTTGAATATCGTTGGGAAAGTACTCTGACCAATGAAGCGACAGGAGCGACCGAATTGGCAATCTCATGATTCAGAATTCTCAGTAAACGATGCCATGACTCACTTTCGCGTCTGAAAATACCTGCGCTGATGTCGGTGAATATCGCCAACGTGAGCCATTCGTCGCCAGTACGAAATTTTACTTTCGAGCATTTGTAATGGATCTGCAGACCATGTTTTGATAGAGTAAAAGAAGTCTCGTTGGTGGCGTCCGTCTCAAGCTGATCAAACAATAACGGATTGTGTTGTTGAAGCTTGGTATAGTTGACAAGTGAAGGCATTTCGCATATGGAAAGAAACGCGCGGTTTGTAAAGCGAACCCCTCTGTTATTATCGTAACATAGTAAACCGTCGGTAGAGTTTCCTGTTATTTGCTCGAGCAGAAAGTGTTGCTGTTCTCGTTGCGCCACAAGGACCTCGATACGATTAATCAAGATTGAGGCCGCAGGAGCCCAGGGTGAATCAGATCGTGCAATATCGGTCAGGTTTTCATGGTCCAATGTTTCGATGAGCTTTCTTGGTAGATTCTTTATGCTTGTAACATCCTGTATCAGGGAGGAGAGAAGGATGATGAACAAGGCTCCCAGACCGGCAGGAACAGCAACCCACCCCGGATGTTGTATGACAGGGAGGAAGAGTGCTGATGAGAGTGCTATCAGCATGCATTTGACAATAATACGGCGGGCAAGTATGCTAGAGTCCATATTTTTCAATTTTTCTGTAGAGGGTGGTGCGCCCGATACCGAGTATCCGGGCTGCCACTAACATATTCCCTCCTGTGGTTCTAAGGGCTCTTGCAATTGATTCTCTTTCGGCCTCATCAAGCCGGTGCTTACCTCTTACTTCATTATCAGGCAGGGAGGGGATAAGTAGAGAAAGATCGGGCTTTTCGGGATCGCCCAGTATTATGGCTCGTTCGATAGTATGAGCCAGTTCCCGGACATTACCAGGCCATGTATAGGTTTGCATTTTTTTTAGAAGGGAGCTCGTGATGACCATCGGTTTTTTGTGGTATTTCCCTGCAAAAAAGATATTGAAATGATCAACAAGTATTGCGAAGTCTTCGACACGTTCCCTGAGTGGTGGTATCCAAAGTTCAATAGTGTTGATTCTGTAAAACAGGTCTTCACGAAATTGACCATTCCCAATAAGTGAAGTTATTGGACTATTTGTAGCTGTTATTATTCTTACATTGACATTACGGGTTGAGTTGCTTCCGAGTCGTGTCACCGTTCCTGCACTGAGTACCGTTAGCAGTTTGGATTGCAGGTGTAAGGGAAGATTGGCCACCTCATCCAGTAACAATGTTCCTCCATCAGCCAATTCGAATAACCCCAGACGTTGTTCAATGGCATCAGTAAAGGCTCCCTTTTCATGCCCAAACAAGGTATCTTCAAAAAGCGAAGGTGACAATGAAGTTAGATCGGCTACAACAAATGGCTGATCAGCTATGTTGGATTGTTTATGTATTTCTCTGGCCACCATGTTTTTCCCAGACCCATTCTCGCCGGTGATTAAAACAGAAGCATTTGTTGAGGCTACTTTAGCTACCAGTTCCATTACTTTTTTCATTGCAGCTGATTCAGTTACCAGCATTCCTTCACGAATGGACTGCCTTTGCAACATTTTTTCCCTTTGTATAGCTTCGGCAGCTTCGCGTTTGATCATTCCTGTCCTTAGAGCTGCCAGGAGGGTGGCTTCAAGCCTGAGATTATCCCATGGTTTTGTAACAAAGTCGATAGCACCCAGTTTCATACATTCAACCGCAAGCCCTATTCCTGCCCATGCAGTCAGAATTACTATTGGCAGATCAGGCCATCGTGCATGAACCTGCTGCAATAAGTCAATACCCTCTCCGCCATCTGTCTTGCCACGGGCAAAGTTTAAGTCAAGCAGCAACAAATCGGGATAAAAAGTTTCTATATGTTTCAATACACTTTCCGGGGTGTCCGCTTCTTTTATTTGTCCGAACATCTCTCTGAGGAGTATTCTTAATCCTGCCCTTAAATCTGAGTCATCATCGGCTATGAGCAGGTGGAAATGATTTGCGGCCATGGTACTATAATTTGCTTATTATTTTAGTTTTTACAAACAGTTGTAGTAGACCTATGAGTTGAAAGGTTTCCGTCCGTTTGCTAGCTCATTTTTACTGGACGGACAAACATTGTACGCGTGTTTCAATTCGGTACACGTACTGTACAAAGGTATAAATTATTTGATGTGATAATCAGCTTGTTTCTTAACTTTGCTTTTGATGGTACATTGTTTGCACCCGGGTGAGGGCAATCCTTTAAGCCGACTATATTATGTTTCGTCATTTTTTGAAAACTACTTTCTCCAACCTGAAACGCAACCCCGTTTACAGCTTCATTAATATTGCAGGCCTGGCCGTTGGCCTTGCTGCTGCAATGTTAATTCTTTTACATGTTGTTAATGAGTACAGTTACGATCGGTTTCACAAAAACCGTGACCGGCTGGTAAGGGTTCTTTTTACTTTTTCCGGATCGATGGGATCAGGTTTTTCGAATACTATCACTGCGGCTGTAGGCCCTACTCTGTGGAGTGAGATTCCAGGTATTGATCATTTTGTCAGATTCACATGGCCATCTGATGGATACATGGTCAGAAATGATTCTGTATGGCAGACTGATGGGCTCTGTTATGCTGACAGTACTTTCTTCGATTGTTTTAGCTTCCCGGTTCTTGAAGGAGATCGAAAACAATTATTGCGTGATCCTTTTACAATGGTCATTACACGGTCGCTGGCTGATGCCTTTTTTAAGGAGGGCAACCCCATCGGGCAGACAGTTAAAATTGATGGTAAGTATAATGTCACCATTACAGGTATCGTGGCTGATCCACCCGAAAACAGCCACATCAGGTACAAAGCTCTCATCAGCTTCAGTACCCTTTATCATGAACAAGGCCGATATATGGACTGGAACGGAGGCAACCAGTATATTACTTGGCTGATGCTTTCACCACACTACGACCAGGCTAAAACCGACCAGTTATTGCCCGATCTGTTACGACGCCATATAAATGATCGTTTGAAACAGGCAGGAGTTCAGTTAAATATGGTATTTGAACCTATGAGCGATGTTTACCTTTATTCGCGCAGCGGCGCAGAAGGAAACCCTTTTATGCTTAAAATTCTTACTTCAATTGCCTTGTTTGTATTACTATTAGCGTGTTTTAATTATGCCAATCTCTCAACGGCAAGAGCCATGCGACGTTTTCGTGAAACGGGAATACGAAAGATGTCAGGAGCCACTGGATTCAGTCTCATCAGGTTCTATATGGCAGAAGCACTGCTCACTACTCTTATCGCCTGGTTTATTGCGCTTATTTTGATTGAACTGGTGCAACCCTGGTTCAATGGATTGGTTGGACATGATCTGGGACTTTGGAAAAGTCAGGTTTGGTGGTTTGTCCCGGCTTCCTTGTTGATTGTTGTTCTCACTGCTAGTATATCGGGACTTTATCCGTCAGTTTTTCTAGCCAGGTTAAAACCTGCCGATGTCCTTAAGGGAGGCTTCAAACCTGCAAGAAACCGGTTTACCCTGTCGAATGCTTTACTCGTGATTCAGTTTGGGCTCTCTGCATCTCTGATGACTGCCACTCTTATCGTGGGCAAACAACTCGACTATGGTACCGGTCTCAGCAGGGGTTACAATATCAATAATGTCGTAGCGGTAGAACTCACTGGTGAACAATCCAGGAAGAGTTATGCTGAGGCGAAGGCTACTTTCAGCCAGATGGCGGCTACAGTATCTGTAGCTGCAATTTCAGAGATTCCGGTTGATGGGGTATCTCAAAATGGGTATAATATTCAGGATTACCCTCAAGTGAAGATTTTAAATAGTATCGAAACAGATCCTGATTTTTTCAAGGTAATGAAGGTGCCGGTAATAGCCGGAACTGATTTTGAGCACTCTTCCCAATCTCACGGTGTAATGATTAATCAGAAGTTAGCGGAGGAGATGGGTTGGATGGATGCCGACGGGCAACCAGTTAAAGGATCTGATGGCAATCTGTCGGGCGGTGTCGGAAAAGTGATAGTGAGGGATACGATTCATCGTATTATAGGGATCACAGCCAACTTTCATCATGGAACTCTTTATGAAGCAATGAGCCCGCTAATTATAGCAAGGAAACCGTATACTGGCTATAATTTTCTTTTAATCAGGGCTGCTGAAGGTCAGGTAGGAAGGGTCATTTCTGAAGCTGGTGAGGTATGGCAAAGGCTATTTCCCGATGAGCCATTCGTTGCATACCCGGTAACAAGTATTGTTGAACAGGGATTCAGAAGCGAACGAAATCTTCAGTTGCTGCTCAACGCTTTTGCATGGCTCGCTTTGTTTATTGCTGCACTTGGACTGGCCGGACTTGCTTCCTACCAGACAAGACAACGGCAAAGGGGTACAGGCTTACGACTCATTCTGGGAGCATCACCCTCTTCTTTAGTTTTAAGAGATGCATTTCGTTTTCTGAAACTTGTGGTTTTGGCTGATGTACTTGTCCTGCCATTTATATGGTGGGCTATGGATGCCTGGCTCGGGGGTTTTGTTTATCGAATCCCATTCCCCTGGTGGCTTACTGTTCCCGTACTTCTTGTTTTGTTATTCCTTGGATTGGCAGCTATAATTGTACAGGTTGTGAAAACTGTCAGTGCCAACCCTGTTGATGCAATCAGATATGAATGATTTTTATGAAAAAGCGAATCTGCTTATTCGGGAACTTTTTATTCTGACAGACTCTGATAGCTTGATTTGACCTTTTTATAAGGTGTTGGTTTTGAGTGATAATGGAGTTTCTCTCTAAAAATCATCCTCCAGTACTATCCCGAGATGTCTTAAAAGACCCAGGACTCCCGGGTAAGCAAACCGGGCGTTTTTAACCCTGTTCTGCGAAGTGTCTATGGTGAAATTCTGGGCTGTACGAAAATCAGCTGAAATGAGGTTGCAGCGTTCAAAAGTTGCATCAGTAAGATCCGATTGGTGAAACTGTGCTTCGGTGAGGTCTGTCTCTGCGAAGATGGTTTCTCGTAGCGAACAATGATCAAAGGTGGTTTTTTTCAGGTTGCCCTTATGGAACAGGCAATAGTCGAGAATGGATTTCTTAAAACTTACAGAGAAGAGAAATCGTGAAACCTTGCTGAAATCAGTACCTATCAGTTTACAGTTTTCGAATGCAACCCCATAAAGCACTGTGGCCTCAATTTTTACCATCGACAGGTCACATGAATGAAAGGTACAATCTTTGAATTCAAAACCTGAAAGATCAGCCTGGTTGAAGCTGCTGCTTTTAAAAATACAATTCTCAAACTCGGTATCAGACAGGGGCCAGCTATGGTTTTCAAAGATTTTATTCTTAATCATAAGGGGAGTGGATTTGTATAAATAAGATACTGATTTTCCTGCAAATTTACTGTTTTACGATTTGCATCTCTCCCGTAATTTTATGAAAAAGCGATTGGCCCGATTCCGGTAAATGTTGGTTATTGTAGTTTTTAAGTATTTTGCAGCTTATTTTATTTAAAAATGTCTTTGCTGTTGCCTCCTGATTACCTTCACTACGAGCGCCTGAAGGCGCGCGATATTCGTATTGAAACATCGGGCAGGAGGGCTGATATAAAAGTAGCTCTGTTCAATATAATGCCCCAGGCTGAAGAATATGAATTTTTGCTGCTTAACCGGTTGGGGAGAAGTCAGCTGTTAGTGGAGCCATTGTTTTTCAGAGCCGAAAAGCATCGCTATGGTAGCAGTAACCAACCGCACCTCAAAAGGTATTATCAATCTTCCGCGATGCTGGCACTACAAAATCCGGATGCTGTCCTACTGACCGGAGCTCCTGTTGAACACCTCAGTCCTGATCAGATTCATTATCAGGATGAAATTGATTCGCTGATTATGTATTGCCGGGATTCTAATACCCCGCTGCTTGGTATCTGCTGGGGCGGTATTGCCGTTTGCAGATTTCTTGGAGTCGGTTCAGAAGTTTATCTCGATAAGCTATCGGGTGTTTTTCGCTCTGCTAATCTTGCTCCTGAACACCCTTTGATGAGGGCTTTCGGGGAAAGATTTTATTGCCCCCAGAGCAGGTTTGCCGGCCTTGTAGAAAAGGAAGTTCAGGAACTATCTGAAAGAGGGTTCATCAGGCCCTTGGCTGTAATGCCAGGATTCGGAACATTTCTGATAGAGTCTGCTGACGGCCTGTACACCGCACATCTCGGACATCCGGAATATCTGCCTGGACGTCTGGTTTTTGAATACAAGAGGGATGTTCTTAGCAATCCATCTTTACACATCACGGGATTCGATCCTTTTAACCCGGTAGATAACTGGTCGGACGAATCAGACAGGTTTTTCAGTTACTGGTTGGACAATGTGAAGAAGAGTCATGTTGCCTGATATTTTATTGGTTATAAGCGAATTTTGATTGATTAATTAGTGTAAAAATTATTGCAAAGTAATTGCTACTGTTTTGACAAACCGGGTGGCGGTGGTTGTCAATATCTGTGCCAGATGAAACCATTCGGATGAATTGTTCTCTCGATTTCCATTATCCCGTTTTTACCACTTCTCTCGATACTTGTATTCGGGTTTGTCGAATGTAAATTTCATACTAGTAGCAAACTATCCTGGTTTTACTTATTAAATCGCTTTCTGTCTGTTTATACATATGTAATCGATAGATAGCAAGATTATAATTGTGAAATATTTAGATTATAATTGATGGATAATCAGCTTAATGATATACCAAAGATATGATGGGGTCGCTTCTGGGTATCTTTGTAGCGGGTTTACAGTGTGTTATGTCTATTTCGAGGGCTAGTTACAGATGTAATTATTTGCTGACAAGGCTTCGGACATCCTGGTTGGTGTTACGCGTTTGTATACAAGGTTGGAAAACTGGCATTTTTTTCACTTGTCATTGAAGAAATTACCACCTGAGCGAGTCTGGCAAAAGGTTTGTTTGTGAAGGCAAAAAAAAGCCGGAGTAACCCTCCGGCTCTTATTATAATTGAGCAGTATAATATTTTATGCTATTGTTTTTTTGGGTTTGAAGCCGGAGATTGCATAATAGAGGATGTAGGCATAACCAATCAGTGGTACAATAAAACCAACTCTGATGCTGGCTTCGTCAGCAATTGAACCCATAATCATCGGAAGAATTGCACCGCCTACAATAGCCATACACAAAATACCTGAACCCTGACTGGTATGCCGCCCCAGGCCATCGATTGAAAGGGTAAAGATTGTAGGAAACATGATGGAGTTGAATAAACCTACAGAAATGATGGTCCACATTGCAATAGAACCAGGCAGGAACATAGTTCCAAAAACAAGTATAATGGCTAATGTGGCGTTAAATACCAGGACCTTAGCTGGGTTGATATAACTCTGAACAACAGAACCGAGGAAGCGACCAATCATAGCCCCGCCCCAATAGAATGCTACATATTTTCCTGCTGTTGCTTCAGTTAGACCTCCGATTTCGGGCAAACTTAAGAAATTAACGAGGAAACTGCCGATTGAAACTTCACTTCCAACATAGAGAAATATGGCTATGGCACCAAGTACCAGATGACGATATTTCCATGCACTTCCCCCGGTTTTGGCATCGTCAGATCCAGTTGCCTGGATTTTGGGAAGTTTAACAAAAGCGAATACCAATGCAATGGCAAAGAGAGCAAACGCGATCATGATATAGGGAAGCCTTACTGCTGCAGCTTCTTCAGCAGGGGTCACAAATGAATTTTCAAGAATCAACATTGACCCGAAAACCGGAGCAATGGTTGTCCCAAGAGAATTAAAGGCCTGTGTAAGGTTTAGCCGGCTACTTGCTGTTTCGGGTCGTCCCAGTATGGCTACGAAAGGATTTGCCGCAACTTGTAGCAATGTAATACCGGAAGCCAGAACGAAAAAGGCACCAAGAAAGAAAGGATACGAAACCATGGCAGCTGCCGGGAGGAAGAGGAGGGCTCCAATACCGGCGACCGTAAGCCCGACTACAATTCCGCGTTGATACCCAATGCGTGAGACTATAAATCCGGAAGGCATCGACATGATTGCATAGGCTCCGAAAAAGATGAACTGGATCAACATGGTCCGGGTATAATTAAGGCTGAAAAGTCCTTTCAGATGAGGAATGAGGATGTCGTTCAGACATGTAATAAATCCCCACATAAAGAAAAGAGAAGTTAGGACGGCGAGCGCAGGCACATAGTTTGATTTTTGAAGACCCGGAGCCGTTTTACCTGTTTGGTTTGAAATGTTCATGTTAAGAGTTTAAAGTGGCGCAATATTAGGGATAAAGTATGAATTTGCAAAGATGCATGGATAACAGCCATTTTTGAAAGTATTAACCGTTTTGTATGTTAAACGGAGTAGTACGAAAAACGCTGGAAATGAGAGGAGCCTGATTGCAGTAATTGGTTTATGGCCAACAAATCTCTTGCCGTATATATCTTTACCAGTCTACCAATATTGCATACCTTTGTCTTTCAAATTTTGCAGCGATGTATACACTGTTTAAAAAAGAGGTTAATTCGTTTCTCAACAGCCTGATCGGGTACATAACAATTAGCGTTTTTCTGCTGATAAATGGACTTTTTCTGTGGGTTTTCCCGCTCGATTTCAATATCATGGACTACGGATATGCAGGCCTTGACGGGCTGTTTATGTTAGCACCGTTCGTCTTCTTATTTCTTATCCCGGCTATTACCATGCGTACTTTTGCCGATGAAAGAAAAAGTGGCACTATTGAGCTTTTGCTAACTCGCCCAATTACCGATATGCAGATTGTAATGGCCAAATACCTGGCAGGAATTGTCCTTGTTATATTTTCCGTACTACCCTCACTGATATATTTTTATTCGGTTTATCAGTTGGGTATGCCCAAAGGAAATATCGATATGGGAGCAACATGGGGATCCTACATCGGTTTGCTGTTTTTGGGAGCATCGTTTGTTGCTATTGGTGTGTTTGTTAGTTCAGTAACTGATAATCAAATCGTAGCTTTCCTTCTATCTGTTGTTATTTGTGGTTTTGTGTATATTGGTTTTGATTTTATCCATTCACTTTCCCTTTTTGGGCCGTTCGACTTGTTTATCAAATCATTGGGGATTAACGAACACTATACAAGCATCAGCCGGGGTGTGGTAGACACGAGAGATGTGCTCTATTTCCTTAGCCTGATAGCTATATTTTTAGTATTTACCCGGGTGTCGCTTGAGAGCCGAAAGTGGTAATTATTTGTGATTCTTTCTGATTGTATATAATTGCTGATCAGCTGTCAGGTTATCAAAGCATATCTTTTATTTCGAGGGTTAGCGCCATTATTATATCTTTGCCTAAACACTAATAGTAACAGAGTGCTGATGGACAAAACACCTTATATAAGGCCAACCTGGGATGAATACTTCATGGAGGTAGCCAACACGATTGCTAAAAGAGCCACTTGTGACAGAGGACGCAGCGGATGTGTCATAGCCCGTAATAAACAGATTCTGGTTACAGGCTATGTTGGGTCTCCTCGAGGGTTAAAACATTGCGATGAAGTTGGTCATTTGTTCAAGAAGACTATTCATGAAGATGGCTCCGTAACCAATCATTGTGTCCGTACAGTTCATGCTGAACAGAACGCGATATGTCAGGCTGCCAGACTTGGAATTGCATTGGAAGGAGCCACCCTATATTGCAGGATGACGCCCTGTCGGACCTGCGCTATGTTGATTATCAACTGTGGCATTGAAAGAGTTGTATGCGAATATCGTTATCATTCGGGTGGAGAATCAGAACAAATGTTTTCAGAAGCAGGCGTTAAGCTTCATTTCGTTCACGATGAAATTCTACAATACGATAAGCAAAAGGGCTGACAAGCTATTTTCTGACTTTCAAAATTTCTCAATAAATGATCAATAAAGGAAGTATCGCGATCTTATGCGGAGGTGGTCCCGCACCCGGGATTAATACCGTAATTGGTACACTGGTGAAGGTATTTCTTCAGAGTGGCTATCGAGTACTGGGTATTCATGAAGCTTACAAAACAATTTTTACCGATAAGCCATGTTTTCAGGAGATCAGCTTCGAAATGGCTGATGAGATATACAAGCGGGGCGGGTCTGCATTACGTATGAGCCGGTATAAGCCCAAAGACAGCGAATTTAACACGAAGTTTTTTGCTGAAAACGATATTCGGCTGCTTGTCACCATAGGTGGTGATGATACTGCCGGTACGGCTAACAGGATTACCAAGTATCTCAAGTCGCAAAATATTAAGATACAGAATATCCATGTTCCGAAGACTATAGATAATGATCTGCCACTTCCAGAGGGTCAGCCTACATTCGGTTATCAGAGTGCCAAGGAGGAAGGTGTCCGTATTGCCCAGACGGTATACGAGGATGCTCGTACAAGTGGTAACTGGTTTGTAATGTCGGCAATGGGACGTGAAGCAGGTCATCTGGCATTTGGGATAGGGGCAGCATGTCATTTTCCGATGATCATTATTCCGGAAATGTTCTCAAAAACCCGGATATCGATCGAGAAAATCATTCGTTTGGTAATCAGTTCGATTGTTAAGCGTCAAATAAAAGGTATTATGCATGGTGTAGCCATGATTTCTGAAGGGGTTTTTCATTTTCTACCTACCGAAGAAATTGTCAATTCAGGGATTAATTTTACATACGACGATCATGGCCATCCGGAGTTAGGCAATGTAAGCAAGGCTCATATCTTTAATGTATTGATTCAGCAAAGGTTGAAGGAGCTTAACCTTGATGTTAAGAGTCGTCCGGTTGAACTGGGGTATGAATTACGATGTGTACGCCCCATTGGTTTCGATCTGCTTTATTGTAATCTGCTCGGATTAGGTGTTAAAAAGCTGTTTGATGATGGATATACTGGTTGTATGGTTACCTCAGAACCAAATGGCGATATTCACCCCCTTTTTCTGAAAGACGTAACAGATGCTGATGGCAAAGTGAAGCCACGATTGGTGAATATCAACTCCCAGAAATCGGAACTTGTATTTCAGTACAATCTTCAGTTTCTTGCTCCCGAGGACTATGAAGAGGCAAGGCGGCTTCTCCCAAATCCCGAAGAGTACGACTTTTTTAAAATTCTTGACTGGCCCGATCCTCAAAATCCGGGGAAAGGAGAAGTGTGAGAATTACCTGTCTCTAATCAGGGAAGTAAATTAGCTGCCGGGTTTTCGACTTAGCTGTTTACCATCGGATCCCATGATGTCATCAGACCCCGACCGGAAAACTATTTGTTCATGTGGAAATATATCATCCGTCTGATCCTGCGTTATAGGGTCGCTAATCTTATCGTAATCGGGTTGCTTACTATCGGGATGGCATTCATGGCCACCCGGGTTCAAATGTCATACGAGATGGCCAGGATGTTGCCCAGGTCAGATAGTGTCAGCATCGATTATGAGCTTTTTAAATCAACATTCGGACAGGATGGAGCTGTTGTTTTTGCCGGACTAACCACTGACAGTCTGTTTACACCCTCAGCCATAGAGAAACTTGACCGGTTGACAACCAGTATTAAAGAGACTAATGGTATTGAAGAGGTGTTAAGTCCTACCCGGCTTTTTAATCTTGTGAAAGATACAGTCAGAAAACAATTTGTCCTTGTACCAATGATGAAAAAGCTTCCCGTGACTCAGGCAGAAGCCGATTCATTTCGGACATGTCTTTATAATCTGCCTTTTTATCAGGGGTTGATCTTTAGTATGGATGGAGAAGTTGCTCTTATGACCATAACACTCGATAAAAAGATGTTAAATAGCAGAGCCCGGGTTGCCCTTATAGACACATTAAAATCGAGAACTGAAGCATTTGGGAGGGCAACAGGGGTAAAGGTAAGTTTCAGTGGCCTACCTTTTATTCGTACCATCACGAGCCGTAAGATTGAACAGGAGCTGAAACTGTTTGTAATTCTTTCTTTGCTAATTACGTCAATTATATTGCTTCTGCTGTTCAGATCAGGCAAGGCGGTTTTTTTCCCTGTTATTATTGTTTTCATCAGTGTAGTCTGGACAATGGGGTTTATTTCGCTGCTTGGTTACAAGATAACCATTCTCACCGGAGTACTGCCCCCGTTAATCATAGTCATTGGAATAGAGAACTGTATTTTTCTCCTCAATAAGTATCATTCTGAATACAGAGAGCATGGAGGAAAGGTAAGGGCACTCTCGCGTGTAGTAGAAAGGATCGGTAGTGCCAACCTGCTCACCAATGCTACTACTGCTGCTGGATTCGCCTCATTTATAATTACAGGTAATGCCATGCTGACAGAGTTTGGTTTGGTGGCTTCACTGAGTATTCTGACAGTTTTTCTTCTCACTCTCTTTCTAATTCCTATCCTGTTTAGTTTTATGCCCAGCCCGGAAGTTAGGCATACCAGGCATCTGGAAAAAGGCTTTATCAGCGGCATCGTTCGCTGGATTGTGAGCACTGTTGAGAAGCGAAGGCCTGTGATTTATCTGGTTACTTTCATAATGGTAATTATCGGTATCATTGGGGTTACCCGGCTTGGAACCAGTGGTAAAATAGTTGATGATATGCCGCATCGTGATCCATTATATAAAGACCTTGTTTTTCTTGAGAAACATTATAAAGGGGTGATGCCGCTTGAAATTAGTATTGACACCCGCAAAAAACGTGGAGTAATGCGAGCCGATAATCTTGCCCGGATTGATAAGCTGCAGCAGGTTTTGGCTGAGTACCCGGAGTTGTCTAAACCACTTTCTGTTGTGGAGGTTGCTAAGTTTTCACGTCAGGCATTCTTTGGCGGAGCATCATCACAATATACTCTGCCGGGTAATTATGAGAGGAATTTTATCCTTGGTTATATGCCTAAAAACATGAAGAAGAAGGAAGGAGGCCGTACCATTATCGATGCCTTTGCCGACTCTACTCTTCAGAAAACACGTATCAGCGTGCAGATGGCCAATTTAGGTACCGACGATATTGATAGAATAACCGAAAGCCTCAGACCACGTATCGACTCAATCTTTTCTCCTGATAAGTATGATGTAAAGATTACAGGAACTTCTGTAGTATTTCTGAAAGGTACAAGTTATATGGTGAACAATCTGTTCCAGAGTTTAGCTCTTGCAGTCATTCTGATTTCCGGCCTTATGGCTATGTTGTTTAGCTCATGGAGAATGATTGCCATTTCTCTTATACCTAATCTGATACCCCAGTTATTGACTGCAGCGCTTATGGGATATGCAGGAATTCCTATAAAACCAAGTACTATCCTTATTTTCAGTGTAGCATTAGGGATTTCGGTTGATAATACTATTCAATTTCTGTCGAGATACAGGTTGCAATTGAGGTTGAATCACTGGGATATACGCCCAAGTGTGCTAAAGGCTTTGAGCGAAACCGGATATAGCATGATTTACAGTTCATCTGTTTTGTTTTTTGGTTTTCTTGTCTTTGTGTTGTCAACTTTTGGTGGTACTGAAGCCATGGGTTACCTTATCTCTTTTACACTGTTGACAGCACTGCTCTCCAATCTTTTCCTGATTCCCTCACTTTTGTTGTGGCTTGACCGTATTGTAACAACCCGCAGGTTTAGGGAGCCGTTACTTCAGATTCTTGATGAGGAATTTGACGAGGAGATCGACTCTATTGAATTTGAAACCGATACCAGGGGAAGTGCCTGACCAACATGATGGTGAAATGCTTCCCTTTAGTAAAACAGTTACATTTGTATGGCTGTATTCAATCTTAATTGTTCGGATGCGATAAACCATAAATAATAAACACTATGAAAGGAATTATTCTCGCCGGAGGATCCGGGACCAGGCTTCATCCACTCACGCTTGCCGTGAGCAAACAATTGATGCCCATCTATGATAAGCCGATGATTTACTACCCGTTATCGGTGCTTATGATGGCCAATATCCGCGAGATATTAATCATTTCGACACCCCACGATCTCCCTCACTTCAGAAGATTACTTGGTGACGGCAGTTCATTGGGGTGCAGTTTCTGTTATGCCGAACAGGCAGTTCCTAATGGATTGGCACAAGCATTTGTTATAGGAGCCGACTTCATCGGAGACGATAAAGTAGCCCTCGTGTTAGGCGACAATATTTTTTATGGCCGGGGATTACAGGAACTGTTGGTTGATTGTAATGATCCGTCAGGAGGGGTTGTATTCGCTTACCATGTTGGTGATCCGGAACGTTATGGTGTTGTAGAGTTTGATGAGAAACAGAAAGTCCTTTCTATTGAAGAAAAACCCGCTAAACCCCGTTCAAATTATGCCGTCCCGGGACTCTATTTTTATGACAATACGGTCATTGAGGTAGCCCGGAACCTGAAGCCATCGGCAAGAGGAGAATATGAAATAACGGATGTCAACAGGTGGTATCTTGAAAAGGGGTTACTAAAGGTGGGTGTATTGAGCCGTGGAACCGCCTGGCTCGATACAGGAACTTTCAGCTCCCTTATTCAGGCTTCACAATTTGTAGAAGTAATTCAGAACCGACAGGGGCTCATGATTGGGTGTATCGAGGAGATCGCTTTCAGGCATGGATTTATTAGCAAATCACAACTTAAGGATCTTGCCCTTCCGCTGATGAAAAGCGGTTATGGTTCATACCTGATGAAGCTTGTTAACGAAAGTTAAGTATAAAGGTCGCGAATTGTGTGGAAAACCGGTGTCAATACCGGTTTTTTGTATTTTTGTCAACAGCAAAAAGATTTAAATGAAACACACCGCTGATCAGATCCGCCGGACAATTGAAGAGACTATAGCCCGTTTACCACTGGAAGGAGAACCTCCTCTGCTTTACCAACCAATACGTTATGCTATGTCTCAGGGAGGAAAGAGGTTACGCCCTACTTTACTTATTCTGGCTGCTGAGATGTATGGGGCTGAAGCTCAGGATGCTATCTGGCCCGCTATTGGCCTCGAGGTATTTCACAATTTTACGCTTGTTCACGACGACATAATGGATCAGTCTCCTATTCGACGGGGTGTGGAAACTGTCTATAAGAAATGGACATCGAGTGTTGCCATCCTTTCGGGTGATACTATGTTTGCCCTTGCCTATGATCTGCTTATTCGTTCTGAATCAAGCCGTATCAGGGAAATCCTCCATCTTTTCAATCGTACAGCCATAGAGGTATGCGAAGGACAACAACTCGATATGGATTTTGAGTCGCAAGAAGTGGTTTCTATTGATGAATACATGCGGATGATAAGGTTAAAGACTGCTGTACTGCTCGCTGCAAGTCTGAAAACAGGTGCACTGATTGCTGATGTTGAGCGCAATGAAGCCGACCGTATCTATGATTTTGGTATCTGTATAGGGCTGGCTTTTCAGCTGATGGATGATCTTCTGGATGTATATTCAGACGAAGCTCTTTTCGGGAAAAAGACAGGCAATGATATAGTTACGAATAAGAAAACCTTCCTCTACCTGAAAGCTTTTGAATTGGCAAATGCCCGACAGAAACAAGAATTGGAGCAAGCCTTCTCAACCAGCAGCCCGGTTGAGAAGGTTACAACTGTACGTGCATTATATGATGAACTTGGAGTGAGGGATGCAACGCTGAACGAAATTCAACGCCTCCACCAGATATCTGAATCATTCTTTGATAATTTGCCTGCCGGTATCAGTCAATCAGATGAATTGCACAAAGTAACCCTGGGTCTTGTTGAAAGGAAATTCTGATCGCAGATGGTAGCTATCTGTTATTGCAATTGCATTTGAAATGTGTTAATTATGTATTCAGCAGGATTGCATCCCTATGTTTCCAAATATTAATACATTGTTTGCCCGGCAATTCCAAAGGGAATTCTGATACTGAATGTAATATTTCTGCCGGCATTGTTAAGGTTTACCTCTTTGAGAGTTGATAAATGATCAATATACTTTTTATCTAAAAGGTTATTGATGCTCACCTTGAACGAAATTTCCTGTTTCTGCACCATTAATGAGGCACCAATACCTATGTCGAACAGGGTATAACCAGGAGTTGTAGTCTCGTCGGGTGCAGCATTGTTTTGGTCAAATGCTGTGTTGCAGTTAATTGATGCAAACGTTTTGTGTAAATGCAACAGTTTCTCCTTCTCTCCTCTTAATTCCAACCGTAGTTTGTGGGCAGGAACAAAAGGCAGATAATCGCCATTCTGTTGTTTGCCTGTAACCGAAGAAAAAGTTGCTTCGCTGTGGAGCCATTTCAATGCTTCAGGATGAATATGAATACCAGCCTCGCCTCCGAACAAGGTAGCATTTGATTGTCTGTATCTGAAAACAGGAATACCAGATGAGGTTGTTTCTCCTGTAGGAGCTATGAAAATGTAGTTATTTACGGTGTTGAAGAACCCGGCAATGTCGGCAGTAAAGTTATTTTTATGGTAATGCAAACTAAGATCGGCCTCATAAGCATTTTCCGGTACCAGGTTTTGGTCCCCTTTTTCGAAACGCAATTCGTGTTGTCCGTTTGAGGTCAGTTCAGCGAGGTTTGGCGTGCGATAAGCCGCGGCAAAATTTGCTCTGAGGATAAGGTTTTCGGATAGATTACAGATTGCCCCGAACGAACCACTAAAACTTCCAAATGATCTTTGTAACGGAGCCCTGTAGGCTGAGGTGTCTGATGTTTCGCCTATTGCCTGGGTTGAAATGGATTTATTATCGTATCTGATTCCGGCTTGTAGCATGAGCCCTCGTAAAACTTTAAACTGCATTAAACCAAATGCTGAATAATTATTGGTTGTAGCATCGGGTAAGAGTTTGACCTCCCTGTCGTTAAGATTCTTGTTCTTCTGATTGAATCCTTGAAAACCAATAATATATTCCGATTCATCGGCCGATGGAAGATGAAGTTTAATGTCATATGTAAGAGTAGCAAGTTGCATTTGGATCTCATAGACATCAATTTCACCGAAATGGATAAGTTCCGTGTTCTGATAGGCTATGTTAAAGTCAAGTTTATAATTTCCAAGATATAATTTGTTTTGATTGGAAAGCAGGTGCGTGTTTAATTCCTGATAGAAAATTTCATTTTTCCTTCCCCTTTCTTTAATTTCTGTAATTGCTTCATCCTCTACTAGTCCGAGTTTTTGATTGTTGAAACTGTAAACTAATTTAAACGATCCGATTTTATCAGTAAAACCTGCATCTGCTTTCACCGATATTTCATTAAACCGAGAGTTAGGAACATAATCGCCTCCCCCCTGAAGAAAATCAGCATTTGATTTTTGTCCTGCCCTTAGGCCTCCATAGAATTTTTTCGATGCCCCCCTTATCCCCAGGTTGTTGGTAACTCCAAGAGTGTTTGAAAACAACTGCAGATTATAATCACCAATCAGCGTTCCTATTGGAGCCGGTTTTTCTTTAATAAAGTTGATAACGCCTCCGATAGCATCTGAACCATACAGAAGGGAGGCGGGGCCTTTGATAATCTCCACATCGTCAACTCCAAACTCATCTATTCCCAAAGGATGATGGCTTGAATACTGATAGTTTTCAAATCGTACCCCGTTATTCAGTATCAATATATCGTTCATTGAAAGGCCGCGGATTACCGGTTTGGAAATTCCGCTTCCTTTCGAGATCATATCAACACCTGGTACTTTTGTAAGTACCTCTGTGAAGTTGGGGGTGCTTTTAGTGCCCTCCATTTCGAGTTTTAAAACATCTATTTTGACGGCATTCTCATGTTGCGTTGAGCTATAACCACTGGAAATAACGATTTCTTCTGCCTCTATGGCTGTCTTCTCCAGTGAGATATCCAGATTTACCTGATTCCCGTTTAATTCTACGGTTTTGATACTGTTTTTATAACCAACGAAGGAAAACTGAATTTTTACTTTTCCATTTGGCAGATTTAATAATTCATAGGTGCCTCCGGTACCTGAGACAGTTCCTTTGGAAAGTTCATTTATAAAAACTGTTGCCCCGATTAGTGGTTTTTTATCCTGATCTGTAATTCTCCCCGTAATTTTATTTTGTCCGTTCACGGCAGGGTACGACAATAGGATAACGAAAAAGACAAATATTCTTTTCATTTTATTACGTATTAATGTTTAACAAATTTGAAAGGTCAGCTACTGGTGTGCTGCATTTTAAATTTGTGAAAACGGGGGCGCACGTAATAAAAAGGAATAGTATTGATGGTTGAGAAATAACGCTGGCCTGTAGTTGTTGGAGTAACTGTCGACAGGCTGTTCGTTTGGTATGACGAAGTTCTCACTGGCTGAGGAGAATACAGAGAACTCGAAATCGCATATTATGCAGATTTCCTTAAATTCCATCTGGCCATCTGTTTTGTGGTGGCCGCTATTTTCATGATGATGATGGTGCCCAAGCTTTACAACAGAAGGCCCTATGAATACTACTAACAGTAGTACCGGGAGGATATGTTTAATCTTTCTGATCATTAAAAAGCCGGGAAAGCCCTGTGTTGATTATAATCCTTTGGAATAGATAAGAATAATGACCTCAGGCACAAAGGTAATGCAAATCTCCGGCCGTCCGGAGTGTTTTTCTGCTTTACGTTTTGATTTACCTCATCTGTTTTTGGCAAGCTATAACATTTACACTGATGAAATGGTTCATATATGCAAAGTGAAAAATGGATCGGGGAGTGATTTAGTTTATAAACATTCTTCCTTTGTTATTAATTCCGGGTTACTTTTCAGTATTTCCTTCCTGAAAAATATCGACACGGGATTCTTCTTCCCGTCAGTTATTAATATTTAGAATTATAGCCCTGAGCCTTCGGGGCGTCTCTAATTCAAGATATCTGTCTTAATAATCTTGAAGTTCATCAGGTTGGTCATCACCAGATAACACCCTTTCGGGAGTGGGCCAATATCAACAGGTCTCATCCGTTCGACGTGTTGGTCAAGTAATTTACGTCCGCTCAGATCAAACAATTGCATCGGTCCGGTATAGTCAAGCAAGAGTGTTGATCCGGACGGATTCCCGCTTTTAAGGATGGTATTCCTGATTCCCGGTCTATTTATACCGGACTCGAAATCCAGTTTGATAGTGATGTAACTTTCCGTTGAATCGTTAATCGTGTAGAGATGACTGTACCCGGGTTCGCATGATGCAGGAGTTTCATCCTCGCATGTGTCCTTATATAGGTGAATTTCTGTGAAGCAACTACAATAAAAACTATTTTCATACATATCACTAAAGTCTGAATATATCTCAACAGGGTAATGTTCGGCTTCCAATTTGAAAATAAAACTGGTTCCCTCTGGATTATAGGCTCCGCTTGGACGCATATCAATTTTTAAATCATAATTTGCAGGGAACAGGCTATCAGAAACAAAGGATTGAATAACGCAATCAACTGTGTCGTCCTTTCGAAGAATTGATCTGATCTCGGGTTTATTCCATGGAATATTGGAAATGTCCTGTTCATTCCATTCATTATCCAGGCCAATGGTCGCTGAAAAGTTGTTGCCAAACAGAACTGAATCGATCGTTCCTTGTCCGTCAATGAGATATAGTTTGCTGGTAAATTCCCATGATTGCCCCTGCATCATCAGTGAGTGAAGGAGCAGCACCAGTAAGATTAATCTTGTTTTCATAAATCTTGATATTTAAAAGTCAGGGTGATAAGGTGATAATACCACCTGCGGAAAATTTCGAATGCTGCAAAATGACTTCTATACAATATAATCAGAAAGAATATTAATCCACAGGTGTGCTCATGTGGCCGGCTTTTATCTGTTGACCTGCGATTAAAGGTTCCAGATTACGCCACCATTCAGCGTAATGTATCCCAGATCGACTCTGTCTTTAATTATTGCCTGATATTCTGCTGAGAACCCCAAATCCCATTTTTTTGTTAACTCGAACAGACTGCCCAGATGGAAGCAGATGGCAAAGTCAGACCACACATTTGAACGTGATTTAGTACCTTGATATTCAGTCGTTGCTGACCATATCGTCATGCCAAGACCAGCACCCATATAAGGCCTCACTCTCTCCTTGGCAAAGAAGTGATCGGCAGTTATCATAACAGGTATGAAATGATAATTGATTTCCAGTGCATCTTTTTCCGGATACTGATTATTGCTAAAATATTCGATCCACATCTCATTTACCGGCATAGTAACAAGTCCAGACTGGATACCAAGTGCAAAGCGATCCGTCAGAAAATAACGGAAGGAGGCCATTCCATCGAAGCCCGAACTGCACTCATCCCGAAGATCTCCGCCGGGCAGGCTGACTCCACCTGCAATGCCAATTTTCATTTGCCCCCGATTCTGGGCATATAAATTAGGAAGAAGGAGTGTGGTTAAAACGGTGATTAGCAGAATTTTGGTTTTTGTTCTCATAGTCTTTGTATCAGGTTGTCGTTAAGTCAGATTGCGTTTTTTTATTTAGAATTTTTTGTTGATAGCAGAAAATGGCGTTGCACACTGAACAGATAATTTGTAAGGTAGGTGCTTTGTCCGGATATATCGTTTTGAAGGGTTGACTTTCTGTATGCAAATGTAAAAATTCTAGCTAATTAATAAGCATGGGATGCTGTTATTTAAGGACGGCCGAATTATTAATCGCAGGTTAAATTTCAAATGTTTGTATTTCGGTTTGTGTTTGAATGCATTACGTTTTGTCAATGGGTCCGGTTACATTCTATACCTGAGGTAATGTAAATATCCGGTTGACCCGGAAAAACAACATCGCGATTTAAATCGCGCTAAACCATTCTATTTCATGAGCTAAATATCAATCATACTCAGTTCGCAGCTCGTTCAATTCTTCTTCGTTTTTAGTTCGTTTGAAAACGAAAACAGAACGAAACTACTTCGAAGCTACTTCGAAGCTACTTCGAACGAAGGATATGTATGGTGCTTGTTAATCAGTGTTTTGTGTTTTTTGTGGTTTGTGGTAGAATAATGTGGTTTTTGATGGGTTTTGTGTTCACTATAAGTGTTGATGCAAAGGCTATTTTAATAGCTCGTATTGATGTTGGAATTATCTGGTTTTCCAGAGCTTTTTCCAGCGATTAATTCAGTATTGGGTTGCTTATCTTAGAATTTTTAATTCAGCGGGCCTTATCGCTGTTAATCCGGATTGAGCTGGTTTCAGGTATCATGGCACCTTGCCGGAATAGAACAGCACAGTCAGCACTTTCAATACAACCATCTTCAATGATGACGTAATAACCTGACATCGAACAACCGATATCTGATTTGCCAGGATAGCATCACCTTTAGTTTGTATACTGATGTAGTATATGAGATTGTCCAGCTTATGGCAGTTGTTTCAAAACAGGTGGGTTCTGTAAACCGGTATGGAACAGCTTTTTCTTGTAGTCGTGCTTTGTTTTTTTAGGATCGGGTGTAATAAGTTATTACATTTGTTCGCTTTAATTAATTCTATTTATATCACCATTATATGTCTTTCAGATGAGAAGAATTCTATTTTTTGTGTTTATATCAGTTACTGCCATATTAGCCACGGGATGTGGTAAAGATGATAAAACAGAAGTCCCGGGAGCACCGGCATCAAGTTTTTCAGTTCAGATTGATGGAACCGAGTGGAAGCCAGGTATTTTATTTGCCTCATATAGTGCTACGCAGGATATTGTAATGATCAGAGCCTCTGAAGTTTCATTGAAAGCGATTACAATTACTTTTTACGGGCATACTGCTAAAATTTATCCGGTGGATGATAGCAATACGTCTACCGAGTGTGGATATACCCTGGGTACACCGAATTCCTACAGTACGGTTTTTCTGGATGAACCGGAAGGATGGGTAAATATTTCTGAACTAGATCTGACCAACTGTCTCGTAAGCGGGACATTCTCTTTCGTTGTGAAGGATAACGAGGGTAATAGTGTCACCCTTTCTGAAGGGAAATTCACCAATGTACCTGTACAGAAACTGTAAGGTAGCGGCTTGCTATTCGATAATCTCTCTCCGCTTATTTTTATGTGCCTCAATTAAAAGGCATTAGATAACCATGTCAATAGAATCACCGACCTGATAAAAACACTGTCAGGAAACAATACACGAAGCATGAACCGGAGATAGGTCGGTAAATATACAGGCGAATAATTAAGATAAACAGAGTCCGGGTAACCTGATTTTTTAGTTTTATTATTGCTTCATTTCAGACCAATCGTATCTGTTTTTTCTTCCCTGCCCTAATGAGCCCCAGAACCCCGTTAATAAAACTGAGGGGGTGGACAGGGTTACCAGGTATGTAGAGGTCAATTTTATATTTGTTCAGGAATGTACGATTCAGGGCTGGGCTTCCTTCAAAGATACCCCCGCTGATCGCGTCAACTCCGGCCAATATGATGATTTTTGGAGAAGGGGTTGCATCATAGCATATCTGAAGTGGTTCGGCCATATTTTGGCTGATTGGTCCTGTAATGACGATACCATCAGCATGGCGTGGTGATGCAACGAACTCAATTCCAAACCTGCCCATGTCAAAGTTGACGTTTCCGGCTGCACCCATTTCCCATTCACAACTGTTATCACCTGCTGCGGACACCTGCCTGAGTTTTAGTGAGCCATTGAAGAGCCTGGTAATCTCGCCGCGTATTTTGGCGGGGTCTATAAAGAGCGGCTGATCTGTACCTTCACGGACGATAAGTCCCTCAAGGGAATTGGAGGCCAGTTTGTAGTCTTTCGAAAATCTGATCTTATCGGGGAAAAGATCTGCACATTCTCCACAAAACAAACATCTTCCCATGTCAATACTGACAGCAGGATTGGCCTGAATAGCCTTCGTGGGGCATATTGCACAAAGCGCAACTGTATCTGTTGGCTTGGTGCTGATGACCGGGCGTCCACGAAAGATACCAGGTACTTCAACCGTGGTTACATCCGGAATATACTGTTTTCCCTGATGAAATAATATTTTAAGCTCCTGAATCATTGGTATACCGGTTTAGTTCTTTTAAAGGTCGAATCCACAATAGCTTAGGTTAAAGCTTTTATTGCAGATGGGAAAGTCTGATATCTCGTTGTTGCGCACGGCGAGAGCCAGAGCGGTCCAGTTATGCATCGATGGATCTTTGATTTTGTAAAGAATCAGTTCCCCATCATTATCAGTAATCGCTGCATGGCAGATTTCACCTCTCCAACCTTCTACCAGCGAAACGATAAAGGAGTTGGAAGCAGGCTGGATAATTGCCTGGTTGCCGGTAGAGTGCCGGGGCATATTCTCCATCAGCGTACGAGCATAGCCTATCGATTGCCTGATTTCGGAGTCCCGGATCCTGGTCCGGGCATATACGTCGCCCTGGGGCATTAAAAGCGGAGAATGGGAGATGTCGTTGTATCCGAGGCAGGGATGGCTTTTCCTGATATCCCGTTCGAGATTGGCCGAACGGGCGGCTATTCCGACGGTACCTGTCTGCAGGCTCTGCTCTCTCGTTACTACGCCGGTTTTTTCCAGACGTGAAAGTATTGATGGGAGGTCGATCATCCGGTCGAACATCTCTGTATAGTCTGGATAGTAGGCATCCAGTATTTTGTTGAAAGTATCTCTCAGATTCGGGCTGAAGGGGAATCTGTTTCTAAATGGTCGGATGAGCCCTTTGGCAAGCCTGTTGCCTCCCCATATCTGGAAGGCGTTTATGATTGGTGTCCGAAGCCTTCCAAAGACACTGCTGCCAAGTTGGTAGGCAATATCGGTGGCAATTGCGCTTAGGTCGCCGGTATGTATGGCAATACGTTCCCACTCCAGGGCAAGTGTCCTGGCATGAATGAGATCGGGTGAAGGGATGAATCCACACAGGCTTTCCCAAAGGTTTGAGAAAGCCGAGGTGTGTCCGACCACAGTATCGCCTGCTATTGATTCGGCAAGAATGGTTCGGCTGAGGAGGTCTTTTCTTTCAACCATCAACTTCTCGATACCCCGGTGCTGGAAACCAAGTTGAATCTCGAGGTGGAGTATCTGTTCCCCGTTGCATATAAACCTGAAATGACCGGGTTCTATTATACCGGCATGAATAGGGCCAACCCCAACTTCGTGCAGTTCTTCACTTTCGATGTGATAAAAGGGGTAGTTTTCTATTTTCTGGCTCTGATCGGTGCGATACCAGGGGTAGCGGACAGGTTTCAGCCAGGGATGGTCGGTGAATTCAAGCCCAAAGCTTTCATGGATTTCCCGTTCAAAGATGTGAAAGGAGAAATGATGCCGGGTAAGTGACGGGAGTTTATCTGATTTGTCTACCATTGAGGTATTCACATGGATAGTACCATTGGTATCGCTGGCTATGCAGCAAATCAGCCTGATGCGACCATTGACTGGCTGGCCGAAGTAGTTCACGCAGTGAGATCCGGGATCAGTTACCAGTTTCAGGTTATACTCAAGGAAATCGGGATAAGCTAGTGCCGGGATGTCGTCAAGAACGACAGGCTGGTTGTTTTTTATTTCAATTGATTTCATCATGGCAATTGCGGAAGATTGATGATGGCGGTCTGGATCAGATCGATGAGTTGAACCGGCGGATAATAACCAAACCAGAGGACAATGGCCAAAAGGAGATACTGTGTCAGCGATTCAGCCGGGGGGATTCGTTTAAATTTTGATTCATCGAATGAAACAGGTTTGATGAACAATATTTTAAAGATATTTCTCCCGAATGACCAGATTATGAAAGTCAGGAGAATAAGTACTGCTATCATTAACCAGATCAGGTGCACTTCAAACATTGATTTGAAGATGAGAAATTCGCTGATAAACATTCCTGATGGAGGCATGGCAGTAACCGTGATGAATGAAAACAACAAGAGGATCGCACCTGTCGGGTTAAGGCGGAAATAATCTCCCATATCATAGATGTTCTTACTGTTATAGGTTCGGTTCATTTGCCCGAACTGTAGAAACAGCGAAGACTTGGCAAATGAATGAAGTACAAGGTGCAAAATGGCAGCATAGGCCCCTATACCTCCGGCAGCCAGTCCGAGGAATACCAGTCCCATATGTTCAACGCTTGAATATGCCATCAGGCGTTTAAAATTTTTGACTTTCAGCATGTAAACGGTGGCAACGAATACCGATGCGCCAGCTGAGATGAGCATAATGTTGTTGCTCCAGGTGTGGATGGTGGTATGGCTGATGATCTCGTAGAATCTGAAAATACCAATGAATCCCATATTCATCAGTACACTGCTCAGCAATGCACCGGCAGGATGTGGCGATTTGTCTTTGGCGTCAATTCCGGCTGTATACATTGGAACCAGTCCAACTTTGGATGTAAACCCGGTGAAGATGAACAGGAAAGCCAGTTTAAGCCAGAATACGTTAAGCTTTGGGGCTTGCTGTAACAGGGAGGCATAACTAAGGTCTTTGAGTCCTTCCTCCTGAATAGCGATACTAAGGAATAGAATTCCTATGAATACGAGTGTGATACTTATAGAGCAAACAAAGATGTATTTCCATGTTCCCTCCAGCGTAAGAATGTTACGGCGATGATAGATAAGGGTTGAGGCACTCAGGGTGGTTAATTCAACGAAGACCCAGGTAACTGCAATGTGATTGGCAATGTATGCTGCACTTAGCGAAGCAATTAGAATAACCATGGCGGCATAATACATCCCTTGTTCACGAGGCAGATACGGGTGGTGAATGAAGTATATTCTGGAGTGGATAATGACGGGGATCGTAATTAAAGAAACAACTGAAAGAAACAGAACACCGAGCGCATCGGGGGTGAAATATTCCAGTTCGGTTATGTTCATGTGGGTATATGCATAGAGAGCATAGGCTGATTGCAGTACCACGAATACCGAGACGAGTATGTGCTTTATGGCAATGTTTTTGATCAGGTAGAGAAGGGTGGCAATGATCAGAGCCGAGAGTAAGTATATTCCTATCATGACAGCTAATCTTTCAGGTTAGTAAGGAAGTCGACATCCTGTTCCTTAATTACATCACCTATTTTGTTGATAAAGATTCCCAGCAGTAAAACGCTGACGAAGATATCGAGCAGAATACCAGTGTTGACCAGCATAGGCATCTCATTGCCCACAGCAAGAGAGAGAATGAAAACACCGTTTTCGATTATCAGATACCCCATTACATGTGTTATGACTTTACGTCGGCTGGCAATGATGTACAAGCCTGTAAACAAAGCAGAAATCGCGACCACGAAGAACATTTTCTGAAGGTGTCTGTCGTGTAGTGTATTGGAAAGCAGGAAAGAGCTAAGGATGATTGCCGTGATGATTACCACTGAGATAAAGTTCGAGATAAATGGCTCAGCTTCGCGCTTGATATTATTTCGTTTGATTACCCGACGCATGAAGAATGGGATCGCGATTGTTTTAAAAACGATTGTTTCGAGTAGTACGAAAATGAGGTTCAGGGTGTTGATCTCAATGAGCTCGATGAACGCGATTCCGAAGAGTAAAACCCCCTGGATAGCCAGTACCGAGATGTAGGTAAACAACCGGTTAGCAACACCAATATAGATAAGTGTGATAAGAAAAAGGATTAGCAGAATATCTGACATAGTGTACTGGGAGATTTGTTAAACAATTTTACCAAGCATCAGTAATACACCCAGAAAGATAAAGAGCGATACCGATGTAATCATCAAAATGAACTGAGGATTATGGTTCATTCTGAAACGTGCCCAGAATGATTCAAGGATTCCGATAGTAATGGCCATAAGGACATGTACCCCGATAAAAATAGGAATCGAGTAGTAGAGTTCGTATTCCCTGGTAAGAAAGAGGTTGGCTACCAGAGCTCCATACATGGCAAATTTAAGGTTAACGGCCTGCAGGATAAGTCCCAGATCGAAACCACTGTTATCAAGAATCATTACTTCATGCACCATCGTGAGTTCGAGATGGGTTTTAGGGTCGTCTACCGGCATCCGGCTGTTTTCAATGAGAGCCAACGCCAGGATAACACCTGAGGCCAGTACACCGATCGCGTATGAGATATATGATCCGAAGTGCAGAGCGCTAAAGATTCCAGCGAAAGAAGTGTAACCTGTGAGAAGAGCAAAAGAACCCATAACAAGGAAGAATGCAGGTTCGATGAGCATCGAGTATAGGGCTTCACGCGCAGCCCCCATCCCTTCGAAACTGCTTCCGGTATCAAGTGCTCCAATTATACTGAAGAATTTTCCAAGTGCCAGAACATAAGCGAAAAACACAAAGTCACCATCGAATGAAAGGACCCCTCTCTGGTTACCAAACGGGATAAACAGAATGGCCATTACCACTGAGGAGAAGTAAATAACAGGAGCCAGCTTAAAAATGAAACTGGTAGTTTCACTATAAACACTCCCTTTACGCAGTAGTTTCCATATATCTTTCATCGGCTGCATAATTCCAGGTCCCTTTCGACCTGAAGCGAGGCTCTTGGTACGAATGATGATGCCTTGAAATACAAAACTGGCGGCGATTATTAGTATCAGACTCAACATAAAAGATGACTATAATTGTTTGATCAATTCATATACGAACACCAGACCCTCAAGGATGAGGGGAATTGCTAATATGACAAAAATGAAGATAATACCGTAAAGTATATAGAACTGAATACTTCCGTTCTGCAGGAAGTTAAACCTGCCAATAAATCCTTTCACTTTGCGGATCGGAATGTCGATGATTGTGTTCTCGAGCCTGTCGTATGAATGGGTTGAGAAATGTTCTGCTCCTGGAACGACAGTATCTATACGAGGACGATGGCGGGTAATCAGTAAGATAGCCTCAACTAATTTACGATAACCTCTTACATAAGATGAAGCAGTATATTGCAGTTTAGGGCTGACTGTTTGACAAGAGCATCCCCATGTTGGCCCTTTGGTTACCGGTGCATAGCTGTTCACCCATTTTCTGATGAACCAGATGAGGGCGATCAATAAGATCAGAACTACGGCAGCCTGGCTTACCTGTTGCATTACAGCAAGTAATGGAAGGGTTGCAGTAGGTGTCAATGGTCCTGTAAATTGCATTACAGGTCTCATTAAAGCAGTAAGAAATAATTGAGGAACCAGTCCAATAAGGGCAATCAGCAAGACAATTAAATACATGGGAATGAGTCTTCCATCGCGGGGATCTGTAAAATCTTCCTGGTAATGGCTGCGGGGCTCACCAAGGAAGATAATCCCAAAGGCTTTTGTAAAACAGAGAAGAGCGAGGCCTCCAATCAATACAAGTCCGATAATTGACAGAATATATAAAGATGGATAACTGAATTCACCAGAATGTATGGACTGAAACAAACCAGAGTAAATTAGAAACTCGCTGATAAAACCATTGAAGGGGGGAAGTCCGGTTATAGCCAGGGCGGCAATTAGAAACAGGAATGCTGTCCGTGGTAACTTTCTTATCAGCCCGCCCATGCTATCGATGTTTAATGTGTGAATTGCCTGGTAAACAATTCCTGAACCATAGAAAAGCAATGACTTGAAAAGTGAATGGTTTAAAACGTGAAGCAGAGCTCCGCCGAATCCAGCAAACCCGACCAGTGTATTGCCGTTTGCCATGCCAATTGATCCGATTCCAATTCCAATTCCTATGATTCCTATGTTTTCGATACTATGGTAGGCAAGCAGCCGTTTCAGATTGTGCTGGACGATGGCAAGCATTACGCCGTAGAGTCCTGACAATACGCCAAGAATGAGCATGATAGATCCTATTATAAGCCAGTTGGAGCCTTCGAGCAGTATCATACGCATGATCCCATATATACCTAATTTTATGATCACCCCCGACATCATGCCTGAAATATGAGCAGGTGCTGCTGGATGAGCATAGGGCAACCATGTATGTAAAGGGATAAAACCTGCTTTGAGTCCGAATCCAATTAAAAACAGGATGAAGAGCAAGACTCCGGCAGCAGAAGAGTTGTTGCTGCAATATATAGTGACTGCATTGAAATCGTAATTATGCTGATTGCCTGACACCCATATAAAGCCTGCCATAAGAAAAACAATGCTTATGTGAGACTGGATGAGGTAGTTGATGCCTGCTTTAAGGGTCTCCATCTTATGGTGTTCGTAGATAATGAGAAGAAAAGCAGTAAGAGCAAGAACCTCCCATACCATAAGAAATGCAAGGCTGTTGCGTATAATGTAGATGCTACTCATTGCGGCGTGATTGAATAGTAGGCTGATCCAATGAAGGTTCAGCCTGACGTCCTGACCAGCGTATGCTTTCATGTAACCACGCCCATAAAAGACTGATGTGAGCATGGTGAAATTCATTAGAAGCAGGAACCAGGCGGAGAGAGGATCAATTTCAAGTCTGATGGCCCCGAAAACAAAACCACCATCAATTATATACTGAAATGTTTCACCAAACAGAGACTTCAGGGCTAAAAAGGAAGTGGCAGCCGCGCTAACTGTTATACCAATAGTTGCACCCCAGCCTTTGAATCTTTCTTTGGCTGAAACCACCACAATTGATGCGAAAAGTGGAGTCAGCAATATGATAAAGGCGATCAGCATGGTTACAACAGATTAAACATCGTACTTATCATTACAACTACAATAAATAGAATTCCATACAGGATATAAGATTGTACCCTGCCATTGTGAATAAATAGGAATAAGTTGAAAAATCTCAGTAATGCATTGATCCCATTTTCGATAAAGCGGGTTTCGAAAAATTCAAGGTAGCGTGAAGAGAATACCCGTTTTCTTGGGAAAATGTTATTTGGAGATATTTCCCGGTAGTCTTTTTTTTCAATTGCTATGAAACTAAAGAGTTTGGCGAGGCTTTTTGAGTAAGATTTGCCGGTATATTGCAACCGGGGATCTGGTGCAATGTAACCACATCCCCATGTTGGAGAAACCTCTTTAATGACATTGATTGTTAAAATCCTCTTTAGTAGGTAGAAAATTATTGTTAACACAACAAACCCTCCCGAAGCGAACATAATGCTGGTAAGGCTGGCCGGAAAACTATCACCGGGGATAAGCAAAGCGCCGGGAGATAATGTGCCGGCCGCAACGATTACAGGCTTCCACAGAAAAACAGGAAAGATGCCAATTACCAGCATCACGCTGATAATTATTAATGCCGGGAAAATCATGAGCTTAGGCACTTCTTTTGGTTCATGTGGTAATTTATGCCTGGCATTTCCCAGAAAGACGACTCCAAATGTCTTAGTGAAAGTGATCAATGACAGAGCACCTGCCATAACCATTCCAGCTAACCCGACCATCATGAGAGTACTGATTTCAGGAAGCTGAGCCTGAATTCCTTCGATAAGTCCCGTATAGATAATAAATTCTGAGACAAATCCATTGAATGGAGGTAGTCCGCCAATTGCCACAGCTCCGGCAAGGAAACTTACAGCAGTGATTGGCATTTTTTTTATCAGCCCCCCAAGATGTTCCATATTCAGTGTATGGGTCATGGAGTAAATACTACCAGCACAAAAGAAAAGCATTGATTTAAACAGGGAGTGATTAAGCGTATGAATGAGCGCACCACCATAGCCTGCCAGTAACATCCAGGGATTAGATATAGCCTGTCCAATCATACCAACGCCAATACCAATACCGATAATTCCAATATTCTCGATTGTGCAGAAAGCCAGCATTTTTTTTAAGTCACGGTGAATAGATGAATTGATTATTCCATATAGTGCTGTCATAACAGATATAGTAATAATGACCTCACCACTCAGGAGCAACATTGTTGGGCTAATTTGGGTAATAATCCTAAGAATACCGTAGATTCCCATCTTGACAATAACACTCGACATAACTCCGGAAACATGCGAGGGTGCGGCAGGGTGTGCATGGGGAAGCCAGGTGTGAAAGGGAATAAATCCTGCCTTGATGCCGAATCCTGCGAAGAAAAGCAGAAAGAGCCAGATAGATGGTTTGTTATGAAAGAAAATACCGATAGCGTTGAAGTCAAAAGAATGCTGATCCAGATATACCCATAGAAATGCTATGGTAATCATTGTAACCCCAATGTGCATCTGAATCAGATAGTTAATTCCAGCCTTAATGGTTTCGGCCTTGTGGTGTTCAAAGATTACCAGCAACATAGAACTCAGCGACATAATCTCCCAAGTGATAAGAAAGGCCAGACTGTTCTGAATAATACAAACCCAAACCATCGACAAATGGAACAGCACCAGAAGTATCCAGTGAAAAGATAATTTCCGGGTTTCCCCGGCATAGGCTTTCATGTAGCCAATGCCATAGATTGCACCTATAATCGTCGTGAAGTTTACGATTATAATAAACCAGGCTGATAATCCGTCGATTTGCAAACCGATTACTCCAATCAGAAGACCACCATACAATGATGATTCACTATCCTGACCTATCAGGGCGAGAACTGACGGGATTGTGGTGATTATTCCATTGATAAACAGCGTAGCTGTAGCAACCAGTGATTTGTACCTCTCTGCTGTCAGACCAATGATAATTATTGCCATAATGGTGACTAGCCACGTGGTTAGTAACCAAATAGATAATTCAGGCATTGTTATAAACGGATTTTAAAAACGCGGCAAAGGTAGATAAAACTATCGGATGAATTTCTATCGAAAGGATGGGTAGTTTTTCGAGTTGAGATTGGTTTTGAGTGTTTTGTGTTTTATCAGAAGGAACTTGTCTTTAATTAATTAGTGATAATATGTCTTCATATTAAATTACTGTATTAATTTCTATCTTTCTTTCTTTCCAAAATAACATGAGATCATTTCCAATAGTTTTATAGTAAATTGAGGTGTTTTTGTAAAAAGTATGAAAATACAAAAACAAAAGCCGCTGAAGTTATCAGCGGCTTTTGTTTTCATTCTCATGTTATTATTTCTTATCCTTTTCGAAGAGTTTCTCCTTTTCTACTTTTTCAACCTTATCGTTGTTTTTCAGGTCTTTCGAAATAGCTAAATATGGTGCAGAAACAACTTCTACATCAGGCTTAAGTCCTGTGATTACTTCGATCCAGGTATTATCCTGAACACCCGTTTTTACCTCCTGAAGTTTTACTATCCCGTTTTCATACACGAAGACATATTCTTTGAAAGGCTCAGACGACAATTTTTTGGAGGCATCATTGTCTGAATTTTCATCCTCTTTTTTCATCCGTCTAACCTTTTTCCCTGTCGTATCCTCTCTGGTAGTAACCGCTTGAATAGGTACAGCCACGGCATTTTTAACAGTACGGGTCTGGATTTCAACACTGGTAGACATACCTGGTCTGAATGGTGAGAAATCGGGTTGGTCCGCTGGCAAAAGGTCATTGTATGAGTTTTTATCGATGTGAATGCGTACCTCAAAGTTGGTAACCTGGTCAACACCAGAAGATGTTGCTGAGTTTGCAGAGGTTGCAATCTGTGTTACAATGCCCCGGAATTTGCGGTTAAGATAAGCATCTACTTCTATCAGACAAGTATCGCCCAACTTAACCCTTACAATATCGTTTTCATTAACCTCAACCCTGGCTTCCATGCTGTTAAGGTTTGCAATACGCATCAATTCGGTTCCGGCGGAGAACTGAGAAGCTCCTGTTACACGTTCACCTTTTTCGACACTCAGTTGGGATACTTTTCCATCAGCTGGTGCATATACGGCTGTTTTTTTAAAATCGTCGCTTGCTTTTCGAAGAACGGCTTCAAGACTGGCAACAGAAAATTCAGAAGATTTTACATTTTGCCTGGCTGCTTCCAGGTCAGCCTTGGCGACTTCATAATTTGTTTTGGCAGTTTCATATTCTGAATCGCTTATGACCTTCTGATCCCAAAGCTTTTTCTGTCGGTTAAATGTAACCTCGGCATTTGTAAGCCTTGCCTGAACTTGTACCATTTGAGCCCGGCTGTTGGCAAGATTGGCACGTTGACTATTCAGTTGAGCCTCGTTTTGTTCAAGCGTCGACTTGTATATCTGAGGGTCAATCTTGGCCAATAACTGACCCTGAGCAACAATTTCACCTTCTTTAACCATTAATTCGACGATCTCACCAGAGATATATGGGCTGATTTTTACATCAGTTTCAGGTTGGATTTTACCATTAGCGGTCACAGTTTCGACAATTGTACGAAGTGTCGATTTTTCTGTGGCCACTTTTGTAAACTCTTTGTTATTGCGTTTCACCATCGCAAGAACGATTATTCCAACTAACACGATGGAACCAATGATGATGTAATTGCGCTTACTTGATTTTTTCATAGTAGCTTAATATTTGTAATATATTGCTGCACAGTATGGTTTATGGCCTGTCATATTGTGCAAGGTTGTCTGGATTATTAATTTTTCAGGGTTAATTCTTTTCCAAGGTAGAAATCGAGAATCTTTGTTTTGAATATATAATCGAAGCGGGCCTGCAAAAGATCGGATTCTGCCTTGCTTAGGTTCTTTTTATTTTCATTGTATTCAATACTTGTCAACATTCCAACATTGAATTTTTTTTCGGCATAATGGAAGCTCTCATTGGCTGCTGTTAACTTTTTCTGCGAAGCGGTGAATTTTTGTAGAGCAGCTAATGCATCGGCATGAGCTTGTTGTATTAATTTGTTGAGGTTATTGCTTTGAATTTCAAGATCAAGATTGGCATTTTCAACGTTTATTTTAGCTTTTGAGATGGCGGTGCGAGTTAATAAACCATTGAGGATTGGTACATTAAGATATAACCCTAACGATTTGTTTTCGTTTGCCCGGATTTGATCGCTGAAACTTTTTGTGCGGTATTCATAGCTGGTCCCATAACCAAGCACGGTTTCCTTTCCAATGGCTGTCTCTCCAATTGGAACCAGTACATCCTTTGGATTGAATCCTTCCTTTGCTGCCCCGGAATAACCCGTACCCCAACTCCCTCCGAGTGAGAGTGTGGGACTGTGTTGGCCTCTGGCGATACTTAACGATCGATTTGCTATGGCAAGATTAAGTTTTGAAGCTTTGATGTCGGGTTGGTTTTCGATGGCATAATCGTACACTTCTTTCGGTCCAGGTACGTTTTCGGTTAGGTTTATACGAGAGATTTCCGGAATCTCGATGGTGAAGTCAGGCATATTATTCAGATCCAGCAATTGCGATAGTGTAAGGTATGAGATGCCCAAATTATTACGTGCCTCTATCCATGCCAGCTCTTCTGTAGCAGCCTGTGACTCTGTATTAAAAAGTTCTCCCTGAGCCATGGTCCCTGCTTCGACCATACGTCTTATCTTTTCAACCTGTTGTTTAGTTACTTCCCATTGTTCTTTTGTCGTTTTTTCCAGTTCGATGTAGAACAGCGTCTGGAGATAGAAAGTGACAACATTAAGGGAGATGTCGTTCATGGTCTTCTCTACGTTCAGTTTACTAACTTGCAAGTTAAGCTGATTGTTCCTGATCTGATTCATTTTCTGAAATCCATCAAAAATGGTGACACTACCCTGGATATAGAAGTTGTTAGATTGTACTCTTTCCGTAGCAAACTGGTTTGTGTACATGTCTATAGTCTGTCCCCAATTGTAAACATGGTTTGCACTTCCATTGATGCTTGGAAGAAGCGATGCCTTACTCGATAGCAAATCTGCCTGTGCTATCCGGATGTTGAGCATCTGTTTGCGTACGTTAAGATTGTTCTGGCGAGCGTGGTTTATGCAATCTTCCAGCGACCAGGTTTTTTTTTCCTGTGCTCTGGCAGGTAATGCAGCGAACAGTGTGCCTGCAATCAATAGAGTCAGGCTTAGACGAGCAATTGATAATGTGTTGAAATTCATGTTTATTACAGTATTTCTCAGTTTAAAAATCAGTATGAGAAAACCCTGATTTGCCTTCAAATCTCTGTGTAGAGACTGATTTGTTACACTCATGTGACGAAGTTTATCATGAAAGATTACACCTCGACCAACATTTTGTTTTTCCGGCGGTCATTGGTTTTGTGTTTAGTCTACCTCTAAAAAACATGCCATAATTGCATTTTGCAGTTTAACAATATATTACAACATATTAATAAGATTTTTATTGTATGATTGTGTGCCGCACCGAACAGAATATGTTCGTTAATGAACAATAGGGGGGTGCGAGCCAACACATTGAGTTATCGGCTCTTTTTATTACGTTTGCAATATAAACGGGAATAATCATTACTTTAAATCAGTATTATGAAGATAAGTCGCCAGTATTTTACTCTTATTTCTGCCATTGTTTTGATATTTAATCAAATATCAGCATTTTCACAATCCTTACTTCCTATTACGGTTACCCATTACGATCTTACACTTGATATACGTGATTTTGCTTCAAAAACCTTATATGGGAAAGCTGTTTTAACGCTGAAACCGCGTGAAGATAATGTTCAAATTGTTCAGCTCAACATGTTGAATATGTCAATCGACTCAGCGATGGCCAATGAGGTAATGGTTTCAGCAGAGCGATCGGGCGATACAATCAGGATACAGCTACCTGAACCTCTTTTTCTCAATGGATATGGTGAGGTTACCCTATGGTACCATGGTACACCAACTATTGAACCATACAATTGGGGAGGTTTCCATTTTGACAATGGGTTGGCGTATAACCTTGGAATTGCATTTGAGGCCAATCCACATAATTACGGGCGGGCTATGTTCCCTTGTATTGACGAATTTCATGAAAGAGCTACCTATACCTACCATGTTACTACTGATACCGGTATGACAGCTGTATGTGGAGGAATTCACCTTTCTACTGACACGAATCCAGATTATACTCTGACACATCATTGGAGCATGGGTCAGTCGATTCCGGCTTATCTGGCTTCTGTGGCTGTCTCGGAATATTGGCCACGTAATGATACCTTCATCGGAGAAGAACGTTCTATCCCCATTGGGCTCTATTTCAAGGCTTCGGATTCAACAAAAGTAAAAAATTTATTTGTCAACCTGAAGCAGGTTCTTAACGGGTTTGAGGAGGCCTGGGGCCCTTATCCATTCGATAGAGTCGGATTCTGCGGAACCAACCAGGGGGCAATGGAACACGCGGCCAACGTAGCCTATCCGGTTGGGAGCCTGGGTGCAGGTAATGAGTGGCTTTGGGCTCATGAGCTATCGCACATGTGGTTTGGAGATATGGTCACTTGTATGAGTGCAGAAGAAATGTGGCTTAATGAAGGATGGGCGGTATTCAATGAATACCTTACTCAGGAGGTACTTTATGGTAAAGAGGCCTATACTGAATACGTGAAGGAAAAACATCGTGACGTAATAAGTCAGTGTCATCTGATAGATGATGGTTATCGAGCTTTGGTTGGAATTCCCAATGAGTATACCTATGGTGAAACTGTGTACCAGAAAGGTGGATTAGTGGCTCATGCCCTTCGCTTTTACCTTGGCGACGAAGTGTTTTTTCCAGCAATCCGTGCATGGCTTCAGCATAAGAGGTTTCAGCATGCCTCATCAGTTGAATTGCGAGATTTTCTTACCCAATACACAGGGGTTGATCTGTCAGGCTTTTTCGATAGCTGGGTTTTCAATGCTGGTTTTCCAGCTTTTGTTGTTGATTCAATGCATGTTACGGCTCATGGAAATGAGTACCTTGTAAAGGGATATGTCCATCAGAAATTGCGGAATGCGCCAGGGTTTTTCACACAGAACCGATTACCAGTGGCTTTATTTGACTCATCTGGCAGGCAGGTTGGGAAAGTTACTGTAGAGATAAATGGCGAGTATGCTGCTTTTGAGACCATAGTTTCCACGAAGCCCAGCTGGACTGTAGTTGATCCGGAAGTTTGTTTACCAGGCGCCATGACTGTTGATCATCACGTAATTAAAGGCACAGGCAATACCGATTTTTCCGGTACTTATTTTAAACTGATAACAAACACCTGTCCTGATTCAGCGATAGTATACGTAAGCCATTACAGAGTTGCTCCAGATTCAATAAAGGTACCTGTAGATGGATGGGTTTTGAGCGATTTCAGATTTTGGCAGATAAAGGGAGTTTTTCCACAAGGTTTCGATGCAACAGGACGCTTTACCTACTCAAAAACTCTCCATCTTGATGATAGTTTGCTTGTTTCTTCAGCCGATTCCCTGATGATTCTATACCGCAAGGATGCCAGTCATGACTGGCAAATGATTCAGGCTACCAGACAGGGAACATCTTTCGCGGGAAATATCATGGTTGATAATCTGAAGCCAGGCGACTATACGTTGGCAGTTAAGAAATTCGGGACAGGCATCAATACTCCTCAACCATCCAAAACCGGTTTGCTCCGAATCTATCCCAATCCATCAAGAGGAATGGTTAAGATTGAAACTGGAGGTCAGCAGGGTGTTGCCGAGGTTTTTAACTTTAGTGGTGAAAGGGTTTTCAAGTATGAAACCCGTACTGGAGAGGGTGTAATCAGATGGCAGGCTCCCTCTCAGGGAAGTTATCTTGTAAAATTTACTGCTGCTAGAACCGGAGCTTTATTTGTAGAAAAGGTTATGGTTGTACTATAGTATAACAACGAAAGGGGAATAGCCATGACAAGCTTTATGGGATGTCGACTATCTCCTTATTGTTATTAATTTCACAAAAATCTATATTTTTGCAGTCGCAATCTGATTTTCATTATCAGTCAGCTATTCAGTAATTTGAAAATTAATTATTCAAAAATCACCCCATGTCTATTAAAACTCTCCAGCAAATGGTTGAGGTCGTTAAGACCAAGCCGCGTAAGCGTCTGATAGCAGCCTATGCAAATGATAGCCACACTATTGAGGCAGTCAGTAATGCCATCGATCTTGGAATCGTTGAAGGTATTCTTGTAGGCGACAAGGCTACCATTCTTCAGGTTTGTAATAATGAAAAGATAGATCCTCTGAAGTTTAAGATCGTTCAGGAAGCAGACGAACAGAAGGCTGCCCACAAGGCCGTCGAGATGATAATGAAAGGTGATGGGGATATCTTGATGAAAGGTTTGGTTAGTACCGATAAGTATATGCGGGCAATTCTAAACAAGGATGCAGGAATGCTTCCTCCCAAAGCAGTGTTGTCGCATGTTACTGTAATAGAGAGTGCCGGATACCACAAGCTTTTAGTAGTTGGCGATGTAGCTATCATTCCCCAACCTGATCTTAATCAGAAAGTTGCTATTACTAATTTTCTGATTCATGTTGCTAAATCCCTCGGAATAGAGCAGCCTAAGGTGGCTGTTATCGCAGCCACTGAACAGATGCTTCCTGGAATGCAGGCTTGTGTCGATGCAGGGATCATATCCAAAATGGCTGACCGTGGTCAGATTAAGGGTGGTTTTGTTGATGGACCTCTAGCACTGGATGTAGCGCTTGATAAAGAGAGTACCCTGATTAAAAAAATTGGTGGGAATGTGGCTGGTGATGCCGATTGTCTGCTTTTTCCCAATATTGAATCTGGTAATGTTTTTTATAAAGCTCACACCAAGCTATCAAAAGGCGAACTTGGTGCAGTTGTAATGGGTGCTAAATGTCCCGCTGTCCTTTCCTCACGTGGAGATTCTGCTCTCACAAAGACTTACTCAATAGCATTGGCAGCTCTTATAGCTAAATAGGCGTAAATTTTCCCGACAATTTTTATACCAGATCCGTGTGAGTTATTTATTATCCAACGGACAGAAGTATTCTCACGATTCTCAATAGTTTGATTGCTTTACGGTTTTGTTTGGGTACTAATTCATCCGATGCTTCTTGCAATGGTTTATATTTGCTTGAAACAGAAATGTTCTGCATTAATAATTCATACCTTTGACTTCCCGTATCAACTCTTTCTGGCGGATAAATAATCATTTTTACCGATATTAATTTCATCATGCTGTAATTTTTAGAGGCAGATCAAAAACTGAATAATGCAACCAATCACCCGTTTAAACCAGATTGCTGAGCGCCTGAAACAAGGAGCCATTCGTCGTATTGCTGTCGCGGCAGCCGAAGATGCTAATACGCTTGGTGCTATTGTAAGAGCAGTAAATGAGGGGTTTGCTGAAGCAATGCTTATAGGAAATCGAAGTGCAATTGAGCAAACAGCTACTAACGCCGGTATCCAGATTGATCCGGATTGGATTGTTGATGCAGCCGATCATGCTGGTGCTGTATCATGCGCTGTTGAATTAGTGCGATCAGGAAAGGCCGACATCCTAATGAAAGGGTTGGTTAATACTGACCTGTTTTTAAAGGCAGTGTTAAACCCTGAAACCGGGCTTTTGCCTAAAGGCCAGGTGATGAGCTATGTGTGTGCTGTTGAGGTCCCTGATTATCCAAAATTGATGTTTATAACCGATACAGCTGTTTTGCCGTTTCCAGATATGAAGCAGAAGGAGGCAATGTTGCGTTATTCAATCAACATGGCTCGACGGTTTGGCATTGAAGAACCTAAAGTTGCTCTTATTGGAGCTTCCGAAAAGGTTAATCCAAATTTTCCAAATACAATTGATTATGCCCTGTTGAGTAAAATGGCCGAGCGTGGTCAATTTGGGAAATGTTTGGTTGACGGCCCTCTTGATCTTTTTCTTGCCTGCGATCCTGCCAGTGTGGCAATAAAAGGAGTGCTGACTCCGATTGCTGGACAGGCAGATGTATTGTTGTTCCCCTCACTGGAAGCATGTAATGCGTTTTACAAGGGGTTGATGCTTTTTGCCAAAGGAGAACTGGCTGGTATGATTTGCGGCCCCGAAAAACCTGTCGTCGTAATGTCGCGTTCAGAAAGTGAAAATTCTAAATATTATTGTATTGCATTGTCGTGCCTGATGGCCGACGAATAAATCACCTATTCAATGTCAGAAAAAAGAATCCTTGCAATTAATCCCGGCTCAACCAGTACTAAAATTGCCGTTTACGAAGGAACAAAAAATGTGTTTCTCAAAACCCTGCGTCATTCGGCCGATGAGCTGAAGCCGTTCTCAAATATTGCAGGGCAGTTTCAGTTTCGCAAAGAGATCATCATGTCAGAATTGAAGAATGCCGGTATTGAAGTTGAATCAATTGGCATTATTGTCGGGCGTGGGGGGCTTGTTAAGCCAATTCCTTCAGGAGTTTATGAGGTAAATGATGCATTGGTCAACGATCTTATTCATCCTGTCCTGGGTGAACATGCAAGTAATTTGGGTGGACTAATCGCACTCGATATTGCCAAAACGATATCTGGAGCCCGTGCGTTTATTGCAGATCCTGTTGTAGTTGATGAACTTCAGGATGTGGCCCGCGTTTCTGGTCAACCTGAAATGCCCCGTCTTTCAATTTTTCATGCTCTCAACCAGAAAGCCATTGCAAGGACGCATGCCCGTTCGCTTAATCGAAAGTACGATGAACTAAACCTGATTGTCGCACACCTGGGAGGTGGTATCTCCGTGGGGGCCCACCTGAGAGGGAAAGTTGTTGACGTAAACAATGCACTTGATGGAGAAGGCCCTTTTTCTCCTGAAAGGAGTGGTACGCTTCCTGCCGGGTTGCTTGCTAAAATCTGTTTTAGTGGTAAGGTTACCCTTGAGGAAGTTAAGAAAATGATTACAGGACAGGGTGGCCTGGTAGCTCATTTGCAGACCAATAGTGCATATGATGTTGAGATGTCGGCTCGAAATGGTGACGAAAAGGCAAAGTTGATTCAGGATGCCATGGCTTATCAGGTTGGTAAGGAAATAGGCAGTCTGGCGACTGTTTTGAAAGGACAGGTTGACGGAATTCTTCTTACAGGTGGTATTGCCCATAATTCTGAATTGGTTAATTATATAAAAGAGATGGTTTCTTTTATAGCACCGGTTACAGTATATCCCGGGGAGGATGAGATGGAAGCTCTGGCAATGAATGGTTTGATGATAATGCGTGGGGAAGTGAAGCCTTTGGTATACGTCTGAGTCACCTTTGCCCAAATTATTGGACATAACTTATGGATATGCCTTTTACAAAGTTTTCTTTCATTGGAAACAGGATTGGTTGATACCTTATCGTGATATTTTGTAAAGCGCTAATTTTGTCTCCTGATTTTGAAGAATGGCTATGAAGCGAATCGAAATACAGGATGGAATAGTACTTCATACAATTCGTTACGGAGAGGCTAGTCTTATTGTGAGGGTCTTTACCCGGCAGAATGGATTAAGAAGTTTTATTGTACGTCAGAGTTCCCGTAAGGGAAACAGTTCCGGCAGGGTGCTTTTTCAACCTTTAGCACACCTCGAATTCCTTACTTTTCAAGGAAAAGGAAACAGCGGTCTGGATTCTTTACGGGAACCGCGACTAATTTCCTCACCACTGCTTTCTGCTGCAGGAGTATTAAGAAGCAGTATAGCACTTTTTGTTGCCGATGTACTCAATCAATCCATCAGACATCAGGAAGCTGATTTGCCCCTTTATCATTTTACAGAGGATTTTGTTGCAAAACTAATAATTGCGGAGGATGAACTATTGGTTGATATGCCATTGATCTTTATGATTCAATTTGCCGATCTTATGGGCTTTGCCCCTCTGTTGAATTATAGCTCCGACAAACGGGTATTTGACCTGATGGAGGGGCGGTTCGTGGCACATGCCCTGCATGGCCATTACATCCCGGCCGAATGGGCTGAAGCTTTTCTTTTGCTTATGGAGCGGTGCCGTATGGGAACGAAAGAACTTTCACTCCCGACAGGAACGCGTAGTACATTACTTGCTTTTTTGATTGAATATTTTCAACTACAGGTTTCAGGAATAGGAGAAATAAAGTCTCACAAGGTACTACATGAAGTGCTTTCAGTATAAGAATCTGTTTATGAGTGCATTATGAAGTAATGCTGCAGGGTGTATTTAAATATTTCCTGGAATATTTGCTTTGTAAATTAATTAATATTAAGGTAATAGAGCCAGAGACATCCGTCATGTCGTCAAAAATCAGTAAATTTGCATGACTTGTAATACGGGGATGCCTATCGGCTGATGATAACCTGATGTTAATGAGTATGTTGTGTTGACAATAGCCTATTATAACAAATTTGTAATACTGGTCCGGGCGATGTCTTCCCCAAAATAACTTAAGAAATGAGCAAAGCTAAGGTGCTTTTTGTGGCATCAGAGATTGAACCCTACCTGAAAGAAAGCCCAATTGCCACCATGGGACGTTACCTGCCCCAGGGAATTCAGGAAAAAGGGAAAGACATCCGGACATTTATGCCACGTTATGGTATGATCAATGAAAGGCGTAATCAACTTCATGAGGTTATTCGTCTTTCGGGAATGAATCTGATTATTAACGATTCGGATCATCCGCTAATTATTAAGGTGGCTTCAATTCAACAGGCCCGTATGCAGATTTATTTCATCGATAACGATGATTACTTCCAACGGAAATTTCAAATAACTGACAAAAATGGCAAATTCTATAAAGATAACGACGAGCGAGCTATCTTCTTTGCCCGGGGTACTATTGAAACCGTTAAAAAGCTTGGTTGGAGCCCTGACCTGATTCATTGTCATGGTTGGTTTGCGTCTCTTACTCCTCTGTATATTAAACGGGCATTCCGTGATAATCCCTTGTTTGGTCAGACAAAAGTGATTATTTCAATCTATGATGATGAGTTTACTGCCAAGTTTGCCAGAGAGTTCGGTTCCAAACTGAAGATGCCGGGTATAACCGACAAAGATTTGAAACACTATAAGAAAGGAACCTACGTTAGTTTGATGTGTGGTGCCATTGATTTCTCCGACGGTGTTATTATTGCAACCGATAAAGTTAATCCGGAAATCCTTGAATACCTTAACGAAGTGAAAAAGCCTGTGCTTAATCTTCAGTCAAAAGAGACCTACGTTGATGCATACAATGATTTTTACGATAGTATTTTGGGAAATCAGGAAGCCTGATTACATTTGTCCGCTTATTTTTACTAACGACTCAATCGATTAAACGTGCACAATCTCAAAACCATCCTGGTCTTTTCGCGTCTTAAATCAATCGTTCTTGTCTCCCTGGTATTCGTTGCCATTGCCTGTAACAAAAAACCAGAAGAGATTGGTACTGATATTCAGCCTGAATCTGAACGTCTTACCTTTCATTATGATACAACGCTTGAAATCAGAGCATACTCGGTTGAAGAAGATTCTCTTCGTACCGATGAGACCACCCAAAGTTTGCTTGGCAGCTACTGGGATCCAAAATTTGGTATAACCCGTGCCTCAATATTTACCCAGCTTCGGTTGTCGTCTACAGGGCATAGCTTTGGTACTAATCCTCATATTGACTCTATCGTTATGTCGATGGCTTTTAACGGGGTATATGGAGACAGCAGCGCATTACAGACTATTAATGTATATGAGTTGGATAGTGCGCTATATACCGACAACGCTTATTATTCCCGCACGATGACACCGCATGGGACTGTTTTGCTTGGTACTAAAACTTTTATTGCCCGTCCTACCGATAGTGTAACAATCGATTCGGTAAGATATGCTCCTCATTTCAGAATGGCCATTACCGACCAAACCTTCATGGATAAGATACTTTCGACCAACACAGTTGATCTCAGTTCAAATGACAATTTCACGAAATACATCAAAGGAATCATGATTGATTGCGAGGCTCCTGCCGCGCCTTCGTTGGGTTCCATCATGTATATAAACATGGATAATGAGTTGACGTTCATGAAAATATATTATCATAATGACCTTGAGGATAGTCTGATGTTTCAACTTAATATCGATGGCTATTGTGCCCGGTATAATTATTTTGATCATAATAATTACCTTGAAGCTGACCCGATTATCCGTCAACAGGTGATTAATAAAGATACTACCCTTGGTAACGACCAGCTCTACGTACAATCAATGGGGGGAATCAGAACAGATGTCTGGATTGACCCCGATGCTATTTCTGCAATTCGTGCCAAAGGATATGCAATCAATGAAGCCAGGCTCGTGGTTACCAACCTTGATAAATCTTCGAAGTTCAGCCCCCCCGACAAACTGGTCTTAGTGCAGGTTGAAGCGGATTCATCTATTACTTATCTTGACGACCAATATGAAGGAACCTCTTATTTTGGAGGTGATTATCGCTCTGATGGTACTTATTCTTTCCGTATATCGCATTATGTTCAGTCGCTTGTTAACGGAGAAATTGATGCCAGCACTCATCTTGCTTTTTATGCCACTAGTGCAGCAGTCAGGGGTAACAGGCTGGTCTTTGCCGGTGCAAATCCTACCAATCCATCCTTGAGCGGAAGCAAGTTACAGATCCAGGTACTCTTTACCAAGATTCCCTGATAATCTGGTAATTTATTCGCGCCCATTATTGTCTTGACTAAAACAGCATTATGATTATATTAACTGTATATTCCTGAGTTCTTTTATTATAACAAAAAGCAATTAATTATGTGTGGAATTGTTGGATATATTGGTCCTCGTGAGGCTCATCCGATCCTTATCAAAGGACTTAAGCGGCTTGAATACCGTGGGTATGATAGTGCAGGTATCGCCATTCTTAACAGCAATCTCAAGGTTTATAAGACGAAAGGTAAAGTAATTGATCTTGAAGAATTTATAAAAGATAAGGACGTTAGCGGAACCCTCGGTATGGCACATACCAGATGGGCTACCCACGGTGAACCCAATAATGTGAATGCTCATCCTCATTTTTCACAATCAGAAGAGCTTGCTTTGATTCACAACGGGATTATCGAGAATTATGCGGTTCTTAAAGAAGAGCTGATTCAGCAAGGATATTCTTTTCAAAGTAATACAGATACTGAAGTCCTGATACAACTCATAGAGTATATTAAAAAGACTTCCGGGATTACTTTATTGGAAGCAGTTCAATCTGCATTATGCCAGGTAATCGGGGCCTACGCCATCGTGATTTTATCGAAAACCGACCGTAATCTCATGATTGCAGCCCGGAAAGGAAGCCCTTTGGTAGTTGGTATCGGTAAGGATGAATTCCTGATTGCTTCTGACGCTTCTCCAATAGTTGAATACACGAAGGATGTGGTATATCTTGATGATGAGGAGATCGCTATACTTAAACGGGGCGAGCCGTTAAAAGTTAAAACCATCCGCGACGTTGAAATGCATCCCGAGATTCAACGTCTTGAGATGAGTCTCAGCCAGCTTGAGAAAGAGGGGTATGACCACTTCATGCTCAAGGAGATATTTGAACAGCCTAAAACAATTCGCGACAGTCTTAGGGGGCGGGTAAACGATAATAATGATATTATCTCGATGGCTGGTATTATCGACCACCTTGACCGTTTTCTGAATGCTCGCCGGATTATTATAACGGCTGCGGGAACATCCTGGCATGCCGGGCTTGTTGGAGAATATATGTTTGAAGACATTGCCCGCATCCCGGTTGAAGTTGAGTATGCTTCCGAATTTAGGTATCGTAATCCAATCATTAACGAAAATGATATTCTGATTGCTATCAGTCAATCGGGCGAAACAGCAGATACTCTTGCTGCCATCGAGCTTGCCAAGTCGAAAGGGGCATTTATATACGGAATATGCAACGTGGTTGGTTCATCTATTGCCCGGGCTACTCATGCGGGATCGTATACCCATGCCGGCCCCGAAATCGGTGTCGCTTCAACCAAGGCTTTCACAGCCCAGGTGACGGTACTCGCATTGATGGCTTTGGCTATCGGGCGACGCAAGGGGACTATTGATACGGCGTCTTTTCACAGGCTCATTGCAGAACTTCAGATGATTCCCCGGAAAGTTGAACAGACACTGAAACTGGATAAACAGGTGAAAGAGATATCGAAAATATTTACTTATTCGCGCAATTTCCTGTATCTGGGACGTGGGTACAATTTCCCTGTAGCACTTGAAGGAGCCTTGAAACTGAAAGAGATATCGTACATTCATGCTGAAGGTTATCCTGCTGCAGAGATGAAACATGGCCCTATTGCATTAATCGATCGTGAAATGCCGGTAGTAGTCATCGCAACCAATAAAGGTACCTACGAGAAAGTTGTCTCGAATATTCAGGAGGTGAAGGCACGTAAAGGGAGGATCATTGCCATCGTTACCGAAGGCGATACTACGGTGAAAGGTCTTGCCGATTTCTGTCTCGAAATTCCTGAAACCGAGGAGATGCTGGTCCCACTGCTGGCTACTATCCCGTTGCAGTTACTGGCATATTACATCGCTGTAAATCGTGAGTGTAATGTTGATCAACCCCGTAATCTTGCAAAATCGGTTACTGTGGAATAGAAAATTAATCAGGTAATTCTGAAAACATTTCATGGCCCGGGTAGTGCAAGCGCTTCCGGGCCATTTTTTCCGGGTAAAGCAGGAAGGATATCCGGGCTGATGACCGCTGGTGACCTGATTCGTCTGATATCTCAGCAGTAACTGTTACATGGTGATCTATATGGGAAGTGATTCTCCCCCGAAGTGTGATTTCTCCGTTTGTAAGAAAAACAGGACAGTGGTATGTTATCTCCAGTTTCTGTGTAAGCCCTGCTGATCCCGCTTTTACCATCAGAATCCAACAGGCAAGTTCATCAAATAAAGCTGCCTGGATGCCTCCATGAAGAAAGTTGTTGTAACTCTGAAAATCGGTATGTGGTTTCCAAAAGCAAACTATTTCATCACCATCTTCATGAAATTCCATCTTAAGCCCTTTAGGGTTATGCGGTGCACACCCGTAACAGTTGTAATCGGCTGAATCTCTTTCCGGGTTTCGAATTGGTCGCATAGTTCGGTTATGGGGGGCGCAAATATACAATGAAATTATTTATGTAAAAAGTAACGCCGCCATACCGGAAGGGATGGCGGCGACTGTTTAAATATCTACTTTAGCTTAGAAGCGTGCTTCGGCGGCTTTCCAGTCTACCAGATTCCAGAATGCGTTTATATAAGCAGGGCGCATATTCTTCTTGTCGATATAGTAGGCATGTTCCCAGACATCGCAAGTGAGAATGGGTGTCTTCCCCTGGCGCATTGGGTTCCCGGCGTTGCTCTCCTGGATAATTTCAAGTTTGCCTTCCGCGTTTATTACAAGCCATGCCCAGCCTGAACCAAACAGCGTGGCTGCTGCTGTCGAAAATTTATCTTTGAATATCTCATATGAACCAAACTGGGCTTTAATAGCCTCAGCGAGTTTACCGGCTGGCTCTCCGCCACCATTGGGCGAAAGGCAGTTCCAGTAAAATGTGTGATTCCACACCTGGGCACCATTGTTATAAATACCGCCTTCGGCTTTTTTTACTATTTCTTCAAGGGAGGCATTTTCGAATGGTGTTCCCGGGATCAGGTTATTAAGATTGGTCACGTAGGCCTGGTGGTGCTTGCCATAATGAAATTCGATGGTTTTTGCAGAAATGTGAGGTTCCAGTGCATCAGGGGCCCAGGGAAGAGCAGGTAATAAATGTGTCATTACTATTGAATTTTTGAGTTTGTGATATAAAAGTAACAAAGAAGAGCCTCTTTCGTTCGATCGAAAATGAAAAAAGCCGGAATTTTCCGGCTTTTTATCTTTTGACAGGTAATATCGGCCTAGCCACAGTGAAAATATTTGTTTACCAGCGAAAGAATTGCATCGTTGTTTCCGGTGATCTCTTCGCGTAGGTGAGAATCATTAAACGATTTTAATAGCTTTATAACGCCATCTATCATGCTTTTCGGGAATACATTATATTCCATATAGATATTCGCCTGACGTTCGAGTTGATCAGCTGAATCGGCGCAACAAACAGGTAGCTGGTCAAGCAAGCTCAGCCTTTCTTTATATTCCTCATTGAATATATTAACATCCACATAACGTTTCTCGGCAAATTCAAGAGCATTAGCCATCTCGATACCATGACGGGCAGCAACTGTAAGGCCGGCAAGTAACAGATAAACATCTGCAGAGCCATCAGGGCAACGGAACTCAACCGTCTGCTTCATGCTGTGGTCGAACTGTTCATCCGATTCTAACGGGTTCACGTCCTTAATCATGTTGGCCTTGCCAGTCCAACCCAATGGAACACGTACCAATACTGAGCGGTTACGGTCACCCCAACAGATGTTCGTCGGGGCTTCCTGATGAGGAACCAGCCTGAAATAACTCGTTGGATTCATATTGCCAAAAGCAGTAAGTGATGGAGCCAGGTCGAGATAGCCGGCAATGGCCTTTTTGGCAACATCGCTCAATTTACGGTTTTCGATCATGGCATTTCTTCCATCTTTCATCAGGCGGGTATGAATGTGCATCCCACTACCTGCCTTACCAACAGTAATTTTAGGTGCAAAGGTTACAGTTACTCCATGCTTGTAGGCGAGCTGACGAAGTATCCATTTTGCAATCAATAACTGATCGGCAGCATCTTCCAGCGTTGTTGGAAGAAATTCTATTTCGTTCTGTTCATATACCATGTCGCCCAGGGTGAAATTTCCCACTTCAGAATGGCCATATTTGATCAGGCCACCTGTCTGGGCAATGTATAGCATCGCATCACGCCTGAACTCTGCCCATTTTGAGAAAGGTTCTGATTCGTGATAACCCCTTTGGTCGTCTGCAAGAAAAAGGTCATCTTTCCTGCTGATGATATAATACTCAAGTTCACCCATCACTTCAAACGAATACCCGGTCCGTTCTTTCAGCACTTTGTGGGCTTTCCTTAGGATGTATTCCGGGGCACTGTCAAGAGGCTCTCCATCTTTATTGTAGAATGCGCACAAAATGTCGATAGTGGGTATCCTGGTGAAAGGATTCAGGAATGCTGTTTTGAAGCGTGGAATAACATACAGATCACTTGAACCGGCTTCGATGTGTTTGAAAAGGCTTGATCCGTCTACACGTTCACCACAGGTGAGAATGGTCTCAAGATGCTCGCGGCTTGTAATGACAAAGTTCAGGGTTTTCAAACGGCCGTCGATGCTGGCGTACCTGAAGTTGATCATTTCAACGTTGTTATCTTCTATGTATTTAATAATGTCGGCTTTGGTAAACTCCTCTGCCGGCTTGTTCAGATACTGCACCAGCGGGTTGGGGTTCATCGATGTATTCTTGCTCATGGTCAAATTTAATTGTATGGTGATTTGGCACCAAAGGTATGAAATACTCTTTAAAAATAGATGCCCGACAGGTACTGTTCAGGCAGGTTAATTCGCTTGTAGCTGCCGAAATGTGTATCTTTGTTTTCTCCTCTTAATCAACCGGACTATGCAATACGCCCTGTTTGAAGATACACTGTCGGTAAGACTGAATCCGCTCGTTCGCCTGATGCAGGTCTTTGAATTGCGTTGTGGTATTCTTACCCTTCGTCATAAGTTTGAATTGATGTTGGAAAGCCCGGCAGCTTCGCTGTTTACCCGGCCTTCGCTTGCACCTCTGACTTCCAGGCAAAATCCGATTACACCCGTTAATGAACTTCCTGTCGCCCCTCTCTTGCTGCTCAATGGTCGCTGGATTCCTGATGCACCCATTTTAAAGCAATTTGAAGAATTAACCCCGGGGAGTATGGTCCTTAACAAAGGCACTGTCGTCGCGGCCTGTATTGATGATACACATGGCGAACAGTTTATGCCTGGGTCAGAAGGTTGGGACTTTTATCCCGATGAAACATGGCAGATCATTGAAATGGATGAAGGCTTGCAACTGTTGGACTTCAGCTGGGATATTGGAAGATATAATTCTTTGCAGATTAAGACAGACATTAACCTTCTGATGCCTGACAGGGGGAGAAGAGACTTTATGGGGGTTTATTTCCTTCATGATGAGAATATTTTTATTGCTCCCGGAGCCGAAGTGAAGCCAGGTGTAGTTATTGATGCATCTAATGGCCCGGTATTTCTCGGTCCCGGCTCTGTCGTGATGCCGACCTGTTCGCTTGAAGGACCCCTTGCAGTTGGTGCTAACAGTGTAGTCAATGCGGGTGCACGTATTTACGGGGGGACAACCATCGGACCTGATTGTAAAGTGGGTGGTGAAATATCAGGTTCGGTGTTTCATTCAAACAGCAACAAACAACATGCAGGCTTTCTCGGACACGCTGTGATCGGCAGGTGGGTGAACCTTGGTGCCGGAACAAGCAACAGCAATATGAAAAATAACTATGGAAAGGTTCGCAGTTTTGCCAATGGTGAACCCGTAAACACGGGTCTCCAATTCGCGGGAATTACCATAGCCGATTATACGAAGACAGGAATTAACAGTATGTTTAATGCTGGTACCGTGACAGGTATTATGTGTAACCTGTTTGGGGCCGGATTTCCTCCCGCCAATATCCCTGATTTTTCATGGGGAGGAGCCGATGGTTTTGAGGTTTACAGGGCAGATAAGGGAATTGATGCAGCACGCCGCGAGATGAAACGTCGTGGATTGGTATTGGCAGACGAGGAAGAACGCCTTATTTTGAGGGTTTATAACGAATTGGTCGGATAAAACCATAACACCCTGGCATTTCTGCAAAAACACCAGGACCATGCCCCTGTTATAGTTGTTTTTCAGAGAGCCTCTGGCCCCGTATGCTTCGTGGTAATTTGTTCCTGAAACTTGTAAAGGAGGGGCGAAGCCCTGAAATCTTTCAATCGCACCTTACAGGCAGGCTGATTGCATCAGTTTTTCACAGATTAACCCGGTAATTGAAAAACGTGAACTCCCGATAACTATCGTTCTGATAGCTATCGGGAGGCTCTGGTTGTCCGCGTTCTCATTTCCTGACGTAACAGCCATAAAAAATTTGTTTTTTTCTCTCTGTCAAAAACAGGAACCTATCGTGGTACAATACTTGTGTGAAATAGGTATGCTTTTAAAAGAATACAAACCGGAGATCAGGCAAATTTTAATCATGGATCGACCCTGGCCGTTCGATAGACCTCCGCTTAATCTCCGCTTCATCTACGGTTGATCTACGGTTAAAAGTTTAAAATGATACTTTTCCATCAAACATTCAAAAGCCGGATTGCAGCGCATCCGGCTTTTGCAACTGTCTCTGAAATTGATGGAAATTTAACAACCGGTAACGATTCAGTTATCGCAACAGGCTATAGCGTCTCAAGTGAGCTGAAATTTCAACAGACTCTCAAAACAAGCTTTAAATATTAACCAAAGAAGGTATAATTCCACACATAACCTTCCCTTGAAATTTTCAACCCGACTATAGATTTAAGTAAACTTTTTGAAATGATTCGCTATCTAAAAAAAGTTCCCGGTAAACAACACCCAAGCTAACGCCAACGCCAACCGATAACTACCGGTTGGCGTTGGCGTTACAACAAGGGTTTATATTACTGGGTACTGAATGTCTTAATCAGTTTGATTTTATCATCCTTCTTTAATCCTGATATTACTTCGATGTTGAGTCCGTCGGAAAGGCCTGTTTTGATGAACCGCTGTTCGAAAATGCCAGGTTGTGTTTCAACTTCTACATAGGATGAATCACCTTTAAACTGGAGAAGGCTTTCAGATATGGCCATAACACTGTCGCGTCTTTCCAACACGATGTCGGCGTTGGCACTATATCCCGAGCGGATAAACTGACCAGCTTTCAACCTTACTTCTGCTTTGATCTCGAACTGGATCGCCCCGTTTTCAAGTACACCTTTCGGGGAAATGTGTTCCAGAATTGCATCAAACTTATCGTTGTCAATGGCGCCGATAGTAAGTATCAGGGGCATCCCTTCCCTGATCTTTCCAACTTCGGTTTCATCGAGTTTCCCTTTGAAAATCATCTCTCCCATATCGGCTATGGTAGCAACCGTGGTCCCGTCGTTAAAAGTGTTGCTTTCTATAACCGATTTACCTACTTCAACGGGAACGGCGAGGATCATCCCGTCGATTGTAGAGGTAACCAGGGTATTGGTGGTTTCGCCTGATTTTCGTGTCTGTCCCTCTTTAATCAGTGCTAAATTGTTTTCGGCATCAGAAAGCTCTTCCCGTGCAGTTTTATAGGAGAGTTCATATTTCTGGAATTCAGAAATGGCAATGACCTTATTCTTTAACAGATCTGAGTACCGGTCGTATTCAGTTTTGGCATTGTCGAGATTAATCCTGGCCCTGTTCACCCTCGACTCGGCAGCATTCATGCTTACCATGTTGGGAATAATTCTCACCCGGGCTATCTTATTACCCTGTTTTATCATTTGGCCTGGTTCAACATAGAGTTCTTCGATGATCCCCGATACTTTGGGCTTTATTTCAATTTCGCGACGGGGTACAACCGAGCCGGTAGCAACAGTTTTTTTAATAATATTGGTAATTTCCGGGTTCCTGGTTTCGAATATTTCCGGTTTTTTTTGCGATTTCTGGTAAAGGAAGACAAAAGTTCCTACAAGTACGATGACGATGATGGCGCCGATTAGAATTCTAAAGAATGTTTTCATGGATATGACTCGATTAAGAGGATGTTTATTCGTAACGTAAGGCTTCAATTGGTTTAATTTTCACTGCTTTGCGGGCTGGAATAATACCAGCAATCACACCTGCTATGATAAGAATAATTAGTGCTGAAACAGCTACATGGAAACTGACCGACGGATCTTTAAACATCCCCGCCGAATCTCCCATTTTTTTTATAATATTATTTACCAGTTCAATTGCGCCTACACCTGCCACAAGCCCAAAATAACCTGCAAACGTGGTAAGGAAGACTGATTCGGTAATAATCTGGCTTATGATAGTCCCGGGACTAGCACCGATAGCCCGTTGGATTCCGATTTCTTTAGTTCTTTCTTTAATCACTACAAGCATGATATTACTGATACCGATGACTCCGGCCAGGAGAGTACCAATTCCTACAATCCAGATAAGGCCTGCAATCCCGGCGAACAATCTCGTCATCTTCTGGAACTGGTTTTCTACATTGAACGAACCAACAGCCCTGGTATCGGCAGGGTCGATGCTGTGCCGTTTACGCATGAGTGCTTTAGCTTGTGTCTCGATATCAGAGACGCTGAAGCCTTTCTTCGCTGTAATGGAGTACCAGCCTACTATATCGCCATAATTGTATGTCTTCTGGACAGTGGTAAAGGGCAGGTAAATACTTTGGTTATCGCGGATAGCCTCGTTGTCGTTCTTTCTCGAACTTACTACACCTACTATCTGGAAATAGACCCCGTTAATTCTGAGGTATTCTCCTATCGGGTTCTCCTCGGGTTTAAACATCTCTTCCTGCACCCGTTTCCCGATCACGGCAACTTTTCTGGTCTGTTCAATATCGTTATCATTAATAAACCTTCCCTGATTAATATTCATCGGGTCGATCAGGTTATAGGCCGGATAATCGCCCTGAATAGTGAATGCCCCGGTTCTTTCACCCCTTACAACATTATTGTTGCCTTCCTGGCTATAACCCTGTATCCTGGGAGCAATGTATTCTATTCCGGTTATGTTATCAATCATAGCCTTAGTATCACCATTGTTGAAGTTGTAAAACCTTCCGCGGGGAAAACCCTTGAAGGGCATAGTGGTGCGTTGAGTCCACATAAACATGCTGTTGGTGGCCATGTCGCCCATTCCACTACTAACCCCTTTACGAAGACCTTCACCTGAACCCAGGAGGGCTATGAGCATGAAAATTCCCCAAAATACCCCAAGGGCAGTGAAGAACGTCCTCATTTTGTTTTTCTTCAGGGTGTCAAATATTTCCTGCCACCTGTCCCGGTCAAACATAACTGTTCATTTTAATATTATTCATCACGAAGGGCATCAACAGGTTTAACAGAAGCAGCCCGGCGGGCAGGCACAAACCCTGCAATCATGCCTGCTACCACGAGTAAAACTGTAGCACTGACGGCTACATCGAGTTTGATCTCGGGATTCGAGAAATAGTCAACGTTAGGCATATTATTACCAACTACTTCGAGTAACACAACCCCGATAACAAGTCCGGCATATCCGGCAAGTGCCGTTATTAATACCGATTCCTGGAGGATCAGCCCCACGATACTGGATGGAGTAGCCCCCATCGATTTCCGGATACCAATTTCTTTGGTACGTTCCTTCACCACGATCATCATAATGTTGCTTACTCCAACAATGCCGGCAATGATGGTTCCAACGCCAATGAACCAGATAAAGATTCTGATGCCTGCAAAAAGTTGCATGAATCGTTGGTATTCGTTGATTGTATTGTAGATGAAAAGTGCACGTGTGTCGGTAGGATCAAAATGATGACGTGCTGATAGAGTCTGTTTGATTTCTTCTTCAGCTTTGCGGCTGTCTTCAGGTGTTGCCCCATCCATAATCACGCAGACATTATTGATTGAATTTCCGCGGTTAAATGCTTTCTGGGCTGTTGAAATAGGGATGTAAATGCGGCTCATGTCGCGGTCACCTCCCGGGTCATCGAATACACCAACAACCAGAAACAGAACATCATTTACCCGGATATATTTTCCCAATGGTTTTTCTCCGTTCTTGAAAAGGGCATCGGCCACAATCTTACCAAGGCTTACAACCTTCCTTGTATGTTGAATATCTGCCTGATTGAGAAACCGCCCTTCTATCATCCTGATCGACTCAACCTGAGCGTATTCGGGGTGACAGCAGAAAATATCAAAAGCCCCATATTCATTCTTATAAGAGATGACCCCGCTACCGAATATACGGGTGCGCGCCGAGGAAGCTGTTACACCAGGCATCCTCGTCAACAGGTCACGGTCTTCATTGGTGAAACTAACAGGTTTACCGGGTTTTGTTCCCTTGTATGCTTTCGAAGTCATTCCGGGATTAACACTCAGATAATTAACTGCGTCGCCCTCGAATTCTTCCCTGACACCATTCTCAAGACCATACCCTGAACCCAGCAGGATGACCAGCATAATGATGCCCCAGGCTACACTAAAAGCAGTCAGGAATGTACGTAGCTTGTTCTGTCGGATGGTGCTGAAAATCTCCTGCCATTTATCAAGATCGAACATACAGTCAGCTTTTTAAAATTAATTGGCGGCTGCAAAGGCCATTTCTTTCATCTTTTTGACCTCCCCGTTACGGATGTCTTCAGCAATCACACCATCACGCAATCTGATGATCCGGTTTGTCATGGCGGCAATGTCGTGTTCGTGGGTTACAATCAGGATGGTGATTCCCTGCCCGTTGACTTCTTTCAGAATATCCATTACTTCATAACTGGTCTGGGTATCGAGGGCTCCGGTAGGCTCATCGGCCAGAATTACTTTAGGTTTAGAGATTAGCGCCCTGGCAATCGCAACGCGTTGTTTCTGCCCGCCCGAGAGTTCGTTGGGCATATGATGAGCCCATTCAGCAAGCCCCATCTTATCTAAATACTCCATGGCGATCAGATTTCTTTTCCTCCGGCTGACTTTCTGGTAATAAAGCGGAAGAGCAACATTTTCAAGCGCGTTCTTAAACGAGATCAGGTTGAACGACTGAAAGACAAATCCAATAAGCTGATTCCGAAATGCCGCTGCTTTTTTTTCGCTCATTTTGGCAATCAGATTCCCATCGAGTCTGTAATTGCCTTTGTCGTAGTTGTCAAGAATTCCCAGAATATTGAGAAGCGTTGATTTGCCAGATCCCGATGATCCCATGATGGATACAAACTCTCCGGAAGCAATGGAAAGGTCGATCCCTTTGAGAACATGCAGACTGTTGGTTCCAGTAATATATGATTTATGTAGTTCTTTTATATGTATCATAAGTCAGGTTTGTAGGACTTGGGTACTACTCATTATTTATGCCAATTATTTTTGTTAGTTGTTAATCATCGTTTTATAACTATAACGGCACAATTGAGACGCTTAGTATGTTCGACTTGTTACAGGTGGTGTGCGAAAACGGGCAGTAGAGTTGGTTTAATTGACCAGAAGAGGCCGAATTGATATGATTATATACAATTTCAATAGAAATGCCCAGAAAACAAATAAATGAAGATTTTCATTGATTAGGAATCATCTGGTTATTCCAATCAATTATTATAATGCCGGAGCTTTGGGAGTTTTTACATGATATTAGTAGATTTTATACGTTCTACGAAAAAGGGAGGATTTCTTTGTTATTAGTGTGCCTTGAAAGGTGTAATTATTATAACTATCAATTGATTAGAAGGCCTTGATTAATGCGGGTATTTTGGTTGAGGCAATAATTACTGTACCCCACTATAGTCTGGTGGTCAGTTGGCGGTTATCATCCTTGAAACTATTACTGATGCCTGCATTTGTTTTTGGTCAGATATCGTTGTACTGTGCAATACAGGAATGAACCTGCATGCTCTGTTCACAAATCATGGTTTTGTTAATATGGGTAGGATTTTGCGAAATGAAGAAATTGGTTTTGATCTTTTTTCAGGCAGTATATTGATTGCCTATTGTGCAAAAGATATTCACAAACGTTATTCTGTAAGGCCGTATACCTAAAGTTTTAACAACAATACCCGTTTCCATGATTGTTCGTTCCTTTCTGTTTGGCTGTTGTCTAATGGAACCAATCCTGCCGGCTTAATAGATAGCGAAATTAATACAGGTTTTTTTGCTGTTCTCCTGTCGTTTTATGACAGGGTTTATTTTGTATCATTACTGGTTACATTATGTCAGGTATTATCGCCTCTAAAAGGTTTATCGGTGGATATGCCTGTGGAGAAGAAGATGTACATGCCAATGATGATAGGATCAATTATTACAGTATTTTCTGTGACCAGACTTATTTTACTATAGGGATTTCAAGGTCTGATGCAGTGTTCATCTTCAACAGATCGGTTTCCGGCAAGGTTAACATCCAGCCATTGATTTTTCAACCTGATCAGTAAATAGAAAATCCCTCACAGGTTTTATTATGAATAATTTAGGTATAGAAGTCCAATAAAAAAGCCGGATTGTAGAATCCGGCTTTTTTATTGAATTGGTGAACAGTTATTTTGTTGGCTCGGCTTTGAGGTGAGCAGCTAAGAATTTTTCCATGGCTTCGTAGAAGTCGAACTGGTTTTCTTCGTTATGGAAACCGTGTCCTTCGTTGTCTTTTACCATGTACTCAACGTCAACACCTTTGGCTTTGAGAGCAGCAACCATCTGGTCCGACTCGTCTTTGTTTACACGGGGATCATTAGCTCCCTGGGCAACAAAAAGTGGCGTGACAATTTTGTCTGCATTGAGGGCAGGAGATGTTTGTGCCAGCTGAACTGAATCGGCTTTAGGGTTGCCAACCATCTCGTACATCATATCAAGCATGGGTTTCCAGTAGGGGGGGATGGTGTTCATAAAGGTAAAGAGGTTTGACACACCAACGTAGTCAACAGCTGCTGCATAAAGTGTAGGATCTTTCACGATACCCTGCAGTGTTGCATATCCACCATAACTGGCTCCATAGATGGCTACATGTTTGGGATCGGCGATCCCTTTCTCGATGAGCCAGTTTACCCCATCGGTGATATCTTCCTGCATGGTAAGACCCCATTGTTTGAATGAAGCCTGCCAGAAACTCTTTCCATATCCGGTTGAGCCCCTGAAATTCATCTGGAGGATGGCATAACCACGGTTGGCAAGGAACTGTACTTCGGGATTAAATCCCCATGAATCACGAGCCCATGGACCACCATGCGGGTTGATTACTACCGGCAGATTTTTGGCGTTTTCAACAGTATAGCCTTTAGGTAGTGTGAGGTAAGCATGGATGGTAAGACCATCGCGCGACTTATATTCAACAGGGGTAATGGTAGCCATGTCATTTTCATTAATCCATGGACTCACATCAGCAATCTTGTCTAGTTTGTCGCTATTAACATCATAGAGGTAATAAGATCCCAGTGAACGATCGCTATAGGTTCTGACGATGAATTTGTCTTCAGCTTTCGTTGAAGACGAGAGTCCGATCTCATAACCCTGAAGCTTCTCGGTAATTTTCTTGTAGATGCTTTCTGATTCAGCATCGAAGAAATGCTTTTCGTTTTTCCATGATTCATACGAGGCTGAGGTTATCACTTTTCTTTTGCGCGAATAACTGAGACCTTCAACGTCATAGTCGGGATTTTCATAAAGTACCTTTATCTCCTTACCATTGGCGATATCGAATTCGATGATCGCTGATTTATCGCGACCCAGGTTAGAGCTTGCATACAAGGAATTGTTATCGAAGGTAAAGAATTGAGGGTTAAGTTGATCTTTAAAACTGGTAGTAAGTACAACTTTGAAAGGTTCTTCTTCGGTGGCACGATAGAGCAACTGTGTGCTGATTCCGTCTTCGGCGATGGCTATAGCAACACGAAGTTTTCCGTCATGGTCTGTCATCCAGCCCTGGATATTCCCGGGGTTTTCTGCAATCATTTTCATATCACCTGTTTCAATGTTCAGGCGGTATGCATCAAAGACCTGAGGGTTACGTTTGTTGAGTCCAATGATTACTTCATTGGGAATATCCTCAAGGTCGTCAATTATTTGGGTGCGAACACCATCAAAGTCTGTGAAACAGATGGAGTTTGATCCATCAATATTTACTCCGTACAATTTGAAGTTTTCATCACCGCCCTTGTCTTTGAGAAAGAGTATACGATTATTGTTAGCCCAGAAATATCCGGCAACATTGCGATCGGTTTCACTGGTTAGGCGTTTTGCAGAGTCCTGCCCGATTTCCTGAACGAAGATGTTCATTCTGCTCTCGTATGGAGCCATGTAACTGAAAAACTTACCGTCAGGTGAAATCTGATACCTTGATTTCTCAGGGTTTTTAAAGAAATCTTTTAAAGGGATAATTGGTGCAGGTTCAACCTTGCTTCCGGATTGGCAGCTAAACATCATTGACATGCTTGCTAATAGGCTTAAAATTAATAAATTACTAAATTTTTTCTGCATAAATTCTGGTTTAAATTAATTAATAGATTGTCAGGTAATGAGACAAAAGTAGATACTTTTATCTGATCAGAGGGATATATGTTTGAAATATTAGAAGGCAAACAATAGGTTATGTTGTTTAAGTAGATGAAATGCAGGTGTTTAAGTTTTGTTTTAGTTGGTAGTTAAAAAAATGGTTACTTTGCATGAAAAATCGTAGATATGTTCGGAAATCTGATGGGCAAGTTGCAGGAAGTGCAACAGAAGGCTGAAGAAGCAAAAGCTTCGCTAACTACGGCTCGTTTTGAATGTAGTTCAACTGATGGAAGAGTTAAGGCAATTGTAGATGGTAACAGTCATTTGATTGATATTACAATTGATCCTTCATGTCTGACCTGTAATATTGAGGAGATTCAGACATGTATAAAAGAGGCAATAGTTGGTGCTCAACAGGAGGCCTCGGTTGCGCAAGCTGAAACTATGAAAAATGCAGCTAAAAGTTTCCTCCCTGGATTTCCCGGATAATTAATTAAAGTTCAAATGATACAAGTTGGTCAGTTTCAGGTTTTACCAATCTTAAGGATCGTTGCTCCAGGGGCAATTCTCGATGCAGGAGATGGTCAGGAATTGTTATTGCCCGGGAAGCAGATTCCTGAAGGTTCCGTTGAGGGCGATCTTGTAAGGGTGTTTATCTACACCGATTCCGATGATCGTCCTATAGCGACTACAGATTTGCCTGCCGCTGTTGCAGGAGGATTTGCCGCAATGGAGGTGAGGCAGGTAGGCAGATTCGGTGCCTTTGTATTCATGGGGTTGGCCAAGGATCTGCTTATTCCATACAGGCAAATGAGACATCCTCTCCGTACAGGTGAAAATCCAATAGTGCATGTTCTGGTTGATGAGCAGTCTAAACGATTGACGGGAACAACATATTACGATAAATATTTACGGGATGTGACAGGTGAACTCACTCAAGGAGATGAAGTTGATGTATTGATAGCCGATCAGACCAGCCTTGGATTTAAGGTGATTGTAAACCAGCAGTTCAGGGGAATGGTCTATATGAATGAGATATTTAGTAATATAATTCCTGGAAAGAGGGTTATTGGTTGGGTGAAATTTGTCAGGGCTGATGGTAAACTTGATATTACACTCAGACGACCAGGTACAGACGAGTATGCATATGCTGCCGATTTGATTCTCACCCTGATGCGAAAATTGGGTGGTAGGTTACAATTGCATGATAAATCGACACCTGAAGAAATTAAGAAAACGTTGGGTGTCAGTAAGCGAACATATAAGGCTGCAGTAGGAAACTTGCTTAAGCAAGGATTGATAGATGTTGATGAACACGGAATTTTTCTATTGTAATCAGGAAACTATTGTAGCAACAAGCCGTCTTGACCCTCCATGGTTTCTGAATTCGCAAAGATAGATCCCCTGCCATATTCCAAGATTCAATTTCCCGTGGCTGATTGGTATTGATATCGAGCTTCCGGCCAGTGAGCTTTTTATATGTGAAGGCATATCATCGCTTCCTTCATCATTGTGGCTGTAGCTTGATTGGTTTTCCGGAATCAGCTGGTTGAAAATTTGTTCAAAATCTTTTCTTACTGTAGGGTCAGTATTTTCATTAACAGTGAGGCCGGCAGAAGTATGTTGAATAAACAGGTGTAGTATTCCCTGGTCTGGTAATTCTACCAACTCTTTTTCAATTAGTTGTGTTATCAGGTGAAATCCTCTTGGTTGAGGAGGCAGATTGATTATCTTCTGAATCGTCATTACTTGATTTTTCACAAAAATACAAAACCCGGTGATCATAGTCTCACCGGGTTTTTAATTATAGGAGGTTTATTCAGCAGGAATTTCGTCATCTGCCAGGGTGCCGAAAGCAATTTTCTCCAACAGATCGGTGGTAAGCGATTTAGGTCGTTCGAGTGGATAACTCAATGCTCTGTCCCATATGATGTTGGCAGTTATCCCGATGCTGCGCCCAATGCTGAAGAGTACAGTGTAAAAGTCGAATTCTCTGATGCCATAGTGCCATTGGATAACACCAGTTTGTGCATCAAGGTTAGGCCATGGATTTTTGGCTTTACCTTGTTCAATAAGTATATCAGGTACGATTTTATAAAGCTTGTCAACAAAAGCAAATACAGGATCATCCGGCATGTGTTTTTGACAGAATTCTCGTTGAACAGTATATCGTGGATCAGTTTTACGCAGAACGGCATGCCCGTATCCCGGAATGACCATTCCGGAATGAAGTGTATCCCATACATACTGGCGTACCTCATCATCAGTCGGCTCTGCTCCATTCATTTTATCCATAAACTCCAGAATCCATCTCAGTACTTCCTGATTGGCCAATCCATGCAATGGACCAGCAAGCCCATTAACCATCGAAGCAATTGAAAGATAAATATCAGCAAGTGTGCTAGAAACAAGATGGCCGGTATGAGCACTTACATTTCCGCTCTCATGGTCGGCATGGATAATGAAATTCATGCGCGAAACATCTTCGTATGTTTTTGGTTTGCCCATCATATGAGCGAAATTAGCCCCGAAATCGAGGAAAGGATTCGATTGAATTCTTTTCCCATCACGGTATAGTTTGGCGTAAATGTAGGTAGCGACTTCGGGAAGCTTGGCCAGAAGGTTTAAGGCATCTTCATAGGTTGGATCCCAATAATCAAGTTTATTCAGGCCTGTTGCATACTTCTTGGCAAAGAATGATTCGCGTTGCATTGTTGTTACAGCAGCAGAGAATACTGACATAGGATGGCTGCAGCAAGGGAAGGAGTCTATCACGTCGTAAACATAACGGGGGAGGATTCTGCGTTTGTTAAACTCATCAACCACATCGGCAACTTCTTCCTCATTAGGTATATCACCAGTGAGAAGCAGGTAAAACAAGCCTTCAACATACGGCATCTCTGCCCCTTTTGGCTTGGGCAGTTTCTCGAATACTTCGGGCAGGGTATACCCCCGGTAACGGATTCCTTCATTTGGATCCAGATATGAGATGTCTGTAACGAGGCTTTTTACCCCTCGCATCCCGCCTATAACCTGAGCGATGGTGATCTTGTCGACCACTACATTGCCAAATTCCTGAAGCAAACGCTGTGTTCTGGGACGTTGCTCCTGGATTTTTTCATAAAGTTTTTCCTTAAGTTTTGACATGGTCTTGTTGGATTCGAATTAATATTCAGCTAATTAGGTTTGAGGCTTCAGTTTTTAAGTTTCCTGCCAAGATTGATGGCAATTGCATCAATAAATTCTTCCGTATACATGTATTGGCCATGCTTTGGCGTTTCGTTATGAACTAACAGAGCAAGGTCTTTGGTCATCAAACCGCTTTCTACAGTTTCAATACATGCTTCTTCAAGCGAGTTACAAAACCTGATAAGTTCGGTGTTGTCATCAAGCTTGCCGCGATGCAATAATCCCCGGGTCCAGGCAAAGATGCTGGCGATAGGATTGGTAGAGGTAAGTTTTCCTTTCTGGTACTCTCTGTAATGACGAGTAACAGTACCATGGGCAGCTTCTGCTTCCACTGTTTTTCCATCCGGAGTAATGAGCACAGATGTCATAAGCCCTAGTGAACCAAACCCTTGTGCCAGGGTGTCGGACTGGACGTCACCATCATAGTTTTTACAGGCCCAAACGAATCCTCCGTTCCATTTCAATGCCGAGGCTACCATATCATCGATTAAACGATGCTCGTAAACGATGCCTTTAGCCTTGAAAGCGACAGAATATGTATGTTCGTAAATCTCCTGAAAGATATCTTTAAACCGCCCATCATATTGTTTGAGGATTGTATTTTTTGTTGAAAGATAAAGAGGCCACCCTTTATCGAGGGCCATATTAAAACAGGCATGGGCAAAACCACGAATCGATTCATCGGTGTTAAACATAGCCATTGCCACACCATCATCATTAAAGTTATACACAGTATAAGTCTGAGGATCCCCATCCTCAGGAGTGAAGGAAATGGTGAGTTTGCCTTTTCCTTTTGTGCGGAAGTCAGTAGCGCGATACTGGTCGCCGAATGCATGGCGACCGATAACCATTGGCTGATTCCATCCAGGTACCAGGCGGGGAATATTCCTGATAAGGATAGGCTCTCTGAACACGGTACCATTAAGGATGTTGCGTATGGTACCGTTGGGCGATTTGTACATCGCTTTCAGTCCAAACTCTTTTACCCTGTTTTCATCAGGTGTAATGGTTGCGCATTTGATACCTACATTATATTTCTGAATTGCCTCTGCTGCATCAATTGTTACCTTATCATTGGTGGCATCACGGTGTTCGATTCCCAGGTCAAAATACTTGATGTCCAGATCAAGGTATGGGGAAATGAGCTTATTCTTAATCATTTGCCAGATGATGCGGGTCATTTCGTCACCATCGAGTTCAACAACTGGGTTTGAAACTTTAATTTTCTTCATGAGTTCAATATGATTTCTACGAAAAAGAGTACACCTATTAATATGCTAAAAAGGTAACTTTTGTTCATTTACTCATGTATCTTTTTCTGATTGTAACCTCGCCGGAGGTGCGGCGTCAAAAATGGCATAGAAACCCATTAAATAGTTATACGAATATGGCTACATACAAAAAACTGGAGAGAAGCCGGTCGGATAGGATGCTTGGAGGTGTCGCCGGAGGGCTTGCTTCTTACTTCGATATTGACAGTTCTATCGTAAGATTTTTATTTGTTTTAGGTGTAATAGTCTGGGGTACTGGTCTATGGGTTTACCTTGTCCTTTGGATTATTTTACCTGAAGTTTCCAGAAGACCTTTTATTAATTCAAATCCTCAAAATGAACCTGCTATGGAAAACGATGACCTGAATTTCAAAGATGCCGGCACTTATCAGAAAACCTACAACGAGTCGTCATCTACCGGAGCCGATGACCCATACAAGGCCTATCAGGAAAAACATAAACGAAAAAAAGAGAATGGAAATTTATTTGCCGGTGCTATTCTTATCTCTTTTGGAGTATTGTTTCTTCTAACAGAGTATATCCCCCGCATAAACTTCAGAGATCTGTGGCCTTTCGTTCTGATTGTTGCCGGAGGAATTTTGTTGCGCAATTATTTTATTAACAATAAAAGTCAGAAATCATGAGCTTTAAAAATGTATTCTGGGGCATTTTGTTGCTCACCATCGGCTTGCTTTATGCACTGCGTAATTTTGATATCATCTGGTTTAGTTGGTCGTCAGTTGCTGATTTGTGGCCCCTGTTATTGCTTCTTTGGGGTATATCGCTTTTGCCGGCTAAACCGCTTTATAAGCTAATTAGCTCTTTTGGTGTTATAGTTTTGGCTGTAGTATTGGTTCTGATTCGTCCGACGGGTGATGGTTTTGATTTTCAGTTCGGACATAGGAGTTGGAGTAATAACAGCCGATGGAACAGGAGCTATAATTCTGATTCTGATACATATCGTGATCAGGCATTTTCGTTGCCTGTTGAAAAAGCAGCATCAAAAGTCTCGCTCAACCTCGAAGCTGCAGCCGGAAGGTTTGAGCTGATGGATACTACCAGTCAATTAATCAGTTTTGAAAGCCATGGCAATATTGGCCCATATACAATGATACCAGGTGATGGTGAAAAAATTTCAAACATTGATATTGAGCTTGATAATGTAAGTGTTAGCAACGGGCAGGTCAGGAATGAAGTAATAGTTAAGTTAAATCCCACAGTAATCTGGAATATCGATGTCAAAGCCGGTGCTTCCAGGGTGGATATGGATATGAAGCGTTTTATGGTTCGACGGCTTGAACTTGATGGCGGAGCATCGAGTGTTGATATCATTATCGGTTCGTTGATGGATACCGTTGATGTTGATCTTGAGGTTGGAGTTTCTTCGCTTAGTATTGCTGTACCTCAGAACAGTGGTTGCGAGCTGCGCACCGATGCTGTATTGTCAGGACGCAGAATTACAGGTTTTGAAAAAATATCTACCGGTTTGTACCGAACGGAAGGATTTAATGAATCAAAAAAGAAAATATATATCAATACCGAGGCTGCAATTTCAGACTTGAAAGTCGAGAGATATTAGGCCTAACCTAAATTAGAAAACGAGGCTGCCTTATAACTATTAGACAGCCTCGTTTTTTGTTTACCATTTCATATTTTCCAACTGCTTAAGTACATCGGCAGCTGTATCATAGCGACCTTGAATAAGGCCATTTCGATCGATAATATAATATGTTGGAAGATTATCACCGACTGCATATAAAGTCTGAAGAGGTGAAGAAGGATATAGTAAATCACAAACCTGAGTCCACTGCATTACGTCTGATTTAATTGCCTGCATCCATTGGAAGCGCTTATTATCAAGAGAAATTGAAACCATATCAAAATCATATTTCCCGTAACGATTGGCTATTTGATGTAGTGTATTGATGTCGCGCCGATAATTTGCCAGCCAGGAAGCCCAAAAGTGAAGAACTACGACTTTCCCTTTTAACGAAGATAATTTAAAATTTTCATCCTCATGTCCGGTCATTATGATATCAGGAGCCTGATTGCCAGGTTGTAGTCTTGATTGGGCGGTATTGGTTTCTTTTAGGCGGGCTATCTTTTCTCTCAGATTCTTATGCAAATATGCAACGTGCTTGTTGTTACCGAGATGATTACGAAGATTACTGTCGATTTCAATGAATAAGCTTAGATGTTCGGGGATTGTCAGTAATGATCTTGGACCACTTTTTTGATTAAGGGCTATCAATGCTCCCAGGGAGTTGAGATTGGATTTCAGGTAATTGATGGTCAATATTTGCTGTTCATTAAAAATGTCGGCATATCTAAGTCCTACGGAGTCTCTGATAGCAGGATAATCAGTTCTGTTTTTCGATCTGTCAAGACAAACGCTAAGTGTATCAACTTCCTTTCGCAATACTTCAAATGATGTGTAATACTGCTGAAGATTTGCATTCTGGAGTGAATTCTCAACAACCATATCAGTAATGTCCTTCTTTACTGACTTAAATACAGCTGTCTCGCCAGGAACTGAAAGAACTATAATTCGCTTCTGTCCAACGGAAATCATATAAATCCCGGGTTCCTGAGAGTCTATTTTAATGAAAGCCTTGCCGCTAGCTTCTGTAAATACTGTGTCAATAGGAACGATTGCCTGAGGCTGAACTTCGTTCACTATCAATTGTTCATTGGGATAGGCGCTCAGGAAGAGGTCAATCCCGAAAGTATTGTTTGATGTGTTGTCCTTTGATTTGCAACCGTTCAGAAGCAACAAGGTAACAATTGTTCCTGCAAACAGGTGAAACTTTAATTGAATTCGTTTTCTTGTCATAATATTTAAATCGTATGAACCATCATATATTGCCCAATTTTCTCATATACCATAGGTATTGATATTATCTCATGCGATGTAATCACTGAGGTCTCGATTTCTCCCTTTTCAAGAAGAGGAAAAGGATTGATCCGAATCATGTTCCGGAAATCTATAGTAGGATCGCCCAGCCATTTAACAACGGCTTCTTTGGCGCACCAATATATATATAATGTATCGTTTTCGTCAGTTTTAATGACATGAGCCATTTCATCAGGGTGCATAAACCTACTCATAACTTTTCTGATTCGTGGAGTTATCAGTTCCAGATCAATTCCTGCCGGCTTAATATCTACCAGTAACGCTGCATAGTTGGCGGAATGAGCTATTGAAAAGTAATAAGTTGATCCTTGAATACATGGTTGCCCTGAGTCGGAATAAATAATTTCACCCGCATCTGGCAGATATCTTGCTGCTAGTACACGGGCTGCAAGCCAGTGAAGTCGTCGTTGGGGTGCTTTAATCATGCTGAGATGTTGACGTTCCCTTTCATTCGGATCAAGTAATGAAATCAGCAGAGTCTCCGGCTCTGAGATTTCCCAGATCGCAACTGTAGCACCTCCCGCCGTATGTTCTTCTCTGATGACTGGCATGTTGCTGCAAAGTTATCACATTTGTCCCTGACTGGAAAATTCCATCTTTAACTGGATGGTATGGACATAGTACTTATCTTTGCACAAAAATTATTAAATATATATGACGTCTTTAAATTTTGATTATAAAGTAGCCGACTTGTCATTGGCTGACTGGGGTCGTAAGGAAATCATGATCGCCGAGAAGGAGATGCCGGGACTAATGGCAATCCGTAAGAAATATGCTGAAACAAAGCCTTTGAAGGGAGCACGAATTACCGGATCACTTCACATGACCATACAGACAGCTGTATTAATTGAAACTCTTGTTGCTTTGGGAGCGGATGTCCGTTGGGCAAGTTGCAATATTTTTTCGACTCAGGATCATGCAGCAGCAGCAGTTGTCCGCGACAGTAAGGTTCCCGTTTTTGCATGGAAAGGTGAAACCCTCGAAGAATATTGGTGGACTACTTCCATGGCGTTGCAATTTCCTGGTGGTAAAGGGCCGAATCTGATTGTAGATGATGGTGGTGATGCTACTTTATTAGTTCATAAAGGATTTGCTGCTGAAAAAGACGCATCTGTTTTGAATGTCTCTCCATCAAGCCGTGAAGAGGCTGTTGTATTCGCCCGTTTGAAAGCCATTCTGGCTGAAGATCCACAGCGTTGGCATCGTACGGTAGCTGAACTGAAAGGTGTTTCTGAGGAAACAACTACCGGGGTTCACAGGCTCTACCAGATGAAGGAAAACGGAACTTTGTTGATTCCTGCCATAAACGTCAACGACTCTGTTACGAAATCAAAATTTGATAACCTCTATGGCTGCCGTGAGTCATTGGCAGATGGTATCAAAAGAGCCACGGATGTAATGCTTGCCGGGAAAGTTGTCGTTGTTCTGGGTTACGGTGATGTGGGAAAAGGTTGTGCTCATTCGATGAGATCATATGGTTCACGCGTTATTGTTACAGAGATCGATCCTATTTGTGCTCTTCAGGCTGCCATGGAAGGCTTCGAGGTGACAACGATTGAAGAGGCTCTTCGGGAAGGTAATGTGTACGTTACCACAACTGGTAACAGGGATGTTATCACATTAGAGCACATGAAGATGATGAAAGATCAGGCCATAGTCTGTAACATTGGACATTTCGATAATGAAATACAGGTAGATGCACTTGATGAAATGCCCGGTATTAATAAGGTGAACATCAAGCCTCAGGTTGACCAGTACTTTTTCCCGGATGGACATTCAATTTTCCTTCTGGCTGAAGGTAGGTTGGTTAATCTGGGTTGTGCTACCGGGCATCCTTCTTTTGTCATGAGTAATTCGTTCTCAAATCAAACCCTGGCTCAGTTGGAGCTATGGAAGAATGAACTGGCTGTTGATGTCTATCGTTTACCTAAAAAACTCGATGAAGAAGTGGCCCGCCTGCACCTTGAACAGATTGGTGTAAAGCTAACCAGGCTTACACCGGAGCAGGCAGCTTATATCGGTGTTGATAAAGATGGACCTTACAAAGCTGATCATTATAGATACTAAACAAACGATTATATAAGTATTGGTTTTTTATCCGGCCATGGTGGAGTAATCCAACATGGCCGTTTATTTTTACCCTGATTCTATTTCAGCGGAAATGCCATCCTGAAGAATTAAATCTGCCAAATAGTTATTGCATTTTCCGAAACTTGTAAATATTTCAATTCAATAGAGTCGGGTCATTGGCTGCTCAACTCGTATTTTTCTGCTGGTCAGATGCCTGCGATATTCAACTACAATCATTTATGGGTAATCGCTCTTGTTTTTGAACTGTAACGGATTGTGATGTACAGCTTCAGATTTTTATTCCCTATTATCATTTGGTTTTTTATCCTGAAAAAGACCTGAATTATATATATCCAGATTAAGAATCTGAACGGGATATAAATTATAATTCCACGGGTTAATACATTATCTCTACCACTGTCAATATAGGATTTGATTGGTATATCGTAGTTCTGCCGTATATATCCCTGGCCATAAATAGTCAGGTGAAGAGAATAATACGTTATAAGAGTTCAGTTATAGTAAGGCAAAGTCTAAGTCTGATCAAATTTAAAGTTCATTCGATGACAGTTCGTTTTTTGTTCGAGAAATTATGAAGCTGCTTCGAAGCTGCTTCGAAGCCACTACGAAGCCACTAAGATTTAGAAATGCTTTTATTCGCAGCCTGACGTAGTGATTTAGAACCATTTTTATGGATTACGTGGATGTAATTCTCATTTTGGCAGAATGTTGTTTCAGTGTATCCGGCTCTGAATTGTTGCTGCACCCTTAACCTGAATCTACAATCAGTTATTCAAATTATGAACAGAAAGTCGAGGTGGTTCAGATGTTTATAGCGAAATTTCATACCTGGCATTTTGATAACATGTTGTTAATTTGAAGCCAATGTATAGGTTTAACATCAGTCGACAAAGGACAATGCATTCAGTGATTTGAAAGTATACTGTGAGAGTATATGGCATTCTTTGCCTGATTTTTCCCTGAAAGATTGAGATGGTGGCAAGGAAAAAGATACCAGGGGCTGATTTTTCAGGTTGAGCTTCTATGAGACGACAGATATTTCAGCAATATCGACGCTGGTCAGAAGGTTGCTAAGCAGTTCTTGATGATGATAGATTAATTGTCGCTAATTATATATGTGTAACCGGCGATAATAAGTATCATATGTTGTACGGTAAATCCTTAGTGATTTAGAGGCTTTGCTGCCTTCTACAGGTGTCCCGTCGAGTAGTAAAAATCCCGATCCGCAACAAGTATCCCTGGCAATTAATCCGGATTCCTCGACCACTAGCTTTGAACATGATAAAGTTGGATCGTATGTACAGGTACGCTCGAAAGCAAGGTATTCATCCTGTGTAAAATGGTATACGATTATTCCCCGGTAGCCCCCGTTAACATACGCGTAGTTGCCGGGGATGTTCAGGTTCCCATACTCAATTGAAGTCGGATCAATCGAGAAATTCACATACACGTAAGGAATCTCGGTAGTATCTGTATTTTCTTTACCACATGAGGGAATAATCAGTAAAAGTGCCATTAAGGCAATAGTGGTGTTGAGTAGGCGGGCTTTCATTAAAAATGTATTTTTGTCTCCATACTATCGAATGAACGGTTACAAAGCTACGAAATTGCTGCCGGCAACTTATCATGATGTTCCGGAGAAGGCTTTGGTTTGTGGGGTTCAATAATAAGCGTATTAAAATCGATTTTGTTATGTTAAGTTGTAAATTATTTTCTTTAAGTGTGTTGTGTTTCAGGTGGAGGGAAATGATTTCACGTTATTCGAGGTGTTTAGGTGTTATGTCATTTGTAATCATTTTATTAAGTGTCCCGATAGGTTGCAAAACTCACGGGAGCAAAGCCGCGAAGCAAAAGAAGGCTATCGAGAAGCGTTTTGAAGAGAAGCAAAAGAAGCAAATGGCTGCTTATGAAAATGCGAAGGAACGCCACAGGAAAATACAATCGGCCGGCGGGAAGCAATTATTGTCTGAATCGGACCGGCATACAAAATCACTGGATAAAAGACAGGGGAAAAGGAAAAGATTTTTTCTATGGCGTTGGCTTTTTAAAGATGATAATGACCAGCCTTCCTGTCGTAAATGATTTTCATGAAGTTAAGAATATTAGGATTTAATATTGTAACCTACCTTAATCCGGATGTAAATTGTATTTTAGCAGGCTAAAAGCTTAAGACGAAAACCATGGATGATTTATTATATGTATTACTGGGACTCGCCTGGTTTGGTTATAGTGCATACAAGGCTAATCAAAAAAAAACTGCAAAAAATCTTGCAAATATTTCTAAGGCGCAATCGATTGTTAATCAAGATAAATATGAAAATGAGGCAGATGAGTCGACAGACACGATTGATTTGGTTGAGCGACTGTTTTCTGATGGTTTAGTTCAGAAGAATAAGACCATCCGAAGCAATTCTGTAAATATGTATGGGGATTTGAATTCTCCCGAGCCTATAGCTGACGAAATCAAACCAAGATCATTAATAGATAATATAACTACTGGTTATCAGTCGATTGAATATTCATCTCCAAGTGTAACAGTTTCTAAGGAAGGTGCAAATATGGAAAGCACAGATGTTTTAGAAATGTCGGATGAAGAAGTTTTTTCATTTGATTTGAGAAAAGCCGTAATACATCAGGCCATTTTAAACCGTCCTTATTTCTGAAGCAATATCAAATAATACTCTTCCCCTTGTTTTGGAGTTTACTGGAAATTGTTTTTATCTTTACACACTTTTTACGCACATCGTATATCCTAATAAATTAATCTGGTATGATCAGAAAACTACTCTTCACCCTTGGAATCATGCTGACAGCCAATCTGTTGGTGTTTTCTCAGTCGACTGGTACCCTTAAAGGGAAGATCATTGACAAGGAGACAAAAGAGCCGATTCCGTTCGCCAATGTTGTTATTGAACAGAATGGGGTTCAGGCAGGTGGCGCGACCTCCGATTTTGATGGTAATTACACCATCAAACCAATCAATCCCGGTAAGTATGACGTTAAAACCTCTTACGTAGGCTATCAGGCTCAGGAAGTAAGGGGCTTTATAGTCGGTGCCGGAAAGATTGAGTATTTAAATATTCAGATGCTGGCTTCGGCTACAACGCTGAAGGAAGTTGAAATTACGACGTATAAGGTGCCTCTCATCAAAGCAGATGAAACAAGTTCTGGTGAGACCATGACCGCGGAACAAATTCAAAATATGCCTAACCGGTCAGCTTCAGGTGTTGCTGCAACCGTAGGTGGTGTGTTTTCGCGTGATGGCGAGCAGGGAAGCGTTCGTGGTGCCCGATCTGGAGCAACTACTACTTACATTGACGGAATAAAGGTAATCGGTACCTCAAGTTTACCGCCATCTGCTATTGAGCAAGTTTCGGTTATTATCTCCGGACTTCCTGCCCAGTATGGTGATGTAACTTCCGGTGTTATCAATGTGACAACCAAAGGCCCCAGTAGTGAATTTGGCGGAGGTGTTGAAATTCAGACGTCAGAACTTTTAGATGCTTACGGTTATAACCGTATTGGTTTTAATGCGCAGGGACCTATCTGGAAACGTGGCGACAGCCTTAACAAGCAATCGGTAGTCGGTTTCTTCCTCGCAGGTGAAGTTGCTCGTACTGCTGATAATAGCCGGTCAATTATTGGGCGCTGGAAAGTAAAAGATGATGTACTTACGCAATTGCGTCAAAATCCTTTGATGTACTCAGGAATAGGATTTGGAACTTTTAATACGGCTAACTTCATTCGTTTATCCGACATGGAGAATGTTGATGCCACTCAAAATAACAAGTACTTGTCGGTCAACCTTTCCGGTAAAATCGATATCAAACCAAGTAAAACTACTAACATTTCAATTGGTGGTACTTATAATCTGACTCAGGGAAATAATTTTATTTACAGTTATTCACTGTTTAATTCTGACAATAATCCATTCAGTAAGGATCAGACCTGGCGTGTATATGGACGTTTCACCCAACGTTTTCCTGGCGATACTTCCAGCAGATCACTGGTAAAGAACGTTTATTATTCTATTCAGGCCGACTATTCGCGTAGAAGCGGATTTACCCAGAATGACAATCATAAGGAAGATTTCTTTAAATATGGCCATTTGGGTAAGTATGACACTTATACCACCAAATCATACGAGCTGAAGGATAATGTAGAAATTAACGGAAAAGTATATAATAATGTATGGGTTCACAATGGTTACCGTGATACCTTGGTTAATTTTACTGCTTCTGATTTTAATGCTGATGTCGCTCGTTATACCAGTCAGTATTATGAACTGTATCCCGGAACCGATTATCACCAGAACTTTGACTTCATTCAGCTGGGAGGTGGACTTCTTAATGGCCAGACTCCAGATCCTGTAAATAGTTTATGGATAGCTCCTGGTGTTCAATACGGAAGTTATAATAAGTATGAAATAGACCAGTTGGGTATAAATGCTACTTTCTCTGCCGACATTGGAAACCACGAAATTCAATTCGGACTTCAGTACGAACAACGTAAGGAGAGTGGATATTCATTGGGCGCTACAGGTTTGTGGACACACATGAGAGATTTAGCCAATTTCCATATTACTGAGTTAGATCTAACTAACCCGCATCTTGTATATGATGGCAATATATTTATGGATACAGTATATTACGATCGTCGTTACGATGAAGCTTCCCAGCGTACTTTTGATGTAAGACTACGTAAGAAACTTGGACTTCCAGTAGATGGAACCGATTTTATCAATATTGATTCATACGACTTTAACGCCCGTACTATCAGCTATTATGATAATGCCGGTAAGATGAAAACCATTACTCTGGGAGAGGACTTGTATGATCTCAGTCTTTTCAGTGCTGACGACCTCTTAAATGGAGGAAACAATTATGTGAGTTATTATGGATATGATTATACCGGGCAGAAGCTCAGCGGGAAACCTTCACTTGAAGACTTCTTCTCCAAAACTGACGGAGATGGAGTATATCTAAGAGAAATTGGTGCTTTTGAACCTATATATATGGCCGGTTACATTCAGGATAAGTTCTCGTTCAACGATTTGATCTTTAATGTAGGTGTTCGTGTTGACCGCTATGATGCAAATCAGTTCGTGCTGAAAGATCCATATTCACTCTTTGAAACCAGGACAGTTTCGGAAGTAGACGAGATTAATAATGTTCCTGTTACTCATCCTGGAAATATGGGTGAAGATTACGTGGTTTACGTTGATAATGCTGCGAATGCATCAAAAATTATGGGTTATCGCTTTGAAGACCAGTGGTACAATGCAAATGGTGTTGCAATATCAAATCCTAGCATTCTTGATGGTGGTTCAGGCGTAACTCCAATGCTGAAGGATCCCTCGGTTACGAAGCTTACCAGAAATAGCCTGAAAGACTATGAGCCGCAATTATCAATAATGCCACGTATTTCATTCTCCTTCCCGATTTCTGAGGAAGCACTTTTCTATGCTCACTACGATATCCTTACACAGCGTCCAACCAGTGATGATCGGTTCAATATTCTTGATTACTATTTCTTTAATGAGGTCAATTCAAGCATAAATAATCCTAATTTGAAACCGACCAAGACCATTGACTACGAGCTTGGTTTTAAACAAAAGATATCAAATTCATCAGCATTGACTCTGACTGCCTATTACAAAGAGTTACGTGATGATATTCAGGTTTATCGATTCAATGGAGCATATCCCCGCGTATATACTTCATTCAATAACATTGACTTTGGTACAGTTAAAGGTTTCACTGTTTCATACGATCTTCGCAGAACAGGGAATGTTACACTTAGAGCCAGCTATACCCTCCAGTTTGCTGATGCTACCGGTTCAGGTACTACTACGGCACAGGCGCTCATTGCTGCCGGTGTTCCAAACCTGCGTTCAACAAATCCAGTTGGATGGGACCGTCGTCATGCTTTAAATTTGAGTGTTGACTACCGCTTTGGAGAAGGCAAAGAATACGATGGACCTACTTTGAGAAAGAATCATGAAACAAAAGCTCCCATACAGTTGCTTAAGAATACTGGTGTAAACTTTGTTGTTACCGGTGGATCAGGAACGCCGTATACACGTAGTTCAAATATAACAAGCCGGATAGTTTCAACCAGTAACCAATTAAAGGGAACATATTTTGGTTCACGCTTACCCTGGCAGTTCCGTGTTGATGCCAAGATAGACAAGGATATTGATATTCACTGGGGCAAAGATGATAATAAGAAGCGCGTTTCCACGCTTAATATTTACTTCCAGATTAATAATGTTCTTGGAACAGAGAATGTAATGGGAGTATGGTCAGCAACTGGTAATCCAGACGATGATGGTTATCTTGCTGCCGCTGAATGGCAACGTCAGATCAACCAGCAGCTTTCTCCGTCGGCTTTTCGCGAGATGTATAGCATTTTTGTGAATAATCCGAGTAACTACAGCAGCCCCCGTACAATCCGTGTCGGAGCTATCTTTAATTTCTAATCAGTGTGGATATCACGAACTGAAATGATCGCATAGAATAAATAAAAATAATTCATCATATGAAAAAATATAGTTCCCTTATACTCACAATCGTCTTAATTACCATTGGAGGCTCAGTTTTTTCGCGAGAGTACATCGGTGACGTAAAGAAGACCAAGAGCACGAAGGCTGTAAATGCCGCTGGTTGTACAGCCGGAGCTGGTTATCAGTTTCTGGATGTAAATAATGTCCGCGCACGTATAAATACTGGTGGTGATATGTGGTGGGATTTAGGTGGAGGTATTGGAGCACAGTACTATATTCCGGCTAATACATCCAAAACATCTTTGTATGCAGGTGCACTTTGGATTGGTGGTACTGATGTGAACGATCAGTTGAAGCTTGCAGCGCATCGTTATCGTCAGGTTGGTATTGACTATTGGCCCGGTCCTCTGACGACCGACCAAACGGCTTCTATATCGCCTGATGTTTGTAATGAATACGATAAATTCTTCCCAATGAGCCGCGAAGAAGTTGACCTTTTTCTTGCCTGGTTCAACAGTAATGATCGGACAAATGAATTTCCCGGATACTCTATTCCCAAATCTATTGAAGAATGGCCGGCACATGGTGACGAAGGTTTAAAACAGAGCCGTTACCTTGCACCATTTAAAGATGTGGATGGCGATGATCATTACGATCCTGAAAATGGTGACTATCCTTATTATGATATTCCCAATGAGCTGTGCCACACCAACACTATGACCAAGGAGTCAGAACAGGGTTTAATAAAAGGTGGCCTTTTAGCTGACCAGGTATTGAAAGGTGATAAAACTTTCTGGTGGGTATTTAACGATAAAGGTAATTCTCATACTGAAACCGGAGGTGCTGCAATTGGTTTGGAAATAAGGGCACAGGCATTCGGTTTCACCACAAACGATGAGATTAACAACATGACTTTTTATAGTTATGAAATTATAAACAGATCAACATTTACTCTTTACCAGACCTATTTTTCTCCATGGAATGACATTGACCTTGGGTTTGCTGATGACGACTATATTGGTTGTGATGCCGTTCGTGGTATGGGTTATGGCTATAATGGTAAGTCGGTTGACGGAACTGGTCAGTCATGGGCTTATGGTTCGCAACCTCCTGCCGTAGGTATTGACTTCTTCCAGGGGCCTTATATGGATCCCGATGGATATGATAATCCATCCTTCAGGGGCACAGGTATTGGCGGTCCTACATTCCCTAATGATCAGTACCCTAATGAGTGTTCGATTGTAAATCTTAGTGGTACAATCACTGACATGACATTTAAAACCAAAACCGGTGAAGATAGTACTGCTCAGTTTTTGGTAAGAGCTGAGGCTATCAATGGTGTTAACTTTGGAAATGGAATTATTGATGATGAGCGTTTTGGTATGGCACGTTTCGACTACCATAATAATGGTGGTGCTCCTTACTGGAATGACCCCGATGTAGCTGCCAAGTATTATAATCTTCTTCGTGGTATTTGGAATGATAATACTCCAATGCTTTATGGTGGCAACGGGCATGTTTCTACTGGTGCTGTTGGTCCCGAGTGCTTCTTTATGTTCCCGGGTGACTCTGATCCATGTAACTGGGGAACGAAAGGTACACCTCCTAATGGTGGTTTTAACCAGGGTGGATTGTATTGGACTGAGGAACAAGCCGGGAATCAGCCTGGAGACCGTCGTATCATGCAATCTGCCGGTCCTTTCACCCTTTCACCTGGTGCCGTGAACTACATTACCTTTGGTGTGCCTTGGGCTAGAGCTCAGTCGGGCGGACCTTGGGCTTCAGTTGAATTGCTTCGCGTAGTCGATGATAAATGTCAGGCATTATTTGACAACTGTTTCAAGGTCCTTGATGGTCCGGATGCTCCAGAGATTACAATTCAGGAGCTCGATAAGCAGTTTATTATTTATCTGACCAACTCAAAGACAAGTAATAACTACAAAGAGAAATATGCTGAGTTGGATCCTACCATCAAGATAGGTGATTCACTCTATCGCTTTGAAGGTTACCAGATTTATCAGCTTAAAAATGCATCAGTTGGTGTGGAAAGTCTGGATGATCCGGCTTTGAGCAGGCTCGTTGCTCAATACGACATTGTCAATGGAGTTTCCAAAGTAGTTAATTTT
>QKGM01000039.1 GCA_003250395.1 Bacteroidota bacterium | reverse complement strand
AGTAACCTCTTTACGACAAACAGAGAGTATCTTTTAGCTCAAGTTGACCAAGGGAGCCTGCTGATAATCAACTCTAATGATGAAATGCCTCGTAATGGTGATCAGTATTACCCATTCAGGCAAAACAGTGATTTATTTTACCTGTCGGGCATTGAACAGGAGAAATCAACATTACTGTTATTCAAAGATCATCCTTTATCAGCATACCGACAGATACTATTTATTATCAGGCCTGATGAAACCATCGAAACATGGGAAGGACGAAAACTACGCTCAAACGAAGCCTCAGAGATATCGGGGATAAGTTCTGTAAAATACCTTGATGAGATGGATTCCATCCTTCGCGATCTGATGGTCGCGGCTCAAAAAGTATATATTAACAGAAATGAATATCCCAAATTTTTCCCTGAAGTTGCTTCACGTGACGACCGCTTTATCCTGCAACTTCAGAGTCAATTTCCCCTCCATAAGTATGAAAGGTTGTCACCCTTGCTTTGGAGCCTTCGTATGGTGAAATCAAAGGACGAAATTATTCTTTTACAAAAGGCGATAAATATTACCGGAGATGCTTTTAACAGGGTTCTTAAAACCATTCATCCCGGGGTAAAAGAATACGAAGTTGAAGCTGAGATTATTTATGAATTCACCCGACAGGGAGCCACACATGGTTACCAGCCAATCATTGCTCAGGGGATCAACGGATGCTCATTGCACTATCATCACAACGACAGCATTTGTCAGGATAAACATATGCTTTTAATGGATTTTGGGGCCGAATATGCAAACTATAGCGCTGACTGTACACGTACAATTCCGGTAAACGGCAAATTTACCGAACGCCAGCGGGTTTGTTATGAAGCTGTATTAAGAGTTTTAAATAAGGCAATTGAACTTTACATTCCCGGCAACACAATCAATATTGTCAACCAAAAGGTAAATCTTATGTTACAGGATGAAATGATTACCTTAGGCTTATTCACTCAGAAGGATATCGACAATCAACCTCCTGACAAACCATGCTTTGCGAAATATTTCATGCATGGTACCGCCCATTTTTTAGGTCTTGATGTACATGATGTTGGAGGAAAAGATATTCCATTCAAAGCCGGAATGATCCTGACTTGCGAACCAGGTCTGTATATCAGGGAAGAAGCTATAGGTATCCGAATCGAAGATAACATTCTGGTAGGTGAACCACCTGTCAATCTCACCGGTCACATTATCAAAGACGCAGATGAGATCGAAAAAAGCATGCAACTTTAAACAACTACAAGATTTAACATAGTAGTTGTTTTACATCTCCGGGGCAGAACTACAACTAAATTCAAAGGTTGACAATAGTCAATTCACCGCATATTTCATTGGAGTTTCATTTAACAGTTCCGACAGTTGAACTGTAAAGCAGATTGGTTGTTTATCAGCTATAATTAAATACAAAAAATATGACTAAGCTGTTAATTACGATTATATTTAGTATTGCCACCATGAACCTGGCAAGCCAAACC
>QKGM01000036.1 GCA_003250395.1 Bacteroidota bacterium | reverse complement strand
ATAAAACAGGGTGATGTCGGAGCTTCTATATTGCGCAGGCTGGAAATCTTCACTGGCACTGATTGGTCATTAATGCACCTGCCAAAGGACATTGACAGATATTTAAAGTAAATCGGCTGACTAAGAATATTTTAAGGAAGAAATTACTAAATTCAAGCTTCTTAAATATGCCCGGTGAGTAACATACTGATTATAGGAGTCTTTGAGGGATTATTTCTGGCAATGCTATTGATTACCAAGAAAAAGAGAACAATTTCTGACAGAATCCTTGCACTGTTTTTTATTGTTTTTGCCCTGAGCACAGGATTGTCCTACCTGGAAACATACAACCGTAATAATGGGTTCCCATATCCGGTCTTTATTTTAACAGCGGCACCATTCCTTCTGTTACATGGACCTGTATTATGGCTTTATATAAAATCCCATACAGACCAGTTTTTCAAATTCAAAGCTGTCTATTTACTCAACCTGATACCTTTTGCGGCAATGTTGATTCACCATGCTGTTGCATTTTACACATTATCAGACGTTGAAAAGATACATCTGGTTCAGACAGAAAGCTTTAAGCAGAATATTTCCTATTTAATATTTGTAATGGCAATTGCCATTTCACCCGTTATATATTTCTATCTGGGAATAAAACAGATTGACCGTTACAAGCTTAAAATCGAAGGGTATTTTTCCCAGGAAAAAGGAAAAGACCTGAAGTGGTTGAAGGTCATCATCGGTTCATGGCTCATATTGTACTGTATTATAAACTCTTTCTTTATAGCAGATTTATTCATTCCTGTGGCATCCTTTGGCACTATGCAGTTTTTCAGCTTTGTGGCGGGAGCTATTTACGTTGTTTTCATAGGGTTCTTTGGCCTGAAACAAGAAAATGTATTTCTGACACAGCCGATACAAATCGACCTGGAGAAGGTAGTGAGAAACCAGTTACGTGATAACTATGAAAAGATAGTATCTGTATCTGAAGATAAGTTTGTTCAGGAGCTAATCGGTTATATGAACGATCAAAAGCCATATCTCGAACCCGAACTGACCATAAAGATGTTGAGTGACCGGCTTAATGTCAGTTCAGAGTATTTTTCGGAAGTAATAAATAACAATCTGAATAAAAACTTTTTCGACTTCATCAATTATTACCGTATTGAAGAATTCAAAACACGGTGCAGAGAAGAGAGGTACAGAAACCTGACAATTCTTGGTATTGCATTTGATTGCGGGTTTAACTCCAAAGCTGCATTCTACAGAGCATTCAACAAAAACGTAGGTATGTCACCGTCAGCCTATATCCTGGTTGTCTCACAAAAAAGTGAAACGCTTTTTCCCGGAAAGTGAAACTCTAAAACCGGAAACCGGGACTTTCCCCTAAACTGTTATTACCAGTTTTGTGTCGCATTTTTAATTAATAATAAAATGAAGACATATTACAAAATCTTTGTTCTGCTGCTATCGGTTCTGATCTCGAATGGATGCAAAGTGACCGAAAAGAGTCAGAGAACATTTAAATTTTCTGTTCAGGCAGGTCTGAATAAAGGCGGCATAACCGAAAATACAGACTTAACGGTTGTCCCCTATCTTGATCCGGATAATGTTGCCGTTGATGCATTTAGCGGGGCTACACGAACAGGTGTGAATGTTGGCGTGCATGTAAATGAATCGCTGAAATATGGAGAAGTCGAAACCGGTCTCGACTTTATGCTTAATCACCAGACTTTCTCATATGCCGACGTCGGAAACAGGTATACCGGTATTCGCAATATTTCGATATCGCAGTTTATAGTTCCCTTCACCTACAATTTTGTTTTATTTAAAAGAATAATCCCATCAACAGATATTCAGTTAAAATTCGGTTTTCTGACACAGGTAAACATTATTACAGGAAAAGACACGGGTGATTTGCCTGATTATACAGTCAGTCCCCTGTCAAACGCAATTTTAGTAGGTGTCTCAGCCTATCCTGTTCGATTTAAAAACGGTTCGCGATTAGGTTTTTATGCCAGTGCCTGTCGCGGGTCACAGATATATGAAGATTATTACAACCAGGAATCATTTGAGATACCCGGATCAAGCTTCCTGACCGGCGGGGTACGCTTTCAATTTTAATAATTGACAACCATGAAGGCTGCGGTTATTTACTCGTCAAAGCATGGAACTACTGAAAAGGTAGCCAGATTGATAGGGGACAAACTGAATAATTATTCCATCGAATATTTCAATTTAAGAAACAAGGCAAGAATCGACCTGTCAGATTTTAGTATAATAATAATCGGTAGTTCAATTTATGGTGGAAGGAACCAGCCCGAAGTTCGCAGGTTTATTAAAAACAACATACTGAAACTACTTCAGGTGAAAATAGGCCTGTTTTTGTGTTGTCTTAATCAAATGCTTGAAGAATCTGAATTCGATTCTGCATACCCTGAGCTTCTGCGGAATCATTCGGTCTATAATGCAATAATCGGGGGAGAACTGCTTGTCGGGAAGATGAGTCTGTTTGAACGCTACCTGGTTCGTAAGACTTCAGGGATCTCATCAACATTATCAATGCTAAGGTACCCTGAGATTGAAAAGCTTGCAAATTCTGTTAAACTGGAAACGGATATTTAGAATGATCGTCGTTAAAATGATTATCCCGATTATAATGCTGTGTTTTTCTCTGTTCCTGCAGCAGATGAAGATATTAATCGTTATTATAAAATCAAGCCTGGCGTAATGGTAAGACTATTTGTATTTATTCTTCTGACAATCTCATTAACGGGAACTGACCGTCATAATAACCGAAACAGGTTGCCTGTGATTGATATGCATATTCACGCTAATTCAGTTTCGAATATTGGTCCACCGAGTGATCCTCCCCTGCAGTTGCCATATAATGACCCTTCGGATAATTGGGTTAATACATATATCAAATGGTACTCTGACCCTAAGTACATCAATCCGGCCTCAACAGATAATGAGTTGATGGAGCAGACCCTGGAGATTTTCAGGAAACGCAATATATATGCTATGGTTTGTGGTAATAATATCGATGAATATATTGAAAAGGGTGGGGAGAGGATTATTCCTGGCTTAGCCTTCGGTATGAGCGATGGGAAAACCCCGGAACAGATCAGGGAATTATTGTCAGGAGGGAAGTACAGGGTATTTGGTGAGATAGCTATCATGTACGAAGGAATATTGCCTGGCGATTCAGTGTTCGATCCTTATCTTGAAGTTGCTGAAGATCTGGATATCCCTCTAATAATTCATATCGGACCTGGTCCACCGGGAGCTCCCTATATGATTGAGAAATACCGGGCTAATTTACATAACCCGCTGTTGATAGAAGAGGCTCTTATACGGCATCCTGGGTTAAGGGTATGCATAGCACATGCCGGATGGCCGATGACAGATGAAATGCTTGCCGTCTTGTGGAATTATCCTCAGGTTTACGTTGACCTTGGTTTAATATGCTATGCAATCCCACGTGCTGAATTCTATACCTATCTGAAACGTTTGGTTGATGCCGGTTTTGGGAAAAGGGTAATGTACGGTTCGGACCAGATGAGCTGGCCAAATTCAACACTGGCAGGTATTGAGGCTATTGAAAAAGCCAGGTTTTTAACAAAAGAACAAAAGCGGGATATACTTTACAATAACGCAGCAAGATTCTTAAGGTTAAGCACAGAAGAAATAGCAGATCAGCATTCAAAACCATAAACTGTCACCAGAAATATTTTATGAAAACAATAATCACACTAGACAGTGTTAGCTTTGATACCCTGCATGCCACGTTCAGCGAGGCTTTCAAAGACTATGAGATTCAACTGAACAAACAAGAGCTCATGGTGATGCTTGAGCGCAGAGGTTATTGCCCGGAACTATCATTCGGGGCATTCGAGGATAATAAGCTTGTATCATTTACTCTGAATGGAATCGGCATGTTCAACGGAGTGAAAACTGCTTATGATACCGGGACAGGTACAATAGAGTCCTGCAGAGGTCAGGGATTAGCCTCACAGATATTCAGTACATCTATCCCGTATTTAAAGAATGCAGGTATCACTCAATATTTGCTGGAGGTGCTGCAACATAATACAAAGGCTGTATCGGTTTATAAAAAACTCGGTTTTGCCGTAAGCAGAGAGTTGAATTATTTCAGCCAGGTCAATGCCCGGGTTAACCTTCCGGATAAGAAGTTACCTGCATCGTTTTCAGTGAGGGAAGCAGATCCGGATGAGTTACAGGGTGCCAGCGAATTATGGGATTTCAGTCCTTCCTGGCAGAACAGTTTTGATGCAATTGCCCGGTGTATTTCCGATTTTCAGTTCATCGGGGTTTTTCTGGGTACAAAACTGACAGGGTATTGCATCTTCGAGCCGGTCTCCGGTGACATAACTCAAATAGCCGTTGACAGGGAACACAGAAGGCAGGGCATCGCCACAACTATGCTGAAAGAGATGGTTAAAAGAAATCAGCACACCATGATCAAGGCAGTTAATTCAGAAGCTACTTGTGAAGCAATGGGCTATTTCCTTGAATCATGCGGCATCCCACTGAAAGGCCGGCAATACGAGATGATTAAATATTTATAACTATATAACTGAAACAGTAAATGGTCAATTTAATGTATCACAGACTGTTCGGTATATTTAATACAATTTGATAATGAAAAAAGGGAAAAGAATCGTGAGGCTATTTAAAGGAATAATATTGTTGATAGCGATTCTCATGCTAACAGGTGCAATTTTGCACTCCACTTATTATAAAGGTAAACTTGAACAGATAATACCTTATGGCAGGCTCGTCGATGTTAACGACGGACAGATGCATGTCTGTTCAATGGGCAAAGGTGAGGTAACCATCGTGTTACTACCCGGGCTGGGTATTCCCCTGCCATCTGCTGATTTTGCTCCTCTTATGCGCAAATTGAGTGAAAAATATACCGTTGTGTGTATTGAATATTTTGGTACAGGCTTCAGCAGTATGACTTCAAAACCACGAACATGTGAGAATTATGTTGAAGAGATAAGAATGGCATTAAACCAGGCGGGGTATAAGCCACCCTACGTTTTAATGGCACACTCTATATCAGGTGTTTACAGCGAATATTATTCAGCCAGATATCCGGATGAAATCAGTGCTGTCATCTCTCTTGACGGAACATCGACGGCTTTCTATAATGAGATGCCGGCTATTTTCAAATCAATACTCCGGATTGCACAGTTCCAACAGGCAATAGGCGTTACTTCAATGGTGACTCCTCTGGCGGTAAATAGAAACGACTTAATTTCCAGGGGCTATTCTGAAAAGGAGATAAATGATATTATTGTTTTTTCTGGTTTTACAATTAATACAAATCTTGTAGAACAGATAGAAAATTCATCCGGGTTTATTAAACAAACTATGAATCTCGGTTTTCCTGAGTCCGTCCCATATTTCAAGGTTATCTCCAGACAGACCTATGAAACTACAAACAAACAGCTTGTTAAAGCTGGTCTCTCACCTCAGGAATATCAACTTAAACATCTCGAGCGAATTGGCGGACATGCCAGATATGAAATTCTTGACGGCAGTCATTTTATATATCTGAATAATGTTGAACGGATAGCTGCGATTACTGATGATTTACTGACCATAGATACTCAAAGAGAATAGGGATAAGTAGGTGTCTCTTCTGATTTAATATGGGTTTAAACACCTGGTCGGCCATGCAGGTGGCCGGCGGTTTGGTAGATGCTCCGGTAGGATGGGAAATATCAGACATGCATAAACCCTGCACTCATACAAGAATAAAGTAACAATAAAATGAATGTTGGTTTAGATGCAAAGGCTTTATTACAAAGAGCAAAAAAAACAATGTTGATAGCACTCATAATATTTTCAGGTATCATCGTCATTACTGCAGGGACCTTGCTGGTACTCAGCCCCGGAGGGC
>QKGM01000028.1 GCA_003250395.1 Bacteroidota bacterium | reverse complement strand
GCTTAATCCCGCTGTTAAAACAATCTAATTCCAGCAAATGCGCCTTTTACAACATCTTTTTGTTCAGAATCGTCAGTGGTCAGATGAAATTAAAAAAGCTGATCCATCATTCTTCCAACGGCTCTCCTTACATCAGTCTCCATATATATTGTGGATTGGATGTGCCGATAGCAGAGTTCCGGCTAATCAGATTGTGAATCTTCCTCCAGGCGATCTTTTTGTTCACAGAAATATAGCTAACCTGGTAGTTCATACTGATCTAAATTGTTTATCGGTAATACAATATGCGGTGGAAGTTTTGAAAGTAAAGCATATCATTGTATGTGGTCATTATGGCTGTGGGGGGGTAAAGGCTTCTCTGGAAGATAAAGATCACGGATTAATTGATAACTGGCTCAGACATATTAAGGATGTGTACAGATTTCATAAATCTGAATTGGATGCAATGGATTCTGAGAAGAAATTTGACCGGTTGTGTGAATTGAATATTCGTGAACAGGTGGTTAATGTCTGCAATACCACCGTTGTCAGGAAAGCATGGAGGTCAGGGATCAGCCTTACTGTCCATGGATGGATATACAGTATTGAAGATGGTTTGCTTCGTGATCTTGATATCTGTATTACAAATGAGGCTGAGTTACCCACATCTGAATAGTATGGGTGAAGTTATACTTTATCAACTGTGTTGATTGCTCTTGTTTTGGTATATAGAGATACCTCAACCTGAACTAATATTTATGAGTATACTCCGAAAATTGGTGCCCGATATATGAGATTACTGTTTTTTTAGCTTATTTGCAGGTTAAATCTTGGAATAAAGCGTTCGATAGAAATATTTTTTAAAAAAATAATATGAATCAAGACCCGGTTGAATTGTTTAAGAAGGTGATTGCATATTTTAATCTTCACCCAGAACTGGATGATTACGAGAAAATCCACGAAAGCATTGTCAGAGATACTGTGTTTAAAGGGACTAACCTGTGGATTCTTGTTTTTGCAATCATTGTTGCTTCTGTTGGGTTAAATATGAACTCAACAGCTGTAATCATCGGTGCTATGTTAATCAGCCCGTTAATGGGACCAATTAATGGGATGGGTTACAGTATTGCTACCTATAACTTTTTATTGTTCAAACAATCAGTACGCAATTTCTCGTTTGCTGTTATAGCAGCACTATTAGCTTCAACACTTTATTTTGTTGTTAGCCCTATTGCAACAGCACATTCTGAACTTTTAGCACGTACCAGCCCGACTATTTATGATGTCCTGATAGCTCTTTTTGGTGGTTTGGCGGGAGTGGTAGCTATTAGTAGTAAGCAAAAAGGAAATGTAATTCCGGGAGTTGCCATAGCTACTGCACTCATGCCTCCCCTGTGTACAGCAGGATACGGATTGGCTACGGGGCAGATGAGTTTCTTTTTCGGAGCCATGTATCTGTTTACCATTAATACTGTTTTTATTGCATTGTCTTCGGTAGCTATTTCTCAGATTTTGAAATTCCCGCTACGTACGATTGTTGATGAAAAACAGAAGAAAAAAGTGAACCGGTTAATATCAACTGTGATTTTCCTGGTTATTGTTCCAAGCATCTATTTCGGTTATGGACTAGTGCTCAAAGAAAAATTTGCAGAAAATGCAAACAGGTATATTTCTAATGTCCAGACATTTGAGGGAAATTATCTGCTGAACCAAGAGATTGATCCAGATTCGCGTATTATCACACTGACTTATGGCGGTGTTAAAATGAGTGATGAACAGAAGAGAGCTATCGAGGAAAAGGCAGCTGATTTTAGACTAACAGATGCTTCCATTGTGATCAGACAAGGTCTTTCCATATATTCATCAGATGAAAGCAAGATAGCAGAGGTTTTTCTTTTGCGTGAAAAATTGGGAAAGATTGAACATATAGCAGCTGTAAAACAGGCTGTAATTGACAGTTTAAATCAAAGGAGATATACAGGACTAACACTGTTGAATGAATTAAAACCGCTTTTTCCGCAAATTGAATCCTGCTCCTATGCTGAATCAATCCGATTCTCGGATAGTTCTGATGGTGAAAGTGTAACATTGATCACTCTTTCAATAAATAGCGGGGACTTGAGTCCGAACGATAGAGAGAAGATCAGAAAGTGGCTTGAGGTCCGACTTGACGCTCGTGAAATTAAACTGGTTATAGAGTAGATATAAACTATTTCGTGTTGTTGTCTGTAGGGAACTATCAGGGGATTAAGCGGGGTGGCTGAATACGTACCGGTTATAACCAGGGAAAATAAAACCTTGCTTTTGTATATACAACCAAACCTGTTTAACATCTGACTAATCGGAATCAATTGTGAAATATGTGATATATTAATTAACTTAAATGATCCTTAAACCATGAAAAAAGTATTGTCGATTTTGATGTTTGTAGTAATGGCATTTGTTTCGAATAGCTGTAGTGATAATTGTAGCGGGAAAGACCCCCGTGCAAGAATCATTAACAATGGTACCAATAAAGCGAGCGTTCAAATTAAAACTACCGGAGGGAATACGATCAACATTAATAACATTGACCCGGGAAACGCCTCTTCTTACCAGAGTTATGCTGCAGGACAGGTTACATTTACTATCACGGTAAGTAATGTTGACTATGTTAAAGTTGTCAATGTGAGTAACTGTTTTGACTATGACATTGCTATTGATACCAGTAATAACATTACTGTTCTGCCAATAGATCTCAATGACTGATGTCAGAAACCAACCTGTATTAATGTTACCCTCATATTAGGTAGATAATATTAATAAATGGCGAGTGAAAGGAATAATACTGCCCTCGTTTGGCAGATTAAAACAGAGGATCATTTTAGAAAACTGTCATTCCCGGGGGAAAATAAACAGATAGAAAGGGTTTTATCCCGATTTCTGCTTGTGAGTCGGTTAATACATGATTAACAGATTTTATATTATTCCCGTGATCTTTCTGTGAATATTTAATCATCATAAGGGATGCCAGTGTGAAATTCTTTCAGGTACCAATTATGCCATACAAAATAAAGCCCTGCTCCATAAGGAGCAGGGCTGTTTGTTGAAATAGTCCAGCGCCTATCGGGTAGATAATACCCTGAAAGTGCGGTTTCCAACCCTAATTAACCAGAAACCAGCAGGTCGTTGCGAAAAATCTATCTGCTGCTGCCTCCCGGCAGCCTGCTTCAGTATGCATTGACCAGTACTATTGTAAATTTGCAATTCTTGTCCGATCATTGTTTCGGGAACTTCGATTGTCAAAATGGAATTCACAGGATTGGGAAATAATAATACTGATTCCGATTCTGTTGTTGGGGAGTCGATACTTGTAGAACTATTGGATGCATTGAAGGTGGCTGATTGAATAACAAAATCGCCAGTTCCATTTGGTACCCTGGCATAACTCATATCAGTTGTTTGAGCTCCAAATACAACCGAGTCAACTGTCGACCCTTCACTATCTGTCAGTATTAAAACTTCGCCTCCTTTTGAAAGTTTAAAATTAGTGTGCATTAAGCCTTGTTCTTCATCTTCATCAGCCCAAAATATCAGATAACCATTGGGCTCAATGGGTATACCATCAGGTACTTCCCATTTGGTCGGATTAGTCTCGTCATCAGTTAAGTAGTATCCTGATAGGTCAACTGTTTCCGTTCCGCCATTAAATAATTCAAACCAGTCGTCAAATTCGCCTGCTTCATCGCTGACTGTCATTGAGTTGTCTGCCATTATTTCGTTTATAACAAGTGTGCCGGGTGTGAAAGATACTCCTTCAACCTGATAGATGTAAACATTGTGTTCTGCCCCAATGGGATTGTAAGTTACTGTTTTAGCTGTCGTAGATGCGGCTGCCTCGATATAAAACCGAATCCATGTTCCGGATGTTCTTGCCGGTAATGATGCACCATAAACTCCATCACCCGGGTCAAGATCATTATGTGCTCCATCATCGTACATAAGTATCGTGGCGAAATTGCCTACAATTTTGTCGCTATACATAAGTTTAACTGAAGAGAGCCCCTCTGGGTGTGTAACAGTTGCCCTGACAGTTGTCTCCTTCATATTTTGTGGTGCAGCCCAGGCAATTCCGGATTCATCATAAAATGCTACATTTGTGATGTCTGGCCCTGTTTGTGCTACCTCACTATTTGATAGCAGATTGTTTCTTCGGGTTGATATGAAGTTTTTCAGGGTCGTGATTTCATTTATGAATTCGGAGTAGGTATATAGTTTCTTTGGGTCATTCTGAACAAGAAGGTCAATCTGAGACTGAAAACCATCAAGCATTGCTGATGTTTTTGTAACATCGAATTGATTTGAAATGATACTTCGCAGGTGAGCCAGATAACGCTGCCTATATTCAGGAACAGCAAGAAGCTTATTCAACAGTGGGTAATTAACATTGTTTTGGTTCATAAATGGGCTCCAGTTAATGTTTGAATTTACCATCGCGCTGTTGCCATCATACTCCATGGGTGTAAGACGACCGGTCTCGGGTTCGTAATAGGCGTAGTAATCCATCTTTCCTTTAAATACATAGCTGTCATCATCTCCGAAGGCAATTTCTGAAGCCAGGAACCACAATGAACGATCAACATCAATATATTGAGGCACCACAGTAGCCATGTTCGAAATTGAAGTGTTATTCAGGTAATAGCACGCATCAACAAGTTTTTGCCATGGATTCTCAGTGTCGCTGCTTTTAAGGGTATAATGCTCCTGGTATAATGCGGTATCGCTCCCAAGATAATTAAGTGCTGCAGTACCATCGCCCCAACCTCCCGGGCCCGGCCCAGGTGCTCCAGATCTTGGTGCATCTGCTCGCCAGTTTGCTCCATCATTACTCAGAAACCATTCTTCCAGGAAATCTTTGTTCATTTGTTGAAGACTGGGGTATATTCCCCAGTTCTCACCATTAATATACAGTTCAATGAAGGCGGCCCTTGCCCCGGGTATATTGTACCTGTTTTGGTGAAGATAAAATATTTCTCTCAGGAAAGAAGGATCCTGAAAACAATTGTGAAGGTTCAGAGTTTTGTAGCCCATTATTCTTTGATCCTCATGGACGAAGTCTACCGAGATATTGAAAGACATCTTTTCCGATCCTTGGGGTAACTGGGTGTAAGAGGTCTCTCCCTTAAACCTGACTCCTACGCTATCATATACGACATCTTCAACAGTCATTGTGGCTGGTATCTCTGTCTGGCTTTCATAATTCTGCTTCAACAGATTCCAGTAGTTGGCCTGTGAAAACTGAAGATCTATCCGTCTGATTATAGCTGAATCATATAGTCCTGATGGCGACTTCCCTCCCGTAAATAGCATATGACCATCTGTCGAAAGATACATTTCTGCCGGTAACTGCTGCCCGACAACTTCAGAATACCGGAAGCATATAACCGAAAGAATTAATCCAGCGAGAAAAAGTGCTTTTTTCATATTATCATCTTTTTTCTGGTTTTCATGGTTGAGTAGACCTGTCAGAAATGATCAGGTTTAATGCAATTACAATAATTGTTGTTACCAGAGGATTTTATTGGAGAGGGAAGTTTTACCTTTGCGTGATAATACCAAATATTCGGATATGATTGAAAAGGCGGCTCCGACATTACCAGTCTGTAAAACGATTGCTATCGTTGCACATGATAACTGTAAATCTGATCTGGTGGAATGGGTCAGGTGGAACAGTTCATTGCTTACCCGGCACAAGCTGATCTGTACCGGCACCACAGGTTCTAAAATTGAAGCTGCCTTGAAGGCAGAAGAGGAAGTAAGTACAATTAACATGGTGAAGTTATTATCAGGCCCTTTGGGAGGAGATTTGCAATTGGGTGCTCTGATAGCAGAACAGAAAATTGATTTGCTGATCTTCTTCTGGGATCCAATGCAACCACAACCTCACGATGTGGATGTGAAGGCGTTGCTCAGAATAGCAGTTGTATACAACGTGCCATTTGCCAATAACAGGGCAACAGCCGATTACCTGATTGCTTCGAGGCTGATGGATGAAGATTATCGTCCACGTCGTACCGATTTTTCAAATTATATCGATCGCCCGTTAAACCTTTAGCAGGCAGTTTTATCTGATGAATTGGTCAAATGGTTAAAAGACAGCTTAAATGGACGTTTTCTGGTCGAAAATTGTTCGTTTTCAAAATATTATGTTTTATTAACTGATGGATTGTGTATCTTTGCAGCTGTAATAACAAGGAACTGATTTCATGCGCGAATTAAGAATAGGGGATTTGGTTGTGCCGATTCCCATTATACAGGGTGGTATGGGTGTAGGTGTAAGCCTCTCAGGACTGGCTGCTGCTGTGGCTAATGAAGGTGGAATAGGGGTAATATCCAGTGCAGGGCTGGGTCTGCTTTACCGCAAGTTTTCATCCGACTTTCTGGAGGCCAGTATCATAGGGCTAAAGGAAGAACTTCGAAAAGTGAAGGAAAAAACCAAAGGAATTATCGGAGTCAATATCATGGTGGCTATGTCAAACTATGAAGACATGGTCAAAACAGCTATTGCCGAGAAAGTTGATATCATTTTCTCAGGTGCCGGTATGCCTTTGAATCTGCCTAAATTCCTCACTCCCGGTTCAACAACCAAGCTGGCACCTATCGTATCGTCAGGTAAAGCCGCGAGATTACTCTGTGAGAAATGGAAATCAGTATATGACTATTTACCTGATGCATTTGTGGTTGAAGGCCCTAAAGCGGGGGGGCATCTTGGTTTTAAAAATGAACAGATCAATGATCCTCATTTTGCTCTTGAGAATCTTGTCCCTGAAGTGGTTCATGAAGTGAGGGTATACGAAGAAAAATACAACAGATCTATTCCTGTCATTGCTGCCGGAGGTGTTTATAGTGGTGCTGATGTTTACGATATGATCCAGCGTGGTGCAAGTGCTGTTCAACTTGGTACCCGTTTTGTTACTACCCGCGAGTGTGATGCTTCTGATGTGTTTAAACAGGCATATATCAATGCTGAAGAAAGTGAAATAGAGATTATACAGAGTCCTGTCGGAATGCCCGGAAGGGCTATCAGGAATAGCTTTATTGAAAAAGTACGCAACGGGTTAAAGCATCCGATCAGTTGCCCGGTAAAATGTATCAAAACCTGCGACATTACCAGTACTCCATATTGCATTATCTCTGCCCTGATGAATGCTTATCGCGGGAACATGGCCAATGGCTATGCTTTCGCCGGAAGCAATGCATTTAGAGCTACCTCCATCAGTTCGGTGAAAGAGGTCATGGATGATCTGGTGAACGGTTTTAAGGCAAAGCTGGAAGAGTTGAAGAAATAGATTCCTTCGGGAATTATCTGAAAATAACGGAGGGGAAGGTTCCAGATGGAGATTCTTCCCCTCTTTCTTTTAACCGAAGCCTTCAGGAAAGCTCCCGCAATCAGAATGATATCAGGACTTTTATCATGCAGGTTAACTTCGAATTCGGTCTACTGTTAATCTGCAATCTTTTTTAATGGCTGATTAGCGAAGAAGGTTGCTCATTTCTGCCTGCATTTTCTCAGCTTCTTTTCTGGCCATAAGGGCGAAATCTTCACCTGCAGAGGCAAACAGGATACTGCGCGAAGCATTGATCAGCAACCCGCAATCATCGTTCATGCCGTGCTTTACAACTTCACTCAGGCTGCCTCCCTGTGCCCCGACGCCAGGAACGAGAAGAAAATGGTCAGGAATAATCTTACGGATGTCAGAAAGCATCTCTGCTTTGGTAGCCCCGACAACATACATCATGTTGTTTTCATTACCCCACTCTTTTGACTTTGTCAAAACTTCTTCAAAAAGGCGGTTCCCATTATGTTTGTTCTCAGTCAACTGAAAGTCGAATGCGCCTTTATTAGATGTCAGTGCCAGTAAAATGACCCATTTCCTGTCGAAACCAAGAAATGGCTTTACCGAGTCTTCACCCATGTATGGCGCAACAGTAATGGCATCAAATTCTAGCCCTGAATCCTGGCGGCTGAACACCCCCCGGGCATATTGTTCCGAAGTATTGCCTATATCGCCCCTTTTAGCATCTGCTATCGTGAATACCTCACTTTTGAACCTGTTCAGGTAATCCATCGTACGTTCAAGCGTTTGCAACCCTTTTACTCCACGACTTTCGTAAAATGCGAGATTCGGTTTGTAGGCTACTGCAAAGTCAATAGTTGCATCAATGATTGCTTTATTGAAAGCAAAAACTGGATCAGGTTCACCGAGCAAATGTTGCGGGATCTTTCTTATATCGCTGTCTAATCCTACACAAAGAAATGAGCGTTTACGCCGGATCAGGTTTATCAGTTCTTCACGGGTCATGATTTTAGGTCAATTTGGTTGTTGGTATATGTGAAAAAGCGAATGCCTGACAGAAGTAACGGGTATGAAGTACAACTTCAGGCATCCTCGTTTTATTCAATCGCATCAGCTTTCAGGCGTTCTGCATTTTCGGCCATTTGCAATTGGTCGATCATATCCTGAATGCCCCCGTCCATGAAACCGGGGAGATTGTATACAGAGACATTGATCCGGTGGTCGGTGATGCGCCCCTGGGGATAGTTATAGGTACGGATTTTTGCAGACCGGTCGCCGGTAGATACCATTGTCTTGCGGCGGGATGCTACTTCGTCCATGTATTTCTGGTATTCAATTTCGTAGATTCTTGAACGCAGGATACGCATTGCCTTATCAAGGTTCTTGATCTGCGATTTCTCATCCTGCATCGATACCACGATACCGGTGGGTATGTGGGTAAGCCTCACCGCGGAATATGTGGTATTTACACTCTGGCCCCCGGGTCCTGACGAGCAGAAGGTTTCTTTCTTAATATCAGATGCCTTCAAATCTATATCAACCTCCTCTGCTTCTGGAAGCACGACCACCGATGCTGCCGAAGTGTGAATTCTTCCCTGTGTTTCTGTTTTAGGAACCCGTTGAACACGGTGAACCCCCGACTCATATTTCATGTGGCCATAAACGCCGTCACCTATTACGTTCAGGATGACTTCTTTATATCCTCCCTGCGTCCCCTCGGTTGCATCCACCAACTCGACCTTCCATCCTTTGGTTTCACAATATTTAAGGTACATACGGTACAGGTCACCGGCGAAAATGCTCGCTTCATCACCTCCGGTACCACCGCGTATTTCAAGGATAGCATTCTTTGAATCCTGAGGATCTTTGGGTAACAGTAATACCTTGAGCTCATCTTCAAGGCTGTCTTTCTGTTCAATCAGGGAGTTTATCTCCTCCTTGGCCATTTCACGTAATTCTTCGTCTTTTTCGTTATAGAGAAGCTCCCGGCTTGACTCCAGATTTGCTGTGATATTGTCGTATTTTTTATAGGCCTCTACCACAGGCAGAAGGTCTTTGTAATCTTTATTCAGTCTGACATATCGTTTCATGTCAGCCATTATGTCGGGATCATTGATTTGGCGTCCTATTTCAAGCCAGCGCTGATAGATTGCTTCCAGTTTTTCGAGCATGGTGTGTTACAATGGGTTTTGTGAAAACGGGTGCAAAGGTAGGGAAAAAAATGGCAGGCAATCTGCCGCTACGTTTATCCGAAATAACCGGATGGTGTTGAATGCTTTAGTGAAGATGTGTTTCGAAAATCACTATTTGTAAACAATTTGAAATTCTGCAAGAGGATGATCAGAAGCCGTACCCGGGACAATCCTTCAGAGTAGCCATCGGAAAGATAACTATGAATGAAGTACAGCACTTCCTCCCGGAGGACTTATCTTAGACAGTTCAGGTACAGCTGAATCGTATTTTCAAGGCCGTAATAGAGTGCATCAGCGATAAGGGCATGCCCGATACTCACTTCTGCCAGTAATGGGATTCCCTTCGCGAAGAATTCCAGGTTTTCAAGGTTAAGGTCGTGCCCTGCGTTGATGCCCAGTCCGTTATCAGTGGCTATCCGGGCTGCCCTCGCAAACGGTGCAAGTGCCGCGGCAGGGTTTGAAGGGTATTCAAGGGCATAGGGCTCTGTATATAGTTCTATACGGTCAGCTCCACAATTGGCAGCATGGGCTACATGCTTAATATCGGTACCAACGAATACAGATGTTCTGATTCCATGTCGTTTAAACTCTGATATAACTTCATGTAGAAAAGACTCGTTAGCGATGGTATCCCATCCCGCGTTGCTTGTTAAGGCATCAGGTGGATCGGGGACGAGTGTAACCTGTTCGGGTTTTACTGAGAGCACCAGATCAATGAATTCACGATTCGGGTATCCTTCAATATTGAACTCGGTCAGCACTAACGGACGAAGTAACCTGACATCCTCATACCGGATATGGCGTTCATCCGGTCGCGGATGTACTGTAATTCCCTGGGCGCCGAAGCGCTGACAGTCAATGCCAACCTGCTGTACATTGGGTATATTGCCACCTCGCGCATTTCTTAGGGTGGCAACTTTGTTGATGTTTACACTTAAACGTGTCATTGGGTGGTTTTTTGCCGGCAAAGATAAGACGAATGGCGATACCATGCTTTCTTCTGGATGTAGTGTTGCGATGTTCTTCGTTAAGTATGTTATGTCGAAGTTATCATGTCAGGGCTGCCTTTCATTCAATCTCATATTTTATCTGTCTTCATCCGGGATGTTGACCTGATCTATTACTTTTTTCTTGAAAGGAATAGCTACCCTCCCGTAAATTTTGATACAGAAAATCCGGACGGGGGATGGCATTTTTTCCTTCTTCTGACCGCAATTGATTTTTTAGGCTTAAGAGTATAAAATACCACCCGGGTGTAGCGTTTTAAGTATTATACTATGATTTTTGATGAATTTACTTCGGAAATGAAACGAAAACCAACCGTAGATTAACCCGGTTTATACGGTTAATCTACGGTTAATCTACGGTTGATCTGCGGTTGATCCATGGTTCATTCTGCCGGATAGAATTTCTATACGGTTTCATTTGTTTTACTTATAGCTGGATGGCTGGTAGGTAGTCTCGGGTTTTATTAGGAGAGCTAAATTCCGGGTTGTAATTTCCTTTATTTTATAAATCAGACTGGTTATCAACTGTTCTGGTGATATATTTTATGTTCAGTCAGCGGGCAATTTGCTTTATTTATTTTCGTTAACTGATTAACATTGTTAATTTATTAACAATTAATGACTTTGTTTAACGAAAATAGCGATCTTTGCAAAGGAAGAATTTATCAATTTTTTCAATCGTAAAATAATCACAATCATGGATTTAAATCTTATTAGTAAGTTTCTTCGGAAGATTGAGCTTTTTAAAGGTCTCGTCGATCCAGAGTATGAAACAGTAGCACGAAGTATCGAAGTCAAACGTTTTCTGTCTAATACCTCCCTTTTCGCTCAGGGAAGCCCGCGTGAGCATATTTATCTTATATACGAGGGTGAGGTTGAATTGTATAAGAAAACCCCTTTTGGTAAGGAGGAGCGCCTGGCTTACTTCGGGAAACTTGATTTTCTGGGTGAGGGAAGTCTTTCGGACGACGCACCTCATAGTACTTCAGCGAGAACTGTTACGGAAAGCACAGTTTTATTGATACATCGCAGGTTCTTTAGTGAAAACGGACCCATTACACTGAAGGTTTTCTCGAATGTAGCGAGGGTTATTTCGCGACGAATGCGCCAGACCAATAACCGGTTGGTTAATTCTGCTGCCCAATATTTGTCGGGGCGAACCAGAAATGAACATGATTTGCTGGGTGAACGGGAAGTTCCTTACGAGAATTACTACGGTGTACAGACACTTCGCGGCCTTGAAAATTTCAATATCAGTGGTGTCTCGCTTAACTTTTATCCCGCGCTTATCGAAGCACTTGCTATAGTAAAGATGGCAGCTGCCAGGGCAAATCATGATCTTGGACTGCTGTCGAAACCGATAGCCGACGCCATTGTACAGGCTTGTGAAGAGATTATCAACGGAAAATACCATTATCATTTTGTTGTTGATATGATTCAGGGCGGTGCGGGTACTTCCACCAACATGAATGCCAATGAAGTAATTGCAAACCGTGCCCTTGAAATTCTGGGCCATGAGAAAGGCGAATATAACCATTGCCACCCCAATAATCATGTTAACCTTTCGCAATCGACCAACGATGCTTACCCGACTTCGGTTTGTATCGCGTTGTACAACATGAACATCAAACTGGTGGAGGTGCTTCAGAATCTCGCCAATGGATTTAAAGTTAAAGCAGAAGAGTTTGCCCATGTTATAAAAATGGGGCGCACTCAATTACAGGATGCAGTTCCAATGACTTTGGGACAGTCATTTGGAGCGTATGCAGTGACATTGACAGAAGAAATCCAGCGGCTGAATCAGAATGCCCGCCTCTTTCTGGAGGTAAATATGGGAGCTACGGCAATTGGTACTGGTATTTGTTCCGAACCTGGTTACAGTGAACGGGTAATCGAGCACCTGCGGGATATAACAGGAATGGATGTCGTACTTGCTGAAAACCTTGTTGAAGCAACCAGCGATACAGGTCAATTTATCATGTATTCATCTGCTGTTAAACGGTTGGCAGTGAAATTGTCGAAAATCTGTAATGATTTGCGATTACTGTCAAGTGGCCCGCGTTGTGGGTTGCATGAGATCAACCTGCCACCGATGCAACCGGGTTCATCCATCATGCCGGGTAAAGTCAATCCGGTAATTCCGGAAGTCATGAACCAGATTGCATTCCGGGTCATTGGGAATGATCTGACAGTCACCCTTGCTGCCGAAGCCGGCCAGTTAGAGCTTAACGTGATGGAGCCAGTTATTGTATATAGCCTGTTTGAATCCATCGAGATGCTGAAGAACGGGATGGAAACATTGCTTGTTCGTTGCGTCCGTGGAATTACAGCGAATGAAAAACGTTGTCGCGATTATGTAGAAAACAGTATAGGCCTTGTTACAGCTCTGAATCCGTATATTGGTTATGAAGCCTCCAACATTGTAGCTAAAGAGGCCCTGGAATCGGGCAGGTCGGTTTATGATCTGGTACTTGAAAAACAGCTCATGTCAAAAGATGAGCTTGAAGAGGTACTTAAACCCGAGAATATGATTCAACCTGTTAAGGTAAGGCGATAAGGCAGGCTCCGTAATCTATAGGATACAAGTGTTTAAAATCTCCCGAAAGGGAGATTTTTTCGTAACCAGGGGTCTTTTTTTTCGTCACATTGGTTGATAACATCCCGATCATTTGCGATCTTTGTGGTTGATGTATGATGTTTTCGGGAATACTATGCTGATAACATGCCTGAATTCTTTAACAAATTATTGAATATTTGGTCGGTAGTTGTTCTGGTGCCGTTGCTCTCGCTACAGGCTTTTACGCTGCGGGGAGAGGCCTTGTATGCTGATGCGCTGGTTACGACAGATTCTCCGGCCGGTTATCTGCCCGATGAGGAGGTATACCGGGCTGAGCCTCTTGGTGATTTTGAATCTATCACAATACCACTTAAGAGGGCTGGCAGGCTGTTGCTTATCGAAACGCAGGTTGACGGTCAAAGCGGTAATTTTGTATTCGATACCGGTGCTACCGGATTGGTTCTCAACAGAACCTATTTCCGTGAATATAAAGCAATGAACGTAGAAACTGCTCATGGAATAACGGGAGGTGTCGGGTTGGTTGAAAGGATTAAAGTAGACAGAATTGATATTGGTGACCTTTACTATGTGAATCAGACGGCAGATATGGCTGATCTTGGGCATATTGAAAATCAGCGGGGTGTCAGAATTCTTGGCTTATTTGGTTTCGATATGATCAAAGGTTTTGAAATCGAGATCGATTTTGCAGGAAATCAGCTGCGACTTCACAGAATAACTAAAAAAGGAGCTAAACTGGATGCCTCTTCCCAATCCTTTAAACCCGACTGCGTCCTTCCTATTATTGGCCGACGTGATGTGGTCATAGTCAAAGGACTGATAGGTGAAAACGAACTAAATTTCTGCCTTGATACGGGAGCTGAAACTAATGCTATTTCAGCCCGGGTGGGAGATGAGATACTGAATGAGGTTAGTATTACACGACGCACAAATCTACGTGGGGCGGGTTCTTCACGTCGGGAGGTACTTTTTGGTCAGCTTAATCAACTTACCGTTGGGCCAAAGCAATTTTCCAGTCTTGATGTAGTAATTACGCCACTTGATCATTTGAGCGAAGCTTATGGTACCCGAATCGATGGTATGCTCGGATTCAGTTTTCTGGAAAACTGTATTGTTTGTATTAATTTACGAAAGAAAGAGGTTGGTTTTAAATTCAAAACGAAAGGGGACGAAGAATGAACACTGGTAAATTAGCTGCTGTATTAATTGCCTGGTGTTTGATGGGATGGATGCCATTGACCGGGCAGGATTTTGTCTCAATGGATAAACAGAATGGTATTGTTTGTCGTGTAGAAGGTGATCGTCTTGTCTTTAGTATTAACCTGAAGCAGACCTGGGCTTCACTGGTTGAAAATGCCGCACGTTTCGATGTCGATACAGCAGTTCTCAGACAGGCACTTGAAGGTATTCCGGCCATAGTTACCAATGAAGCAGTCTGGACTGCGCAGAGAACGGGGACTGATATACTTATGCTTTCGAAAGCGCTTTGGTCGGAGCAACCCGAAAATGTAGGCTCTGATGTAGTGATGGTAGACGAAGGATGGTATAAAACAGTTAAAAACATGACCCATCAGCCTGTTGCGAAATTTGGCGTCAATAGGTTTGCTGATCCTGAGGTGTTCAGCTACCATGATGGGCTTGTTACTTTTACGTTAAAAGGAGAGAAAAAAGCCCGGAAAGTAATGTTGTCGGGCACCTTTAACAACTGGAGTACGATGCTCACAAGGATGGAAAAGACAGAAAAGGGATGGTCAGTTACTTTTCCTCTCAAGCCTGGTGAATATGAGTATAAATACATCGTTGACGGTAATTGGACTATTGATCCTGAGAACTATATCAGGCGTGATAACGAAGCCGGCAGCCAAAATTCAGTGGTATTTGTATATAATTATCGGTTTTTCCTTGAAGGATTTAGTAATGCACGTCGTGTAATGGTCGGTGCCAGTTTTAACGGATGGAGCGACAGAGGCCTTAGAATGTCCAAAACAGATACGGGTTGGGAACTTCCTTTGTGGGTACGAGAAGGGACACATGCATACAAGTTTATTGTGGATGGAAAATGGATTCTCGACCCAAATGCCAGGGTTAATCGACCCGATGGAAAGGGTAATCAAAACTCCTTTTTCAGTATTGGTGATACAATGACTTTCAGGTTAAGAGGATATACAACAGCCAGAAAGGTTGTCCTTTCAGGGAATTTTAATGCCTGGAATCGTCAGGAGCTTCAAATGATTCAAACAGGTAATGGTTGGGAACTGCCTTATGTTCTCGCTCCCGGAACCTATGAATACAAGTTTATTGTAGATGGGAAATGGATGGCAGACCCGGATAATCCGTTTAACAACAGTGCCAGGGGAGATGGTAATTCAATTTTGGTGGTTAGCCCCAATTATGCCTTCAGGTTGAAAGGCTATACTGATGCCCGGGAGGTATTTGTATCAGGCACCTTCAACGGGTGGGCGAAGCCTGGTTACAAGATGTATAAAAAGGAGGGGGAATGGCTGCTACCTGCCTACCTTGCCCCTGGAAAATATAGCTACAAATTTATTGTTGATGGCAAATGGATCTTAGATCCGGCGAACAAGCTCTGGGAACAAAATGAATATAACACCGGAAATTCGGTGCTGTGGATTGAGCGGTGAAATCAATAGCTTTGCATGACCTAACAGATCAGTGGGGTGGTTGTTTAACCGGATAGCTGATCTTCCGGATTATTTTTCAGTTTTTAATTATGATTCCCTTAACCCTTACCCTTCAGGGTATATACTCATACCGCCATCGGACTACAATTGACTTCAGTCCGCTGGTACAAGCCCGGCTCTTCGGAATTTTTGGACGAACAGGATCGGGAAAGAGTGCTATTATTGAAGCTATTACCTATGCTATCTTTGGTGAGACTGAGAGGCTCAATAAACGCGATGGGCGAACCTATAATATGATGAATCTGAGGAGCAATCAGCTTCTTATTGACTTTGAATTTACAGCAGGTTTCCCGGCTGTAGTCTACCGTTGTATTGTTAAGGGACAACGTAATAAAAAACGTTTCGACGATGCAAAAGCATACGAACATGTTGCATACAGACGTGAAGATTCTGAATGGATACCAATATCTTTGGGGGATGTCCAGCGGGCAGTAGGGCTTAATTACGATAACTTCAGACGTGCCGTGATTATTCCACAGGGACGCTTTCAGGATTTTCTTCAACTGGGGGATACAGATCGTACCCGGATGATGAAGGAACTGTTTGATCTCAATCGCTTTGAGCTTGCACCAAGGGTAGCACAGTTGGAATCCGTCACAGGCCAGATGGTTAGCCGCCTCGAAGGGAAATGTTCTAACCTGGTTAAGCACGACGACGATTGGTTTGAGACTCACCAGCAACTCATTACTGAATATTCAGATGTATTGTCTGGTCTTGAAAAAGAAGTGACAGAACTAAACAAGCAGCTTACAAAGTTTCATGAACTGGCGGCTATCGACAATGAACTGACCGAGAGGAGAAATCAGCTTGCTGTACATTCTGTTCGCGCAGATGAAATTTCTGCACTTGAACTTCAGTTGAAACAAGTGATATTGTGCCGGTCGAAGTTTCTTGCGCGAATAGAAGCATTGAAGGCTGACGAACTTAAGCTTGCCGGACTTATGCCAAAGCTCCGCGAGCAGCAGAATAACACCTTTCATTTACGTCAAGAGGAGACGGTAGCTAATGAAGCTTTTGAAAAGGCATCTGCATCATTTCAGCTTAATGGGGAACGTACAGTCAGGGTTGAATTGCTGCAACTGCAAATTGAGCAGGTAATACTTCTTAAACAGTTGACTGATATAGAGGAGCGGGTTGTCAAAGGAGAGGAACTGTTGAACATTGAGGAGGGAAAACTGGCCGCGTTAAAGAAGTCAATTGGTTTCGCTTTTAAACAACTTACGGACGTCAGAGAGCAGACAGCAATCTTTCCTCTTTTGGCTCGTATAGTTCAGTGGTATGACCAACGCCTTCAGTATACGAAAAGCCTGGCAGCTTTAAATGAAGAGCGGGGGCAATTTACCAAACGGTTGGAAGCTTTATCCCATAATCAACAGGAAGCTCTTAGAACTCTGTCTTCAACATTCCCGGAAGTATGCAGCGGGCTGGATATGCACGAATTCATCGGGGCAGTATCAGGTTTTCTGATTGATGAGGAAAAGACACTGGTTGTCAGTGAACATCATTTCGAACTCCAAAAGAAGCTTCAAAGTCTTGCCGGTACCCTGTCCGAAGGTGAGGCTTGTCCGGTCTGCGGCAGCCTTCATCATCCTGATCCGCTTTCTCAGGTCGATATGAGTCAGACCGGTGAAGCTTTGGCCGGAAGGCGTAAGAGGCTCAGAGACCATCAGGAATTGATTCAACAAGTGAGAACCAGGGTGTTGGTTTCAAATGAACAGTCAGATGCTTTGAAACAGCGAATCAATGAATTGTCATTACAGATTCAATTGGTAGAAAAAGAGTATTCAGGTCATTCGATTAATTTCGATGGCGGGGGATTATTTCAACCTGACGAAGAGGAGAAGGTGCGGAAAACTTGGGCTGAAGCCTTTAAAAAGCAGGCAGAACACCAAAAAGCAGAATCTGAGTATTCCACTTTATTAAGCAGGCAATCTGCACTTGAAGCTACCATTGCACGATACCGGGAAAGAATCGAAGTGCTTGGAATTCAGAAGAATGATTTGAGTATTCGGATTGAAGGACAACGAAGGTTGAAATCCTTCTCTCCCGAAGAACTCCGGTATAGCCCAGAAGAATTGAAGCAGGAGATGAATCTGTTAAAAGAGGCAATTCAACAGGCTGTCATAAAGTATGATAAATTGAATGCAGAGAAACTACGACTTCAACAATTGTTATTTCAGAATGAGACCATTCTTAATATGTTGGAGACACAGGTAGAAGAGCTTTCGTTGTCTGTTGATAACCGGAACTCTGAGCTGGAAGCTGCTGCAATAGCTGAAGGTTTCGACGGAAAGCATGCCGTATTGGAATTACTTACCCTGGAATTTGATGAAAATGAGGTCGGAAAAGTAATTAATGCATATCGTGAAACTACAGCAACTTTGCATCGCAGAATTGCGGAATTGACAGAAAGATTGTCTGATGAGCCCTATAACTCTGTTTTACATCAGGAAACTTCTAAATCGTTGGCTTTAGTTATTGAGAAGCAGAAGGAGTTGACACTTTCGCTTGACAGAATTTTTCAGTCGGTGAAGCAGGCTAAAGAGCAAAATGCTGAATTAATAAGACTTGAAATAGAACTTGGGGAAGCGAAGTTGCGAGCAGCTAATCTGGCTAATCTGGCGAAATTATTTAAAGCCAGTGGTTTTGTGAATTTTGTTTCTTCAGTTTATCTTGAGCAACTTGTTGGAATTGCTAACAAAAGGTTTCATGTGCTTTCAAACCGACAGTTGAGCATGGAGTTAGCTGAGGGTAACAATATTGTTATTCGGGATTATTTAAATGGCGGGCACTTAAGAAGCGTTAAGACCTTGTCAGGCGGGCAGACTTTTCAGGCATCACTTTCCCTGGCACTGGCTCTTGCAGATGTTGTTCATTCCCGTCGGCCAGGTACCGATAACTTCTTCTTTCTTGATGAAGGTTTTGGTTCGCTCGATAAAGAATCTCTTCAGATGGTATTTGACACCCTTCGCACTCTTCGCCTTGAAAATAGGATTGTTGGGCTTATTAGCCATGTCGAGGAACTACAACAGGAAATAGATGCTCATATTCGTATTATTAATGACGATGACGAGGGTAGCAGAATTATTAACTAATAATGCAATTAACTGCGATTGTGAGATTAAATTTTTGTATCCGGGTTATAGGAACATCAAGGCTATAGCTTATCCTGGGAATTATCAGTGAGGCCATTATAGTCCTTGGGGCTGGTCATATTCCTGAATTTCATTATTGTTTTTCTTTTTCTTTCGTTCCGACCACAACCTTTTTGCTTTTTCAATATCTTGTCTGTCTGGAACGAACAATTCCCAAAGTGTGGTATTCATTGTACGGAGGTATATAGCAACGTAAACTATTGTCGCCGAAGCATAACTTATATTGGTAGCCCAAGCAGATCCGATGGCTCCATAGCGGGGTATAAGCCATAAATTCAGCCCGATGTTGAGTATAAGAGAGGGGATTAATGCCCAAAGTGCAAGGTAAGGTTTGCCTTTTCCCGCCAGATGACTTTCAAGCAATCTGAAGATGATGAAGATTACTATACCGGGTAGTATGGATTGAATGATGGGGACACTGGCCAGATATGGTTTGCCAAATATTACGGGCACTAAAAGAGGAGCGACTACCCATAGGGCTATTGACCCGATAATTCCAAGAATAATTCCGATTCTAAGTAGCAGAGCTGTTCGCTGTGCGGCTCCCGAATTGTCTGTGTCGTTGGCAGTACGACTCATAAGAACCAGCCCTATTGTGAAAGGGATTAGCCAGAGTTGCTCTGTGATCGAGACCCCAATGGAATAAAATCCTACTTCGGCAGCTGACCTCATCTTTTGTAACATTAATACATCAGCCTTGTAGTTAAGTTGAAGCAACATATGGCTCATTGCATACACAATCCCAAGTTTGCCAACTGACCAGGTAGCATTACGGGGAGCAGGTACTTTGATTTCAAATTCCCGTTTAAGATGTCGGGTAGTTACAACAAATGCAACCACAGAGCTGATTAATGCCGCCGTAATAGCACCTGTTACACCTAATTTGAATACCCATACGAAGAGCAGGCTTAGAAAGAGGGTGAGGTAAGCAGGCAGATAATGAAGCATATTGCTGTATCTTATCTCTTCAAGACCAAGAAATATTCCGCTGTTGTAAAGGTTGCCTAAGATGAAAGGAATGACTAGCATCGCGCAAGTCACCATTAGTGCTGTAAAGTTTGGGTTTCTGATTATCAAAACACTGATCGTGGAAATTAGAATTCCGGCAAGTGAAGTTATTCCCCAAATAGTATATACAGAACTAATGGTAGTATGACGGGGAATGATCTGTTGACCCAGGTGGAATACCGCTGACCGGTTGATTCCCAGTTGAACAATGCTCACACTTACCATGAGGACTGCCAGGAGGGAAGTAAGTATTCCGTAATTTGTTGGACCTAATCCTCTGGATAATACGATATTTGTCAGTAATACGGCTCCCATAGCTGCTATATTGCCAGAAAAAACTCCTGCAATGTCACGGGCCAGACTACGTTTGTTTCTCTGCATATTATCCATACAGCGAAATTACACCAAACCTGTTAAACCGCAATATTCTTTACCTTAGCACCGCTTTTTGTAATCGTTAAATTGATGAAAATTCCATTCAATAAACCATTCTTTACCGGACAGGAACCCCGTCATATGCAGATGGCGGCAATATTTGGACAGATTTCCGGCAATGGTGCCTATACAAAGAAATGTCACCAGTTTTTCGAGAAAAGGTTTGGATTCGGTAAAGCACTTCTGACCACCAGCTGCAGTGATGCTCTTGAAATGACTGCTATTCTCAGTAATATAGGTCCTGGTGATGAGGTGATTATGCCTTCTTTTACTTTTGTCTCAACAGCCAATGCCTTTATCTTACGCGGAGCCACAATTATTTTCGCTGATGTGGAGCCTGACTATCCTAATCTGGATCCTTTCTTGGTTGAGAAACTTATCACTTCGCGTACCAGAGCCATAGTGCTTGTACATTATGCGGGTGTTGCCTGTCGTATGGATGAATTCATCCGTATTTCAGAGAAGCATAATCTAATTCTTATAGAGGATGCTGCCCATTCAATCGGGTCGTATTATAAAAAACAGCCTTTGGGTAGTATCGGTCACTTCGGAACTTTCTCATTTCATGAGACAAAAAATATCATTTCTGGTGAAGGTGGATTGCTGGCCGTAAACGATAAACGTTTTTCTTCCCGTGCTGAGATTATCTGGGAAAAAGGGACCAACAGAGCTGCATTTTACAGGGGTGAAGTAAATAAATATGGTTGGGTAGATGTTGGATCTTCATTCCTGCCATCTGAATTGATTGCAGCGTTTTTATTTGCACAGTTGGAGGCATTTAAAAGTATACAAAAAGAACGCCTCAGGGTACGTAAAAGCTACCTTGAACATTTGGGTTTTGTGAATGAAAATGGATGGGCTTCCATTCCTGCAATTCCCGATTTTGCTACTGATAATGGCAATATGTTTTTTATTGTCACGCGTAATGGTGATGAGCGCGATGCTTTGCTCCGACATCTTACCAGGGATGGCATTCATGCTGTATTTCATTATCTGCCTTTGCACAATAGCGACTTCTTCTTACCACACCATGATGGACGTCCTTTACCCAATACTGACAGATTCAGCAAGTGTATTATCAGACTGCCTTTTTTCAGTGGTTTGAGTGAGAAGGAGGTTGTCTTTATAGCCAGGAGCGTGAGGAGGTTTTTTGAAAAACGAGGTTAAAAATGAGTCTTAACCCATCTTTTAATTTCTTGGTTTTACCATCTATTAAGGTATCAATTTTTTAAAATTGTGTAATTAAATCAGGAAAGGAGAATTACCATCGCTCTTGTTATCTGTTGATACCGCGAACGGTTGGCAATTTGAGTTTATTTTGTCTGACGGACTTAATACCTGGTGTGTTATTATTTTATCTACATGAATGTTCTTTTAACTTTTGTTGGTCTGATTTCATGTCAGGATGGTTCAGCCGGTATTATTATGTTTACTATCGCCCCTTTTATCGTATTAATAATTTCCAACCTCCCTTTATGTGCTTCAACAATTTGTTTGCACAAGAAAAGAGATAATCCAGGATTAAAATCTATATGTGACCTATTACTAAAAGGCTTCATGTTAGTTATATTGAAATCTTCAGGAAACTGGCTCCCTTCATCCTCCACTGAAATTAGTAAGCTTTCTTCCTGAACCATTGTTTTAATAACCACCTGAGAATTTTTACTGCCAAATCTCAGTGCATTATCAATTATATAAGTAAAGCATTTTTTAATATACTGCTCATCAGAAAGTGCTGTGGGATAGTTTTTCGCAGTATCCAGAACGATTGAAATGTTCTTTTGTGTAGTGATATCTGTAAACTGTGGAATTATTTGTTTAATTAACTCGTTTATATTGTTTTTGTTCAGCTTTAGTGCATCTGTTCCCATCGTGTTGAAATAGGAAATATCAAGCGCTTTATATGAAAAATCTTCCAGCCTTTTTGCTGATGTATCCAGAATCTCAAACATTTCTATTACCTCTTCTGGCAGCTGAGAATCATTCAGTATTGATATAGCTCCAATTATACCATTTAGCGGAGTTCTTATTTCGTGGCTAATAATGTTAAGAAATTCTGATTTGGCATTATCAAGCTGAAGAAGTTTGCTGTTAGCAGAAGCTAGTTCAATAGTTCTTTCCTTTACCTTCTTTTCAAGCCATTTATTGACTTGCTTAAGCTGATCCTTACTCTGTTTCAGCTCGAGATGAGTGTTTATTCTGGCAAGTAATTCTTTCGAATTGAAAGGTTTTGTAATATAGTCCTGACCTCCAATTTCAAAGCCATTAACAATTGATTCACTATCAACAAACGCAGTTAGGAAAATGACAGGCAAATCCTTAAGGCTTTCCTGTTCCCTGATAACTTTACATGCTGAAAACCCATCCATTACGGGCATGTTTACATCGAGTAACACCATATCATAGTCGCCTGCATCCAGAAGAGCGTTTATTGCTTGTTTTCCGTTTGTCGCCACGCCAATTATATAGTTTTCCTGTCGCAAAATACTTCCAAGTATCTGTATGTTTTTTTGTTCGTCATCGACAATTAGGATTTTGTAATTCGATTTGTTATTTATTTCCATAGCCGCGAAAATTTTTAGGTTGGTTAATGATTTATTTATTCAGTTGTTTTAGGTTGTTTTCTGTGATTGTAACCATTTGAATATTGCAGGAAACTTTCTGACAGTCTGCATCAATTTCTCGAAGTCAAAGCGTTCGGCGTATATCTCAATTTCGTTGCAATAATCAAGGAGTATCTGGAGATGCTTCTCTTTTAAAATGGTTTGTATTTTTTTGCCGAATAGCTCTATTTCATTAATCACCTGGTTTTTAATGATTATTTCATATTCAGGAAGAATTTCTGATTCTAATATAGCCAGTAATTCTGGTAATTTTTCCCTCTGATCTTTTGGCAACTCTTCCATGGTTATATCTGGTTCAATAGGGAGATCAGATTCATTAATATCTGTTTTTCTGTATTTCAGATATTTTGTAAGCAAGTCTAAAAGGTCGGCTTTTTTGATTGGTTTCAACAGGTGTTCGTCAAATATTACCTGGAGGTTTTCTTTTTCTTTCAGGCTTTTGATTGATGCAGTTAGTGCCAGGATAGGTATTGATTTTGTAGAATCATCATTTTTTAGCAATTCAGTAGCTTCAAATCCACCCATTACTGGCATACGTAAGTCCATTAGTATTAAATCGGGAATGTTTTTTTTGGTAATATCAATAGCTTCTTTTCCATTCTCTGCCTGAAGTAATGTTAATGGAGATTCTTCCAGAATATCAATAATGAGTTTTCGGTTTTCATCGTTGTCATCTACAATAAGTATTTTTGCAGGATCAAAGATAATAGTTGATTTATCAGATTCTTCCTGGTCAGCTTTAGTCTCTGTTTCTATAACACGAACATTTTTCATTTCAATACTAAAAGTGCTTCCTTTTCCTTCTTCGCTTTCAAGGCTGATCGAACCATCCATTTTCTCGATTAGTTTTTTTGTTATGGAAAGCCCTAACCCTGTTCCACCATATTTTGCGGCATTTTGACCTTTTGTTTGGATAAACGGATCAAAAATTAACTTTTGTTGGTCGGGTGGAATACCGATCCCGGTATCTTTAATATGAAACTTTAATGTAACGAATTCATCAGTTTTACGCCCTTTAATTATATCGAAGCACAGAGTTATAAGTCCTTTCTCTGTAAATTTTATTGCATTGTCAATCAGATTAAATAATATCTGGCGAATCCGTACCTCATCTATTAGCAATACTTTTGGAACTGCTTTTTTGATGTCTATTTTTAGTACTATTCTCTTCTCTTTTATCTTAAGTGAGAATATATTCCTGATTTCTGCAGCAATTATTCTCAGATTTACAGGAGATGGGATAATTTCAATCTCTCCTGATTCTATTTTCGAAAGATCCAGAATGTCATTTATGAGCCGGAGAAGCCTCTTTCCGCTGCTATGAATAGATTCTATCTGTGAAAGTTGTTTCTCGTTTTGAACAGATTTTGTAAGTAGCTCCGAAAATCCGATTATAGCATTCATCGGAGTCCTGATTTCATGACTCATGTTGGCCAGGAACTCGCTTTTCGCCCTGTTAGATAAATCAGCTTCTTCTTTCGATTTAATCAGATCTGTCTCAAAAGTTTTTCTGAAGGTAATATCAAACCTGACCGAAACATATTGATAGGGTTTTTTATCTGAATCAAGAAAGGGGATAATGGTCGAATCAACCCAGTAGTATTTTCCATCTTTGGCCCTGTTTTTTATTTCTCCCCGCCATATCTCTCCCTGTGAAATAGTACGCCACATTTCAGCGAAAAATTCTACAGGGTGAAACCCTGAGTTCAGCATATTATGGTTTTTCCCTATAAGCTCCTCTCTCGAATATTTTGATATCTTGCAGAAATTGTTGTTAACATAATTTATTATCCCGTTCTTATCGGTTATTTCTACGATTCCCGATTCATCCAGTGCCAGTTTGTAATCTGAAATGTCCTTTATACTTTGCTGAAGTTTTTGTTGGGAAATCGTTAATTCACGGGTTCTTTGGGCTACCATTTCCTCAAGGTTTTCCCTGTGTTTCATTATTTCTTCTTCGGTATTCTTGGTTTTGGTTATATCATGAAATCCGGCAATTACCATTTGTTCGTTGTCATTCGACATTAACTGAAGAGAAACAGAGCACCAGAACGATTCCCCGTCAGATTTCTGTAAGATCATTTCATAATTGTCAATAAAATTGTTAGATTTCAATGATGCTATTAATGTTTTAAATATGTCTCCGTTGGGGAAAAAGTCGTTCCATTCGCGATGAGTAATTTCAGACATTGAGATTTTGAAAAGCCTGCCCATGCTTTCATTTGCCATTACTACGGTGTTGTTATCGATATTTGCTATTAATAGTGGTACAGGTGATGCCTCTATGATTGAACGTAGTCTGTTTTCGCTTTCCTTAAGTAATTTCTGAGCCTTTTTTTGTTCGGTAATATCTTCTACGGTTCCCTCGAAGAATAATGCTGATCCTGTGGTGTCTTTTACGATTCTTGCATTCTCACGTATTGGTATTTCTTCTCCCGTACTTGTCAGCCAGCACCCTTCTACGTCCTTGGCGTATCCGTACTGTTGTATCCTCATGATGAATTCTTCATGGGATACTGGAGAATTTTTGCAATAACCTTCAATTGCAAGGTTTCTTTTTTGTAATTCAGTTAATGAGCTGAATTTTAGCATTCCAAGCAAGGTTGGGTTTGCGTTGATAATTCTCCCCTCGGGTGTAGTCTGGTATATGCCGATTGGTGCATTCTCGAACAGGCTGCGATACAATTCGTGACTTATGTACAGGCGTTCTTCTGCAAGTTTTAAATCGGTAATATCTGTAACTGTACCAATTAATGCAACCGGATTTCCTCTTGCATCATATTCAAATTTGCCACGCCCATGTAACCATCTCTCTTCTTTGTCGTTTTTCCTTATAATCTTATATTTGATATCCAGTACACCTTTCTCCTTAATCGTTGTGTTGAGATTCTCTGTTATGGAATCCCGAAAGTCGGGATGAATGAGAGATAACCAGCCATCAACAGAATGAACATAATTACTGTCAATTCCAAATATCGCATCCAGAATTTCTGAGCTTGACCAAATATATGTTTGTAAATCTAAGCGATAATTGCCAAGCATCGCTATTTTCTGTGACTCTTTCAGTACACGTTCGCTTTCTTTTAACTCGACTGTTAATTCCTCAGCTATATTCTGTGCCCTGTTCTTTGTGCCAATTAGTGAGCGGGTGAGTAGAAACAGTAAAACACTTATAATAACTCCACTGATCAGTATGATCCATGCTCCTGCAAATTCATAAAGTAAATTCCCTTTCTTTTGTGTAAATAGCAATGTCCACTGATGCTTGTTGAAATCAATGGGTAAAATCAGAGTGAACCTAAAATCCTCTTTTTTTGTATTTGGTTGTACCTTAGTTGATTCATATAGCAATGTTTGGGCTGTACAATTCAACCCGTCATAAATATGTAATCTGTATCTGCCAATTTTATCAATAGTTTCCCAATTGATCAATATACCTGAAATAATATTCATCATGCTGTTTGGACTAAAAACCCAGCCGATAAGTTCTGATCTACGCTGTTCGACTGTTGATATTGATGAACCTGCACGATATACCGGCGCAAACATTATATTGTCGGACTGCTCATCTGCTTTGATACGAAAAGGTTTAATGATTTTTCCTGTAAGGGCTGCTATATCATTATCCCCGGCACTTTCCATGGCTTCTTTGAACACATCTTCAGTCATAAGATCGTATCCAATCATGTTTTGATTGCTTTCAGTGAAGGGTTCAAGCAGAATTACGGATGAATATACTTCATTCTTACCCTCCGGCCAGACTTTATAATCCGTGAATCCTAATTGTTGCAGACTTGTATTATGGCCGTATAATTCCTTTTTTTCAAGTTTTAAAGAGTAACCTATAGCCTGAATTCCCGGTAAATTCAGGTAAACTTTTGATTGTTTAATAAAGCTTCTCCATTCTTCACGGGTAATCGTATCAGAGGAGGAAATATAAGCTGCTCCGCTTCGAAGTAACTGTGCGTATGCGTGCAGACGCAAATCCAGCTTACTGGCAATCTCTTTGCATTCGAACGTAAATTCTGATTTATCTTTTATATCTATTTCAGATTTTATATAAATTGTAGCAGCGTAAGTTACCAGCAATCCAGCCGTTAATATTGCCCAGGCCAGCCAATTGTTAATATTCTTCATAGGTTTTCTCTCTATATTATTGAGATGAATTCTTCCAAGATTCTATCACTGGAGCTCATTTCTTATCTTGGGCGTTTCAATTTTTATATAAAAAATTATTTAGGCTCTGTAGCATCTATCCAAAGTTAATAAGAGTTTTGCCGGGAAGGCAGTTTTGTCAACTTTTGCCAGCAAATTCTATTCTGACAAAACTATTTCGTCGTGACCTTTTAAATCTAACCGATCTCGATCTGGAGCTTCATTTCATGAACTCGTCCTGATTCTCAGTATTTTTAATAAGTGTGTCCTGTTTAGATGTTTTAACATCTGGTTTTATATAAACCTGCCGAGTATGTACCCGGTTGAAAGAATTATATATTACTTACTTTGTGTTCCGGTTCATCTGTCCTTTCCTGATGCAATCAACAAAGAGCTCAAATGCATTACGGATATTATGAAAACTAACCTGTTTCTGTAAAATACCTGACGTAATGATAAACAACGATTTTTTCAATATGTTTGTTTTGGTAATATGTCTGAAAGCCTTTAAGGCAGTTTTAAGTAAATTGTACTGATTTCTGCAGTCGTTTGAGAGTAAGCGGTTAACGTCATCAGGCCTGATATAGGAAATCTGAACAAAGTGATGTTATGTGACATTACTGCTTTTGTTTAAATACGGCTTCCTTGCATCCCCGGGGTGCTTATTCATGGTTGGATAAGATCAACATGGTTTCAGCGGAATCCAAATGAATGAATAAAGTTCTTTGTGTGTTTGATCAACAATTTGGCGCCAGGATTTAAAGGCTTCAGGCAGATACAAAAGTTGAGATATAGACAAAAAAGTGATTAATTTGCACAAAGATGCCCGTGTTAGAAATCCATGATTTCTTTGTGTAGTAGTTATACTAAACCTATTCTGGTTACGTCTTTTAATAAGTTAAAAATTACACCTTAAAATATCTGAGTTATGAGAAACCTCTTTTTAACCATTTTTGGGCTTGTGCCAATATTGTTGATAGCCCAGTCTCCTGAGAAAATTGTTCAAACCAGGGTTGACAATGTAACTGTTTACCCGTCTGGTGCCCAGGTTGAACGTAGCGGTAAGTTAATAGTGCCACGTGGAGATTGTTACCTCAGGTTTACCGGCCTCTCATCACTCATCGACAAGGGAAGCATTCAGGTTAAAAATGTCGGGCAATTTGAAGTTATCAGCGTTAACTCCACTACTGATTATATGCAGCCTCAGGTTCCAGCTGCTGAGGTTGATGCTCTGCAACATAACCTGGATGATATTCGTGCCGACATTGCCAACACGCGTGCGATGAATGGTGTCTATGAAAAGGAAGAGATTATGTTGATGGCTAACCAATCGATAGGAACAGAACAGAATGGTGTAAGTCTGATCCAGTTGCAACAGATGGCCGATTTCTTCCATAACAGGCTAACCGACCTGAAGACACATCGCAGAGAAGCAGATAAGAAACTTGAACAGCTGACAAAAGAAGAAGAGAAGATAAAAGCTCAACTTGAGAATATACGAAGTCAGGGTGCTGTTGATCAGACCACAGAGATTGATGTGTTAGTGAGATCCGGTATAGAGACTTCAGGAAAGATCATCCTTAGTTACTTTACTTCCGGGGCCGGATGGCGCCCTTTGTATGATTTAAGGGTTGAAGATGTTGACCATCCGGTAAAGTTGGTCAGGAAGGCCGAAGTTTCGCAAAGCACTGGAGAGGACTGGAATAATGTAAAATTAACTCTATCATCCTCGAATCCTAACCTGTCGGGACGAAGACCTGAATTGTGGCCTGCGTATCTTAACAGCAGATCGTTTGTAAAGCCGGCTGCCAGACAATACATTGCCTTGAATGAAGCGTACTATAAAATGGCTCGCGAAAATACGCCATCTCAGCAGTCGGCAAATGTAATTTCAAGGCAGACACCTTCTCTAAAACCTACAACAGCTTTTATTAGTGGTTTACAGCGTGATTTTAAAATTGCTCTCCCGTACTCTATCCGTTCAGATGGCAAGGTCTATTTCGTTTCGATGGGAGAAACAGATATGCCAGGACAATTCGAATTTCAGACTGTCCCCTCGAAAGAGGCTGCTGCTTTTGTAGTGGCCCGCATTCCGAATTGGGAGTCGTACGACCTGCTCAGCGGGACAATGAATCTCTTTTTTGAGGGAACCTATATCGGGCAGTCGTGGCTTGATGCAGAACAGACTGCTGATACGCTGGAACTGAGTATGGGGCGCGATCCTTATATCCTGGTTGAGCGGAAAAGGTTAAAGGAGTTCACCTCAGATCAGAGTTTCGGTTCTTCACGAAAAAGCTTACGAGCATACGAGATATCTGTCCGTAATACCAAACCCGAGGCCGTATTGGTAAGAATAGAAGACCAGGTGCCTGTATCGCAGGTAGATGATATAGAGGTGAAACTGACAGAACAAGATGGCGCAATATTCGATAAGGAAAACGGCAGGCTGATATGGATCGTGGCAATAGAACCCTCGCAGACGAAAAAAGTCATTTTCAGGTATGAGGTGAAATACCCTAAGTCGGTTGGTAATCTCATTGACTAATTCTTAAAAACTGAAATCATGAAAAATATAGCAGCCTGTTTTACTGCCTTATTATTTCCGTTTATACTCTCAGGCGAGACCGACACATTACTATTGAAGTCTGTTCCTGTGGTAGTAACAATGTATCCGGCTGGTGCACAGGTAACTCGTCAGGCCGAATATGCGTTGGGTTCAGGGATACATAAGGTAAAGCTCAGTGGTTTGGCTGAAGGAATTGATCCTGCTACTTTACAGGTAAAGTGTATTGGTGATGCGACTATACTTTCGGTCAGCTTCCGTGAGACCATCAGCCATACCGACCCTGTTCAGTTCAACAGGGCTCTGGACGATTCCCTGGCTGTGTGGGAAGGACTTAGAGCAAAACTGAAGGATCGAATTCGTGTTATTGATATGGAGTTGAATTTTTTAGACAAGAATAAGGTACTTGGTGGTGTGAAAAAATCGCTGAAACCGGAAGAGTTGAGAGCAGCAATTGAATATTACCGGTTGAGGTTGAGTGAGTTGATGCCTGAGAAAAGCAGGTTGGAACTGAAGATACAGGAGGCTTATGTCAGAATAGAACAGCTTAGGAATGCGAAAGCGGCTGGTCCTGATAATGATGCGGGTGTAGTCAATGAAGCGGATATCTTACTGCAATGTGAAAAAGAATGCAAAGGTAAATTGCTGGTCTCTTATTTCACCAGACAGGCTCACTGGAAACCTATTTATGACTTAAGGCTGGAAGACCCCTCTGGTCCCCTGAGACTAACACGAAGAGCCGTAGCCTCTAACTCAACTACTGAGTCCTGGGCAGATGTAAGAATGAAGTTTGCTACTGCCAATCCAAGGCAAAGCAGCGATAAGCCGGTTCTTAGACCTGTGAAGATCATGTTGCAGGATGAGCCTGTCATAGCTAAATCGATAACTGGTCGTAGGCCGAAGCAGACATTTGACAGGTTTATGACAGTTCCTGGGGCAATGGGTATCCTTACAGGGCGGATTGCCGATGCAGAAACCGATGATCCTATTCCTTTCGCCAATGTTGTTCTTAAATCGGAGGATGGTGTGCAGGCAGGTATTGTGACGACTGATTTTGACGGTATCTATATTATCAGGCCGGTGGCTCCCGGCACCTATAGTGTTGAATGTTCTTTTATCGGGTATGCCTCAAGGAAGATAGAGAGTTTTACTGTAAGGACAGGTAAAATTGAACAACTTGATATGCAATTGTTTCCATCTGCTACGACCTTGGAGGATGTTGAAATAACAACATATAAAAAGCCGTTGGTTAAACATGATGAGGCCAGTCAGGGAAGCATTTTGCAGAGGGAAGGTGAAGACAGGGGCATAACCAAAGGTTATATTTCATCCGATGCTCAACCCGGTGATAAGATGAATGACAACCAGTTAATTTCTGAGAATATAAGGGGAAATCGTAGTAACGCTGAAATTACATACATAGATGGCATAAAAGTGATTGGATCATCCCGACTTTCATCTGATACAGTATCGCGGATGTATGATCCAGCGGATGATCTTTCGGTTATATCTTCAGCGGATATACAGAGATTGCCAAACCGGGCATCAAGTGGAATAGCTGCCTCGGTAGGAGGTATTTTTCCGAATAAAAGAGCTGGTAACATTTCATCAAAGGTTCCTTATGTAGAGAGTGGGAAACCAGGTCAATGGGTGACCGTTGAGAATCGTGAGAATTTAACAGGCTTGATTAAGGACACACCTGCCATGCAACAGTTTGAAGTTGATCAACCTGTAAGCTTACCTCCCGATGGCGCTGATTATATATACGATCTGGGTGAAGATGAATTGAAAGTAACTCCTGATTATTATGTAGCCCCTGTTCTGAATAGAAAAGCCTTTGTGATGGTTTCAGTTCCGGGGTGGGACAATCTGATGATGGCAAGTGGGGAAGCTGGTGTCTGGTTTGGTGATACCTATGTGGGGAAAACTGTGATTGACGGTGAGCAAATGACCGATACAGCTCTGATTTCGTTGGGTGCCGATCCATGGCTTGTTACTGAAAGACGTTTGTTGAAGGAACTGAGCAGCAAAACCTTTTCGGGAAGTAAGCGGATAGATACCCGTACTTACGAGATCACGCTACGTAATACCCGCGATCGGTCGGTCAATGTTACCGTTGAAGATCAAATCCCTGTGTCTGTAATTAACGACATAGAGGTTGAAGTGCTTGATCATGAAGGAGCTGTGTTAAAGAAAGAGACAGGTGTGTTGACATGGAAACTGAATATTCCTCCGACAGGTACTGTAAGACTGAGGTTTGGCTATAGTTTGAAGTATCCCAAATCGTGGGGGAACTGGAAGGAGTGATATGGTACAAACAGGCTCTCTGAAGCCGTGTAGGGTGACACCCTAAAAGGCGGGTTGGATTATTATTTACCTGGTTATGATAATAATTATTTCCATCTTTCAATATTATGCTGCTACTGTTTTCATCCATAATGGTATTCAGAATATTGTTAAACCTCCAAAATCTGAAAAAGGAGCTCACTGATGGGGAACCATTAGTAATTATTGCCGTTGTTTTACTCCTGAGATGATTGTCAGGGATAGCCAGTCCGTATGAAAACTGGATTATTCCATAAACCGTAAAACAAAGATAAATTCCAAAACATAATTCATACTGTTCCCCCTGATTGGAACTTTATGGAGTTGTGAGGAGATTCCCCCACTTTTCTATGACATCCAGACTGTAATTACCCTCTTATGCTGTTGTCGGGTAGGGCAGAAGTATATCTGCCGGTGTGTTTTTGCGAAGATCAACCGTACATCAACCGTAGGTCCAGCGTAGATTCATCGTAACGCCATGGTTAATTTTCGTTCAGTATTCGATCCGGTCATGCTTTATATCCTATTAAAATTCATGTTGGAATTATCCCAGAATCATGCCAAAACAAGATATTTTCAGGATTTGAGGAAAAAAAGGTACTTTCAGGGGGAAATCAGGCTGGTAGGGGCACCGTTTCTTTAATCTGATCGTAAAGACATTGTCGCACGGGCAGGAGAAATATTAGTACCTTTGAATTTTGAACCAGACAGAATTAACCTTTTAATTGAAACATACTATGAATGAGAAAGTATTGGAAAAAGTCAGGCCCGGAGTTGTTACCGGACGTGATTTACAGGAGGTGTTCCGTATAGCCCGTGCAGGTGAGTTTGCTATCCCTGCGGTGAATGTGGTTGGCAGTGATTCAATTATCGCTGCAATGGAAGCAGCCCGTACTGTAAACTCGCCGGTTATTATACAGTTTTCCAATGGTGGTGCTGCTTTTTTAGCAGGTAAAGGTCTTTCGAACGAAAACGAGAAGGCTGCCATTGCAGGAGCTATTGTTGGGGCGAAATATGTATGGCATCTTGCTGAACTATATGGCGTTCCGGTTATACTGCATACAGATCATGCTGCCAAGAAATTACTTCCCTGGATTGACGGGCTGCTGGATGCAGGCGAAAAGCATTTTGCCCGCTATGGCAGGCCCCTGTTCAGCAGTCACATGTTAGACCTGTCAGAAGAACCGCTGGAAGAAAATATTGCAATTTGTGAGAAATACCTCGCCCGGATGAGTAAAATAGGGATGACCCTTGAGATAGAACTGGGTGTAACAGGTGGTGAAGAAGATGGTGTTGACAATACAGGTGTCGATAGTGCACGTTTATATACCCAGCCGGACGAAGTTGCCTATGCCTATGAGCATCTGAGCAAGATCAGCGACCAGTTTACGATTGCTGCCTCATTCGGAAATGTTCATGGTGTGTATAAACCCGGCAATGTTGTACTCAATCCTGTTATCCTTCATAACTCTCAGAAGTTTATCGAAACCAACCTGGGTACCGGGCCAAAACCTGTGAATTTTGTTTTCCATGGCGGCTCTGGTTCTTCGCGCGCCGAGATTCGTGAAGCCATCAGCTATGGTGTGGTGAAGATGAACATCGACACCGATACCCAGTGGGCTACCTGGGAAGGAGTGCTGAAGTTTTACAAGAAATATGAAGGTTATCTGCAGGGGCAGATCGGAAATCCGGAAGGGGAAGACAAACCCAACAAAAAATACTACGATCCGCGTAAGTGGCTCAGGGAGGCAGAAGTGTCGATGGTCAACAGGCTTAAAGTTGCTTTCGAAGATCTCAATGCGCTTGATCGTAATTAACCTGTTTTAAACACCGGTTACTATAAAAATGGCGGGGTGATGCATTTATTTGCTTCACCCCGCCGTTTGTTATTATAATGCTCCTGGTTTTTATCTCATCTCCTTCGTTTTGTTTATCAGGGCGTTGGTCGATGGATCATGAGAGGTGACCAATTCCGGGCCGCTTAATTCCGGGAGAATGCGGCTGGCAAGTTGTTTTCCCAGTTCCACGCCCCATTGATCGAAGCTGTATATATTCCAGATGACCCCCTGAACGAAGATTTTATGTTCCCAGGCGGAGATAAGGCTTCCCAGTATTTCGGGCGTGAGCTGGCGGTAGAGGATCGAGATACTGGGAATATTGCCCTTAAATACACGGTAGGGGAGTATTTTTTCAATTTCCGCTGTTGGTATACCTTTGGATTTCATCTCGGCATACACTTCAGAGGCTGTCTTTCCATTCATCAGTGCTTCAGTTTGTGCAAAAAAGTTTGATAACAACAGTTCATGATGGCTCCCGGTATCTTTCAACGGACGGGCAGCAGCAAGAAATGTGCATGGAATCATCTGGGTACCCTGATGTATGAGCTGATAGAAAGAGTGTTGCCCGTTGGTCCCGGGTTCGCCCCAGATCACAGGTGAGGTAGGATAGTCTACGGGTTGCTGTCCCCTGTCGATGTATTTCCCGTTGCTCTCCATCACGGCCTGTTGCAGGTAAGCGGGGAAACGGTCAAGGTATTGGTCATAAGGCAGTACAGCTTCGGTGGCTGCATTCCAGAAACTTGCATACCAGAGCGATGTAAGTGCCATCCAGACAGGCAGGTTCTTTTCGAAGGGAGAGGTGCGAAAATGTTCATCCATCTGGTAAGCACCGTTTAGTAATGCTTCAAACCGATCATATCCAACGTATATAGCGATGCTGAGCCCGACAGCCGACCAGAGAGAGAACCTTCCGCCTACAAAATCCCAGAAATGGAACATATTAGATTTATCAATCCCGAAGGCTTCAACTGCTTCCGTATTGGTACTAATGGCCACGAAGTGGCGTGCAACTGCATCGGCCGGAGCATGATTGAGAAGCCACTTTTTCGCAGTTTCGGCATTCGCCATGGTCTCCTGAGTGGTGAAGGTTTTGCTGACAACCAGGAAAAGGGTGGTGGAGGGGTCAAGTTTTGCCACAGTCTCTGCCATGTGGCTGCCGTCAACGTTGCTTACAAAGTGTACGTTGAGGCCGGGTTTTGCATAATGAGCAAGTGCCCTGCAGACCATAACCGGGCCTAAATCGGAGCCGCCGATACCAATGTTAACCACATCGGTAATCGGGCTGCCTGTATAACCTTTCCATTCTCCGTTGCGAACCCTCTCTGAAAAAGACTTCATCCTGGCTTGCACGGCCCTGATTTCCGGCATTACATCATGGCCATCCACCATAACTGGTTTGCTGTTCTGGTTCCTAAGAGCCGTATGTAATACCGCCCGGTTCTCTGTAACGTTGATTTTTTCGCCCGAAAACATAGACTCTATTGCTTCAGGAAGGCCTGTTTCCTGTGCAAGGCTGAAAAGTTGGCTGAGTATCTTTTCGGTCAGATGGGTCTTGGAAAAATCTGCGAAGATATCTCCTGTGGTCAGACTAAGGGCATTGACCCTGAGCGGGTCTTTATCAAAGAGCTCACGGATAGGAGTCTCAGCAAACAACCTGTGATTATCTGAAAGCTGTTTCCATGCCTTCGTGTTCGAGGGGTTTATATTCTTCAGCATATTGGTTTTGTGTCTGTTTAAGTTAGCAAAAATACAAAAACCCGGGGCAAAATGAATTGCCCCGGGTTTTTGTCCCCTCAGGGGTTATTAGTCCCCTAAAGGACTTATCGTAAATACTATTGTGGAGTTCAGGCTTAATGTAAGCTGAGGAGCGGGCAGAGGACCAAGCAATGTGCCATAGAGGCCGAGGTAGAAATTATTGTTGTTGATAAGGTTTGTTATGGCTGCATTGTCGAGGATCAAAGAAATGGAAACGCTGCCAGGGGCTATAGTTCCGGTATGGGCAAGCTGAGTTCCGGCTGAAAGGGTTTGTATATCGGAGCTTGCAACCAAACGGGCAGAAGCCAGCCAGTCGAAATTACTACCCGGGGGAAGCAGGAGCGTTACAATAACATTTGTAATATTACCATTGGTAATGGTGGCTGAAGAAACTCCATGTGCGCTTAAAATACTATCAATATTGACAGTGATGTGTTGATAGGTAAGCAGTGTTTCGTCAGTAACAGATTTGAGAGCATAATCGGCTGAATCGAGCGTAAATTGATGCTCAGGCGATGGAAGGCTGACATTGAAGGATGCGAGCTCCTTTACTTTATCACACGAAGTGGTTAGAAAGACAGAGGAAGCAAGTGCCAGAAACATTGTAAGCAGAGTAACTTTTTTCATGTTTTTTTTAAATTAGAAGTTGATGAATTAAACAAAATCCCGGAATGATTTATAACAACTGTGAAACCAATAGGTTTTGACAGACAAAGTTATAAGACCAGCATTTTTGTTAAAAGGTTGCTTGAATGCTTTTTACAAAAGATATAATTCAAATGTTGCAGGTGTTGTATTTGTTAAAAGAAAACTGCCCGTGATAAGATCATCGGGCAGTGTACGTTATCAAAACCAAAAACCAATAATGACATTCACTAAGTATAGAAATTCAGGAGGCTTGCTCTTTGCCATAAGGATATTAGCCACAAATAATCTGAAATTCAGTTATGCAAAGCTACATTATTCAAATTCAAAAAAAAGTTAATTAAAACTAATAATTGTTAAAAAAGCTTAAATGAAAATCTGTGTAACAACGAATCCATACTTTTGTACAACATGATTAAAAAGCTGATTCTAACCATAATTGCGTTAATGACTGTGGCTCTGATGGGGTTAATGGTCATACAGGCCTATTGGATCAAAAATGCCTTTACACTAAAGGAGGCTGAATTTGCCCGTTCTGTTGAATCGGCATTGTCGCAGGTGGTTGTAAGGCTTGAGAAGCTGGAAGCCGGAACCCGGCTTAGAAAATACAAAGAGAGTGCCTCGCTATACAGGAAGATCGATTCGCTGAATGTATTGATCGATAAACGTATTGAAGAGCTTGCGGTTGAGCATCCTGAACTACGTGGCACCAGCGGGCAAAGAGATAAAGGTTTGTCGGAAACCGACTTCTTTGATGTAGATAATGGATGGCGCACTATCAGACGAAACGATACCGTTGAGGTTCTGTATGATTCTTCTCAGGTTGCAGGAAAACAACAGGATTCAGGTTCAGACAGATTTGATCCCCAGTCTGATAAACGGATCAGGCGGCTTTACCGGCAACGTAGCCGTGTAATGGATGAATTGGTTCGCAGGTCGTTTATTCTTAATGATGTTTTTCATAATCTGATGGACATTAGTGCTTATAAAGCAGTGGAAGATAGGCTCGATGTAGGTGTAATTGATTCCTTGCTTAACATGGAACTCGAGAATGAAGGGATCAGCACCAGATTTGAGTTCGGGGTGTATATCCCGTCCAGGAATATCCTTACCTTACAACGTACGGGGGCCTATCCTGAAAAATTGCTTAACAGCGGTTTTCCAATCAGGCTTTTCCCTTCTAATAAGGCAGCTACACCGTCGTACCTGCTTATATACTTTCCAAATGAAGTCACTTTCGTGATGAGCCAGATATGGTGGTTATTGCTTCTTTCAGCACTGCTGGTCATTGTTATAATTTATGCCTTCAGTTATACTATTCTTTCAATTATCAGGCAGAAAAAGCTGCAGGATATGAAAAATGACTTTATCAATAACATGACCCATGAGTTCAAGACCCCTGTCTCAACAATCGCGCTGGCCTGTGAGGCTCTGGGTGACAAGGATGTGGTGAAGTCGGATGAATTGTATCAAACTTATATCCGGATGATCAGTGAAGAAAACCAGAGACTCGGAAAGATGGCTGAAAAAGTACTTGAAGCTGCTTCATTTGAGAAGGGTAAGCTTAATATGAAGGAGGAGCCTGTTGATTTGCACGACATCATCAGGGATGTTGTTCACAACATTTCAATTCAGGTAGAATCAAACGGCGGAAAAATAGAGACGGAGCTGAACAGCAAACAGGCAATGGTAACCGGCGATCGTCTACACCTTACGAATATGGTCTATAATCTGATTGACAATGCCAACAAGTATTCTCCGGTCAAGCCACTTATCAGGATTGCAACCCAAAAGCACGGACGAAACATCAAGCTCATTGTGAGTGATAATGGAATAGGGATTAGCCGAAGCAACCAGAAGAAGATTTTTGATCGGCTCTACCGTGTCCCGACAGGAGATATTCATGATGTAAAGGGCTATGGTCTTGGCTTGAGTTATGTTAAAGCTATTATCGAAAACCATGGAGGCAATATAGAAGTTAAGAGCGAATTGAATCATGGCTCGGAATTCATTGTAACTTTGCCTTTGGTTCACGAGACCATCACAAAATAAAATCAATAAAACGATGGCTGAAAACAAACTAAGGATTTTGCTGGCAGAGGATGATAAAAATCTGGGAACTGTATTAAAGGCATACCTTGAAGCTAAAGGTTTCGAAACCACATTGTGTGTCAATGGAGAAGAGGCTCTTCAGGCTTTCGGGCGGCAATCATGGGAATTCTGCATTCTGGATATCATGATGCCTGTAAAAGATGGCTTCACCGTTGCCCGTGAGATCAGACAGATGAGCGCAGTTCCGATCATTTTTCTAACGGCCCGTTCGATGCAGGACGACAAGATGCGGGGTTTTAACCTCGGGGCAGATGACTATATCACCAAACCATTCAGCATGGATGAATTACTTGCCAGGATTAATGCCATCATGCGACGGGCAGATATTCAGCGAAAGCCTGAACCAGACCAGCCTGTTTACTATATCGGGAGGTATGAATTTGATGTAAATGCCCAGATTCTGCGTATTGGTTCTGATGAGCAGAAACTGACCTCTAAAGAGACCATGCTTCTTAAGCTCCTTTGCGAAAATGAGAACAATGTACTGGATAGACGTACAGCACTTCAGCGTATCTGGAATGATGATAATTATTTTAATGCCAGAAGTATGGATGTATATATCACCAAGTTACGCAAATACTTTAAAGAAGATTCAAACGTGAGGCTTCTGAATGTACACGGTGTTGGGTTCAAGCTGGTAACACAGCAAATATAGGGCCTCCTTTTTGTCGGAGCCTTTCTTATAGTGGTTTTAGACCAGTTCTGTCTTTCTTCTTCTTAACCAACAAACGTTAAAAGTCCGGATTGCCAGTTAGATGACAATCCGGACTTTATTTTTTAATGATATTATAAATGGCTCCAGAATACCAGTTGTAAATTGAACCCTTCCTCTTTTCAAACAGATACCATGACTGGTGTCCTATCTGTTCTGGTCCTATTTACTAGGAGCAACCTCCTGCCACTTTCTTCTTTTTCCCTTTTGGAGGTTGTACTGGCGTTTTTGGCTTGTCAGAAGGTTTAACGTTACTCTCCGCGGGCTGTTCACCGCCACCCAGAGCTTGTCCTGCACCTTTTCTGAAATTATATCTTGCCAGTTCATCATTGGACGTAATTCCGGCAGGCGGATTGGGATTAAGTATTGCCTCGGCCCAGTAGTTCAACCCTCCCCGCAGAACACTGATGTTATTATACCCAAGCTGACGGAGTAACATCCAGGCTTCATCAGCCTGTGTTGTCCCATTTCCGTAAAACACAAAGGTCTTCACGTTCTGTTCAAACATTTCTGCCTGTTCATCCGAGAGGATAGCATCAAAAGGAATATTTATTGCTCCCGGAAGGCTGAATTTATCAAATTCATTCTGAGGCCGGGTGTCGATTAATTGCAGAAAGGGGTCTTTTTCAACCAGCATCTGGGCGACCTGTTCGGGTTCAATATATTGTGTTCCGCTTTTGAGTTCATCGAGAATCTGTTCAGCGGTTAGTTTATATGGCTTTGTCGTGTTTTTGGGAACAGCAGCTATTATGACACCTAATGTAAGCAGCCCGGCAGTAAGAAGCATTCGTGGGGTGAAGGATATTTTTTTCATGATAAAATTCTGGTTTTATAATTAATGATCCTTAGTATTCCTTGCGGGGGAATTTTTTCTCAGCCCATTCGGCTCCCCAGAACATGAGCACAGCCGCGATGATCATAAGGAGTGTAAATAATCCTTCTGAAATTCCAAAGAATTCAGAAATTCGTGGGGAGCCCATATAACCCGCTTTGTATAACTTTTCATACAAAGGATAACCTTCTGCAAATAAGAATACCCCAATAAACAGACCCACGATAAAAATCATAGCATCAATTTTTCCAATGGCTGCTCCACAGAAACTGGTACCAGGACAATAACCACCCATTATAAATCCGGCACCCATGATCATACCTCCCAGTATTGCAGATTGGAGAAAGGTTTCATTCACATATACGAAACTTAGGTCGATCCACCCAAAAAGGCTGAAAAATAACAGTCCGAGAGCGGCAGTTGTGGCTCCAGTGAAGAAGACTTTAAGCACAACTGTATCGTAGCCATAAAACACACCAGCCAGTTTCCTGCTTGAAGAGAAGCCCCCTTGCTCAAGTACAAAGCCAAAGGCAATACCAATGAAAAAAGCCAGCAACAAGTTGGTGTTTTCAGAGATTATTTCGTTGACAATTAAAGGTCCCATGATATATGTTTTAATTCGTTAGTTTTTCATTTTATATCCAGAGCTTCCTGAAGAAATAAGCAAGTATGAATGCTGTTCCAAAGATCGAGATCATCGATATGAATCCTCCAAGAGACAGGACAGCCATACCGCTCAATGCTGATCCGCTTGTACAACCCCTGCCAAATTGTGACCCAATGCCAAACAGGATACCTCCTGCTAAAGCGAAGACAAGGCGTGTCCGTGATTTGATCTTAGGGTTATGTTCTACTTTCCATGTCAATCGCCTTGATATTATACCAGAAATGAATCCTCCAACGATAACTCCAAGCATTTCATATACCAGCCATGAATTAAGGGGATTACCTTTGTGGCCTGATAAATACTCTTTGTAAAACAATGCATTTTCGGCATGCGAGGGGGCAAGCGTTTCAACTCCTGCAACAACTGCACTCTTGACAGCACCACTTGAACCTACACTACGCCCGGAAATGAAATTGGAGGCAAGTACCACCACACCTATAAGTACACCTGCCAGGTATGGATTCATATAACTCCGTTTTTTGTGTTCAGACATATCTTTGAGATTTAATGTTTGTAAAATCAAATTCTAATAAAGCCATCTGCTGGCCTGACCGGCATACACCATTATAAACCTGAAGATGAGGCCGCCAATAATAACAAGTATTGGGGCTATAAAAGGTGGCATATAAAATTTTCTGATTTCAAGAATTTCGAGCAGGGCTGGAATAGCAAGTCCGAGAGTAACCACGAAGAGCCAGAATGGTACAGTATATGGCCCGCCAAGGAAAAGTGATGCTGCATCAATGTGAACCTGCGTGCTGGCAAGAAATCCCATAAACATGTGTATGATCAGAAATAGTTCAATGCCGATCAGCATCAGGTCGATGCGTGCAAATGTCATCCTTTCGGCGGCATTCTTACTCATTAATACAATGGCGGCAGCCCCGGTCGATAAGCCTGAGGTGAGAAACAACGGACCAAGGATTGAGGTGTTCCACAGTGGCCGTGCATTGAATGCCGACAACAGAATGCCCGTGTAAACACCAAGTATTAAAGAGGAGATAAGCATCAGCCATGCAAGGGGTAATTGTTGCTTTCTGAAAAATGCTTCAAGTTGAAAAAGCCATTTATATTTCCAGTCCCATCTTGGGAATAGATATTTAATATTGAGGGCACACCAGATGAGCGACAATGGAGTTACTATCATCAGAGTCCACGCTCCCCACGACATCGGTGACTGGAGTCTGAGGGTTGTGTAAAGTCTCCAGAAATAGAGTTTGTGATGCAGGTCGATGAAAAGAGCCAATAGTCCTAAAGCCAGCAACACCGGTGTAATGAAAGGGGCAAGCCTGACCGCCGTTGGATACTCTTTTTCTTTATGCATTATAGTGTAAAGAGCTGCAAAAAATAGTATTCCGGCAGCTAAACCTCCCAGAAACAGATACAACGGGATCTGCCAGTTCCAGATATGAAGTTGCGGGTCAATCAAATGATTCATCCGACCACTGACAATGATTTCTTCTCTCATGATCGTTGGTTTATTAGATAAGGAAATAGAGTTGAGGATTGGTGCCGGCTTCCGGTATCAGGGTCTTGTACTTTCTATTCTTCAGCACTTTTGATACAGGACTGTTAGGGTCATCAAGATCACCAAAATACATACATTTGGTAGGGCAAACTGATACGCATGCGGGATTGAGTCCCTTTTTCACCCTGTTTTCGAGGCAAAACGTGCATTTATCTACGTAGCCGTCAGGGTGAGGGTATCGGGCATCGTAAGGGCAACTGGCAATACAGGCACCACAACCGATGCACTTTTCCGGTGTAACCAGCACAACGCCACCTTCGGCATAATGACTTGCCCCCGTCGGGCAGCAACGTACGCAGGGTGAATTCTCACAGTGATTACACCTTTCTGAACGAATTTCAGCTTCAAGATTCGGGTAGGTACCATCTGTTACTTCAACAACCCAATCACGGCAATAGCCAATTGGAACATTATTCTCTGTCTGGCAAGCTACTACGCAATCACTGCAGCCTACACATTTATGGGTATCAACAGCCATTGCGTACCTCATACCTCAGCCTCCTTTTCAGTATTATTTATATCAGTAATAAACGTAACAAAATTACCCCGCATACCTGTTCCGCCCATGGCAGGATCTATATGTACCCGGGTAATCAATTCTGTATCGCTTACACCGCGCCCGAATGCACGGGTAAGCTTTGGGTTATTGTGTCCAAAGCCATGAACCATGTACACTGAATCCCATCTGATCCTTTCAGTTACCCTTACTTTAATCGGGAAAGTTGAAATTACATCATCCTGGTTTTTAAGTTTAACAGGTTGTCCTGATTCAAGTCCCCATAGTTTGGCAACTTTTGGGTTCACCCAAAGGACATTCTCATCCATTAAATCTGTCAGGTTTGGGTTGTTGGCAGTACGACTGAAGGTATGCATCGGGGCCCGGCCATATATAAGCCTGTAAAATCCATCGGGTGGCTCTTCATGAGCTGTATAGACTGGTAATGGAGCAAATCCTGCTGCCTCCATATCAGACGAATATAGTTCAATTTTCCCGGAGTTTGTATTGAAAGAAACCTCCTCTCCTTCCTTGAAATATAGGTCATCCGTTTCACGTGGGAAATTCTTTACCCCAATGCGTTTCATTTCATCAAGAGAGGTTCCGGCTTTCTTTAGTTGCCAGTCAAGCATTTCTTCGATGTTTTCCCAAGGGAACCATGCGCTGAGTCCAAGTTTTCCTGCAAGCTCTTTTGCTATCCATTCAGCTGGTTTTGATTTGTATTTAGGTTCTGTTGCAGGCATCCGAAGCGCCAGATTAGGTTGCCGGTGATTGGAATTGCGAATCATGTCGTAACGTTCCAGATAAGTGCATTCTGGAAGAACTACATCAGCATAGCCTGTGAGTTCAATAGGCATTGTGTCGACCACTACCAGCAGGTCGAGAGCCTCAATGGCTTTGAGAGTCTTTGCCTGGTCGGGAAGGGCAGCCAAAAGGTTAGTGCCGTTGACTATCCAGCCTTTATATTTTCCTTTATCTAAACCAGTTGGGATGGTGGCATCGCAAATTCCATTCGCTACCACTTCATTTGCAAGAGTGTACTTTCCCTCATAAACCTGAGATGGCTGACGTTTTGGAGTTGGGAATGCCGGTACAGGGAAAGAAGGTAAATGGAATTTTTCTGGTTGGTAATATCCTCCCCGACGACCCCATGAGCCCAGAAGAGCTGTCAGAATTGCTACAGCTCTCAATCGTTGGGTGTCATCACCATACCATGTTACATGGCGCCCGGGGTTAATTATAACTGCCGGGGAAGCATCCCGCATTTCACGGGCTGTTTCTACAATCATATTTGGATCAATAGTGGTGATCCCATATGCCCATTCCGGCGTATATGTTTTAACGTGCTCTTTAAGTTGTTCAAAACCGGTTGTGTGTAGAGCGACGTATTCTTTATCGTACCATTCATTTTCAATCAGAACATGAATCCATGATAGCAAAAGTGCCATATCAGTTGCTGGTTTTATGGGAAGCCAGTGCTTAGATTTGCCAGCAGCAGTTGAAAAGCGGGGGTCAACTGTAATAATCGTAGCACCTCTGTCAATCGCATCTGACATCTCCTGTACCTGGCCGTTGTGCATATTTTCACCCAGATGGCTGCCAATTAAAACCAGACAGCGGGTATCACGGATGTCAATACGCTCGGGAGAATAGATAATATCTCCAAATGTGGTCAGAAATCCCACTTCCCGTGGGCCTCTGCACTGGGCAAAAGAGGGTGCTGCTATAGAAGTCGATCCGAAAGCTTTGAGTAATTGTCCGAAATGCGCACCACCGGAACCATGAGAAAACAGAGCCATTGATTCAGTCCCGTATTTCCCAGCTATATCTTTCATTTTTTTGGCAATCAGGTCGAGGGCTTCATCCCAACTGGCCTCTCTAAAGGTTTGTTTTCCATCTATCGTTGTACGAATCAATGGAGTCTTCAACCTGTCTTCATCATAATATTGGCCTATACCGCCTGTGCCCCGTGGGCAAAAACGCCCGTTGCAATGCTGGTCATCTTCATTCCCGACAATCTTTTTTATTTTGCCTTCATCATCTTTATATACCCAACCGGCACATTGCCAGAAACAAATCTCGCAATAAGTGGGTGTGCGATGAAGTAGTTTTTCCTTCCCTGGCGTCTTCTTTGTTATTGTATCCATCACAGAAGACCCCATTGCCATACGTGTCAGCCCCCCTGCAGCAGCTATTCCGCCCAGCCCAAGCGCGCTAATCTTAATAAAACTACGTCTGGTACTCATGTGTTAAGCTTTAATTCGACTATCCAAATCTGATGAAAAAAGAACCTGAATTATCATATTCAGATTTCTAAATGTTTGCCAAAAGTAGCGATTATTCTATCAGATTTTTATAAGATGCAAGTTTTTTAAAAATTATAAGACACTGTTATTTAGTTAGTTGTGGTATTAGTATTTAGACTAAATAAACAATCGTTCTGTATTGTGTTGATGGTAAGGTGTATGTGATCTTATTTATAATTGTAATAAATTAGGGATACCTAAATAGTTCAATAATGTTAAATATTTGATATATAATATTTTATCGTTAAGTCAGTACATTTAGTAAGAAAAGATTATGCCGGAATTACATTTTGTAACCAATCTGTAAACAGAAAAATCGGTTTTAATATACTATCAATGAATACAGGACAAGGCATTGCCTCACAATTATTGACATTGCCAAACATTTGGTTTGGAACAAAAAAGTGAACAGGTTACGGAATTTACATGAATCTATTAAAATCCATGAAAATCTGTTTCAGTATTAATACTATTGGCTAATGATTTCTATTATGGTCTTTAACTCTTCAGGTATAGCCTTTGATATGTAGAATTATATCTGTTGTTTAGGCTTTAGCTGTCTAACTATTAATCTGTTAACGGTAGAGCTTCCCTTTAAGTGCTAAGTCGGGGGAATTTCTGAAAAGAGAAGGAATAATGGTCTCTTCAGTTTCAGGAGCCCAGGCCAGGTCGTCCTCAATTAATATCCCTTGATTTGAAACAGATTACAACTAAGAATCCCGGATTATTCCCTATAGATCAGGGAATGAGGGATACTTTTGTGGATTAATGACCTACACGAAGTTGCTCTTCATTGCAGTCGTTATGAAAAAGAAAACAACCTGTATCAGAGGATTAATTTGAATTTTGAAACAGAACCATCGATGGTGGCAGTAATGATGTAGAATCCGGAAGTCAGGTGATGGACGTTTACAGAAGTTTCTCCTGCCCTAAGGTTTGAGTTGATAACCAGACATCCCCCGGCATCATAAAGTGAAATGGACGCGTTTATAAACGGCTTTCCTGTATTAATCAGGATTGCATTGTTCGCTTTATCATACCGGAATTTTACTGATTCATTATTCTGTGTCTCATTAATTGAGGTAAACAGATCGATTGTTTGTTCAGGCGCAAAATCAGAAGCTGAAAAACCAGGGCTAATGGCCTGAACACTCCAAAAGTATGTTCCATCGCGTAACTGGTCGATGATCCATATTGTATCTAGTTGAACATTGCCCATAGCAGGGATTGTTCTTAGGTTGGTTCCGCCAACAGAATTAGCTGAAAAAATTTCCTGACCTCCCGGGGTTGTGCCAATTCTAAGATTATAGGTTAATGCATCCATAGAACTTCGCATTGCAGAAGGACGGTTCCATTTGAATGTGATGGTTGTACCCGATGTTTCGGCTATCAGGTTTTGGGGTTCCTCTGGAATGAGGGATTGAGCGAACTGGTTTGAACCTGCAATGTTTCGGAATAAATATGTAGAAGGATTACCAGACCCTGATATGCCTGTAAGGAGCACATCGGCGTCCCCGTCATTATCGTAATCCCCCGCACATACAGAAGAATTATCGAGGGGAGGGAAATCGAAAGCCGTTTGCCAGAATCCACCATTTCCGTTGTTATGATACATGACAGTTGCCGTAATGCCACATCCTGTTCCTTTTCCGGTTACTATAAAATCGATCAATCCATCGAGATCAAAATCGGCCATCGCGATGCCACCAAGATATAATCCTGGTAAACCAACACTCATCTTTGTCCAGACATCATTCCCATCGTTACGGTAAACCCAGAATACAGAAATTCCGGTCATGAAATTAACGCCCTGGTAGAACAGATCCATGTCACCATCATTTTCAATATCCCCAAAGGCCATTGATCCAGCTGATACTCCTTCAAAACTTGCATTTATCTCAATAAATGTTCCTTCTACGTTCCGATAGAGCCGGGTAATATCCCCTCCGCCTGAATCGCCTGAGATGGCAATATCAAGATCACCGTCATTATCGAAGTCGGCGAATGACATGGCAGAGCTAACCAGATTGGGAAGATTGGTGGGAACGAGTGTAAATCCATTCTCACCATCGTTTCTGTAAAGTCCGGTAAAATGGTTCAGACTGAGCGTATCACCTGAAATCAACAAGTCAGGGTCTCCATCCCTGTCATAATCAAACCACGCTGCCTGACCGTTAGCGAAACCAGGAAATTTATCCACAGTCGGCTTGAGAAGTGTTCCGTTCTCATTGTTATAAAGAATCGTTTTGCGGTTATAATCATCGGTCATTCCACTCAGTAGTAAATCCATGTCGCCATCGAGGTCATAGTCGGCCCACTGAGCTACCCCTTTCTGCAGAGGTTCAAGTGCAATTGCAGAGGCAGAGTAAGTGCCATTATTATTGATAAATAAGGTAGATTTGGACTGACCGTTTGATTGAATTCCGGTTAGTACAACATCAAGATCGCCATCATTGTCGAAATCGGCCATTGAGCTCCATCCCTGGGCGAACGGTGAAAAACCTCCATTTACCTGGACAAATTCCTGTGATGAAGCAGACATGGCAGGAAATAAGGCTACTAAAATCAGACTTTTTATTGGTAGACGGGCAAAGATTCTCATAGAGCGTTGAACAGTTTATATTTGTTGCGCCAAATATATGCATTATTCTACATATAGCTTCTTCGATTGCTCCTGTTCCTCAAGAGTAGCCTGCCCGTTATATGGGATCCTATAATTTGCAGTGAATGGATCTTTGCATTACAGCGTTTTACGATAAATCCATGCTTAAACTGTTGGCTGATGAGTTATCTATTGTTGTTGACCGACAGGTTGTCGGAGCCCAGCTTTACTGAATGACCAGGATTACGGGTAGTCAGTTCATCGCACCCCGGGACAGGAAAGAGGGTAGCCCTGATTCCGCCTGTTAAACCAACAGTACCCGGTCAGAATGTTTTTGCCGAACTTGTCCCTAAATTTCTTGGTACAATTGACATTACAGGAACTGGTGACTGACGGATAAGCTGGGTTGCTTCAGAGTCGATAAAATAATCAATAAAGTTTATTTCAGCCTGGGTGGTGATAACGATCAGATCGATAGTTGGCCTGGCCTTAACATAATCGATTATCATTCTGATAAAAGAGGGTTCATCTGATTCACATTCCAGAATTTCACCAGTACATTTGATCCCTTCTTTTTCTATGAAGTTTTTTACCTGTTTGAATTGAATCTGTAAATGATTGAGTTCACCTGGTGACGTCATACCACAGTACCCTGATAGTATTTGAATAGTGGCACTATAAACTTTTGCAATACTAATGGCAGCCAATACTTTTTGACGTGTTTCAGCAGTTAAGTCGAGTGGCAGCAAAATATTCCGGCATCGATTCTGATCAATCTGACTGGCTTTTATCGTGAAGACAGGGACCTGAGCCGATCTGATCACTCTTATTGCATTTCCGCCAATTATATCGGGATTGGCATTTGATGCACCCAGAAAAATGAACCGTGCACCAACCTGCTCTGCCATTTCATTGATCTTTTGAACTATTTTTCCTGTAACAACGTGCGTTGTTACCTTGAGACCTGATTCCTGTTCTGTTTTCTGTCCAATAACACTCAGGTCGGCACTTAATCTTGCCTTAAGTTCAAGCGATTGTTCAGGTGGGAAAAACCTTCGCAAAATTCCCCCGTCATCATGAACATAAAGCAGATGCATGTGAAGCTGAAGCTGCCGCGCGATGTTGAATGATTGTTTGATAGCGGCGAGTGATGCTTCTTCAAAGTCTACGGGGATAAGGATTGCATTTAGGCTCTTCTTCATTTTTAACTTACTTTTGTATCATTCAAAAATAGGAATAAATTATTATGAAAAGCAAAATGCAAGCGTCGGAACTTATTCTGACCCCCGAAGGTGCTGTTTATCATCTGAGGATAGTGCCCGATCAGTTGGCTCACAAAGTGATTCTGGTTGGTGATCAGGCCAGGGTGTCAATGATTTCCAAACATTTTAGCAGAATTGATTGTCAGGTACAGAATCGTGAAATATGTACACATACAGGTTGGTACAACGGGACTCGTATCAGTGCTGTCAGTACAGGCATGGGAACTGACAATATCGATATCGTGCTTAATGAACTGGACGCTTTGGTGAATATTGACTTTCATTCCCGTACTATTCATGAGAAACATACCCAACTTGAACTGGTCCGCCTGGGTACCAGCGGTGCGCTTCAGCCTGATATAGCCATGGGAGATTTCGTCGCTTCTGAGTGGGGAGCCGGGATTGATGGATTACTCAATTTTTATGCCGGAGATAAATCCTCTTTCAATGAAGAGATGAATGTTGCCTTTATGAAGCACATGAAATGGCCCGACAGTTGGGCAGATACCTATATTGCCCCCGCCGATAAAGACATGATAGATAAATTGGCACCAGGGCTTGTTCGTGGAATTACTGCAACTGCCCCGGGATTCTATGGCCCGCAGGGGAGGCAGTTGCGTGGGAAATTATTCCGGGAGGATTTGAATGAACTGCTGATGTCGTTTAATTACAAAGGTTCCCGTGTTGTTAATTTTGAAATGGAAACATCAGCCCTCTTCGGACTCTCTGCAATTCTGGGCCACAAGGCACTGACTATGTGTGTAGCTATTGCAAACAGAGCCACTGGTGAATTTATGGGAGATTATCATCAAAGGATGGAAGACCTTATCGTCCATTGTCTGGATCATTTTACCCTTTAGCCGATGAATCTTGATATCATCAGCAAACCGACTCTGGTAGTCAATGAGGGGCGATGCAGGTCGAATATAGCTTTCATGGCAGAAAAGGCACGTCGGCTTGGTTTGATACTTCGCCCACATTTCAAAACACATCAGTCGCATGCTATCGGAGAGTGGTTTCGGGATGAGGGTATTGACCGAATCGCAGTTTCTTCTGTTGAGATGGCTCTTTATTTCAACCGCAAGAAATGGAAGGATACTACACTCGCTATTCCTGTAAATCCAAGGGAGGCTGCCATTTTTTATGCCCTTAACAGGATGATTTCTTTAAATTTTGTCGTTACTGACCCTCTGTCGTTAGAACCTGTTCTCCCATTCCTGACGGAGCATATTCCGGGTGTATTTATAAAAATCGATTGCGGATATGCCAGGGCAGGTATCAAAGCCGAAGATACTGAAGCGATAGTAGATGTAGCAAGGTATCTGGCTTCAGTTCCCAAGGTTGCCTTTAAAGGTATTCTTACACATGACGGGCATGCTTATTCTGCCAGAACACAACAGGAGATTGAGGCTATCAGAACCACCACAAACCAGAAGCTGGCAAATGTAAAAGCTGCTCTTGAAGATGCAGGTTTTCATACTTTCGTAAGTGCCGGAGATACACCAACATGTTCTCGTAGCGATAATTGGAGCGGGGTAGATGAGATAAGGCCGGGAAATTTCGTTTTCTACGATATACAGCAATGGGTAGCAGGTAATTGTAATGTAAATCAGATTGCTACTGCTGTTTATTGCCCGGTTATTTCTGTTTCTCCCGGTGAAGGTAAGGCCGTTATTTATGGTGGGAGTATTCATTTTTCTAAGGATTCGGCCCTTGAAGATGGAAAAATAATCTATGGTGCCGGGTTTTCGGTTCTTGAGGAGGATGCCCCCTGGCCTGAAAACAGCAACGAATTGCCATTCAGGCTCACAGGTCTTTCACAGGAACATGGTGTGATTACTGGTCCGCCTGAGTTAATAGCCATGTTAAAACCAGGGCATCTGGTTGCTGTTCATCCTGCGCACTCCTGCCTTACCATGCGGCAATTTAATCGTTTCTTCACTCCCGATGGCAGTGAAGAACAAACCATGAACTCCTGATTTAACTATATTTGATTTTCAATAATTAAATTCAGTCCGATATTATTAACATTTTGCCAAACCTGAATATTTGTTCTACTATTTATGACTCAATCCGCCTCACCTAACCAGCACGAAATACAGATTCTGATCAGCCTGCTTGATGATCCCGATGAGAAAGTTTACTCCGGGGTTCGTGATAAGCTCTTCTTGTATGGTAGTGAGGCTCTCCCTATACTTGAAAATGCCTGGGAATCGACTGTTGATGAAACGGCGCTTCATAGAATTGAGAATATTATTCAGGGTATCCAGAAAGAGAGCCTGTTTGCAGAGATGAATACCTGGGTTGCTACAGGTGGCAACGATCTGCTTCAGGGGGCAATGCTCCTGTCAAGATTTCATTACAACGGACTCGACGATAGCGATACAATCAGACTTGCCGGGAGGATTACCCAGGATCTCTGGCTTGAAATGAATCCGCAGCTTACCCCTTTGGAAAAGATAAAGGTGTTGAACCATGTTTTTTTTGATGTACATGGATTTACCCCGGTGCTTAATCCTGCCCCTCCGATAACCGAACTGCTTATACATGAAGTACTGCAACGGAAGAAAGGGAACCCTGTTGCTATCGGTATAATTTACCTGATGCTTGCCCAAAGTATGCATTTCCCTATGCTTGGCGTAAATATCTCGGGTCATTTTGCCGGTGCATGGCTCAACAGGCCTATCCAGACGCTCACTTTTCCTGCATCAGACCGGATGGTCGATTTTTATATAAATGCTCCTATAAAGGGTGTTGTATTTACTCATGCCGATATCGACAGGTTCCTCGAAAAGCATGAGATTTCTCCAAGTGCAGATCATTATATCCCGATTTCTAATGTTGCTTCTGTCAGAATTATGGCCGATAAACTGATGCAGACCTATGAAAGGTCGTCAGACGTGGCACGTTATGAACAATTAAAAATATTTTTGTCAGCATTTGATTAACAGCGGATACTGACTGCTCCCCTCTGTTAGCCTAAACCCGAACGGGCCTCATCAGATCAGGAATGTCAGGCCAGACTGATGAAAAGTGGAGGTTAATGATACAACACTGATAGGCTTTGGATTGAATACTGAAACATGAAATGAGAAACATGAAACCCCAGAAAACTTTATTTCTTCTCGATGCAATGGCATTGATTTACCGTGCTTATTTCGCCCTGAATAAGAATCCCCGTGTCAATTCCAAGGGATTGAATACTTCAGCCATGCTTGGATTTGGTAATACACTTTGGGAAGTAATTAAAAATGAACGCCCGTCTCATATTGGTGTTGCCTTTGATACAATGGCCCCTTCGTTGAGGCAGGTGGAGTATATTGATTACAAGGCAAACAGGCAACGGATGCCCGAAGAGCTTGCGCAATCAATTCCCTGGATAAAAAAAATGATCGAGGCGTTTCGGATTCCAATTCTTGAGTTTGATGGTTTTGAGGCCGATGATGTGCTGGGAACTCTCGCAGTAAAAGCTTCAGAAAATGGTTTTACTACCTACATCATGACTTCTGACAAGGATCTTGGGCAAATGGTGAATGAGAATATTTTGATTTATCGCCCTGGTAAATTCGGTAACAAGGCTGAAAAGCTTGGTGCCGTGGAAGTATGTGAAAAATTCGGGATCAGCCGTCCTGAGCAGATCAAGGATATGCTTGGTTTATGGGGTGATGCTTCCGATAACATTCCAGGCATCCCGGGTATTGGCGAAGTGACCGCCCGTAAATTGATTGCAGAATTCGACACTGTCGAAAACATGCTTGCCAATGTTGACCGGATAGAAAATGAGAAACTGCGTGAGAAGGTGAAAACCAATGCACATATGGCCATCGCTTCGAAACAGCTCGCTACTATCATTCTCGATGTTCCGGTTCCTTTTGACGAGGAGCAGCTTCGATGGAAAGAGCCAGACATGCCATTGCTGAAGGCTTTATTCGAAGAACTGGAGTTTCGGACTTTCGCCCAGCGGGTTATAACCGACCTCCGGCAGCTTAATGCTCCGACAACTGATCTTTTCGGCGAACCGCTCAAACAGCAGGAGTCAGATTTTGTGAAAGCTGAAATAGAGACTATATCTTCCCGTCCTCATACATACCATGTGGCAGAAACGTCTGAAAAACAACAGGAACTGGTTCAACTTCTTCAGGAGGCAACAGTTTTTTGTTTTGATACCGAGACTACTTCGCTCAGTGAGATGGAGGCTCAACTCGTTGGTATCTCCTTTGCTGTTGTACCCGGCGAGGCGTGGTATGTTCCTATACCCGCCAATCAACAAACAGCACTGGAGATTATCGGGCAGTTCAGAAAGGCGTTTACCGATACTGAAAAATTGAAAGTGGGTCAAAATCTGAAATATGACCTCAGTGTACTCCGTAACTATAATGTGGAGGTAGCGGGGCCTATGTTCGATACCATGATCGCGCACTATCTGCTTGAACCTGACCAACGACATAATATGGATTACCTCGCCGAGACATATCTCCACTATAAACCGGTGCCAATCGAAGATCTTATCGGAAAGAAAGGTGGAGGGCAGGTTTCTATGCGTCAGGTGCCGCTTGATAAAATTAAAGAGTATGCAGCCGAAGATGCTGATGTGACGCTGCAATTGTACAGGCTTTTTGCTCCTAAGCTTAACGAAGGCGGCGCACTTGATCTTTTCCACCGTGTTGAGATGCCTCTTGTGGAGGTTTTAATGGAGATGGAACGACAGGGTGTTGCCATCGATATTCATGCGCTGGCCGATATTTCCAGGCAACTAACGCACGATCTGGTTGCTCTTGAACAGGATATCTTCCAAAATGCAGGAGAAGAATTTAATATAGCTTCTCCGAAACAACTGGGAGTGATTCTGTTCGAGAAAATGATGATCGCCGAGAAGCCCCGTACTACCCGTACAGGACAATACGCTACTGGAGAAGATGTACTCGAGAAGCTCAGGCATAAGCATCCGATTGTAGAGAAAATTCTCGAATACCGTCAGCTCAGCAAGCTTAAGTCAACCTATGTGGACGCGTTGCCACTGTTGGTAAGCCCTATTGATGGGCGGATTCATACCAGCTACAACCAGGCTGTTGCTGCTACCGGCCGCCTGAGCTCTACCAATCCTAATCTGCAGAATATTCCCGTAAGGTCAGAACGGGGACGGGAAATACGAAAAGCTTTTGTCTCGCGCGATAGCGATTTCGTGTTAATGGCGGCCGACTATTCTCAGGTCGAATTGCGTATTATTGCACATCTGGCTAACGATGAGGCTATGAAGGAAGCCTTTGTTCATGGATATGATATTCATGCAGCCACTGCTTCACGTGTGTACGGGCTTCCAATAAACGAGGTCACACGCGACCAGCGGCGTAATGCAAAATCTGTCAATTTCGGGATCGTGTATGGCATTTCTGCTTTCGGGCTATCGGAGCAACTTGGTATAGGCAGGCGGGAAGCCGCAGAGATTATCGAACAATATTTCAGTCAATACCACGGTATTAAGAAATGGATGGATCAGTCGATAGCATTTGCACGCGAAAATGGTTATGTGGAAACTCTTCTCGGGAGGAGACGTTATCTGCGCGACATCAATTCGGCCAATGCCACAGTTCGTGGTTTTGCAGAGCGAAACGCGATCAATGCACCGATACAAGGTTCTTCGGCCGATATGATCAAGGTTGCCATGATTAATATTCATCGCGAAATGAAACAGCGGGGAATGCGGTCGAAAATGATACTGCAGGTTCACGATGAGCTTGTTTTTGATGCACATCGCTCTGAAGTGGATGAATTGAGAATCCTTGTAACAGACCTGATGCAACGGGCATTACCTTTGAGTATCCCTGTTGTGGTTGATGTAAATACAGGCGACAACTGGCTCGAAGCTCATTAGTCATTGTTATAGGCTTCTCTCCCGGCAGTTTCTGCCTGAGAATCTTTTTCCTTCAGGAGCAACTTATCTGAATATCTGTGCTGGCGGTTTTACCGGAATGTCGCCAGATACAATTTATTTTCTTTCTTCTGAATGGGGAGAACAGAGCCTTCACGCGTCCAGGAAAATGGTCAGATAACCATTAGAAATATCGAGGTATGGTTAAACTCCAAGGTCAGGTTGCGTGGCTGTCAATGAAATGACGTTTTCTGGTCACGGATACCTTAACTGGTCTTTTGCCTCAAAATGTGATTTACATGCTCTGATGGTATACCGGTGATTCTGATAATCTGATCGGCTGACATATCTTCCTGGTTTAATCTTAGCACCAGGTGTTCCAACGATTCCCCAATTTCAATGATGTGTTTATCCGGGTCAAAAATCCTGACAACTTTCTGTCGCCAGGGCTGTTCCCTGATTTCATGAACAAAGGAAACATGATTGTCTTTTAATACTTGTACAATCTGCTCTAATTCATTGTTCTCGAAATACAGTTCGAAATTATTTCCTCCAAAGGTTATTGTTTTGTTGTCTATCAATCCTGCATAATGCGATTGAAGGTGTATGGCAAAATCGCCATGGTAGGTTACGTTTTCTCCGAAATCGAATTTTACCTTTTGATTCAGCAGGTTCTCGTAGAATTCACGCGAACGTTGCATGTCAGAAACAACCAGTAGAGGGCAGATGAATTTCATGATAGGTTAGTTAAATGGTTTTGTTGAAATCGGTGAGGAAAGTATTACTTTGGCAGAACATTACAGCATTGATCTTAAATGGAAGCCACTAAAATTGTGCCAAATATTTTTAATATTTATGTTTTCTACATATAAAAATTACTCCATAGTTACTACATTCATAGGCCTTACATAAGAAAAACCCGAATAACGTCTATCTTTGGTATGAATTTGGGGTGAATCAGTCAGGAAACAGAGTTATAAATTACATGTTATCAACAGGTTAAAAATTGATGTTATGTGACAAAATTCACATAAAAAATTTTAAAAAAAGTTGAAAACAACCTGGTCGGGAGGATGATTTTAGTGAAATTGGGCACGCATATTTTGGAAGGTGATTCCGTTATTTGGAATTTGATACAACAACGATATTTTAATGTAAGGTCAGGAATCGGAGTAACCGGTAGCGCCCAGAGGGCGGCAACCATTACCCCGACTGTTCACTTTACAGTGATAAATTTCGGGGAGACCAGGAGCAGCAGGCTACAGGGGGCCTAGAGATGATCCGTCACCTGGCATACACTTCTGCCGATGGGCAGGCTATCAGGAATTTTCTCTTTACTGTATTGTTTTTCCGCCGTTTTTTTTCTTTTGGCTTCACAGAAAGCCGGTAATACAAGAACAGCCGGAGTGTCAGGTAATTTTGCCGGAACCCTGTAAACAACAGCCATCCCGGACGGTTGTAAAGTGACCCGGTTCAGCCATTTGCCCAGCACGCGCTTTTCGTGTTATCTGGCTCACGACCAATTTGTTAGTACAATGATGATGTAACTGACGTGGCGAAGCTGTGAAATTGAGGTTATAGATCCGGGTTTAGGGTAATGATTGGAACCGGTACGGAAGAATTTCTGTTGTGCTCCCGAAGCGGGAAAGAATTTTCAGGCTGTGTGCCATTTGTGTTGGAAATATTTATATTTGTTGCCTGACAGCAGTTAAACCAAAATCGTTTTCGTATGATTCAATATGTTCCCAAATTATGTCATGTTTTTACCCCCCACCTGCCTGAAAGCGGAACAGACTTGCTATATATTCAGGAACTGCCTGGACATAGCAGTGTAAAAACCACGATGGTTTATACACACATCATACCAAAAGCTACCCGAATAATCGTAAGTCCACTCGATAGGCCTGTAAATCAATACAATAATAATTCAGGTCATCATTAAAAGTGATTTATTTATGATGATATATACTAGTTAGTTGCTATTAAAAAATGACAGACATATGACATGCTTAAAAGAATCTTCAGTTAATATTCTAATACAACCCACTGACAGTTGTAATATGGACTGTTCATACTGTTATAAAGGTGACAAACCAAGTAATTTTATGACAGAAGATTTAATGCTAAAAATCTTATCTGATTCCATTTCATATAATTCAAATAGAAATAATCACACTTTGTTTATTTGGCATGGTGGAGAACCAAGTATCTTACCCACAAATTTTTATCAAAAAGCTTTTGACTTTACATCAAACAATTTTAAAGGACAAAAAATTACTCATACAATTCAAACAAACGGATTTAGGTTACGTGAAGACTTATTGGATTTATGTCTTCAAAATAATGTGTCAATTAGTATAAGTTTAGACGGACCTGCTCATTACCACGATAGAATACGATTCACAAAAGATGGAAAAGGGACACATGATTCAATCATGAAAAATATTGAAAAAGCTAAAATAAAAGGTATAGAATTAGGAATTTTAATGTCAATAACTAATGATAATCTTGTTTATATCAAGGATATGTTCAACTTTTGTAAGCAAAATGGTTTTTCTTACGGAATAAACCCAATTACTTCCGATTTATTTTCAAAACATGATGGGTTGGAAGTTTCACCAGAAAAATATTTACTGGCGTGTATAGAAGTTTATGATTTATGGTTCAATCAAAAAGATGATTTAATAAGAGTTAATCCTGGATTCGGAATAACCCAATTAATCTTATCGCAGAATCGAATTTCTGATTGTTTTTTAAGTGAAAACTGCCAAATGACTTTTATTTCAATTGACTCTAAAGGAAATGTTTACCCATGTAATAGGTTCGACAATAATGAACAATATAAGTTTGGAAATATAAACGAACAAAAGCTAGAAGAAATAATGAAATCGCCTATAAGGCTAAAATTGCTAAAAAGAAGTGCTGAATATATTTCCAAATGTCAAAATTGCAGAATTAGAAAATACTGTAATGGTGGCTGTATGCATCATGCAATCAGTCATTTTAATGAATTAAATGCACCTGACCATCTTTGTGATGTTTATATTGGATTAATAGAACACGCAATGATGCAATTAAATAAATCATTAACTTTTAATTAAAATTATTATGTCAACAGAAGAAATCGTAACCAAAAAAGTAAAAAGTGTTTTTCAGGATGAAAGAAAATTACAAAATGTCAGTAATCCTGCATTAAAGGACGCTTTTGAGTCAGTTCTTGCAATTAACAAATCGGATGAATTAGTTGGATCATACACGAAGCATAGTGCTCACACAAAGACTTCAACAAAAGGATGTGTAATGGGTTGTATTGGTGGATAACGATTAACAGCAACTAACAAAGTGTAGCAGCAATAAGGGTTTCAGTGGTAGTTCAAACATTCGACCCCGCATAAACTTCGGTGTAACTTGACAGTGATGAAGCCCGCAATCCCATACTGCTGCTACGCCAAACCGTTGTGTTTCATGCTAAGATACACCGTGCAACAAACGCCAACGCACATTTGGCACATTTGCAATCCCAAACCCACAAGCAGATGCTTCAGATTGCAATAGAGCCAAATCTTTGCTGACGCTCTTTAAGATTATGATATGACTAAACAAGAAATACTCATAGGAGAACACCCAGACAATTCAAAGCAATTTGGGAAATGGTTATCAGCTAATGATATTACACCTACGGATACTAAATGCCATAGAGAACTAAAAGAGGTAAATGTTCAGGACGATGAGTTAATAGAATGGATGGCAAGAAAATTAATAAAACACCATTATACTGATTTTCGATTAAGAAAACTAAAAGAAAAATTTGGCAGTTTGGGTTTTACCAGATATGCGGCGCAGCATAAAAAACTTCCTTCCGTTGATAAAGTAAAAAAAGGAAATGCAACTGAAATAATCCTGACTGATTATATCCAAACAGTACTTGACAAAGAACTTATCAAAGTTTTTAAGCTAAAATATAATCCTAATGTTGATCAAGCAATAAAAGGCGATGACACCTTAATGGTTGATTTGTTTGAAGAAAAAGGAACAGAAAAGATAAGAATATATTTAGGTGAAGCAAAATTTCGAAAAACACCTTCAAAAAAAGTAGTGCAGGATATAACAAATTCACTGAGTAAAGATACATTACCATTATCATATACATTTCTTGTTGAAGAAACAGCTAAAACAAATGAACTCCTTGCAGAAAAATTAGATGATTTTATTGTTCAAGACATTAAGGATAGAGGTGATTTAATATATACAGGTTTGTTACTAAGTAATGAACAAGCATCGGAGATAGTTGAGGAACATTTGAGTAGTGAAAACGATAAATTGGTATTTATTTCCATAGGTATTGATAATCCTGAAAATTTTATTTATTCTGCTTTTGCAAAAGCAGAAGAGCTTATTTCTAATCCTCACGAACTATGAGAATTGATTACATTGAAGATAGCTTTGCAAAATTAGAATCGGATTCTACACTTCAGAATCTAATTGCTCAGGCAAATGCAAGATACATTCTCTATAATACAGGAGAGAATGAGGAGAATTTTCCTAGATATACTATTAAAGATGGGCAACTAAATATTCTTGCTTTCAAATATTTGAATATAGGATGCAATTATTTTGATAATAAAATCTTCAACAAGGCTTCTCGGGCAATTGAAAAGGGGGCTTCAATCTTAGAACATGTGCATGGTTCACCCAATTCACAAACAAAAAATAAAAACTTATTTGGATTAATTTCAGCCTTAGGCTATTATGTAAGTTTTCAGTATTCCAAATCATTCATTTTAATTAATAAGATTAAAAGCAATACGATAATTTCTTCTCTAATATCCCTTTTTTTAAATCGTGATTTCAATCTATTATTAGAATCAATAAATGAGATAGTTATTGATTCGAACTATTCAGATGAGTATTTATCGGTACATTATAATGAAGATGATCATACCATCAGGGTTTATGAAATAACAATTGCGAAAGCATTAAATTCTTATGTGAAGTATTATCATACTGGCAATAATGAATTGTTGGAAATCGCCAAAAGGAACTTAGATGATATAAAGGAAATTGCAGAAATAAGAGGAGAACCTGATATCTGGTGGGTAATTAGGCTGCTTTTGCTGATTCTTAATGGTTTTAGTCAAGCTTCTCTTTGGCATGTTTTATCTAATTATTTTAATACTCAAGAAAATTTACCATTAAAATATATACAAACTTTAGTTTACAAAACTAGTGGAAGTATAACAGAGCTTTTTGTAACTCAACGAAACTCATTATCTAAGGTTTTGAATAATGAACTCAATGGTAGTATAGTCAGTATTCCAACAAGTAGCGGAAAGACAAGAATTGGGGAAATTGCAATATTAAATTGTATATCAAATAATCCTTTCGCCAAGGTATTATTTATAGCTCCTTATAGGTCATTAGCATATGAAATAGAAAATTCACTTGATGAGATTTTTAGCAATCTTAATATATCAATATCTCATTTATATGGAGGTAGTTTGTTCAGTAAATTAGATGAAAAAATTATTGATGAATCATCAGTTATTGTAGCAACACCAGAGAAGGCTAAAGCAATATTAAGAAGTAATGCTGAGATGCTTTCAAGTATAAAGCTAGTTATAGTGGATGAAGGACATTTGTTTGGAGCAAATAAAAGACTCATTGTAAATGAAATGTTTTATGAAGAATTAAAGTATCATATTAATATTAATCAAGGTAAGTTTTTATTGTTATCTGCAGTTTTACCAAATGCAGAAGAACTATCAAAATGGTTGACTGATTCTTCAGAGAATGTTTATAAAGAGAATTGGCGTCCCTCTGATGAAAGAATTGGAATTTTAGAATGGAATGGTGTTTCTGTAGATTTAAATTGGCGAAGCACGGATACAGAAAGAAATTCTTATAACCCAAGATTTATCATCCGAGAGGAACTACCATGGAAACCGAGACAAAAAAAAGCTCATTTTTTCCCAGAAACAAAAAACCAAGCCGTTGCTGCCACAGCATATAAATTAAGAACTTTTGGGCCTGTATTAATTTTTGTTGGGCGAAGAGAATCTGTTTTTACCATAGCAAGAGAATATGAAAAATGCATAAAAACTGAGGATGGTAGATTTGTATTTAAAAATCAAAGTAATTGGCGTGCATTTGAACTTGCATGTTCAGAATCTTATGGAACTGATTCGGAATGGTTGAAATTTGCAAGAATGGGTGTGTTTTGTCATAATGCAGATTTATTATCAGATGTCCGCTTGCCTCTTGAAAGACTTATGCGTAGCGAGAAACCTAGAGTTATTATTGCTACATCAACCTTAGGTCAGGGTGTTAACTTAGGTGTTTCTACTGTGATATTTTCAACATTATACCAGTCTGGAGAGCCAATAACTAAAAGGGATTTTTGGAATATCGCTGGCCGCGCTGGACGGGCTTTCGTTGACCATGAAGGTAAAATATTAGTTGCACATGAAGTTCAAGGAAAAGATAATGGTAAGATTGAATGGGAACGAAATAAAATATTTGAATTTTTTGATAAAGATAAAGTTGATAATGCTGAAAGCGGTTGCCTTTCACTGATAAAGGAACTTAAATCAATAGCAAATGAAAATGATATATCATTTGAAAATCTTATCGAATTAATAGCAAATAATAACTTAAATAATTCAATAACTGAATTCCAAGAAATAGATAGAAAATTTGATTGGATTGATGATGCTTTGTTAGCGCTTCATAATTCCTTTAATTCTATTGAAAATGATGTTTCTTGGGTTGAAGAATATTTTGTAAAATCCCTAGCGTATTTGCAATCGGAAAGAGATGAGGAGATTAGTGGCGATGAAATAATTACATTTTTAAAAGCCAGAATAGTAGGTATTACAAAAAAGGTTGGGGTTGAAAAATCAGATTGGAAAAAGGTTGTTTCATCAGGTATCCCCGTAAATTCTGACATACAAATAGAGCAAAAACTTGAATATATTATTGATGCGATTCGTGATTATATTCAGAACGATACAAGTTTGGAAAACCGCATTGTTCTTCTTGAAAATATTGAAGGAAATATTAATGGTATTAATGCTTTAGATGAAGATTTTTTACAAAGTGTTAATGAAAGACAAATTAGGGAAATGTGGTTATCTGGAATTTCAATGGCTGAAATTACCCCTTTAGAGAATGCGATTAATATAATCACAAAACATTACTCATATAATCTTCCATGGATTTTAAATGGTATTTCAAAAAAATTAAAATTAAGACTATTAGAAGATGAGTCTGAGGTTATTGAAGAGTTAGCAATTCTAGTGGAATTGGGATTACCAAATATAAAATCTGTTAAAATTTATCAAGCAGGGATTCGCTCTAGGTCATCAGCTCTTGAGATATCAAATCTTTTTGAAGATGAATTTTGGAGCAAAAGCATTAAAACATATAAGGAGGATTTAATAAGAAACTCGGAGTATTATAAAGAACAAGTTTCAGAAACAGCATCTTCCTGGATTGATTTATTAGTACGGTTTTCTAAAAGGGAGATATTTAGAATTAAAAAAGTACCAAATTTTACATTTGGAAAAGTTCATGAAAAAACACAAAGGTTAATTGCACGATTAATAAAAAATGAACAATATTTATTTAGTCCTGATTTTGATGTAATTGAAGCAATTGCAAAAGATTCAGATATTGATTTTTCTGAAGTTAATATGCTAAACGGCATTTACTTTGACTATGATAATAGTGAAGAGGTCTGGAAAATGAATTGTGTTAATCCATATGTAAGATTTAACTAATGCCAACTCTTCGCATCCATACACATTGCCAAGTCGCTCAAATAGCCGACACACGGACCAAAACTTGTCAAAGAATATGGCTGTCCAATTGCACGGACAGACTGCGGAGAATAAAGCACGAAAACGCAACACGGTATATAAAACATTTGGCGAAAAGTGTTAATTTTAAAAGCGGTACATTTAGTAAACATCCCAACGGTTTGTTAAGAAATCGCTTTGAAATGCCAAACGTTTCATATACCCATCCTTTACCGGCAACGTTGAGAGCGATACTGCAACCTTGAAAATTAAGAAATGATTTTAGAATATTTAAATAAAACATTTAATAACAGAGAAATCGCCTTGATTTCCTATTTGATGATTTTCATTATATGGACACTTACACAGAAAAATATTAGACAGTCCATAGTGTCTATGATTAAGGCATTAATGGCATGGAAGATACTTGTTTCAATATTTGTGTTGTTACTATATATTGCATTGATAGCCTTTGGATTATTTAAAATTGGACTTTGGGATAAATCCTTGTTTAAAGATACTATTTATTGGGCTTTTGGGGTTGGATTCATTATTATGATGAATTGTGATAAAGCATTAAAGGAAGAGCACTATTTTATGAACCTTGTCAAAGAAAATTTTAAAGTCCTTATAATCATTGAATTTATAGTTGGGCTATATGCTTTTGGCATCATTATTGAATTTATTCTAATGCCGTTTGTGATTCTATTTTCAATGTTATTGGGTTACACCGAAGTTTATAAAGAGCATAAACAAGTTCGTAAATTTTTAAATGGAATCTTTGGCATCTTGGGAATGATTTATTTAATATATTCCGGTTATTACATTTACTCTGATTTCACTGGATTTGCAAATATGGGAAATCTTAAAACATTTTTATTTCCAATAATCATGTTTGTTCTATATCTACCATTTGCATATTCCTTTGCACTATTGGTTCATTACGAGAGTTTATTCGTTCGATTAGGTTTTTTCATTAAAGACAGAAAATTGCGAAGATTTGCTAAGTGGAGAATATTATTGTCAGTAAATTTTAGCATTTTAAGATTAAAACGAATGACACCTGGAATGTTATTTAGTGACTGTTCCACTAAAGAAGATATAGAAAATGAGATTAAGAATAAATTTAACCCAGCAGCTAACACACAATATAGCCAATAAGGGTTTCAGTGGTATGCGAAGGTTTGTAGTTCGCTTCAACCTTTCGAGTACATTGATAGGAGTAAAGCTCGCATTCCCTTACTGTCCATAGTGTGCCGAGAAGCAGAACATCGGCAAATAAATTTCTGCAAGCTGTAATCAAGATGGTGGAAACAGTTGTAAGTTGAACCACCGGTGTCACCTTACAGGAGGGGGCATCAAACCACCCAATGGTGCTGCTGTAAAGAGCGGTGGTACTGAGCGATTGGGAAAAGTTAACCCTGGGAGGTTTTCAGGTAAGGATAAAGGAGCTGAACGCAAGTGAACCCTTGATGAGGAGTCGAGAAGTTGCCATAACCTGTCAAAAGCTACGGAGTATGAGACGGAGTGATAAGTTTAGCGCAAACCTGTTTATTGGCTAAGCGGCAGGCGTCTTTACAGAGGGCAGGACATTTATCCAGGCTTGGTTACGGAACTCGGGAACCAGCATACCGATGCCAAGGGAAGGGTACAACGGGATCACCCCGGAGGCCATAAACGAAGCGGCATGTTGGGACGGATTGCCCCGTAGTAGTGATGATACAACTGTAATGGAAGAGTTGCGAAGGGGGCAAGTTATACAGGATCATAACATCGAACAACTCGCAAGAGGATGACTTTATGGAATGAGACAAAATCGGTACCGGTAAGCAAAGAACAAGTTTGGGAAGCTTACAGGAAAGTGCGCTCCAACGCAGGAAGTGCAGGGGTTGATGGCATTAGGATGGAAGAATATGATGCTAAAAGGTCGGGATACCTGTACAAATATCACTGGAGGCTAGGATTTTCGTAATGAAACGTATAGATTTGTATAACAAGAGCCGTGTGATGGGAGACTATCAAGCACGGTTCTGTGAGAGGCTGAGGGGGAAGTTCCCTCGGCCTACTCGACCCCTCAACGTTGTACGCCATATAAAGAACGTCCTGCATGAAAATAAAACGTATTATATTGACTCTGATTTTTGGATTAATTGGCTATGGACTATTTTTCTATTTTACGCCATTTAAACCTATTGATAAGTCTGTGTCGATTGATAAGATTGAAGTAATCAAGCATAAACGGATACTTAATTTGATTTCTAATAATCAGATAGTAAAATCATACAGGATTTCACTTGGACGAGTCCCCAAAGGTCGAAAAGAATACGAGGGGGATAAAAAGACTCCAGAAGGTTTGTATTTAATCAATGAAAAAAACCCCAATAGTGGATACCATAAAAATCTTGGGATTTCTTACCCTAACGAATTTGACAAGAAAAATGCCGAGTTGATAGGCAAAAACCCAGGTGGATTAATTAAAATTCATGGAATTCGAAACGGATTAGGCTGGATTGGTAGATTTCATTTATTGTTTGACTGGACTTCAGGTTGCATGGCAATGACTAACAAAGAAATAGATGAACTTTATGAGAACATTAAGATTGGTACACCGATAGAAATAAAACCATAAAATTGCAAAATGACTCAAAGTGAAAAGCCAACATATGATTTTATCTGCTTTAGTGATTTAGCTTACGAATTTGATTTTATTGATAAAAAGGAAATTGAAAAGAAAATAAAACGTAGACTAAAATATCACAAACTCGGTGATTATAATCAAGAACGGGTTGACTACATCAGAGGATTAAAAGATGATTTATACAAAGAGATAAACTTGCAGACAAAATCAAAATATTTCAGTAAATCAAAGTCGAATTTTGCCGATTTAGAGGATTTTAAGTTTGGGAAAATGACATTGGATTATTTGAATAAGTACGATAAGATTAACGAATCAGATATGAAAGGGATTTTGAATTTTGCGATTTATATTTATCACATGAGATGAAGTAAATACTGCGTACAGCAGTGTGTATTGGGCATGCGGGTTTCAGAGGTTTTCGAGCATTATATCCTACAATAAATTTTGGTGATAACCTGGTAGGTTTGAAGTCCGAAATCCCTTACGAAACCATGTTGTCAAACGTTAGGTGCAATTGTGAGAAAAGACACAGCAGATAATTGGCAAAGTTGAAATAAGAATACAAAGAGGAAAAAACAATTGAAAATTGATATTAAAGTAGAAATGAAAAATCAAAATGGAACCAAGAATAGAAAATCTTTCTGAAAAGAAACTGGTAGGAAAACGATTGACAATGTCATTAGCCAACAATAAAACCTCTAATCTTTGGCAAACTTTTATGCCAAGACGAAGAGAAATTAATAATAGTGTTACAAGTGAGATGATTTCAATGCAGGTTTAC
>QKGM01000042.1 GCA_003250395.1 Bacteroidota bacterium | reverse complement strand
CCGTAACAATCTGAATCAGGCCAACTTCTTTTCTTTTGGCATTGGTACGGGTGTAAATCGTTATATCATTGAAGGAATGGCTCATGTGGGTTATGGTGAAGCATTTATTGCTGAATCGCAACAGGCAGCAGGTGCTGTTGCTCATCGTTTTGTCGATTATATTTCCAATCCATCATTAACCAATATCTCATATCAATTTAAGGGATTAGAAGCATATGATGTTGTACCTGAATATATTCCGGATTTATTTGCAAACAGACCTTTGATTATCAGCGGTAAATATAAGGGAACAGCTCAGGGAAGTCTGTTGGTGACAGGTATTTCGGGAGGAGAAAAGACAGGAGAGGTGATTAAAATATCCTCAGCAAACAAGGCAAAGGGTAATGCGCTAAAATATTTATGGGCACGAGAAAAAATCAGACTACTGGCCGATTACAATAATTTGAGACATGATGCAGATACCAGAAATGAGATTATCGCTTTGAGTTTAAAATATAACCTCTTAACCGAGTTTACTTCATTTTTAGCCATTGATGATAAGATAGTTAATCCCGGAGGAAATCAGCAAAGCGTTAAACAACCATTGCCTTTACCCATAGGAGTGAGCAATATGGCTGTTTCTGGAGAATTGATAATTGTTGAGGATGATATGGAGATTAATGAAGAGCTGGTTGTTTATGATTCTGAACTGGCAGAGGATAGCGAAATAGAGTTCGATATTGTACTTGAAGAAGAAGAAGTCGATGACCACATTCCTGTATTTTTTGTGGTTGAAGATATGCCCGAATTTCCGGGTGGTCAGCAAGCCATGATGAGTTATATCGGACAAAACTTAAGGTATCCGGTAAAAGCCCAGGAGTGCGGAATTCAGGGAACTATTTATATCACATTTTCAGTAGATGTAGATGGCAGTATCACCGATGTAAAAGTAGCCAGAGGTGTTGACCCTATGCTGGATGCCGAAGCAATCCGTATTGTTAAATCCATGCCCAAATGGAAACCCGGTAGTCAAAGAGGAAAGAAAGTAAAAGTGTCTTATACAGTTCCAATTCGGTTTGTGTTGAGTTAGGGGGGGATTAGCGCGAAGCGCGAAAGTGGGCAGTAGCAGTGTGCAGTAGGCAGTATAATGCCGCTAAGCGCAAAGAGCTGAGAGCGAAGCGGACATTCAGTAGAGTAGTATTTTTCCTATCCTAAAAACTCTCTCTACGAAGGAAAACAAATCTTCCCCTGAGAGGGGGAAGTACCGCATTGAAGATGTGGGGATGGGGGTAAATGGGAGAAGGGAACAAGGGTTGGAAGGTTGAATGGTAGGATGGTTAGAGGAAAGAGTGACGTGAAGAACGGAGACAAAACTTTTTTACCCCCTTCCCCACGCTGTCTGCGTGGTACTTCCCTCTCGATAATAAATCGGGACAGGCTCTAACTGAGGCAGATTTTGGCAGAGAGCAGGCACATCTGTGATTACTTGAAATGTGTAAATCGAAATATGAGTACAAAAAGATGGGAACACGGAGGGATTGGCAGTTCTTAGTGATATAGTTCGCAGTAGAAACGCAATGGTTAAAATC
>QKGM01000014.1 GCA_003250395.1 Bacteroidota bacterium | reverse complement strand
CCTTTTCAATCGTGTAACGACGATGAATTTCTGACAGAATCAGCAGAATCGTTTTATACGGTCGATAATATATTCAGTTCGCAGGAACAGGTTGACCAGGTACTGGTAACATTATACCGGAAATACCGCAATTTCAGGTTATTTAACTATCAGAATAAAGGTCAGGGAACCGATGTTTTGGAAGCTCCGAATTTCAGATCAAGCGGAAATTTCAGCGATTATAATAAAATTACACCTGAAGCCAGCTCTTTCAGTACCATGTACAGTTACTATTACGGAGTTATTTCGGTTGCTAATACTGCACTTAATGCAGCAGAATTGGAATCGGTTACCTGGGCTGATGATGAAGCAAAAAGTTATGCCATTGCTCAGGCCCGTTTTTTCAGAGCTTATGCGCACGGAGGTCTTGCTGAACTTTTTGGAGGTGTTCCTATTGTAACCGAACTGGCTACAGAACCACGCTATGATTATGAGCGTTCTACCCGCGAAGAAACTTATCAATATGCCATTGATGAATTGGAAGCCATTGTAAACGATCTTCCGGAAACTACGACCCAGGATGGGAGAGTTGTAAGAGGGGTTGCACAACACTATTTAGCTGAATATTACCTTGGCTTGGGTGTTGAAACTGGTAACTCTTCTGCATTCTATAAGGCTATAGAATATGCATCCGATGTAATTGACGGAGGTACGTATGCCTTAATGACTGAAAGATTTGGAGATAGAAAAGACGAAGAAGATCGAAATGTTTGGTGGGATCTTTTCCGTATCAATAATGTGAGTTACAATGATGGTAACACCGAATGTATCTGGAGTCTTCCGATTGATTTTGATGCATTTTTGGCTGGCGACGATGGCAGTTATCTAAATTATCCAAGGTATTATATGCCGGTTTATCGTGCTATTCCTGGTGTAACAGGTGTTATGGAAGATGTTGGTGGCCGGGGTGTAGCTTTTTACCGACCTACCGAATATGTTATAGATCTGATTTGGGATGAATCAATTTCATCAAATGATATTAGAAATGACGAGTCAAACATTCGGAGAACAATCTATTATAATGACCCGGATTACGAAGGTGGACAACTGGTTGGACAGGTTGTACCTCAGGATGCTGTTGATGCAGTTAATGCCAATGGTTGGATTTTCCCTATTTTTGAGAAATTAACAACCGATCAGTTTGTTGGTGTAGATCAGGGACAAGACAGAAGTAATCTTTTCCGCGATGATTATGCAATTCGTTTACCTGAAACTTTATTGCTCAGGGCCGAAGCATATCTGCGCACAGGAGAGACTCAGAAAGCCGCTGACGACATAAACGTGATAAGAAGCCGCGCACATTGTGATTATCTGGTTCCTGCCTCTGAAGTAAGTATCGATTTTATTCTTGATGAAAGAGCAAGAGAGCTATTTACAGAAGAAAGCAGGTGGCATACTTTATTACGGATGGGGGGAACTGTTGCCGTGGATCGTATTCGTGAATACAGTTATTATCAAGACCTTGTTAATACGACTTTAACCTTTGATTATAATTTGTGGCCTATTCCACAAAGTGTAATCGATCGTAATAAAGATGTTGTACT
>QKGM01000026.1 GCA_003250395.1 Bacteroidota bacterium | reverse complement strand
GCAATGATGGTTGTAGCTGTAGTCATCATGGCAGGTCTTACCCTTTTCATTCCTGCTTCCAGGACTGTGGCTCTTATCTCCTCTACTGATTCGTGTGCTTTTTTGTCGAAGAGTTGTTTCAGATAAGTACTGATTAATACGCCATCGTCGGTAGCAATGCCAAACAGCGCAATAAAACCAACCCACACAGCAACGCTCAGGTTAATCGTTTGAATCTGAAACATGTCCTGAAGATTTATTCCTGCAATGGAAAAATTCATAAACCATGACTGACCATATAACCAAAGCATGATAAATCCACCAGAGAAAGCAACAAAAATGCCGGTAAAAATCAAACTAGCAGCCGTAATCGAACGAAACTGGAAGTACAAAATCAGGAATATTATTATCAACGAAATCGGAATTACAATCATCAATCGCTTGGTTGCCCTAATCTGATTTTCGTAATTTCCAGTAAACTTATAATTCACACCTGCCGGAACTGTAAACTCTCCATGCTCAGTTTTCTGGCTAAGATATTTCTGAGCATTTTCCACCACATCAACTTCAGCAAAACCTTCCTTTTTATCAAATATCACATACCCAACTAAAAATGTGTTCTCACTTTTAATGAGTTGAGCCCCACGAGTATAATGAATTGTGGCCAGCTCTCCCAATGGAACTTGAACTCCAGATGGTGTACCAATTAGTATTTTTTTCAGGTCTTCCGGATTATCTCTGTATTCACGAGCATACCTTACGCGAACAGGAAAACGCTCACGACCTTCTACAGTTGATGTTAGTGGCATTCCTCCAATGGCAGTGCTTAAGGTCATTTGCATATCAGCTACCGATAAACCATAACGCGATATAGCTGTCCTGTTAATTTCAATTTCCAGATAAGGCTTACCAACCACTCGGTCGGCAAAAACCGACATGGGTTCAACACCTTCCACATGTTTCAGATGGTTTTCCAGTTCATAACCCACCTTTTCAATGGTTTCCAAGTCCGGCCCAAAAACTTTAATACCCATTGGTGCACGCATACCTGTTTGAAGCATGACCAGTCTGGTTTGTATTGGTTGCAATTTAGGAGCAGAGGTTAAACCAGGAATACTTGATTGCTTTACAATTTCCTCCCAAATATCTTCCGGATTTTTAATGTGTGGTCGCCACTGTCTGAAATACTCACCCGATTTATCTTCAATAAGCTCTTGTCTTTCGAGGCTTATAAAACCATCCTTTTCAGGATTGTACTCAGAACCATCCCTTAATATAAAAGCACTTTCTTTATTGGTTTTAAATCGAAGACGATGACCATCCTCATCCAAAATATATTCAGGTTTGTAGTTGATGACATTTTCATACATGGATGTAGGTGCCGGGTCAAGAGCAGAATTTACTCGTCCCCATTTACCAACCACATTCTCCACCTCAGGGATAGCATTCACCTTTTTATCCAACATTCTAATCACTTCCAGATTTTCTTCAATACCGGAATGAGGCATTGTAGTGGGCATCAATAAATAAGAACCTTCATCAAGTGCAGGCATAAACTCTTTACCTATACCCGGAAATGTATGGCTAAAAGACTGCCATCCCGTGCTTTGCTTTAATACATCTGGTAAAAAACCAAAAACTTTATTTGCTCCCTGCCAACATAATATA
>QKGM01000053.1 GCA_003250395.1 Bacteroidota bacterium | reverse complement strand
AAAATTTAATAATTATGAAAATAAATTCATAAATTATTTAATAAAATTAATAATTGATGAATTTTATTTAATAATTACTCTATCTTTGTGGTAAATTTATCTCATATGATACCTGTAAAACGATTTCCGGTAGTTTGCCCGGCTTGTGGATCCGGCCTTCACGTGAAAAGCCTCGCCTGCGATCATTGTCATACCGCGATTGAAGGAAGGTTCGATATCCCTGTACTTGGTCGTCTTGAAGCCGATGATCAGCAATTTCTGGTGAGTTATATTAAAAACAATGGCAGCCTCAAGGAGATGGCCAGGCTCATGAATCTAAGTTACCCGTCGGTTCGTAACCGGCTTGATGATATCATTGCGCACATTTTAAAACTTGAAAACAATACGAAGAATGAAAGCTAGATTTTTCTTTAATCCCTTTAACCGGGTTGCTGGTTGGCAGTCTTTACTGGCCGGCCTGGCTATGATGCTCATTACTGCCTCGCTTGCCATGATATCAGGTTTAAGGTTTGATGGTGTCCTGGATGCCCATTTTGGTGAGCGTGCCGAGTGGTGGCGTGTCTTTGCCGATCAGGGTATTAACTGGATGTCGCTGGTTTTGATTTTCTACGCTGGAGCATTGTTGTTCAGTCGTTCACATACCAGGTTTATAGATATTGCCGGAACCATGGCTCTTGCCAGAACGCCAATGCTGGTAGCAGCTGTTGCTGGTATACCGCCGCAATTGACTGATTTTATAAGGCAGATTCCTCAAGCCAGTGGCGTTTCCCTTTTTGGTACCCCTGATTTCTGGGTAACAGTCATTCTGGCCTTATTGATGATATGGGGGACCATCTGGTCTGCCATCCTGATCTACAATGCCTGGCGTGTATCTGCCAATGTAAAAGGTACCCGGGCCGGTGTGGTTTACGGATTTGGTTTGCTGATTGCTGAAATTGGTTCCAAGATTCTGATAGCCAATATATAATTTTATGATGAATTTTGAAATTATTAATATTATGAAACGATTATCCGGTTTTTTTTTCTCGTTTGTATTGACTTTTTCAACATTGTCTGTCAGTTCGCAGTGCCTTGATTATAAAGGATCTTGGAGTGGGAAGCTTGCTGTTCAGGGGATAAAACTGACGCTCAATCTAAATATTTCCTGTGACGGTGATTCGGCAGTTTCAACTCTTGACAGCCCAGACCAGGGGGTGAAAGGTATTCCTGTACAGTCTACTGTCTTAACTGATACAGGGATTTTTTTATCTGCACCGATGCTGCGGGCAGAATTTAAAGCAAAGCTCATTGGTGATACCTTGCTGGACGGTATATGGAGTCAGGGAGGAATGTCATTCCCGTTAAATCTTACCAGGCTGAAAGGCACCTTTTCTGTTAACAGGCCGCAAGAGCCAATGCCACCATATCCATATCATTCTGAGAATGTTGTGTTTGGTAGTAAGTCTGAAGGAGTCAGGCTTGCCGGGACTCTTACGGTGCCAGATGGAGAAGGCCCTTTTAAAGCAGTTGTTCTGGTCAGTGGTTCAGGACCTCAAAACAGGGATGAGGAGTTGATGATGCATAAACCATTTCTTGTATTAAGTGACTTTCTGACAAGGCATGGAATTGCAGTGTTAAGGTACGATGATCGTGGAGTAGGTGAGTCAGGAGGAGATTTTTCCGGGGCCACAACTTTTGATTTTGCTGATGATGCTGAAGGTGCAGTCTGTTATCTGCTGGGTCGTCCGGAAATCGATCATGAGCAAATTGGAATCGTCGGGCATAGCGAAGGGGGGATGATTGCTCCGGTCGTGGCAGCCCGAAATAAAAAGGTATCCTTTGTTGTTCTGCTTGCAGCTCCGGGACAAAAAATAACCGAATTGCTGAATGACCAGATGCGACTAACCGGTCTGGCTTCCGGAGCACGCATTGATCAACTTGAAGAGAGCATTGTATTGAACCACGAATTGTTTAAGTCACTGATGCTATATCCTGACGATTCGCTGGCTGCTGTAAGATTGACAGCCATAGCGAAAGAGCATATACGTAAATGGACTTCATTCACCGAATCGGAAAAGGAGAAACAATTGAAGGCGTTTCCGTCTACGTTAAAACAGGTTCTCAATCCCTGGTTTCGTACCTTTATTAAATGGGATCCTTCTGAATACCTGATGAAAACAACCTGCCCTGTACTTGCAGTTAATGGAACAACCGACCTTCAGGTGCCTGCCGGTAAAAATCTTCCTATTATCAGGGAAGTATTAAAAAAGGGAGGAAATTTTGATGTTACGGTGATTATGCCTGAAGGGCTCAATCACCTGTTTCAACATTCTGCTACCGGTAATCCGGCGGAATATGGTTCAATTGAAGAGACTTTCTCTGTGGAGGTAATGAATCAAATTGCAGGTTGGATAAACCGGTGACGAATAATACTCCCCCTGTTGGTGATAATGCTTATTCTTAACTATGTTTTTATTCTGACAGGAGTTTTGTTGTGTCTGATTTCACTTGCCCTTTTCAGGTGATAATATATCTTGAATTCCGGTTTTTATTTTGTTGATTATGCGTTGTTTGTAGTTTGAATTTCTGGTATGGACCTGTTAAATTAATACCGAAGATATAGCAAAAACATGTTTTGGTATGAAAAGCATATGTTTACAGTAATATCCGGGTATTTTATATATGTATTGATTGTAACTGTGTGTAAATTTTGGGGCAATATTGGCAGGGCAGTTTCAGGAGTGGATTTCGTGTTTTGGACGGGTAGTGTTGTTACAGTTTATTAATAACTTACCAGACGATTTCATTGAGTATTTATCTGTTATAAAATTAACGTTATAAAGCTGCTTTAATTATTCAGAAATAGAATCCAGCCTGATGTCTCGATTAGTTTAATATAGTTGGTATCAATGACTTCAATACACAGCACTCCAAACGCGGGTGTCTTTTTATTTACTGCAATCCTAACAAGAGATTGTATGGATGGGTCTCAGTAAGTTTGGGGTAATTATTGGTGCTTCCCGAAAAATAAAACAGGCAAAAGAAAGTTTTGAGTAGCAAGATTCAACACATTGATGCAAATTCAAACGATAAGAAAACCGGAGTCAGTGTTACCTTCGGGCTGCAATCCTGATTGTCCGGCTTGTCGCCACAGGGCGATGACTCAGGTTGAAAGCATTGCCCAGAAACAGGGTTGGCTTGCATCGGTACTAGATGCATGGAAGGAGGTCTTGTTGCCGGTGCAGCACGTCGATGAGTCTGCAATCTGGAACTATCGTGATAAGGTTTTAATGTCGGTCAGATATTGCGATGGTTGGCATGCAGGTGTAATACGACGGGATGAGCTTATCCCGATTCCGGGTTGCCCAGTTCACACTGAGCGGGTAAGAAGGGCCGTTGAATTGCTTCTGCCTCTGTTTCCTTCGCCGAATAATTTTCCATTGGTGTTTTGGGTACAGTCAGGTGCCCAGTTGGTGTTGGTATTGAAAAGCCGTCTTATGCCTCCCCTTGATTGGATGACCGGCGAGATAACCAGGCAACTCACAGAAATTGGTGTTGATGGTCTTTGGATTCATTTACATCCTTCTGCTGGCCGAAAAGTATTTGGTAAAGGGGGGTGGAATCTTGTCTGGGGAAAGGAGGTTTCAGTTTCGCCGGATGGGCTTCTGTACGGGCCTGCAGCCTTCCAGCAACTGATTCCGCGATTGTATAAAGAGAGTGTCAGAGAGGCGAGTCAATACCTTTGCCCTGATAAAGATTCTGCTGTGATTGATCTTTATTGTGGCGTTGGTGCGAGCCTTAAGGGCTGGATTGATGCTGGTGCTGCCGTGATTGGGGTAGAAGTGAGTGGAGATGCGGTTAAACTGGCATTGTTAAATGCTCCGGGCGCAATAGTTTTGCGTGGCTCCTGTACTCAGCGTTTACCTCAGCTTATTTCATGGGCCGATAATCTGGCCGATAAAAAGAGGCTTTTATACCTGAATCCTCCACGTACTGGTTTGGAAGAAGAGGTGGTGCGGTGGATTTTCTCGATTTACAAGCCGGTTCGCATTGCCTACATGAGTTGTTCGGCAGGTACAATGCAGCGCGATCTTAACCAGTTGATAGCGCATGGTTATTGTGTAGAAAGGTTGATTCCGTTTGATTTCTTTCCTCAAACCCATCATGTTGAGTGTCTGGCATTGATTAAGTTAGTGTCATAGACAGGAAAAAGAAATGTTGCTGGTCAGGTGTTCTGTACACACGATAAGCATGAATTATTCTGAAAAAACATGATTAGTTTCCTGGATTTGAAGTGAAAATTTGGCGTAATTTCTAAAGATGAATAAAGTTTTTCATGTCAAATTGTCTTGTTTTTCAGCCAATTTGTTGTATGAAGGCAACGTGGTTCGTCCCTTGATGATGGGGGTTCGGCAAAGAAGATTGCCAGAAAGGAAAAACCATGAATTTTAATCAATTTACTTTAAAAGCGCAGGAGGCAGTTCAGAAGGCACATGAACTGGCTGCTGCAAACAGTCAACAGCAAATAGGAACAGCTCATCTGTTAACCGGCCTGATGATGGCTGATGAGAATGCAGTGCCATATTTACTAAAGAAAATGGGTGTAAACACAGGGTTGCTTCAGGAAGAGACAGACCGGATCGTTCAGGCTGAATCCCGTGTAACCGGAGGAGATATTTACCTGTCGCGGGAGTCTAACGACGTCTTGCAAAAAGCACTTGGGCTGCTAAAGCGGTTTGGTGACGAATTTGTTTCGGTTGAGCATATATTGCTGGCCCTTACGATGGTCAATGATGCTACAGGAAAATTACTAAAGCGTCATGGTGTTGATGCTTCATCACTCGAAAGTGCAATTAAGGAAATGCGAAAAGGAGCCACGGTAAACAGCCAGACAGCCGAAGACAGTTACAATGCATTGAACAGGTATGCCCGTAATTTGAATGAACTCGCCCGTGATGGGAAACTCGATCCTGTTATCGGAAGGGATGACGAGATCAGAAGGGTTCTTCAGATTCTGAGTCGGCGTACCAAGAACAACCCGATACTGATCGGCGAGCCGGGAGTAGGAAAGACAGCTATTGCCGAAGGTTTGGCACATCGGATCATTAATGGCGATGTTCCTGAGAACCTGAAGAACAAAGTCGTCTATTCGCTCGATATGGGTTCGCTTGTAGCAGGCGCAAAATATAAGGGAGAATTTGAAGAAAGATTGAAAAGCGTGGTAAAAGAGGTGATTTCTGCCGAAGGAGAGATCATCCTTTTTATCGATGAGATTCATACACTGGTTGGAGCGGGCGCAGGAGAGGGAGCCATGGATGCTGCCAACATACTGAAACCGGCATTGGCCAGGGGTGAGTTAAGGGCAATAGGTGCTACAACTTTAAAAGAATACCAGAAATATTTTGAAAAAGATAAGGCACTTGAACGACGGTTTCAGATCGTATTGGTCGATGAACCTGATACTGCTTCTGCTATTTCCATTTTGCGTGGATTGAAAGAGAGGTATGAAACGCATCATCATGTCCGTATACTCGATGAGGCTATTGTTGCAGCCGTAGAGCTTTCCCAGCGATATATTTCTGACAGGTTTCTTCCTGATAAAGCTATCGACCTGATGGATGAAGCTGCTTCCCGTTTACGCCTGGAGATCAATTCACTTCCTGAAGAGCTGGAAGCTGTTGAAAGGAAGATCAGGCAACTTGAAATTGAACGCGAAGCTATCAGAAGGGAAGGTGATAAACAGAAGCTGAAGGAGTTGAGTGAAGAATTGGCCAACCTGAATGATGATCGTAACAGACAGCGTGCACAATGGCAGGCAGAAAAGGGTGTGGTGGAAGCTATACAACATCAGAAACAAGCAATTGAGCAGTTCAAGGCAGAAGCAGAGAAAGCCGAGCGCGAAGGAGATTACGGTAAAGTGGCTGAACTGAGGTATGGCCGGGTACGAGAGGCAGAGGAAGAGTTAAAGTCGTTGAAACAAAAGCTTACCGCTTTGCAGGGCGATCATCCGATGATCAATGAAGAAGTGAGTGCTGAGGAGATTGCACAGGTAGTTTCAAAATGGACCGGGATTCCGGTAACCAGGATGCTCCAGAGTGAACGTGAGAAATTACTTCGACTGGAGATGGAATTACATAAGCGTGTAATTGGCCAGGATGAAGCCATCGGGGCTGTTGCCGATGCAATCAGACGAAGCCGCGCAGGATTACAGGATAGCCGGAGGCCGGTCGGGTCGTTTATTTTTCTTGGATCTACAGGCGTTGGTAAAACTGAGTTGGCTCGTGCACTTGCAGAGTTTATGTTCAATGATGAATCAAATATGGTGAGGATTGATATGTCTGAATATCAGGAACGCCACAGCGTCTCACGGTTAATAGGTGCACCTCCGGGATATGTTGGATATGATGAGAGCGGGCAATTGACAGAAGCTGTAAGACGGAAACCGTATTCAGTTATTTTACTGGATGAAATTGAAAAGGCCCATCCCGATGTGTTTAATATATTATTACAGGTACTGGATGACGGAAGGCTGACCGATAATAAAGGCCGTACGGCAGATTTCAGAAATACAGTCATCATCATGACATCCAATATCGGATCAGGAATTATTCAGGAAAAGCTAAGTGGTTTGGATGATTCCAACAGGGTAGTATTGATCGATGAAACACGGGAGCTTGTATTGGATCTGCTGAAAAAAACCTTACGCCCCGAGTTTCTGAACAGGATTGATGAGGTGATAACTTTTACACCGCTCACTTTTAATGAGATCAGGCAGATTGTTGTTTTACAGCTTAATCAGCTTAAAAGTAAGTTAGCAGAGAAAGATGTCATGCTTGAATATACAGGCTCCGCGATTGATTTTATTGCAAAAGCCGGCTTTGATCCACAATTTGGAGCCCGTCCGATAAGACGAATGATACAGCGTGATGTGCTGAACCAGTTGTCGAGGTATATTCTCCAGGGTAAACTGGTAGCTGGTACACCTGTAGTACTCGACTCTGTTGAAAATCAACTTGTGTTCACGATGCCTTCCTGATTTGGCCTGAATATAAAGAGCATCCGGTCGTTCTGACGGTAAACTAATCTTGCCCGTGTTTGTTAATATTTACCTTAAAGTGATATTAATGAACCGGGCAATTTTAGTTGTATTTATTTTTCTAAGCGGGTTGGAAACCACAAAGGCCTCTGACAATGTTGACAGTATCCTGGCAAGATTACCCCGACTGAAGGGGCAGGAACTGGTTATGGCCTATAATACTCTTGCCTGGGAGTTAAAATATGCCGATAATGTATTGGCCTGGAAATTTGCCAGGCAGGCAGATTCATTACTGAAAAATCATCCGTTTAAGGAGGGATTGATGCTTCATTACAGAAATTTGGGCGTATTGAATATAATGCAGGCCAGATATGATTCTTCCATGTATTATATCGATGAAGCACTTAAGCTTGCCCGGGAGATTAAAATTCCATATCAACTTGGGAAAATATTAAATCTTCAATCGGTGGTTTTATGTGAATTAGCCAGGTTTAGGAATGCAATTGAAGTACAGCGGGAGGCACTGCGGATATTCGAGGAGATTCATGATACAACCGAAATTCTGGGAAGCCTCAATAATCTGGCAATAATCTACGGAAGGATGAATATTGATTCATCAGAATTGTCTATCCATCTCAAAGTTTATGAGATGGAAAAGCGACGGGGAAATGATTATGGGATATCCCGTTCTGCCAATAATATCGGCATGGCTTTAAACGGGCTGGAAAATACTATTGAATCGCGTAAATTTTTCCAGATAGGAATTGAAAAAGCAATTTCATCCAATAATCCTCAGTATTTGGTTTCGGCCTATTATGGGATGGGTGAGGCTGACCGTATAGATAAGAAATATAAGACTGCAATTGAATGGTTTAATCGTGCGGCAAAGATTGCAGAAAAAAACAACTTCAACGATTTCTTATCATTGAACCTTAATTCTGTTGCCCGGATGTACAGATTGCTGAAAGAAAATGATAGTGCTTTTATATATTTCTCGAAGGCAGTGAATGTTGTACAGGCAAAGGGGGGTAATCTGGCATCTGTTATCGGACCTGATATTGACAGAGGCTGGTTGTTTCTTGAGGCTGGAAAGCCGGATAGTGCACTGGTAATCGTTAACAGGTATCTTCCATTTTCTGACAGCATTGATTTTGGCAGCGATTATGCAAGGTTACTGGATCTTATGGCTAATGTGGATTACCACAGAGGGCGCTATAAGGAAGCATATGCGTTTCTCAGGTTATCGCAGATTGTCTCTGATAGTATTTCTGCCAGAAAGCTAAAGGCTGAAACAGAAGAAATTCAGGCAAAATACGAGTTAACCAGCATGGAAGAGATTAACAGGAATCTGCAGGAAGATATTGAGACCCAGAGCAGAATTAACCGTATACAGAATACTGTGGTGGTGGTTGTTTCCCTGTTGGTGATAGCCTCACTTATTCTATTGTTTCTACTCAGACGAAAAAGTCAGGTTTTGCATACAGCAAATAATCAGTTGGCAATACAAAAACAACAGATTGAAGCAAAGGCCATTGAACTTGATAATCTGAATCATACTAAAGATGTGTTTTTTTCTGTTGTTGCCCATGATTTAAAGAGCCCGCTACAGGGAATATTAGGGGGAATTACAATTTTAAATGAAGATTTCGATACTTTAAAAGAGGATGAGATAAGAAAAATGCATAACCTGCTGAACGATAGCGCAAGTCAATTGGCATGGTTGCTCGATAACCTGCTCCAATGGGCGCGTAGTCAGATGAAGATGCACGTGGTAGTTCCTTCAGAGTTTGCATTAAAGCCATTGGTTGAAGAAGAAGTATCGGCAATGAGAATGCAGGCTGCAGGGAAGAAAATTTCCATTGAAATAGTTATTCCTGAATCATTCGTTATTACTGCTGATCAGGAAATGATCAGGTTTATTATCAGAAATCTGACTTCTAACGCGCTAAAATTTACCAAACCTGGAGGTACTGTCAGGATTGAAGCCATTTACGAGAATCAGGCAGGAGTCATAAGGGTTATTGATAATGGAATCGGTATGAATGAGGAACAATTGGAAAATCTTTTCAGGATTAAAACATCAGGTACATCTGTCGGGACTTTAAATGAAAAAGGTACAGGTCTGGGACTTGTCCTTTGCAAAGATTTTATTGAGCAAAACCATGGAAGGGTTGAAGTGAACAGCATGGTTGGGAGGGGTACAATTTTTTCGGTTTATCTCTCTTCACGGTAGATTATTGGTAGTTCACTGATATGAATTAATAGGAATGTAAATCTGTTTTTACCTGAACGAATCAACTGCGATTTTTTATTTTCTGTTTTAACTTAAGGCTTCAATGATGGGAATTCGATAATCTGTAATAAAGAATTCATTAAATCTGTGTACAGGTATCTGTATGTATCAACCAACTGGACGGATGACCGACTGATGGCTGTCCTGATTATAGAATTGTTTTCTTCTGGTTATAGCTCTTGCAATACACAAGTCATAAAACAGATATTTTATTTAGTATATCTCTTTGGTTTATTGTTAATTCCCTGATTTTACCTCCTGATAAATATGAGTAGCAAATATTCTTATTTGTTTTATATTTGCACAAAAACTCACATATTGAGACAGGTTAGATATTTTGTTGTACTGTTGCTTTGTACAGTTCTAAATGCTGAAGCATCGAATAATATTGATAGTCTTATTGCCAGACTACCGGAACTAAAAGGTCGTGAATTGATTAAGGCGTATAACACGCTGGCATGGGAGCTGAAATATGGTAATAATGAGTTAGCATGGGAGTATGTACATAAAGCTTCCGCTCTTTTACGGAACACATCATTCAAAGAGGAGTGGCAGGCCTTTTATACAAACATGGGGGCTTTGAATATTTTACAGGCACGTTATGATTCATCGCTAATGTATGTGGACAAGGCGCTTGAACTTGCTGAAACTTTGAAAGATGATTATTGGGCCGGTAAATTATTAAATCTTCAGGCTATCATATACCGGGAGACTTCCAATTTCAAGAAGGCAATCTCATCACAAAAGAGGGCACTTGCAATTTTCGAGCATTTATCAGATACTTTCGAAATTCTCGGGAATCTTAACAACCTGGCTATTACTTATGGCCGTATGCGTAATGATTCTGCTGAGTTGTCAATTCATCTTAAAGTATTTGATTTAGAAATGAAAAGGGGGAATGACTATGCTATTGCCCGATCGGCGAACAATGTAGGGATGGCATACCTTTGGTTAAAACGATTCGGCGATTCAAGAAAGTATTTTGAAATCGGAATCGAGAGATCTATTGCAGCCAACAATCTTCAGTTTCTGGCCTCAGCCTATGCCGGAATGGGATCAGCCGACAATCTTGATGAACAATACGAAAAGGCCCTTTCCTGGTTTCATAAAGCCATTCAAATATGTGAGAAAAACCATTTTAATGAGTTTTTAGCCAATAATCTGCATTCTGCCGCCACTATCTATGAGAAGCTTGGTGACAATAGAAATGCACTGGTTTATTATACCAAAGCAGTAGAGTTGTTAAACGACAAGGGAGGGAATGAAACCAATGTTGTGGTTCACGATATAAGCAGAGCCTGGTTGTATTTAAGGACAGGAGAAATTGACAAAACAAGCTCGATAGCAACAAAGTACCTGGCTCTTGCCGATAGTCTCGATTTTGGTGAAAATTACCCAAAGTTGCTAAACTTGATGGCGAATGTTGAATACCAACTTGGAGAGTACAAAGAGGCTTATTATTACCTCCTTGCTTCCCATCAGGCATCTGACAGTATAGGTGCCAATCTTTTAAAAGCCCAGACAGAAGAAATAAAAACCCGTTATGAAGTTGCCCAAATGGAAGAAGCAAATGCCCGCCTGAAAATAGATTTGGCAACTCAAAACAGAATTAACAGGATTCAATGGACAGTTGTAACTGTTGTTTCACTTCTTGTTATTGTATCAATTGTATTGCTTCTCATGCTTCGAAAGAAGAGAAAGGTATTGAAGTCTGCCAATCTGAAGCTGGCTGAACAGAAGCTTCAACTTGAAGCCAAAGCAATTGAACTTGATAATCTTAATCATACAAAGGATATGTTCTTTTCGATTGTGGCTCATGATCTCAAAAGCCCGCTGCAGGGGATTTTGGGATGTGTAACTGTGCTGAATGAGGATTATGATTCTTTAAATGACAGTGAACGACAGAAGATGTTAAGCCTCCTGAACGGGAGTACCTGCCAGCTGGCATGGTTGCTTGATAACCTGCTACAGTGGGCTCGTAATCAGATGAAGATGCATGTCGTTAACCCCATCATATTTTCTGTTAAACAAGTTGTTGATGAAGAGTTGTCGGGGATGATGCTCCATGCATCAGCCAAGAATATTTCGCTTGTTTCTGAAGTCGCAGATACATTCATGGTAAACGCGGATCAGGAGATGATACGTTTCGTGATACGAAATTTAATTTCCAACGCTGTTAAGTTTACTCCCTCAGCCGGATCTGTACGTGTCGGGGTATCAGAAAGTGAGCATTGGAGTATGATTCATGTGATAGATAACGGAATCGGAATGAGTGAAGAACAGATGGCTAATTTGTTTAATATTAAAACTAAAGGCACTACGCTTGGTACCGGTAATGAAAAAGGTACCGGGTTAGGCCTTGTCTTATGCAAAGACTTTATTGAACAAAATCATGGTCGGGTTGAAGTTGAGAGTAAAGTTGGTTCAGGTACCACCTTTACTGTTATATTGCCTAAATAGAATTATAACATTTGCTGAACAAGATGAGATTGAGATTTTGGTTTTATTTTTTATTGCCGTTTATTTTAATTCCATTACAGGCAAGTTCACAGGATTACCACTATTGGTCAGAGCAGTTTGGTGGTGAATCCAGTCTTATGGGCGGGGCTGTCATTGCAGGTGTAAGGGATAATAGCGCGTTGTTTTACAATCCGGCCGGATTAACATTTTGTGATAGCAATTCAATATCTGTTTCTGCTAATATTTACAAACTACAATTTACCCGTTTTGAAAATGGGTTGGGTCAGGGTGTTGATTTGAATTATAACCGTTATGCTTATTATCCTCAAATGATTTCAGGACGCCTTAACCTGTTTAATAATAAGCGGTTTTCGGCAGGATATGGTTTGTTCAGCCGTTACAGCAGCCGGCTTCGTTTCCATCAGCGATATTCTATGTTGGGTGATCCTATTCCAGGCAGGCCAGGTGAAGAATACTTTATAGGATCGATGGATTTCAATAACGAATTTGACGAACAATGGGGAGGGTTTGGAATTAGTTATCGATTGAACAGAAGCTTTTCGATTGGCCTTACACAATTTGTTACCTACCGTTATCAGTATTATCGTGCTGCATTAAGTACGCGGACTGTTTCGAATGATACTTTGTTTGACATGTCTTCAATAAACGTCTCTGAAGATGCTTTATATGTAAACTGGCGCCTGGTATGGAAGGTTGGTATAGCATACGATTCGCGACATTTCAAGGGAGGAATTACCTTTACCTCGCCTACCGTTAGTTTTTTTGGTGATGCGGATGTACAACGCGAATTGTCGTTTTATAATCTTGGAGACGTAATTCCTGGTTCAATCAAAAACTTCCTTGCTATTGATCGTCAGGTTAATCTGAATATTCATTATAAGATGCCCTGGTCAGTCGGTTTTGGATTGAGATGGAAAGGTGACAAAACGGAAATTGAAGTTGCAGGAGAGTATTTCAGTGAGATAGCGCCGTATAAAGCTGTTGATGCGGAGTATCATCCCGTTTTGTATCCTCCATGGATGTTTGGCGATGACAAGACATTAAGATTGGTTGATCTGGTTGCTGCCAACGCACCAGTATTGAACCTGGTAATAGGTTATAAGCAGCGTTTCAATGAGAAATATCAGGGTTACGCTTCTATACGTACTGATAACTGTTTTGCGCCTTCTCCTGCTTCTTTACCAGATGGAATATGGTTTATAGGGCGTACATGGGATATGTATCATCTGACTGCTGGTATTTCGCGATATCAGAAGAAGAGTATTCTGTCGGCTGGTTTGCAGTTTACGATGGGATCCCGAACTGATATGGAGCAATTTGCCGATTTTGTTAATCCGGATTTTGAAAATATACTCGACGGAATCGTTGGTAATGGGATGTCCGGAACTGATTTAGGCCTTTCATTGATTCTGGGCTATACTTATTTCCTTGGAAATTCGAATTAAAACCGGGAAACAGCTAAAGTTCTATCGTCGCCATCACCATGTAATGATCCGAAAGATATCGGCCATCTGTCTGGTAGTTTGCAACCTGATAGGAACAGGCTTTTTTCGTTCTACCTGTAAAAATGTAATCGATACATTCTGTATGCTGCAAAGAATCCCAACCATTGAAAGTGGGAATGATTTGTATGCTATCAGTCGCTCCGCATAACCTTGTGTCGTACAGGTGCTCAGACAATAGTCCGATAGGTTCGGAATTTGGTTCACTGTTAAAATCACCGGTGAGGATTACCATTGTATCACCCGAATCTGCCTTGTTTATCATATCAATTATCAATTGAGCACTATTTCTTCTCGCGTCAATACCTATGTGATCAAAATGTGTATTGAAGGCTGTTATCAGTTGGCCGGAAGTTTTATCTTTGAGTTTTACCCATGTGCAAATACGATTCAGGGCAGCATCCCATCCTTTCGAAGGTTTTTCGGGTGTGGGAGATAACCAGAATGTACCTCCGTCTATTTTCTCAAAACGGTGAAGATTATAATAGATAGGACTATATTCCCCTTCACTGATTCCATCATCTCTTCCTACACCCTCCCGGCCATATCCGCTCATCACACTATCGAGGTAAAGCAGTTGACTCTGCAATACTTCCTGAAGACCAATAATATCAGCACCTGTTTGCAGCACCTGTTTTGAAAGCCCCTCACGTCTGTAACTCCATTGGTTGTTCCCATCCGATATTGTCTCCATACGAATGTTATAAGTGATAACCTTCAAGGTCTGACATGAGGTTTCTGTGGATAAAAGCTGGATAATAAATATGAAGAATAAGGTGATATATCTCATCCTGTTTTTTTTTGGCAAATGTAACAGGATTATTGGTTGGATAGGCGATTGTCAGATGAATGTACTGGTGAAGAACCAAGTATATTATTAAGGATTCATTACGCTTGAAGTATTTTAACATAGGATGGTTTAACTTATCCGATGAGAAGTACCTTAAATGCCATACAGATTAGATCAATATTATGGTTTATTGTTGTTGGGAATCGTATTTGCTGGTATTCAGTGTGTTGTGTTGTTTGTTGGCTGTACTGCCGGTATTTTTATAAATTCGCACCTTAAATGGCGAAGCATTTATACTATCAGGTGCTGTTTTAGGATTATTACCGAAATGAGAATCAACTACTATTTTACTTGCAACTTTTTGATGAAAAACAGAGTTTGTTATGAATCGCCAGATTGAAAACGGGCAATTGGATCTTGCTTTTGGTTTCGTTCAATATACCAATCGCAATATTTTTCTGACAGGAAAAGCTGGAACTGGAAAGACTACTTTTTTGAAAGATCTCAAAAAAGTCAGCCCCAAACGGATGATTGTGGTGGCTCCCACTGGTGTTGCCGCAATAAATGCTGGCGGGGTTACCATTCATTCCTTCTTTCAGATTGGTTTCGGCCCCCAGGTACCGGTGAGGTACCTTACGGCATTCATGGGACGGTCGGCAATCAGGCAGGGATCAAACGGAGATGTGAAACGCTTCAGTAGGGAGAAGATTAATATTATGCGATCGCTTGATTTGTTGGTGATAGATGAAATCAGTATGGTAAGAGCTGACCTGTTGGATGCCGTAGATGATGTGCTTCGGAGGTATCGTCGCAATAACAAGCCATTTGGAGGTGTTCAGTTACTTTTAATTGGTGATATGCAGCAATTGGCACCAGTCGCAAAGGAAGATGAATGGGAAATTCTGGGTCAATATTATAAATCGGTTTATTTTTTTAATAGTCTTGCTTTGCAAAGTACTGATTATATAAGTATTGAACTGAATCATATTTACAGACAGCGAGATGAAAGATTTATTTCTTTGCTGAACCGGGTTCGTGAAAACAAGGCTGACCTGGCGACTCTCGAAGAACTCAACAAAAGATATATCCAGGGGTTCAATCCGGATAACAGTGAAGGGTATATTGTCCTTACAACCCATAACAATCAGGCGCAAGAGTTAAATCAGTCAAAACTTGAGGAATTGAAGACCCCGCCAATGATTTTTAAGGCAGAGATTGAAGGCGAATTTCCTCCATATAATTATCCTACTGAGCCAAAACTGGTGCTAAAGGTTGGTTCACAGGTTATGTTTGTTAAAAATGACCCGGCTAACCCAAGAATGTTTTTTAATGGCAAAATTGGAGTTGTTAGCGGATTGGTTGATGGCAAGATTTATGTCAAATGCGCTGAAGAGGATAAACCTATAGCAGTTGAACCGGTTAAATGGGAGAATATCAAGTATTCAATTGACGAGACTTCCAAAGAGATAAAGGAAGAGGTGATTGGCGTTTTTACCCAGTTTCCTTTGAAATTGGCCTGGGCAATCACTATACACAAAAGCCAGGGGTTGACATTTGACAAGGCAATTATTGATGCTAAATCTGCTTTTGCATTCGGGCAGGTGTATGTTGCTCTTAGTAGATGCCGTACATTGGAAGGACTTGTACTAAGTGCTCCCATCCCTCCGTCAGCTATCAGGTCAGATACTGCTATCACGGAGTTCTCCCGTAGTATTGCTGAAGACCAACCTGATGAATCTACACTCGTTGTATCAAAGAACCTATACCAGCAACAGCTTCTAAGCGAGTTGTTCGATTTTAAGGAATTGTCATCGAGGATATCATCTGTCAGGCGTTTTGCAAGTGAACATGCCGGAAGTTTAACAGATGAATTAGTTTATGAACTCAAACGTCTTGAGGATGTATTCGAAAGTCAGATAGAAGGAGTTGGTGACAAATTCAGAGTGCAACTTCATAAACTGATAGTTGATTCTCCGGATCCTGATATCACAAAGAATTTGCACCTTCAGGACAGGATAAGTAAAGCTTCCGGCTACTTCACAGAGGTGCTTGATCGGGAATTAATCTCTTATTTGTTGGTGATAGAGATTGAGTCTGATAGTAAGAATGTTAGAAAAAGCATCATGGATATGATCGATAATATTGTATCTGATGCAAAGGTAGCCCTCGCGGGCATAGTGGCCTGTAAAGATGGTTTCCTGCTAAAAAAGGTGCTTGAGGAGAGAGCCAGGGCTTCAGTAGATACCTCAGCACCACAACGGATCAGGTCTAAAGCCGGGAAATCGCCTGTTTCAGGTGCAGATCAAAAACTTGTTAAGGCATTGAAGCAATGGAGGAGTGAAATTTCTGCTGAATCGGGTGCTGATCTCGCTACTGTTTTGCCTCAGAAAGTTCTCATAAGGATTGCTGAGTCAAAACCAACTACCTTAAGAGATTTAAGGCAGATTAATGGATTCGGTGCGCAGCGGGCAAAGAAATTTGGAAAACTTTTGATTGATTTGATCGATAATTATGTAGATGTTTCACTTAAGAAGCCATTTGAGGTTTCAGAGATGGAACCAGAACATGGAGCCTTACTATCACTAACAGAGTTGACAAGCATCAATTTATTTTTGGAGGGAAAATCTATCGGGGAGATGACCGCAATTAGGTCCTTATCACGGGCAACCATAGAAGGCCATTTAGCTGTTGGTATCAGCGTGGGGATGATAGATATACATAAACTGGTTGATGATGCTTTATTTGACCGAATGACAGACTATTTTGAAAAGAATCCTGTTTCAACATTAACAGACGCAAAAGCTGCCATCGGTCAGGATGTCGGTTATGCTGAACTGCGTTATTATAAAAGCTACCTCATGAGAAAGGAGTTATAGATTTGAATAAAGCGCATTAAATTTGTGTAATTCGGTCAGTTGTTTGAGAGTCAATTGTTCTAAGGTGTAAGCCGACAATCTCACCTGATTTAGATAGAAGAATAAATATTCATTGAATAGATCAAAAGAAAATTAAACACCTGTTAAACATGATGCTTTTGTTAAAGTTCCGGAGTTTCCCAATCATCTTGTTATTGATGTATTTTCAGATAAATACAATCCTTGCACAACCTGTAAACCGATCTTTTGTATCGGTTAATAAAGGAGAGTCGCTTGATTCTATTGTGAAAAAGGCAGCAAATGTTGTCCCGTCACCTCGTCAGGTGATGTGGCAGGAGTTGGAGCTTACGTGCTTCTATCATTTTGGAATTAATACCTTTTATGATTGTGAATGGGGAAACAAGGAGCAAAAAGCAGAATTTTTTAACCCTACTGCATTTGATGCAAACCAATGGGCAATGGCGGCAAAAACTGCCGGAGCCGGGATGATGCTATGCCTGGCAAAACATCATGACGGTTTTTGTCTCTGGCCTACAAAATATACTGACTTCTCGGTGAAAAGCAGTCCATGGAAGGGAGGGAAAGGTGACCTGATTGATGAATTGTCAAAGGCTGCCCATGCACAGGGGTTGAAGTTCGGAATATACCTTTCACCCTGGGATATCCATTCACCCCTCTATGGCACTGATGAATACAATGAGGTGTTCATGAATCAGTTGCGCGAGTTACTTACAGGTTATGGACGGATAGATGAGGTGTGGTTTGATGGTGCCTGTGGTGAAGGCCCCAATGGTAAGCGCCAGGTGTACGATTGGGAAGGCTTTTATAAAGTAATCAGAGAACTTCAGCCGCAAGCTGTCATTGCTGTAATGGGACCGGATGTCAGATGGGTTGGTACAGAATCAGGCTATGGCCGTACAACTGAATGGAGCGTAGTCCCGGCATCATCTGCAGTACTCGAAGATATTGCATTGAGTTCGCAGCAGAATCCTGGTAATGGTGCCTTTATGCCGGTAGGTAACCTGATGGATGAAGATCTTGGAAGCCGTGAAAAACTGGTGAAGGCAGATGGGATGATGTGGTATCCTTCAGAGGTAGATGTCAGTATCAGGCCTGGTTGGTTCTACCATGAACGGGAAGATTCGCTGGTGAAATCAGCCGAGAAACTTGTTGATATTTATTATAGCTCAGTTGGAAGGAATTCCCTTTTATTACTAAATCTCCCCGCCGACCGCAGGGGTTTAATCCATGAAAACGATATCCGGAGTCTCAGGGGAATGAAGGAAATATTGGATGCAACTTTCAGTAGAAATTTGTTGGAAGGGGGTATCTGTGAAAACGGGGGAGAAATCGTGAACCTGTTGACAGACTTCAACACTACGACCTATTGGTCTCCGGAAAATAGTAGTTCTACAGGCGAGTTTACCATCAATCTGTCACATAAGCAATACTTTGACAGAGTGTTGCTTCAGGAGAATTTTCGTGAAGGGCAGCGTGTAGAGCAATTTGTTGTAGAAGCCGAGATAAATGGCGAATGGATCACAGTTACCCAGGGAACTACCATTGGATATAAAAGGTTGCTGAGATTTGAACCGGTATCTGCTCAGCATATCCGTTTCAGGGTGTTGAAAAGCAGAGATTGCCCACAAATCGGATCATTTGGATTGTTTAAGGCACCAGAATGGTAGTTCAAATATTGCTTATGGAAATAACCTCGTGCTCTCTTTGATTACATTGCTCTTAGGGGAGATGATTTTAATCAGAGTATTAAAACAGACAGAAAAGGACAAACAGAATTCAGGTATCTGGTTTTTCTAATCGTGTTTAATTAATCGCGGACCTGGTTTTGGATAAAACAGTACTTCTATTGCATCGACACCCTGACAACCATTTCCATCTGTTACCCAAACTGAATAGGTGCCACTGGCAGTTACCAAAAGAGTTGGATCAATCGACCCATTATTCCATAGATACGATTCATAGATATCACCAGGAGTTAGCACGAGAGAGTTGTCTCCACAAAGAACTGTGTCTGCTCCAAGGAAAGGTTCAGGACTGGCAGTGATTTTTACAGTCTCGGTTTCAGTTGCACTTATGCCGGAAGCCCAGGAGGTAAGCGAGACATTAAACGTTCCGGTGGAGGTAAAGATGTGAGAGGGCTGAATTAATCCCGAAGTATTGTATGGATTAGAGGCAGGGTCACCAAAATCCCAATGTACTGAATCAATACCAAGAGTTTGTTCAGGTATGAACAGGGTGGTGTCGCCCAGACATGTGTTGCTATAAGTAAAGGGCACAGGATTGAAGTAACTCTGTATAAAGGTTGGAAGGCCCAACATGGTTAACTGTCCTCCTAAATAAACTGCATCTATCGTATAGGGATTTGGTCCGGGCAGGTTGGGAAACAGGTAGGCTGACAGATAGTAACTGCTGGCTTTACTCATATAAAGCACGTTATCAGGCCCCAACTGTAAGGCCCCTAGAGAAGTTCCAATCGTGGCAACAAGAACTGAACTTGCAGCAATGGTTGCCGAATCATCTGATGAGAGGTCGACCTGAAAAACTTTTCCATTGTTGAAACATCCAATATAGACAAAGCGGCTGTTTGGGGAATACTCAATTCCATAGGTTGATTCTAAGTCCTGAGTTATTTTAACAGGCGACGTGATGGCACCTGTTGTCGTGTTCAAATCAAATATCTCAGCAAAATTTCCTGGTTGATATACAGCACATGCCAGATGCCTGCCATCAGGCGAAGCTTTAAGATATCCCAGATAAGAACCAACCGGTTCATGATTAGATCCGATTGTACTTTTAATTGAAGTAGGGTTTACACCCCCCGATGTTATCAGGAAAACGTCAAAAACTGCATTGTTACGTTCATGTGTTATGATCCATATGTCGCTGTTGTTCGAATGCTTTACCGCGGTAACTTTTTCTGTAACATAAGATTGAAGAAGTACATTCTTTTCTGTAGTAACCACACCTCCCAGCCCGCCATCCAGTGTCATATCGATTGTGGTATAACACAATCCCCCAGTGGTTGCAAAGCAATCCGGTACCGTAAATATGTAATAGTATCTGTTTGACCCTGGTTTTGGAACTACAATCGAACTTTGAGTTGAAGAATTGTGACCAGCCAATCCATTACCATTTAACATGACTGCATGGTTTTTATTCCATACAGTTATCCCATCAGAATAAAACAACAAGTTTCCGTTCATATCGCTAATTGTACAACAACCTTCCTGTGTTGACATAGCTCCTCCGGTTAGTGCAACAGGCGGCGGGGGTGTTTCAGAATTGAAAGTTATACCGGCATAATGGCCAAAATACCAGTTACTGGCTTGATTCTGAGAATAAGTCATAATTGCCGTGGTTAGCAATATCACCAACAAAATTGACAATCTGATTGACATTGTCGTTATCAGGGTTTGGATTTGATGCTATCTGTGTGTTAAACACCTCTTGTCAGGGCCAAACATGGCAAATATATTAACTTTTAGTTCAGTAGCTGGATTTATTGAAAATGCAAACACGAATTATTTTATTCAACGATATATTTTCCATGGTTTTTGGTTTCAGCCTTTTTCTAAGGATTAACCTTTAGATTAAATAAAGTATTAAAGAGTTCATTCGCCTTGCCATATCTGGCAGTTAATCAAAAAATACCTTATTATGATAATACATTCCGGATTATCATATCCTGGACTGAAAACAATGACATCACGCGGTGGTGAATTATAAATTTAATTTCTGAGTATTCGAAAATTCCGCTTATGGTTATAACCTCTTCGTTTTTACAATTATGATATGACGATAATAATGTACCTGAAAGAAGTAAGGAAAATAAGGATAATAGGTCACTGTCACTATTGAAAAAAAACTCCATAAAAACCACATTATTCTACCTAAAACCACAATTTTATAATCTCTTGATAAACAGTGGTCAAATATAGTGACGCTTCGAAGTAGCTTCGAAGCAGCTTCGAAGTAGTTTCGAACTGGATTCGTTATCTTTTCGTCTTTCTACGAACCGGAAACGGAGCCGCTTTGAAGGTATTCCGGATAAGGCACAATTATGGTATAACTGGCTTCGGAATGGAGAGTTATCAATTGCGTATTATTTAACCTGTATGGTATTTTAAATCAGTATTCTGCTGATTGTTCCGTAAGAATTTGAACGAAATAGCATTTGGGGTGATCTCAAATCTTCACCTGATTGTAGGTGGAGTCACTATTCCTGATTCTTAATGTAACCTGTTGGAATGTAAACTTGTGGAGCCGGCAATTTTAGATTGTCGAATAACTTTAAATTATTTCCTTCTGAGAGAAAACCACCTAAATTTTGAAAAAGAAATAACCGGCTTATCTTACCAAATAGTTGTGAAGAATTGGTATGGCTTCTATTTTAATTTCAACTGCTTTTGGTTGATATGAGGTAATCCTGTAGTTCATCCATGGTAGGTGCATTTTCGAATAAATCGCCTTTGATTTCATGAAAGCCTATTCTGAAGTTGCAACCTTCTTTCCAGCGAGAACATCCAAAAGCAGATTTTCCTATGAGAAGAGTCCCTTTTTCACATTGAGGACACTTAATCAGGGTCTCCCTTAAGGAAGTATTTGTTTTACCGGTTTCAAAAGGTTCTGTTCTCAGTTGTAATCCATCTGCTTTGTCAATCAACAGGTGTCCGTCAGATTTCTTTCCATTAATCATGAACCCCTTAATTGTACCTGTTTTCCCCTTTTTTACCAGAGTCTCAAATTGCTTTTCGGTTAGCTTTTTTCCTAGAAATTCAAAAGGTATTTTGAAAACACAACCCTCCCTGAACCTATTACAGCCCCAGGCTGTATTCCCTTTGATGACCGTTCCTTTTGTACATAATGGACAGGAAAGATCCCCCTTTGGAACCTTCTCATTCCTCTCCGGCTTTGATGTCACTGTAATTTCAGATTCCTGCTGTTCCGGTGATTTCTTCTCTTCCATAGTGATCGTACGCGATGATAATTCATTTCGTACCTCGTTCACGAGATTAGTCACCATAACTTTCATTTCATTCAGAAACTCCGGGGCTTCATATTCTCCTCTTTCAATTTGCCGGAGTTTTCTTTCCCATTGTCCGGTTAGTTCAACTGATTTCAGTAGTTCATTATTTATGGTGCCTATAAGGTCAATCCCCGTTAGAGTGGGTTCAAGATTCTTTTTATTTCGTCTTATGTAATTTCGTTTAAATAATGTTTCTATGATGCTGGCACGAGTGGAAGGGCGCCCGATACCATTTTCTTTCAGGGCATCCCTTAACACTTCATCATCTACTTGTTTTCCTGCTGTTTCCATCGCTCTCAGGAGAGTAGCTTCAGTATACGGCTTCGGGGGCTGTGTCTGTTTTTGTTGTACACCAGGCTCGTGAGGACCTTGTTCTCCTTTCACAAATTCCGGCATCACCTGTTCATCAGCAGAGTCTTTATCATTCTTTTCTTCTCCATCGTCATTAGAGCTGTTTCCTGATTTTTTGAACAGGATGCGCCACCCGTCTTCAAGGATTTGTTTTCCGGTTGCCTTGAATTCAATATCAGCTGCCTCTCCCAGTACTGTTGTATTAGATACAATGGCATCCGGGTAGAACGCGGCGATAAAACGTTTTGTTACAAGATCGAATACACGTTTTTCATCATGCGTCATGTGGGGATTGAATTCCCCTGTAGGAATAATTGCATGGTGATCGGTTACCTTGCTGTTGTCAAATACCTTTTTGCTTTTCCGGATTTTTTTATCCAGCAGAATGGATGTATACTGATTATATGGGGTAAGCGATTGTAGAATAGCCGGAACTTTTGGGTAAACATCTTCAGGCAGGAAAGTAGTATCAACCCGGGGATAGGTCAATTGTTTCTTTTCATAGAGACTTTGTACGAGTGTAAGTGTTTCTTCGGCCGAGAAAGCAAACTTTTTATTGCACTCCACCTGAAGGGAGGTAAGGTCGAATAACCTGGGAGGAGCCTCGGTACCTTTTTTCCTTTCAAAAGAGGTGATAGTAAACAAACACTCCCTGATTCTGTCAAGAACACCAGCTGCTTCCACCGATGACTTGAATCTTCCCAGTGTTGCAGAGAATGTTACCGATCTGTATACAGTTTTTAGCTCCCAGTAATCCTCAGGACAGAAATTCTCAATTTCATGATAGCGTTTCACGATGAGAGCAAGCGTCGGAGTCTGCACTCTGCCGATGGATAGAACCCCGCGCCCTCTGCTGTACTTGGACGTAAACAAACGGGTGGCATTTATACCGAGTAACCAGTCGCTGATAGCACGTGCATGACCAGCAAAGAAAAGTCGGTCGAAATCTGTTCCGGGACGCAGTTTGTTAAATCCTTCACGGATGGCTTCTGCCGTGAGAGATGATATCCAGAGCCTTTTCACCGGTTTTGTGTTTTTTGCCATCGAAAGCACCCATCGTTGTATGAGTTCTCCTTCCTGACCAGCATCACCACAATTTATTACCTCCTCACATTCACCAAGAAGTTTTTCAATAACATAAAATTGCTTTTTGGCACCTTCATTATCGTTAAGCCTTATTTGAAAATGCGGGGGAATTATGGGAAGAGCGGATAACCACCAGCGTTTAAGGTCGGGATGATAGTCTTCAGGCATCTTAAGAGTACATAAGTGCCCGTATGTCCAACTTACCCAATAGCCATTACCTTCGAAGTAACCCTCACGCCGTGAACCTGCACCCAGGATTTCAGCTAGTTCTTTGGCTACACTCGGCTTTTCGGCTATACAAAGCTTCATCGGTTTTATGATTTGCCAGGCAAAGATAGGAGATTCCTTTAACAACAATTTGTCCGGATCGTACTCAGGTTTCTATCGTGTAAAAGGTAAGAAATCTGAAGTATGACCCCGGGTAAATAGTCGATCGCGATCCGGATATTTTTGATTGTCACGAAATGCTATTGTTAACTATAATGTTATCATTACTTTACCAGGTTGCAATCCATGAAATTCCTTTGTTTGTATGTCCGGTGACAATACTTTTATTATTAATTAAAATAAGTTTATTCCCCTTATTTGCGGAAAGCAGTTGCTTTCGTATCTTTGCCAGGAGCATACAAAAACTTTTTTGGTTTCTGACTATTTATTAAGATAGTTAATCGTTACAAAATCAATTATCCATATTAAAAAAGTACGAAGATGAAATTTTACATTACAGCAGCAGTTATTCTTGCCTTTTTAGCATTGTCGCCTGCAACAAAAGGACAGATTAAAATTAATCTTAAGAAAAAAATAGAAAAGGAGGCCAATAAAAGAGCCAACCAAAAAGCTGATAAGGCAGTTAAGAAGTCATTTGATGCTGCCGAAGAGGGTGTCGTTTCATCTGTGAGTGGTAAGGAAGAGGAAGAAAAGCCTGAATCGGTGAACAAATATAAAAGGAGTAAACAGTCGGGTGAGACAGATAAAGATAGCTCAATGGCTGAATCTTCAGAGAAAGAGACAGTTCAGGGAAAAGAAACAGAACAGCCACAAGAGAAACCTGTACTTAATTGGGCTCAATTTGATTTTGTTCCTGGGTCTGAGATTATATTTGAGGATAATCAGGTTGATGAACAAAACGGAGAATTTCCATCGAAATGGGATCTGAAATCGGGTACAGTAGAGAACGCAAATCTTAATGGTGAGAATGTAATTTGGTTTAGAAAAGCCGGATCTGCAATTAAACCACTCATTACCAATAAAGATTATCTTCCTGATGCTTTTACTATCGAGTTTGATTATCAGATGTTAAATGCGACACAGCACTTTTATTATTTAGAATTCATGGCTGAAGGCGGAAAAAAGGTTTCCGGGATTATTTCATTCCATGGTAAATATATAAGTTATAGAATACCCGGAACCAGTGGTGATTTTAGAGGCGAAATAAATGCGGGCTATAGCCGCGGCTGGAAACATGCTTCAATTTCTTTTAATAAAAGGGCATTGAAAGTTTATGTAGATGACCAGCGAATAATCAATGTTCCGAATGTCAAGGAGTCGCTACGTTCGTTTTATATTGAAGCAAGCACAGGTACGTCAGCTACTGAGGCTAAGTCGTTGATAAAGAATGTGAAGGTTGCCGAGGGTGCTGTTCCTTTATATGATAAGATTTTGACAGATGGAAAATTTGTAACAACCGGAATTAAGTTTGATGTAAATAAATCTGTCATTAAACCGGAATCAATGGGTACCATCAATTATGTTGTGAAGATGATGAACGATAATCCCGGGCTCAGATTCAGGGTTGAAGGTCATACGGATAGTGATGGCGATGAAGCAGTGAATCAATCATTATCAGAGGCAAGATCTGGTGCTATCGTGCATAAAATGATAGAATTAGGAGTATCTGCTGATCGTTTAAGTTCAAAAGGTTGGGGTGAAAGCAAACCAAAAGCCAGCAATGATACTCCGGAAGGAAAGGCCCAGAATCGCAGAGTGGAATTTATTAAAATTTAAGTGAGAGCAGTCGCTGTAGGTTGATTTTCAATATATAGTAAGAAATTCTTTGTTATCAATGTCAACGAGATGGATTTACATCGGTATTCAAGGCGACCAGGGAAACAAAGACAAATTGAGGTTATTAATTAAACAAACAAAACTATGATTTCTATGAAAAGGATTGTATTACTTTTTACGATGGTATTACCTGTAATCTTTGTCTTCGGGCAAGGTTCAAGGATTGAACAGATGAAAGACGCCAAAGTTTTTGACGTAAAATCAGGTAAAATAGTCTTTAAGCTTGAAGGAACTGTAAAAGGAACCAGAACACTGATTTGGGATGATTATGGACGATTACAGTATGACCACAAAGAAACAGTTACAAAAATTATGGGGATCAGCAATACAGAGGAAACTTTAAGTATTCGTACGAAAGAATGGATGTATACAATTGACCTTGTTGAAAAAACGGGTACCAAGGTAAAGGTTGAAGATGCTTTCGCGATGTCTGATGCGATGACTGCTGGTTATAGTGATGCACAATTGCAACAGGCCGGAGAGGAAATAATGAATCAGTTTGAAGCAAAAGAAGCGGGAACAGGCACGATACTTGGACGGACCTGTAGTATAATGCAGATAGAAAAGCTCAAATCGAAGATTTGGACTTATAAAAAGATCACATTGAAAAGCGAAACCTCAATGGGCGGAATGATGGGTTCAAGTAATGAAGAAGCCACAAAAATGGAAGAAAATATTGTTGTACCCGCCAGTACTTTCATTGTACCATCAGGTATCGAGATTCAGGATGTTTCCGATATGATGATAGGAATACCTGGGATGAACGACGAAGAAGAGTAGATTCTATCTGATTTTCCGGACGAAGAGAGGCTCAATCCATTGACTTTTGTGTTAAACATCAGGCTATCAAATTCCGACCTTCTTATACCAGATTTTCTGTTTTAGTATCGAGGAATCCGGAAGATGGTGAAGGAGCTGAAGCAACAGGCTGTTTCTGAAAGAAGGCATTTGAAGTGGGCTTTGCAAACAGGTATACAGCGCAAAATAATGACGCTGTAGAATTTACCTTGCATTGAAAACTATGCTGATCACGGAGGATTACCCCTTTGGTGAAGTATTTTTTTTGCTAACCAGGTTTAATCCCGAATTTGGAATTCATATGGAATACTGCATGGCATTTGGCTTGTTGACAGCACTCGTGGCAGGGGTGGGTGGATTAAATATGCTAAAAGCACTATCTTTGCATTTGGAAAACTAAAAAGATATGAATGAAATAAGCAGTCAGGTTGAGATGTTTTTGAATATAGCAGCACTAACGAAATCAGATCAGGAAAAGGTGCAGAGCTTTGTTCAGAAACTTGGCATCGGTAAGAAAACAAGCATCAAGAAGAGTAATTTTCACCCTAAAGCTGGTTTTATGAAAGGTGCTTTCCAATCTCCCGTTTTATCACCTGAACCAGAATCGTTGAATGGTGATGATAATATCTCAGATAATCAGACAGAATTATGAAAATACTACTCGATACTCACGTCTTCATCTGGTTTGCTGAAGATGACCAGAGGCTTCCTGATGAAATGAAACGCATCATTGAGAAACCATGGCATCAGGTATGTGTTAGCTATGCTACGTTTTGGAAGATTGCCCTTATGATTCAATCAGGTGAATTACCTGCGTCGTTATCTGTAACAGAAATGATGGAGCAAACGATTGAAAATGGAATAGAAATCATACCACTAAAACTCGAACATATTTCCAGGCTGGGTAGGCTTGAATCGCATCATGAAGAAATTTTTGAACGTATGCTTGCAGCCCAGGCTTTGTCTGAGAATCTGATAATAGTAACTGAGAATCCGGTATACCAGGCTTATGGTGTGCCAAAACTATGGAGTACACCTAAGTGATTACACCTATTGTCGATAAACATAGGCATCCATATGTATATGTCCTTTTTGTTTAGTGAAAATCGAGTCTTCCGCAAGGTGTTGAATCATCAGGTTTGGGGCAATGTCCTTTCAGGATGCTGAAGCGCGCCGAGAGATAAACATCAAGTCCATAGAAATCGCCCATTCCTAATAGTGTTCCCAGTTTATCGGTACCAATAGTCAGCCCCATAATTCTGAATGATAATCCCAACCTGGGTGTACGATAATCATAAATCGAAACGGGGATATTCAATTCGAAATAATCTGTTTCATATCGCGGTGTGATGGCTAACCAGGGTGTACGCCTGACCTGCTGGCCGGCAGGTGCAGGAATTCCCTGTACCCATGTAGAGTTAATATACCAATTATTACGTAAATGGTAATCGAATTGAACGCTCAGTGCAGCAGGTAATCCCATGCTGAATGAATTGGCTGTTAACGAACGGTTAGGGTCGCCATAAAATCGTGTACTGATTTCATGAAGAGCCTCGTTAATAGTAGTAAATCCTATGGTGTCTATTCTGTCCCAGTAATGGCTGACATTGTCGAGGGTATGTACCTGGGCATTGTCGTTGAACGATGCATATCCCCAGTCGACAATTGAGATTCCCAGTCGGTAATCATAGGGAATAAATCTCCAGTCGCATGGAGGGTCATCTATATTCATCCTTTTTATTTCCCGTGAGGTACGGATATAGGTAATTCCCAAATCAAGTCCAAAACCGCTACCTGTAAATGGACCCAGGTCGCTGTCATATTGATTGGTATTGTAATCTATCGGAGCAGATAACCCGAATTCAGCATTTAAGTTACGAATATCGGTTGTGGAATCGTTCTCTACCATATACCGGATATTGTCAATATGCACATAAGCACCTCCGGTAGCCAGAATCCTCTTCAACGTGATTCCTGCATTTATAATGGTAAAGCGTTCATAACGAATTGTACGGCCGTAATTTAATCCTATTTCTGCCCAGTTGAGGGCAGCTCCGTTAATATCATAATCGGTGTATTCTATGAATTGCTGGGGAGGATAACCCAGGTCATAATAGGCAAATTTCAACATTTCGTGAGGAATTCTTCGCCCTGATAGAGCACTTCGAACAGATAGCTGAAGTCCAAAAGAGTAGTTGTGATCGATGTATTGAAAACCGGGAAGTTGTAGCCGTTCGAGTGCGTAGAAATTGTATAGTTTCGGACCAGAGTTTAATAAATATGGGCGCTCATACTTGCCAAATTTAGCTAACTCATAATTGGGATTAAGAAGGTTATACCATGAGAAATTTTCTCCCGGTATATAGAAGGCAGTATTCTCTGCATATAGTGCAAGTCCCAGTATATTAACATCAAGCCATGGTTTCCCGTGTAACGGAGCGGATGGATTGAGCAGAACAGAATTTACAGCCTGATAGTTCCCGTTTACCATACCTGGAATCTCTTGTCCTTGGAGACGACAAACCAGAATTGCAATTAATAGTATGGTAAGGTTTATTCGAGGCATTGTCTAACATTTAATCCATTCTTCAGATTAGCCGTCCGGCTAATATCACTTTATAAATGGTCAAAAAGTGTCTGTTATTATAATAAACGATTCCCTTTCCGGAATGTTTTGAAATAATATATAATAACAGTACTGACACTCTCTTAGACAATTGTCAGCCTCTAAATGTTGTATTCGCCGGATGAGCCCCTGGAACCTCCTCGTAATCTCTTTTAGCCTTTCAAATCGATAAAACGGTATGCTACCGGGAAAGGAACCCCTTTAAAATCTTCATGGTAGAGCGGTGAGACCATTTTAAGCATTGGGTCGGTTTCGGCTTTCCCGACTTCCTTTGCATCGGCAAGTACCAATTCATAGAAGTCCTGACTCATCACGATTCTGTTAGGGCGACCTTTTTGCATAAATCTGGCTGAAAGGTCTATTCCCCGGCCATAATAATCGTTGGCGCCTTTAAGAAAAGTAATATTGTACACATCGGTACTATGGTGAATAGCTACTTTACATTGAAGAAACAGATCGGGGATGGGATGATTTTTTATGTTATCGAGGGTGGCAAAGATTTCACCAAGCAAGGCGTAGTAACTGTTAATATCATCCTTTTTTCGTAGTTCTGTATCCGGGATATATAGCATCATTTCATCACCAATCCCTTTCACAATATTCTCAGGGAAATTATTAAGAAATGAAATGAAATTAAAAGTATTGTTGAGTTTCCTTCCCCAGGTTTCAATCCCTGTGCGGTACTTAAGGTCGGTGGAATTAATAATATCGATGAAAATACAAGTACCCGGACACTCCGGGATTGATCTCAGTTGATCGCCTAGTTCATCCGATAATGGATTCTTGCAGTGAATAAAAGTAGCCATCGTGTTGGAAGAGTCCACAGGTCAGTCTATTGGTTCAATGCCTGATCAAGATTCTCCTTGATATTGAATATAGACAGGAACCCGGAAATTTCAAAAACATTATAGATGGCTGGTTGTAAACCACACAAAATTAGGTTCCCGTTTGCCGCTTTGATTTTTTTCAGAATCATCAAAAAAACGCGTAAACCAGAACTACTGACGTAGTCCATTGCTGAACAATCGATAATCATGTTGTGACATCCTTCATCAAAAAGGTTTGTAAGGGTCTTTTCCAGATCGGCATAGGTTGTCGTGTCGAGCCGGCCTTCTATAGCTACGATTTTATTTCCGGCAACTTCGTTGATTTGTAAGTGCATAGCAATTCTTATATGATGATGTTTATTGTTCAGGATTATTGTACGACAAAGTTAGAATAATCTTGGCTTCCGGCACGGATATTCTTAAAGGTTCCATCTTGTATTTTGGGAAGACTATTTTCTCGGGATTTTTTCAATTATTGGAAAACAAACTGTTGATCCTTGTTCCGGCAAATATACCCTAAATTGTTCTCAAAGAATTTTGAATTATTACTTATAAATCTTATCAGGTTTGCTGTCAGAAAGTTTAAAAACCGGGATCATTATTCTGAAAGCATCAGACCAGAGTCTGACTGATTGTTTTAATTCTCAAATTGGTCATTTCTGTATAGGTTTCCCTGTTCGGCCATAATGAATCTGAAACCACTAATGTTTAGTTCATCCAGTTGTTTTTTAATGATATCGGTATTAAGGGTTCCTCCGACAGGTTTGACATGTGTTATAATAAACAACACTTTGGATAATTTTTGGACTGCACTGGTGTCGTTGATTTCATCCCTGAGTTTTTCGATTTCTTTTTTTAAGAGAGAAGGGGTCAGATGTCCAAATAACAATTCACTGGGTCGGGGATCTGGATAACTTACCTCTATGATTATAGCTTCAAGTTGCTGGCTGTTTATTAACGGTGCAACCTTGTGCCAAAGAATTTCAAGGTTATTTCCTTTCTCAATTTCATCAGCACCAGTATCGCCCAGATAAAGCATATATCTCTCTTCATGGTTGACAAGAAAAGCTGATGAGGTGCAGTTTGCATGACTTAGTGGGAAATACATCACCCTGTATGGTGTCCCCTCAATCAACCCGAATTGATTATCCGGGAATTCTTTCAGATTGTACCGGCCAATTTGCGGTAATGAACCCTGATCTGTAAAATTAGCCCAAGTCGCATTGTTAAACACATGCCGGGTAAGCATTTGAGCTGTTGAAGCGGATGAGTACACTGGTTTTGGTGTGTCATCAGGTGATATGGATATTAACCCTGCAATATGATCGAAATGTGCATGCGAGATAAGGTAAGCCCCAATGCCTTGCCTTAGCATTTGAGTAAGAGGGGAATTCGTATCATTTACGTTGATAATGGATAGGTTTCCTTTGGCCGCAGCGAGTTTAATGCCATAGCTCAAAGTGCCGGCATCAAGGCATATATAACGGTTACTTCCCTTAGCCTTGACAAGCCAGGCTGAAAGATTGTCTTCATTGATACCACCAGAACAACCCAGTGGTATAATATCGAATACCTGGGCAGTGGCACTATACGAGAGAAGCAAAATGGCAGGAAAAAAATGAAGGATAAGCTTTTTTAACAAAGGCATTGTATCTTATGTCGTTATAATAAATTAAATCTTATTCCGGTTGATAACTTCTTACCGTAATGTGAATAACTATCCAAAGATATACATAATTGATGTTAAATTTGCAGTCAAACCCCATACGGATGCAGAGATTACGGATTCTCATTTTTTTCCTTCCACTTTATTTTTCGTCGTTGTTGACAGGGATTCAATTCGGCGATGTCAGGGTCTTAAATCATAATCAAATCTATGCTATTGGTGCAAATACTCCGCCACTTGCTGATGGCGAGCTTGATTTGGTAAGTAACCGGATGGAGAAAATATTAAAGAAGTATCGTTTCAATGGTTCGATCGTTATTTCGTTTAAAGGCTACCCGATTTATTCAAATACGGTAGGGCTTGCCGACTTTACCCGAAAAGACAGTCTGACCACCAATGCTCCTTTTCAATTGGCATCAGTAAGTAAATCTTTCACCGCGATGTCAATTATGATATTAAAAGAGCGTGGCCTCCTTAATTTTGACGATACAGTGAAATCTCATATTCCGGAATTTCCGTATGATAAAATTACAATAAGGCATTTGCTTAATCATACTTCTGGTTTGCCAAATTATATTTATCTGGCTGATAAATATTGGTCAAAGGATATAGATATGAGCAACGAAGATATGATGGAGATGCTTGTGAAACATAAGCAACCTCTTTATTTCAAACCCGGAAGACGTTTCGATTACTCAAATACCGGATACGCCGTTCTTGCTCTATTGGTTGAAAGAAAAAGCGGGATTTCGTTTGGTGATTTTGTACGTCTGAATATATTCGAACCTCTCGGTATGTTTCATACTTTTACCCACAACCCTGGAAGGCTTGATACACTTGCTGTCAGGGTGAAAGGGTACCATTATCCTGCCCGGCGGGGAAATGAATACCCCTCTGACCCCGTAAATCATGTCCTGGGTGATAAAAGTGTTTATTCAACTGCTGAAGATCTGGCGCTATACGATCGTGCATGGGTAAGCCCTATTCTGGTTAGTGACAGTACACTTAAGGAAGCTTATACGAAGTCAGTACTCAATAATAAGCGAGAAGTGAATTATGGATTCGGATGGCGCTTCAAAGTAGTTGAAGGAAAGGATGTGGTTTTTCATAACGGCCTTTGGCATGGTTTTACATCAACAATTACCCGTTTTGTGGATTCAGATTTAACTGTTATCGTGCTGACAAATACCAGCAGTAAGGTTGGCTATATTGTCAGCGATGTGGCACGTAGCTTTGATGGAATCCTGTTGTAAATGTTCCATGTTTAAAATAATTAAGTAACCTGAGCAATTTTCCTGTTTTTTATCTACTTTTGTGCTTGCAGAATAAACCCAGAAATATTATACCTCTATGGAAAATCCGATGAACAATGTCATTCTGGTTCCGACCGACTTCAGTGAAGTAGCTGCTAATGCAGTAGATCAGGCTGCAAAAGCTGCCGGGTATTTGAACTATAAGCTTTACCTTTTACATGTTATCGATAAAAATACTAAATCGACACTGAAAAAGGAAAATCTCTCTTCTGATGCAATCATCGAAAAACTGGAAGCAATTGCCAGCGAGATCCGGCAGAAAACAAACCTTGAGGTATTTACCCTTTCGCGCGAAGGGACCATATTTACTACTATAGCTGAGGTTGCTAAAGAGGTCGGAGCCCGACTTTTATACATGGGTACGCATGGTAAAGTAGGACTTGAACAAAGACTTACCGGTAGTTTTGCCATTAAGGTTGTTACCAGTTCACCAGCTCCGGTTATTGTTGTTCAAAAACGCTCTTTCGAGCAGGGTTATCATAATATTGTACTACCGATTACCAGTGATGCTGGCCCGTGGGAAAAGACCAAGTGGGCTACCTATATTGCACAACGCTTCCAGTCAGCTATTCATATCTATCAGTTGCCTGGTGAAGTGATTCAGGGGGCTGTAAAAACCATTACTGATCATTTCGATAAGAATGATGTGAAGTACACTGTTAAAGTAGCTGAAAAGTCAGGAGATTTTAGTAATCAGGTTATTGACTACGCCACCTCACATAATGCTGATATGATTATGATCATGACTAACCCTGATAAGGGCCTGTCAACCTTTATTCTTGGGAGCTATGATGAAGAGATGATTTTTAATACATCTCAGATTCCTGTTATGTGCGTAAATCCTCGTGAACTCAACTGGACCAAGATTGTTGATTATTGATCTTAAATCCAGAATTCATCTTGATGTATGTTTTAAAAGATTTACCGGGCATTAGCCCGGTTTTTTCATGTTCGTGAAATTATTATTCAAAGCGATCTTTTTAGTATTAAACCTTTGTTATAAACGAGGGTCACAGGGCGGGATATTTATATTTTGCCTGGTACTTTAGTGGTGAACCCTGAACATGGTAAGTGAATAAATTAATTTTTTATGAAGGTAATTAGAATTTCCAGTGTTATTGTCCTTATATCCTGTTTGCTGAACCTCCAGTTAATATATGGGCAGAATCGCCCCCGGGGAGGAGAAGGACGACCTGCAATGGCTCGTAATGGTATTTTAACTGGTACTGTGCTGGATGCGCAGACCGATACTCCTCTTGAATATGTTAATATTGCATTGTATCGTCAGCGAGACAGTTCTTTGGTAGACGGTAGCATAACTGGATCAAAAGGTGACTTCAGGATCGAAAAACTTCCTCCGGGCAGGTTTTTTGCCAAGCTTCATTTTATTGGTTACCCTGTCAGGGTTATTGATTCTATTGTTCTTCGCCCTGATAATCCTGAAGTGAACATCGGGGTCATACGGATGCAACTATCCTCCTCCTCCCTGAAAGGAGTTGAGATAACCGAAAGAAGGTCGGGACTTGAATATAACCTTGATAAAAAGGTGATTAATGTTGAACAGAATATTGCTAACTCCGGCGGTACTGCTGTTGACATTATGAGAACTATTCCGGCTGTTCAGGTTGATATTGACGGCAATGTAAGCATGCGAGGTTCCTCTAATATTACAATTCTTGTCGATGGTAGACCAAGTGCTATTGTAAGCCTTGACGAATTACCGGCAAATATGATTGAAAGAGTAGAATTGGTGACCAACCCTTCTGCACGATATGACCCGGAGGGCACCTCTGGTTTGATTAATATAGTACTCAGGAAGCAGAAAGCTCCTGGAGTTAATGGACAGGTCTCTGCCAACATTGGTACAGGAGATAAATACATGACTTCTGTTAATCTTAACTTTAGAAAAAATAAGCTGAATCTCTTTACAGCTTATGATTTCAGGAAGTTTGGCCATAGTGGTACCAGTCTGCTCGAGAGAACTACTACTACTCGTGATACTGTATCTATGCTCACTCAAAATGGAGAATCAAACCGTAATGGTTATTTCCATAATGTAAGACTAGGTGCCGACTACTTCATTAATCCCAAAAATACGCTTTCACTAACAACACTGGTAAACTGGCGAAATTTCTCGGGTTACGATGTCACCGGAAACCTTACCCGCCGAGATACGGTTTCGACCTATTTTGATCGTACGTCTGAAAGTAATTCAGGCAACAACGGTGCTGAGGCAACTCTGAGCTACAAAAAGACTTTTGACAACAGGGTACAGGAGCTTACTTCTGATATCTTTTATAGTTATTCGGAGGGTAATAATGATAACCTTATCAACCAGTATTACCCTGCTGGTCAGCTTGGATCCTTTAATCAGCATCAAAATACGAGGAGTAATACCTACCGCAACGCTTTGACGGCACAGGTTGATTATGTCCACCCGGCCGGGCAGGGGCGTTTGGAAACAGGTTATAAGTTATCATTGAACCGTAATGATATGGATTATCGTTACTTTAATAATGATGGCCTGACTGCAGGATGGATAGAGGATGCTACAAAAACTAACCATTATGTTTATGAGGAGATGCTAAATTCCGTTTATGGAATATATAGTAATATGATCGGGGAGGAGTTTACCTACCAGGCAGGTGTTCGCGTTGAACAAGCCAATACTCGCTCAAACCAGATCACCCAGGATAGTATTTATGAGAAGAGCTATTTCAGCGTTTTTCCTTCAGTACATCTGAAGTATGAACCATGGAAGGACCATAGCTTTCAGATCAGTTACTCCCGCAGGGTTAACCGCCCTGGCCCCAGGACATTAAATCCATTTATTGATTATTCAGATCCTTTGAACCTCTCTGCCGGGAACCCGACCCTAAACCCGGAATATGTAAATGCACTTGAACTTGGATATTATGGTCAGGTAAAAAAGACTACCCTCAATGCAAATATTTTCTATCGTAACACCGACGATGTTGTGGCCCGTGTAATGACGGTAACAAACGATACTTCTTTCACCACCTATCGAAACCAGGATAAAGCTTATGCATATGGTATGGAGCTTATTGTAACGCAGCAAATTATTAAATGGTGGAGGTTGAATGCCAACTGGAGTTATTTTCGTACCCGTTTTGAAGGGGCAGATCTGAGCAATGAAACCAAAGAAAATGATTCCTGGACTTTCAGGGCTAATTCAATGATGCAGATTCCATCAATTGCTGATATTCAGATAAGTTTTCGTTACAATGCCCCTGTAGTATTTACACCTTCTATCAGTGGTTACAGAGGTGGTGGTGGCACGCAGGGAAAGCGTGACGAAGAGTATTCTGTTGACATGGGTATAAAACGAGATTTTTTCCATGGGAAGGGTTCGCTTAATATCCGTTTCCGCGATATTTTCAATACAGAAAGAAGCCGTGTAACTTCATATGGTGACAATTTCGTGTCATTTTCAGAGCGTACCCGCGACAGTCGTATGGTCTTTGTTGGATTCACATACAGGTTCAATGACTTTAAACGTCGCCAGGAGCGCGAAAGAAACGGGCAGGATATGGAAGATTTTGAAGGATAGCTACTGGTTGTAAGAAATAGCCCATGAGACAGGCCACCGGAATTATGATATAATCTGGTGGCTTTTTTTATCTGTCGTTCGCCATAATACCCTATTCGGTAAATATAAAGTTGGTAAATTTCTCTTGAATGTCACTGTGTTGTTATTGACAGCGATAATAGATACGCTTCACGGTTACTCTGGTTTTTCGTTGTCTTAATGCCTGTTTACTGTTTTAATTCTCTAGCGGGCAATGAAACTGCATTTGATGGTGCTGAGGTATTTCTTCCTGTTACAAAATACCGCCCTCTTTCCTGTAAGATGTTTAAAATCAATATAGCTGATGAATCTTTAGGCCGCTGTTTATTTAGTGTCTGGTTTTGAAATTTCTAAGGTTGATTTACAGTTGATTGGCAGTTAGCCGGAAAACTTGTTATAAAAGCTGCCACTGTATGCGATTTTAAATATACCAGTAAGGGTGTTATCCTGGTTCTCACAGGAATTTTCTTTTTCCTGGCCGGAGTAATTCCTCCTTTATTTGTATTATTGGTACGGAACCAAAATTTCTGTTGATACGCTTTACTATATATATCACCAGATAGCTGATTTTGGGTTTAGCCTTCTGCATGTATATTAAAAGCCGTTGGTCTGATCCTAAAAAAAAAGGCTGCCGTATGGCAGCCTTTTTTATGCTATGTAAAGGGTTATTTAACCACTACTTTACGGGTATATGTTCCGCGGTCGCCGGTAATGTTGAGGAAATAGATGCCCCGAGCCAGTTTGCTGACATCAATTTTGGTTTCGTATTTTCCACTGAAACCAGTAGCCTGATTATTGAAGAGTACTTCTCCTGTAAGATCAACCAGTTTAATCTGGAAAGTCTGATTGTTTTCAACATCGAAAGCTACGTTAAAGAATGTCTGGGCGGGATTTGGCCACAACATGAATCCTGATAGTAATTCACGGGATTCTTCTCCAACGTTGAGCGTTTCCCAGCGAAGTTCCCATCCCTGATCTTGTTTCCAGTCATTTGTGCGCCATAACAGATAAGCTTTTCCTCCTTCAACTACGATTGGACTTGGAGGATTTGCATAGCTTCCGCTTAGCACAGCCAGAGTTGATGAGTTCGAATTGTTGATAACCTTCAGATAGTCATTTTCATCGGCAGTGCCGAAGTAATTGAAATAAAGAGTTATTTCAGAAGCGAACTGGGGCTGGATTTTAAAGAAGCAACTGGTATTTGCTTTATAATTAAAGTCATTACTGCCATCATTGAGAACGCCGGTAACATCAGTCAGAATAGTTGTTCCGTTACAGTAAGAGGGTAAGGTTGAGTAGTACTCAAAGATGAACCCATTCCCATTTGAGGAGCCATCAGAAATAAAATGGATAAGTGCTTTATTTCCGGTGGTGGTAATATCGGTAGGTGGGTTAGCAGCACTGAATTCAGCAAGAAGAGGGGCATTTACATCGGCACCATCATAAATTCTTACTACGTCACCAGCACCAAGGTCAAATCTTTTCGCTGTGATTGTCAGTTTAATGACCGAGTCTTCAGCGGTCTGAGGGTTGATTAGCCATTTGTAATCCGAATTGCTTGCATAGTCAGCTACAGGTCCGCTACCATCTTCAATGGTTCCTTCAAGAAAGGTAACTTCGTTTGTCGGGTTTGGAAGGATTGGGTAACCAGAACCAGGAACGATCTGATTAACCATTGCCTGGCCATTATAAAAACCACCAACGCTGGTCAGGTTGTAGTATCCGTCACCTGAGCCACTCCATCCGAAATTGAAATAATAGTTGGTAGGTGTGTTGTCATCATACCCGCAGAGAACAAATGCATGGCCGGTTGTCCCATCATTTCCAGAGTAGTATATTGGATGTCCGAGGTCAATTTCAGCCTTGATTTTGCTTTCCCAAACACTTTGAGAGTAGCTCATCTTTTCAAGATAATTTGCTGATGTAGCATATCGGAAATAGTTAATTAAAGCAGATGGTACTTTATTCGACTGGGCGCCTGAGCCATTGGGGCCATAATCCATTCTGACAGATACACCTGCCTGATACTGGAGTTCGGCGTCGAAATAATTGTACTTGGAATCGCTGTTATGAACCATTCCGTCAAAATGGTATTCAGTTTCCCCAAAGTTGGCAGACAGTGTTCCGTAATTGATATGGTAGTATGACATCGACCCCTGTCCCTGGTTGGGCCAACGCCAGTAATACATAATCTGGCTCATTGCAGTAGCAACACAACCAGAATATACGTGATCACCAGGACCAGTTTCATCGTATGGGCAATGGTAGTTATAAGGATTATCCTGGTTCCATGTACCGATCAGGAGAGAAGATACACCTTTTGCTCCACTTTTTGCCAGTGGATTATTCTGACGAAGATTTTGCCATGCTCCGGCAATTTCAGTAGTCTGATCTACTGGGTTATCGCGCAGAAAATCGATTTGGTTGGTATAGTTTTGCATGAAGCCATCATAACCTATCGGCAGGCGATCCGGATTGTACTGCCCTCGTGCAGAATACCCGATTACAGGCACATATGTATCTTCAGCTGAAAAGATAATAAAACCACCCTCATTCAGGTTAAAGATGTAATAAGCTTCACCGGTACGGCCAGTGGTAATAAATTCCTGAGTGATTCGCAGCAATGCGACATCAGTATTGGTGTTTTGAGCGAAATAGCGAAGAGCCAGTGACCTTGCTTCACTTATTTCGACCTTTGCAGCAAACGAGCCCAGCGAGAAGGCAGCCAGGGCAACAATAAGTAGAAATCTGTGCTTCATAGAATTAGAAATGTATATTAATCAATTTGATTTGATTCTCAGAGTGCAAAGATATAGATTCTGACCGGACTAGACGAGTATTGTCGCTTCTTTTAGCATAAATTAACTAAAGTTAGTTTGTTAGTTTTATAGCCCTGCCTGTTGATTAAACACTGTTTCAGGCAGCAGGTTGCCCGGATAATTATAATGTTTATTCTCTTTTTTGGAGGTTTGCTTTAACGTAATGCCTTCGTGTGATTTATCATAAAGTTGCGGATATAACGGGAGTTAAGGTTTGTTTTATCGTTTTATTACAGTCGGGAAGTAACAGGTATGTAGTGTTTCTGTAATCATGTGATTGACTGTCAGTGCTGCAGGTCAAAAGCATTGGTTGAATTACTGACAGATTCTTCCGAAAGTAAGATGTAGCGTTTTAGAAACTCGGGTTTTGCTTCAAGCCTGAATACTATGTTTGGGTAATTCAAAAAACCAGTTAGTCGGTGAAATCTGGCCATTGGTCTATTTCATTTGATATACATGGTATTGCGGGAATACTTTTGTCTTATCAATGATTCAGATTATGAAACGAAACAAATTATTATCAATGGCATTTGTCTTCCTGTGGTTCATGCAGGGAACAGCCCAAAACGATAGCACGACAGACTCATTCTCACTTAGCCGCTGTATTGAATATGCATTGGAGCATAACATTGTAGTCAGGCAGCGTGATTTGAATTCTGAAATAAATCTTGTGACGGCCAGTCAGTTGCGAATGGCAAGATTCCCTTCTGTGGAAGCTTCTGCCCGGCAGAACATGTCGTGGAATGACGTACAGTCAGTTACAACAGGCAGGTGGTCATATGAAAGTAATTCGACCACTTCCTTGGGTGTAAATGCTTCGATGAATCTGTTTAATGGTTTAAAGACGAGAAAGGCCATCACTCAGGCGGATATAGATTACAAATCCGGGCAACTTGATGCTGAGGCCCAGCGGGAGAGTATTGCCTTACAGGTTCTTGGCGCTTACACCCAGGTGCTTTATTCTGTAGAACAGGTTGAAAATGCAAAACGGCAGGTTGAATTAACCCATTCGCAGCTGAATCTGGCTGCAGAGAGACTTAATATTGGTACGATTTCGAGAGCTGATTATCTTCAGGTAGAATCTCAGTTGGCCACTGAAGAACTTACGCTCACAAATGCTTACAACCAGTTAGCTACAAACAGGATTACGCTGATGCAACTTATGGAGTATCCGATCAACGATAGCTTTAAAATAGTAACACCTGATTTGAGTGACCTGAACCCTCCACTGACACCGCCTGATCCATCTGTTGTTTATAAACGTGCGTTGGAGGTGAAGCCGGAAATTAAGGGTGCAGCATTGAAGACTGAAGCGGCAGAGATGGAGATCGATATTGCAAAAGCAGATGCTATGCCTTCGTTAGCACTCGATGCTGGCTTATCAACGAATTATACAGATAATATTCAACAGCTCAATTTTAGTTCCCAACTTGAACACAATCTGACTCCGACTCTCGGGCTGACACTCTCTGTTCCCATCTTTAGGCAGGGGCAGGTTAAATCGCAGGTAGCTACCGCTATCATACGAAATGAAATCACGAAGCTTGATGGGCAGTCTACACAAAACCAACTGAGAAAGAACATAGAAAATGCGTGTCTTGATGTGACTGCTTCGAGTGCTGAGTTTCAATCAGCCGGACAGCAATATAATGCTGCAAAGGCCTCATACGAGGTTGCATCAGAACGGTATGCCAACGGGTTAATCAATACAGTCGATTTTCTTGTGCAAAAGACCGGACTAATCAGCGCCGAGAGCGCGAGGTTACAGGCCCGGTATAATCTGATTTACAGCCTGAAGGCACTCGACTTTTATTCTGGTAAAAATATAACATTTTAATTCATACAAATTATGAAATCAAGAACAAGAAACGTCCTTATAATAATTAGTACAGTAATTGTATTAACTGTCGGACTCGTGATGTCGTGCGGCAAACGGCAGGCTGGTTATTCTGTTGAAACAGTGAAGGCTGAAAAAGGAAGCATCAGTAATACAGTGACAGCAACAGGTACTATCGAGGCAATTAAAACAGTTACTGTTGGTACACAGGTGTCAGGAACGATTGAAGAGATCTTTGTCGATTTCAACAGCCATGTTAAAAAAGGACAACTATTGGCGCGAATTGACGAAACAGCTTTAAAAGCACAGGCCAGCCAGACGGCTGCCCAGGTGGCATCAGCAAATGCGGAACTTACATATCAAAAGGCTACGTTTGAAAGAACCAAAGCTTTGTGGGACAAACAGCTAATCTCACGTGACGATTACGATCAGGCGCAATACAACCTGTCGAGAGCAGAAGCTTCCTTTAAAATGGCTGAATCGGAACATCAGCGCTCACTTACTAATCTCTCGTATGCAACTATTTATTCACCAATAGACGGTGTTGTATTGAACCGGGCAGTTGATGAAGGTCAAACTGTTGCTGCCAGCTTCAATACCCCTGAGTTGTTTTCTATTGCCAACGACCTTACTCAAATGGAAGTACAGGCTGATGTAGATGAAGCTGATATAGGACAGGTCAGGCTTGGCCAGAAAGTGAACTTTACAGTAGATGCCTTCCCTGATGACAACTTCGAAGGCGACGTATCGCAGATCAGATTAAAACCTACCACTACTTCCAATGTGGTAACCTATACGGTTATCATTAATGCCCCAAATCCAAAATTGAAACTGATGCCTGGTATGACTGCCAACATTACTATTGTTACCGGGATGTCAGAAAATACAGTTTTACTGGCTACCAAAGCAATGAAGTTCTGGCCGGCAGATAGCCTCATTGGACCGGGAATAACTGCTTCGCGGGATGCCGATACAGGTCATCTATGGACTGTTTGGTTATATGACGGGAAAGAATTTAAACCTAAACAGGTTATAACCGGCATTAATGATGGGACAAAGGTTGAGGTTGTCTCAGGACTTGCAGGAGGTGAAGAGGTTGTTGTTAACATTACAAAGTCGACATCAGGTAGCTCATCATCCAGCCCATTTATGCCAAAGCCGCCATCACGGTCCAAAAAAACTAAAAATTCTGAACCTCCAAGGCCATGAGTAAAACGATTATCGAAATAGAGCAACTGCGTAAGGATTTTTACGTTGGTGACATTACAGTTCACGCCTTGCGGGGCGTAAACATGAGCATTCAGGAAGGAGAATTTGTTGCCATCATGGGCACCAGTGGTAGCGGTAAATCAACAATGCTGAATATTCTTGGTTGTCTTGATCAACCCACTTCCGGAAGTTATACCCTGGATGGTACAGATATCAGTGCTTTGAGCAGGAATGAACTTGCAAGGTTGCGCAATAGAAAACTTGGATTTGTTTTTCAATCCTATAATTTATTGCCACGTACATCAGCGTTAGAAAATGTCGAGCTCCCTCTTTATTATAATACGCTTGTTGGAGCACGTGAACGAAAAGAGAGAGCAATAGAAGCACTCAGGGCAGTTGGGCTGGCTGACAGGATGGATCATATGCCTAATCAGCTTTCCGGAGGACAGCAACAAAGAGTTGCCATAGCACGGGCTCTGGTGAATGACCCGGTGGTGATCCTTGCCGATGAAGCAACCGGGAATCTGGATACCCGTACATCCTATGAAGTTATGGCCTTGTTTCAGGAACTGAATCAAAAAGGAAAGACAATCGTGTTCGTAACGCATGAGCCAGATATAGCAAGGCTTACCGGGCGAAATATTCTGTTTCGTGATGGACATATCCTTCGTGATTCTATGGTAACCGAAAAGATGAATGCAAGAGCGATTCTGGAAACTCTTCCGATTGAACAGGAGGTGTGAGATGGAATGTTATTTGTGCTGTATATCTTCTTTAATATCAGTGATCTGATTTTATTCTGCATTGCTGATAAATCCCGGGGATACATGCCGATACAGTAAATTACAGGCATCAGGTTTAGTATATTAGTAATTCTATTGAAATTGAAATAATAACCTTGTTATGAATATAACAAATCTTGTCAGAGTAGCCTTATATGCATTAAGGCGTAATAAATTCAGGGCGTTTCTTACCATGTTAGGTATTATCATCGGGGTTGCTTCTGTTATCGCGATGCTGGCTATTGGGCAGGGGTCGAAACAAAGTATTCAAAACCAGATTAGCTCGATGGGCTCAAATATGGTAATTGTAATGCCGGCTTCACAACAGATGGGTGGTGTTCATCAGGGAGGCAGTACAATGCAGAGCCTTGAAGTAGCTGATGCTTTATTTATTGCAAAGCAGTGCCCTTCTGTTTCAGCCGTTTCTCCGGAGGTCCGTTCCTCCGGGCAGGTTGTTTTTGGTTCGGAAAACTGGCCTACATCTTTCTATGGGGTTGATGTTGGTTATCTGGGGATAAAGAAATTTCAGATAGCTTCAGGTCGAATGTTTACTGCCCAGGAGGTGAAGACAGCCGCCAAGGTAATCGTAGTGGGGCAAACCGTTGTTGATAACCTGTTTGGCAAAGGAGTTGACCCTATTGGGAAGAGTATAAGGTTTCGTAGTATCCCGCTGAAAATTATTGGTGTCTTATCAGAGAAAGGTGAGAATACTTTTGGACAGGATCAGGATGATCTGATCCTTGGACCCTATACGACTGTGCAGAAACGAATTCTCGCTATCACTCATGTACAGGCAATTTTTGCATCTGCAGCGAGTGAAGCACTTACTACCAATGCCTCCGAAGAGATGACGGCTGCACTGAGGCAATCACACCAGTTACGTGATGGAGAAGATGACGATTTTCAGATCAGAACCCAGCAGGAACTTGTTAATACTTTCAGTTCTATCAGCAATGTGCTAACAATTCTTCTCGGTGCAATCGCAAGTATTTCTTTACTGGTAGGAGGGATCGGTATTATGAATATCATGTATGTCTCGGTAACAGAGCGGACACGTGAGATTGGCCTTCGTATGTCAATTGGTGGCAGGGGTATAGATATTCTTATGCAGTTCCTTATTGAATCAATGCTCCTGAGTATTATTGGAGGAGTAATAGGAATCCTGGTCGGAGTAGGTTCTTCAAAAATAATTGAAATGTTTTCCGGATGGCCGGTGGTTGTAATGCCTACAGCCGTTATCCTCTCTTTCCTGGTTTGTACTGTTATTGGCATTTTCTTCGGGTGGTATCCTGCAAGAAAAGCTTCAGGTCTGAATCCTATTGATGCACTGCGTTATGAGTAGTTTCTGATGTATTTGATCGCCGATCCGGATACGGGCCAGCGACTAATACATCCTTTTGGCTCTAATATTAATAATTGATTCTTATCTTTGATTCCAGAATAACCGGTATATGATGATACGCAAACTGATCCCTGACAAAAGTATGGAGCTGTTGATGCATTTGCTCGTGGCTCTCCTGATTCTCTTTGTCCCGCTTATTTTAATGTCGGGTACAATAGAAACTACCGGTGCATTTCTGGGACGCTTTTACCTGAGGGTTGGATTGTATGCTTTGTTTTTCTATACATGTTATCTCTATCTGGTACCTGAGTTTTATATGAAGGGAAGGCGTTGGGTATTCCTTGTGCTTATTTTAGCTGGAACAGTATTGATTTATCTTGTCGATGATTATCTGTCACCAAGGTTGTTCCCTGATGATCATTTTCGCCAGATGATAGATACTGTAACCAAAATCATGGCAGAAAAGGGGGTGCACTTGAGACCACCCTCAAGGGAGTTCCATGCCGTAGGATTCATTATTATTAATCTTTTACTTGCAGGTACAGCTCTTGGATTGAGGCTTGCAGAGGCGCTCTCGCTAAGAGAGAAGGAGAAAAAGGAACTTGAAAAGCAGCATTTGGCAACTGAACTTTCGCTATTGAAGAATCAGATTAGTCCCCACTTCTTTTTTAATACTCTTAATAATATATATGCTCTGACTGAGATAGATACAGGAGCATCCCAGCAGTCAATTTTGAAATTATCCCGCCTGATGCGTTATCTTCTTTACGAAACCGATCATGCGGCGACTCCATTGAAGCGCGAGATTGATTTTTTAAATGACTATATTGATCTGATGCGTCTCAGATTGTCGGATAAAGTGGCTGTATCGGTAACCATGCCATCAACATGCGAAAACGTTGAAATTCCGCCCCTGTTGTTTATCCCTTTTGTCGAAAATGCATTCAAACATGGGATAAGTTATAGAGAGCCGTCTTTTATCCATATTGCAATGGAATGTCAATCTGATGGAATTCATTTCAGATGTGCAAATTCAAGATTTAACGATAATAAGAATGATAATCTGGCAGGTGGCATTGGTCTTGAGAACGCCAAAAAACGGCTTGACCTGATCTACGGGAGGAATCACAGGTTGCAAGTTGATGCTTCGGCGAGTGAATATGTTGTTACGCTTAATATAACCCTGTAAATGAATGGCTATGATAAGAACCATTGCCATTGATGACGAACCGCTTGCCCTTAAGCTCGTTACAGGCTATATTAGCCGGACACCATTTCTTGAACTTGTGGCCAGCTTTGATAATCCAGTGAGTGCAATTGAATTTTTAAATCAGAATGAAATCGATGCAGTGTTTCTTGACATACAGATGCCTCATTTAAATGGCACTGAATTTGCCAGACTTCTTACCGGGGGACCAAAGATTATATTTACAACCGCTTATGAGCAATATGCCATTGAAGGATATAAGCTCGATGTTGTTGATTATTTACTAAAACCATTCGGTTATGAGGAGTTTCTCCGGGCAGCTTTGAAATTACGCGACCGGATAGATTTTAATACAAAAAAGGAAGTTGTTGTTGAAGCGAATAAGAATTTTCTTTTTTTGAAGTCGGAATATAAGATTTATCGGATTAATTTTGATGATATTCTCTATGTTGAAGGATTGAAAGATTATGTTAAAGTGTTCATGTATCGTCAACCGAGACCTATGTTATCGCTTACTACACTTAAGGCCATGGAGTCCAGACTTCCCTCAGATCGATTTATGAGAGTACACCGGTCTTATATTGTAAATCTAAACCGTATTGAACTTATTGAACGGCAACGGATTATTTATGGTGATACATATATCCCGGTTGGTGACCAGTACAAAGAACTGTTTCAAACATGGGTCGAAAACAATTTTATATAAAGAATGGTCTTCTTTTCTGAAATCGAAAGTTTTACTTCAACTTTTTTTTGTATTCAATCAGTTGAATGATATCATCTGACTGCCCGGCTTTCTCAATATCAATACTTACAGCAATGAGCTTGCCGACAGGCCGGGTAATTTGTATACGGTCCTTTAGTGATTGGGATATTGTTAGCTCGTAGAGTCCTGATATTGTTTTCTCTGTGAAATAGAACCCAACTTTGAAATAACCCTGCCATACCGAGAGCCAGAAGACAGTTTTCTTTTTCCATACAGCCTTCATGAGCCAGGCTTTTCCATCATTGTAATAACGCCACTCATAAGCCAATCCTACGGCATCTGATTCGACGGTTTCCATCAAATGATTAAAAACAGGGTAGATATCTCCCATGGCTTTTCTCAGATTATCCTCATCCGGATAATTCTCTTTCTCCCGGAGCAGCATTGTTTCGTTCATATTTCCTGGTATTGCAGATTTGGGCTGTAAATCTGATTATAAAAGTAGCTAATGGTTATTAATAATTTGAAAATTGATGAGTATCAGGCCTTGTAATTGTATTTCAGAACGCGATGAAGCGGTGAAATGTACCTGACTTAAAGAGTCAGCCTCACTTGCTGTTACTTCCCACAGTTTTTTTCATACCATGTTATGATTTCATCTATGTTTTCCGGTTCGAATGTTTTATTTTTCAGGGCATCAGCCAGTGCATCGCATTTGCCTTTGAAGATATGAGGCCCTCTGTCGCGTATAATTTTCTTTTGTCCAATCACTCTCCCTGCCATCGCAATCAATGTAGCGTAATCATCATCCTTCCAATGGATATAATACGACTCAGCATTAAATCCACTCCCGGTGGTAAGAAAGCTAACCACTTCAAAATCTCCTGAATAGAATACACTGAACCAGAATTTATCATCGAATACCTTCAAACGGCCTTCTTTGTTTCTAATCTCAGCAGCTTTCAATCGAAGAATTCTTTTGGATTTTCCACCTCCCATATCCCATATAATCTCCTTCAGGTCATCGCTTTGAAGCTTTTCTTTTTCGCTTTGAAGCGTTGTTTTGAACGATACCTTTTTCACTTCTACCTTATCGAAATACTCGATATAACCTTCTCTGACGTCTCCATTCAGAAATATAACTTTACCTTTTTTAAAACCAGCCTGCGCGATTGTAGCACAGAGTATAAAAATAACCGGAAGAATCTTTCTCATATGTTTGGTATTTATGTGTGAACTAACTGGTGATGATGAATTTCTTAGATAACGGGCAGATAAAAAACGGACTTAACAATTATCTCTTATTAAGTATCTGTTCAATGGACTCTTACTGAACAATCAAATAAATCTTTCATCTGCAAACATAGGAATATTCTTTGTCTGTGCAATTACCTCACATGAAATGTTTCGCACTGGGAAAGTTCTGATTATAAATTTACGGTATTAAAAGATACTATCTTGTTTTCACGGTATTTGTGGTAGATGGTAATTTGGTGATTAAGAAGCATAGGTAATAAGGGTAAATAGTTGAACCTAATCATTGTTTACCGGTAAATACTTCACTTTTCTCTCTTGTTTGACAATGCACTGATGAGTTCTTCTAGTTTCTTCCGGTTAATAGGTTTAGCGATGTAATCATTACATCCGGCAGCAAGAGCTTTCTCTCTGTCATCATTAAGTGCAAGCCCTGTTTGTGCAATAATAACAACCTGCTTATTAAATTCCCTTATTCGGCGGGTGGCCTCATAACCATCCATCCCGGGCATTTTAATATCCATTAAGATAATGTCTGTTTCAGGATGGTTTCTGCAAAACTCCAGTGCCTGTGTCCCTGTTGAACAACGGAATATTTCGCATCTTGCTGCCTTCAGAATTACAGACAGGTAGGTATAACTGGGATCGTCGTCCTCTGCTATCAGAACTTTTAGCCCTGACATAGAATTTCTATCCGGTATTATTTCATCTATCTTCTCATCGTCAAGCGCTGCATCCTCATTTATATCTCCGAATTTACAAGGTAATTCAACATAAAATGTGGAACCTTCGTTTTCGACCGAAACAAGCCTTATTTTACCTCCCAGCATCTCTACATAGTTCTTTGTTATTGCCAATCCCAGTCCTGATCCTTCATATGCACGTGTTGATGAAACATCTGCCTGTTCAAACCTGTTGAACACTGCTGCCTGCCTGTTGGCCGGAATTCCGATTCCTGTATCGCTTACAAAGATTGTCAGTGATTCGTCGTGGGGTAGTATCCCTACTTTTATAACCCCCCGCCGCGTATAGATAATGGCATTTTTTATCAGATTAGAGATGACGGAGGTAATTTTACTCTCGTCGGTAGTGAGGATGATACTCTTTCTGATTTTAGGTTTTTCGAACGTAAGAATCAGATTTTTTTGTCTGGCCTCCCTTTGATAGAAATCTGCCAGTTCGCTTATTAAGCTTTCAATGTCAACAGGAACTGTATTAACAGATACAATGCCTGCCTCAATCTGCGACATCTCGATGATGTCATTCAGGGTGTCAAGCATCCGTTTTCCGCTTTTGTGAATTATTTCTATGAAGTTTTTTTTCGTTTCTACATTAATTTCCGGTTCACGAAGTAATTCGGTGAAGCCCATGATACCATTCATTGGTGTTCGTATCTCATGGCTCATGTTTGCCAGAAATGCTGTTTTCAGACGGTCGCTTTCTTCTGCTTTTTCTTTTGCTTTCAACAACATCTCTTCATAATTTTTCCTGTTGGTAATATTGGCATTGAACCCATACCATGTGATACTTCCGTCAGGCAGTTTTTCGGGAGAGGCCTTCGTGAAGATCCACTGGATAGGGCGTTCTGGTATTTTAACCCTGAATTCGCAGGTAAAATGCGACAAATGAGCAGCGGAATACTCTATGTCGTTTAAAACCCTTGTTCTGTCATCAGGGTGTAATACCCTGATTATTGGATCGAAGTTATCGCGAACATCCTCCGGGGTGCAGCCATATATATTCGATATCCCTTCTGAAGAAATTGGAATGTAATAAGATCCATCGGGTCTTCTGGTGATTTGATAAATCATGTCGGGCAAATTGGCCGAGAGCTTCCGAAACTGGATATCCTTCTCCCTGATTTTATTTTCTGCCTGTATACGTTTGGTGACATCTACAATACGATGAATCAGGTAAAGGTTATCGCCCGACCTGATTTGATTGAAGTATATAATGGCCTGTTTTTCATCACCCGATTTGGTGTTCACATTGACTTCCATATTGGGCATCGTGTTTACCTGATCGTACTGTTCAATGTGACGATGCAGTTCATCGATCCCGATTATCTGAAGCTCCTGAAGCGTATGACCTACTGCCTCGGATTTTGTATAGCCAAAAAAGTCACACCAGGCTTTGTTTACCTCTGTTAACAAAAGATTCGTCCCAACACTGATTGAGGATGGAATTGGACTATCTTCGAAAAGATTGTAAAAGCGCTCTTCGCTTTCAGCCAGTTCCTGTTCTGCCTTTGCCCTGTCAGTAACATCAAGAGCTATCACCAACCTCGCCTCTTTTCCCATAAATTGGAAGCTGTGTGAATGAATATCTACATAAATCAAGGTACCGTCTTTCAATTTATGTTTCCAATATTTCGATTGCTGGATTGGCTGGGTTGAGGTATTGATATTCTGAATCAGTTTCTCTTTTTCATCTTCCGGCCTAATGTCGAGCAGGCTTAATTTCATGAACTCTTCTCTTGTATACCCATAATTAGAGAGTGCTGTATCGTTGACGGCCAGAAATTTCAACGTCTCTAAATCGTACACCCACATAGGATGAGGATTGTGTTCAAAAAGATAGTGATAATTGGCTTCGTTGACTTTGATTTTTTCACGCATCAGGAAACTCTCTGTTACGTCTCTAAAAACCACGACCATTCCGGTAATTATCCCGCTATTATTTCGTATTGGAGCCCCAGATTCTGATATATAATATTCTTTTCCTTTCCTTGCTCTGAGTTTGGTATGATTGGGCAAATTAACTACTTCACCAGATGCCAATACCTTTTTGAGCGAACACCTGTTTATTTCACCTGTAATTACATCTATGGTATTGAACACCGTTTCCAGTGGCTTGCCAACCGCCTCCGGATTAATCCAGCCAGTCAGAAGTTCTGCTGCCGGGTTTAACCCTGTAATAAGGCCTGATTTATCGGTTGTGATTACCGCATCTCCAATTGAATGAAGCGTTGTCTGGTAATACTCCCTGCTTTCAGAAAGTAAAGCTTCTGTATTGCTCAGATGCTCAATCTGCTGTTCCAGTTCTTGTATCCTCTTTTGAAGTCGGGCTATGCTGGTATTGTTATATTGGTCATCTCCTGTATTACTCATCTTTGCTTGGTTGAATGTTTAAGCTGTTGGGGGCTAATCTTGTTGTTATCTAATCATAGGGGTGGTAAAACATCGCCAGCAATGTTTTACCATGAATGCAACCAATCTGGCTTTTCCCTTTAAAATGCAATATCGATTTGACAGGTAACAGAAATGTACCCACAGATGTGTTCTCCTGAGGATTACATGATACGGCCACATCAGTCATCAGCATGAATTGTTTTTTTACCCGATGGGATGTATTTGTAGTCATGAGTCCCGGTATTTATATGAATGTCAGACAGAGATTAGAGGCTGGAGGTCAACTGCCACTGTCGAACGACTTATGCATGAAAGGGTTGAGGCAAAGCACCGGAATTTGTCCTTCGTTGAAGATTAGTTTCTCATCCCAGGGACCAGCTTTGAAATGCCCGCTTCCTTCTTCTTCATCGCTCATCAGGACAATCATCTTAATTCGTGCACTTATGGCTTTGTTTAAGATGACTTTGTCGTAATCACCATCGGGCTGACCAGGTACCAAAATGAAATCAATATCTGCTTCGGTAAGTATACGGGCAATTTCTTCGATTCTAAGCCGGTATTCGTCAGGATGTACAACACCGGGATTAGTCTCGGTAACAAACAGTGTGCATTTGAATAACCTGCATATCCGTATGGCAGTTTCAAGCTTATTGCGCCACCGCCTGAATACATTCAGCGGCAGCATGATCTTATCGAAATGATTAATATTCCTTTTCTGAAATACCAGCGTTGGAATTGGTGTAGCAGTGATGACTCTTAGTATCTTGGCCCCCGTGATATGTTGGAATCCTGATTTGCCATGGGTTCCCATCACGTTCAGGATAGCATCAGTCATTTCGATAGCTTCCGGAATTGCATCGTATATGGTTCCACCAACCATCAGGGTCTGGACATCTATTTCTCTTCCCAGGGTTAGCCTGCTGGCCTCGCGACGCAACATCTCGCGTATCATATCTTCCTCGTATCTGTTCTCATCAAGCCACTTCCTGGAGTAATGATTTAATGCATGTACAAGACAAAGATCGGTGCCAAAAACTTCTGCCAGTATGGCTGCATGCTGCGCGGCGTTTTCACAGATTTCGGAAAAATCGGTTGGGACTAATATTACTTTACGCATGCTGATTCGATTTTAGTTTAAATTGTTTTCTTTAGATAGTAAAGCAAACTTAAAGAAAATTTCAGGCATTTCCGATATTAAAATTTTTTTTGTGAAATATGATAAAGTACGACTGATTTGATGGCCTTTAAGGCTATTCTGTCGCATCCGACTTCTACGCTCCAGTATAAAATCTATCTCTGTTTTACGCTCTATGGCAATACATTCTGTCGTATCTTTGTTAAAATTTTAAATTTCAAGAATATGTCAAAAGAAAAGTCCCCGGCTAAGGAGTCGAAGAAAGAACCCACCAAGACACTCAAGGAAAAACGTGAAGCCAAGAAGGAAAAAAAGGATAAGAAGAAATTCTGATCAGAAGCTTTTGATCCTCTTTCCGTCTTACAGAATGTAATAAGTCTTGTTGATTTACCGTCCGGCAGTATGTTTCCGGCCGGTTTTTTTATGTCCGTTTTTAACAGGTATTCCGTGATCTAATTGGGAAATTGCCATGTTGATCATTCCTGGCTATCTATTCTTCACGACGGGTAAATGTCTAATTTAAAGGCTGGGCCTGTTCCTGATTCAATTAACAGTTCTCCGTTATATCATGATGGCTGAGGTATATTCTCCATCGTGCGAATCTTTGGCTATAAACCGGTGCTCCTATGAAAAGATCCTCTCTGCTTCTTCCAATTGTTCCGGCTTACCGATATCAGTCCAGTAACCTTCCGAATGATCAAAACCAATGATCTTTTCTTCAGCGCATAATTTCAGGTAGAGGTCAACCATCGGGAAGCGTTGTTCTGTTGGGAAATGGTTAAACAGTTGTTGGTTAATTACATGGATGCCGCTAAAAGCTTTTCTTGTTAAGGGAGTATCCGTTAGTAACGGAACTATTTTCTGGCCGGATGTTATGTTCTCCCATCCATGTAACCTGTTGCCGGCATCAAACAGGAAATATCTTGAAGTATCTCGTTTTCTTACAGCCAGTGTAGCCAATGCTTTATTTGCCAGGTGATATTCCAGCAGGCCAACGAGATCGATATCGCTGAGTACATCCACGTTGTGCACAATAACCGGTAATTCAGGCATCAGCAGGTGAGCGGCTTTCCTGAGCCCTCCGCCGGTTTCGAGGAGTTCATCCGGTTCATAGCTAATATAAACTGGTACCCCTGCATAATGTTTCCTGATATGATCAACTATGAGGCTTCCCAGGTGATGTACATTCACAACCAATTGCTGTGCCCCGGCCTTAAGTAGTCTTTCCGCCACGTGATCGAACATAGTTTTGGAACCAACCTTTACGAGGGCTTTAGGAGTTGAATCGGTTAAAGGTTTAAGCCGGGTTCCGCGCCCTGCCGCGAATATCATGGCCTGGAAAGGGGTGCTCATCGTTTATTTAATCTTTTCGGGTTTGCAAAGGTTCTCCTTCTTCATCACTTCGGCACCACATTTCCGGCAGCGGTAACGGGCGTCTTTCTTATGGGGGGCTGTATCAGCATTACATTCTTTCTTCGACATAACTGAAAGTTTACTGCTAAACAATCTGCCTGCGATTTTGCTCAATTGCTATTGTAACGATTGTTCCCGATGGTTAAGGATTACCTTTATCTTAAATTTATTTTCAATATAATTTTTCATCTGGTTAGCCAGATATACCGATCTGTGTTTGCCTCCGGTACACCCGAATGAAACCATCAGATGATTGAATCCACGCATCAGGTAGTTGTTAATGGTTAGTCCGACCAAAGCCTGAGTCCCTGCTGCAAATTCAGATACAACTTCCTGTTGCTCCAGGTATTCGATTACAGGTGCATCATTCCCGGTATAGGCTTTTAATGTATCGATCCTTCCGGGGTTGGGTAATCCCCGGCAATCGAATACAAACCCCCCGCCATTTCCCGTGGGGTCAGATGGAATACCTTTCAGATAACTAAAGCTCCAGACACTCACGGTCAGGTTTATATGTTTTTGCCCGTATTCCAACAATTCAGGTTTGTTGACCATATGGTTGAGAATTGAATACAATTCAGGCATCCCTTCGGGCAATAGGCCGGCCGCCAATAGGTTTCGCAGATTGCTCAATGCATAGGGTATGCTTAGCAGGAAATGGTTCTTTTGTTCGTAAAAGCCTCTGAAACCATAAGTGCCTAATGCCTGAAGTATTCGTATGAGAACGAAACCGTAAAATTGCTTTTTAAATTCTGTTCTGTCAATAGTGATGAGGGACTCCAGTTTATCGAGGTAATGCTCTAACAGGTACAGACGGACTTCATCCGGAATGTCGGCTTTGGCATCGTAGAGTAACGACGCAAGATCATAGGGCAGGGCTCCCTTTCTCCCTCCCTGATAGTCGATAAACCATAGCCTGTCATCATGAATCATGATGTTCCGGCTTTGAAAATCGCGGTAAAGAAAGTATTGCCCGTCGGACTGAAGCAGTAATCGTGAGAAACGGCCGAAATCATCTTCCAGTTTTTGCTCATCGAAGGGGATTCGGGCCAGCTTCAGGAAATAATACTTGAAATAATTCAGATCCCAGTGCATCGATCTGCTGTCGAAAGCAGCCCGTGGGTAGCAAACCGAAAAATCGAGTCCGTTGCCACCCTGCACCTGAAACAATGGTAATTGTTCAACCACCATTTCATAACGTTTAATGATTTCGGATGTGAAACCATCTTTTTCGCGTAAACCGGTCAGCCAGCTGTAAAGTGTGGTATCGCCCAGATCTGATAGCAAATAGATACCCTGGTCGGTCTCTTCGGCCAGTATGGTAGGTACTGCCAGTCCTTTGCTGAGGAAATGACGGGTGAAGGTGGTAAAGGCCAGGTTCTCGGACAAGTCGGTATTGAAAGCACCGATAGCTGTAATTTGCTGATGCCCGAGCCGGAAATACCGGCGATCAGAGCCTGATTGAGGTAACTGTTCACATCTTTCGGGCCAACTGCCGCTCCATTTTTGGTAGAGCCGGCTCAACAGCATGGATGGGGTATCGTTCACAGGCGTTAATTTTCGGCAAAGATAAAGAATCCGGTTAACCTCATCCGACCAATTTGTTAATGCCAACGCCAATAGCAATTAACCTTGACATTAACCTTGACCGCTGGCGCAAGATGTTATCAATTCGATTATTTCATAGAGAACCACAGAGTTAAAAATAATTTTGCTGTAATCAGATCTTGTTCTACAGTCTCTGTCCGGAGCCAAAGCCAAAGCCAAAGCCAAAGCCAAAGCCAAAGCCAAAGCCAAAGTCAAAGCCAAAGCCAAAGCCAAAGTCAAAGCCAAAGTTAAAGCCAAAGCCAAAGCCAAAGCCAAAGCCAACGCTATCATCAACGCCAAAGTTCCCCCTAACATACTGAAAACCCGTTAAAAAGATACCCCCCAAAAGGCTCCGTTCTCTCTCTGATATAACTTAGGTCTAACTTTGGTCTCTCTTTCACTTGATTATCAGACTGTTTTAAACGTGATCTTTGTTACTTTTTCTCCATTGAACGAATTTCGAACGAAAATCTTTAAAAACCGAAATCTTCACCCGTTCATTGAACGAAGTTTGAACAGTAGCACGAAATCAATTTTCGTAGCCGGAATCTTTTTTAAGCCCATTCTTGTGGTTAAATTATTGATGGATTGATGTTTATATCATTCATCTATCCGGATTGTTCATTTTGACCGATGAAAATTTTTAACGAGAATCAAGCTAATCGTTGAACAGTTCGAACAGTTTTTCCCCATTTGCCCGGGAATTGATTGAGGAAGACCCGAACCGGTGAATATCCAAAAGCCGGTCTCAGAAATTCACTCAGTTATTCACCCAAAAAATTTAAATCAATGGGTAAAATTAAAAGAGGCATCCTGGGGGGTGTCAGTGGAAAAGTTGGCAGCGTGGTTGGTGCCAGCTGGATGGGAGTCGATTATCTCAGGGGACTCCCTGCATCTTACACCGATGCAAAATCAGAATCTCAGATCGCGCAGCGGTTACGGTTCTCGACGGTGTTAAAATTCCTGCAGCCTGTCACGGAGTTCCTGCGGGTAGGCTACAAAGGGTTAGCCACGAAAATGACACCCTTTAATGCTGCCTTTTCGTTCAACTACCACAACGCGTTGATCGGGACAACACCCAACTTCAACATCGATTTCGCGAAGGCTGCTGTCAGCCGGGGCAACCTGCAGGGGGCTATTAACCCCGGAATGACCTCGATCACTCCCGGTACCATCGTGCTTTCGTGGGATGCCGGTTCGGTTCAGGGACAGGCTTCGCTCAACGACACTGCCATGGTGGTGCTCTACAATGCCAGCCAGAAAGAGTCGGTTTACCTGCTCAATGCCGGTATCCGAGGTGATGAGACCGTGACCATCGAAGTACCTGCCAACTACTCGGGCGACGAGGTGCACGGCTATCTCTCCTTTGCTGCCTATGGCATGGTGCTGGGAACGCAGGCCAAAAACGGCATCTCAAACAGTGCCTATGCCGGCGTGGTTACCGTTGCCTGACGGTGAACCGGTAATGTTTCAATTGAAGAGCCCCCCGAAAGGGGGGCTTTTCTGATGAGCTTTTCTATTGTAATTTAATCAGGTTATTTTATCATCGGGGGGAGGGAAGAAAGCTGAGAAGAATGTGTAATAATACAGGTCCTTTTCCATTTCTTCACCTAACAAGTTGAATAAGCAAACAGAATTTCAAATTTTTCCATTCCTTTGCGACAGTTAACCAGACAATGAATTTGAAGATCTTTGTGAGCAGAATAATAAGACTTAGAACAACTGTTAAAACAATATGTAATTATGAAAGTGAAGAGTCCAATCATCCTTTTAGGTGCCATTTTGATGTCGACTGCAGTATGGTCGCAAAAGCCGGAACGGAAGGCTGTTAGAAACGAAATCGTGGCTGGGCGGTATTTGCAAAATAATTCACCTATTAAAGGTGTGGAGTATCTTTTCAATACACGTATTCATTCATTTGGTTTTGACAGTACTGCAAGTAATTGCTTTGTTCAGTTCCGCAAATTGAAACGGAATGGTAAAAGCCTGAAACGATTTGGGTTTATCGGGGTTTTTAATTTCGATACTGATTCTTTGCTTTGGTTACAACGAATTGATTATTTCAGAAGGCAACCTTTCACTTTTCAGGGAATATTGCTTTCATACAGAAATGATTTCACATTGCATGGACTCAATTTTACTACAGGGAAGAAGGTTTGGAAAATAAAAGGCGACTTATGGCATGTTCACGAAAATCCTCCTGTTGCTTTTTTTTACGATGTAGGCTATCCGGCAGATGAAATGGAGCCGATGACAGTATTTAACATGAGAACCGGTAAACAGCTCTGGCGACGTAATATACCACGACGAGGTGGGTGGCTATCGATCCTGTATCCTTCTGATAGTGTCCTGCTGTTTTCTGCTCATGGTTTGCATCAGTTCAATGTGTTTACCGGTAAAGGTTGGGATTACAATGTTTTAACCAGTAAAAAATGTTCTCGGAAAGAAGAGCAGATTGCCAGGTTTGATCCGTCAATAATCACTTTAAAAGGGAATTATATAGCGCCTAAATATGGATTCAACCTTGTGACCTATAGCTCGAATATCTGGGGCGATAGCAGTCATATCTGGTACGCGTCGCGACAGAAGTTGTCATGCCTTAGCCACGAGGGAGAAAGTTTGTGGAGTGTACCTATTGAAGCTGATGATGAAGGACAATCATTTCTATGGACTCATGATTCTTTATTATACAGATTAAATCAGGGTTATGCCTTTTATAGGGGCGCCTTGCTTTTAAACGACAGACCCTCGATTGAGAGTTATGACCTGAAGACAGGGTTATTGAAATCATCACGAGTACTTGGTGAGAGACAAGACCTTGTAAGAAATTTCCTGTTTAATCATGACACTTTGATATTGCTTTTCAACAAACGGATAGTACGATATAATTATACACTTGATCAGGCTTTAGATACAATCTCCTTTGATGACTCTGTTCCGGGAAAACCAAGTTTTTTCCTGGCTGACCATATTTTTTACCGGGTTTCCGATTCTTTATATAAACCCGTGAATAGTTTATTGCCGGGTGGGTACGCGGTTTATTTTACTGAAAGGAAAATAGTTTTGATTAATTCTGAGCTTCAGGTGACTGATACAATCGAAATGGACAGCCTGTTAATGGCTGAGTCAGGTTTTGGAGTAGGCTCGGTGCTGCTCAGGGATAAGAAGAAGCTGATTGCCATCGATAATGAGGGAAGACCCTTTGCAACGATCGATATTGGTGAAAATGATTTCCAGATATTTGGTCAATGGCTCTATTACGCCGATAACAAACGACTGGTAGCGGTATGCATGAGTAGTTTTATGTGATTCTTTCCCGGGCTTCAGATTTTGTGATAATCAGGTGTGCTGTCATAAGGAGCAACATGTTACTCTGTCAGGTTAACTGAGGAGATTACTTGTGTTGGCCAGGAATAATATGGGTGCCTTAAAGATATAAATATCTTGATATGGTGGGGAAATTTTTACTTCACGATACTCTTCTCTTTCAAGAAGTTGCTGTAATTTTTTTAAAAGGGAATTCATATGCAGGAGTAAACTGAAAAGGTACTTCCCGGAGGTTCTGTTTTTCCCGGCGACCCGTTACAACCGATGAAATATCTACCTTTGCCGGTTAAACTAATCATGTTATTTTTCAGATGAATTTAAGATATACGATGTTGCTGGCTGTGATCCTTGCAGCCGGATGTAGCACTAAGGGCACAATGGATAAGGGACGGCGGGGGCAGGGCGGTGCTGTTGCTGTTGAGGTATTTGTCGCCAAATCGGCGATGGTAGATTTTTCATTAGGGTTTGCAGGTACTTTGAAAGCCAATGAAGAGACTGAAATAAGACCTGAAACAGATGGCAGGGTGGTATCTGTTGCATTTAATGAGGGTCAGGTTGTTAAGAAGGGTACCCTGCTTTTAAAGACGGACGACAGTGAATTGCAGGCTCAGCTTCGGCAAAATATTGTATTAACTGATCAGGCTCGCCGCGAAATGAACCGCCGGAAGGAGCTCCTTAAATCAAGAGGGATTAGTCAGGAGGAGTATGATGCTGCACAGGTAAAGTTCGAATCGTTGGAGGCTGAGCAGGAGCTGATAAAGGTTAAGATTGCCAAAACAGAGATAAGGGCTGCCTTCACAGGGACAGTCGGGCTGAGATTGGTAAGTGAAGGTGCCTATGTAAATTCTTCAACCCTGATCACAACACTACAACAGGTAGACCCCATTAAGATTGAATTTTCGGTTCCCGAGCAGTATTTTGAACACCTGCGACAGGGGATACCGGTTGAATTTTCAGTAGAGGGTTCAGATCGTGTTTTCAGAGGAGAAGTATATGCCATTGACCCGCGTATAGAAGAGACAACCCGCACCATCAGGCTCCGTGCCAGATGTTCCAATGTTGATGGTTATTTATTGCCGGGTGCTTTTGCAAGGGTAAAATTTGATCTTGTGACAAATAAAGAGAGTATCATGATTCCTGCCCGCGCTATTATACCGGTATTAAACGGGCAGCAGGTCTTTATAATAGAAAATGGCACCGCGCAAACACGGGATGTTACGATCGGGCGCCGATTGGAGGGAGAGGTAGAGGTGACAGGTGGTTTGAATTCAGGAGATAGTCTCGTGTTAAGCGGGCTTCTTCAGATTAAACCGGGTTCGAAGGTAAAGCCTCAAAGATCAGATATTAAACAAGGAGCACAGGAATGAACATTGCATCAGTAAGCATTAACAGGCCTGTACTGGCCACGGTGCTAAGTATCGTTATCGTGTTGTTTGGTGTGGTTGGTTTTGCTTTTCTTGGTTTGCGTGAATACCCAAGTGTTGACGCTCCCATAGTGACAGTTACCACTACATACATAGGAGCCAATGCCGATGTTATAGAAGCCCAGATTACCGAACCGCTGGAGGAGTCGATTAACGGGATAGAGGGAATACGGACACTGAGTTCGACCAGCAGTGATGGCAGGAGCAGAATCAGCGTCGAATTCACTCTTGGCGTTGATATGGAGACTGCTACGAATGATGTTCGTGACCGGGTTTCAAGGGCCATCAGGAATTTGCCCGCCGATGTTGATCCACCGGTAGTAGTTAAATCAGATGCCGACTCTGATCCTATCATCATTCTTGCCGTCAGAAGTAATACCCGTAATTTGCTTGACCTGACCGAATTGGGAAACAACGTTTTCAAGGAGAGATTGCAGACGATTCAGGGTGTTAGTGAAATCAGGATATATGGTGAGAAGCGGTACTCCATGAAACTTAATCTCGATCCGTCTAAAATGGTCTCCTACTCGATTACCCCTTCCGATGTAAGCAAAGTTCTTGCCCAGGGGAATGTCGAGCTTCCATCCGGGAGGATTGAAGGATATCAAACCGAACTTACGATCCGGACTTTCGGGCGTCTTGAAACAGAAAGTGATTTTAATAATTTGATTTTAAAAGAGTATAAAGGTGGGGTGGTCAGGCTGAAGGATGTTGGAGAGGCTCGGTTAATGCCTGAAAACGAACGATCTCTTTTGCGTGGTAATGGAGGTATTCAGCAAATCGCGCTGGCTATAACACCTCAGCCGGGATCGAATCATGTGGCCATTGCTGATGAGTTTTATAAAAGGATCGATCAGTTGAAAAAAGAGCTACCGAAAGACATCATGCTCGATACGATGCTTGATACAACGGTAAGCATCCGCAAGGCTATCAGTGAGGTTGAGGAGACTATTCTGATGGCATTCGGACTTGTTGTACTGGTTATTTTTGTCTTTTTACGTCATTGGCGTACCACACTGATTCCGATTATTGCAATTCCTATTTCGCTGATTGGTACATTTTTTATCATGTATCTTTCAGGTTTCACGATTAATATCCTTACGCTGCTGGGTATAGTTCTGGCTACAGGCCTTGTAGTAGATGATGCAATCGTGGTGTTGGAGAATATTTATAGTAAAATTGAATCGGGACTTGATCCTGTTGACGCCGGGCACAAAGGGTCGCAGGAGATTATATTTGCCATTGTCAGTACTACCATCACTTTGGCGGTAGTCTTTTTACCGATTATCTTTTTACAGGGACTTACCGGGCGCTTGTTCAGAGAGTTCGCGGTAGTAGTAGCAGGAGCAGTACTTATTTCTGCTTTTGTTTCCCTGACACTTACCCCGATGATGAGTGCACGCATGTTGCATCATCAGACATACCATACAGCGATTTACAGATGGAGTGAAAGATTCTTTAACAGGATGACTTCGGGTTATAACACCTCTCTGAAATGGTTTATCGGCCACAGGTATTTTGCTTTACTCATCATGTTACTTTCGGTTGTAATGGTTGCCGGGCTTGGTTCTTTGTTGCAAATAGAATTGGCTCCTATGGAAGATAAAAGCCGGTTGATGATCGCGGCCACCGCACCAGAAGGGACCTCATTTGAAGCGATGGATAATTATATGACCAGGCTGGTTTCGCTGGCTGATACTATTCCTGAGAAGGAGACGATATTGGCTGTTACCGCATCGTACATGACCGGCTCGGTGAATTCCGGTTTTGTAAGGATTGGCCTGGTTAGTCCGGATAAGCGTGAGAGATCACAACAGGAAATTGCCGATTACCTGACCGGAGCATTGAGAAAATACAACTTTGCACGTTCGTATGTTACCCAGGAGCAGACAATTAATACGGGTATGCGAAGTGGCCTGCCTGTTCAGTTTGTTGTTCAGGCACCTGATATCAATCATCTGAAAGAGACCCTTCCATTGTTTATGGAGAAGGCACAGGAAAGCGAAGTCTTTCAGGTAGTTGACGTAAACCTAAAGTTCAGCAAACCCGAATTACGGATAGAAATAGATCGTGACAGGGCCAGCATGCTGGGCGTTTCGGTAAAAGATATTGCTGAGAATCTTCAGCTTTTCTTTTCGGGGCAGCGATATGGTTATTTTATATTTCACGGAAAACAGTATCAGGTGATTGGGCAAGCCTCCAGGGTTAACCGCGATGAACCTGCCGACCTGACCGCCATATATGTCAGGAGCAATACAGGTCAGCTGATTCAGCTGTCAAATCTGGTAAAGGTAGTGGAACAGAGTAATCCTCCCCAGTTGTACCGGTTTAACAGGTATGTTGCAGCAACTGTTTCAGCCCAGCCTGCTGAAGGTTTTACAGTAGGGCAGGGAATTGATGAGATGAGAAAGATAGCAGCAGATGTGCTGCCTGAAGATTTTACAACCAGCCTCGCGGGTACTTCCCGTGAACTGGATGAAAGCGGTGGAAGCCTGTTATATGCCTTCCTGTTTTCATTGGTTTTGATCTACCTTGTTCTGGCTGCCCAGTTTGAAAGTTTTCGGGATCCGTTGATTATCATGTTTACGGTACCACTGGCAGTTGCCGGAGCTGTGCTGTCGTTGTGGCTGTTTGGGCATACTCTTAATATCTTTAGTGAAATCGGAGTGATTGTTTTAATCGGGATCGTGACAAAGAATGGGATTTTGATAGTTGAATTTGCCAATCAGCGAAAAGCTTCCGGCCTTTCGTTGCACGAGGCAGTTGTTGATGCTGCTACCCAGCGGTTACGTCCTATTCTGATGACAAGCCTTGCTACCGTTCTGGGTGCATTACCTATCGCGCTGGCTCTGGGTGCCGCCGCAAAGAGCAGGATTCCAATGGGGATTACCATTATTGGCGGGCTGTTGTTTTCGCTGATTCTGACATTATATGTAATTCCTGCACTTTATACTTATGTTTCAGGCAACCGAAAATCGAAATAATTGACTTTATTTATGCGATATCCCTTTTTAATAATCCTTTTGTTTTTATATACGTTTTCCGGACTGAAAGGACAGTCATACCTTTCGCCCGAAGAGGCGGTTGCAATAGGCCTTGAAAACAATTTTTCTGTAAAAATTTCACGGAATAATCTGCAAATGGCCCGGAATAATAATACGGCCGGTAGTGCTGGTTTTTTGCCAACTGTGACAGCCTCAGGTTCCTACAATAAAAATATCAACAGTAGCCGTCAGCAGTATTATGATGGCCGTCTGCGTGAAGCTACCAATGCTGAATCAAATTCATTTACAGCAGGAGTAACGTTAAACTGGACTTTGTTCGATGGATTCGGAATGTTTATCGAAGATAACCGGCTGGATGAAATGGAGTTGAGCGGAGAGGCTGAACTGCGTAATCAGATGGAAGCAGTAGCCTCTGAGATAATTATTACCTATTACAGCCTGGTACAGCAAAACCGAAGGCTCAGTGTACTTTCTGATGCCCTTCAGTTTGGACATAACCGGAAAGTATTGGCACAGCAGAAATTTGATCTCGGAATTATCTCGGAGCTTGATTATCTTCAGGCAGTGGCTGATCTTAATTCCGATAGTGCTGATTATCTCCGTCAGCAGGCGGATATGCTCAGGACTAAGGTTGCTCTTAACAACCTGCTCGTGCGGGGAGCAACAACAGACTTCACAACAGTTGATTCAATCGGGCTGCTTCCTGATCTGACTTTTGAAGAGCTAAACGGCCCTTTGGCAGAAGAGAACAGTAGCGTAGAACTGGCTAAAAGAAGACAGAAGATAGCATCGTATGAGACACGTCTTGCAAGAAGTGTAACATACCCTCAACTAAATTTTACGGCAGGCTATTCTTATACGAAGTCAACCTCTGCTATAGGTTTAGTTGAATCAAACCGAAATTATGGGCCGAATGCCGGTATTAATTTGAGTTATACCCTTTTTGATGGTTTTCGTACTCGTCAGCGAATAAGGAATTCGCATCTTAATGAACAGAATGTTACCATTGGACTTGAAGAGACAATACAGGCTGTTCGATCAACCCTTTATACACTCTATTCCGATTATCGGGCTCAACAGCAACTGGTTTCATTGGAGAGGAGTAATGTGTTGGTAGTTAGGAATAATACCAGAATAGCTCTCGATAAATATCGTTTGGGTGAGCTTAATGATATTGATCTCAGGCAGATTCAACTCAGACAGTTGGATGTGGAGAACAGTCTGCTACAGTCGTTTTATCAGTTGAAGGTGCTGGAAACAGAGTTGCTTCGGTTGTCAGGCCGTATCATCCGTTAATATCTTTCGCCTGGTTGAAAGCTTCCAGGTATTTGTCGATATATGCCTGTTTAAACCTTGCTTTGTATTGCATGATAAACCGGGGGTGTTCAAGCGCGATTATTTTGTCGAAGAATTTTTCTCTTTCATTAAGCCTGCGTAAAAAGTCTTCATTTTTTCCGGTGCCGAAGCAATAACAAATATCGGTCGACATACCCATATCTATCTGTTTCCTGATGCTTTCAACTATGAATCCTTCCACAGATCTGGTTAATTCACGGCTGTCGTAATAGTTGTAATTTACCTCTCTGCCATTTTTACCCATAGCGGTAAATCCAAGCGGGCATACCGATCCTATGTAAAATTTGCTGTAGAAGTCAGTAGTACCTCCAAATGCGTCAATCATCCCGTAGATGAAAACGGATGAAGGTTCATGCGTTTCGCGACCCGAGTATGCAATGTTGCACTTCTCTTTTAATCGACGGGTATCCGTAAAAGGGATACCCGTAAACCCGGCGCCTAATCTGCCGGGGTTGATCCCGAGAATCATATGTCGTTTAAGGTTATCGTTATAATATTTAAAGTAGAATGCACCGACAATCGTCCTGATATCTTCACTTTGCCTGTAAGGATTCATCAGGTTAATCCCGGGAGGTAATATCCCCTGGAAGTCAAGGTAATGATTGAAATGAATAATTCTGTCGGCAAGTGTTTTCATTTTAAATATGGTTATCTCAGGTTCAAACGTCGCGATGGTTTGATTGTTGTCAGTTTTTGCAATTGCTTTCTGGATAGAGACTATCGTAATTCAACAGGCACAGATAAGTATAAATGGCTGCAAGATTAAAGAAAAAATACAGACTGTAATCAGGTTGGTATGAATCAAAAAGCTGGGTAGAGAAGATAAAGAGGATGGAAGTTAAATTTTGTTATTAAACAAATCAATTTGCTTTTCTTTGCATAAGAAAAATATCTTTAACCTATTACAAGTTATGAAATCGTTATTTCGTTCTGTGTTGTTGGTTCTTTTTCTGTCTGTAATTGGTATAGCCAATTCACAGGAAACACTTACACTTGAAAAAATATTCAATGAGGGTCTCTTAAATGCCAAATGGATGGCACCGGTACGATGGCTGCCGGACGGGGATAGCTACCTGATCCTGGAACGCCGTGAAGGTTCGCCATTACGCGACATGGTGAGAGTTGATGCTAAAACCAATAAACGGGAAGTATTGGTGGCCGGAGAAAAATTCATTCCCGAAGGTTCTGAAAAACCGCTCAGGCTTTCAGGATATACATGGAGTAAAGATAACAGTAAATTACTGCTTTTTACCAATACGCGAAGGGTGTGGAGATATAATACCCGTGGTGATTACTGGGTACTGGATGTTAAATCAGGTAATCTGCAACAATTAGGCAAAGATTTACCGGAATCATCGCTGATGTTTGCAAAATTTTCGCCTGATGCCGGCAGAGTAGCTTATGTCAGTAAAAACAATATTTATGTTGAGACACTTGCCGACAGAAAAATAAAGCAGTTGACTTTTGATGGCTGTGAGTATATAGTAAACGGTACATTTGATTGGGTTTATGAAGAAGAGTTTGATTGCCGCGATGGGTTCAGGTGGAGTCCTGATGGTTTGACCATTGCCTTTTGGCAGAGTGATACAAGAGGGACAGGAGTTTTTGACATAATTAATAATGTTGATTCAATCTACCCGAGTATCATTCCAATACCATATCCTAAGGTAGGAACAACCCTTTCTTCTGTCAAAGTCGGAGTTATTAGTGCTGATGGTGGTGAATCGAGATGGATTTCGATTCCTGGTGATCCCCGTGATAATTATCTTCCCCGAATGGAATTTATCCCCGAATCGAATGATTTATTAGTACAACAATTTAACCGTTTACAAAATACCAACACCATCTGGACAGTCAGTGCGGAGTCGTTGAAGACATCCGTTCTGTTTGTTGAAACGGATAAAGCATGGGTCGATGTATATGATGATACAGAATGGATTGATAAGAATAAGGCATTTACATGGACCAGTGAACGTGATGGATGGCGTCGGCTGTACAGGGTAGATCGTAACGGAAAGCAATTTATCCCCATTACAGGTGCTAACTTTGATCTTATAAGCGTATTGAGGATTGATGAGATAAGTGGATATGTTTACTATCTTGCTTCGCCGGAAAATCCGACAGAAAAGTATTTATACAGGAGCCGAATTAACGGGAAAGGTTTTCCTGAACGTATTACTCCGGATAATGTACACGGGCACAATTCTTATAATATATCCCCCAATGGCAAGTGGGCAATCCACACTTTCCACAATAGTACGACGCCTCCTGTTTATACACTGGTGTCATTACCTTCACACAAATTGATCAGGGAGTTTGAGAATAATAGCGATGTAGCAAAAGAATTCAGTGCTCTCGGGATCAGTCCCCGTCAGTTTTTTAAAGTCAATATCGGTGATGTGACACTGGATGGCTGGATGGTTAAACCACCGCATTTTAATCCGGCCGGGAAATATCCGGTAATCTTTCATGTGTATGGCGAACCTGCCGGCTCTACAGTTCAGAATTCATGGGATGGAGGCGATCTGTGGCATCAGTACCTTGCCCGACAGGGGTATATTGTTATGAGTGTTGATAATCGGGGTGTAAATCTTCCAAGAGGCAGGGAGTGGCGTAAATGTATATATGGAAAAGTGGGGATTCTTGCTCCTGGTGATCAGGCTGCAGCAGTTCAGGAAATAATAAAGGCATACCCGTTTGTGGATGCTGAACGCATAGGTGTCTGGGGATGGAGTGGAGGAGGTTCAATGACTCTGAATGCCATGTTCAGATATCCTGACCTTTATCAAACCGGAATTGCAGTGGCTTTTGTTGCGGACCAACAGCTTTATGACGCTATCTATCAGGAACGGTATATGGGACTGCCTTCTACAAACCCCGAAGGATTTAAGGAGGGCTCACCTATTAACCATGCCGGTAACCTGAAAGGTAATCTGCTCCTGATACATGGTACAGGAGACGATAATGTTCATTACCAGAATTGCGAGATGCTTGTAAATGAACTGGTAAAACAGAATAAGCTGTTTCAGATGCTGGCCTATCCCATGCGTTCACATGGTATCTATGAAAGAGAAGGAACAACTTTACATTTATATCGCTCAATGGAGAAATATTGGAAGGATAACCTTCCCGCCGGCTCCCGTTAATCTTTGAAATATTATATCGCATGTTGAACAGAAAGATTCTTCTTGTTTTAGTGGCACTAACAGGTTTTTTTACTTTAAAAGCCCAGATTTCCTTTTCTGAATATTTTGAATCTAAAACCTTAAGGATTGACTTTGAGATTGGCGGAAATGACACCCTCACCATGGTCTTCTTGAAAGAGATGAAACAGGAACCATATTGGGGAGGGCCTGTTAAGAACCTGATTGATCCGTTTGGATATGGGAATTTCAGATATCGGATTTACGATATAAATTCTGGACAATTGATTTTCGAAAGAGGGTTTAGCAGTTTGTTCGAGGAGTGGAAGGCAACTTCTGAGGCAAGAAAAGTCAGTAGAACGTTTTATCAGGCAGCGATTATGCCATTCCCCCGGCATAAAGTCAGGTTTGAAATAGACGAAAGAGGACAACAGGATGGAGAATTCAGGAATATTTTTCATCTGGAGGTTGATCCGGAAAACTATTTCATACTGAAGGAAGAGCTTCCCCTGGTCCGGCACGATAGAGTAGCAGGTAATGGGAATCCATCTGAATCTCTCGACATAGCTGTCGTAGCCGAAGGATACACGCAAGACCAGATGGAGAAGTTTCGTGCTGATGTGTTGCGGGTAATGGGATATATATTGGATAAACCACCATACAATAAATACCGTGAAAGGATAAACCTCTATGCAATTGAATCTCCATCGCAGCAATCGGGCCCGGATGTCCCCGGTGAGCACATCTATAACAATACAGTTGCCGGTTCTACATACTACACTTTTGATGTTGATAGATATCTGACAACGTTTGATTATAAAACCCTTTGTGATTATGCTGCAACCGTTCCTTATGATCAGATTTATGTGTTAATCAATTCGAAACGATATGGTGGCGGAGGTTTTTACAATTTATATACAGCCTGTACTTCCGATAATTTTCTTACTCCTAAAGTGAGTATGCATGAGTTCGGGCATGGGTTCGGTGGTCTGGCTGATGAATACTATAATACAGAAGTTGCAGGTGAAGATTTCTACAATCTTAATATTGAACCATGGGAACCGAACATAACCACAAGAATTGCTTTCGGGAGGAAATGGCTAAAGATGATAGATGCCGGCACACCGGTACCTACACCAAGAAGTGAAGAATGGAAAGGGATTGTTGGTCTTTTCGAGGGCGGTGGATATGTTTCAAAGGGGATATATAGTCCTGTTATGGATTGTAACATGAAATCCAATAATCCAGATGCGTATTGTCCTGTATGCCAGAAAGCAGTAGAGCGCAGAATTCTAAATGTTCTTGATGAGCCGGTGGATGCTCATTGAAGGAAAATTCTTGCATCCAGGCAGTTTTTACAGAGACAGAAATTAAGCAGTAAGTTTCTTTTTATACAATATTGAATAATATTTGGGTTGCTAATCAGAAAGTTTGAAAAAGATTTATTTCTATCCGGTTCATTTCAAAAAAGTTTTGTATTTTTGCAGCCCGTTTTGGCTAAATAAAATAAGCGTAAGCAGTTATGTATTTAACACCTGAAATTAAAAAAAATATTTTTGTAGAGCATGGTAATTCTGAGATGAATACCGGCTCATCAGAAGGTCAGATTGCGTTGTTTTCATTCCGCATCAGCCATTTAACTGATCATCTGCGTAACAATCGTAAAGACAAAAACACCCAGCGTAGTCTGGTTCGTTTAGTCGGAAAAAGAAGGAAACTACTCGATTATCTGAAGGAAACCGATATCGAGCGTTATAGGGCAATCGTCAGCAAATTAGGTCTCAGAAAGTAATTTCGGGGACGTTCAAGCGGATACCGTCAGAGAAGGCAATTTTATCAATTGCCTTTTTTGATATTTTATATGTGTATCGTAATTAATTACAAACCAAGTGGTTGTTTTCAGTATTAACCGAACATAATCCAAAGTTTAAAATGATGTTTTTATACCATAGTAATCTGTGAAGATTTTAATAGGAATGACATCGAAACGGCGGTTGGAAAGGGTTCATGGTTGAACTGAAAGTAATCACTTTTGTTGAGTTTATCAACCAACATTTTTTTAAATATATGCAGGCATTCATCAAATCGTTTCAATTACCCGACGGAAGAACCATCCAGATTGAGACCGGTAAACTGGCCAAACAGGCTGATGGTTCTGTTGTTGTTCGCATGGAGAATACCATGTTATTGGCTACAGTTGTTTCAAATAAAGTAGCAAAGGAGGATGTTGATTTCATGCCTCTGACCGTTGAGTATCAGGAGAAATACGCCTCGACCGGACGATTTCCCGGTGGCTTTTTCAAAAGAGAAGCCAGACCTGCAGAGGCCGAAATACTTACTGCTCGTCTTGTAGATCGTGCTTTACGTCCATTATTTCCGGAAAATTATCATGCCGATACACAAGTATTGGTATACCTGATCTCAGGTGAAAAAAATACACTTCCCGATGCCCTGGCTTGTCTTGCCGCTTCTTCAGCACTGGCTGTTTCTGATATTCCATTCCATGGACCAGTCTCAGAAGTACGTGTAGGCCGTATTAACGGGCAACTTGTCATTAATCCGACAGTAGCAGAAATGGAGAAATCCGATATCGATATGATGGTCGCTGCTACTATAGATAATATCATGATGGTCGAGGGCGAAATGAAGGAGATAAGTGAATCAGAAATGGTTGAAGCCCTCCGATTTGCTCACGATGTCATTAAAACTCAATGCCAGGCGCAAATTGAGCTTGTCCAGGAATCGGGTCGGGGAATTACCAAACGCGAATACTGTCATGAGGTAAACGATGAGGATCTTCGAAAAGCTGTCAATGAATTCTGCTATTCAAAGATTTACGCAATTGCTTCAAAAGCTTCTGCTAAACATGAACGTTCTGAAGCTTTCGATGCTGTTCTCTCAGAATTTATTGAAACCCTTGCTGAAGAAGATCGTGCAGACAAGAGTTCGATGATTAAGAGGTATTTCCATGACGTTAATAAGCACGCTGTTCGTGATGTAATACTTAACGAGCGTACCCGTCTGGATGGACGAAAACTAGATGAAATTCGTCCCATCTGGTGTGAAGTGGATTATTTACCCATGGCACATGGATCAGCAATATTTACGCGTGGCGAGACTCAATCTCTGACAAGTGTTACGCTGGGAACCAAACTGGATGAACAGATTATTGATGGTGCCGTAATTGAAGGAAAAAACAATTTCATTCTGCATTATAATTTCCCTCCGTTCTCAACCGGAGAGGCAAAGCCATTACGTGGAACCAGCCGTAGAGAAATAGGTCATGGTAACCTTGCAATGCGGGCACTAAAAAATATGATCCCGGGCCCGGAAATTAATCCTTATACAATTAGGGTTGTTTCTGATATTTTAGAGTCAAATGGTTCATCTTCGATGGCTACTGTTTGCGCTGGAACCATGGCCCTGATGGATGCCGGAGTCAAATTGAAGAAGCCAGTTTCGGGAATTGCAATGGGGCTTATTACCGATACTTCTTCTGGTAAGTTTGCTGTTCTTTCTGATATTCTTGGCGATGAGGATCATCTTGGTGATATGGATTTCAAAGTTACAGGCACTACCGATGGAATTACCGCTTGCCAAATGGATATCAAGGTTGACGGACTTCCTTATGAGGTACTTACACAGGCTTTGGATCAGGCCCGGAGAGGCCGTTTCCATATACTGGGAGAGATTGCCAAAACTATTACTGAACCCCGTGCCGATTACAAACCTCATGTTCCGAGGATGGTACAAATGACCATACCACGTGAATTCATTGGTGCTGTGATAGGACCTGGTGGTAAAGTCATTCAGGAAATGCAGCGTGAAACGGGTACTGTTATTGTCCTTGAGGAGGTTGGAGAACAGGGTATTATTGATATCAGTGGAGCCAATATTGAAGCAATTGAAGCTGTAAAAGCGCGAATCAGGGGGATTGTCGCAATACCTGAAGTCGGTCAAATCTATACCGGAAAAGTAAAGACTATAACTGCCTTTGGTGCTTTTGTTGAGATTCTTCCGAATAAAGATGGTTTACTTCATGTTTCAGAGATTGACTGGAAGCGGATTGAGAATGTTGAAGATGTTTTAAAAGTTGGTGATATGATTGAAGTTAAACTCATTGACGTAGACAAGAAAACGAACAAACTCAAGCTTTCACGTAAAGTATTGCTTCCCAGACCTGACGGAAAGAAGTAAGCTGACCCGATGTTGAAACAATATAGTTTATGCATCGTATGAAGGGAACCGTGGATAAAACTAAATATATTTTATGAGGCAATTAAAAATTACAAAACAGGTTACCAACAGGGAAACCGCTTCTTTGGACAAGTATCTTCAGGAGATCGGCAAAGTCGAACTGATAACTGCTGAAGAAGAAGTAGCCCTGGCCCAGCGTATCAAGCAGGGTGATCAGGTAGCACTCGAGAAATTGACGAAAGCCAACCTTCGTTTTGTAGTTTCTGTTTCCAAACAGTATCAGAATCAAGGCTTAAGTTTGCCCGACTTAATTAATGAAGGCAATCTTGGTCTGATTAAGGCTGCCCAAAGGTTTGATGAAACACGAGGATTTAAATTCATCTCTTATGCAGTATGGTGGATTCGTCAGTCCATTCTGCAGGCTCTGGCTGAACAATCGCGTATTGTCAGGCTTCCCCTCAACAAGATAGGATCAATTAATAAGATCAATAAGGCTTATGCCAAACTCGAACAAGAGTATGAGCGGGAACCCAATGCCGAGGAAATAGCCTCAATGCTTGAAATCTCCGAGAATGAAGTTAAAGAATCGTTGCGCAATTCAGGTCGTCACGTATCTATGGATGCGCCCCTCGTTCAGGATGAGGAGAACAACATGTATGATGTGATGAGGAGCGATGACGGGCCTACACCTGAAAGCGGACTCCTATACGAGTCTTTGCGTCGCGAAATTGACCGTGCTATCACAACCCTGACGCCCCGAGAGGCCGACGTTATTCGTCTTTATTTCGGTCTGGAAGGAAAGCATCCGATGACCCTTGAGGAAATAGGAGAGAAATTTGACCTGACCCGTGAAAGGGTCCGTCAAATAAAAGAAAAAGCTATACGCAGGCTTAAACATACTTCCAGAAGCAAAATCCTTAAAGGATATCTGGGGTAATTTTTACTAAAACAATGAGGTACGGGGGGCATTTCTCAACTGAGAATTGCCCCCGTTGTTTTATCCGCTATTGTTTAACCAACCTGGAAAATCTTTATAGGGTGTCTTAAGTAAAAGAAAAAGCACCGGCGCCTCCCGGCGCTAGTGCTCTAATCAACCAAAATCTAACAATTATGAGAAATATTTCCTGAAAAGGAAAATACATTTAATCTATCCAATATTGATCACTTTCTTTTTTGTCCAGTGATCACTCAACTCCAATTTCTGAACACTGTGTCATCTTTCAGAGCTGATTATTCAGTCATTCTAATGTAAGAACGTATAGTCATATCCAATATTGTGCCAAATTTGTTAAATTAATCAATTATTTGTTTTAACACAGAAAATAAAATAAAAACGTAATTATTTGTTTTTCAATATAAAGATCAAATAACTCCACTTTTCTGTAGTTTAATAATTTGTATAATTGTGACTTTTATAACTCAAAT
>QKGM01000035.1 GCA_003250395.1 Bacteroidota bacterium | reverse complement strand
AAGATGTTGTAAAAGGCGCATTTGCTGGAATTAGATTGTTTTAACAGCGGGATTAAGCAGGAGTTCAATGTATAAACATACTCTTGTCTCGAAATGTTGATCAGCAGAGATTAAATACAACGGATCAAACAAGACACATCAAACAACATTGTCCAGGGCTGTTATATAGCTTGAAAAAAAATAGGCCTTACAGCCTATAATAATTAAACGAACCGGTAACTACCAACAACATGAATCATATTTATCGGCCAATTACAAAAAGAAATCCAATTTGAAAACCACTCCTGTCAAGACGACCACTCAGGTAATCTTCATCCTCGGTAACCTCACCTGCCACATCTACTGCCCTTAATGAATATTTTATCCGATGCTGACTTTTCATTAATGCACTATATGAAAAATTAATTCCCCAACAATCAGAAAAAATAAATTGAATACCTGCACTATATCCGGCATAACCCATCACATTATTTCGACTGCGGTATGTTACTTCGAGGTATTTATTCTGTAATTCATGGTAATACAGATCGACATCAGGAATCGAATAGCTGCGCAGACCAGCATTTAATTCCCCAAAGAAATTGATTACAAAACCTCTACGAACAATCTCAACGGGTAGATTCATCACCATGTTAAGACCAATACGACCCGAAAGATAGCCACCCGATATATTGTAGAATGAGGGTATAGAGTGCTGAAGAAAAAGCTCCTCATTCATCTCAAAATAATCCACACCAATATTGACTCCAACTCCAATACCATAAGCGATCATATGGTTATAATCGACATCTGCCACAAGTCCGTTGTTCGCCATCAGACCTTTGTTATCAGTTGACGAGAGATCCCTGCCAGGGGTGGCAGGGCCTCCTGTTACACTAAGGTACCCGGTTCCGTCCCAGTATCGGGGGTTTACCTGTGCCATCAAAATAAAGGGGCAAAGCAGGAGTACAATCGAAGCTATTGAACAGAACGTTTTTGCTTTCATTTTGAAATATATTAGTAGCTAAAGTATAGGTCAATAAACAAATCATGTACAGCAGGTACAGTTTGAAGGCTGTAATATGCATTCGGGTAATGATTATTTTTGATATCGACAGTTGAAAGCATAAATTCATCAAGAAGTTCCGGATATTGAGATCCGCTATCTCTTAAAACAACAAATCTGAAGGTCTCATTTGCTGTAAACTGAACAAAGTCGAAGAAGGTACCATATACAAAGTCCTCAGGCCTCCTGAATTTCAAAGGAAAGCTACCCGATGATGAGACAAGGGTGCGGCCGATATACGTAGTATTATGGTATATCTCAATATAAATACCATTTGTACTGTAATGTGAAGGCAGCATTAAATTGAGAGAATCGATAAATACCCTTTGTGGTGCAGGGCTTATAAAAATCTGTTGAACATACTCATCCGATTCACCACTGGTACATTCTCCTTTCATATTTACTGTATAAGTACCGGGAGAATTAAACACATGCTCGGGTGATTCATTACTGCTCTCTCCACCATCACCAAAATGCCAATAGAATTGGTTTGCTCCGGTTGATTCATTGGAAAAAAGTATTTTAGCAGGTGCGAAATTGTTATTATTATAATGGTTGTATGAAAATTTTGAATTAACCGGAACCGAGGATTGATTTAAACCTGGCACTTCAAAAGCAAGTGTATCGGCACCTATTTCATTCGATACTATCAGCGTAATTGTATACAATCCCTCCTCCTGATATATATGTACCGGGTTTTGATCATTGGAAGCCGTACCATCACCAAAATTCCAGCGATACTTCATATTTCCCAGCTTATTCCAGGTTTCCTGAGTAAAACTTACCGGATAAGGAGGCTGACAGTTTTTCAACACAGGAACAACTTTTACTATCTCAGGAGCAGCAGGTGACTCCAACCAATAATCCCAACCCCTGACGGATTCTTTCTTGCAATGGGTTAGCAGCAATAATATGGAAACAGCCAGTAAAATTGTCCCCGTTGTACTTATCAGAACACTATCAAATGGGGTCTTTAGGCAGCATATCTTCATCAGGCTTTAATATTTATGTGATCGAAAAATCTTATGAAATAATATTTTCAATTAACAACTTACATATTCTCTTTTAACCATAGTGAAGATGTGATTCAACAACGTATGCTACCCCAAAAACACCAAATTAAGAGAATTCAGTACCATTCTTATATCTTGCCTTCTAATTTACGGATCCGATAATACAACTGCTCATAGAATGACAAAGAAACCAAAGAAGCTCAGTGTTTACCGTACCTTCTTTTTCTCATAAGACTAAAAACCAGCCCTATAATAATAACCAGAACTACCGGAAGCACAACATTGATTATCTGCCATTTCAATTTTTCACTTTCAATTCTTTTTCGATCCAGCAAACGAATCTTAAGTTCCCGGCTGCGAATTGTTATAAGCCTGCTGTCGTCAACCAGATAATCCATAGCATTGAGCAGAAAATCACGGTTACCAAATGTCTGTCTGGTATCCTGATCATAACCGACCGGCAATGGAACTCCACGTTTTCTATCGAACTGATTTCTGGCAATATCCCCATCACCAACAATAATCATTGCAGATTCACGGCCCTCATCCATGAACCCGATCTCACGATCTCCCAGTATTTCCGGAGGAACTCTATTGGCATACAACGACTTGAATTTCCCTTCAAGCAATACTGCAGCAGGAACTCTGCTTTTACTAAACAGAGTAGGGTCTGGTTGCTTTCCGGCAATAGACAGATCAATTATCACAGGAGTACTCATTAGGTGGGTATACTCTGATGATGTAAGAAGAAAGGTTTTCTTAATACCTGCTACAAATATGGTATCAACACTACTTACAAACTGAGTTTTGATAGCATTCAGATTATTGGTTATCGGGTTAGATGCCGTGGTGGAGTTTAACAGCGGGAAATAAGGCCATGGCATCATATCAAACTGAGGTTGATTCCCAATCATACCTGTCACCATCATTATGGGAAGACATTGTACATCCTGAATCAGGTCGTTATTTACTCGGGCCCCATATCTGAAAAGCATATCATCAAGACCGGATTCCTGGGCCAAAGCAATGGTAGTAGGTTTATTCTGCAAACTATCCATATCTGTTTTAACACCATCGAGCAACCATAATATACGACCACCTCGCATCACAAACTGGTCGATAATAAACTTGTCCTTTTCGCTAAAGACTGAATCAGGCTTGGCAATAATAATGGCTTTGTAACGATTGAATATGTTAATATTACCAGAGGTGGAGTCCTTCACTCTTTGGGTCAGTGCATCAATGCGTCCGTTGATGTCTACCCGCTCCAACCCGTAGTGTTCTGATAAGGCAAGCGCAAAATCGTAAACCAAGTCTTCTGTCATTTCACCATGCCCGGTAATAAATCCCACCTTTGGCTTTCGGGTGGCTATCAACTTTCGGATGGTATTGGCTATATTATATTCCAGATTTTGAATAGAATTATTTAGCACCTGCTCAGGGCCTGCGGTCAGTTGATTCTGGATTAACTCCATAGGAAACTGCTCAGCGCGATATGAGATTATTGCTCCGGGGAAAACCAGTTGTTGCTCACTACCACTCTTGGTCTTCACCTTCAGATCGGTAGGATTCAACCCCTTTTCAATCAACTGCCTGTACACTTTCTCACGTTCTTTGGCATCAGGATTAGAACTCGGATTGATAAATTCAAAAACGATATACTTATTATAAGCCCTGAACTGGGACAGCATCTCCCTGGTCTCATTCCTAAGCCGTTTGAAACCAGCAGGAAATTCACCTTCAAGGTAAACTCTGAAATAAACATAATCTTCAACCTTATCAAGCAGAGCCCGTGTTGCCGGAGAAAGTGTATAACGTTTTTCAGAGGTAAGATCAAACCTTGTGAACAATTGTGACCCAATGATATTCACCAAAATGATTATCAGGATGGTGAGTAACAACTGGATAAGGTTTTGACGTCGATTATTTCGTCGCTTTGGGATACTGCCTTCGGTACCGGTAGAATTCTTCACAGATTTCGACTTCATTCCAAATATTATTGAAGCATAAAGACTTACAAAATCAAGCCGTTTGATTACGGTTAACGCAAAGGTAGAAAAAATGACCAATCCTCCGGTAAGTGTCAAATGTTTAAGTGAACCAGTACTTTTTCAATCTGTTGTTGAAGCTCTTCTATGGTTCCATTGTTTGAGAAAGTATAATCTGCCTGTCGGATACACTCAGCCAGGTTCTGATGGTTAGGATTAGTAGATTGCATCTCTCTATTTTCATTACTCTGAAAAGTTTCAAATGAGATACCGTCCGTAGCACTCCCTCTTCTTATTATTCTTTCATAACGAATTCTCGGATCGCCGTCTACTGCGAATAAAACAAACTGTGCACATTTACGTAACGAGGTAATCTCTCCTGGTGTACGTATACTTTCAATAATACAATTCTGATTACTCTGCCCTGCTCGAATAAGTAACTGATCTGTAACATAGGAAGGGCTATGATATGTCCTCAATTCATTGGCCACCATTGTCATGCTATCACGATTAACGGGTAAATCCCGACGAATGATTTCTTCGGTCAGATAATCCCTGACTGAATAATGGACAAATTGTCTTTTACCCACCAAATACTCTACAATTGTCCCCTTTCCGGCTCCTAAAGTACCGGTAATTCCTATGATTATCATATTATCTCTTTTCGTGACGAAACACTTACCCGGCTGTATATCCCTAAGGAAACAATTCAATCGTGTCAAGCCCGGTTTAAATTCAAACCTCTATAAATAACAAGAAAGCACTGCGAAGATAAGAAGTTTCCGGTTTCGGTTTTACCTTCAGTAAGGATCAATATGTATACTACACAGACTGTGAATACTTAAATTTCTTAGATTTCAAATTCCCGGATTAGTCAGATCGACTCTGTTAAAATTCCCCTACCAAAAATCCTTTGCAAAACAAGATCTAACATCTTATTAAAACCCGATATGAAATATTACTTCAGCGTCAACATTTTGAAGACAGGTTTTGGCTTCAAGGCTACAAACTTTGTTATTTCATAATAAATATCATGATGGTTATCGAATTGTTATTAAATGGAACCTACTTCTCTTGACAACAACAATTTTCGGCTATTTTCATAACTTTGATACATAATTTCATTCAACAGCCTTATTTAATGAAAAAACCCGCCAGTTTAAAACCCGGTGACCTTATCCGAATTGTAGCACCATCAGGAAAAGTCCGCCCTGAAAATGTAAAAGCATCTGCACTATTGCTTCGCAATCTGGGATATAAAGTGATTGAAGGGCATAATCTTTACAACGAATTTCATCAATTGGCCGGAAAAGACACAGAGCGTATCGAAGACCTCCAGGAGGCGCTGGATGATAAGCAATGTAAAGCAATTCTTATGGCACGTGGCGGATATGGACTGATCCGTATTTTAGACCAGTTAGATTTTTCAGGATTAATTACGCACCCTAAATGGATTGCCGGGTTCAGCGACATTACTGTACTCCACGCTCATCTCCACAACCTGGGCATTGAAACTATCCATTCGGTTATGCCCAACAGTTTTCCTTTAAATAACGCAATTGATAAACCGGTTGAACACCTTCTGAAAACTCTCTCGGGTGAACCACTACGGTATTCACTGGCGCCCGAAATTCTCAACCGCCAGGGTACTGCCTCAGCAATTATTACAGGAGGAAACCTGACCATGTTGACCTCCCTCCTGGGCTCTGATTCATCTGTCAATACTAATGGTAAAATACTCTTCATCGAAGATGTAGGGGAACACCTCTACCGTGTCGATCGCATGATGCATACCCTAAAAAGGGCTGGAATGCTTGATCATCTGGCAGGTCTTATTGTTGGTTATTTCAACGAAATGCTCGACGGTAGCACTCCCTTTGGTAAATCGGCCTATGAAATCATTGCAGAAATTGTCGACGACTATAATTATCCGGTAGCCTTCGGATTTCCCGCAGGTCATGAACCTGTAAATCTACCCTTGATTCTTGGACGAAATACCAGCTTAACAGTTGAACACGACAGCACTTCAATTTTTCAACCAAACTAACAAATGGCAGAACACAACGATTTGGGAAATAAAGGGGAAGAATTGGCCATTGAACACTTAAGAGGTCTTGGATATAAAATACTTGCCACAAACTGGCGTTGCCAGAAAGATGAAATTGACATCATAGCCCTGGATGAAAATATTCTCGTGATTGCAGAGGTAAAGACCAGAACCAGTAATTATTTTGGTGAGCCTGAATCCTTTGTTGACCGAAACAAACAGAAATTTCTTGTAAGAGCTGCCAATGAATACATCCGGCTCAACCATTTCAAAGGAGAAACGCGCTTCGACATTGTTTCAATTGTAATATCGGAAGGGAAACAGCCCAGACTACATCATCTCAAAGATGCATTCTATCCATACTAGTAAAATCATGAACAAACAGGCCCAACAACTTGTCAACGATCTGGAATTTCAGTTTCAATCGAAAGCGAATCCATCCAAAGCTCCGGCAATGGAAGCATACCTGAGGAATCAATTCCGTTCATTCGGTATTAGCTCTCCTGACCGCTGTGAAATTATCCGAACACTACGTCCTGCCTTTAAAAAGCAGCCTCCTTCTATCGCTTCTCAATTTGTACTACTCTGCTGGGAACACCCCATGCGTGAAATGCAATATGCCGGTATGGAACTCTATTCCTCTTTTGCTGAAAATCCCGAAGCAGATGTAATATCTACCTGCGAATCCCTCATTACCCACAAATCGTGGTGGGATACTGTCGACTACATCGCTCCAAATATTGTGGGAAACTGGTTTAAAAAGCACCCGGAAGATATCCGGCCTGTTACTGATCGCTGGATGAATTCAGGCCATTTATGGCTTCAACGCTCCTGCCTTTTATTTCAATTGAAACACAAAGACCAGCTTGATTTCGAACTACTCAGTGGATTCATTACACGGCTCAACACCCATCCGGATTTCTTTATTCGTAAAGCTATCGGCTGGTCATTACGAAGCTATGCACGTCAAAATCCTGAACGGGTAAAACAGTTTGTGACATCTACCGAAATGTCAAATCTTAGCCGGCGGGAAGCATTAAAACATCTGGCAGATATTTAAAGAATTAATCTGGTTTCATGGAAAGCCAATGCCAAAATCAAAGTCAAAGCCAATGCCAATGCCAAAGTTAAAGTTAAAGTCAAAGTATACCATATCCAATTCCCCATCAATGTAATCGTTACGCTAAGGTGCAATACTTTTTCCTCCCTGCCAGACACCTCATAAATAAGGGCTGTCCATCATGAACAGCCCCTTCCCACACTTAAAAAAATGTTAACCGGGCAAACTACGTTTATTCTTGATTACCTGGGCAACCACCCCTATCATGGATGCCTGTAATATATCTTACTCACAATACGCCACCCTTCTTCAAATTTATATAAAGAAAGATAATCGGTAAAAATCAGTTTATCGCTTCTGTAGAGTTCAATCTTTGCCACTGCAGCATTACCTGTTACGTCAATGTTCCTGTAAACACAACTGATTTTCTCCTTATCCTGCTCTGGTTGTGACTTCCTGCGCATACCTGCCATTTGTATCCAGTTGTAGATGGGCAGAAATTCCAGCATATTATTGCGAAAAATCAACAAATTAAAACCTGGATGAAAACCAGCTTCAGTAACTTTTAAATCGCCCCCATTCTGAAGTCCGTCGATATACGCCTCATCAATAACTTTCTTGATTGCTTCTTCATCACTGTCGGGAGTAACTGCGAACAGAGCAGTTATCGAAACAACTAACATAAATAGCAACGAAAATATCTTTTTCATAGGTGATCTGATTTAATCAATCTCCATTGGGTTCAATATTCCTACGGAAAGTAAGGGGAATTCCCGATTCGCTCGGTGCTCCAACCTCTACCAGTTCCCAATTTTTATCGTATTCGGCGATCTTGTGTCGAAGTACAGTTACTTTATCCTGAAGCTTCCCTTCTTCGCTCTCGAACCTGATGAGCTCAACCCGGTATTGCATGGTACGTTTTCGTCCATTTATCCTGACATCTATTTCCACATTTTGCTCTGGTTCTATGTCTGGCACCAAAATTACTATTTCACGCATAACTACCTCCGTTTTAGAGGTATTCTCGAAAAACATGCCACAAAAGATTTCAATCATTCAATCAATAAGTTAGCTTTTGTTTTTGTGTCAAAGTACCTTGATAAAATGTCCGCTCCCATGCCAACAGATGTACGTAAGCGTACAAATTTACATCTGAAACCATCTTTTGGTGTGTTCGTTTCATTACTTTTGTGAACTTTAATCGATTAACCATGGATGCAAACAAGAAGTCGCGCCGATACGAACGTATTTACACCCAGTTGAGTGAACTTATTACACGTACTGCAAATCCCGGAGCCCGAATGGCGACTCTTTGTGCTGTACTACACCACAAAATGGACGGGTTTTTCTGGACCGGGTTCTATTGTCTTGCCGATGGTGAACTGATCGTAAGCAATTATCAGGGGCCGGTTGCCTGTCAGGTTCTCAAAAAAGATACTGGTGTATGCTGGGCAGCAATCAATGCAAAACAAACCATTGTAGTACCTGATGTTCACCGGTTTCCCGGACACATTGCCTGCGATTCCCGGTCAAATTCAGAGATTGTTGTTCCATTGACCAACAACCATGGAGATATCATCGGTGTACTGGATGTTGATAGTGACAAGCCCTCCAACTTCGATGAGACTGATGCTTTATGGCTCGAAAAAATTACGGCTCTTGTGTATGCGTAGGATACTTTTTCTTCTGATCATCATACTGGGTGCCTGCACAGGGTCATCAGAAAAAGCAGGAGAATACCATCTTTTCATGACCGAAAGTCAATCAGCACTAATGAACAGGGTATTCGAATTAAGCCGTCACCTTCGCAGTATGGACTCCACCCAGGCAAATCAAATAATGGAAGATACCAGGATACTTGCTACCAATACAGCCGAAGAGATCAGACAGGCACAGCCCTTTAAAAAAGACACCATGTTGCGGTATGCCACGCTTCAGGTAATAGAAGCCTACTCGGAGGTAATCAACAACGAACTGGGGCTTATGGCAGGCATGGTATCGCGTGGAGAACTGACCGACAGCACAGGTTTTCAGCAAGCAGCCCGAATCAGGGTATCAATTATGCGAAAACTCATCAAAGCCGAGAAAGAATTTGCCCGCCAGGAGGGCATATTCCGCCGCACCTACCTCGCGGGCAAAGACTTTATAGAAGCCGATACCACCTTGTTCGAAATCGATACTATCAATCCTGCCGGGTCAGAGTTCTAAATGTCTACCCTCTGACCTTCCTGAAAATGCAGGGGCATACTGGCATTGAATGGTAGCAGGTCCATCGGCATAGTCACCGTTCCGGGTCACATTCACATCATATTCGAATACGTAGGTCCCGCGTTGCATTTGATAGAAGAAAAAATCTACGGTTGCATCACCAATGACTTTGTAGTATCCCGCTCCATCCCGCCATTCATAACCTGAAAGGACACCGGCCGGTTCCAGGCCCGCGGCACGAAGGTCGCGGAGTGTAACGAACTCCATATCTCTCTCAGCCTTTACATTAATCCTGACCCTGACTTTATCACCCTGCTTCAGCCGTTGCCCGGGTTCTATAGTGACCCAATGATTATCAGACTCCCTGATTAATTCCCGTTTCAATGTGAAACCCGATCCTGCAGCCTGTACCTTCTCCTGCGGGGCATAGTATTGTATATAGATACCTCCCCAACCAACACCTTCACCCAGCCCCTGAAATTCAACAGTAGTTTTGGCAATATCTTCAGATTTAATCATCATATCCTTTCTGAAATAGCCTGTACGGGCATCATTGTCCTGTTGGGGAATAACCTTTCCATTAAGTCGCAATTCAACAGGATTGACTTTCACTGCCTGTCTATCCCCTGTCAAAAGAAATGCATAGCAGGCACCTGCCGTTGCTGACTTACTTTCCCATGATTCGGTTCGTTTGCGTGATAAAAGCCATCCTTTCATCTTCTCTACATCCTGGCTGCCTGGCCTAAGCTCATTCCATGCCTCAATCACGATGCTTTGAGTTTCAAGCGGGGCATCATACCAGCGCTGGCCATATTCACGACGCCAATAGAGGTTGCCTTCCTTGTCGGTCAATGCTTTATCACTCAGCGAAGCCATTATCTTCTCTGCATTCTTTTTATCACCTGCACGATGCAACGCCAGAGCAGTCATTGCCTGCAACATGGGCGAAATTGCCACCCCTTTCAGGCTAACTCCTTCCTGATAGTATCTGAAGGCCGCCCGGTACTTTTCAGCCACAGGATAACTGCCGAAGAAATAACTTCTTGCATAGAGGTAATGCAACTGGGAGTCATCAGGAACAGGATTCTTTTTACTGGTATTCTTAAGCATCTTAGTATAATCATCAAGCAACTGATCGTCAAGGTAACCCACCGCCTTACCAATCATATCTGCCAGTTTAGGGCTGTCATTCAGACTAACGGCTCCCATCTTCACCATCCGTCCGATAGTTTCCACCACCTGCCCTGTAAGATACCGTGAGTCCGGCATTCCGATAAACCACACGAACCCGCCATTAGCCAGCTGGTAATCACTCAACATATCTACAGCGCCAGATTCAAACTGCCTAAGGTTATTCTCATTATAGAAATCCACCAGATGTCGCTGGTTTATTGTTTCATTCTGTTCATTCTCAACCCAGGGAGTATCTTCAAGACCAAGAATTTTCAGATCATCATTTTGTCCCAGTGGTGATGGTTCCACTTTCTGCCCGTTGGCCAACGCCTCTATAGCCGATCTGATCCCCGGATAGGTGTTCACGGCCAACCTTCCCATCGAGGCAGCATAATACCGGAACAGGATATCGGTCAGGCAATGTTGATCAGGCGTCTTCAAAGCAGGTAGTGCATTGACGACATACCAGGCCGGATTGGACGCATACTCCAGGGTTATCTTAACCTGATCATCCGGGCGAAGTGCTTCTGTATCGATATATTGAGCCATGTTTGCTTTCAGGTTTTCCTTACCACGCATTGTAAATGCCCGGGTATTTATCAACCTGATACGGTCGGTCAGTACAGGCAGGGTACCCGCCTGTCCATCGGTGTGAAGTCCTGCATCAACAGTAACTTCATATCGGATCAGACCTGGATTGTAAGCAAAAGATACAGGCCATGAAACAACTCCATTTCCTCCGGCAACAACTTCCAAATTAATGGGTTGAAGCTCTCCAATCCAATCAGGTTTCTCCCCTGTAACCACGTCAATCAGTTTCAACCTTACCGTCGTTTTCAGAACTTTATCGCTCATGTTGATAACTCTGAATGGCAGCGACAGCGAGTCGCCTGTCCTCACAAATCTGGGTAAGGCCGGAATAACCATCACATCGCGTGAGGAGGTGATAATTTCCTGGGCTGTAGCGTTCATCCCGTCAGGTGTATGTGCCAGAGCCCTAAACTTCCAACGGGTAAGGGCATCAGGGACAACGAATTCAAACTCAGCAATACCTGTCTGCCTGTTGCTCTTCAGGAAAGGATAGAAAAAGGCAGTTTCATTCAGATTGGTTCGTAGCAATGGCCTTGTCTTTATACCCTCAGATTCAGGTTTAAGTTCAGAAATACCACTCATGGTATTGTCAGTTGCTTCATCATCGACAATTTCTATCTTATTCACTATAATATTATATTCTTCATCCATCTGCTCCACAGAACCATTAGCAGGTGTCATAGACCTTATCCCTTTACCTCCTACCATTACTCTGCCAAAATAATTGAAAAACTCAAAACCGAACCAGTTTAGATTGGTATAGATCTGTTCTGCTACAGCATAGTAGCTGATTGTATCAATAAAGTCTATCTGTACCCTACCCTGATTAAAAGCACTTGACCCCCACGAGTTCCCCCCCCATTTATATCCTTCGGTATCCATCTTCCATGGCTTTGCGATAATATCATCGAGCGATGCATCATACATCGAGGCCAGTACTTCTGCTTCAAGAGATTTTCCATTACCGTCGGCTACAGTCACGCTCCACTTTTCCAGGGTACCTGGCTCCGTCCCTTCTCGGAAAGTGGAAAGGCGCACAACCATCATCTTCTCAGGCTTTACTACAGACACGAAATAATCGTGATAAAAAAAGTAATTATTCCGTACCAGTATAAAATGAAACTGGAGCAACTCTCCCATGTCAGGTGTGATCGGATAGGAAAAGAGCTTTTGCTCCCGGTCAGCTTCAAGCCACTGCTCAGCCACAACACCCTTGCTAGTTAAAACCTGCACTAAGTATCGTGCATCCTTCTCAGAAGAGCCATACAGGAATCGTGCCTGTTCTCCTGGTTTTACCTCCTTAGTGAGCGGTACAACCCAATCAGGAGTTCGTAGAGGTAATTTCGATGACTCAGGATCGAATACTGTAAAGGTCAACGTCTTTTCCGCCTTGTTGCCATTATCATCGACGGCCTTCATTGTTAAGGCATATACCCCTGGCCGGGTAAGATAATTCTTTATATCAACCAGGCTGTCAGCATCGTATTTCAGCTGCATACCGGCCAGTTGTTCACCATGCGCCCATTGATTATAATCGAAACGACCATCCTCCTCATAACGGGAAAATTGGTGATTTTCATCAGCAGGCCAATAAAATGTATCGGGTTGAAGGAGCCTGAAAAGGCTGATATCAATCGTTGATGCAACACTTTTTCCGTCAAATGTGGTTGTCTTTACCTGTATGGGTTTCAGGTTGGTAAGATCAATCCGGGCATCTGCCTCCGCGCTGATCAACAGATTTGTACTACTTACCCTTAACGAAATACTCCCCTTTTGACTCTCTCCTGCCTGATCGGTCACTGTAACATCAACCGTATAATTATAATCCTTTACTCTCTGGCTGGTTAAATCTATATCCCGGGCAGTGTTGAACCTGATGATAAATTTACCCCCGGCATCAGTAACTATCTCTCCCTGCATCACTACCTCCTCGTTTCGGGGAAACCAACCACGCCCCCACCATGAGTATTCAGAGCGACTCACCTTGTAGCTTACCCTTGCTCCGACGACCGAATAACCTGAATAAGCTTCGGCCTTACCGCCCACTACTACTTCATCACCAGGCTTTATAGCTGCGTTCGGCTGATCCATCAACACAGTAAATTCCGGCCGTTTATATGACTCCACTTTAAACGACTCTCCACCCGAACTTGTTGAAATCCTGTAGCTACCAGGAAGTCCTGATACTGGCAGAATAAAACTGCCACTTACCGAACCAAACTCATTTGTCAACAGGGTTATCTTCTCTACCACCTGATTGTTGGTGTTGTAGAGCACCATTTCCACTTTCCGGTTCACCTCAGCTTTGTAATCGCCCGGAGTACCACTCATCACGATCCCCTTAAACCAGACCTGCTGCCCGGGACGATATACTGCCCTGTCAGTAAAAATCCAGGTTTTCTGTCCAACAACAGGACGATTGGGCTGCGATTGCGTAAACCATTCAGATTGAAGCGAAAAACAGGTATCACCCTTGCGTGACAGGGAAACAAAAACTCCATTGTTCCGGCTCATACCGTCAATAAACACCTCTCCTTTTGCGTTACTTTCAGACATTGACTGCTCTTCTGACATGTACTTTCTTGTCTTCCAGTCATAATTCCTGTATCGCAGTGTAGCCTTCACACCGCTTAACGGGTACCCGGTGAGCCTGTCAACTACTATGATGCGTGATGATTGTGCATCATCAGGAGCTTTAAGCCAGGCCAGCCTTGTCGCCTGAATGAAGGTAGAAACCATAATTTTCCCCAGGCTCCTGAAATCCTTATCCTGAGCTGCCACCAACAGGTAAGCTCCCTGTTTTAATGGCTCCTGCTTCAGGGTTTGTTTAAATTCAACCAGCGGGTGAGGATTGGCCAGTCTGAAATACCATGATCTCAAAGGTGCCCTTTTTACCAGCCGGCTGATCAAAGAATCATTGTCCGAACCCTGTACCTGAACCATATCCTTGCCAGATAACTTAATAAGCCGGAACCAAAGGGTATCAATATTGGCCGAGCTAATGTCGATCACGAACGGCTTCGAAGGCAAAACCTGTGATCGTGCTGAAACCGACAAAATGGGACGCTCGATCGAGGCCACCAGCAACTTACAATCCTGCGCACCTTTCGATCCGGGGAAAAGAGAAATTGCCTGTCTGGCTTTTTCAATCGACCCGGTTAAAAACCTGTCAGCAATCATCTTGTCTCTCTCAAATACACTGGTTCCTTTGTCGCGAAGCATAAGCGCTATCTGGTATGTTACCCGGGTGGCACCTTCAAAGTTTCTGTACCTGCTCTCGAGCGATTGCAACGCGCCCAGGTATAAAGAATCACGGTTAGGCAATTCAAGACTATTATGTACATAAGCAAGCCTTTGCAGATCGATATCGATTAATGCTGTCGGATCCTTATCATTGAGATGAAACGCGATGGCTTCCCGAAACCGCTCCAGGAGGTAACCATTTGGCTTATCAGAACCGATAGAATTCACTGAAGCAAACTCAGTTACAGGAGCCATCCATACAGAGTCGGTAAGATTCACAACCGGACCTGCTTTCACATGGCTGCCAACACCCGAGACTAAAAAATCAATTACCCTGTGGTTCAATACATCAAACAAGGTTGGAAGCGGATCGTGCGAAAGGGTATCCCGTTCAAGTACCAGTGAATAATCAACTGTCGGTATCTTTTTCAGCAGGTCACCCTCACTTAGCGACAACCGGTAGCATTCTTCAGCTCTTGACAACACCCTTGCAGCATCCCAGGATTCCGGATCATCTCCCGGTTGATTGGTCTTTGTCCGCTGCAAAAGCTCGTACTGGTTTGCCTGATAATAACCGGTGTACAAATCACCCAGCGCACTGCTGATAATCTGCTTCGCCGGGGAAGTCAGCCGGGGAAGGTATTGTTCAAATTCAGCTATACTCTTCAGAAGATAATCTTCGGCAAATGATGATCTGAGGCTCTCACGGTACAGCAACCCTTTCACCAGGTTGGGTTGATTCTGTTCCCCGGAGGCCTTCCAGATAATCACGGCTACCTTCTCCATGGCTGCAGCGGGCTGGCCGGCCAGTTTCAGGCTGTCGGCCTGGTGCCACAATTGAGTGTAACTAACAGGGCCATCGCTTTTAATTACATCAGCAGCATAAAGAAAAATCGTGGTGACAGATATTGCAAGCAAAGAGAAAAGCAGAGAAATTTTACGCGACATGATTCAATGGTTTATGGTAAATATTGCCTGGAAATGTGTGACCAAAATTAGTCAGTGTCTCCTTATAAACACAATCAACAAATTTTTATTTGGTACTTTTGTTTAATCAAAAACCAAGCCATGTTGAAAATATATCACAACCCGCGGTGCCGTAAATCGCGTGCCGGACTTGATTACATCCGGTCGAGAACAGAATCGGTTGAAGTGGTTGATTACCTGAACAAACCACTGACAGTTGCCGAACTTGAAGTACTCGTCATGAAACTGGGGATTAAGCCTGCCGAATTAGTGCGTACGCAGGAAGAGTATTTTAAACAGAACCTGAAAGGAAAACAATTCAACGATCATGAATGGATAAAAATTATGGCCGGGAACCCTAAACTCATCCGTCGCCCGATTGTTGAATCAAAATACAAAGCCGTGGTAGCAGATCCGCCTGATGAAGCTGATCGATTTTTCGATAATAAATAAACTTATAAATATCACACGCATGAAATTCAGAATTGAAAAAGATACGATGGGAACCGTGGAGGTACCTGCCGATAAATATTGGGGAGCGCAAACCGAGCGTTCGCGCAATAATTTCAGAATCGGGCCGGAAGGATCGATGCCCCGTGAAATTGTACACGCCTTCGCCTACCTGAAAAAAGCTGCTGCACTGGCCAATTATGAACTGAGAGTACTGCCTGGAGAAAAGAAAGACCTGATTGCACAGGTTTGCGACGAAATCCTTGCCGGCAAACTCGACGACCAGTTTCCGCTCGTCATCTGGCAAACCGGCTCGGGAACACAGAGCAACATGAACGTGAACGAAGTGGTTTCAAACCGGGCTCACGTTCTATCGGGAGGCCTACTGGGTGAAGGAAAGTCACCGGTTCACCCGAACGACGATGTCAACAAATCACAGTCGTCGAACGACACCTACCCTACTGCCATGCACATTGCAGCCTACAAGATGATAATCGACGTAACTCTTCCCGGTGTTCAGAAACTACGCGACACATTGAACCTCAAAGCCAAAGCATTTGCATCTATTGTCAAAACAGGCCGCACTCACCTGATGGATGCTACACCACTCACCGTAGGTCAGGAATTTTCAGGCTATGTAGCACAACTGGATCATGCCATGCAGGCCATTCGCAATACCCTGCCCCACCTGGCAGAACTGGCTTTGGGAGGTACTGCAGTAGGTACCGGGCTCAATACCCCGAAAGGATATGATGTGCTGGTAGCAGAAAAAATTGCCGGACTCACCGGTCTCCCCTTCATAACCGCTCCCAATAAATACGAGGCACTCTCGGCTCATGATGCCATTGTTGAAGCCAGTGGCGCACTCAAACAATTGGCCGTAAGCCTGATGCACATCGGCAACAACATACGCCTATCGGCAAGTGGCCCCCGTTGTGGTATCGGTGAATTGCATCTGCCCGAGAATGAACCCGGAAGCAGTATCATGCCTGGAAAGGTTAACCCGACACAGAATGAATCGCTCACGATGATTGCCTGCCAGGTGATTGGCAACGATGCCGCGATCACTGTCGCCGGAACCCATGGGCATTTCCAGCTCAATGTATTCAAACCCGTGATGGCCGCCAATTTCCTCCAGTCTGCCCGCCTGCTCGGTGAAGGATGTGTCTCGTTCAACGACCATTGTGCCGTTGGTATCGAACCCAACCTGCCCGCGATACACCGGAACATGGAAAACAGCCTGATGTTGGTAACATCACTCAACACCCACATTGGTTACGAAAACGCGGCCAAAATTGCCAAGAAAGCACATCACGAAGGGACTACCCTCAAGGAGGCCGCCCTCGCCCTGGGGCTTGTTACCAGTGAAGAGTTCGACCTCTGGGTCGATCCTTCGAAGATGATCGGCACGCTATAGCCTGCTGTATAACTACTTCTAACGAGGCTGCCTCTCAAGGGGCAGCCTCGTTTTTTATTTCCCCCGACCTGTTCATGTTTTGATACTACCAACAGGAATATTTCAGAGAAGAGATTTAAGTCACTTCAACCGGGTTAATCTTCAGCCAATAAGTTTTACAATCCGGATTCCTACAGCTTTTTCTTTCAAAACGGGCCGATTTCTTCTAAGTAAATAATACCCCTGAAAGGAAAAAATAAGTTACTGAAAATCACATCAATTATTAACTTCAACCGTAGATCAACCGTAGATCCAGCGAAGATCCAGCGAAGATCCAGCGTGCGGCAAGGGTCATTTTACGTTCGGTCTTTGCCTGATTCCTGCCTGAAGTCCTATGAAATCCTTTCATGCATTATTCCCAAAACCATGCCATACTGATGTAGATTTTCAGGCTGGTTACCAAAAAACAATACAGTAACAGAACAGAAGCAATGTTGAATCGCTTAGCCCTTGCCTCTATTTTTGGCATAATGCTTGATGTTGATTTGGAATGGTAACCGGAGAAATTGTTAAAGTGTCGACCTTTCGGGGCCGAACAGGTTCAGGCGTTGCACGCTTGAAGTTTGCCAGGAAATATTAACCCCAGCTTTAACTGATCCGGATTGATGGTGCAATTTTAAATTCTAATCATGCAGATCAGATTTTCCCTTACCAGAAAGCTATACCCGGGAACAGACAGATAACACAAACATTCATCCCTGCTGACGAAAACTGAAGAAATGAAAAAATACATTCCCCTGATAATATTACTGGTATTGAAAGTAAATACCTTCGCCCTGCAATCTGCATCGGCTAAACCTGCTGATCAGGCAGGTGAATACGAAATCATGGACAACATCCTGATAACGACCAGAGACGGTGCTGTCCTATCGGGCATGATGGCACGTAAAAGAGGAGATGTAACCCCGAAACCGGTAATCCTGCAACACACCATCTACGTCAGGGATAAGGGAAGAGATCTCCGGACAATTAAGGTAGCTGCCGACAATGGTTATGTTGGTGTTATTACCTATTCAAGAGGCAAACGTTATAGTCCTGACGAAATTTTTCCTTACGAAAACGAGGCAAACGACTCGTATGATGTTATAGACTGGATCAGCAGGCAGGAGTGGTGTAACGGAAGTATCGGAATGTATGGAGGCAGTTACAACGGGTTCACACAATGGGCTGCCTGCAAAACGCCACACCCGGCTCTTAAAACGATTGTCCCCTATGTTGCTGCACGACCAGGAAACGGGCTGCCCATGGAAAACAATGTCTTTATAAACCCGAATTATGAATGGTCGTTTTACGTTGGAAATAATAAGTATTTAGATACCGCAGCAGGCAATGACAGACAGCGATTCAGAAGAATGCAGTTCAGATGGTGGGAATTGGGGGTCGCTTATAATAAAATGGACAGCATTGATGGAACACCCAATAAATGGTTCCAGCGATGGATAAGCCATCCCGCGTTTGACACCTACTGGCAACAAATGACCCCTTATCAGGACGATTTTGCCAGGATTAAAATACCTATCCTGGCCTTTGAAGGTTATTACAACGACGGGCAAAATTCAGGCCTCTACTATCTGAGGGAAATGCAGAAGTATAGCCCCGAAACGCCGGTCTATCTGATTATCGGGCCATATGGCCACTTTGGCACCCAGAAAGGAGGTGAATCGGTATTATATGATTATAAAGTTGATTCTGTCGCGTTATTCGATATAACTGCAATCACATACCAATGGTTTGACTACATTTTAAAAAACGGGGCCAAACCGGCGATACTGAAAAATAAAATCAATTACGAAGTAATGGGGGCAAACGAGTGGGGAAGTGCCCAGTCGATCGACGATATGAGTAACAACTCAATGACCCTGTATCTGACTTCTGCCAGGGAGGGGAGATTTTATGCCGCTGATTCAGAGATACCCGGTAAAACTGATTTTCTGGTGCAGGAGGTAGATTTTACCGACAGAGAAATCAGCAATAACAATTATTATCCTGATCCGATAATCAGGCAGGAAATTGATACAACAAATGGTTTTTATTTCTTAAGCGATCCATTGGAAGAACCCATTTTGGTCAATGGTTCTTTCAGTGGAGAAATCAATGCAAGTATCAACAAAAAGGATATGGACATCGGGGTAACAATATATGAATTATTGCCAGATGGAAAGTATTTTCACCTCTCCTATTTTATCGGGAGAGCGAGCTATGCACTTGATAATACTCAGAGGCAACTGCTGCAACCCAACACCAAAACAAACATACCGTTTTCAAATACCCATTTAATAAGCAAACAGTTAAGCAAAGGAAGCCGGATACTGATTCATCTGAATATCAATAAAAACCCGTTTTCTGAAATAAATTACGGGACAGGCAAAACGGTCACCGAAGAAAACATAAATGACGCGAAAGAGCTGCTAAGAATAAAATGGTATAATGATAGTTTTGTGAAAATACCTGTTTGGGAGTAGGAACAGACGTCCGAACACAATGGCTATTTTTCAATCAGAGCAAGTTCTGAAATCTAAGACAACCTGCAATAAAAAACAGGATAGTTATTGTTCAATTAAAGACTGTTGTAGAAAAGCTTCCTATTAATGCAAGAATATTGTCTTTTTCAAAACAAATTTCTTACTTAGTGCCTTCCTTCTTAAAAACAAATAAACCGTTTCTTTAAAAAAGATAACTTTACCCCACTTAATATTAGCAATTTCAATATCAGAAACCGTATATTCCTTTTCAATTAATTCAGTAGTGTAATTAAAAGGGGTATAGTAGAAGTATCCTAAAGATTGTTTTATCGAATCTTTTCTAATTGCCTCAATATTTAAAACTAAAGTATCATCATCCAGATATCTCTGTTCAGACATATAAAGTGAATCAAAAATTGGAAATTTTACTTTCCGACCTATCTTTTTATTGATTTCCAGCACTATAACATCATGACCACTCTGAGCTACGGTATGATTTGACAAGAGAATTGTTAATATAAAGCAAATAGTTAAGATACCTGATATATATATCTTATTGGTGTTCACTGCCATCTCTTTTCGGTTTTGATTGATTTTCAAGCGCAGTATCATGGTAATCAAGCACTTCAGCTTTGGGTGATGCATCTTTAACTATTTTATCAACAAAAAAGTTCAAAAATTCGTCTAAAAGCTCATAAAAAAATACCGCACTTGCACTTTCACCTGTGTATTCAGGTATCTGAATTGGGTCATCTTTCCCAATTATTTTAGTTACGGTGTTTCCTGAGGTATATTTTTCATCTGAAGCCCGCTGATTATTAATTCCTATTATATAATAACCATTATTCGAAATTGATTCTTGTGTAAATCCTGAGTTGTCGGTATTCATCCCAAAATATGTTTGGGTTCCTTCCCTCGAAACAGGTTCATCAAAATGGAATTTATCACTATTTTCATTTATATAAATTTTAGCTGTTTTGGTTCTCCCTATAGTATTAATAATTCCAATTAATAGCTTCTTCTGTGCGTTAGTAGCTGTTTTTAGATATTTTGCATATTGTCTTTTATTCACTCTTACTTCTCCATAACTATTAATTCTAAATATCTTATCTGTTCCAAACTGATCAATTAGATACTGTTTGAAAAACTTCTTGGTCGTGTTATTCGCAATAATAACTCTTCTCCCATCCGGATCAATAAACTTTACCGGGTTTGCAAGCGTATAGTTATATGGCGTCCACCATCCATACTTTTCCATCAGCGGATCCACACTCAACCATACACTACTTCTCGGATCATAGTAACGGGCTCCATAGTAATACAATCCACTCTCAGCGTCCAATTCTTTTCCGTTGAACTTGTACACATTCTGAAATGTTCCGGTGGAAGTTTGTTCTGCCATACGTTATTCGCGGCGATAATTTACATTTCTAATGCTTTATAGTATTATTTGGATAGTTATGCTCGAATTTTTATTTTTTGAAGCATTCAGGAATATCCTTCTGGTGGTTCATTAACAAACAAATCTACAAACATTTGATTAAGCCTGCTTGAAGTATTAACAATAATTCAAAGTTAATTATGGTATAAATTTAGTTTACTTTACTGTTTACAGACAAAAAATTTCATACACCTAATTAACCGAATCACGGAATTTATCTGCTCAAAGCCCCAAACCTTGCTACATATACGAAAAAGTGTATTTTTGTTACCAAAAAGAATTCACCTTTACGTGACCAGAATTGTCTGTTTATGACCAACAGGATTAAAACATAGCAGCCCTCCGACCTGATATTGTCTGCCGGTTGGAATGGTCTTTATTCCGAATTCACTAGTAAAACTATTCGGCATATTCCGGCATTCGATATTTAAAACTCATTGAATGGCCACTCTCACCGAGTTGTCAGGATTGACCAACAATTCTGTTACCTTCCGGGATGGGTTACCGGTACCTCTCTAACAAAACAAACCTGGTGCGCATTGGTATATTTACAGGAATAAATGAATTACAGACTAATAACACAACTATTCAAGTTGAATAAACTTAAATCTGTGCCTTTTAAACAATTCATGACATCTAATTCAACTATCAACTAACATAGATAAATCTATTTCGATGAGAAAATTGAACCGGAAAGTTCATTGGAAATACAGCATTACCCTTCAGAGAATTTTCATGATGTTCTCAATAGCAATGAGCTTCACACTTCCAACATCGTGTTATTATGATCCGGATGATGATTATATAATTGACAGGAAAAGGCCTGCATCTGCTCCTGAAGTATTAATTGAACTGAACATCGATTCAGACACAGTATATTTTACTGAAAATATTCCTGTATTATTGAAATTGAAACCTCTTGACAATAATGTCATTGTAAAATCGATAAAACTTTTTGTTGATGATGAACCTGTTGAATACACAACAAATAATCAGGTCGTTGTCATTAATCCGTTTGAGTTAGACCGGGGAATACACAAATTTAGAATTGAATACATCACCACCTCAGGGAGTGGCAGCATTGGGGATATACTCGGTGAAGAGCTATTTCAAACCATAACCAGGGAGTTGATCTTTATTGTACGTAGTCAGGAGACAACAGATTGGATTCAGGAGAATTATTCAGAAGAAGGTTTGGTCATCAGATGGAACCCTGGCCTTGTATTCCCAACTTATGAGATAAGGAAGGAACCCTCCATCTATTATGCAAATGGTGGATATTTAATGGATACTGTTTTTACCACAAGAACAAACGAGTTTATTGATACCCGCTATATAGGTGAATGTGCTTATTATAAGATTTATGGAGTTTCAGAAGACAACCAAAAATTTCTTATGGCCAGGTATAAATGTAAATTTAGGTTGCCAGATATTGAAATCATCGACAATAACGGCCTACCTGCCATTCACTGGCCAAAACCACCTCATTTAGAAAATATTATCAGGTTCGAGTTGGTTGATCATTCGAATTCTAATTCACCGATGGTTATTGCTACCATTCCTTCCACCGATACGCTCTACACCCTTGACGCGAGCTATTTTGGCGTGACACCCCGCTGGAGTCTTCGATATGTTCCAAACCAAACCATAAAACCTGAAAGCTTAAAATGTTTTGAAACAAGAATATATGAAAAGCAAATTGAGCTTCCGGGACCAAAACTACAATACATTACTGGATCCACCTGTTCTGAAGTATTTTACCGGTTTGATGACACACTCTATCGTTACTCTGCAGAAACATTCAAAATTTCTGATATTCAGGAGGTCAAATACTCACTTGCCATCTCACCGGATGGGAACTACCTTTTATACCAGCTAAATCAAAAGATTATTCTACAGACATTAGATCATGGTTCAACTGTTAGTTCTTATCAATACAATGGTTCCTCCCATAACTACTCTGTCAGTAACAATGGCATCGGGGCTTTCAATAGCCAAAATGGGCTTATCATTCATGATTTTATCAGCAATAATATTCATATCAATAATCATAAGTATTCGTATGCTGCGAGAAATCTATTGGCTGAAATTTCGCCGAATGGAAAATATATAAGATTCTATAAGTCCTCGTCTTATAACTCACTGGCGAAAACCATTATCGCGAAAATCGAAAATGGTAACATTATACCCCTTGATTCTATCGACGGGGTGGTGTTAAATTTCCATGAAACCGATCCTTCTCTATTATATTACCATGACGGTTATCAATTGAATATTGCAAAAACAAACGATCTATTGGTTACCAATACTATACCAACAGGTGATTCGCATTTAGGGAATATAGATTTCTGTACAAACAGAATGGCTACTTACAACTATAATTACTATTATATTTACGATTTAGAGAGCGGTTCATTATTATATACCTTTCCAAAGGGAAATAACTATTCGTGTTTTCTGATTAAAAATGTACTGATACTGAATTTTGGTAATAGAATCATCTTACCGGACTAACAACATGAAAAAACTACTTTTCTTAATACTTACCATAAGCCCGTTTCTGGTATCGCGTTCTCAATCTACATCACTTGGTTTCAATGTCGGTTATGGAACCTTCAGTATGTCGGGGTTGAAAGAAATCAATAATCGCGATGTTGCTTCTAATCGATATGGAGCTAAAATAACTGATGACTTTCCAGGTAATGCTTTGTTTAAAGTATACTTCCATCATACATTTTACAACAAGCTCGGATTAGGAATAAAAGTTTCGTTATCCTCAACCGGGTCAAAAATATCTGCTGTAGATTATTCAGGAAACTACTCGATAAAAAATATGGCTCACTTCATATCACCCGGATTCATTATGGATTACCCAATTTATCAGGCCAATAAATGGAAATTACTAATCTACAATGAGTTCGGATGGGAGTTTTCATCTCTCTCCAAAAAAGTGAGTCTTATAACCTCAGAAAACAGGTTTTTTGATTTTGATAAATACCGTTCAATTAATTTGTTTACTGAAACTGGATTAAATTTGAAATATTTCCTAAATAAAAACTTCTACCTTGGTACAAATTTTGGATATTCAATAGATACCCGCAACAGGCTTAAGTATCCAATGGAATCTTTTAAAATTAGTGAACTGTTAGATTTCAGATCCGTTGATAATGCACTAAATTGGTCAGGACTTAGGATTGGATTTACAGTTGCAGCGATTTTTAATAAAGTCAGCAAGAAGAACAAAACCCAAGAGGTAAATAAGGTTGTTAGTAAATAACCCCATAAGAAATAAACATAAATCGACAATAGCTTTAATAACACAAAAATGATAACACGATGCCTGTTCCTTTTTCTCTCCCTGGTTTTTACTTCTGCATATGCAGATAAAACCAATACAGACAACTGCTTACAAGACAATGCAGCGGTATCACTTAGTGAAAGATTCACTTTCAATAATAATACGCAGCATCCTGACAATGCAATCGATCTAAATAATTTCAT
>QKGM01000023.1 GCA_003250395.1 Bacteroidota bacterium | reverse complement strand
ATTAAATATGTCTGATATCAGATGAGTAAGGGAGTAAGATGAAAATCATTTTAAAAGCAGCCTTGGTTTTGTTATTTTTACCCAGTATTTCATTTTCGCAGGCTCCGCCGGAAACCCCGGTAGTAACCGCTAAAGTTGTATACAGGAAATTAAGCAGGCCCGTGACATTTGTAGGAAGTGTTATTCCATATAAGAACAGTGTAATTGCAAGTGAAGTGGAAGGTCTGGTTGAAGATATTCTGGTGTCTGAAGGCGACTATGTTCAAAAAGGAGATGTGCTCGTAGAGTTTAAAACAGATACTTTGAAATTGCAGTTAAAAGAGGCAGAATCAACTAAGATGGAAGCTCTATCGAGATTTACACTTGCTAAGAACAACCTGAAGAGGTTAAGTGAATTACATGAAAAAGGTATCGCATCTATCCAGGAATTACAGGACGCTGAATCTGAAAAAAACGCATGGGGGGCACGGGTTAACCAGCTGGATTCCCAGATCAATCTCAATAAATATAATCTCTCGGTTTCGAAGATTAAGGCTCCGTTCAATGGTTACATTGTGAAAAAATATACAGAAGTGGGTCAGTGGATACAGGAAGGAGGACCAGTCCTTGAGTTAATAGAGACTGACAGACTGAAAATTATAATTGATCTTCCGGAAAGTTATATCAGTAAACTGGATAAGAATGATAGAGTCATAGTTACTTTTGATGCCCTGGAAGATCTGACACTTGATACAAGCGTAGATGCTATCGTGCCCAAGGCTGATGAGCAGGCAAGAACTTTCCCGGTAAGAATTGTTCTAGATAACGAAAATAATCAAATAAAGAGCGGAATGGTTGCCAGGGCTTCCTTTTTAATTGGGGATGAACAGCCCATAACACTTGTGCCAAAGGATGCAATAGTCGAAATTAATAATAACAAAATGGTATATGTTATTGAAAACAATTTAGCCAAGCCCGTGCCTGTAAAACCGGGTTTTGCCTTCGAGGATATGATACAGGTTACCGGGCAGTTGACCGAAGGACAGCTGGTAGTAATCAGGGGCAATGAGAGGTTGAGGCCCGACCAGCCTGTTAAAGTAATCAGCCAGACAGAGAATGTGAATTAAATTGTTATGAAACTTATTGAATCCTCTATCCTAAAACCGGTAAGTGTTATCGTAGGTGTAATATTTATAGTCCTGTTCGGGATAATATCGCTATTCGAAATTCCCGTGCAACTTACCCCTGATGTGGAAAAACCGAGCATCACTGTTGATACATCATGGGTTGGGGGAAGCCCTACTGAAGTGGAAACCGAGATTGTACGAGAGCAGGAAGATGAGCTCAAGACTGTTCAGGGTATTGTGGAGATGACCAGCGAAAGCTCTGACGGCAGGGGAAGTGTAATTCTTGAATTTCTCGTTGGTACTGATATTGATGCAGCCCTGGTGGATGTTTCGAATAAATTGCAGCAGGTAAAGGAGTATCCTGCTGATGCAGACAGGCCGGTAATAAGTAATGTAGATGTGCGTGCCAATGCCATAGCCTGGTTCATACTGAAAACCACCGATGGGAATGAAATAGATATAAATACATATCATGACTTTGCAGAGGATTACATTAAGCCGAGATTCGAGCGGGTTCCGGGTGTTGGTTCTTCCAATATATTCGGCGGCAGAGAGCGTGAGATGCAGGTAGTTTTCGACCCTGATTCTCTTGCAGCCCGGGGGATAAGCCTGCAACAGATGGCACAGGCAATTGATAGTGAAAATGATAATTATAGCGGTGGTGCGTTTGACGAAGGAAAAAGAAGATATGTAGTCAGGACCATTGGGGAATACAAAACAC
>QKGM01000043.1 GCA_003250395.1 Bacteroidota bacterium | reverse complement strand
AAAAACTTAAAATTAATTTTACCCAAAAATTAATATGTGGTAATCAAATAAAAAAAGCAATTATTCAGAAGTATATTTTATTGAAGATAATAATAATGCTCCATGAATAATCAATCTTTTTGATTAACACATAATAATCATTTACTACTATCCTGGTTGTATTTTGAACCTCACAACACGACCTTTGCAGACCATCAGGATATTGTAAACTGAAACATTTCAACAAATTATTATAAGATTGAATTTAATACTGTTACTATGCTTAAACAATCGAGTGCAGTTGCCAATATATCTTGTATATTCGACAGAGTACCAGAAATTCAATACCAGACAAAATAACAATGGAGATAACCCTGATATTAGACTACTCCTACATTGCAGCATTCAAAATTTATAATCCATAAAGGAAATATATTTCTATAATATTGCCAAAGAAAACACACAGATATCAATTTCACATATGTAAGACACTTAAACATTATTACAACCATAAGCATTTCATAGAAAAAAGATATCCTTGGTATATCTTTGATATATCTCTACCAGAATCTTACATGGATACAAGCTTTCGAACAACTAATAACCAACCACTTAACTTACACTAATCCTTATATCAATTTATCAAGTTTAACAATAAATTCTTCCTTTTCATCTGAAAATATCAGACGAAAAGATGGTCTGTAGATTCGAAATTAGTCTATAAACAGGATAGGGAAAAATGATAAAATCCTTCATTTGAAATCAATATAATGACAAAAAATGGTTCAGGTCATAGTCAATCCCAATACACTGAATAGCTTAAGTTATTCCCTGTGGTGCCGGAAGGTTAAACAACCATTTCCCAGTAAAAATTTAGTAATTGCATATAGATAATTCCCTGTTTATATTTACCGGATATAATATAAATAGCTCCGGATAATGAGATATCTTGAGATCAACCGATCCGACGGACAAGCAGTAATCTTTATAATGCTGTTCATTGCATTTAGCGATTTTCACAAAAAAAAAGTAAAGTATACATTCTTCAAGGTGAAAAAATGGAATACGCTTAAAAGAGGCTCATAGTAAAAATACAACAGAAAAGCATTTAACACATGTAACTATTCAAATAATCATGATAGATTAAAAAACGTTAAAAAAAATAATTCAAATAATAACTTATTACCCGTTTCGTTATTTTTGCAATATCATCCAAAGTCAGGGTTGAATTTAGAGAGAGATTCCTGCCTTGACTTCCATTAACACATAATTCAGAGCAATCTGTACGAACTGTATTGCTTCTTTCCTAAAGCAGTAATCCAATTAATTTCCGGCAGATTTCAACCGCTGTAATAATCTTTTATGGTTATTCCCAGATAGTACTTACAATTTAAAAATTTAACATCATGGCTTCCACACTCACAGTTCAGGTAAACGACCAGAATGGCAACCCATTAGTCAATATTGGCGTCGAACTTCACTCCTATAACAGTGGAACAGGAGTTGACACTAAAATGCATTCAAACACACTCCTTACTGCTTCAAATGGCAGAGCAACATTTACATCAAATGATCCAGATCTCTTAAAGATTTATCCGACTTTTTATATTCAACTGTATGAAGGCTCTCAAATTATTAAGGCGACCGGGACCTATATAACCGGCGATGTAATTAATACTGTCCAGACGCTGACGTTATTCAAAACCAGTACAGGAAACAATACCTTTCAAATCTATGTGGAGGATGAACTTAGCAGACTGGCAGCAGCGGGAGTAGATATAAAAATTCTATCGGGAGGCACAGGTGAAATCACATTAAATTCCTCAACCATCACCACCGATACCAATGGGAATGCTAATTATGTGGTTTCTGACCAATTCTTTGTCGAGCGAAACCCGAAAGTAATTCTTGAGTTCAGAGTAAACTCGGAGTTAAGACACACATCTGATTTAAGGGACAGTGTAGATTTCTTTGGGAAAAGAGTAGAATTTACAATCATTTCATCTGCAACCGGCCATGTTGTAAACCGGGTTGTCTGTGGTACAATACTCTCGGCTGATGAGACTCCTTTGGCCGGAAAAACTGTCAAAGCCTACCATATAGAAACCGGCAACCGCGGGTTAATTGACTCGGTAGTGACAGGTACAGATGGTGGTTATTATATATTGTATAACCAGATTCAGATTGCAGGTGCCGAACAGGAGTTCGATCTACAGGTTGATGTTGTCGATACTGATGGTACAACTGTTTTAATAAAATCACCTATTATACTGAACTCTAATCTGGAAGAGACCATTAACCTCATTGTCAGCGAAAACGAGTATACAGGTCCGGATCATTTTTCAACTATTGATACCGTACTTACAGATGGAACTGCTGATCTTGATTTAACGGTCATTTCAGATTCTGATATTGCCCTTCTCAGCCGCAGGTATAATATTGCTTCATCAGATATCAGAAGATGGATTGCAGTAAAAGACCTGAACGACAGAACAGGTATTTCAGCCGATGTAATCCATGCCTTACTGATTAACTCAAGTGGTACCTCGTTTGCTGACATCGTTCTTCAGGGAAAGGAACAGATCATCAGCTCGATTATGAGTGCCCATACAACTAATCAGATAAAATTAACAGGGACTCCAGAGACTGCCGCTGAGTTAGCAGCAGCTGCAGTAATTAATTATGTAACAACAACACTGACCACGAATTCGACAGTCATTCCGGATTATAAACAACTACTGGATCTGAAAAACATTTCGGCTGCCAACGGAAAAATCTTCCTGACGAACCTGTTGAGCCATGAAGGTGATGAGGCTTCATTCTGGGAACTTCTAGCAACGGCACCTATATCCTTTTCAACTACGCTCATCGATCAGTTCAAAGATATTACCACATTTACTGCAATCTCATCAGGAAGCCTTGGATTGACCAAAAAACTTCTGACTGACTTTTCGTCAAAAGGATTACTGTTTGATAAAACAGTCACCCAGTGGGAAACATACCTTGAAAGCAACGATTTAGCGATCCCCTCAGACTTTGTTGGCGAAACTGATACAGAAAAACGACATGCCTGGGCTCAACACCTTTCTGAATCACTCGAATCTTATTATCCCACTGCTCATCTAACAAGAAAGATCAGCACCGACTCAGAAATTATAATAAATTATCTGGATGAATTCATCGGGTTGAATCCCGCTTTTGATTTTGCCACGAGTTCATTACTTGATGATCCGGCAGCAAACTATAACTTTCCAACCGGCTCCTCAGGTTTTAACACAGATAGCTTTATTGAAACACTTAAGTCGGTCAAAAGGGTTTATTCACTAATGCCTTCCAAAGGGAAAGCACCCTACTTCAAATTATTGTGGAACAACAACCTTCATTCGGCCATTTCAGTTTCATCCAAAGGTGAAAACAGATTAACCGTGCTTGCAACTGCTGCAGGATTGGATGCAAATATTACTGCCGATATTTACAGAGCATCTGAACGAGTTGCCCTCCAATCCATTGCCTCTTACCTTCATTTTACACGCGACCTGAAAGATGTGTCTGATTTGGGCGTTGCTGACAGTAGTAACACCAATGCCCTTATGAGCAATTTCTTTGGCTCCCAGGATTATTGCCAGTGTGAACATTGCCAGTCAGTATATGGTCCGGCGGCCTACCTGATGGATTTGATCAACTTTTGCGAAAACCATAATTCTGTTGCCGACAGTAGTTCTGCCACATCAAAATTCATGGCATTTTTGAAGGAACGCAGACCTGATATACCAGAACTCCTGCTTAATTGCAAAAACACAAATCAGGCAATTCCATATCTTGACATTGTTAATGAAGTACTTGAGAGAAAAATTACACCTGCTGTACTCCAACAAACAGAAAATGATCCAGAGGATATTGAAACATATCCCCAATCTCTTATTGCAAAAGTGTATGATGAGATTCTGCCAGATAAAGCATTTCCATGGCAACTACCATTTCACTTGTGGAACGAAGAAGCTGATGCCTATCTCAATATGGTTGATACCACCAGAGAGCAGATTGCACTGCAAATTCCCAAAAGCATAACATCAACGATTAATTTCATAGGTGACCAGGAATTAAAGGCTGCATTGTGCTTTCTGAAAATAGCTCCCAAATTGTATGAAAAACTGACCGGGACACCAACGTTACTGGAATTGTATAAACTGACTACTAATAACATCAGCGAATTGCAGACAAGTCTGACAATTTCTGTCGGAGGAACAATATCAACTGTAGCGCGAGTCAGTTTGCTTAAACTGCTTCAAAAAACAGGACTCAGTTATCAGGAATTTCTGCAATACCTCAAATCAAGATTCATAAACCCAACCGGAAAAACCATTGATTTTAAGCTTAGTCTGGCTGATGGTAGCACAACAGAGTATATTAAATCTTGTAAACTTGAAGATGCCGGTATTGATTTCAACAGTGAGGACCTGATCAGACTGTACAAATTTGTTCAGTTGCACAGGGTAACCGGGTGGCAGATATTTGAACTTGACCGTGTTTTCAAGGCTTTCGATATCCAGACTTCAGCTGGAATTACCAACGATCTTCTTACGAATCTGTATTATATCCAGAAAATTCATCAGAACTACAAAGCTGATATTACCGGGATGCTGACATGGTGGAGAACTATGGATATGACAGAAAATTATGAAGATATAAAGTCGCTGTATGCAGCAACCTATGGGGCCAAAGTAGACAACGAAAATATTGTTTATACTTCAGCTTCCTTTACTTCGGTACCAGTTAAAAACAGAATTGCTGCTGTAAATGAATTATCGGGTGACGAATACTCACTACTATTGTCAAAAGTACTTCCAACAGTGCTTGACAACAGTGTTAATTCAATTACCAACTATCTCACGATCCTTTATGGAGTTTCCTATTTATCAAGAATTATAAGGATTACTATTCCTGAGTACATTCAGATTGCAGAGATAATGGAAATGCACCCTGTTACCATTTATACATCTAACACAGGTATTCCAAGAACCCCGAAAGAGACATCAGCGTTTCTGGATGATCTGGAAACAATAAGAAAATCTGGCTTTACTATCCCTGACTTCATCTACCTGATGAGTACCAACAGGATAAATGATTCCAGAATTATGCCCAAAGAACGCGACCTGATTAAACTGCTTACCGAATTGCGTACCGAGCTGAAAGAGATCAGATCAAGATATATACTGCCTGCCAGTGAGCCTGATCAAAATCAGTGGAATGCAATTTCACAGATTTTTGAAGTTGAGGCCGGAAATATAGTAATGTTAATAGCTGAAAACCCGACCGGGAATCAAGGTAAGATTACGGAGATTACCAACCTGATTCAATCTTCTACTTATCTGTTTCCATCTGACACCGCCACAGAGGCTATCAACAGGCTGACGTTACCGAATCATGCAGACTTCCTGAGTTCCGAAAGTGACAGGATTTCATACTTTTTATCACTGTTTAACCAGCATGTAAATCCTGGAGACATCAGTAGCATCTATCAACAGGCAACAACCCTTGTCACAACCAGATTGATTGAAATTACCAATAGCATAGTTTCAAATACGGAATCAGACTTCTCTGATAGTATCAGCGCCCCCATACAACAATTCCAGACAAACCATCCGGCTGTATTCGCCAATGTCCAGAATCTTAAACAGGCGTATCTTGCCGTTGATCCGGCGCTCGACACATACCTGGGCGAGATATTCACTGACCAGGCATTTATCAATACTTCAGGAGGCGGAATTACATCAACCTCAACTACCGAAGTTGTACCTGAATCGCTCATTGAAACCCTGAATGTATTATTAAACCTCTTGGTTGAGAAAGAATCAGCCGGGGTACTCCTGAGCAACATACTCACAGTTTATAGTGCAGCTATATCTCAAAACGAGTTGCAGCAAAGACGAAACCTGATTGTTCAGTGTCTGGGAGACTTTATTGATGCAGAAGATCTGTGCAACAGGGTTGTCCCTAACAACGGAGGTCTTTTATTGTTGACAATAACGGCCAGGGTGCTCTATACCGTTGAGCAGCTGATTAATTACCTGATGCGGGATGCATTGTATCAGAAATTAAGTAACGCCAGCGACTTAGAGTATAACCTGGTAAAACTTCTTTTTGATAAATACATGAATAATTATGGTCAGCCGTTAACACGACCTGCCCAGTACTATTTCACCTACCACGGTTTTGTCAATTCGAAGAACGATATTTTGTTTAATTCTATACAAAGTATCTTCCTGGAAGTATTCTACAAGTGTGCTGCCTATATTAAAGTAAACAAACTAAGCCTGGATGATGTGGATTACATCCTGAATAGAATTGTTGCTGAAAACAGTCCCTGGATCAGGTTCACTCATTTTCCGGCGAGATATGCTTCATTTTTCGAGAAGCCATTGTATTCTGATTGGGTAAACCTTCAGAAAAACACCCGTCTTCACAGAGCACTATTCAGACCCGACTATTCAGTTTTTGAACTCTACCAATCAGGTACCAACCTCGATAAGCTAAACTATCTCAGAAAGGCCACTGAATGGACAGAAGAAGAAACCGCATGTATGAATGGATTACCAGAATCAGAGATGGAAGACGATCATTGGGTCAGTACCCTGGAAAACATCGTCACAATGAGCCGGAAAACTAAGATTAGCTATAATCAGCTTAAATTAATTGTCGAGTCATCGCCTAATAACATAATAAACATCTCTGAGACAAATGCACGTATGATACGTTATGCGGCTAAAGCTTCTTTCAGCAACTCCGCGTGGCTCGAACAAGCCGTTCCGGTTCGCAACGTCCTGCGTGAAAAACAGAGAGATGCCATGGTAGCCTATATTTGTTTGAATGAACTGATCTCCGGCATCATTACTCCAGATCAGTTGTTTGAATACCTGTTTATTGACACGCAGATGGCCTCCTGTGGAAGAATTTCCCGGATCAAAGAAGCCACGCTGGCGGTTCAGACCATGATCAACAGGGCATTGTTAGGACTGTTGCCAGACACCATGACCTTCAGCCAGGATAATATCGAACAATGGGATTGGCGCCGGAATTACCGGGTGTGGGAAGCCAACAGAAAAGTCTTTTTATATCCCGAGAATTATCTGCTACCCGAATTAAGATCTGACAAGACTCCTCTTTACAAAGACTTTGAAAAAAAGCTGAAACAAAGCGATCTTTCAGAAGAATCTGTCAGCCAGCTTTACCGCGATTATCTTACAGGGCTGGCCGATGTTGCCAATCTCGAGGTTTGTGCATTCTCAGGACATAATCTTCTGATTGACAGCCAGCAACATAACTTTGGAGTGGATACCAGTCCAAATGATATGCATGTGTTAGCACATTCCCGAACCTATCCCCGTAAGTATTATTACAGGAAATGGGTAAACAAATCGTATTGGACAGCATGGGAACCTATGGATATAGATATTAAGGGTGATCACATAGGCATAGCTCAATGGAATCAATACGTCGTCGTTACCTGGCTTGAGTTTAATGAAGTTGCCGAAGAACCTATTATTACAACTCCTTCTACTATTGATGGAAAAGGCACCAAATCGACACAGACGACAACTTCTACCAGCGAAGACCTTAAACCATCTAAATATCAAGAGATAAGACTGAACTGGTGCATTCGTTCGGCTGAAAAATGGGGTAAGCAGCAGTTTTGTAATGAGCCGCTAATCTGGTTAGATTATAGAGATGGCTTCAAAACAAAATTGACAACAAATAGTATTTTACCTGACAAAACAAGCTATTCCATGAGTATTAATGCGTTTTTAAACGAAACCAGAGTTCATTGGTCTAGCCTGGAAGTTTTTGTAAAGTACAATAAACAAAACGAGCTTCCAGATGTAAGCCATCCATATCCAATTATAAATATTGGACTGTTTAAATTTAACAGCATTTTTGATCAACCAGTCATTGACAGCCAACAATATGGAGGTTATTCCATAGCCCAAATCGGTTGTACTCAGGATAGTGAAAGTTTTGCTCATCATAAGTTTCTTTTCCCAAGAATACAAAGTGAAATTGGGGCAACTTATTTGTCTATTCCAGTCGGCCTAAAATTCTCTACCTATGACAATACTTATGATTACCATAGTATGGCAGGTCTCCTAGGGAGGGTAGTAAAGGAGAAAAACAATGCCAGAAAGGACTTTTGGGTAAGGATGCCATCCGGACAAATAGGGTATAAATTCGCATCATATACAGATAATTCGAATACGCCACATGATTGTAAACATTCGGGATATTACGGCCAGGATCCATTGTTTATTATTGATGATCATGCCTCCTACATGACATACATTGATACTTCCAACAGCAAGACTACAACAAAACCAAGCCGATTCTTAAACCTGATTGCAGGAAACCTGCCTAATGGCTTATCGAATACTCCTAAAGATTATCAACAAGTAGACATTTCTGAGGAGAAAAGCTACTTTACATTAAGGGATACCGACCTGGTATGCTCACGGTCAAGCAGTTCTACTTTAACAACAGTTGAGGCTCCAAACAATAGCACCGCAGCTACACAAAATGGTTATACACCTCCTCCACTGGTGATTGCAGCCGACAAATTCATTTTAATTTCTTTTTCTCATCAACTGGCTGATACTATATTAAGAGAAGTAAATAAGAAAGGAATAAACGCTATTGTTGCTGCAACAACAAACTCTGCTTTATACAGACAAGGGTACAAAAAAATTACTAATCCTAAAGACAGTCCTTTTACACAGGAAAGTTCTTCAGCTACTGAATATGATTATTATATTAATTACAACATAACCATTAATAATCATATTAAAGACATAAACAAGAGGCTTCCAAGAGTTGAAATCGAGTTTGACAATAGCTCTCCTTATGGGACATACAACTGGGAACTATTCTATCACCTTCCGATGATGATAGCCGAAAGGCTTACCGCGAATGGCTCTTATGCCGAAGCGCGCAAATGGTACCACGCTATTTTCAATCCCACGATTGAACCCGGTGGAGAGGGTCCCGAAAGATTTTGGATGTTGAAGCCATTTTACGAATTATTGAAAGAGATGGGTTCAGGAACAACAATTGGTGATGAATTTGGCCAATATTACGGACTAATGCAATTCAGTACCCAGATTGACAACTGGGAGCGCAATCCATTTGATCCACATGCTGTGGCCCGCCTGAGAATTGTGGCCTATATGAAATATGTGTATATGAAATATCTCGACAACCTGATTGCATGGGCAGACTCTCTGTATGCCCGTGACACCTGGGAAACCATTCAGGAGTCGCTGCAATTATACATATTGGCAGTCGGGTTGCTTGGCCGCAGGCCTGAACAGACACGAAAGCATGAGTCTGCCGTTCGTTCTGTTGAAGAATTCAGTGAAACCGTTCAGGATGCCTTTAGTAACATTCTGGTCAAAATAAACAATGTTATTTCCGGTACCACTACCAGTGGCAACAACCAGGGTAACCAGTTAAAGAAGCCTTTCTTGAAAATGGCTACGATAAACTCCCTGTATTTTGGTATCCCGCACAACGAAAAGATTCTCGTTTATTGGGATATTCTGGCTGATCGTTTATTCAAAATCAGGCATTGTATGAACATCGAGGGGGTGGAAAGACAGTTAGCCTTATTTGATCCGCCCATCGATCCAATGTTACTTGTAAGAGCGAAGGCTTCGGGATTAAGTATCGGCGCCGCCCTGAGCGAAATCAACACCCTGCTGCCTTCATACAGATTCCAGCACCTTTTGCAGAAAGCCGTAGAATTTGCCGGCGAGGTTAAGAGCCTTGGACAATCGATGCTTTCGGCTCTCGAGAAAAAGGATGCCGAGCAACTGAGCCTGCTGCGGAATACCCATGAAGCAAGTTTGTACGAGAGCATGCGTGAACTGAAAGTGGCCGCCATCAATGAAGCACAGGCACAACTTGAAGCCACGAAGATTGCAGCTACCTCCACGCTGAAAAGGTCGCAGTATTATCAGCAATTGCTTTCACAGGGCCTGATAGATGAGGAAAAAGAACAGCTTACTTTCATGGATGCCAGTTTTGTTATGAGAATAGGAGCAGCAGGTCTTTCTCTGGTTGGGTCATTAGTAAGTACATCCTTACCTGATCTCACCCTGGGTTTTCATGGTTGGGGTGGTTCTCCAGTAACCACATCCACCCATGGCGGAAAAGCTATCGGGGCAGGCTGGTCACAGGTGGCTTCACAGCTGAATACACTTGCTTCTCTTTCCGACAGTTTAGCTTCCCGCTCGGGTATTATGGCGGGGCACAAACGGCGCGAGCAGGATTGGAAGCTACAGAATGAACTGACGGCCATTGAACTGAAACAAACAGACAAGCAGATACTCGCTGCTACCATCCGGCTCGAGATGGCGCAGCACGAACTGAACAATCTCGACATGCAGATCAACCAGAACAAGGAGATTGAGGCTTATCTCGAAGATAAGTTCTCCTCTGCTGAAATGTATGGCTGGATGTTGACCCGTCTCTCCGATGTTTACCTTTCGGCCTACAAACTGGCTCTTGAGATGGCCCGCAAAGCCGAAAGAGCATACCGCTTCGAACTGGCCGAATCGGACACTACTTTTATTGGAACATCCTATTGGGATTCGCTATACAAAGGTCTGCTGGCGGGTGAATCGCTTACTTACGATTTGCACAGGATGGATGCAGCCTTTACCGATAAGAACAGCCGCAGATTTGAAATGCAGAAACACATATCGCTGGCTACCATTAACCCGACAATGCTGATCAATCTCAGGGCTACGGGAAAATGCGAGTTTGACCTGCATGAAATGATGTTTGACCTTGATTACCCGGGACAATATCAACGGCGAATCAAATCAATCAGTATTTCAATACCAGCTGTTACAGGGCCTTATACAAATGTCAATTGCAAGCTCACGCTGGTAAGCAGCTCTTATCGGAAAAATGCTTTGCTGACCAATAATGTATACCCTCAGACAGGTCCTGAAGATTCACGTTTTGTCTCTGCAGTTTCTGCTATCCAGTCGATTGCTACCAGCAACGGGATGAAAGACTCCGGAATGTTTGAATTCAATTTCAACGATGCACGTTACCTCCCGTTTGAAGGTGCCGGTGCCATCAGTAAATGGACCGTTGAACTTCCCGCTCAGATCAGGCAATTTGACTATGATACCATCTCGGATGTCATCATACATGTAAATTACACGGCGCTTGAAGACGGTCAACTGAAAAATGCTGCTGCTGAATACCTGAAAGCTGAACTCAACCAGATCATGGGACCAGAAGGACACTTCCATCGGATGATCAGCCTGAAGCAGGAGCGTGTTGACAACCTTTACCAGTTCCTGAATCCGCAATCAGGAGGCGCGTCATTGACCAGCCTTGTCATTACGCATGATGATTTCCCCTACTTTATGCGAAATATGGATGTACGAATAAGCTCTGTGTCGTTATATGTACAGAAAGCCATTTCTTCCGGAGGAATAACCATCAACTCCCAGATTCCGTCTGTACCACCATCATGGGTTCTTTTGGTAACACCTGATGATACTCCTGCATGGAGCCATATCGAGACAGATACAAATATCTCGTTGGATGCGTCTGATGAAGAGATAACAATTGCTATAGGTTCCGACTCCGATTTCTCAGATGTTGACGATGTAATTGTAGTTCTTAAATATTCTATTTAACAACAAACCGACATGTGATCAGGAGAACTGATCACATGTCGGTACAAATAAGACACACTCTTTAAGCTGATGAAAATCAGAAAATCATTCTACACTTTGGAGAATCCATTTTTGTTCTCTCTCTCATGAATGTGAAACTTCAAAGTGGTTCGTAATCAAATTGAACTTAACCCTAAACCAGATCTATGAGGTGAAATAAAAAAATCAATTCCTGTTAATCTGATTTATAATCAGAACAGGAAACAGAAACTGGGATGGATTCGATCAGGTATCTCTCTCGAAGAAAGAATCCATCCCGCTGTTTCCTATCAAACTGAGCTTCCTCCCAATGCCGAAAGGCTATTCTTCAAATTTTCGTATTAAAACTGACTATATAAGTTGCCAATAGTTTCAATAACTAATATGACATCCTGTTAATGTTTTATCTAAGAATCAACAAAGTAAAAATCCTAAACAACCGGGAATTGTTGGGAAAAGGAGAAATTCAACTTATGAGTTTCATCTCCGGCGGGGAACATGATTTTCCGATGTTACAGCAATTTTTTGCCACCCAAAGTGAAGAAGAAAAAATTGCATTAGTCAAAGATGCTGCATTAAAAATACTAAGTTCCCGCATTTTGCTCCCGATACAAAAGGTAAAGGATAATGCCTCACTTTACTTTGGCGATACGGGCTACATTGTGTACAAAGCAGCCGTTATCCCCGATGATTTCAACTGGATGTTTCTGGCCATCGAGAAAGATTCCCGGACCCGGGAAACTGCAACCATGATCTCAACAATACTGACTAAAAGCAACCTTGAAGTTATTGCCGGCGCAATAGGTCGGGTTGCCGGATTTCTAAATCCGGTGACAGCATCAGTAAGTATTTTAATGAACCAGCTGACAAATATAAGCAGTGCCATATTTAAAGCTGACCGTGACGATCTGGCCGGAATGCTGCTTACCTCCTTTATCCGCAGGGAACATTACCCGCATGGAATACGTGATAAACAAGATATCATCGATCTGACCGGAAACATGTATGTAGATTACACCATCTTCGGATTTGAAGATCAGATAATTAACCAACAAGATTATCATCAATAACTTCATACTTACCTTAACCGTCCTTCTATTTCAATTATGAAACGGAATTCAACCACCACCGCCAAAGGCTATTCCCTCCACTTAGGACTAAACTATGTTGATCCCGACCATTACTCCGGATGGCAGGGAAGCCTAAATGCCTGCTGTAATGACGCTTCCGATATGCAAAAGATTGCTGTTTCACAGGGATACACAAAAACCAACATTCTTCTTAATGAGAAAGTTACACGTCAGAATGTAAAAGAAGCAATTGAAGAAATTGCAACAGTAATTCAACCGGGTGACCTGTTCACGCTTACCTATTCAGGGCATGGAGGACAAGTTCCTGATACAGGTGGAGATGAAGAGGATGGCCTTGATGAAACATGGTGCCTCTTCGATGGTCAATTAATTGATGACGAGTTACAGACATTCTGGTCGTTATTTCCTGATGGAGCCCGAATATTTGTCATCTCTGACAGTTGCCATTCGGGCACTGTAACCAGGAAGGCACAACAAAACGTTACCTTTAAACCGGGAGAGTCTCCCCGTCATATCCCGGCTGATATAGCCTGCCTTACCTTTCAAAAGAACGAGCAATTTTATCGGGAGATCAAACAGGAAGTACCCGCAATTAACAAAAGTAAGGGGAACCCTACCGTCAGGCTATTATCGGCTTGCCATGAAAACCAAACTGCACTTGACGGCCCTTTCAACGGGTTGTTTACATCACAATTACTGATGGTATGGAGAAATGGCGAATTCAAAGGAAACTACAATGAGTTCTTTGAAGAAATCTGTAAACGAATGCCCTCAGTCCAAACTCCCCAGCACAGGATATCCGGCCCGGCGCAACCATCATGGGATGCATCGGTTCCTTTTTCCCCAGGTGAATTGAATCAGCCGATAAAAAACAATCATACCATTCAGAATACTGACTACTTCTATGACATTCACTGCCATCTTTTCAACCGGACCTTTCTTGCCAAAGAACTATTCGCCCTCCTTGTCAGAGAAATCAGGAAACTTCTGTTAAATCAAAACAGGCCTGACGATATGACCGCGAAAGGTATAACAGATAAGGTTGATAGTGTAATTGACAAACTTCGCAACATCATCGAAACCATCAGGCGAATTAATGCTTTCCTGAAAATTGGTTTAAAGAAAAACAGTACCGCCATCTACGACGAAATAAACAAGGTGTACAACGACCGCTTTATCATAACCCCCTTAATGTTTGATCTCAAGTGGTGCTTTATCGGGAGTACAGGTTCAGCGAAAGCGTTGAAATCAGAAGTTATCGAACCCGCGTTACTATTTCATCAGGTAAAGCGCGAATTGTTTGCACAGGTAGCTGGTATAAAAGCCGAACTAAAGTCATCGAAAAAAACTTTTGATAAAACAGACGAAGTAGCTAACCTAAAAAAAGAAGTCAATCGGGAAATAAACGTTTTAAATAAATATGTCGCCGAACTTGAGCTTTCAGAACTTGAATCCGTTGAATCCCAAATTTCGGGGAAAGGTACATCAGGTTTCGATTCCCCATTTGATGGATTTAATGAGCAAATCAGGCAACTGGCAGAGCTTAAATCCCGCCCCGGATACAGTGACCGTATACTGCCCTTTATAGCGGTAGATCCAAGAAGAGAAGGCATATTACAGGAAGCTGTGAACTCAACCGGAAAGGGGAAACTGTTTTCCGGAATCAAGCTTTATACACCTAATGGTTATTCACCAACTGATCCTCTCCTGTTTGGTGATGAAAATGGCTCACCATGTCTGTACCGTTACTGCGAAGAGAACGGCATACCGGTTACGGCACATAATTCCTATGGCGGATTTGCCACTTTCGTGAACAGGGTCGAAATTACCGGAGATATATTCGTTGATGGCAATCTGGTTTACCTCAACCATTCGATGCTTGAGTTTAAAACATCATTGCTGTCAGACGGTGGAGAAGCAATAAAAGAAAGGGCAACAGTGCTGAATCATCCGCTGTTATGGGAAAAAGTAATGCAGAAATACCCCAGGCTAAAGCTTAACCTGGCCCATTTCGGAGGAGATGATCAACTCGGGAAAGCACTCAACGACCTTGGCAATTCTAACCTGTGGTCAAACCAGATTATCAGGCTTATCAGGAAGTATGACAACCTCTACACTGATCTGTCGTGCACTTCCGATTTCAACGTGACGGAGAGATTAATAAGTTCACCGGTCTACCCTTTAATAAAGCACAAACTCCTGTATGGCTCTGACTATTACCTGTTGATTCTTTTCGACCGGAAATTCGAAGACAATGTAAAGAGGTTTGAAGCCTTGTTTGGTGATGATTTTAAAATTATCGGAAAAATAAACGCCAGTAAATTTCTCTCTTATGATCAATCGTAAGTATACTTTTCAGAATGTAAACCATGCGAGCTACCGCTATTCCCTTTTTAAAGGAAATCTTTTCCCGGAAAAGTATATTGGCGACAATGAGGCCGAAGTTGAATGGAATGCAGATAGCACAAACTCATCGAAAGTCTTTGTTCATACACAAAGCTACAAGGTATTTCAGAAGGAATCCATGCTTTTCCTGTGGGGCAGAAGGGGAACCGGGAAAACAGCGATCATCAGGATGCTCGATTTTGAAGTAAAGCAGAAGAAAAACAAATTGTACCTGTTTTCAACTGTAATACGTCCCGAAAAATTCTTTTACGACCTTACCACCATATACAGAGACCCGATGTTCAGCAATTTCTACAAAGAGGAATTATCAATATCGTTTGTCAAAATCTGGCAATGGGTCATCATCTCTTCGGCACTGGTTGAAGTAGACCGGAATTACACGTTGCCTGATACCGATATACCTGAACAGATTAAAACAATTAAAAAATATCTGGGCAAACATAAACTGGGACATAGTTCAGGACTGTTTTTTAACGGAACAGGGGTTTATAATGCCCTACTTGAACAATTGAAAGGTGAGTTTAAAAGAATTCAGCGTACAAACCAGTCACCTGCTTTTTTCGTCTCAAACGTGTTGTCGAGGCTTACCTCCGACGATTTCAGAATTGCTACAGAGGCACTTTGTTCATTCCTGAATGCCACTAAAAGCAAGATTCTTGTCATGATCGATTCAAATGAATTGTATAATCTGAAGGATGAGGTTTCGGCAGCACTTGTATCATCGCTGATGAAGGAGATTCTGGATTTTTATGAGAAAAAATCTTCAGGAATTATTGTCAAGGCTGCTTTCCCCTCTGAAATGTATCCTTATTTTCCGATGGAGAACATCGGAAAGATAAACGACAAAATTCATTTCATTCATTGGCGGTTTAAAGATATAATAAACCTGATCGCGAAAAGATACTACCACCTGCTTGTCGAGAAGGATTATCACATGAACGGGCTGTTTAATCTGAATGATTTCGAAAACTTCGCCAGGTCGAAAGAGTTCCTCGAGCAATACTTTCCGGAAACAGTCATAACATTTTCAGGCATCAAGTTTCCTACCTTTCCTTATATAATCAGGCATACACAAAAGAAACCCAGGCAGATAATCACTATTCTGAATACAATACTGTCACTTGCTAATGAAAACGATATAAGCTTCACCGGCATTACAAAGGAATGTATCACCGAAGGGTCGAACATCAGGTTAAAGGAACTGACCGACGAGGCGTTTTCCATCTACGATTCGATCTATCATGATGCTACGTCGCTAATCAAAAAGGCCTTCACAGATATAAAGAACCTGATAAAAATCAAAGATGTGCATGAACGGCTTAGCAAGTGTAAATCGCATCTGACAAGTTTTGACAGAGACGAAGCTATCAGGCTGTTCTTCGAATGCGGGTTGATTGGTATCGTGATGAAAGAGGAACAGTATTTCAATTCAAAACACATCATTCAGGCACTTTTCGAATATCAGGTGAAGGATATCCTGGTCGAACAATTTGATCACCTGTATGCCATTCACCCGATGTTCTATCAACCCCTGAATATTCAGGTCGATATGGAATCACTTGTTTACCCTATGCCGGTGGCTGAAGAATATGAAGAAGACGGGCTTCTGTGTTTATACAAACAAACAGGTACAAATGGATGAGTTTTTAAAAGGGCTTTATTCGCTGTTTCCGATACTAAGTACAGAAACACTGACCGTTATCATCGGACTGGTAAGCGGAATGCTGGGAACTTTCCTGACCCTCTGGGTTGAGAACAGGAAAACCGATGTAAACAAAAATGTCAATGTACTGACCGGGTTAATGCAATCGAATAATCCTGTCAACATCCTGAAAGTAGACGCAATTAAATCAGTTAATTCAATACGAATCAAATACATACTTAGTGTTAACAACCCGACTTTCTTAACCGGCTTCTGTGAACAGATCCCGGATCTGTCGGCTGAACTCGATACCTTCATGCTCACATTCTCATTTCTTTACAATAAGGAGATAAGATACCACCTCGAATCAGTGTACATTATTGTGAAGGACCTTGACAAACGGACTAAATATTCCGACATCAGTAATTTCAGTGATACGGATAAATCAGAGTTATTCAACTTTTTCGGCAAACTTAGTTTCCATTTCGAAAAGGCCCTTATCCAGATGCAGCAGGACATCCTGCTACATACCAACTTCAACCATGAGCTCCTGCGCCTTAAATCTTAATTTTTCGAACAATACTGACTTAAAACTAAATACTCAACGCCATGAATGCCAATCCCAATTCACCCAACCAACCCTATACAGGTCAATTCTATAAAGCACAACAGCAAACCGGTGGGAAAACTGAAGCCGTAACTGCCGGTAAAGGGGCAGCTCCATCACAGGCTGATCAGCCTGCTCAGGGGACAAAAAACACCCTGTCGCCCGAAAAGATACTTACGCTACCCAAAGGGGGTGGTGCCATCAAAGGCATTGGTGAGAAATTCCAGGCTAACCCGCTTACCGGAACCGGCACAGTCTCTGTCCCTCTGCCTATAAGTCCGGGCCGGGGAGATTTCACCCCCCAGTTAGCTTTAAGCTATGACTCCGGTTCGGGGAACAGTGCTTTCGGGTTGGGTTTCTCCGTCGGGCTTCCCTCCATCTCCCGGAAAACAGATAAAGGACTGCCCCTGTATCATGACCTCGAAGAATCAGATGTATTTGTGATGTCGGGAGCCGAAGACCTGGTAAGATTACTGGATGCATCAGGACAAAAGATTGCCCCTGAGGCCAGGAATGCCCAGGGAGAAAATTACAGGGTATACAGCTACAGGCCCCGCACCGAGGGTTTATTTGCACGCATTGAAAGGTGGGAAAACACATCAACAGGCATCAGCCACTGGAGGGCTATAACACGCGATAACATCACCACGGTATACGGAATGAGCAGCAATGCCCGTATCGCCCACCCGGGTGATCCGGTAAAAGTTTTCCAATGGATGATTGAACGGACAGCCGATAACCGCGGCAATCTCATCGAGTATGTCTACAAGCCTGAAGACGCGACCAATATAGCTGCATCGGTTTTTGAAGACAGGCGCCTTGCCGATGGCGACGCCTTCAATCAGCGCTACCTTAAAAAGGTTTGCTATGGCAATTACACCCCTTCAACTGTTGTTGATGCCCCTTACACCGGCGGATGGCACTTTGAGCTTATTCTCGATTACGGGGAACATGCTGGTATTACACCCTTCTACGATGAACAGGCGGGCTGGGATTGCCGTACCGATCCTTTTTCGACCTTCAGGCCCGGCTTTGAAGTACGCACCTACAGGCTGTGCCACAACATCATGATGTTCCACCGGTTTACAGCCCTGGGTACATCTCCCGTAGTGGTGAAGATGCTGACACTCGATCATGAACAGCGTCCCGAACTCACCTTGCTGCGCGGTATTACAGTAACTGGTTTTGATGGTTCAGTTCCTGAGAGCTTCCCTCCTCTTTCATTCTCCTACACCGAACCCCTGCCTGCTACAGAATGCAGGCAACTTACGGCAGGCAACATTGAAAATTTTGCGGGGGGTGATACCTTCCGATGGACTGACCTGTACGGCGAGGGGCTCAGTGGCGTATTGATGCAGGGCGGTGAGGCATGGTACTACAAGCCCAATCTTGGCGACAAGCGATATTACGGGGCCATGTCAGGCGAAGAACCCGGGCTTTGGCTCGGTGCCTTAAACAAGGTAGCCAGTTTTCCAAACCTTTCGAAAGGTACTGCACAATTAGGCGACATCGACGGGAACGGACGTACCGACCTCAGGGTTATGGGGCCCGGTGTTGCCGGGTTCACTGAATTATCAGCTGACGGCAAGTGGGATTCATTCCGCCCGTTCAGGCATATCCCCAACATCGACATGAATGATCCAAACCTGAAGATGATCGATCTGACAGGCGATGGTCATGCTGATATTCTTATCACCGAGCACCAGTGTTTTACAGCCCACTACTCCGAAGCAGCCGATGGTTTCGGTGAGGCTCATAAAACCACCAAACCAACCGATGAGATCCAGGGCCCCGCTATCGTGTTTGCAGATATTCAGCAATCGATATACCTGGCCGATATGAGCGGCGACGGGCTTACCGATATTGTGCGCGTGCGTAATGGAGCTATCGACTACTGGCCAAACCTTGGCTACGGCAGATTCGGAAAAAGAGTGAGCATGAAAGGAGCTCCCCGGTTCGATGCAACCGATAAATTCGAACAGGGGCGCATACGCCTGGCCGATATCGACGGCACAGGAACCACCGATATCATTTACCTCGGCACCAAAGCCATCAGGTACTGGAAAAATATGGCAGGAAACAGTTGGAGTACTGCCTGCGAGATTACTCATTTTCCTTCGTTCAGTAAACTGGACGAAGTGAGCATCATGGACCTGTTGGGCAACGGCACCAGTTGTCTTACTGCCATGACCCCTGCCCGTGATGGACAAAGTGCCAGGTTGCAATATCTCGAACTCACCGGCGGGCAAAAGCCTTTCCTGATGTATGAAATGAAAAACAACATGGGGGCAGTGACCACCCTTACCTATGCGCCTTCAACCAAATTTTACCTTGCCGACCGGATGGCTGGCAGGCCATGGATTACAAAACTCCCATTTCCTGTACATGTGGTTGAACGGACAGAGGTACATGATCTGCCCACCGATACCCGGTATGCCACCCGCTATGCCTATCACCATGGCTATTTCGACGGGGTGGAACGTGAATTCCGTGGCTTCGGCATGGTAGAGCAATGGGATACCGATACGCTGCACGACCTTACCCAGCAGGGCGAAGCCGACCAGCCGCCTGTCTATACCAAAACATGGTTTCATACAGGTGCCTTACTCGAAAGTGGTGACATTACCCGGCAATATGCTTCAGAGTACTTCAACGACCCCCAGGGATGGTTACTTCCCGACACTACCCTGCCGGAAGGACTAACTGCCACCGAAGCGAGGGAAGCATGTCGTGCCCTTCGCGGAAGCATCCTGCATCAGGAGGTTTATGCGGCCGATGGTTCTTTAGTGGAAAACATCCCTTACACGACTGCTGAAAAGTCGTATGCAGTCAGGCTGCTGCAACCTCGTGGTACCAACCCCCACGCCGTGTTCCATGTAACCGAATACGATGCCCTGGCCTACAACTACGAACGCGATGCCAACAACCCCCGTGTTACCCGGCAGATGACACTCGAAACAGATGCCTACGGCAACATTACCAGGTCGGCTACCATCAGCTATCCTTCCCGACAGGCGAACCCTTCAGTCATGGAACAGAGCCGGATGCTCGTTAAGTATGATGAGATCAGCTACATCAATGAACCTGACAACACGCTGTTCTACCGTATTGGTGTTCCCTGTGAACAGAAATCGTATGAACTGCACAACATCGGGCAAAACAGCCTGTTCAGCCACGAATTCCTCTTATCGGCCATCAGTACGGCGGCCTCTATTGATACCTATGCCGAGCCGGGTACCGCTGCTGCGAAAAGGCTGATCGGCCACCAGCAGCACTATTTCTACAACACAGCCTGCAACGGGAGACTGCCCCTTGCCCAGGTCGCTGCCCATGGCCTGCCATACCACTCGCTCACACTTGCCTGGACTGATGAATGCCTCAACAAATTTGTAGCCTTCAATACAGAACAAGGCACTGCCAACACGCTGCTTCCTTCTGTCAGTGGCCTCAAAAGCATACTCGCAGGTGCCGGATATGAAGTAGCCTCAGCAGGCTCCTCCTATATGATACGGTCAGAACGCCTCAGGCCGCTCCCCTCTTCGTTCCACCAGCCTGTTGAATACTTCGACCCCATGGAAAACGGCTCGCTTATAACATGGGATAATTATAAAATTCTTCCGGTTACGGTTACCGATCCGATCGGGTTGTCAACCAATCTCACCAACGATTACCGGGTATTAAGGCCACTGGAGATTACCGACTCCAATGGTTCAGGTACCTTTACACAGTTCAGCCCGCTCGGCTTAGTGACGAAAACAGCCGTGTACGGCGTTTATGATGAAGGTGATACCCTCTCTGATCCTACCATATCGTATTCCTATGACCTTTTCAACTGGATGGGGAATCAACTGCCGGTGATGGTACGCGTGCAGGCCCGTGAAGTACACGGGGGTGCGAATACCCGGTGGCTCAGGAGCTATTCATACAGCGACGGCCTTGGCCGCGAATTACAGACCAAGGTACAGGCCGAAGATGGCGAAGCCTTCACGATGCAGAACGGTGCCGTTGTTTCGGTCAATACCTCTGACAGATGGGTGGCTACCGGGCGTACGGTGTACAACAACAAGGGAAAAGTCATCAAGCAATATGAACCCTGGTTCAGTACCACTTCCCAGTATGAGCAGGAGGATGAACTCTCCCTCTACGGCGTGACTCCCCTGATGTTCTACGATCCGCTGGGAAGGCTTATCCGCACAGTTTATCCCGACGGGACTACCGCGCGTGTAGAATTCGATGCATGGCAACAGAAAAACTTCGACCGTAACGATTGTGTAGCCGAAAGCGAATGGTACACCCGGATGATGGCCGGTACCACGGCACAACAACGGGCGGCAACCCTCACGCTTCAGCACAACAACACCCCGCAGGTGATCGACCTCGATACCCTTGGACGGCCTGTTAGGGTAACCGATGATAACGGTTCAACCGGCGATTGCATCACGTATAATAAAACCGACATACTGGGCCGCACGGTCAGCGTTACAGACGGCAAAGGCCGGCTGATGACCCGTCACTTCTACAACATTGCCGGGCAGCCTGTACACATCCACAACATCGACAGCGGGCACAGATGGGTGATTAACAACCCCGCCCGGAAACCCATACACCACTGGGACAACCGCTCCAACCACGTAAGCCGGCTCTACAATGCCAACCTGATGCCCACGGAGGTATGGGTACAGCAAAACGGCAATTCCACGGCACTGCTGATCGAGAAGTACTCGTATGGCGATAACTATGCCCTGGCCTACTTCAAGGGAAGAATGACCGAAACCCTCGGGCAGGAAGGAAAAACAACCATCAACGAGTATGATTTCAAAGGAAATGCATTATCTTTGACATCACAAATCTGTGAAGTCAGCGATGCAACAATCAACTGGAATGCCAGCCCTTTGCCCGTGCTTACAGGTTCCTACACCCAACAGTCAACCTTCGATGCCATGAACCGCCCGGTTACCCTTACCGCCCCCAACCTACAACAGACCACCTATACCTACGGGAAGGGGGGACTTATGGATGTGGTAACGGTTGAGTCGGTAGCTTATATCAGCAACATCGACTACAATGCCCGCGGGCAGCGTACAGGTGTATGGTTCGGGAACGGGTCGAAGACAAGGTATGAATACGATACGGATACCTTCAGGCTTACCCGTCTGTTGACCACCAGAAACAACGGCAACGATGTTTTGCAGGATATCACCTACACTTTCGACCCTGAAGGGAACATCGTGCAGCAGACCGATGCTGCACAGCAGACCTTCTACTTCAACAACGCCGTGGTGGCTGCTACGGGGTTATACGAGTACGATCCCCTCTACCGGCTGGTAAAGGCCCAGGGGCGTGAACTTACCAACCTGGGTATGGCTACCGGTTCCGACTTCGTCAACAACATTGCTGTGCCCAATCCTGCGGCCAATGCCATGCAGAACTACACACAGTTGTTCGCTTACGATGAGCTGGGGAACCTCCAGACCATGCAGAGCCAGGGAAGGTGGACCCGGAACTACGTGTACGATACTGCCACCAACAGGTTATTACGCCACGAAGCAGGAAACCCTGTCTATACCTATGATGCACATGGTAACATGACTACCATGCCGCACCTGACAGCACTACAGTGGGACTGGAACGACAGGTTAAGGTCTGCCTCAAATGGTACGGTTACTTCGTGGTATTGTTATGATGCATCTGGTAACCGTACCCGTAAGGTTACCCTGAAGCCCGGTGATATTAAAGAAGAACGGATATACCTGGGAAGTTATGAGTTGTACAGGAAAACAACAGGTAATACCACTACCACCGAGCGTCAGACCCTACATGTTATGGATGATACCCGCAGGGTGGTCATGATCGACAGGCTTACCATCAACAATGGGATTACACTCTCCACCCCTGTGGTGAGTATCCGTTACCAGTACGACAACCATCTTGGTTCTGCCTCCCTGGAACTCGATCAGAACGCTGCCATTATCTCGTACGAGGAGTACCACCCGTTTGGAACTACCTCTTACCGCAGCGGGAGAACAGAAACAGAAGTAGCATTAAAGCGCTACAAGTACGTGGGGAAGGAGCGGGATGAAGAGACAGGACTTTATTACTATGGTGCACGGTATTACGCCGCCTGGATAGCGAGGTTCGTGAGTGTCGACCCGTTGCAGTTAAAGTACCCTCACTACACGCCATACCAGTATGCCGGGAATAAACCCGTGAGCTATATTGATCTGGATGGGTTGGAGGAGAAGAAAGCGGAAGAAAAGCCAGAGAATTGGAACACGGATGGTTTATCCAACAAGCCCGCATTTAAACTATTTGAAGCCACAGAAATTGTACAAAATTTTAAAAAAAAGTTTACAGAAGGGGAATTCCAAAACTATGAGATTCGATTTGTGGAAAATTGGCAAATTATAAAACCAGCAGAAGGTATAACTGCAATAAACATAGTTAATTCAAATAATAATCCCATTTTTTACCCAAATGTCACAGGTAAAGATATTACTAAAGACACCAAAGTTCAGATAATCATCATTGTTGATGATAGCCAAACAGTTGACGATGCAAGAACACTTGGCCATGAGCTGTTTCTTCATGTTGTAAAACAGCTTAGTAAGATTCATAAAATTTTAAACTCACAGGATTCTCCTGAAAACAAAGCAAAACGTATAGCCCAGGTTTATAAAGATGGTAATATTTATAATCCAGATAATGGTAAATTAGTTGGATATGCCGGGGATGCAGACCATGCAAAAATTCTTAATAAAACAAATAAGAGCTATTTAACATATTTAAAACAACTGGGGCAGGTAATAAAGAAATCTGAAGCTACTGATCTAAAAAAATCAATAAAGGGAGAATATGACAGATATTATGAAGAAGCTTGGCTTAGATGGAAAGCAAAGGTGGGAGAATATAGCGCAGATTAATTTTTTCTACTACGCTATATTGCTCTCCTTGATGGTGTTGATCTTAAACAATTGTATCGTACCTAATCAAAAGGTCAAATCAATACTTTACGATAACAGTAAAGTTGTTGATTCTACATTGAGTGATTACACAGTAAAATCGACAGATAGTATAGTTGTTTATTCTTATAAGGAGATTCATCACGGGGGTATTATTGCTATACAATTTGGGAAAGATACCACTATATCATTTGGTGATTTCAGAGTCAAGCTATCGCTATGGAAGACAAAGACTTTTGTAATTGGTGAGGAAAAACAGACGATATATCATTTTGTTCCCAAAGAAGTATTTGCTGTTGATTATACAACAACTGTATACTGGAATCCATCATATGGGATATTAATGTTAGTTGCTCATGATTCTGGTAAAGAAAAGCATTTTTTAAATAATATATTTTCTGGCTCTAAGGAGATTTATGATACTTTAAATTTATCATTCAGGTATGATACAGAATTTTTCCTCCCTTTTTCCACCCTTCCCCCTCCCCTTCCACATCATCCGTGTGATTAGAACTCAAAAGTTATATAATACTAACAAAAATACAGAACAAGAAGAATGAAACATTTGGTTCTTTCCCATAATAAATAGTAATTCATCTACTCTTAAAATGGCTTATCTTTATCACCTCATTTGCTTGATCTCCTTGTGGTCATGAACCGAATTGTTTTCTCTGATTCCTATATCCACTTTCTTCTTCACGAGGCAGGAAACCCTGTCTATACCTACGATGCACATGGTAACATGACTACCATGCCTCATCTGACAGCACTACAGTGGGACTGGAACGACAGGTTAAGGTCTGCCTCAAATGGTACAGTTACTTCGTGGTATTGTTATGATGCATCTGGTAACCGCACCCGTAAGGTTACCCTGAAGCTCGGTGATATTAAAGAAGAACGGATATACCTGGGAAGTTATGAGTTGTACAGGAAAACAACAGGTAATACCACCACCACCGAGCGTCAGACCCTACATGTTATGGATGATACCCGCAGGGTGGTCATGATCGACAGGCTTACCATCAACAATGGGATTACACTCTCCACCCCTGTGGTGAGTATACGTTACCAGTACGACAACCATCTTGGTTCTGCCTCCCTGGAACTCGATCAGAACGCTGCCATTATCTCGTACGAGGAGTACCACCCGTTTGGAACTACCTCTTACCGCAGCGGGAGAACAGAAACAGAAGTAGCCTTGAAGCGGTACAAGTACGTAGGTAAGGAGCGGGATGAAGAACGGCGAAGCCCTCGCGAACACCATAAAAAATCAAAAATATGTGAGCAAACTGGGTTGTATTACTATGGTGCACGGTATTACGCCGCCTGGATAGCAAGATTCGTGAGTGTCGACCCGTTGCAGTTAAAGTACCCACACTACACGCCATACCAGTATGCCGGGAATAATCCATTATTCTATATTGATCCAGATGGTAGGGATATCATTCCCTGGAACAAAACCAAAGTATACACATTCAAATTACCATTTACTAATGGAATATCCTCAATTATAAATACT
>QKGM01000034.1 GCA_003250395.1 Bacteroidota bacterium | reverse complement strand
AAGGAGGTTGACATGGACAAAAGAATTGATTTAATCATAAATAACCTCAAAGAGGTCTATGATCCGGAGATTCCGGTGAATGTATATGATTTGGGATTGATTTACAATGTGGATGTTGACGAAGAAAATAACGCCAGCATTGTAATGACACTTACCGCACCCGGATGCCCGGTGGTGGATGTACTCATCGATGATGTAACACAAGCCGCCCAGTCGGTAGAAGGCATTCAGACCGTGAATGTGGATCTTACTTTTGATCCGCCGTGGGATAAATCGATGATGAGCGAAGAAGCCCGTCTCGAACTGGGTTTCTTTTAATATGAAAAACCTAAGGGTAATAAAGCTCCCTTAGGTTTTTTTGTTTCTTTATTGCTTCTGAATTTTAACCATCCACTGTTTTTCTAGGTCCTTTGGCTTTACGCTCAAAAGATACATGCCGGATGTTAATTCATTCAGATCAAGTTCAACTGCCTGATTCGGCAAAAAGGTTTGATCTTTTAACGTTTTACAAACTCTGCCACTCACATCCAGAACTTTAATGTTGCATACTTCCTTCCGGTTATGCTTGAGCTGAATATGAAGCTGCCCACTGAAAGGATTTGGATACACATTCAGAGCAGAATTATCTTCCTTGTTTATCATTTCATTCCCTGCGATGGTTAGCAGATGAATTTCTCCAAGTTGCCATTTTGAGATGTTTACTCCAGAGGCGTGTGCACTTTTAGTCACAATTCCACCTGTGGTAATGTTGGGAACATTCAGATTGATCTCCTGTGCATTTGAAACTAAGGGAATCAGGATTGTGAATAGTATCAATAGATTTCTCATCTGAAAGCCTTTAATTTTTTTGAGCTATCGGAGCCAGGTTTATTAAACGCTCTAATACCATTTGATAATGGTCGACCATCGCTTGTGCTGTTTCAGCTGTTGGATTATTAAACATTTCCTCGAGATACGGGAATTGGCTTAAATCGAGGTTAGGGTTATTCATGTATGCATAATCTTTAATCTTCATTATTGCTTCTTCCACTGTTTGTGCTTCCAATGCACCACTTTTGTTTGCCATAAGTGTGTTCACCGAAGGCGATGTGGTAATTTGGTTGCTTGTCTGGTCAGCATTCCCGTTAACGGCATACAACTGAGGATTATAGTTGGGATTAACCTCAGCCAATGCCAGTTGCATGTCATTTAACGTGCTCTGCATATTTTCTATTACCCTGGTCAGATCGTTTGTATTGATTCCCACGGCAGTATTTACAAAGGAGAAAATTTCTTTACCGTCTGAATCTCCCCATGCGATACCTATAATTCGTGCATAATCACCTACAGCCATGTTTTTCGGATCCACAGCTATCGCCATTCCATCCTGGTTTCCTGATGGAAGGATGTAATCGCCTTTTTTAACTTTGCCAATTACCCTTACCTGAACTTGTCCCATGAAGGCTACTTTTTCATATTTCTTTTCGTTGGCACCTTCGGGCATGGCCCCAATTACGGTCGGGTTCTGGGTGATTACCATAAATTTTTCTGCTTTTTTGAAGTCTTTGGAAATGATGCCACCATTAACACCAACCACCTCGCCAAACAAAAGAAGTTCGGTTTCTTCCTTTTTTTCCAGCCATTCAGCATAATCTGCTCCCCCTGACTCAAAGGCTACTCCTAATCCAATTGTATGGAATGCTTCAAAAATGCCCCATTGCAGCGATTCTGTAACTACATCAACTCCTGACCAAACCACGTCATCGATGTCACCCAAAATAGCTTCTCCCACAAGAGCTCCCACACAATTCACTCCAAATACAATAACCGATTTTGTAAAATCTACGCCAATAGAATACAGCTCAACTGCATATTCACTAGTAAAGTCAATACCATCAGGTTCAATTTTCAGCGGTTTCGCTCCACTTTGGTCTCCTTGTGCAGGTAAAGGTGTACCGGGCAGTGTAGCATCCAGCTTTATCGAAAAAGGTTCTGGTTTTAGTATATCGTATATTACACTTAGTATTAGCCCAGGTAAACCTG
>QKGM01000010.1 GCA_003250395.1 Bacteroidota bacterium | reverse complement strand
CTCGAAAAAATATTAAATAAAAAAATTAAATAACAATAATCTATTCTAAAATGAAAAGAAATCTATTATTCATAGTCGTTGTTTTGCTTCTTGCTGCCTGCGGCACGGATAAGAAAGCTGAGATGCAAAAGCTCATCGTTCAACGCGATGAACTTAATCAACGGATCAAACAACTTGAACTCGAACTTAATATTAATCCCGATTCACTTAAGATGAAGACTGTTGATGTAAGAGTAACAGAAATGCAGCCTCAGCTTTTTAAACACTATATTGAAATCCAGGGGAAAGTTGACGGTGAAGATAATATTTCTGTTAGTTCTCAGACACCAGGACAGGTGACAGCAATTCATGTGAAAGAGGGGGATGCTGTTCGCAAAGGGCAGGTGTTGGTTGATCTAGATGTGAAAGTATTGAATCAATCTCTTCAACAGGTGAAGACACAATATGAGTTTGCTAAAACTGTATTTGAAAAACAGAAATATCTGTGGGAAAAGAAAATAGGTTCTGAAATACAGTATCTGCAGGCAAAGAATAATAAGGAAGCACTCGAGCAAAATATTGCTACTCTTAAAGAGCAGATAGATATGTCACGAATAGTTGCTCCAATTAACGGTACTATTGAAGAGCTTCCGATGAAGTTGGGTCAGATGGTTTCACCTGGAACTCCTGGCTCAGCTATTCGTATTGTGAATATGTCAAAGGCAAAGATTGTAGCTGAATTAGGTGAGTCATATGCTGCCAAGGTTAGGGTTGGTAATGAAACCCGAATCGCTTTTCCCGATTTTAAGGAAGAGATTAAAACTACTCTGTCTTTTTCAAGTAAGTACATTGATCCAGTTAACAGAACATTTAGGGCAGAATGCTGGATTGATAACAATAAGTATGAACTCCGGGCAAATATGATAGCCACCATGAAAATCAATGACTATAGCAATGATTCAGCCCTTGTCGTGCCAGTGAATGTAGTCCAGAAAGCACTCGATGGTGATTTTGTCTGGCTGGCATCTGTGGAGAAAGGACACGTAAAATCTGAGCGAAGGATGGTACGTACTGGAGAAGCTTATAATGGGCTGGTAGAGATTGTTCATGGTTTAGATAAAGGTGACCGTGTGGTTACTACTGGTTTTCAGGGTCTCAAGGATGGTGAATGGCTGAAGTTTTAATTCGCAAAGGTTTTCATTATGTCAAAAAAAAATAAATTTAAAGAATTCTTCGCAACTAGCTGGGCTATTGATAACAAAACCAGTGTGTATGTGCTGGCGCTCTTTATTTCGGTTGTGGGTTACCTCAATTACATGTCGATTCCCAAAGAGCAGTTTCCGGAGGTAATCATTCCATATATAATGGTAAATACCCCTTATCCCGGAACCTCGCCAGAGGATATAGAAAATTTGGTGACCCGACCCATAGAGAAGCAACTAAAAAGCATTTCAGATGTAAAAAAGATATCTAGCACTTCGGTGCAGGATTTTTCTACTATAGTTGTTGAGTTCACAACAGAGATAGACCTGGCAGAAGCTAAGCAACGTGTACGGGATGCGGTTGATAAATCGAAGCCTGACCTTCCGAATGATCTTCCTGACCAACCTCAAATCGCTGATATCAATCTGGCGGAGTTTCCGATTATGTATATTAACATCTCGGGTAACTATGATCTTGAACGGTTGAAAAAATATGCTGAAAAAGCTCAGGACAGAATTGAATCACTCAAGGAAATCACCCGGGTTGATATTGTTGGTGCTCTGGAACGTGAGATACAGATCAATGCAGATATGTATAAAATGCAGGCTGCCAAGGTTACATTTTCCGATATCGAAAGGGCTGTCGCCTCTGAAAACCTGACTATTTCGGGTGGAAGTGTTCCTCAGTACGGTATGAAACGTAACATTAGGGTAAAGGGGCAGTTTGTGAAATCAAACGAACTTGAGAATATCATTGTACACTCATCGAGTGGTGCTTTGGTTTACCTGAAAGACATTGCCACTATCAGTGACGATTTCAAGGAAAAGGAGAGCTTTTCTCGCGTAAACGGGCAAAACGTTATTACCCTTAACATTATAAAAAAATCAGGTGAGAATCTGATTGATGCATCGGATAAAATCAAAAAGATATTTGATGAAGAACTATTAGGGAAGACATTCCCAAGTGACCTGAAAATTACAATTACCGGGGATCAGTCGCGCTTTACACGGAATACACTGGAGGAACTAAATAACACTATTGTTATAGGATTTATCCTTGTTACTCTGGTTTTGATGTTCTTTATGGGGTTCTCCAATGCTTTCTTTGTTGGTATGGCAGTACCGCTTTCTATGGCAGTAGCCTATCTTGTTATCCCCGGACTTGGATTTTCTATGAACATGATAGTCATGTTCGGTTTTATTTTCGCTCTTGGAATAGTCGTTGACGATGCCATTGTGGTAGTTGAAAATACCCATAGAATCCACAGGCATCAGCCTGATATCAAGCTGGCAGCCAAGCAGGCAGCTGGTGAGGTATTTCTCCCTATCCTTTCCGGAACCCTTACAACCCTTGCTCCTTTTGTGCCTTTGGCCTTCTGGCCCGGAATAGTAGGTGAGTTTATGTATTACATGCCTGTTACACTGATTCTTTCATTGTTTGCTTCACTATTTGTTGCTTATGTGATTAACCCCGTGTTTGCTGTCTCGTTTATGAAACATGAATACGAAGTAGAGCGACCGGATCATGCTAAAGGAGTTAAACGCAAAATGATCATCTGGGGGTTGGTTCTTGCCGTTATTGCAGTTGTAGCATATCTAAGTGGAGCCACAACTTTTGGTAATGTAATGGCGATTTTTATTGTTGTGGTAGCTTTCTTCCGTTTGGCTGTTGCACCAGTTATTCATACCTTCCAGCATACCACATGGCCCTGGATAATGAATATATATGAACGGCAGGTCAGATTCTTTATTAGTGGTCGTAAACCCTATTATATGCTGACCGGCATGATCGCTCTTTTTTTCATTACCTTTTTCCTTGTAGGATTGCGTAGCCCAAAAGTGCTTTTCTTCCCTGACAACGAACCAAATAGTGTGTTGGTTTACATTAAGATGCCGGAAGGAACTGACCAATTGGTAACTGATAGCGTTACACGTCTGATCGAAAACAAGGTGAATGATGTTTTAGGTAAGGATAACCCCGACGTTGAGTCTATGATTGCAAACGTTACAGTAGGTGCAGGTGAAGAAGACAGCTTTAGCCAGGCTAATGCGTTCAACAGAGGTAAGGTGACAGTAAATTTTGTCGAACACCGGTATCGTAAAACAGGTGTCAGTACACAGGTTTATCTTGACAGAATTAGAGACGCTGTGAAAGGGATTCCGGGCGCAGAGATTACTGTTAGTAAAAACAAGAACGGTCCTCCAACAGGCAAACCTGTCAATATAGAGATCAGTAGCGAAAATCTCGATCAGCTTATTCAGGATGCCTTCAGGTTTCAGGCTTTTCTTGATTCTGTACAAGTTCCCGGTATTGAAGAACTAAAGAGTGATTTCGAACTTTCCAAACCTGAATTATTCATTGAAGTTGATAGAGAACGTGCAATGCGTGAAGGAATCTCTACCGGACAGATTGGATTGGAAATTCGTACTGCTGTATTTGGAAAGGAAGTTTCGAAATTCAAGGAAGATGAAGATGAATTCCCGATTCAGCTTCGCTACTCGAAAGATGTTCGAGACAATATCAATAGTCTGATGAATCTGCGCATTACTTATCGGGATATGAATTCCGGAGTATTACGTTCAATTCCTTTATCAACAGTTGCCCATGTTAAATACGGCTCTAGTTATGGTGGAATAAACAGGAAAGACCTTAAGCGGGTGATCACCTTATATTCAAACGTTTTAAATGGCTATACCGCCAATGAAATTGTTGCTCAGGTGAAGAAGTATGCTGCCGATTTTCCAGTAAATGAGGGGGTTACTATAAACCTGACGGGTGAACAGGAAGATCAGGCCGAGACATCAATGTTCCTGTTAAAGGCAATGTTAATCGCTGTGATGATGATATTCTTTATCCTGATAACTCAGTTCAATTCCATTAGTAAAACTGTTATCATTCTTAGTGAAGTAATATTTAGTGTCATCGGTGTTCTGCTTGGTATTGTAATCTTCGATATGGATATTGTTATCCTGATGACAGGACTTGGTATAGTTGCACTTGCAGGTATTGTAGTTAGGAATGGTATTTTGATTGTAGAGTTTACAGATGTTCTTAAATCCCGTGGCATGAAGACAAAGGCAGCAATCATCGCAGCCGGGAAAACCCGTACTACCCCTGTTATCCTGACTGCTATGGCGACTATGTTAGGGTTGGTGCCATTAGCCGTAGGAATGAATATCAATTTTATTACACTATTTACGGATCTGAATCCTCAGATTCATTTTGGAGGTGATAACGTTTCTTTCTGGGGTCCGCTTGCATGGACTATTATCTTTGGATTAAGCTTTGCCACTTTCCTTACTCTCATTTTTGTACCGGCGATGTACCTGATCGCCTATACTTTTAAGATTTGGGTAAAACGTAAACTTCCTGTAATAATCAATAGAATAATAAAATGGTTGCTTCGTAAGTAATTGTGTGCAGCCATGTTGATAATATACTGACTATGTCAGTTTTTGGTTACATTTAAACTTTGCTACGAGCCGGGGAATCTCTGTGAAGAGAATGCCCCGGCTTTTTTTTCCTTTGTAATGAAATATCATCAGATATTGAAACAAAGATCTGATAAGCTTATAGTTGCCTGAGTAATTATTATTCTGCTTTTTGAAGATGATTTCCTGACCCGTTAATTTAATCTTGGTTTTTATCAAATCGCCAAAGAAGAAGTTCACTCTTACTATCCATCTTTCTGAACCCGTTTTTTTGTAAAATGTGCCAGGATACATAATTATCAGGATCAGTTTCAGCCATTACGGAAGTAACCCCTTTTTGGCTTAATGCCCATGCAGTGATAGCTCCAAGTGCTTCGGTCATATAGCCCTGATTCCTGCAGTTTTCGTAGACTCCATAACCAATCATAACTTCACCCTTTAATGTAGGTGGGCCCATGAAACACAGATCCCCTACCATGATACTTTTTTGTTTGTCAATGATGGTCCATAATGTGCAATAAATAAAATTGCACCCGGCTCCTTCCAATGCGGGGAGAATATTCAGCTTTAGAGCATCATACAGATCAGGAGATGGAATACCTTGTGACTTGTTTAGCTTCAATTCTTCTTCAAGTGAACCGTCACAGTTGATGTATTTGATTACCTGATTATAGTTGAGCGGCAGAATGCATAGTCGGAACGTATCAATCATTGAGGTCGGGTTTTGGAAAGCAAAGTTAGCCAACTAATTCGGCTGACTATCATTGAATGCCCTTTTTAAAAGTCAGGATTTTCCTGTTGATCCTGTTGAAATCCCTTACAGTCTGGCAAGAATAACCAAAAAAATCCATACTTTTGACAACGATATTAAGGCTATGTTAAATCACCAATCAATATGAGCAAGCAGCGAAATCAGGCTGAAGATCAAAATCGTAACGGATTGAAATCAAAGCCAATCGACGCCCGGGCCAATTACGAAGAAACACTCCGTCAGGCCGGATACATCCCCCGTCAGCAAGCTAATCAGGCCGATTATGACCGGATAGGTTTTATGTCGGGGCTTGAAGTTCATCAACAACTTCTTACCCAAAAGAAACTTTTCTGTAATTGTCCGGCAGGAGTATTTCATGCCCACGACGATTTTGATGCAGAATTAGTACGTCATATGCGTCCTACACTTAGTGAGCTGGGCGAATATGATGGTACTGCACTTATGGAGTTCAAAACCCGTAAAAATATAACTTACAGGGTAAAACATCGCACAACCTGCACATATGAGGTAGATGATACTCCTCCATTCCCTCTCAACCGGCAGGCTTTGGATATCGCGCTTAGAATCTCTTTGCTCTCGAAACTGAATATTGTTGGTGAAGTACATATTACCCGCAAACAGTATCTGGATGGAAGTATTCCCACCGGTTTCCAACGTACGGCTATTATCGGGGTTGAAGGTGAGATCCCTTTGAAACATAAGAAGGTAAGACTAATCCAGTTAAGTCTGGAGGAGGATTCATGTCGTGAAATCAGTGATGTTGGTCATTACCGGACTTATAAAACCGACCGTCTTGGAATGCCACTTATCGAAACAGTGACCTATCCTGATATGGTGAATCCTGACGAAGTTAAGGAAGCATGCGATTACATTCGTTTTCTGAATAGAAGCACTGGACTTGTTCGTACTGGAATAGGTGCAGGACGTGAAGATGTAAATGTGAGTTGTCGCGGTGGCTTCCGGGTAGAAATTAAAGGTGTTGCTCACACCCGTTGGATTCCTGAACTTACGCACAATGAATGTTTCCGCCAATGGTCATTGTTATTACTTCGTGATAAACTGCGTCAACGAGCACGGAAAGACGATTGGAAAATAAGTCATAAAAGACTTAATTTTTTCGATTATAAATTTGATTATGAACCGCTAGTTTATGCCCGGGACCTGAAACATAGGATTGTAGCAGTGAATCTGCCTAATTTCCGTGGATTAATATCTCATTTCACTCAGCCAGGAATGTGTTTTGCAAACGAACTGTCGGATCGGTTGAAGGTTATCGCCTGTATTGAAAAGCCTAATATCGTGACAAGTGAAGATCTAAACCCTGTGGTTAGTGCCGATGAATTTGCCAGAATTGCTCAGGTGCTGGGTGCTGGGGAAAACGATGCCCAACTTCTTTTCTGGGGTGCTGAAGATGACGTCCCAACAGCTCTCGAGACTATTGAGGAACGCTGCCTTATGGCTTTCGATGGTGTCCCAGGGGAAACCCGTAAATCATTTGAAAATGGTACAACCATTTTTGAACGTGTTCTCCCTGGTGCAGATCGTATGTACCCTGATACCGATTCAGCTCCTATTTCATTAAAGGATGATTATATACAAAGATTAAGGGCTGAAGTACCGGAAGAGGTTGTTACCCGTTTCCATCGAATGAAAGAGTGGGGAATACCCGATGATACCTATACCTTCATCTTCAAGAAGAATCTTTACGGTTTGATTGAAAGGATCGTGAATGATCTGTCCTTTAATCCTGGTTATATTGGAACGCTCATCGGGCATACGCTTAAAAGGGTTGAAGGACAATATGGGCCAAATGCTGATTTTAACTATGACCGAGTTTATGATATGCTGAAATATATCAGAAAAAATAAACTGGAAGTCAGATTAGCCCGTCGTATGATGCCAGTTGTGTACCAGCATCCTAGTATGGACTTTGATTCAGTACTTACAACAATCGGGTTTAAACGGCTTACGCATGATGAGATTATAGGCCGTGTTCCATTCCTGATGAAGAAATTCAGCGAGATTTGTTTCAAAGATACTCCTCCTAACCGCGCTAACTGGATCATGGGACAATTACAGGCCGGTGCTACAGGTAATATTTCTTTGACTGATCTTTACGCTGAAATTGAAATGCGGATAGCCTGACATGATAAATTGGGAAGTTATATTGGCCAAGATGAAGGTGAAAGCAGGGATATCAGTACTGGTTGTGAATGCACCAGCACAAATCAGACCATTTGGGCCTGAGATTACCTGTATCGATACACCTTCTTCTGTACCGGGACATTCTTTTCCGGCGGGAATACTCTTCGCTATGAATTCAGCAGAGCTGGCTAAATATGCTGCTTCTTTTTCTCTTACTATTGAACCCGATGGTATTCTTTGGATAGCTTATCCCAAGAAAACCTCATCGTTTATTTCTGATCTCCATCGCGATAACGGCTGGCAGGTAGTTTACAAGTTGGGCCTCCGGCCTGTTGCCCAGGTAGCAATTGATAGTGATTGGTCCTCTGTCCGGTTTCGCCCTGGTACTGTCCCCCAGAAAGACTCCAGGCCTCAGTTTGAACTGGTAGTTCCCGATGATTTGGCCAATGCCCTGCTGTCAGCCGGATTACAGGATGTATTTTTCAAACTGGCTTATACTCATCGTAAAGAGTTTATCAATTGGATTATTGGGGCCAAAAAAGAATCAACACGTCAGAACCGCGTTATTAAAACCATAGAAATGGTATCTGCCGGTAAACATAGAAGTTAAACATCTTATAGCATCCTATACAAACCAAATCACCATGAACGAAGATTTTTTCCAGGGTTATAAGGGCCATGCCCTCGAACTCCTTAAACAATACAATGTTAGGGTATGGGGCCAGGCCGAGGTGGAAACCACCCGTGGAAACTTTAGTGGTACCGTCTTGCCACGCTCCGAAAACGATGATGACCACCACATCGTTATGAAGATAGTTACAGGTTATAATATTGGTATCGATACTGATACAATCACTTCAATGAAAGAAGTGGGTTATAAAAAAGCTAATTATAAGATACCCGAAAAGCAGTTCCCGATAACCCCGGGTCTTCCCCGAGTCAAGCTTCTTGGAACGGGAGGTACAATTGCCTCAAGGCTTGATTACAGAACAGGTGCGGTGATTCCGGCTTTTTCTCCCGGGGAGCTATATGGTGCTGTTCCTGAATTAGCCGATATCTGTAACCTCGAAACTGAGAAACTCTTTGCCGTCTTTAGTGAAAACATGGGGCCTAAACAGTACATCGCCCTGGCTCAGGCGATTGGGAAAGAGATAGAAAAAGGAATAGATGGTATTGTTATTGGGCATGGTACTGATACCTTATCTCATACCGGAGCTGCACTCTCATTTATGGTACAGAATTCTCCCGTACCTATTGTTCTGGTTGGTTCACAACGTTCGTCTGACCGCCCGAGTTCTGATGCAGCGCTTAACCTGATGCATGCTATGACTGCCGCAGGGCATGGTGATATCGCGGAAGTGATGATTTGTATGTTCGGGCCTACAAGTGATGAGTATGGATTACTTCACAAAGGTACTCGTGTCCGTAAAATGCACTCATCATACCGGAGCACTTTCCGCACAATTGGTGATACTCCTGTTGCCATGATTACACGTAAAGGGTTGACACCAATTAAAACTGAATATAACCACCGTCGTAAAGACCGTAACGTGGTGATTAAGCCATACTTCAGCGACAATGTTACAATGCTGTATTATTACCCGGCCATGAAACCAGATATCATCGATGGAATGGTTGATATGGGTTATAAGGGGATTATTATCGTTGGTACAGGGCTCGGGCATGTTAACAAGGAGCTTTATCCTGCTATTGAACGCGCTCATGCCAAAGGTGTTCATATGTTTATGACTGTGCAGACTATTTGGGGATACGCCCATATGTTTGTTTATGACACTGGTCGTGATATGATGGCCAAAGGTATTGTCCCTCTTGGTAACATGTTGCCCGAGGTGGCCTTTGTTAAGCTAAGCTGGGTTCTTGGTCAGACTGAAGACCCCGCTGAAGTAAACAGGTTGATGCTTACTCCGGTAAATGATGAAATCACCGAACGTGAACCTTATAATGGTTATCTTGTATACCAGGGTGGTGTACCAGAGGTTGAAGATTTTATTAAAAAGGTACATAAATAGAGTTGAATTTTGCTGATACCTGAATAAATTAAGCCGCATTTTTGTGCGGCTTTTATTTTTTTCTTTCAGAACCTGCTACGTTCAGGCCAGATTAGCAACAGGTGAAAATGCCTGGTGAAAGGACTTCTACTTAATTATATGGTCGCTTCCAGCCAAATAGAAATATCCTGCGGTAATGATACAGGTTAAGCCAGACAATAGCAGTTGTTTTCAGGTTATGGTTAACGAGGAGTGTTCTGAAAAACCGGCTGATCATCTGTGGCCATGAAAAGATACTTTTCCAGGCCATATCACGGTATTGATCAAATATTTCAACCGACATCCGGTTGAGTTTAAAAACAGGCTCATAATAATCATAACGTTCCCAGTCAGCTGGATAGTTTGTATGAGTGAGGCGTCCGGATACACGTAGTTCTTCATACAATCTTGTCCCGGGAAGCGGGGTCAGTACTGATAGTTGAACAGAATCGATATGGCTACGTCTGATGAACCGTGCCCTGTTTAAAATGCTCTTTGGTGTATCATGATCGAATCCAAATATAAAACCACCGATCACACCAATGCCGTGTTTTCTGATACGATTGAAAACCTGATTGTAAGCACCATCTTTCACCTTATGCAGGTTGAGGTTTTTGCCGGCTTCAGTTAACTGTTCGATACCTTCTGTTTCAACACCCAGAAAAATCATACAGCATCCGCTTTTTGCTGCAAGTCCCAGAAGTTCCTCGTCGTCAGCAAAATTGAGTGATGCCTGCGATATCCAGTATTTCTTAATACCCCTTTCGATAATCCCCCTGAACAGTTCTTTGGCTCTTTCACGGGCAAAAGAATTGTGCCCGACAATGTTATCATCGATAAAGAAGACATACTTGTTTGAGATACTCTCTAACTCATCGAGTACTTCATTAACAGGACGAAACCGGTAATGTCGTCCATTAAAGGCCGACACGCTGCAGAAAGAGCAATCCATAGGGCATCCTCTGGAAGTCTGAACTGACGCAACGATATATCCGGGATGAAACAATTCACGACGGGGGAGGGGTTGATGAATCAAATTGGTGAAAGATCCCTTGTATTGTTTTTTTAGGTTTCCGGATTCAAAATCTTTCAGCACTTCAGGCCAGATTGATTCAGCTTCCCCTACAACTACCGAGTCACAGAATTGTTCTGCCTCATCTGGTACCATCGAAGCATGGATGCCTCCAATCACTACCGGAACCCCTTTCGAACGATAAATTCCGGCCAGTTCATAGGCCCGTGTTGCAGTTGCAGTAAAGCTGGTGATTCCGACCAGGTCAGCTTCGTAATATTTAAACTGTCTGAAGTTTTCGTCAATGATTTTTACTTTCCATTCTTTAGGCGTCAATCCTGCAATGATGCCTAAAGAGAGAGGTTGACATTTAGTTGCTCTGTTCATCAGAAAACCGGTCCTCAATTGACTGACCGGGTTTATCAGAAGCAGTGTCTTTCGGTGTGCATGACTCATGGTCAGAGTTTTTTAAAACTGCAGGCAGCCATGTTTCTGTAGTTGTGGTTACTACGGTATGACCAGAGAGCAGTCATCAGATTGCGGGTACCTGACAATGTACGGAAGAATCGTCTGATAATATGGAGGGGACTGTATATTCTTGTAAAGGCTGTTTCCATTACCTCCATAAATGAATCTCCGTCCATCATCGTTGGGTTGAATGTCATGTCTCCATAGTCATACCTTTGCCAGTCTTCCGGGAAATTGTCCATACGAAGGCGCCCTTCTTCACGGAATTTATTAAACAGGCGGGTACCCGGAAGAGGTGTCAGTAAGGTTGTTTGAATAGAATCGGCCTGACAGTTTCTGATGTATTTTACCCTGCGCCTGATCGCTTCTTCATCGTCGTGATCAAATCCAAAGATAAAACCGGCAATTACAGCAATACCATGTCGCCTGATAGCCTTAAAGGTATCATTGTAAGAATCTGCACCCCGTTTAAGGTTTAGCTTCTTGCCTGCTTCCTGCAATTGTTCAATCCCTTCTGTTTCGATTCCCAGAAATATCATCCGGCACCCTGAAGCTGCTGCCAGTTGCAGTACTTCTTCATCATCTGCGAAATTGATACTTGCCTGCGATATCCATGTTTTCTTAATACCTCTTTTTATGATTCCTCGAAACAACTCTTTTGCTCTTTCCCTGGCCTCTGTATTGTAGCCAACGATGTTATCATCCAGGATAAAAACATACTGCTGCGGGATCTCCTCCAACTCGTCCAATACTTCATCTATAGGACGAAAACGATAGTGCCGCCCGTTGAAAGCTGTCACCGAACAGAATGAACAATCCATCGGGCAGCCTCTTGTTGTTTGAATGGAGGCGAAAATATAGCCTGGGTGAAAGAGGTCGCGCCTTGGTTTAGGTGACTTAATTGTAGGACTTAAAACACTGTCATACCGTTTCTGAAGTGTACCGTTTTCAAAGTCAGCAATAAGCTTGGGCCAAACACCCTCTGCTTCGCCTGTCACAACAATATCAATATATTCTGCAGCTTCTTCAGGCATCATCGAGGCATGAATGCCTCCAATTACTGTCGGTACCCCGTTTTTTCGGTATTCACCTGCAATCTGGTACGCCCTGGTTACGCTTGAGGTAAAAGAGGTAAAAGCAACAAGATCGGCATCATAGTATCGCCATTTCCTGAAGTTTTCATCAATAAGTTTAATTTTCCAGTTAGAGGGGGTCAGTGCTGCCAGAATTCCCAATGCCAATGGTTGATATCGGGTATCACGGTTAACAAGAAATCCCTGCCTGAGTTGATTAGCGGGGTACACTAATAATAGTGTATAGTTTTTATGTTGACTCATTTTTCGGGATTCTGTGGATAATTGCAGCAAATAGCCTTCTCAAGCGCGATGCTGCGGTAGTTCAGGTTAGAATTCCATGCCCACACTGCAGTTCGCAAACTACGGGTATTCCACCATGTCCGTAAAAAGCTGAAGCGCAGGTATGTCATTGTAAGCAGCCTCCTGTAAGATTCGGTCACAGCCTCGGCCAGCTTAGCCGGAGTCATTAGCATGGGTTTGTAAATTACATCGGTAAAATGAAAATGCTGCCAGCCTTCCGGAAACTTTGTCACCAATAACCGGTTATTGTTTTTCATGGTATCAAAAAGCCGGGTTCCGGGCAGGGGGGTCAGTATACTGGCTTGTGCTACATCGATACTGCTTCGTTTGATATATGTGGTTCGCTGGTGCACGTCAGCAGCAGTATCACTGTCAAGCCCATAGATAAAGGCACCCAGGATGGCAATTCCTGCTTTGTGAATGGCTCTGAACGATCGGGCATATACATCGGTTCCCATCTTCAGGTTGAGCTTTTTATTGGCATCTTTAAGCTGAGCCGGTTTTTCTGCTTCTATGCCGATGAGCATCATCCGGCAGCCCGCCTTAGCCGCTAAGCGAAGCAGGTCGGGCTTCTCGGCAATGTTCAGTGAAGTCTGCGCGAACCATTCTTTTTTCAGTCCACGAGCTATCATTCCTTCAAACAGGGACCTTGCATGTGCTTCAGCGGTTGTCCCGTATCCGATAATATTATCATCTACGAAGTAAATGAGCTTATGAGGCAGTGCTTCGAGCTCATCCAGAATCTCATCTACATCACGGAGCCTGTACTTATGGCCGTTAAAAGCAGGTACCGAGCAGAATTCGCAATCCATTGGGCAACCACGCGATGTCTGTACCGAGGCAAAATAATAACCCGGGTGAAATAAATCATGACGGGGACGTGGTGATTGTTTCATGTCGCCATACGATCCCCTGTATATTTTCTGAAGATTCCCAGTTTTATAGTCGGCAATTACCTGTGGCCATGTTGTCTCTGCTTCACCTATAATAACGGCATCGCAATGGAGTGCTGCCTCTTCGGGTATAGCTGAGGCGTGTATCCCCCCGATAACAACAGGAATTCCTTTATCGCGGTACATATCAGCGATTTCATAAGCCCTCGTGATTGTTGATGTAAATGAAGTTATACCGACCAGATCGGCCTCCTGAAACTTAAATTTCCGGAAATTCTCGTCAATGATCTTAATTTTCCATTCGGATGGGGTCAGGGCAGCTACAATTCCAAGTCCCAGTGGCGCCTGTCTTGATTCATTTCTTAGAAGAAACCCCCGTCGCCATGTATTTGCCGGATTTACCAGCAGTAGTCTATGTGTCTTCACTTAATCCAATGTTACACGCAAATATAGATAAATTTAACTTTTCAGGGAATTATAAGGCATCAGAGCCAGGTTTAATGTCTTTGTTTTTTCATTGGGAATTGACTATCGGGTAGTGCTGAACCTGATTATTTACTGAGCCTGAATATGCCAAAAAACCACAATATTCTACCACAAACCACAAAATATACAAACTATTGATAAACAGGTGTTAGAGTTGATGTAGCTTCGAAGTAGCTTCGAAGTAGCTTCGAAGCAGTTTCGATGTAGATTCGTAGTCCTTTCGTTTATATTCGAAACGAGAATGGAGCGGCCCCGGATTAGCTTTGAATGAGTTATATCGTATGTATGTTCTATTCTGAAATATGTAGTTATTTCGCTCCAAATATGGATGATAAAGGTCGTGCAGGTCGTACTATACGCCAATTGCCAGTTCTCCGGAAATATCAATTTGTATATTTCCTGGAAAATTATGGTTGAGAAGAGTGATAAGACCGGTGCAGTTTTTCGGGAAAGGATGTTGTCTGATTCCCCGATCATTTTATATAGGATATTTTGCCGGCAATATTTTTACCCGCACCCGGATTAGGCCTGTAAATATTAAGGTATATTATTATTTAAGTCAGCACAGTGTTGCTTAACAGTTGTTCAAAATAGCCAAAGGATATATATTTAAAGTAAGGTATGAACTCATCCGGAAGGTTTTCCCGGCTACCATAATATATTAACGGGCCAGGATATGTTTATCGTGAGGTAGTGGAAAACAGGCGGGTTCCTTATTAAAAAATCATTACTTTTGCCAAAACAAACCTATTACTGAAATGATAATTGTAGAAGATTTTATTTCAAAAATTGAAGCTGAATTTGATGAGTTAGAGCCAGGTAAACTTAAACCGGAAAGCAATTTCCGAGATATGTTCGACTGGAATTCCATTAATGCTCTTGTGCTTATCGCTATGGTGAAGACCGAGTATGATGTTACCATAAATGCTGATGATCTTACTAAAGCTAAGACGGTGAATGACGTCTTTGCTATTGTGAAGCAACGGGTAGAGAACTGATTTATAAACTAAACGCTAAGCTCATGGCTATTTCCACTCTTTCGGGAATAAGAATTGCCGGTTTGGCTGCCTGTGTGCCTAAAAAGACGGTTTCTAACCGTGATTATAATTGGGTATCGGTGAAGGAGCGTGAGCAATTGATGAAGACTATCGGTGTGGAAACACGCAGGGTGGCTTCAAAAGGCACAACCACTTCAGATCTTTGTGTTGTTGCAGCTGAAAAACTGATAACCGATCTGAAATGGGATCGGGCCGAGATAGAGCTATTGGTTTTTGTTTCTCAATCGCGCGATTATCTGGTGCCGACTACTGCCTGTATTGTCCAGGACAGACTTGGGTTGTCGCACTCCTGTGTCGCGTTTGACATTGGATTAGGTTGTTCAGGTTATATTTATGGGCTATCGGTCATTGGAAGCATGATGCAGACCGGCGCATTTAAGAAAGCACTGCTCATGGTCGGCGATATCTCGACCCTTACTACCTATTACAGGGATAAAAGTACCTATCCGCTCTTTGGTGACGTAGGTACTGTAACGGCACTTGAATACAAAGAGGGTGCTCCACCTTTGCATTTAAATCTTCAGACAGATGGCTCAGGGTACAAAGCCCTTATGATAAAGGATGGTGGTGCAAGAAACGGCTTGTCAAGGCAATCTTTTGATGTGAAAAAAGTAAGCCCTGGCATCTACCGTACACGCCTTAATCTCGAGTTGGACGGGGTGGAGGTGTTTAATTTTACTTTGCGGGAAGTTGTGCCCAATATTAAGAAATTACTTAGCCATACAGGTACTTCGTTAGCTGATACCGACTATGTGGTGTTTCATCAGGCTAACCGTCTGATAAATGAAACGCTGCGTAAGATGTTAAAACTTGATCCATCGAAGGTTCCGTACACTATCAGGGATTTTGGCAACACCAGCGGAGCTTCCGTTCCTCTTACCATGGTGGTTGCTTTGAAAGATGTTCTTCGTCAGCAGAGATCGACATTGATCCTTTCTGCCTTTGGTGTAGGCCTTTCATGGGGATCGGCTATTGTTGAAGTTGGCCCGTTGTGTATTCCTGATTTACTGGAGGTTGACTGATTTTTGTTTGCTTGAAAGTGAACACTTTCTGTAACAGGAATTAGAGCCATTAACCAAATCCTACCTAAATACTTGACACATGATTGATCTATCACTATCGGGTAAAACAATTCTGATAACCGGAGCATCCTCGGGAATTGGTCGTGAAGCAGCCATCCTGTTAGCTAAAGCTGGAGCATCTGTAATTATTACCGGCCGTGATGGTGAGCGTCTTAACAAAACCTTCGAATCGCTTGTTTTAGCCCCTGAGGCTACTGCAGTACAATTTCGTGCTGATCTCACTGTAGAGGCTGAAATGGATTCAATGACAGGAGCAATGCCTGTCCTTAACGGTATAGTACATTGTGCCGGTATCGTTGGCCCTTTACCAGTTAAATTTATTACCCAACCTGATATTGATGCAATGTTTGCCATTAATTATCATGTTCCGGTAAACCTCACCAGTAAGCTTTTGCGAAAAAGGAAAATAGCCAATGGGAGTTCATTGCTTTTTATGTCGAGCATAGCTACCCGTAACCCATATTTTGGGGGAGCACTTTATAGTAGTTCAAAAGCTGCCCTGGAAGCATACTCGCGTACACTGGCGCTCGAGTTGGTTCAGAAACACATACGCTCAAACTGTATACAGGCAGGTTTGGTTGATACCCCGATGATTGTCAGTCCTTCGGAAGGCAATATGCAGGCTGAAGCACATGATCGTTACCTCAAACGATATCCGTTAGGAATCGGGCAACCTGACAATGTTGCCCAGACTATTTTATATTTTATGTCAGATGCCTCGAAATGGGTCACAGGCACTTCGCTTATTATGGGAGGAGAATAACCGTATGGATACAATGTCAGTCAGCGGAACCGGCCACTTAGCTCCGGATCTTGATTATTCTGTGGTAGTTCCGGTATTTAACAGTGAGGAATCACTGGTAGAGTTATTCGAGAGGTTAAAGGGTGTTTTTACAGAGAATGAATCCACGTTTGAAGTGATTTTTGTTGATGACAACAGTAGTGATGCCAGTTGGTCTGTGCTGACAAAATTAAAAGACTCTTTCCCCGAATATGTTACAGCAGTCAGGTTAAGTCGAAATTTCGGACAGCATAATGCTACTTTCTGTGGTTTTGGATTCGTGAGAGGTAAAAGGGTAATCACGATTGATGATGATCTTCAGACCCCACCCGAAGAGATTCTGAAGTTGATAGAAACTGCAAATATCTCATCTGCTGACCTGATTTATGGATTCTATGGAAAGAAGAACCATTCACGTCTCCGAAACGCGGGCAGCAGTACAATAAAAAAATCTTCACGGCTATTCAGGAACTCGCCGGGTGAAGGTTCCTCTTTCAGAATGCTGACCTATGATTTGTTAAATAAAATACTTCACCACAATCACAATTTTATTTTTCTGGATGAGGTATTACTGTGGTATACCGACGATATAAGGTTCACGGAGGTTCAGCATCTTCCACGTAAATACAAGCAATCGGGTTATTCCACTATTTCATTGTTTAGGCTATTTGCCAACCTTGTGCTTTATTATACGATGGTTCCTCTCAAGGTATTGGTTTATGGTGGATTTGTATTTTCCCTTATTACATTCATATACGGATTGTATTCAATTGTGAAGAAAATGATATATAATGTGCCTCTGGGTTATACATCACTGATTGTTACCATTCTTTTCTCCACAAGTATTATCCTGTTTAGTCTTGGTGTTTTGGGGGAGTATCTGAGTCGTATTTATCAGCTTCAGAACCGGAAGCCTCCATTCTCAATTAAAAAAGTTTTAAAATAAGAAATCCTGAATATGATCTATTCGCGGTTTGGTATCTCGTTTCAAATGATGAAGGAGGATGATATTGAAATTGTCCGCCAATGGCGAAACGATCCGGTGGTAGTTAATAATTACGAATTCAGAGACTATATCACGCCTGAAATGCAGCTGGAATGGTTTAGGAGGGTGAATAATATCAATAATCTCTACACCATTGTCTGGTACAAGGGTGAGCGGATTGGTGTGATCAACATGAAAAACATCGACTGGGAGAATCGCTATTGTGAAGGAGGCATCTTTCTTCCCGACCCCAGGCATCACGAGGGGGTTATTTCAGGAACGATCTCTTTTATGACCACCGAACTGATTTTTACAATGTTCGACTGGCATTCACTTAGTGCGCATGTATTAAAAGAGAATAAGGCAGTTCAGGCTTTCGTAAGTATGCTTGGCTATGTAAAAGCTCCTGGTCAGGAAAATGAAAACAACCAGTTATTTATAATCACCCGTGAATCGTATGAAAAGCGGGCTCCAAAACTCAGAAAAGCAGTATCTGTTTTAATTGGTAATAGTGAAAAGGGTATCCTGCAAATTGAGCCTGATGAGTTTAATGACCCGCTCGTTTGCCAATGGGAAGATGTAGTACGAAGGAGCCCGTTTATATCAAGGGTTGAAACAACACCTGGTGGACGATATTATTATTTTGCCTGATAGTTTTTTTACTTATCCCTTCATCCTGCTATAAAGCCTCACCAATTTGGGCAGGTTTAAAGCGATTGTCCTGTTTATTCTGTATGGCATCCTTGAACCTGCAATCATCACCGCAAACAATAATTTGCAATAAAGCCACATCGGGATTGATTTAATAAATATCCCGATGTGCCAACCATTATTATCCCTGTCATAGTTCATCAGGTCGGCAGTTGATCCGGCAATTTGATCGGCAATCTGTATTTCTGTTATGCTCATTTGCCCTTTCCAGAGATTCATCCGCCTGGTGTTTACTGGTGACATAAGGCTTTTGTGTATTTTTTCAATGGCAGGATTTTGAAAAGTTTCCAGAATTTCATCTTTCTTCAGGTGAAAGTTAAAGACATCAGGGGTATATGGAATATTAAGGAATTTGCACAACGATTCAAATATCTTTTCCGGTTCCCTTACAAGGTCTTCATATTTAATGATATAAAATCTTTCGGGGTTTCTCTCAGCACAAGAGCGGAAGAGTTTTGTTATATGTACCCAACGGGCGATTTGTAGTGTGAGAACCGGGGCTTCAAGTTTCATCTCTTTCAGATTACGAAGTGACACAAAATTGTCACGGTAGTCACGAACAATGCAGATAAACCGCGCCTCCGGGAATATTCTCATGAAACGCCTGGTATATATCGAATAAACGGGGTTTTTGTCTCCAACCAGCAAGATCTCTTTTTTATCGAAAGGGGAATAAGCGTGTTCGTTGAATTTGATAAGCAGATCCTGAATTGATTTTATTTGCCCCGGCACCAGTAATTCACTTGTAAATTTTTCACGATCGATCTTGAGGTTGTCAATCCTGCGGTTGTTGAAAGTGTCTGGTTTAAAGATATGATCAATAAATAACCTGATATGTTTTTCGTCCCAGTTTTTAACCCCTTTAAATTTCTGGAAAATGGGTAGAAAAATAGGCAGCTCGGATGGGATTTTTACATTCGGGTGAGCATCAAAAAGCGTCTTCAGCAATGTAGTTCCCGATCGGGGCCTCCCCATGATAAAGAAGAAGGGTTTTGCCATTCTTGTAAGATTAGGCTGTTGTTTGAGTATTCTTTCTGGTTGTAAGATAATGCCAGGTCCTCACTAAAACCAGCAGTCGGACAGATAGCCACAGTACAACGGATGAGGGCAAGTATGATCCCCAATAGTAAAGTTTGAAAAGCAGGTAACCGTATACAGCCATCGGGCGCGACTTTAGCCACCTCATCAGGCAGAAAGGTTCGTCGTCGTTGTTGTAATTAAATAATCGCCCGTATTTGCCCGCTACTGTATCGGCCATCTTTACTTCCGCATCCGTGAGTTCTTTTCTCCATTGCTCCATACGGCTGGTATTGACAGGATTCATAAGACTTCCATGAAAACGTGCAATTAAAGGGTTGTCGTAGGTTTTCATGGTTTCTTCTTTCTTCTTGTAAAAATCGAAGACTTCAGGATCATATGGTATACCGATAAACTTGCATAGTTCAGGCATTATTTCGGTTTTCTTGTTAACGAAGTCCTCATAACGGATTATCCTGAAGCGGTCAGGGTACTTTTTTTGGCAACGTAAAAAGATCTTTGCTACATACCTCCATCGCGAGACCTGTAATGTCAGGATAGGGGCTTCCAGTTTCAGGTCTGCCAACTTCCGCATTGATACAAAATTGTCACGGTAATCGCGCACAATGCAGATGAACCTGGAATCAGGAAATATTTTAAGAAATCGTTCAGTATATATCGAATATACAGGATTTTTATCACCAATGGCTTTAATATCTTCCTTTGGAAATAGAGAGAAGGTGTAGGCGTTCAACTTTTTCAGGAAATCCTGAATAGTTCCACCTTTGGCGAGAGGCAAGAGGTCGGCAGTAAACTCCTCACGATCGATTTTCAGGTTTTCTAGTGTCCTGTGAATAAATACATTGTGCTGGAAGATAAATGCCACGAACTGATGCACTGTATTTTCGTCCCAGTGCCTGACTTTCCGGAACTTCTGATAAAGCGGAAGCATGATCGGGAATTCGGGCGGGATTTTCACATTGGGATGAGCATCGAATAACGTACTCAGTAAGGTTGTCCCCGATCGGGGACGTCCCATGATAAAGAAAATAGGTGTCTGATGGAGGTCGTTTACAGAATTGTCCATGGCAAGTCTTATTCTGCGGCAAAGGTAATAAAACCGTCTTTGATAGAGAATTAAAGCTTTGCCCGGGAAATGGCGGTTGCTTTATGCTATCCTCTCCATAGGAAGAATCCCCTATTTGAATATTTGTAGTATCAAAGCCCTGGGATGCAGGTGGAATATGGTTTTGTCCTCTAATTTTACCTTACTGCTCTTCTTTTTAAATCTGGAGTAAAAAATGATACCTAACTGTTTGGTAAGTAGTATAGCTTATCCTGAGAGCAGAGGGCCTTAATAATTGTCACGTTTCTTCTGTAGCGGTGAACATTCGGATGTGAATGTTCAGCATTGGAGGAACGGTACTGATTTAACTGCACGTTAAATAGGTTTAAGCATCTTGTTACAAATTGGATATGATCAGACATGGCAATCATATTTATAGCGGCATCTCGCTATACAACTTACTTCCTGATCTTCTTTTCAACATATTTGCAATTCAATACTCTGAGGGTTCCCATGTAAGTCAGATTGAACTCCAGCAAATCACTAACCTTGTAATTTTTACTGTTTTCACCCAGATCCATGACTATCATATCAGAACTGGCTCCTGCAAATGCTATTTCAGGATCAGTAGGGGTGAGATATTTTGGTTCAACATCTAATAATCCGATATCTATGATCGCTCTAAAGCTTGTTTTTCCTAGTAGTTTTTCGTCGAGTTCAACAGAATGGCCTTCAACATTGGTTCCCAGTTCACCTGAAGGGAGGATTGGCTTCTCAATTAGTTCGATGATTTCAGCATAGAGTTTGAAAACATCGGTATTCATTTTTTTTAGAGGAGTGTCATTATAAACATTGGTTCCAAGGAATAATGTTTCTCCGACCCTGAAATGATTAATGCCTTTGGGTAGTAATTTGTTGGCTATTAGTGGGATTGTGACGGAAGAGCCTCCTGATACATAATCGATTTTCTTGTTAAATTTTGCCTCAACCAACTGCTCATAGAGACATAATTGAATGAGTTTGTCGTGATTAGGAAGGACACCGTTCAGACATGATAAATTGGCACCAATTCCAACTACCTTGATGTTACTGAGTTTAAAAACATTCTCATAAAACCTGATGAAGTCATCACCCATTACACCTTCTCTGAGTTCCCCTAGCTCAATCATAATAATAATTTTATGGATTTTGTCCTGTTTCTGAGCTTCTTCCGATAAACGACGAATTGTTTCGAATTCCGTATTCATACTTATATCGGCATATCTAATCACATCAGGCAGGTTCCATTTTGCTGGAGGTTTAATAAAGATTGTTTCTATTTCAGGGTTGATTTCTTTGATCCTTTTTAAATTGAGAATTCTTGAGTCACATATCTGTTTTACGCCTAGCGATAATACTTCCATTAAATAACCTTTATGGCCGCAAAGCATTTTTGTCACTATAGACCATTGTATGTTGTTTCGATCAAACAACTTATTCAGATAGTCAAAGTTTGATTTCAGCTTCTTGGTATCTAACGTAATATAAGCCATCAGGAGGGGTTTTTCAGTAATCGCATTTCAATGTACTTTGTTTTGAAGCCAACCTTCTCATAAAGGAACCTGGCGGGATTATCCGGTTCAACATGCAGCGCCACGTTACCCTGACATTTATTGATTGTTTCGTTCATAAGCATCTTTCCTATCCCTTTACCTCTGAAATCTTTATGAGTGGCAATATAAACAAGAATATTTTCAGGGATATATCCCTGCATTCCTGTCCGATTAACTACAACTGCCCCTAATAATTCCTTGTTTTCACTGGCAGTTATGATAAACCCTCCGAAAGAATCGTATTCTTTTAACGCGTAGTTTATGGCCTTTTCAATATCGGCAGCAGCATCACCGAAGTTTTCGAGGTGCTGGAACAGAAACCCGACAATTTCTTTTTTTACGTTGTAATCAGGCTTGCTCGATTCAGTATGTATTTTTACCTCTATCATAATTTATATGGGTTTTATTTTATAGTTTGCTCTCCGGAGCCTTTTCTGGCAATAATCGCCTGCTTGCAATGAATTACTGTGAATTTCAATGCATACCCATCATGGGTATAACGAACGATCCTGAGCTAATCGATTTGTGAAATATGGCTGCCTTAGTTTGTTTACACGGGGTTTTATCATCACCCCTTTATTTTAAAAAGAACAAAGCCCCTCTCAGAGGGTTATAGCCAGATACTGTCGTTTGTTTATTAAGGCAAAAAACGATTATGTTGCAGTATATTAGTGGCTTAAGCTCAGATTTTAACTTGAGTAAGGCAAAGCATATCTGCGAATATAGTACTTTTTTTTGAATATACTGTAAATTAATTGGCAGTTCAACAGGCTAGATATGGTTTCAGTTTGTTAATTTGTTAGATGAGTTATTCAACAACCAATATCAATACTTAATGACTGATTGTATTGATTTGTAGTAGGATAAAGCATTGTGTTTTGAATGTAACCTCATGTATAAAATCATTTATCAGCTTTGGCGTATTCATATACAAGAAAACCTCTGAGAAATATTAATTCTCAGAGGTTTTAAATTTGCTTGTAGCCCCGATAGGAATCGAACCTATATTTAAAGTTTAGGAAACTTCCGTTCTATCCATTGAACTACGGAGCCAAGTAAAGCAGGCGCAAAGGTAAAAAAAATTTTTGAGCCTCGGAAAAGCAGTTACCTGTATCCGGATAATTAAGTCGGGCCATACGCAGTAATTAATACCAGTTCTGGTTAAACTCGTGCCGTTATATTTGAAAATCGTACAGATAATTCAACCGGAACTGGTAATCTTACATTAAAGGACTTTAATTATCATCGAAAGTCAACTAATCAGCCTCAGGCAGAAACCTGTTTTACTTAAATCCTATCTGCAGGTTATCAGCATTAACAACCGATTCAATAAATGACCTGTAAGTTGCGTAGTCTGATATTGGTACAGTGTCAAGTTTGTTAACCATTTTGCGTGTTACATATAAAGTTCTGCCGTTAACCGAAAATGTCATTGAGTAATCGGCCTGGTTGCACGAGTAGTGAACAGATTTCGGAATCTCTGCAATCGTTTTATTAGCAGGGAACTCAATAGTGACATTCTCGCAGATAGTGTCAAATGTGCTGTATGACCATGCTGTAATGGGATAAATGCGTTCTTCAGGAGAAAGAAATTGCATAGGACTAAGCCTGTCATTCAAAGGAATCTTTACGATCGAGAGATCCTGTATTTTCGTAAATACTCTGGGGGCTACATACGTATAGCTGTACCTGAGTGTATCGGAGCAATTATACAGACTGGAATCTATATTAAGACTACTGAGCTTGATGTTCGAGTAATCGGACGATAACGATTTGGTTAATTCCTTCAGCCGCTCATCATTCCCCAAATCACGGTAAAAATACCTGAAACCGACAGCCATCATACCTGTACGTTTTGTTGATACAGATTGTATCAGATTGTCGCCATCAAATGAGGCAGTTACTTCGCGGAAACTGTTGTTTGGCTGGCGTGTCTCCGGCCTCAATGTTATTGGAACAACTTTTACCTGAGGATCATTGTTTACTTCAAGCACGCTGGCATTTATCAGCGATTCACCCAATGTTGCAAATGGAAGGTAACTGGAGGTTAGCTCGATATAATATGGCTTTCCGTCAAGTTCCGCTTTACTTATGGCATGATCGAAATCAAATGAAGGAAGTCCATCTGCAGAATTCCCGTTTTCGCGCCTGGAGACTAGCACCATATTTGTTTTTATACCTGCAACACTACACATTGAGTTGAACAGAATTGCGAGATCTTTACAATCACCGATCCGCGTGATCAGTACTTCACTTGCTTTCTGTGGGACAGTTCCACTTTGTCTGAACGATACAGAACTGTAGCGAATAGTCTTTTGTATATAATTGTAAAAGATCCTTGCCTTTTCTATTTGCGTCAGGCTTTCTTTCCCTTTTAACAACTCGTTGACTTTTTCAATAATTTCTGTATCGGCTTTCGATTTGGTAAACGAAATATCATAATACCATTTTGCTATATAATCCCAATCGGGAATAGTCGAAATACTTAATAATTCACCTATTTCTTCCATTGACGGCATATACGATTCGATAGGCAGTGATTTGGTATTGGTCTTTTTCCATGTATAAAGTTTAAAGTCATCCGCATCCGTGATTTCCGGTTTGAGTTCAGAATTTGTCATGACGAAGTCAAACTTCACCCCATTGGCTACCAGTAGATGATATTCATTATCTAAGGTTGGATACCAGTCGTTTAAAAGCCACTTTTCGTAAAATTGCTTTGTCATCTGCCCGGTTACATACCTCTTCTTTTTGTAAATCAGATATACTGCATCCCCTGGTTCCAGAGATGTGTAAACGATATGGTTATCGTTTACTTCAGCCTGAAGCCGGTTGCCATTTTTCTTTAATACCTCAGCTTTTTCGATCGAATAGGATTCTGTGGTAAAGCTGTTGATCCAATATTCCTTCAGGTTGTCAATTCCTTTAAGTGTCAGCGCTTTGTACAGCATACAATGGCGTATTTCACACCCTCCGTTTTCATAAAGAACAACCTGTCTGTCATCAGCCAGTGAAATTATATTGTCTGATGGGTAATCCTTCTCAGTGGGTGAGTTCTCAAAGAGTTTATAATAGTCTTTTTCAGGAAAGTACTTGAAGACATCTTTTTTAGATTGAAGATTTCTTAATTTCACGATGGCATCATAATCGCTTGGACTATAAAGGATATTAAGTTGATATTCACTTATGGCATGTTTCTTATCTCCCATTCCTTCATACACCCTTGCTAGGTTTCCATGATAGGGGCCAAAATAAGGAGCAATCTTTATACAGTTTTCAAGGTATTGTTTGGCCTGTGAATAGTTACTCATCTGGAGGTAAAACATCCCAAGTGCCTTGTGAGATCCATCGCTGTATGGGAAGTATTCAACAAAATCTTTGAGAATATTGGTCCCTTCACGGATTAATCCTGCTTTGAAATACGCTTCTGATAATGATGCAAGAGCGTCGGTATGAAGATGTTTTTTTGTGAAGTTTTTCAGTAGATTAATGACTTCATACATATCCTTTTTATAGTTCAATGCAAAATTGTACTTCAATTCCACGAAATCATAATTATCCGGATATTTAGAAGCGGCTTGATTGAGTAATTTTTCATACCCTTCAAAATCTTTATCTGAGATAACCAGGCGCATTTTATCAACAAATAGGTCACTCGAGACGCCATATAACTTTTCTTTAAGTTCTACTTTTTTCCTTGCTTCGGAATAGTTTTCCGCATCCAGTAAATCGTTGATCTGGAGTGCTAATACCATCGGGCTCTCAGGGTCAACTATTTTTATTTTTTCAAGAGTCAGGCTTGCCTGTGTCCTGCTTCCGTCGCGGGCGTACAACTCGATGAGTTGGTTTAACAGGTAGCTGCAATCCGGTGCCATACCCTGAGCTTTCAGTAAAATCTCTTTGGCTTCATGAATCTTATCGTTCATTAGTAAAGCATTCGCCAAAACAAAATAGTTAACCAGTTTTTCGGGATTTTCCGCGATACGGGCTCGTAAATATGTCTCAGTTTTTGAAACGAGAGGAGCAGGCATTTTCTGAGTGTTCTTGTTGTAGGCTTTATATATATCGGAAAAGGTTAGCCCCTGCATTGGGTTGCCAGCTATATCTGTCGCCCTGACCATAAAATTGCATTGTTCTATCTTGCTACTTCCAATCTGTAGCAATATCCTGTTGTTGCCACGGAATAGGTGTACTGGAATTGTATAAGTGTCAATTCCGTTATTTCTTTCTTCCTGTTCCTGAAAAAGAAGCTGGTCATTCACCCATAATTTCAGAGAGCCCGATGTTCCGATCCGTAGGAATACATCCTGATCAACAATTGTATTACAGAAGGTCTGTGCAAAAACCATTGTGTTGTTGCAATTGAAATTACGGGTGAAGTCGATCCATTTGCCTGGAACTGGTTTAAATAAACTGAACCATTTAACATCGGCATCTACCTTGTTTTTAAAAACAGCCTGAGGTTCGGGGTGAGCAATTGGAGCATAATCTTTATCGAAACCGCTGGCAGAAATATTTTCAAAATCTCCTACGATCTGCCATTCAGTTATTGCTCCTATTTGTTGAAAATGAGTTTTGGCCGCCTTAAGGTTATAAGTGTAGCTGTAATGTTTTGCTAAAGATTCATGAGCATTCGCTTTAAGAGTTGTATTTACATCTTCCTTTTTGACGATCTCCTGTAACCAGTTTAGCTGTTTTTTTGTTTTAAGGCTTGAAGAACCGGCAACACTTTTGTGAGTAAACAGCGCAGAAGCATATATGTCAGCATCCGGACAATTCTTGTAGAAATTCAGAAAATAATTAAAAGCGGCTTCATTGCCTTCATAATCAGCCTGAATAAGTGCCAGCATCAGGTAAGCCTCAGCCTTTGTTTCAGCAATTTGAGTCGCAGCCTTAAAATGCTGAAATGCCATCTGATGGTCATTGCTGATTAATGATTTATAGCCATCCTCCAGTTCGCCGGCATACAGCCCAGTTAGACTGAGAATGAAAAGAGTTGTGATTAGGATACGTTTCTGCATAATGAATTAATTAAGATTTATCAGTGATTGAATGATGTTGCATTTGATTGGAAATGTATTATTCTCTAGCTGAAAGCAGGATAGTGTATAGGTTGGTGGTCTGATCAAGTTTTAATACTGTCCGGAATTCCCTGAATTATTTTATTTTGGTTTCGCCATGCAATACAGACGTTGATTGATGATCTGATCGTTTATTTAGTTTTTAAAATGACTTACTATTCATTTCGGCAGATTCGACAGTCTGGCTGATCAATGTTGCTATCGTCATGGGACCTACTCCACCCGGAACCGGAGTGTAGGCCATAACCTTTTCTTTTACTTTTTCAATTTCAATATCACCTTTGCCACCTTTGTGGTATCCGGCATCGATAACGATAGCGTTATCTTTTATCCAGTCGGCTTTTATGAATTCAGGGAGGCCAACAGCCCCTACAACAATGTCGGCCTGCCGGATTAACCCGGGGAGGTTCGCTGTTTTAGAGTGACAAATTGTGACGGTAGCATCTTCGTTGAGTAACATCATCGCGATTGGTTTTCCAAGTATTGGACTTCTTCCCACTACCACGGCATGTTTCCCTTCCAGAGTCAGGTTATAATGTTTCAAAAGGCTAATAATTCCGGCAGGGGTTGCGCTTCCATAGGCTTTTTCTCCCATTACCATTCTCCCGAACCCATGACAGGTAACTCCATCAACGTCTTTCCCTGGCAAAATCTTGTCGAAGCACAAGCGTTCGTTAATTTGTTCCGGAACAGGATGTTGCAAAAGAATTCCGCAAATATTGTCATCCTTGTTCAGTTTTTCAATTGTATCAAGTAACTCTTCTGTTGTAGCCGTTTCAGGCAGGTGTACCTTCACGGAAACCAATCCCACTCTTTCACAGGCTTTCCCTTTCATGTTCACGTATATCTCGGAAGAGGGGTCATTTCCTACCAAAACTGTAGCCAGAGCAGGAATTGTTCCCGTCTGTTGAATAATTCGTGCAACCCTGGCCCTGAGATTTATCTCTATCTCTTTAGCCAGTGCTTTCCCGTCGAGTAATATTGGGTTGATTTTCATGTTATTTATAAACCTGTTATGATTCTGCTTTATATTACTGCCAGATATCCAGATAGTACTTCTGATACGGATATAATTTTGTTATAACTGTTTTACAGGGATTAAGTCTGAGTTATTTGAAATGTGAATAGTTTTAAAATCCAAAAAATATCTTTTCAGAAAGAAAAACCAAGAGCTAATCCGACAGCACCATTGTTTTTCTGCACATATCCACGTTGAGAAGTCTGCTGTATTTCATACCCGAGACTAAGATTTAGTGCTGATTTTGGAGATACCATGAAACGTAGACCTAATGCCAGCTTAGCCATAATTCCTGTCTCCAGAGAGTTTTGGGTATCGAAGTTTATCCCAAAATCTGTGATAAGAATAGGAGTGATCTTTTTATCTGAGAAATAGTATCTCATATCCAAAAACAAGGGGATAATAGCCTTCCCGGGATCGTAAATGTAATGTAACCCTGTGCCTAATCCGCAATAAAAATGCTGTGTCCATTGACGGCCACTTATGAAGTAGGTGTCTAGCATTCCTATGCTGTGTATTTGGGTTCTCAAATAAAAACCTGCCTCAAGAATACCATTGTATCTGGATTTAAATCCAGTTGTGTGATTGCTGTCAATTGTTTTCTCCTGCCCTGGCGCGTTGGTCTTTACCTCGATTTTATCTTCCCGTCCGATGAAATTATTTAGATCGATTGCATTGTCAGGATGCTGCGTAT